>NZ_JBMVDG010000001.1:0-1141283 GCF_049541695.1 Mycobacterium sp. NPDC050041 | reverse complement strand
CGACCCACATACCCCAACGCCACCCCCCAACCCGCCACATACAACTCCCCCACCACACCCACCGACACCGGACGCAACAACCCATCCAGCACGAAGAAGGCGAGGTGGTCCAGCGGCGACCCGATCGGGCTCACGCTGCGTTCTGCGTCGGCACGGGTGATCTCGCGGAATGAGGCGTGCACCGTGGTCTCGGTGATGCCGTACATGTTGATCATCCGGGGCGAGTCCTGATGGCTGTCGAGCCAGGTCTGAATACGTTGCGGCTCAAGCGCTTCACCGCCGAAGATCACCGTCTTCAGGGCAAGCTGCCTGCCGGCGTCCGGCTGCCGGGCATCGACCGCCTGCAGGCCGAGGAACGCCGTCGGCGTCTGACTCAGCACGCTGACCCGCTCGGCGAGCAACAGGGCATGTAGATCCTCCGGTGAGGCGGTGACCGATTCCGGCACCACGACGAGCCGGCCCCCGCGCAGGAGCGCACCCCACAACTCCCACACCGAATAGTCGAACGCCAACGAATGACACTGCGTCCACACCTGCCCCGGCGCGTCGACGACGGCGCCCAGCGCGTCCAACAGATCGACGACGTTGGCGTGGGCGATCGCCACTCCCTTGGGACGGCCGGTGGTGCCCGAGGTGTAGATGACGTACGCGATGTCTTCGGGATGCGGCGGAGTCAGAGCGGTGGCGGGCTGATCAGCGATCTGCGGGTCGTCGACGTCGACCACCGGCAGCCCGAACCCGGCCAGCCTCGGGCGTTGCGCCGCCGTCGTCACCGCGACCACCGGACGCGCATCCCCGAGCACGAACTCGATGCGGGCATCGGGATGGGCCGCATCGATCGGCAGGTAGGCCGCGCCTGTCTTGAGCACGGCCAGGATCGCCACCACTGCCACGTCCGACCGCGAGGACAGCACCGCCACGAACTCGCCCGGGCCGGCTCCTCGACCAGCGAGCAGGTGCGCCAACCGATTCGACGCGTCGTCCAACTCGCGATACGTCCATGAACGACCCTCGAACGTCACCGCCACCGCACCCGCAGACCGCGCCACCTGGTCGGCGAACAGCGCGGGGATGGAAACCGACGCCCTGATCGATTCGCTCAGTGCCTCCTGATTGCCCCACTCCTCCAGTTCCGAATGTTCGTCCTCGTCGAGGAAATCAGTCGAAAGCAGGGGCCGCGAAGCTTCGGCGGTCACTCAGTCCTCCATCAGTCGGCGGTCATTGTTCCGAACACCATTTCTAGTCGCTCGAGGAGAACCTCGACGGTGGCATTGTCGAACACGCCGGAGTCGTATTCGAATCGAATGGTCAACTGGGAGCCTGGAATCGCCTGCATGGTCAGTGGGTAGTCGTTGTACTCGCGGTTGCTGAAATCGACGATGGTCAACCCGTCCGGACCCAGCGGAGCCGTGGTGTCGACCGGGTAGTTCTCGTAGACGAACAGCGTGTCGAACAACTGGTCGTGGCCGGTGACCCGGTGGATCTCGGGCAAAGCCAGATGCTGGTGTTCGAAGGTGTCCTGCGAGGACCTGTTCAGTTGAGCGAGCAGATCGACCACGGTGGTCGAGGCGTCGAAAGTTGCTCGCACCGGGATGGTGTTGATGAACAGGCCCACCATCGAATCCGCACCGGCCAGTTCGGCCGGGCGCCCCGAGACCGTGGCGCCGAACACCACGTCGTGGCGACCGGTCAGTGAAGTGAGCAGCAGCGCCCATGCCCCCTGCAGCACCGTGGCGACGGTGGTCTTGTGGGTACGCGCCAATTCCGCCAGCGCCACGGTGGTCTGCTCGGAGACCTTCAGCGATGCGATGCCACGCCGCCCCAGCCGGGTCCGGTGTGGTCCGGCGACCAGGGCGGGGGCGTCCAACCCGGCCAGCGCCTCACCCCAGGCCGCCCGCGCCGCATCGAGGTCGCGATCGGCCAGCCAGGACACGAACCGCCGGTAGGGCAGCGCCGCGGGCAACCTGTGCCCGTAGTAGGTGGCGAAGATGTCACGCAGCAGGATCGGCATCGACCAGCCGTCGATCACGATGTGGTGGAACGTCAGCACACAGCGGTGCCGGTCCTCGGCTGTGCGGATCAGCGCCACCCGGAACGGCGGGGAGGCCTCCAGATCACACACCGCCGCCCGTTCGGCGGCGCACAGTCGCTCGAGTCGGGCTTCGTCATCGGTTTCCGCGTACTGCCATCCCACCACGGGGTCGGCGGGGATGACCTGCACCGGCTCGTCGAACTGTGCGCTGAACCGCGCCACCAGGTGGGGGTGGCGTTCGACGACCGCGTGTACCGCCTTCAACAGTTGGTCGGGGTTCAACGGGCCTGCCACCGTGAAGTCGAGTTGCGTTGCGTACAGGTCCTCGTTCGACTCCCCCGATTCCACGTGGAAGAGCAGTCCCTGCTGCATCGGCGTGAGGGGCAGCACGTCCGCGATCTGATACTGCGCCGCGAGCGCGTCGATGTTGTGCTGGCTCAGGCGGGCGGGTGCGATGTCCGAAGGAGTCAGCCCACCGCCACCGTGACGCACATGCGCGCAGATCCCGGCCAGCGCCTCGAACCACAGTGCACTCAACCGCTCGACCTGCCGACCGTCGAGCACCGACGTCGCCCATGTCCAGTTCGCCCGCAACCGCGGCCCGGCCTCGGTGTCGACCGTGACCGCGTTGAGTTCCACGGTGTGCGGCAGCGGCATCGGTACGGCCGCCGCGGCGAGGTCGACCGACTCGTCGTCACTCGGCCGCCACAGCTCGTCGGACAGCTCGCCGCCGCCCAGCCGACCCAGATAGTTGAAGCCGATCACCGGATCGGACCCGGTCATCTCCGCGTCGCCGTTGAGGTACCGCAGCAGACCGTAGGTCAGGCCGTCGGGTAGGGCACGCAGCTGCTCCTTGGCCTCCTTGATCGCCGTACCCAGTGCCGCGTCGCCGGCGACCACGTCGGACCACGGCAGCGCGGTCGACAACGACACCGGGTACTTCGTGGTGAACCAGCCCACTGTCCGCGAGAGGTCCAGCCCCTCGGCCAGATCCTCGTGCCGTCCGTGACCCTCCACGGCGATACCGACGGGCACGTTCGCGGTGCCGGTGAACTCCGCCAGCGCCAACCCGAACGCGATCAGCAAGATGTCCTGCACCCCGGCGTGGAACGCCGCCGGGACCTCGCCCAACACCATCCGGGTGATCTCGGCGTCCAACGACTCCGTGAGGTGCCCGGCGGTGGCGTAGGTGTCGATCTCCGGCCGCACCGCAGGCAACGCTGCCGCGGTCGCCTCGACGCGGCGCCAGGCGGCGGCGTCGGTCATGGTGTTCTCGGCGTGGGCAAGCCCGGCCAGCAGCTCCGACCACCGCGCGAAGGACGTCGCTTCCGCGGGCAACGTGATCGGCTGCCCGCTGCGGTGCTGGGTCCACGCGATGTTGAGGTCCTCCAGCAGGATTCGCCACGACACGCCGTCCACGGCCAGGTGGTGGATGATCACCACCAGCTGACGGGTGGCCGACGCCCACACCGCGGACAGCATCACTCCGGCCGCCGGATCGAGCCGCGCCTGTCCCTCGGCGATCGCCTCACCGGTCAGCACCGGCACCGACGACACGCATGCCGCGGCATTCACCGTCCCGGGTTCGGGGACCCGCAGCGCCCACCCGCCGGCACCGTCGTCGTCCACCCGCAACCGCAACATGCCATGGCCGTCGAGCAGCGCCTGCACGATCGCCACCACATCGGGCTCGCTGACCCCGGCCGGGGTCTGCACCACCATCGTCTGGCTGAACTGATCCGTCGGACCGTCGACGTCCTGCAGCCACCGCATGATGGGCGTGGCCACCACCGGGCCCAGGCCGTCATCGGCAGTCGTCGCACCCTCGACGGCCGTCACCACCCGAGCCAGGCGTGACACCGTCTGCTCGATGAACACGTCCTTGGGCCGGCACGTCAACCCCGCCGCCCGCGCCCGCGACACCACCTGCATCGACAGGATCGAATCCCCGCCGAGCTCGAAGAAGCCGTCATCGACACCGACCCGCTCCACGCCCAGCACCTCGGCGAAGATTCCCGCGAGAATCTCCTCGACCGCCGAGGCGGGCGCCCGGTACGCGTCGCCATCCAGATACTCCGGAGCCGGCAGCGCCCGTCGGTCGAGCTTGCCGTTCACCGTCACCGGCAGCGCATCCAGCACCACCACCGCGGTCGGCACCATGTAGGACGGCAACCGCTCACCCAGCAACCGGCGCACCTCGACCGGATCCACCGCCCCGCTCACCGACTCGGTCACGTACCCGACCAACCGCCGGTCACCGGGACGGTCCTCACGGACGATCACCGCCGCCTGCACCACGCCGGCCAGTCCGGCCAATGCCGCCTGGATCTCCCCCAGCTCGATCCGGTATCCACGGATCTTGACCTGCTCATCGGCACGTCCGAGGTACTGCAACTGGCCGTCAGCACCCCAGGACACCAGGTCCCCGGTGCGGTACATCCTCAGTCCGGGAGCTCCGAACGGACACGCCACGAACCGCGACCCCGTCAGCTCCGGCCGGCCCGCGTAGCCGACGGCCACGCCACGTCCCGCCACGTACAACTCGCCGACGAGCCCGGCGGGTACCGGCCGCAGCATCCCGTCGAGCACGAACAGCGCCGCCCCCGGCACCGGCGCACCGATCGGCGCCGCCGATCCGGGCGCCAGCGGCGAACTCATCGATGCGTACACGGTGGCCTCGGTCGGACCGTAGGCGTTGATCATCACCCGGCCCGGCGCCCACCGATCGACCACGTCGGCGGGGCAGGCCTCGCCGGCGACGACCAGCGCCATCGATTCCAGGCCCTCCGGTGAGAGCATTCCCACCGCCGAGGGGGTCTGGCTCAGCACCGTGACCCGCTCGCGGACCAGCAGGGCGTGGAACTCCTCCGGGGAGGCCGCCACATCCTCCGAGACCACGAGCAGTCGCCCGCCGCCCAGCAACGGACCCCAGATGTCCCACACCGAGACGTCGAAAGCGTAGGAGTGCCACTGCGTCCAGACGCCGTCACGCGGCAGATCGGCACTCACCGCCTCAAACAGCTGGGCGACATTGCGATGAGTGACCGCCACGCCCTTGGGCCTGCCGGTGGTCCCCGAGGTGTAGATCCGGTACGCCACATCGTCGGCGGACGGCGCAGTGGGCGCGGTGCTCGGCTGCGCGTCGATGCGCTGGTCGTGAACGTCGACGACGGCCAGGTCGTGGCCGTCCAATCGGCCGGCCAGCGCCGCGGTGGTGACCGCCGCAACCGGCGCCGAGTCGGCGATGACGAAAGCGATCCGGTCATCCGGATGGCCGGGGTCCATCGGCACGTAGGCGGCACCGGTCTTGAGCACTGCCGCGATGGCGACGATCGCATCGGCCGAACGGTGCAGCAGGAGCGCCACGGACGCACCCGGACCCGCACCGTGGCCGGCCAGCAGATGGGCCAGACGATTCGACGCCTCATCCAGTTCGCCGTACGTCATCGACCGACCCTCGAACGTGACCGCCACCGCCGACGGTGTCGCGGCGACCTGCGACGCGAACAGCGCGGGGATCGACGAGCCCGGATCGGCTGACCGGGTCGACGACGCCCGATTGGCCCACTCGTCGAGGTGAGCACGCTCGTCGGTGTCGAGGAGGTCGATGGTGGACAGCTGCCTCGCCGGATCGGCGGCCATCGCCACCAGCACCCGCTGCAGCCGTCGCAGCAACGCATCGACGGTGTCCGCGTCGAAGACGTGGGTGTCGTGTTCGCACCGGATGCTGAGCTCGGCGCCGGGTCGGGCCTGGATCGCCAACGGGTAGTGGTTGAACTCCCGGGTCTCGGCGTCACCGATGGTCAGTCCGTCGGCTTCCATCGCCGCGGCGGTGTCGGCCGGGTAGTTCTCGAAGACGAACAAGGTGTCGAACAGCTGGTCGTGACCGACGCTGCGGTGGATGTCGGGCAGCGCCAGGTGTTCGTGTTCGAGCGTCGCGTTGTGGAAGTGCTGCAGCTGGGCGAGCAGTTCCGCGACGGTGGTCGCCGGGGCGAGCCTGGCGCGCACCGGCACCGTGTTGATCAACAGGCCGATCATCGAGTCGGCTCCCGCGACATCATCGGGCCTGCCCGAGACGACCGCACCGAACGCCACGTCCAGCTGGCCGGCCAGCGAGCTGACCAACATCGCCCATGCTGCCTGTAAGACGGTGCTGACGGTGGTCGCCTGCGAGCGCGCCAGTTCGGTCAGTGCGCCGGTGATCGGCTCTGGGACGCTGACCGACACGGCGCGGCGCGGTCCCAGTTCCCGTCGGTCCGGGGCGGCGACCAGGGTGGGGGTGTCGAACCCCGCGAGCACCTCACCCCAGGCGGTGCGGGCCTCGTCGAGGTCGCGTTCGGCCAGCCAGGACACGAACCGGCGGTAGGGCACCGCCGGCGGCAGTTGCTGTCCGAAGTAGCCGGCGAAGATCTCCTGCAACAGGATGGGCAGGGACCAGCCGTCCAGCACGATGTGATGACTGGTCAGCAGCACGCGGTGCGCGTCGGGCGCACTCCGGATCAACGCCACCCGGAACGCAGGCGCGTTCTCCAGAACGGCGACCGCGGCCCGCTCCGCGGCGGACTCCCGCTCCATGACGTCGTCGACACGGACGCCCTCGTCGCATTCGACGTAGCGCCAGCCGGCGACCGGATCGGCCGGAATGATCTGCACGGGCTCGTCGAAGCGTTCGCTGAATGTTGCGACCAGGTGCGGGTGGCGGCTCACCACCGACTGCACCGCCGCCGCCAACCGAGCCGGATCCAGCGGACCCGAGACGGTGAAACCGAGTTGCAGCGCATACACATCGGCGCTGCCGGTGTGGAAGAGCAGTCCTCGTTGCAGCGGGGTGAGGGGAAGGACGTCGGCGATGCGGTACTGATCCTGCAACTCGTCGAGCTGGGGTTGCGTGAGCCTGGCCGGAGCGACGTCCGACGGGGTCAGTCCGCCTCCGCCGGTTCGGACGTGGGCCCGGATTCCGGCCAGCGCCTCGAACCACAGTCGACTCAACCTCTCGACGTGGGCGTCCTGCAGCACCGAGGTGGCCCATGTCCAGGTCGCCTGCAACCGCGGACCCTCATCGGTGTCGAGGGTGACGGCGTTGAGTTCCACCGTGTGCGCCAACGGCATCGGCACCGCCGCCGCCGCGGCGGGCAGTGCGGTGGCGGTGTGGGGCCGCCACATGTCCTCGGACAATGCGCCCGTGCCGCCGATTCGACCCAGGTAGTTGAACCCGATCGCCGGGTCGGCGCCGCCGACCTGCACCTCGGCGTTGAGGTAGCGCAACAAGCCGTAGGTCAGGCCATCGGGAAGTGCGCGCAACTGCTCCTTGCCGGCCTTGACCACCCGCCCGAGTTCGGCCTGGCCGGAAGCGACCTGCGTCCAGTCGATCCGGGCGCCGGAGAATGCCACGGGGTACTTGGTGGTGAACCAGCCCACGGTGCGCGACAGATCCACTCCCGCGGCCAGATCCTCGTCGCGGCCGTGGCCTTCCACGTCGATGCCGACGGGCACCTCGCCGGTGCCGAGGAACTCGGCACAGGCCATCCCGAACGCGATCAGCAGGATGTCCTGCACCCCGGCGTGGAATGCCGCAGGCACCTCGCCCAGCAGCGCCTGGGTGGTCTCGGCATCCAGCTCGACCGACCGCCGGCCCGCCGACGCGTAGGTGTCGCGCTCCGGATGCGGCGCAGGCAGCACCGCCGGGGTCGAGGCCACCTCGTGCCACACCTGAGCAGACGAAGTCACCGCATCGGCGACGGCGCGCTGTTCCAGCAGCTGCGACCACCGGGCGAATGAGGTGCCCGACGCAGGCAACACGATCGGCTGACCGCTGCGGAGCTGGGCCCACGCGATGTTCGCGTCTTCCAGCAGGATCCGCCAGGACACCCCGTCGACAGCAAGATGGTGCACCACCAGGGCCAGCTCACCCGCACCGGACGCCCAAACCGCCGAGAGCATCAATCCCGCAGTCGGATTCAGTCGTGACCGCGCCTCGAGCACCACATCTTCGGTCAACACCTCGACCGACGACACGCATGCCGCGGCGTCCACCGTTCCGGGTTCGGGCACCCGCAGAGACCATCCCCCGGCGCCGTCGTCATCCACTCGCAACCGCAGAGCGGCGTGCCGATCCAGCAATGCCTGCAACACCGTGACGACGTCGGCCTCGCCGACCTCCGCAGGCGTCGCCACCACCATCGTCTGATTGAACTGACCGGTCGGGCCGTCGACGCTGTGCAGCCACCGCATGATCGGCGTGGCCACCACCGGCCCCACCCCGTCATCGGCGGTCACCTCGGCGACGGCCACCTCGACCACCCGAGCCAGCCGGGCCACCGTCTGTTCGGTGAACACGTCTTTGGGCCGGCACGTCAACCCGGCGGCCCTCGCCCGCGACACCACCTGCATGGACAGGATCGAATCGCCACCCAGCTCGAAGAACGAATCGTCGGCCCCGACCCGCTCCACACCCAGCACCTCGGCGAAGATTACCGCGAGGATCTCCTCCACTGCCGTGGAAGGGGCGCGGTACCCGCCACGCCGCCCGTACTCCGGCATTGGCAAGGCCTTGACGTCCAACTTGTTGTTCGACGTCAACGGGAACGCATCCAGGACCAGAACCGCCGTCGGCACCATGTAATCGGGGAGCCGCTCGGCGAGTGCGGCGCGAGCGCGGGCTGGATCCACGGTGCCGGTGACATAGCCGACGAGACGCTTGTCGCCGGGGCGATCCTCACGGGCGATCACCGCCGCCCGGCTCACACCGTCCACCTGGGCCAGCGCGGCCTGGATCTCACCCAGCTCGATCCGGTAGCCACGGATCTTGACCTGCTCGTCGGCGCGGCCCAGATAATCGAGTTGGCCGTCGGCTCCCCAGCGCACCACGTCCCCGGTGCGGTACATCCGCATCCCGGAGGTCTCCCCCGCCCCGGTGAACGGGCACGCGACGAATCGCGATGCCGTCAGACCCGACCGGCCCACATAGCCGTCGGCCACCCCATGGCCGGCGACGTACAACTCGCCCACCACGCCGGCCGGCACCGGGCGCAGCCACTCGTCGAGCACGAACAACGCCGCGCCCGCCACCGGCGATCCGATCGGCACCCGCGCCCCCGGCACCAACGGCGCACTGACTGCCACGCACATCGTGGTCTCGGTCGGACCGTAGGCGTTGATCATCACCCGGCCCGGCGTGGCCCACCGGTCCACCACCTCGGCCGGGCAGGCCTCACCGACAACCACCAGCGCCGCCGACTCCAAGCCCTGCTCCGACAGCATGCCCACCGCCGACGGGGTCTGGGTCAGCACGGTGACCCCCTCGGCGACCAGGACGTCGTGGAAGTCACGCGGGGAACCCGCCACCGCCTCGGGCACCACGACCACGCGCCCCCCGCGAAGCAGGGCACCGAAGATCTCCCACACCGACACGTCGAACGCCAACGAATGGCACAGTGCCCACACCCCGGGATCCGGCAGGCCGGCGTCCAGCGATCCGAGCAGTTGCGTCACGTTGCGATGAGTGACCGCAACACCTTTCGGCACACCCGTGGTTCCCGACGTGTAGATCAGGTATGCGACGTCGTCGACCGCAGGCACCGGCAGCGCCGAGGCGGGATGACCATCGACCACTTCGTCGTCGACGTCGATGACCGTCACCGCATGACCGTCCAGTCGGGCCGCATGGTGGGAGTCGGTGACCACGGCGACGGGGGCGGCATCGGAGAGCACGAAACCGACACGCGCATCCGGTGCCGACGGGTCGATCGCCACGTACGCCGACCCGGTCTTGAGCACCGCCAGGATCGCCACGACCGCCTTGGCGGAACGGTTGAGCAGCAGCGCGACCTGCCGGCCCGGGGCGGCACCGCGACCGATCAACAGATGCGCCAGCCGGTTCGACGCGCGGTCCAGCTCGCGATAGGTCAACGAGCCGCCCTCGAAGCGGACCGCCACCGCATCTGGGGCCGCGTCGACCTGCGCGGCGAACAGACCCGGGACGGAGACCCCGGTCGATGCCGGCGCCGCCAACACCGCGCGGTTGCCGATGGTGTCGAGCCAGGAGCGCTCGTCACCGACCAGCACGTCGATCGACGACACCGTGCTCGTGTGGTCGGTCGTCAACACGTCGAGCACGCGCTCGAGCCGCCCGGCCAACGCCTCGATCGTCGCCGCGTCGAACACGTCGGTGCGATACTCCACGACCCCGGCGATACCGGCCGGTTCGCCGTCCTCGTCGAACCGTTCACCGATCGAGACGGCCAGATCCATTCGGGCGGTCTGCGTGCCGGTCGGCACCTCGGTGGCCCACACGTCACCCATGGCGAACCCACCGGTGGAACCGAGCTCGTGCCCGGCGAAGTTCTGCCAGGCCAACATCACCTGCACCACCGGGTGATGAGCCATCGACCGGGCGGGGTTGAGCCGCTCGACCAGCACCTCGAACGGCACATCCTGGTGCTCGTAGGCGGCCAGGCTGCGACGCCGCACCTGAGCCAGCAGCTCGGCGACCGTGGGGTCACCGGCGAGGTCGACCCGCAGTATCAGCGTGTTGACGAAGAACCCCACCAGGTCGTCCAACGCGGGATCGTTGCGTCCGGCGATCGGGAAGCCGACCGCGACATCTGAACTCGCGCTCACCCTGCCCAACAGCACCGCCAGCGCGGCCTGCACCACCATGAAACCCGTCGCACCGTGCGCGGCCGCGGTCGCCCGCACCTGCCGCTGCAGATCCGCCGACCACGCCACCGTCACCTGCGCACCGCGCTGATCGGCCACCGGGGGGTACGGCCTATCCGTCGGCAGCACCAACCGCTCCGGCAGGCCGGCCAATTCGTCCATCCAGTAGGCCAGCTGCCCACCGATACGGGACTCCGCGTCTCCTATCTCACCGAGCTGCGCACGCTGCCACAGCGTGTAATCCACGTACTGCACCGGCAACGGCGCCCATGCCGGGGCCTGCCCCGCACCACGAGCGGCATACGCCGCGGCGAGATCACCCACCAGGGGCGCCAGGGACGTGCCGTCCGCGGCGATGTGGTGAACCACACCCGCGAGCACGTGCTCATCGGAGGAGATGCGAATCAGTGTGGCCCGCAACGGGATCTCCGTCGTCAGGTCGAACGCGTGCCTCGCCGCCCTCTCGACCGCCTCGTCGAGCCGCTGCGCCGGCCAGCCCTCGGCATCGACGACCTGCCAACCGATTTCGGCCTGCGCGGCGTCCACGACGACCTGCCGCGGCACCCCGTCGATCGCGGCGAACAACGTTCGCAGGCTCTCGTGCCGGCCCACCACGTCGACCAGCGCCGTCTGCAGCGCCGCCACGTCCAGGCGGCCGGTCAACCGCAGCGTCATGGCCATGTTGTAGACCGGGGACGGACCGTGCAACTGGTCGAGGAACCACAACCGGTTCTGCGCGAACGACAGCGGCACCACGGCCGGCCGCTCGCCGGCGACCAGCGGCGCCAACCCGCTCGAACCCGCACCGGCACGCGATGCCAACTGCCGTACCGTCGACGCCTCGAACAGCATGCGCACCGGCAGTTCGACATCCAGCGCCTTGTTGATCGCGGCGATCACCCGCATGGCCGACAACGAGTCCCCACCGAGTTCGAAGAACCCGTCGTCGACCCCGACCCGTTCCACGCCGAGGACGTCGGCGAAGACCGCGGCCAGGATCTCCTCCTGCACTGTGGTCGGCGCGCGGTAGTCATCGGCGTTCTGGTACTCCGGCGCAGGCAACGCCCGCCTGTCCAGCTTGCCGTTCACGGTCACCGGCAAGCCGTCGAGCACCACGATCGCGCTGGGCACCATGTAGTCGGGCAGCCGCTGCGCCAACGCCGCGCGCGCACGAACGGGATCCGCCGAACCGGTGACGTAAGCAACCAGACGCTTGTCGCCCGGGCGGTCCTCCCTGACGATCACCGCCGCTCGCTGCACGCCGTCCACCGACACCAGCGCCGCCTGGATCTCGCCCAGTTCGATTCGGTACCCGCGGAGCTTGACCTGCTCGTCGGCCCGCCCGAAGTAGTCCAGCTGCCCGTCGGCACGCCAGGCCACCAGGTCCCCGGTGCGATACATCCTCAGACCGGGGGCTGCCCCCGATCCTCCGAACGGGCAGGCCACGAATCGCGACGCCGTCAATCCCGACCGGCCGACGTACCCGACCGCGACACCGTGGCCGGCGACATAGAGTTCGCCCACCACCCCGGCAGGCACCGGCCGCAGCGACGCGTCGAGCACGAACAGCGCCGCCGTCGACACGGGCGAGCCGATCGGGGGTGCACCGGATCCCGGCAGCAACGGCGCCGTCCGGGATGCGCAGATCGTGGTTTCCGTCGGCCCGTAGGCGTTGACCACGAGATGGTCTGGCGCCCAGCGGTCCACGACGTCGGGCGGGCACGCTTCGCCTGCCATCACCAACGCCAGTCGGTCGAGCCCGGCGGGCGACATCATCGTCAACGCCGAGGGTGTCTGGGTGACGACGCTGACCTGTTCTCCGATCAGGACGTTGCGGAAGTCCTCGGGCGACCGGACCACCTGCTCTGGCACCACCACCAGCCGGCCACCATGCAGCAGCACGCCCCAGATCTCCTCCACCGAGGCGTCGAAGGCGTAGGAATGGCACTGCGCCCATGCCTGGGTCGGGAGGCCGTTCTCGAGTGAACTCAGCAGTCGAGTGACGTTGGCATGAGTGACCGCAACACCTTTCGGCACACCCGTGGTGCCCGAGGTGTAGATGACGTAGGCGATGTCGTCGGGCGCCGGGCCGGGCACGGCGGTGCACGGGTGGCTGAGGACGGCTGGGTCGTCGACGTCGACGATCGTCACGCCGTGCCCGTCCAGTCGTTCCGTCATCTCGGCGGTGGTGATGGCCGCGACGGGAGCGGCGTCCCTCAGCACGAACCCGACGCGGGCGTCGGGGACCGCCGGATCGATCGGCACGTACGCCGACCCCGATTTCAGCACCGCCAGCATCGCGACGATCGCTTCGGCGGAGCGATTCAGCAGCAACGCAACCCGCCGGCCGGGACCCGCGCCCTGGCTCAACAGGAAGTGCGCCATCCGGTTGGAGGCCTCGTCGAGCCCGCGGTAGGTCATCGCACGGCCGGCGAAGCTGATCGCCACGGCGGTGGGCGTGGCGACCGCCTGGGCGCCGAAGGCGACCGGAATCGACGACGGTGCAGGCGATTCCTGCGTCAGCACGGCTTGGTTGGTCCACCGATCGAGCTGAGCGTGCTCCGTGGCGTCGAGCACATCGATCGTCGACAGCCGCCTCGCCGGATCGGCGGTCATGGCCGCCAGCACCCGCTCGAGACGGTCGATGACGGTGCCGACGGTCGAGGGGTCGAAGACGTCGGTGCGGAACTCCACCTCACCGGCGATACCGGCGGGGGCGCCGACGTCGGTGAAGCGTTCGGTGATCGAGAACGCCAGATCCATCCGTGCCGTGTGGGTGTCGATCGGCATGCGGGTGACCTCGAGGTCCCCCAGCGACAACCCCGCGGTGTCATCGCCGCCCAGTCCGAAGCCGTTCTGCCATGCCAACATCACCTGCACCAACGGGTGATGTGCGCGGCTTCTCGCGGGGTTGAGCCGTTCCACCAGCACCTCGAACGGCACGTCCTGGTGATCGAAGGCGGCCAGGCTGCCGGCGCGCACCCGGCCGAACAGCTCTGCCACCGTCGGATCTCCGGCCAGATCCGTGCGCAGCACCAGCGTGTTGACGAAGAAGCCGACCAGGTCGTCGAGTGCGGGATCGTTGCGGCCCGCGATCGGGAATCCGACGGCCACATCCGAACTCGCCGAGAGGGTTCCGAGCAGCATGGCCAGGGCGGCCTGCACCACCATGAACCCGGTCGCCTCGTGATCGGCGGCGACCTCGTGCAACCGCTGCTGCAGATCCGCAGGCCACGCGAACCTGACCGTGGCACCGCGCTGGTCGGCCACCACCGGGTAGGGCCGGTCCGTCGGCAGCGCCAAGCGCTCGGGGAGATCGGCGAGGGCCTCCTGCCAGTACGCCAACTGCCTGGCGATCCGGCTGTCGGCGTCGGACAGCTCCCCCAGCTGCGCACGCTGCCACAGCGTGTAGTCGACGTACTGCACAGGCAACGGAATCCAGTCCGGAGCGCGCTGCGCACTTCGCGCGGCATAGGCCCGACCCAGATCGGTCACGAACGGCGTGATCGACCCGCCGTCGGCGGCGATGTGATGCACCACCCCGACCAGGATGTGCTCGATCTCGGAAACCCGGAGAAGCGTTGCCCGCAAGGGAATCTCGCGGGCGAGGTCGAACGCATGTCCGGCCGCGGCCTGGACGGCGGCGTCCACCTCGGCCGCGGTCCAGCCGACCGCGTAGACGGTCTGCCAGTTCACGACGGCGGCCTCTACCGGCAGCACGTCCTGACACGGCACCCCGTCGACGGCGGAGAGCACCGTGCGCAACGGCTCGTGGCGGGAGACCACGTCGCCCAGTGCGGCGTGCAGCGCCTCGACGTCCAGCGTTCCGGTCAACCGCAGCGCAATCGCCATGTTGTACATCGGCGAAGCGCCCTGCAACTGGTCGATGAACCACATCCGGTTCTGCGCGAACGACAACGGCACGACCGCCGGCCGATCGACGGGAACCAGCGGATCGAAACCGTCTGACGGTGACCCCACGTCGAGCCGCGACGCCAACTGCGCCACCGTCGGCGCCTCGAACAGGACCCGCACCGTCAAGCCGGCGTCGTAGGACCGGTTGATCGCCGCGATCACCCGCATCGCCGACAGGGAGTCGCCGCCCAGCTCGAAGAACGAGTCGTCCGCGCCGACCCGCTCCACGCCGAGGACCTCGGCGTAGATCGCCGCGACCGTCGTCTCGTCAGCAGTCGTCGGCGCCCGGTGGACGTCCCCGCCCTGGTACTGCGGCGCCGGGAGCGCCCGCACGTCGAGCTTGCCGTTGACCGTCAACGGCAACGCGTCCAGCACCACGACCGCGGTCGGCACCATGTACTCGGGCAACCGTCGTGCCAGCGCCTCGCGCGCGGTAGCGGGATCGATTGAGCCGGTGACGTAGGCGACGAGGCGCCTGGTTCCCGGTCGGTCCTCGCGGGCGATCACCGCCGCGGCATCCACCCCGTCGACCGACGCCAAGGCGGCGCGGATTTCGCCCAGTTCGATCCGGTGACCCCGGATCTTGACCTGCTCATCGGCCCGGCCCAGGTACTGCAGCTGCCCGTCGGCACTCCAGCTCACCACGTCGCCGGTGCGATACATCCTCATCCCGGGGGCATCGCCGGCCCTGACGAAGGGGCAGGCCACGAACCGGGAAGCGGTGAGCCCGCCCCGGTTCACGTACCCGGCCGCCTGTCCGGAACCGGCCACGTACAACTCGCCGACCGCGCCGGCGGGCAGTGGCCGCAACCACTCGTCCAGCACGAAGAACGCCAGATGGTCCAGCGGCACCCCGATCGGACTGCCGGTACCCTCGGCGTCGTCGGCGACGATCTCCCGGAACGAGGCGTGCACGGTGGTCTCGGTGATCCCGTACATGTTGATCATCCGCGGCAGCCCCGGATGATCGACGAACCAGCGCGCAAGGCGGTGCGGCTCGAGCGCTTCTCCACCGAAGATCACCGTCTGCAGCTTCAGCTGCTCATCCCGCCCGGGTTCCAGTGCGTCGACGGCCTGCAGCGCATAGAACGCCGCGGGTGTCTGGGAGAAGACGGTCACCTGCTCCTCGACCAGCACCGCATGCAGATCCTCCGGCGATCGGGTGACCCACTCCGGCAACACCACCAGCCGCCCGCCGCGCAGCAGCGCACCCCATGTCTCCCACACCGAATAGTCGAATGCCAGCGAATGCGCCAACGTCCAGACCTGGCCGACCAACTCGAGATCTGCGTCGAGTGAGGCCAACAGCTCGATCACGTTGCGGTGCGGCACCGCCACTCCCTTGGGAGTGCCCGTGGTTCCGGAGGTGTAGATGACGTAGGCGATGTCGTCGGACGCCGGGAGCGCCAGAGCCGTGGCCGGGCGATCCTCGATCGCCGGGTCGTCCACATCGATGACGACCCGATCACCACCACCCAGCCGCGTCGCGAGTTCGGCACTGGTGACCACCGCGATCGGAGCCGCGTCGGCCAACACGAACTGGATCCGTGTGTCGGGGTGAGCCGGATCGATCGGCAGATACCCCGCGCCCGATTTGAGCACCGCCAGGATCGTCACGACCGCATCGGCCGAGCGTGGCAGCAGCATCGCCACCAGCTCCCCCGGTCGTGCACCGTGACCGACCAGTGTGTGCGCCAACCGATTCGACGCCTGATCCAGCTCGCGATAGGTCAGGTTGCGACCCTGGAACGTCAGCGCCACCGCCCCCGGGCACCGCACCACCTGCTCGGCGAACAGTCCCGGAATGGACACCGACGCGGTCACCGGACGCGACAGCACCGCCCGATTCGACCACCGGTCGAGGCGCGCGTGCTCGGCCGCATCGAGCACGTCGATCGACGCCACCCGGATGGCGGGATCGGCGGTCATCGCCGCCAGCACCCGGTCGCATTTCGCGATCAACCCGTCGACGTCGCCGGCCGTGAAGACGTCGGTGTCGTACTCGATGCGCAGCCGCAACCGCGCACCGGGAATGGCCTGTACCGCAAGCGGATAGTGGTTGAACTCGCGAGTGGTGACATCTGTGACGGCCAGCCCGTCGGTGCCCGGCGCGAAGCCTGCGTCCAGCGGATAGTTCTCGTAGACGAACAGCGTGTCGAAGAGCTGGTCCTGGCCGGCGAGACGGTGCATCTCCCCGAGGGCGAGATGCTGGTGTTCCAGCGTGTGGATGTGACTGTCCTGCAGTTGCCTGAGCAGCTCGGCGACCGTCGTCGGCGCGCTGCAGCGTGCCCGCACCGGCACGGTGTTGATCAGCAGGCCGATCATCGAGTCCGCGCCTGCGACCTCATCGGAACGCCCCGACACGGTGGTGCCGAACAGGACGTCGCGCCGGCCCGTCAGCGAGTTCAGCACGACGGCCCACGCCGCCTGCAGGACGATGTTCGCCGTCGTCCGGTGTGCGCGCGCCACCTCACCCAGCGCCTGGGTGATCCGTTCCGACAGCTCTACCGATGCGACGCCGCGCGGCCCCGACCCGGCCGTGCCCGTCTGACCGACCATCGTCGGAGTGTCGACACCTGCAAGCACCTGCGCCCACGCCGCACGGGCAGCCGTCAGGTCGCGTTCTGCGAGCCACGACAGGAACCTGCGGTACGGCGGAGCGGCCGGCAACTGCTGCCCGTAGTAGCAGGCGAAGATCTCCTGCAGCAGCAACGGCAGCGACCATCCGTCGATCACGATGTGATGGGCCGTCAGCACGAACCGGTGGCAGTCAGGGGTGAGCTCGACCAGAGCCGCCCGCAACAGCGGGCCGTTCTCGAGGGATCCCACGGCGGCGCGCTCGGCCACACACAGCTGCCGCACCTGATCCTCGTTGTCGAACTCGGCCTCGTGCCAGCCGATCTCCGGACGGGTCGGGATGACCTGCACCGGCTCGTCGAACCGTTGACAGAACCGAGCCGCCAGGTGCGGATGACGCTGCGCGACAGTGGACACCGCATCGTGCAACCGAGAACGATCCACACCACCGTCGAGGGTGAGCTCGAGCTGCAACGCGTAGAGATGATCGTCGTCAACACCGACCGCATCGGTGTGGAACAGCAATCCCTGCTGGAGCGGACTCAAGGGCAGCACATCGGCAACGTCGAAGTGCTCGATGAGGTGATCGAGATCGGTCTGGCGGACCCGAGCGGGCAGCACGTCCGACGGCGTCAAACCGCCGCCGTCGCCAGCGCCCACCAGCCCACAGATCCCCGTCAGCGCCTCGAACCACAGCCGGCTCAACCGCTCGACTTCGAGGTCGGTGAGTACTGTTGTGGCCCAGGTCCACTGGGCCCGCAGTCGAGGGCCCGCCGCGGAGTCGACAGTCGCTGCATCCAGACCCAACGAGTACATCAACGGGGTGGTGACCTCCGCTGCCGCAGCCGTCACAGCCACGGTGTCGGCGTCGAGGCGCCACAGCTCATCCGACAGCTCGCCCGCGCCGAGCCGGCCGAGGTAGTTGAAGCCGATCACCCGATCGGGGCCGTCGAGTTCGACCTCGGTGTTCACATGGCGAAGCAACCCGTAGGTGATGCCGTCGGGCAGCGCCCGCAGCTGCTCCTTGGCCTGCTTGACCACACCGTCCAGAGCCGGTCGGGAGGCGAGCACCTCGGACCACGACAACCCACCGGACAGTGCCACCGGATACTTCGCGGTGAACCATCCGACCGTTCGCGACAGGTCCACGCCGTCGGCGATCTCCTCGGTGCGACCGTGGCCTTCGACCTCGATGCCGACCGGCGTAGCACCGGCGTCGAGGAACTCCGCCAACGCCACACCGAAGGCAGCAAGCAGGATGTCCTGCACCCCGGCGTGATACGCCGCGGGAACCTCACCGAGCAACAGCCGTGTGGTGTCGGTGTCCAGGTCCACCGACAGCCGGCCCGCCGTGGCGTAGGTGTCCCGCTCGGGGTCCGGCGCCGCCAGCACCTCCGGCACCGCCAACACCTGCCGCCATCGATCAGCCACCCCGACGACCGCGTCCGATGCTGCGTGGTCGGTCAGCACGGTCGACCACTTGGCGAACGACGTGCCCCCGTCCGGCAGCGCGATCGGCTGACCCGCACGGAGTTGAGCCCAGCCGATGTTGATGTCCTCGACCAGGATTCGCCAGGACACGCCGTCGACGGCGAGGTGGTGGACGCTCAACATCAACTGAGCGGTCGACCTCGCCCACACCGCAGCGACCATCGCCCCTGCGAACGGATCGAGCCGGGACCGCGCCGCCGAGACGACGCCGTCGGTCAGGCTCTCCGCGTAGACCAGGCAGTCGGCGGCGTCCACCGCACCCACCCCTGGCACCTCGAACGACCAGTCGCCCGACCCGTCGTCGAGGACCCGCAGTCGCAACATCGCATGCCGGTCGAGCAGCGCCTGAATCACGATGCGGACGTCAGCCTCGTCGACACCCGCCGGGGCTTGCAGCACCGTTGTCTGGTTGAACTGGTGCACCGGCCCGTCGATCCCGTTCAGCCAGGCCATGATCGGAGTCGCCGACACCGGCCCCAGACCGTCGTCGACCGTCCCCGGTCCGTCCGAAGCGCGCACGACCTGGGCCAACCGCGCCACCGTCTGCTCGACCACGACATCTCGGGGACGACACACCAGGCCGGCTGCCCGGGCGCGTGAGACCACCTGCATCGACAGGATGCTGTCGCCGCCCAACTCGAAGAACGAGTCGTCGACCCCGACCCGCTCCAACCCCAGGACCTCGGCGAAGAGGGTGGCCAGGATCTCCTCGACCGCCGTCGACGGAGCGCGGTACCGGTCGACGCCCTGGTATTCCGGCGCTGGGAGCGCACGACGGTCCAGCTTGCCGTTCACCGTCACGGGCAACACGTCGAGCACGATGACCGCCGCGGGCACCATGTAGGGCGGCAACTGTTCCGCGAGGGTGACCCGTGCCGCGCCGGGATCCACCGACCCCGTCACGTAGCCGACGAGCCGCTTGTCACCCGGGCGGTCCTCCCGAGCGATCACCACGGCCTGTTCGACGCCGTCGACGGCCGCCAACGCGGTCTGGACCTCGCCCAGTTCGATGCGGTATCCGCGGATCTTGACCTGTTCGTCGGCTCGGCCGAAGTACTCCAATTGGCCGTCTGCACACCAGGACACCAGGTCACCGGTGCGATACATCCTCGTTCCGGGCCCGCCGAACGGGCACGCCACGAATCGTGACGCGCTCAGGCCCGACCGGCCGACATAACCGGCCGCCACGCCTGCGCCCGCCACGTAGAGCTCACCCATCACACCCGCCGGCACCGGCCGCAACCATCCGTCCAGCACGAACAACGCTGCCCTCGGCACCGGCTCACCGATGGGCACCACGCCCGACCCCGGCTGCAACGGCCGGCTGATCGTCGCGAAGATCGTGGCCTCGGTCGGTCCGTAGGCGTTCACCATGACGCGGCCCGGTGCCCACCGATCCATCACGTCGGCGGGGCACGCCTCGCCGTCCACCACCAGGGCCGTCGACTCCAGGCCGTCGGGTGAGAGCATCCCGACGGCGGAGGGCGTCTGACTCATCACATCGGCGCCCTCGGCGACCAGCAGCGCGTGGAACTCCTCCGGCGAGGCCGCCACGGCCTCCGGCACCACGAGCAGGCGGCCGCCGGCGAGAAGGGGACCCCAGATGTCCCACACGGAGACGTCGAACGCATAGGAATGCCACTGCGTCCACACGCCCGTACGCGGCAGATCCGCCTTCACCGACGTCATCAGCGAAGCGACGTTGCCGTGAGTGACCGCGACACCCTTCGGTCGTCCGGTTGTTCCCGAGGTGTAGATCAGGTAGGCGACGTCGTCCGCGGCAGGCATGGGCAATGCCGTGGCAGGCTGCGCGGTGATCCGGGTGTCGTGCGGGTCGACGACGACCACACCGTGGCCCGCCAGCCGTCCGGCCAGTTCCGCGGTGGCGACCGCCGCGACCGGTGCGCAGTCGCCGACCACGAACTCGACCCGCGTATCGGGATGACTCGGGTCGATCGGCACGTATGCCGCCCCCGTCTTGAGCACCGCCGTGATCGCCACGACGGCGTCAGCCGACCGGGGGAACAGCAGCGCCACCGACTCACCGGGACGGGCACCCTGTCCGACCAGCAGATGGGCCAACCGGTTCGACGCCTCATCCAGCTCGCGGTAGGTCAGGTCGCGGCCCTCGAACGTCAGCGCCACCGCCTCGGGGGTCCGCGCGACCTGCGCCGCGAACATCGCCGGGATCGACGCATCTGACGAGGCGGCCGAGCCGGCCTCTGCCAGCGCCGCCCGGTTGGCCCAGAGATCGAGCCGCTCCTGTTCACCGGCTTCGAGGACGTCGATCACGGCGAGTCGTTGCTTCGGATCCGCGCTCATCGCCGTCAGCATCCGTTCCAGCAGTCTGGCGATGTCTGCGACGTCGAATCCCGAGAACGACTCCGCGGCACCGGCCGTGCTGATGAAGAGGTCGTCGCCGGCCGTCGAGAAGATCCACCCGAAGCCGCCCACCGGTCCGATGTTGGTGTACGACGCGGCCGCTGGAGCGCCGCCGAAGGTCAACGTGTACGCGGACGGCAGGAAATTGACCCCCACCCTGCCCGCTGTCTGTGCCGCCCCCGGCAGGCGGCCCTTGCGCTCCAGGGCGTCGGCCGGGTACCGCTGGTGCTTCACGACTTCGCGCACCCTGGCGTCCACGCCCCGACAGAATTCGGCGACCGACGCTGCCGGTGGCACCTCTATCACCAAGGGCACGACGCCGGCGAACATCCCGGGAAGGGTCTTCGACTGAGGGGTCACGCGCCTGGTGACCGGGAAGTCGAGGACGACGGTCGACGACACGCCACTGCGTCCTCGCAGCACCAGAGCGCATGCCGCCGTGAGGATCGACGACCTGGGCATCGTCCACGCCTCCGCCAGCGCGTCCACCCTGCGACGGAGCGAAGGATCCAGCCGCACAGCACCGGATTGTTCGTATCGCGCATGCGCATCGCCGCTCGACCGCGACGGATGCGGCAACTCCTCGGCGGGAGGGAGATTGCCCGCCCACCAGGCCTCGTCCTCGACGAAGTCCGCGGACGCCTCGTATTCGGCTTCGCAATCGATGACGTCCTGCAACGAGCCGAACAGTGCGGGAGGTACCGGCGCACCCGAAACGACAGCCGAATAGACCGACGCGATTCGCTGCCCGGCCAAACCGAGCGCGGATCCGTCCATGTTCAGGTGGTGGCAGCACGCGAACAGATGGAATTCATCGCTGTGTGTCTCGAAGAGGGCGAATTTGAGCAACGGCCCCGTCAGCGGCATCGGCGTGCGCTGAATCGACTCGGCGACCCGGTGCACGTCGCCCCATCCGTCGGGCGAGCCGGTGAGATCGTGAAACGTCAGTTCGACGTCCGGCTCGTCGACGACGTACTGGACGACCTGACCGTTCACCTCTTCGAAGGCGGCCCTGGCCGACTCGACTTCGCGCACCACACGCTGAATCGCCCACTCCAGCGCGTCGCGATCCACTGCACCCGCAATGTGCACGAACATGCCCAGCTGCCACGCCGTGCCGAGATCACCCGTCTCCTGCGCGAGCCAGATGTCGAGCTGTCCGCGCGTCAACGGAAGGGCGCCCCCACCCGATTCCCCCATCGGTATCAACTCCTCAACCCCCTGCCGGTGCCACACCTCAAGACCGAACCGCCACCCATCACCCGCGTGGGCGTCCCGTCCGGTCCCCGAGCCGGTCCGGGCTCACCTGACCCGCGCCGCTGCGCGCTCGGCTTTGCCGTGGCCCACCAGCCGGCGGACTCCTACGTGACCGGACACGCGCGGGTTGCGTTGCTCGACGTGGCTCATCAAGGTCAGAGAGACGTCTCGATCACGATCGGACGGAATGACGTCCACCTGGCCCTCCCGTGTCCAAGAGATTAACTCACAGCACACTACTGGAAGGTAGCAAGGGCGTTCGTGCGTTTCGTCAGGTTCGCGGTGGAGCGGTGAAAACATTAGCCGAATCCGTACGGCTGTTTGATCGGGAAGCAGCGTCCGTGATCTGCGTACACAATACTCTGCCTGCACTAATCGGTGAAATTCGCGGCGCATCGATCGTCGGGCGAATACCACCGCCGACCAGGAGCGGCATTTGCGTTCCCATCGCCGACAGCGAATCTTCCCTCGTCATCAGGCATCGACGTGGCAAACGGCTGTTCTGCGCCGGTGCCGAGAGCGGACGATCAGTGCCCGGGGTTCGAGGAAACCTGGGCGCAGCCGTCCCATCTCGCGATGCGATGGCGATATAGATATCGCTGGCGTTGCTCAGAGTGTTACAGGTCCGTACAAGCTGCCTGCGGGCGGGGGGAGCACCGATGGTTGCGAGATGTCGCGCCCGCCCGCATCCGACCCGTGCGAGACCGCGCAGCGATGCCACGGCCTCGACCGTCGCAAACACGCGAATCGGCACACCGCAAAGCAGCGACAACGCCACGAGCGCGGCCGGTCACAGTGGAATACGAAGCCGGGAATTGATGGCGCAGTTCACGCCCGGCGCACCCGCTGTGACACAGAAGCCGGCCGGAATCGATCTCGCCGAAACGGCCGCAGAGCGGGGCCGCATAGCTACCTTGAGAATGGATCAAAGAACTATCGAACGTCGAAGTCGGGGGCTGATATGGGCTCGGATCGGAATGCTGCCGGAAGTCCCGTCGACCGGCGATTGTGACACGATCCGATGACCAACGTTCTCGAGCCGCTCGACCAGACGGTGTTCGACATCGAACGGGCGACAGGTACGGCCAATCTCCTCCAATGCGCCTGGATTCTCCCCGGCCCGGTGAACGGGCCGGGCCTCGAGCTGTTCCACGAGCGCCTCCGGCGCGGTGTCCTGGTATCCCGACGCATCGAACGTTCGGCTCTGCCCTTCGGTCGCCATCGCTGGGTCGCGTCCTCGCACGCGTCGGACATCGAGTTCGTGAGCTCGGCGCGGCCGCGTGGTGAGTTCAGCGACTGGCTGAACGAGCAACCGAGCATCACGCTCGATCCCGAGCACGGACCGGGCTGGCACCTTGCGGCACTCCCCTTCACCGACGGCGGCTCAGGGGTGAGCCTCGTCATCTCCCACTGCCTCACCGATGGCATCGGATTGTGCGAGTCGTTGGTCAGTGCGGTCGGCGACCGCGACGTCGGCAGGAACTGGCCCGAGGCGGCATCGCGGAAGCGCTCGCGCGCCATCCGCGAAGATCTCCGTCAGGTGGTGCGCGACACTCCCGCCATCCGACGAGCCGGCGCCGCGGTGCTCCGGATGGGCCGGCAGAAGCGTGAGTCGGCGGGATCGACGCCGACCCTTGAACGCACCGGTGAAGACGAGATGGTCGACATCCCGAGGGCGACGATCCTCGTCGACGCGGGTGACTGGGACAGCCGCGCCGAGGCGCTCGGCGGAACCAGCAACACCCTGCTCGCGGCCTTCGCCGCCCGGCTCGCGAGCGGGCTGGGACGAGTCACCCCGGACGGATTCGTCACGCTGGACATGCCCGTCAACGAACGCACGCTCGAGGACACCCGCGCGGGCGCCGTGCGGGATGCCCACGTGACGGTCGACCCGAGGTCCGCGAC
This sequence comes from Mycobacterium sp. NPDC050041, assembly GCF_049541695.1. Taxonomy (NCBI): domain Bacteria; kingdom Bacillati; phylum Actinomycetota; class Actinomycetes; order Mycobacteriales; family Mycobacteriaceae; genus Mycobacterium; species Mycobacterium sp. NPDC050041. Next base: position 1,117,066 of record NZ_JBMVDG010000001.1, on the reverse strand, counting down.
GAGCGATCTGCGCGAGATGCGGGCCGCGATCAAGCACGCCCTGGTCCAGCACAAAAACTCGGTGGACGATGAGATGGCCCTGATGCCGCTCGTCCCGCTGCTCCCGCAGTGGGTGGTCAGACGCATGGTCAACTTCGTCCACGGCAGCGCCACGAGGGTTCTCTCGTCGAATCTCGGCGCAATCGACGAATCGGCCAATCGCCCCGACGGCACCGAAGCCGATCACTTCGCCATGATGTGGAAGTACCCGCACGTGACGAAGAAGCTGCTCCATCAGGGCGGGGGAATACTGGCGCTGCTCTCCGGGCGACTGCACGGGAGCGTCTTCGTGTCAGTCTTCGCCTACCAGCCAGGTCACTCGAACGACCGGCTGCCGCAACGCCTGTTGGACACTCTGAGTGAGTTCTCGCTCACCGGCGCCGTGATGTGAATCAGCGGAGCAGATCGGTCGCGATCCGCTCCGCTGACTCGGCCGCTCAGTACTTGCTGCAGGAGTTGAAAGCCTGCGCCATGACCGGAACGTTCTGGTCTGCGCCCGGCAGGCTCATGAACATCTGCGCCAGCTGCTGGCGCTGCGCGGGACCGGAGGAAAAGAACTGACGAAGGTAGGACTGCGACATCGGCTGTGAGTCGAATGCGGAGGCAGGCCCGGGATTCTCGGTGCGCAGTGCCGCGACCCACTGGTCGTAGGTACAGGTGGAGTTGATGGCCGGCCCGAGATCAGGCTGCGCGGCGGCCACGCCGGCCCCGGCGCTCAGCGTCAGCGCGAGCCCTCCGAGCGCTACGGCGACTTTGCTCATCGACAATTTCATCATGCTTGTCTCCTTTCCCCCCGGCACCGAATCCTAATCGCCGAGACCGATTGTTGCCCATACTTTTGTGTCATCGTCGGCGCCTGAATGTTCGTTACCGACCCAGACCCATTTGCCCGCGCGATGTGAAAAGACCTGTACCGCCGACGGAGAATGGCGCGCCTAAACGGGCGCCCGGGGGAACTCGACCGTGGGCGGATCGTCGTCGTCGCGGCGCATGGGGGTGCCCAGCAGGGCCCGCACCAGTGGTCGCGGCCCGTACGGGCGCAGCATGGCGCTCGCAGGACGCGGCCGCACCCGCTGCGGCCACCAGAACCAGCGGCCCAGCAGCGCGGCGATGGCGGGGGTCATGAACGAGCGGACGATCATCGTGTCGAACAGCAGGCCGAGGCCGATGGTCGTGCCGATCTGACCGATGATCCGCAGGTCGCTGACCGCCATGGACGCCATCGTGGCGGCGAACACCAGACCGGCGGTGGTCACGACCTTCCCGGTCCCGCCCATCGCCCGGATGATGCCGGTGTTGATGCCTGCGCCGACTTCCTCCTTCATGCGGGACACGAGCAGCAGGTTGTAGTCGGATCCCACGGCCAGCAGGATGATCACCGACATCGCCAGCACCATCCAGTGCAGGTTGATGCCCAGGATGTACTGCCACAGCAGCACGGACAACCCGAAAGAGGCGCCCAGGGACAGCACCACGGTGCCCACGATGACCAGCGCCGCGATGAGACTGCGCGTGATGACCAGCATGATGATGAACACCAGGCAGATCGCCGCGATGCCGGCGATCAGGAGGTCGTAGGTGGACCCGTCCTGCCAGTCCTTGGCGGTCGACGCCGTCCCGGCGAGATAGATCTTGGCGTCGCTCAGGGGTGTGCCTTTGAGCGCCTCCTCGGCGGCGACCCTGAGCTTCTCGACGCGTTCGATGCCCTCCGGTGTGGCCGGATCACCGTTGTGGGAGATGATGAACCGGGCCGACTTCCCGTCCGGCGACAGGAACGACGCCATCGCGCGTTTGAAGTCGGGATTGTCGAAGACCTCGGGCGGCAGGAAGAACGAGTCGTCGTTCTTGGCCGCGTCGAACGCCTGTCCCATCGCACTGACGTCGGTGGTCTGCTCATCCATCTGGGCCGAGATCCCCGACATCGTCGAGTACATGGTGAGCGACATCGTCTGGATGGTCCGCAGGACCTCGATGATCTGGGGGAATTGCGCGGCGAGTTGCGGCAGGAGCACGTCCAACTGCTCCATGTCCTTGGTGAGGATCTGGATCTTGTCGTGGAGCGCGTCCACGCCGTCAATGGTGTCGAAGATTGACCGCAGCGCCCAACAGATCGGGATGTTGTAGCACTTCTTCTCCCAGTAGAAGTAATTCCTGATCGGTCGGAAGAAATCGTCGAAGAGGACGACACTGCCCCGCAGTTCGTCGGTGATCGCCGCGATCTCCTGGGTGCTGAGGATCATTTCGTGCGTGACTTCGTTCAGCCGCTGGATCATCGCGTACTGCTCCTGCATGATGCCGATCATCACGCCCATGCTCTCGGCCTGCTTGAGCATGTCGCCGTTGCGTTCGCCCTGGAACTTCTGCACCTGGTACTGGGTGGCTTGCTGGAGGCTGAGCAGGAAGGGGATGGACGTCTTCTCGATCGGTGTCCCCTCTGGGCGGGTGATCCCCTGCACCCGCGAAATCCCGGGAATGCCGAAGAGCGCCTTGGCCAGCTTGTTGAGCGTGATGAAGTCCGTGGGGTTCCGCAGATCGTGCCCCGCCTCGATCATGAGGACGTCGGGCGTCAGTCGCGCCTGGGTGAAGTGGCGTTCCGCTGCCGCGAACCCCTGGTTCGCCGGAATGTCCGGGGAGATGTACTCGCGGTCGTTGTAGCTCGTTTCGTACCCCGGCAGCGCCAGCAGACCGACGAATGCGGTCGCAAGAGCGGCCACAAGGATGGGACCCGGCCAGCGCGCGATCGCCGTGCCGATCCCCCGCCACCTACGGGACTTGAGTCTGCGCTTGGGTTCGAGCAGTCCGACAGCGCTCGCCAGGGCAATCCCGGCCGGCACCAACGTCACCGCGACGGCGACCGCGGCCAGCATGCCGATGGCACACGGGACACCCATGGTGTGGAAGTACGGCAACCGGGTGAAGCTCAGGCAGTAGATGGCGCCGGCGATCGTCAGTCCTGATGCGAGGACGACGGGAGCGGTACTGCGATAGGTGGTGTAGTACGCCGTTTCCCGATCTTCGCCCGCTTGCCGCGCCTCCTGATACCGGCCGAAGAAGAAGATGCCGTAGTCGGTGCCCGCCGCGATCGCCAGGAAGACCAGCATGTTCACCGCGAAGGTCGAGAGCACGAACACTTGGTTGGCGCCCAGTATCGCGACGATTCCGCGGGCCGCCGCCAATTCCACGCCCACCATGACCAACAGCAGGATGACGGTGATGATCGAGCGGTAGACGATGAGCAGCATCGTGAAAATGATCACGACGGTCACGATTGTGATCTTGAGGATCGAGTCGTTGCCGCTGTGCTGCATGTCCGAGGCCAGCGGCGCCGCCCCGGTCACGTAGACCTGCACACCGGCGGGCGGCGAGGAACGCGCGGCGATGTCCCGCACCGCTGCCACCGACTCGTCGCCCAGCGGCGTCCCCTGGTTCCCGGCGAGATTCAACTGCACATAGGTGGCCTTGCCGTCCGGGCTCTGGACGCTCGACGACGTGAGCCGGTCGCCCCACAGATCCTGCACGTGGGTCACGTGTTCTGGATCGTCGCGCAACTGCTGGATCAGCCCCGCGTAATACTGCCGCGCAGCCTCACCGAGCGGCTCCTGGCCTTCCAGGACGAGCATCGCCGAACTGTCCGAGTCGGATTCCTCGAACGCCTGTCCCATCCGCCGCATGCCCTGCGCTGAGGGCGCATCGGCCGGCATCAGGGACACCGAGTTCTCCTCCGCCACCTTTTCCAGCGCCGGGATCGCGGAGCGCCATTCCCAGCCGACCGAGGCCAGCGTCGTGTAGATGATCACGGCGATCCAGGCGACGATGATGATCGGCGAGAACCGGCGTATCGTCCGCGCGATGAACGGCGGGCGGTCTCTTCTTGTCCTCATGCGACCTGACTAGTCCCGCGACAGCAGGGAGCGGACCAGCGGGCGGGGACCCACCGGTCGGAGCATCGAGCTGGCGGGACGGGGACGCACCTGCTGCGGCCACCAGAACCACCGGCCGAGCAGGGCGGCGATGGACGGCGTCATGAACGCACGCACGATCAGGGTGTCGAAGAGCAGCCCGAGACCGATGGTGGTACCCACCTGTCCGATCGTGAGCAGGTCGCTGACGATCATCGAGCCCATCGTGGCGGCGAACACCAGACCGGCGGCGGTCACGACCTTGCCGGTCCCGCCCATGGCCCGGATGATGCCGGTGTTGATGCCGGCGGCGACTTCTTCCTTCATTCGCGAGACGAGCAGCAGGTTGTAGTCCGAGCCCACCGCCAGCAGGACGATGACGGACATCGCCAACACGACCCAGTTGATCTGGATCCCGAGTAGGTGCTGCCACACCAGGACGGACAGGCCGAACGACGCTCCCAGCGACAGCGCCACCGTACCGACGATGACCAGGGCCGCGATCAGGCTCCGCGTCATGATCACCATGATCAGGAAGATCAGGCACAGGGCGGCGACGCCGGCGATCAGGAGATCGATCTTCGAGCCGTCGATCTGGTCCTTCACCTGTGCGGCGGTGCCGGTCAGATACAACTTCGAACTCTCCAGCGGAGTCCCCTTGAGCGCTTCTTCGGCCGCGGTCTTGATCGGCTCGACCAGCTTGGTCCCCTCGGGCGTCGCGGGATCGCCCTTCTGTGAGATCAGCAAGCGCGCCGCCTTGCCGTCCGGAGACATGAAGATGTCCAGAACGCGCTTGAAGTCCTTGTTCTCGAAGATGTCCGGCGGCAGGTAGAAGGACTCGTCGTTGTTCGAGGCGTCGAACGCCTTGCCCATGGCGGTGGCGTTGGTGTTCGAGTCGTCCATCTGGGCGAAGATCCCCGACATGGTGCTGTGCATCGTCAGCATCATCGTGCGGGTGCTCTCCATCTGGGCGATCATCGGCGGGAACGAGGTCAGCAGCTGCGGCATCAGCTCATCGAGCTGGTCGAGGTCAGCCGTGAGGTCCTTCATCTTGAGCGTCACCTGGTCGATGCCGTCGATGGAATCGAAGAGGCCCCTGAATGCCCAGCAGATGGGGATGTTGTAGCACTTCTTTTCCCAGTAGAAGTAGTTGCGGATCGGCCTGAACCAGTCGTCGAAATCGGCGATGTGGTCCCGCAGCTCGACGGTGATCTCTTCGATCTCGTGGGTGGTGCCGACCATGCGGTGCGTCGTGCCGACCATCTCGGTCATCAGGCTCTGCATGCGCTTCATCACGTTGATCGTCGTGGACATCGAGTCGGCCTGTTTGAGCAGATCCTCCATGCGCGCCCGCTGGAACGGCATGGTCAGCTTCTGGCTGGCGTTGCTCATGCTCAGCATGAACGGGATCGACGAGTGCTTGATCTGCGTGCCTTCGGGCCGCGTGATCGACTGCACGTTGGCGACACCGGGGACGGCGAAGACCGCCTTGGCGAGCCTGTTGAGCACCAGCAGGTCTGCGGAGTTGCGCATGTCGCGGTCCGACTGGACCATCAGGAGCTCAGGTGAGGCCATCCGCGACTCCGGGAAGTGCCGCGCGGCAGCCGCGTAGCCCTGGTTGGCCGGGATGTCCTGGGGCAGGTACTTCTGGTCGCTGTAGCTCGGGTTGTAGCCGGGCAGCGTCAACAGGCCTATCAATGAAATTGCTATCGTCGCAACGAGAATCGGCGCCGGCCACCGGACGATCGCGGTACCGATTCGCCGCCACCGGCGAGTCGCCACCCTCCGTTTGGGGTCGAAGGTGGCCCAACGACTGGTGGCGGCGATGCAGGCGGGCACGAGTGTGAGCGCCACCGCGACGGCGACGAGGATTCCTATCGCGCCGGGGACTCCGAGCGGTTGGAAGAACGGCAGTCGGGTGAAGCTGAGGCACGCGATCGCGCCGGCGATCGTCACACCGGACGCGAGTACCACTTTGGCGACACTGCTGTACGACGTGAAGAACGCATTCTCCCGGTCCTCGCCGGCCTGGCGTGCCTCCTGATATCGGCCGGCGAAGAAGATGGCGTAGTCGGTTCCTGCTGCGATGCCGACGGAGACGAGGAGATTGACGACGTATGTCGTGAGGCCGACATAGCCCTGTAGGGCCAGGAACGCGACCACACCCCGGGCCACCTGCAGCTCGACGAACACCGTGAACAGCAGGATGATGACGATCAAGATCTTGCGGTAGAGCAGCAGCAGCATGACGCAGATGACGCTGATGGTGACCAGGGTGATCAGCAGAACCGTCTTGTTACCGCTCGTGCCGAGGTCGGCGACGATTGCCGATGGACCGGTCACATAGGTCTTGACGCCCGGCGGCGCAGGCGTGCGGTCGACGACGTCGCGCACGGCCGTGACCGAGTTCGTCGCCTCGGCCTGACCCAGTTCACCGACAAGGTCCATCTGCACATACGCGGCTTTTCGATCTGCGCTCTCTGCTGCGCCCGCGGTCAACGGGTCGCCCCAGAAGTCCTGGACGTGCTGTACGTGCTGGGGGTCGTCCTTCAGCTGACGGATGATCTCGTCGTAGTACCTGTGCGCTTCTTCGCCCAGGGGCTCGGTGCCCTCGAGAACGATGATCGCCACGCTGCCGCCGGTGGATTCCTCGAAGGCCTGACCGATGCGCTCCGCCGCGATCACGGACGGCGCGTCCGCCGGGCTGAGCGAAACCGATCGCTGCCGCTCGACCACCTCCAGCGGAGGAATGGTGACGGACAGCAGGACCATGACAGCCAGCCAGCCGATGATGATCAGGGGGGAGAAGGACCGGATGAACGAGGCGATCCGCGGCCGTCGAACCCGCCGGTGCTCCGTGGAGACGTTGCTCATGCGGCCTTCAGGAGGCATGAGGTGAACGCGTTGGTGTTGTCGGACACCTTCTCGGCCTTGACCTCACCGTCCACGGTGATACGGCAGCCGATGTAGTTGCTGTCGCCCTGCGCCATGAGACTTCCTGTCGCAGTGGCGTTCCCGATGTCGAACTGCATCGTCCAAGGCAGGCTGATGCCCGTGATGTACTGCGGCTCCGAGTCCTTGTCGAAGTAACTGATGTTGGCGACGGTGCCCGACGCGCCGAACACCTCGTACACCAGCTGCTTCGGATCGAACGGCTTGGTGTCGGCTGCTCTCGTGTCGGCATAGGAGATTCTTCTCTCGGAGCCGAAGATGCCGTGCAGACGCGACACGGTGAAGCCGCCGGCAGCGACCACGGCGAGTACGAGCAACGGAATCCACGCCCGTTTCAGCAGCCTGAAAATCGCAGGACTCCTCCCCTGTGCCACACCCGCACCATGCTGAGGCATGGCGCCGTCTGATCGCAAACGCTGAGCGCCCCTTCGGGCGTCAACCGGTGGATGAAGGGTAACCCATGCCCGAAACCGCCATATGGGCTTGTGCCCGACGCGATATGCGATTGCGATGATCGCTTGATAAGTGCACGGCAGTACGAGTTTTATCGTTGCTATAGCAAACGACTCCGTGCACTGCTGAGTGCGCAGTCTCCGCAGGTGGTAGCAACCTCATGCCTGGAACGCGCAGGTGGCGGTGAGCTGGCACGAATGCATATATGGAAGTATTTGGCGAATAATTCGCGTACAAGGCTCGGCGTTGCTCGCGGCGGTGATTGTGAAGTTTGCCGCCGGTTCTTCACAGCGAATGCGAGGACGGGCGTCACCAAAATGTAATCAATTCATGTGCCCGTTCGGCTTGACCACTCGGGCCGAAGAACCCCGTTCTCCGGACCCGACGCGGACTAGCGCCTCCGTCAATTAGCTGCTGCGCCGGCCTCCGGCGTCGTGCCGACCGGAGTCGCCTGTCTCCTCGACACTGTCCGTTTGCCCGATGTGTTCCGAGCGCTCATCTCAGCTCTTCGCCTCTCCACCGTTCGCACCCGCACGAACCGTTCGAAACCCCTTCGGCGCGCATCTCTACGGTGGGACCGACAACGTGCACTGCGCTGCACGCGACGGGGTGGGAGCTTGCATGTCACGAACGGTCGACTTCCAGGTCGAGTCCGCGATCGGCGTCGAACAGATCCATGCCGCCTATTCCGAGGCGGACTACTGGGTGTCACGACTGGCGGCCTACGGCGACAACGGCCGCCTCGACGCGATCGACGTCGTCGACGGCTCCGTACAGGTCGTCACCGTCCAGGACCTGCGTACCGCCCTGTTGCCCAAGCCGTTCGGAAAGCTGTATCCCCGGGACCTGGAGATCGTCCAGGACCAGACGTGGACCCTGGTCGACGGCGAGCTGCACGGAACGGTCCACATCGAAGCCCGGGGCGCACCGGGTTCCGGTCGCAGCAGCGTGGTGCTGGCGCCCGCGGGCGGTGCCTCTCAGCTGCGCTGTACCGCGACGGTGAAGGTCGACGTGCGCTTCGTGGGCGGCACGATCGAGGGCATGCTCAGCCGCCAGATGGTGGACGACACCCCCGAGATGCTGCGCTTCACCGCCGAGTGGCTGACCGAGCAGGCCTAGCGGACGAGCCCGTCGTCACCTGATCCGGCGCAACCGGCGTCCGGTGGAATCGACGGATGCCAGCTCCTCGATCGGGCCCAGCCTCAGGGCCTGCTCGAGTTGCTCGCCGTAGCGGGCGAGCGTCTCCGCGCCCAGCATCTCCTCGTGCGTGCAGTCGACCGAGTGCACGGTGATGTTGCCGGCGACATGAGGGCTCCAGGCGCGCAGTATCTCGGCACTCCTGTCCTCGTGAGCACCCTCGGCCCCGAACAGCACCATGTCACCGCCGAACACACCCGGTTCGTAACTCCGGTACGACTCGATGTTGGCGCTGCCGTTCCGGATGATCCGGTCGACGAGCTCCTTGTACCGGCCGAACACCGCCTCGCCCTGCATGCGCAGCATCACGTCGATCTGCTCGTTGGTGACCGACTCGTCCAGGCCGGCGTTGCTGATCTGATAGAAGCGTGCGAGCTCCTCCCGGACGTGCGTCATGCCCAGGATCTGATTGGGCGTCGCGAGCCGCCCGTCGAGTTCCGGCTGGGCGTCCAGGATGATCAGGCGCGCGACCTCGCCGCCGCGCCGTTCCAGTTCGACGGCCACTTCGTGGGCGACGACGCCGCCGAAGGACCAGCCGAGCAGGTGGTACGGCCCATTCGGCCGCATCTGCTGGATCCTGTCCGCGTAGGTCCGCGCCATGTCGCGGATCGACCCGGCGGCATCGTCATCCGTCTGCTGGATTCCGACGATCGGGCAATCGAGATGGCGGCCGAGCGCCTGGTAGGGCCAGCTCAGCCCGCTCGCGGCGTGGATGCAGAACAACGGAGCGCCGCTGCCCTTCTTCAGGGTCTGGATCGGGGTGACCTCCCGCGGGGAGTCGGCGCCGATCCGCAGCTGCTGACGCAGTCCGGCCACGGTGGGCGCCTCGAACACCGCTGACACCGAGATGTCGGCATCCAGGCTGCTGTTGACCGCGGCGACGAGGCGCATCACCGACAGCGAGTCCCCACCGAGTTCGAGGAACGAGTCGTCGACACCGACGCGCGGCAATCCGAGGATCTGTTCGAAGATGCCGACCAGGACCTGCTCGACGGTGTCGGCGGGGGCGCGGTACTGCGCTGCGGTGTACTCGGGGGCGGGAAGGGCCCGGGTGTCCAGCTTGCCGTTGACGGTGAGCGGCAACGCGTCGAGCACCACCACCGCCGCGGGCACCATGTAGGCGGGCAACCGTTCCGCCAACCGCGCGCGGATGGCGCCGGGATCGACGGCGCCGCTGCGTGATTCGGTGACGTAACCGATCAGCCGCGTGATGCCGGTTCCGCTCTCGCCGGCGACCACCGCGGCCCGGTCCACCTCGTCGAGCGCAGCCAGTGCGGACTGCACGTCGCCGAGTTCGATCCGGAAGCCGCGGATCTTGACCTGCTCGTCAGAGCGACCCCCGTAGCGCAGTTGCCCGTCGTCACCCCAGCGCACCAGGTCGCCGGTGCGGTACATGCGGGCACCCGGCGTCCCGAACGGGCACGCCACGAACCGCGACGCGGTCAGGCCCGCCCGACGCACGTAGCCCTGCGCGACGCCGTCGCCGGCGATGTAGAGCTCCCCGACCACGCCGGCGGGTACCGGCCGCAGCCAGTCGTCGAGCACGAACAACGCCGCTCCGGCCACCGGCGCACCGATGGGTACCGGCCCGGATCCCGCCACGAGCGGGGTGCTCATCGACGCGTAGATGGTGGTCTCGGTCGGGCCGTAGGCGTTGACCATCACCCGGCCGGGCGCCCAGCGGTCCACCACCTCCGCCGGGCAGGCCTCACCACCGACCAGCAGGGCGGTGCGCTCCAGTCCGCTCGGCGAGAGCATCCCCACCGCCGACGGCGTCTGGGTCAGCACGTTGACTCCCTCGTCGGCGAGCAGCGCATGGAAGTCCACCGGTGACGCGGTGATCTCCTCGGGCACGACGACCAGCCGGCCACCGCCGAGCAGCGCACCCCAGATCTCCCAGACGGAGAAGTCGAAGGCGTACGAGTGGCACTGCGTCCACACCTGTCCCGGCGGCAGACCGGCATCCAGCGACGCCAGCAGCGAGGTGACGTTGCGATGGGTGATCGCCACGCCCTTCGGCACACCGGTGGTGCCGGAGGTGTAGATGATCTGGGCGACGTCGTCCGGCGCCGGCTCCGGCACAGGGCCGTGCCAGAAACCGATCCCCCACTCGTCGACCGGATCGTCGACGTCGATCACCGCCACGTCATGGGCCGCGACCCGCCACTGCAGATCCGAACGGGTGATCACCGCCGCCGGTGCGGCGTCGCCGAGCATGAAGTCGATCCGCGCGTCGGGGTGCATCGGATCCATCGGCACGTAGGCCGCACCGGACTTGAGGATCGCCACGATCGCGACGACCGCCTCCGCGCACCGCGGCATCAGCAGCCCCACACACTGTCCGGCTCCCACACCACGGCCCATCAGCGCCCGCGCCAACCTGTCCGACGCCGCATCCACCTCGCGATAGGACAGCGCGTCGCCGTCTCCCGACAGCGCCACCGCCTCCGGTGTCCGCCGCACCTGCGCAGCGAACGCCACCGGCACCGAGACACCGGCCGCCGCGGGGCGAATCAGCGTCGCCCGGTTGCCGACCTCGTCCAGCCGCGCCCGCTCGGTGTCGGCCAGCACCTGCACCGAGGACAACCGCCGTCCTGGGTCGCCGGACATGGCGGCCAGCACGCGACTCAACCGGTCCATCATCCTGCCGATCGCGGCCTCGTCGAACGCCTCGGCGTCGTACTCGACCCGGAACCCGATCTCGTTGCCCGGCAGCGCTTCCACGGTCAACGGATAGTGGTTGTTCTCGTGGTGGTTGAAATCGCTGACGGACAGCTCGTGCTCGCCCGCCACCGCACCGGCGTCGATCGGGTAGTTCTCGTAGACGAACAGCGTGTCGAACAGCTGGTCGTGGCCCGTCACCCGGTGGATGTCGGTGAGCGCCAGGTGCTGGTGGTCGAGCAGCTCGTTGTGGAAGTCCTGCAGCTGGTCGAGCAGATCGGCGACGGTGGTGGCCGGCGTGATGTTCGCCCGCACCGGCACCGTGTTGATCATCAGACCCACCATGGACTCCGCGCCCGCCACGTCCGACCGGCCGGACGCGGTGGCGCCGAACGCGACATCGTGCTGACCCGTCAGTGACGTCAACAGCATCGCCCAGCCCGCCTGCAGCACGGTGTTCATCGTGGTGTGGCACGAGCGGGCCAGCTCGCCGAGCGCGTCGGTGACCTGCTCGGACAGCCGGTGCGCACTCACCCCGCGCGGGCCCGCATGCGGGCGCGGAGCGACCAGGGTGGGGGTGGCGAAGCCGTCGAGTGCCTCGCGCCACGCCGCGCGGGCGCCCTCGACGTCGCGACCGTCGAGCCAGGTCACGAACCGGCGGTACGGCGGCGGGGAGGGCAACCGGTGTCCGTGGTACCCGGCGAAGATCTCGCCGAGCAGGATCGGCAGCGACCATCCGTCGACCACGATGTGGTGGAACGTCAGGACGAGCCGGTGCCGCTCGCCGGGCGTGCCGATCAGCGCGGCCCGCACGGCCGGCCGGTGGGCGAGGTCGCACACCTTCGTTCGCTCGTCGGCGCACAGCTGGGCGATCTCCGGCCCCGGATCCCGGCCGTCGCCACGCAGGTCGAGGTACCGCCATGCCATCAGGGGATCGGCCGGGATGATCTGCACCGGTTCGTCGAACTCGTCGCAGAAGCGGGCCGCCAGGTGCGGGTGCCTGCGGACCACGGCGTGCACGGCATCGCTCAACCGCTCCGGGTCGAGCGGGCCGCTGATGGTGAAGTCCAGTTGCACGGCGTACACGTCGTCGTCGGTGCGGGCGGTGGCCGCGTGAAAGAGCAGGCCCCGTTGCAGCGGGGTCAGCGGCAGGATGTCGGCGGCCGGGCACTGCTGCTGCAGCTGGTCGATCTGTCGCTGTTCCAGTCGGGCGGGAACGATGTCCGACGGCGTCAGCCCGCCGCCACCGGAGCTCACATGAGCGCAGATACCTGTCAGCGCCTCGAACCACAGCTCACTCAGCCGGCCGACCTGGTCGTGGTCCAGCGCCGACGGCGCCCACGTCCATGAGGCCTGCAGGCGCGGTCCGGCGTCGGTGTCCATGGTGACGGCGTTCAGTTCCAGCGTGTGCGGCAACGGCATCGGCACCGCCGCGGCGGCACCGGTGAGCGACAGGCCCTCCTGGGAGATCCGCCACAGGTCGTCGGACAGCTCACCGCCCGACACCCCCAGCCGGCCGAGGTAGTTGAAGCCGACGGTCGGGTCGGCCGCGGTCAGCCCGACCTCCGGCTTCAGGTAGCGCAGCAGTCCGTAGGTGAGGACGTCGGGCAGCGCCCGGAGTTGTTCCTTGGCGGCCTTGACCGTCGCACCGAGCGCCGGGTCGCCCGCGCACACCTGCGCCCACGACAACCCGCCGGGCGTCAGCGCCACCGGGTACTTGGTGGTGAACCATCCCACTGTGCGTGAGAGGTCGACGTCGTCGGCGAGTTCCTCTGCGCGCCCGTGCCCTTCGACGTCGATGGCGACCGGGGCCGTGCCGGTGCCCAGCAGCTCCGCGACCGCGAGGCCGAACGCGATCAGCAGGATGTCCTGGACCCCGGCGTGGAAGGCCGCGGGCACCTCACCGAGCAGACTGCGGGTGGTCTCGGCGTCCAGCGCGGCCGAGAGGTGCCCGGCGGTGGCGAAGGTGTCGCGCTCGGGTTGTACGGCGGGCAGCATGGCGGGGGTCTCGGCGATCTCCCGCCAGGCGGCGGCGTGCCCCGCCACCTCTGCGGTGCTGGCGTGTTCGACCAGCAGCCTGGACCAGCGCAGGAACGACGTGCCGCCGGCAGGCAGCGCCACGGGTTGACCGCCGCGGTGCTGCGCCCACGCGATGTTGAGGTCTTCCAACAGGATTCGCCAGGACACCCCGTCGATGGCCAGGTGGTGCACCACCAGCGCGAGCCGGCCGGTGGACGTGGCCCACAGCGCGCTGAGCATCGTCCCGGCGGCCGGGTTCAAGCGGGCCCGCACCGCGGTCATCGCCTCGTCGGTGAGCTCGTCGACGGTGTGCAGGCAGCTGCGGGCGTCGACCGAGCCGGGGTCGGGCACGTAGATCGTCCAGACGCCGGAGTCCCCGTCGGCGGCGCGCAGGCGCAGCGTGGCGTGCCGGTCCAGCAGGGCCTGCAGCACGACCACGACGTCATCCTCGGTGACTCCGGCCGGGGCCTGCAGCACCATCGTCTGGTTGAACTCGTCGACCGGGCCGTGCACGCTGTGCAGCCAGCGCATGATCGGCGTCGGCACCACCGGTCCGACGCCCTCGTCGACCTCGGCGGCCGAACCGTCCGCCGCGGTGGCCACCCGGGCCAGCCTGGCCACGGTCTGCTCGACGAAGACGTCGCGCGGCCGGCACAGCACGCCTGCCGCGCGCGCCCTCGCGACCACCTGCATCGACAGGATGCTGTCGCCGCCGAGTTCGAAGAACGAATCGTCGACGCCGACCCGCTCGACGCCGAGCACGTCGGCGTAGATGCCCGACAGGATCTCCTCGACCGCATCGGCCGGGGCACGGTATCCCTCGACGGTGTACTGCGGTGCGGGCAGCGCGCGGGAATCCAGTTTGCCGTTGACCGTCAGCGGCACCGCCTCGATCGCCACCACCGCCGCGGGCACCATGTAGGCGGGCAACACCTGCATCAGGGCGTCCCGCGCCTGCGCGACATCGACTGCACCCGTGTGTGACTCGATCACGTAACCGACGAGACGCCGGTCGCCCGGGCGGTCCTCGCGCACGGTCACCACCGCCTGCTCGACGCCGGGCAGCTCGGAGAGCGCGGTCTGGATCTCGCCCAGCTCGATGCGGTAACCGCGGATCTTCACCTGCTCGTCGGCGCGACCCAGGTACTGCAGTTGCCCGTCGGCGCCCCACCGCGCGAGGTCGCCCGTGCGGTACATCCTCTCGCCCGGCGCACCGAACGGGCATGCCAGGAAACGTGATCCGGTCAGACCGGGGCGCCGCCAGTAGCCGAGAGCCACCCCGGCGCCTGCCACGTACAGCTCGCCGACGACGCCCTGGGGCGCCCGCCGCAGCGACCTGTCGAGGACGAACAGCGCGCCGCCCGGCACCGGTGACCCGATCGGCACCACGCCGGTTCCCGCGGCCAGCGGCCGACTCATCGCCGCGTAGATCGTGGCCTCGGTCGGCCCGTAGGCGTTCAGCATCACCCGCCCCGGCGCCCACCGGTCCACCACCTCCGCCGGGCAGGCCTCGCCGGCGACGACCAACGCGGTCGACCCCAGGCCGTCCGGTGTCAGCATCCCGACCGCCGAGGGCGTCTGGTGCAAGACGCTGACCCCCTCGCTGACCAGCAGCTCGTGCAGCTCGTCCGGTGCGGCCACCATCTCCTCGGGCACCACCACCAGCCTGGCGCCGTGCAGCAGGGCACCCCAGATCTCCCACACCGAGACGTCGAAGACCAGCGAGTGCCACTGCGACCACACCTGGCCGGGCCCGGCGGGTAGGTCGGCGTGCAGCGTGCCCAGCAACCGGGTCAGGTTGCGGTGCGTCACCGCAACACCTTTGGGGACGCCGGTGGTGCCGGAGGTGTAGATCAGGTACGCGAGGTCGGCCGGGCCGGGCTCGCGGGCCCACCGCGGCGAGCCGGTCACAGCCGGTGCGGGGTCAGCGACGTCGACCACCGCGACACCCGAACCCTCGAGCCGGATCCGCAGGTCCGCCGTCGTGACGGCGGCCACCGGTTCGGCGTCGGCGAGCATGAACTGCAACCGCGCCACGGGCAGGGCCGGATCGATCGGCAGGTACGCGGCGCCGGTCTTGAACACCGCCAGGATCGCCATGACGGCGTCGGTGGACCGCGGCAGCAGCAGCGCAACGCACCGTCCCGGTCCGGCGCCCTCGGCGGCCAACGCCGACGCCAACTGTGCTGCGGCGTCGTCGAGTTCGCGGTACGTCATGCGGCGTCCGGCGCCACTCAGCGCGACGGCGTCCGGTGTCCGGGCCACCTGTTCGGCGAAGAGCGCGGGCACCGGGACCGGCGAGACGGCCCGATCGGCCAGCACCGCCCGGTGACCCCAGTCGTCGAGTCGTGCCCGTTCGACGTCTCCGAGCACGTCCGTCGACGACACCCTGCGGGTGGGGTCGGCGGTCATCGCCTCCAGCACCCGCCGCAACCGTGCCACGAATGTCTCGATGCTCGCGGCGTCGAACACGTCGGTCCGGAACTCGACGTTCCCACCGATACCTGCGCTCGTGCCGTCCGCTGCCCAGCGTTCGGCAAGTGAGAACACCAGATCCATCCGCGCGGTGCGGGTCTCCGCCGGCAGCGGTGTCGCCTCCAGGTCCCCGAGAGCCAGCCCGGCGCCCGGGTCGCCCGAGTAGTTCTGCCAGGCCAGCATCACCTGGACCAGCGGGTGGTGGGACATGCTGCGTGCCGGGTTGAGCCGCTCGACCAGCACCTCGAACGGAACGTCCTGGTGTTCATAGGCGGCCAGACTGCGGCGGCGCACCTGTGCCAGCACCTCGCCGAACGTCGGGTCCCCGGCGAGGTCGACGCGCAGCACGAGTGTGTTGACGAAGAAGCCGACCAGGTCGTCGAGGGCGGGATCGCGACGGCCGGCGATCGGGAAGCCCACCGCGACATCGGTACTGGCGCTCAGCGTGGAGCAGAGCACCGACAACGCGGCCTGCATCACCATGAAGGTGGTCGCCTTGTTGTCGCGCGCCACCCGGGCGACCGCGTCCTGCAGTTCGGCCGGCCAGTCCACCGGCACGGCGGCGCCACGATGGTCGGCCACCTGGGGACAGGGCCGGTCGGTGGGCAGTGCGAGGCGTTCGGGCATGCCTGCCAGGGCGTCCTGCCAGTACGCCAGTTGCGCGGCGATCGAGCTCTCGCCGTCATTGAGATCGCCGAACTGCTCGCGCTGCCACAGCGTGTAATCCGCGTACTGCACCGGGAGCTGCTCCCAGTCGGGACGACGCCCCGCGCACCGGGCGGCATACGCCTCGCCCAGGTCACGCACCAGCGGGGTGATCGACCAGCCGTCGGCCGCGATGTGGTGCACGACGGCGACCAGCAGGTGCTCGTCGCCGTCGACGTGGAACAGCTTCGCGCGCAACGGGATCTCGGTGGCCAGGTCGAAGCTGTGGCAGACGGTCTCGGCGACCGCCGACTCGAGCCGGCTGCGCGACCAGGTGCTCGCGTCGACGACCTCCCAGCCGAAGTCGGCCCAGCGGGCAGGCAGGACGAGCTGCTGGGGCACGCCGTCGGGTGCGGCGATCAGGGTCCGCAGGCTCTCGTGACGGTCCACCACGTCGGTCAGGGCCGCGGCCAGCGCCTCGGTGTCGACCCGCCCGCGCAGCTGCAGCGCCACCGGCATGTTGTACATCGGTGAGGGACCCTGCAACTGGTCGATGAACCAGAGCCGGTTCTGGGCGAACGACAGCGGCAGCACGTCGGGCCGCTCGACGCGCACCAGCGGCGCGCGTCCGGCCGCCTGCCCGTCGAGCCGGGACACCAGCTGTGCCACCGTGGGTGCGTCGAACACCGCGCGCACCGACAGCTCCGACTCGAGGATGTCGTTGACCGCGGAGATCAGCCGCATGGCCGAGACGGAGTCGCCGCCGAGGTCGAAGAAGGAGTCGTCGACCCCGACCCGGTCGACGCCGAGGACCTGACCGTAGATGGTGGCCAGGATCTCCTCTGTCGGGGTGGCGGGGGCGCGGTAGCGGTCGCCGTCGCGGTACTCCGGCACGGGAAGCGCACGGGCGTCGAGCTTTCCGTTCACGGTGACCGGGAGGGCGTCGACGACGACGACGGCCGCGGGCACCATGTACCCGGGCAGCCGCTCCGCCAGCGCCGAGCGTGCCGCGGCGGGGTCGAGGGTTCCGACGAGGTAGCCGACGAGGCGCTTGTCGCCCGGGCGGTCCTCGCGGGCGACGACCGCGGCCTGCTCGACCCCGTCCAGCGCCGCGAGCGCGCTCTGGATGTCGCCGAGTTCGATGCGGTAGCCGCGAATCTTGACCTGCTCGTCGGAGCGGCCGAGGTAGCGCAGTTGCCCGTCGGTGCCCCAGCGCACCAGGTCGCCGGTGCGGTACATGCGGGCACCCGGGCCGCCGTACGGGCACGCCACGAACCGGGCCGCGGTGAGTCCGGCGCGGCGGAGGTACCCGGCTCCGACGCCGCGGCCCGCGACGTAGAGCTCCCCCACCACGCCCTCCGGCACCGGACGCAGCCACTGGTCGAGGACGAACAGTCCGGCCCCGGGCACCGGGAGGCCGATCGGCACGTCCGAGTCGGCGCCCAGCGGCGCGCTGATGGTGGCGTACACGGTGGTCTCGGTGGGCCCGTAGCCGTTGATCATGGTGCGACCCGTCGCCCACCGGTCGACCACGTCGGCCGGGCAGGCCTCGCCTGCGACCATCACGGCCACCGAGTCGAGGCCGGCGGGCGACAATGCCGAGATCGCCGACGGTGTCTGGCTGAGCATCGTGACGTGCTCCGCCACGAGCAGCTCGTGCAGGTCCTCCGGTGCCGCGGTGACCGACTCGGGCACCACGACCAGGCGACCGCCACGCAGCAGGGCGCCCCAGATCTCCCACACCGAGAAGTCGAAGGCATACGAGTGGCACTGCGTCCACACCTGATCGGTGGCCGAGTCCAGGCCGACGTCGAGGGAGTCGAACAGTCGGGTCACGTTGTGATGGTTCACCGCAACACCTTTGGGCATGCCGGTGGTGCCCGAGGTGTAGATCACGTGGGCGATGTCGTCGGGCGACGGGCCCGGCAGCGCGCCGCTGGGCCGGGTGGCGATGCGTGGGTCGTCGACCCAGACGACCGGCAGGCCGCCCGCCGCCAAGGTGTCGGCCAGGCCTGTGGTGGTGACGGCCACCACCGGTGCGGCATCGGCGATCATGAACTCGACGCGCGCCGCCGGGTGGGCCGGGTCGATCGGCACGTACGCCGCACCGGACTTGAGCACCGCGAGGATGGCGGTGATCGCGTCGGCCGACCGCGGCAGCAGCAGCGCCACGTACCGGCCGGGCCCTGCCCCGAGCTCGACCAGCAGGTGCGCCAACCGGTTCGACGCCTCGTCGAGCTCGCGGTAGGTCACCGACCGCGCACCACACGACACCGCCACCGCGTCGGGCGTCGCCGCCGCCTGCGTGCCGAACACGGCCGGAATCGTGACCGGCGCACAGGCTTCCGTCAGCACCGACCGGTGGCCGACCGCATCGAGATGCGCGTGCTCGGCGTCGCCCAGCACGTCGACCTTCGACGCCCGCAGGGCCGGGTCGGCGGTCATCGCCTCCAGCACCCGCCGGAACCGGTCGACGATCGTCGCGATCTCCGCCGCGCCGAAGACCGCCGTGTCGAACTCGATCCGCAGGCCGAGTTCATCGCCGGGCAGCGCCACCACCGACAGCGGGTAGTGGTTGTGTTCGTGGCTGGCCACCTCGGTGACGGCCAGTTCGTGCGCGCCGGACAGCGCCGTGGCGTCGACGGGGTAGTTCTCGTAGACGAACAGCGTGTCGAAAAGCTGCTCGTGACCGGCGATCCGGTGGATGTCGGTCAGCGGAAGATGCTGGTGCTCGAGGGTGTCGGTGTGCGCGCCCTGCAGTTGAGCGAGGAGGTCGGCAACGGTGGTGGTCGCGGAGATGGTGGCCCGCACCGGCACCGTGTTGATCAGCAGGCCGACCATCGATTCCGCACCGGCCAGGTCGGTCGGCCGGCCCGAGACCGCGACGCCGAAGGCGACGTCGCTCTGGCCGGTCAGCCACATCAGCATCTGCGCCCACGCGGCCTGCAGCACCGTGCTGGCGGTGGTGCGACACGAGCGGGCCAGCTCGCCGACGGCATGGGTGTCGGCCGCAGACATCCGGAACGTCTCGACGCAGCGAGCGCTCCGTCCCGCCGCGTGCGCCGGACCGACCAGGGTGGGGGTGCCGAATCCGTCGAGCACCGTCCGCCATGCGGCGCGGGCACTCTCGGCGTCGCGCTCGGCCAGCCACGTCATGAATCTGCGGTAGGGCACCGCCGGGGGCAGTGGCTGCCCGTAGTAGCCGGCGAAGATCTCCTGCAACAGGATCGGCAGTGACCAGCCGTCGAGCAGGATGTGGTGGTTGGTCAGCACGAACCGGTGCTCGTCCTCGGCGATGCGGACCAGGGCGGCACGGAAGGCCGATTCGTGGCCGGGATCGAGTACCGCGGCCCGTTCGGCGGCCAGGATCTCCTCGGCGGTGTCCGCGGCGCCGAGTTCGACGTAGCGCCAGACCGCCCGGGGTTCTGCGGGCAGGATCTGCACCGGCTCGTCGAACTCCTGGCAGAACCGGGCCACCAGGTGGGGATGGCGCCGGACCAACGCCTGGACCGCGGCGTGCAGGCGGTGCCGGTCAAGTGGACCGCTCAGGCCGATGTTCAGCTGCACCGCGTACAGGTCGTCGTCCTGCGCGGCGCCGGCGTGGAAGAGCAGTCCGCGCTGCAGCGGGGTGAGCGGCAGGATGTCGGCGACCTCGTGCCGCTGCTGCAGGACGTCGATCTGCGGCTGGCTCAGGCGCGCGGGTGCGATGTCCGACGGTGTCAGCCCGCCGCCACCGGACCGCACGTGTGCGCAGATGCCCTCCAGTGCCTGCGACCACAAGTCACTCAACCGGTGGACCTGGTCGGGACCGAGTGCGGACGGCGCCCAGGTCCAGGTCGCCTGCAGGCGCGGGCCCGAAGCACCGTCGATGGTGGCGGCGTCGAGCGACAGGGTGTGGGCCAGCGGCATGGGCACGGCGGCAGCCGCGTCCGTCGGGACCGCCTGGTCGACCCGCCACAGCTCCTCGGACAGCCCGGTCGCGTCCGCACCGAGGCGGCCCAGGTAGTTGAATCCGACGGCCGGGTCGGGACCGGTCAGGTCGACGTCCGGGTTGAGGTAGCGCAGCAGCCCGTAGGTGAGGCCGTCCGGGAGGGCGCGCAGCTGTTCCTTGGCGTTCTTGACCGCGGCGCCCAGCGCGTCGTGGCCACCGGCGACCTGTGCCCACGGCACGCCGCCGACCGCGAGTGACACCGGGTGTTTGGTGGTGAACCACCCCACCGTGCGGGACAGATCGACGCCGGCGGACAGTTCCTCCGCCCTGCCGTGGCCCTCGACGTCGATGCCGACCGGGCCGTCGCCGGTGCCCGCGAACTCGGCCACCGCCAGCGCCAGCGCGATCAGCAGGATGTCGTGCGCGCCTGCGTGGAACGCCGCGGGCACGTCGCCCAGCAGCATCCGGGTGGTCTCGGCGTCCAGCGACGTCGAGAGGTGACCCGCGGTCGCGTAGGTGTCCACGGCGGGATGCACCGCGGGCAGTACCGCGGGGGTGGCCGCCGTCTGCCACCACATCTGCGCCTG
The DNA here is from genome assembly GCF_049541695.1 of Mycobacterium sp. NPDC050041. NCBI lineage: Bacteria > Bacillati > Actinomycetota > Actinomycetes > Mycobacteriales > Mycobacteriaceae > Mycobacterium > Mycobacterium sp. NPDC050041. The sequence continues at coordinate 1,096,208 of NZ_JBMVDG010000001.1, read as the reverse complement.
CGCCACAACCGGCGCGCTGTGGGCGTGCTCGGCGAGCAGCTTCGACCACCCGACGAACGACGTTCCGCCCGCGGGCAGGTCGACCGGTTGGCCGCTGTGGTGCTGAGCCCAGGCGATGTTGAGGTCCTCCAGCAGGATTCGCCACGACACGGCGTCGACGGCGAGGTGATGGATCACCAGCGCCAGCCGGCCGGTCTCCGGCACCCACAGCGCGCTGAGCATCGCCCCGGCCGCAGGGTTCAACCGCGAACGGGCGTCCACCAGGGTCTCGTCGGTCAGCCGCTCGGCCACGCGCACGCAGGAGCCGGCGTCCACCGAGCCCGGTTCGGGTACCTCCAGCGACCACTCGCCTGCGCCGTCCTCGTGCACGGACATGCGCAGCGCACCGTGCCGGTCCAGCAGCGCCTGCAGCACCGTGTCGACGTCGGCGCGGGTCACGCCCGCCGGGGCCTGGACGACCACGGTCTGGTTGAACTCGTCCGCCGGACCGTCGATACCGTTGAGCCACGCCATGATCGGAGTGGGGCCCGCCGTGCCGACACCGTCGTCGGCGGGGCCATGATGTGCCGCGGTGACCGTGGCGACCAGGGCGAGCCGGGCCACGGTCTGCTCTACGAAGATGTCGCGCGGCCTGCACGTGACACCCGCTGCCCTGGCGCGCGCGACCACCTGCATCGACAGGATGCTGTCGCCGCCGAGGTCGAAGAACGAGTCGTCCACGCCGACCCGTTCGAGGCCGAGGACCTGCGCGTAGATGCCCGCGAGCAGTTCCTCGACGGCATCGGTGGGTGCGCGGTACCTGCCGGCGTCGCGGTACTCCGGTGCGGGCAGCGCCTTGGTGTCGAGTTTTCCGTTGACCGTCAACGGCAGCGCGTCGAGCACCACCACCGCCGCGGGAACCATGTAGGCCGGCAGCTTCTCGGCCACCGCGGCGCGCGCGGCGGCCGGGTCGGCCCCGCCCGTCACGTACCCCACGAGACGCTTGTCGCCGGGGCGGTCCTCGCGGGCCACCACCGCCGCCTGGTCCACGCCGTCCACCGCTGCGAGCACGGCCTGCACCTCGCCGAGTTCGATGCGGTAGCCGCGGATCTTCACCTGTTCGTCGGCACGGCCCAGGTACAGCAGCTGCCCGTCGGGACGCCAGCTCACCAGGTCCCCGGTGCGGTACATCACGAGTCCCGGGGCGCCGTCGGTGCCGCCGTAGGGGCAGGCGACGAACCGCGACGCGGTCAGGCCGGGGCGATTGCGGTAGCCCTGTGCCACACCGGCGCCCGCCACGTACAGTTCGCCGGCCACACCGATGGGCACCTGCCGCATCCACTCGTCGAGCACGAACAGCGCCGCGCCCGGCACCGGCGAACCGATCGGCACCCCGGACCCCGGGGTCAGCTGCGCGCTGATCGCCACGCACATCGTCGTCTCGGTGGGACCGTAGGCGTTGAGCATCACCCGCCCCGGCGCCCACTGCTCCACCACGTCGGGTGGACAGGCCTCGCCGACCACCACCAGCGCCGCGGATTCCAGTCCCGCACGGGGCAGCGCCGTCACCGCCGACGGCGTCTGCGTCAGCACGTCGACGCGCTCACCGACGAGCAGCGCGTGCAGGTCGTCGGGCGAGGCGGCCACGTCCTCGGCGACGACGACCACGCGTCCGCCGCGGAGCAGGGCGCCGAAGATCTCCCACACCGACACGTCGAAGGCCAGCGAATGGCACAGCGGCCACACCCCGGCGGGCGGTAGGCCCGCGTCGAGGGATTCCAGTAGCTGGGTGACGTTGTGATGACTGATCGCAACGCCTTTGGGCACACCGGTGGTGCCCGAGGTGTAGATCAGGTAGGCGACGTCGTCCGATGCGGGCTCGGGCAGGGGACCCGCGGGGTCCGCGCCCGGGGCGGTGTCGTGCACGTCGATGATCGGCAGGCCACACCCGTCGACACGCGACCGCAGACCCGCCGTGGTGACCACGGCCACCGGCGCGGCGTCGGCGATCATGAAGTCGGCCCGGCCCGCGGGAACCACGGCGTCGATCGGCAGGTACGCCGCACCCGTCTTCAGCACCGCCATGATCGCCACGACCGCCTCGGCGGAGCGGTCGAACAGCAGCGCCACGCACTGCCCCGGGCGCGCGCCGTGACCGACGAGTCTGCGCGCCAACAGGTTCGCGGCCTCGTCGAGTTCCCGGTAGGTCATCGACCGTTCGCCGGCGGTGATCGCGACCGCGTCGGGCGACCGCAGCACGTGTTCTGCGAACAGCGCCGGGACCGTGACCGGTCTCGGCACCGGCCGAGTCAGCGCCGCCCGGTTGCCGAACTCGTCCACCCGGGCGTGCTCGTCGGCGTCGAGCACGTCGATCGCCGACAACGGTGCGGCCGGGTCGCTGGTCATGGCCGTCAGCACCCGCGCCAACCGGTCGACGAGCGTGGTGACGGTGGCGGCGTCGAAGACGTCGGTGCGGAACTCCACCGTGCCGCCGATCCCCCCGAGTTCACCGTCGGCGGCGAAGTGTTCCGACATCGACAGCGTCAGGTCCATCCGGGCGGTGTGGGCGGACATCGGCACCTCGGACACCTGCAGGTCGCCGAGGGTCAGACCGCCCGCGTCCTCGTCGGTCGTGCCCGGCGCGTTCTGCCACGCCAGTGCCACCTGGACCAACGGGTGATGGCTCATGGAACGGGCGGGATTCAGCCGCTCGACGAGCACCTCGAAGGGCACGTCCTGGTTCTCGTAGGCGGCCAGGCTGCGTCGGCGCACCTGTTCGAGCACCTCGGCGGCGGTGGGGTCACCGGCCAGATCGACCCGCAGCACCAGGGTGTTGACGAAGAACCCGATCAGTTCGTCGAGTGCGGGATCGCGCCTGCCCGCGATGGGGAAACCGACCGCGACATCGGTGCTCGCGCACAGCCGCGACAGCAACACCGCCAGCGCCGCCTGCACGACCATGAAGCTGGTCGCGTTGTGCGCCTTGGCGACCGCGCGCACCGCCCGGTGCAGTTCGGCCGGCCAGTCGACGGCGACGGTGGCGCCGCGCTGATCGGCGACGGACGGATACGGCCGATCGGTGGGCAGGTGCAGGCGTTCGGGCATGCCGCCGAGCACTTCCTGCCAGTAGGCCAACTGCCCGGCGATCCGGCTGTCACTGTCGTCGAGATCGCCGAATTGTGCGCGTTGCCAGAGGGTGTAGTCCACGTACTGCACCGGCAGCCGCGACCAGTCCGGCGCGTCTCCCGTCCGGCGGCTCTCATAGGCCTGCCCCAGATCGCGCACCAGCGGGACGATCGACCATCCGTCCGCGGCGATGTGATGCAGCACGCCCACCAGCAGGTGCTCGTCCTCGCTGACGCGGAACAGCTTGGCGGACAACGGGATGTCTGCCTCCAGATCGAAGCTGCGCCGCGCGGTGTCCGCGACGGCGTCCTGCAGTCGTGCCGGGGGCCACCCGTCGGCGTCGACGACCTCCCACCCGAAGTCGGCGTCCTCGGGCGCCAGCACGAGCTGGCGGGGCACGCCGTCGGGAGCGACGATCCGGGTGCGCAGGCTCTCGTGGCGGTCGACCACGTCGGCCATCGCGGCGCCCAGCGCGTCGGCGTCGAGGTGTCCGCGCAGTCGCAGCACCACCGGCATGTTGTAGACCGGCGACGGCCCCTGCAGCTGGTCGAGGAACCACAACCGGGACTGCGCGAACGACAACGGGATCTCCGCCGGACGGTCACCGGCGACCAGGGGGTCGAGGCCGCGTCCGCCGGCGGCGACCCTGGGCGCCAGCTGCGCCACGGTCGGTGCCTCGAACAGCACCCCGACCGGAAGATCTGCGCCCACTCCGGAATTCACCGCCGCGATCAGCCGCATCGCCGAGAGTGAGTCGCCGCCGAGATCGAAGAAGGAGTCATCGACACCGACCCGCTCGAGTCCGAGGATCTGCGCGAAGATCCCGGCCAGGATCTCCTCGACCGCGTCGGCGGGCGCCCGGTACCGGTCGGCGGTGTACTCCGGCGCGGGCAGCGCGCGAGTGTCGAGTTTGCCGTTGACGGTGAGCGGCAGCGTGTCGAGCACGACGATCGCGGCGGGCACCATGTAGGCCGGCAGCCGCTGCGCCAACGCGGCCCGCATCCTCGCTGAATCGCATGCGCCGGAGCGGGATTCGGTGACATAGCCGACCAGGCGTTTGTCGCCGGGCCGGTCCTCGCGGGCGATGACGGCAGCCTGGGACACCCCGTCCTGCCCGGCGAGCGCGGTCCGGATCTCGCCGAGTTCGACGCGGTAGCCGCGGATCTTGACCTGCTCGTCGGCACGGCCGAAGTAGCGCAGCTGCCCGTCGGCGCCCCAGCACGCCAGGTCGCCGGTGCGGTACATGCGCGTCCCCGGCGCCCCGAACGGGCACGCCAGGAACCGCGATGCGGTCAACCCGGTCCTGCCGACGTAACCGGCGCCGACGCCCGCACCGGCCACGTACAGCTCACCGACCACTCCGGCAGGCACCGGGCGCAGCCACTCGTCGAGCACGAACAGCGCGGCACCGGACACCGGCGAACCGATCGGCACCACACCGGATCCCGGTGTCAGGGGAGCGCTGATCGCCACACACATCGTGGTCTCGGTGGGGCCGTAGGCGTTGATCATCACCCGGTCCTGCGACCACCGGTCGACCACCTCGGCCGGGCAGGCCTCACCGACCACCACGAGCGCCGCCGACTCCAAACCGTGCTGCGGCAGTGCCGAAACCGCGGACGGGGTCTGGGTCAACACGTTGACACCTTCGGCGACGAGCAGTGCGTGGAAGTCCTCCGGTGACACCACGACCGTCTCGGGCACCACCACCAGCCGGCCGCCGCGCAGCAGCGCGCCGAAGATCTCCCACACCGACACGTCGAACGCCAGGGAGTGGCACAGCGGCCACACCCCGGCGCGCGGCAGCCCGGAGTCGAGCGTCGCCAGCAGTTGCGTCACGTTGTGGTGGGTGATCGCCACGCCCTTGGGCACCCCGGTGGTGCCCGAGGTGTAGATCAGGTACGCGATGTCGTACGGGGTGGCGCCGGGTGCCTGCGGCGCGTCCGCGGGCCGGTCGCCCACGGCGGGGTCGTCGACGTCCACGACGGGGGCGGCACATCCCTCGAGCCGGGACCGCAGGTCCGGTGTGGTGATCACCGCGACCGGCGCGGCGTCGGCGAGCACGAAGTCCATCCGGGTCGCAGGCACCGCCGGGTCGATCGGGACGTAGGCCGCCCGGGTCTTGAGCACAGCGAGAATGGCCACCACCGCCTCGGCACGGCGCGGCACCAACAGCGCCACGTACCGCCCGGGCCCGGCGCCCCGCTCGGCGAGCAAGTGCGCCAGCCGGTTCGACGCCTCGTCGAGCTCCCGGTACGTCCACGACCGCTCGCCGCAGGTGACGGCGAGCGCCTCCGGCGACCGGGCCACTTGCTCGGCGAACAACGCGGTGATCGACCACGGCTCCGGTGCGACGCGGGTCAGCGAAGCGAGGTTCCCGATGGTCTCGAGCCGGGCACCTTCGCCGGCATCGAGCAGTTCGATCGCCGACAGCCGCGTGCCGCTGTCGGCCGTGATGGACCGCAGCACCAGCTGCAGCCGCGTGACCATCGCCTCGACGGTGCGCGCGTCGAACACGTCGGTCCGGAACTCGACCTTCCCGCCGATCCCCGCCGGTGCGCCGGCCTCGGTCCAGCGCTCGGCCAGCGAGAAGACCAGATCCATGTGGGAGACCTGCGCATCGAGCGGCACCGACGCCACCCGCAGTCCGTCCAGTGCCAGTCCAGCGGCCGGGTCGTCCTGGCCGGAGAAGTTCTGCCAGGCGAGCATCACCTGCACCAGTGGGTGGTGGCTGAGGCTGCGGGCGGGATTGAGCCGTTCGACCAGCACCTCGAAGGGCACGTCCTGGTGCTCGAAGGCCTCCAGGCTGCGGGTGCGGACCCGGGCCAGCAGTTCCGCGGCGGTGGGGTCCCCGGCGAGGTCGACGCGCAGCACCAGGGTGTTGACGAAGAAGCCGACCAGCTCGTCGAGAGCCGGGTCCCGTCGCCCTGCGATCGGGAAGCCAACGGCGACATCGGGACTCGAGCCGAGTTTCGACACCAGCGTGGCCAGTGCGGCCTGCACCACCATGAAGGTGGTGGCGTTGTGCTCGCGGGCGGTGTCGCGCACCGCCTGCTGAAGGTCGGCCGGCCAGTCCACGGTGACGGTGGCGCCGCGGTGGTCGGCGACCCGCGGGTAGGGGCGGTCGGTGGGCAGCTGCAACCGCTCGGGCATGCCGGCCAGGACGTCCTGCCAGTAGGCCACCTGGCCTGCGATGCGGCTGTTCTCGTCGTCGAGGCGGCCGAACTGGTCGCGTTGCCAGAGTGTGTAATCCGCGTACTGCACCGGCAGTTCGGCCCACGCCGGGGCCTGCCCGGCGCTGCGGCCCGCGTAGGCGATCGCCAGATCGCGCACCAGCGGCGTGAGCGACCAGCCGTCCGCAGCGATGTGGTGCACCACGGTGACCAGGATGTGCTCGTCGTCGGCCACGCGGAAAAGAGCCGCCTGCAACGGGATCCGGTTGGCCAGGTCGAACGGCCGGCGTGCGGTCTCCTCGACGGCCTCCGCCAGCCGGTTCGCCGGCCATCCCGTGGCGTCGACCACCCGCCAGCCCGGATCGGCCTGCTCGACGGGGACGATCAGCTGCTGCGGCGTCCCTGCGCTCGCCGGGAACGTGGTCCGCAGGCTCTCGTGGCGGTCGACCACGTCGGCCAGCGCCGCGGCCAGCGCGTCGGTGTCGAGCCGACCGCTCAGGCGCAGCGCCGCGGCCATGTTGTAGGCCGGCGACGGTCCCTGCAACTGGTCGATGAACCACAGCCGGTTCTGCGCGAACGACAGCGGGATCTCGGCAGGCCGCTCACCGGCGACCAACGGCTCCAGCCGGCCCGCGCCGGTGCCGATCCGCGGCGCCAGCTGGGCCACCGTCGGCGCCTCGAAGACGTTGCGTACCGCGACATCGGCGTCGAGCGCGGCGTTGACGGCCGAGATGAGGCGCATGGTGGTCAGCGAGTCGCCGCCGAGGTCGAAGAAGGAGTCGTCGACACCGACCCGGGGCAGGTTGAGCACCTGCGCGTAGATGCCCGCGAGGATCTCCTCGGTGGGCGTGGTGGGCGCGCGGTAGTGGTCGGCCTGCTGGTAGTCGGGGGCGGGCAGGGCGCGGGTGTCGAGCTTGCCGTTCACCGTGACCGGCAGGTCGTCGAGGACGACGACGGCGGCGGGCACCATGTAGGACGGCAATCGGTCGGCCAGCATCGCGCGGGCGCGTGCGGGGTTGATCGTGCCGGTGGTGTACCCGACGAGGCGCTTCTCGCCGGGGGTGTCCTCGCGGGCGACGACGACGGCCTCCTGCACGCCGTCGAGTTCGGCAAGGGCGGCCTGGATCTCGCCGAGTTCGATGCGGTAGCCGCGGATCTTGACCTGCTCGTCGGCGCGCCCGAAGTACCGCAGCTGCCCGTCGGTGCCCCAGCACACCAGGTCGCTGGTGCGGTACATGCGCGTGCCCGGCGCTCCGAACGGGCACGCCATGAACCGCGACGCGGTCAGCCCCGGCCGCCGCCAGTACCCGATCCCGACCCCGCGGCCGGCCAGGTAGAGCTCCCCGACCACCCCGGCAGGCACCGGCCGCAGCCATTCGTCGCAGACGAAGAACGCCGCACCCGTGACCGGCGACCCGATCGGCGGCGCCCCAGTTCCCGCCGCGAGCGGAGTGCTCTTCGACGCCCACATTGTGGTCTCGGTGGGGCCGTAGACGTTGACCATCACCCGGCCCGGCGCCCAGCGGTCGACGGTCTCCACCGGGCAGGCCTCCGCACCGATCACCAGCGCGGCCACCCCGTCGAGGTCGCCGGTCTCGAGTCCCCTTACGGCCGAGGGTGTCTGGGTCAACACCGTCACGCCCTCGGAGACCAGCAGCCGGTGGAAGTCGCGCGGCGACCGGGTCTCCGCGTCGGGCACGACGACCAGGCGGGCGCCGTGCAGCAGCGCACCCCAGATCTCCCACACCGAGAAGTCGAAGGCGTAGGAGTGGAACTGCGTCCAGACCTGCCCGGCGGACAACGCGAAGCCCACCTCGAGGGTGTCGAACAGTGCCACCACGTTCTGCTGGGTGACCGCGACGCCCTTGGGGGTGCCGGTGGTCCCGGAGGTGTAGATGATGTGGGCGACGTCGTCCGGCGCGGGCCCGGGCAGCGCGGTCGCGGGCTCGGCGGCGATCCGGGGATCGTCGACCCCGATGACCGGTACGCCGCAGCCGGCCACCCTGTCGGCCAGACCCGCCGACGCCATCACCACGACCGGTGCGGCATCGGCGAGCATGAACTCGATGCGGGCTCGGGGATGGGCCGGATCCATCGGCAGGTACGCCGCCCCCGACTTCATCACCCCCAGGATCGCGGCGATCGCCTCGACCGAACGCGACAGCATCACCGCCACAGACGTTCCCGGGCCCGCGCCCGACGCCACCAGCAGGTGGGCCAGCCGGTTCGACCCCTCGTCGAGCTCGCGGTACGACAGCGACCGGTCACCGCACGTCACGGCCACCGCGCTCGGCGCCCGGCTCGCCTGCCGACCGAACACCGCGGGCACCGTCGTCGGCGTGCTCGACTGCGACAACACCCCGCGGTTGCCCCACCGGTCCAGTCGGGCGCGTTCCTCGGCACCGAGCACGTCCATGGCCGAGAGGCGTTGCGCGGGTTCGGCGATGACCGACTGCAGCACCTGCTGGAACCGGTCGACGAACGCCGCGATGGTCGTCGCGTCGAAGACGTCGGTGCGGAACTCCACGGTTCCGCCGATTCCGCCCGCCGCGCCGGTCTCGCTCCAGCGTTCGGCCAGCGAGATTGCCAGATCCATCCGGGCGGTCCTGGTGTCCACCGGCACCGGGGTGGCGTGCAGATCGCCGAGCGCCAGCCCGGCGGCGTCACTGTCCTGCCACGAGAAGTTCTGCCACCCCAGCATGACCTGCACCAGCGGGTGATGGGTCAGGCTCCGGGTCGGGTTCAGCCGTTCCACCAGTGCCTCGAACGGCACGTCCTGGTGTTCGTAGGCGGCCAGGCTGCGTCGCCGCACCTGGGCCAGCAGGTCGGTGAAGCTGGGGTCGCCGGTGAGGTCGACGCGCAGCACCAGGGTGTTGACGAAGAACCCGACCAGCTCGTCGAGAGCGGGCTCCCGCCGTCCCGCGATCGGGAAGCCGACCGCGACATCCGAACTCGCGCTCATCTTGGCGAGCAGCACCGCGAGGGCGGCCTGCAGCACCATGAAGCTGGTCGCGTTGTGCTCGCGAGCCAGCGCACGGATCTGCTGTTGCAGATCGACCGGCCAGTCCACCGCCACCCGGCCGCCACGAAGGTCGGCCACCGGCGGATACGGCCGGTCGGTCGGCAGCGCAAGGCGGTCCGGCATGCCTGCCAGCGCGTCGGCCCAGTAGGCGACCTGGGCGGCGATCGGGCTGCCGCCGTCGTCGAGCTCGCCCAGCTGCCTGCGCTGCCAGAGCGTGTAGTCGGCGTACTGCACCGCGAGATCGGTCCAGCCGGGTGCCGCACCGGCACAGCGGCTGGCGTAGGCCACCCCGAGGTCGCGCGCCAGCGGACCGATCGACGAGCCGTCGGCGGCGATGTGGTGCACCGTGGCCACCAGCACGTGTTCGACATCGGTGAGGCGGAACAACGTTGCGGCGAAGGGAATTTCGTGTGCGAGATCGAATGTGTGGCGCGCCGCGGTCTCCATCGCCCCGCCCAGCCGGGTCCCGGCCCACCCGGCGGCGTCGACGACCTCCCACCCGGGTTCGGCCTGCTCGGCAGGCACCACCAGCTGCTGCGGTACGCCGTCGGGCGCCGCGAACAGCGTGCGCAGGCTCTCGTGCCTGCCCACCACGTCGGTCAGCGCGGCACCCAGCGCACCGGCGTCCAGCGGTCCGCGCAGCCGCAGCGCCACCGAGATGTTGTAGACCGGTGAGGGGCCCTGCAGTTGGTCGATGAACCACAACCGGCTCTGCGCGAAGGACAGCGGCACCACCTCGGGCCGCTCACGGGCCACCAGCGGTTCGAGCCGACTGGCGTCCCCGCCGATGCGCGGCGCGAGCTGAGCCACCGTCGGCGCCTCGAACAGGGCGCGCACCGAGAGGTCGGCGTCCAGGGTGTTGTTGACCGCCGCGATGAGGCGCATCGCCGACAGCGAGTCCCCGCCGAGATCGAAGAAGGACTCGTCGACCCCGACCCGCTCGAGGCCGAGCACCTGGGCGTAGATGCCCGCCAGGATCTCCTCGACCGCGCCTGCCGGTGCCCGGTAGCTGTCGGAGTCCTGGAATTCGGGTGCGGGCAGCGCTTTTCGATCAAGCTTGCCCGAGGTCGTCAGCGGGAACTCGTCGAGCACGACGATGTGGGTCGGCACCATGTACTCGGGCAGCCACTCGGTCAGCCGACGTCGCACCGCGCTGATCTTCGTATTGCTGTGCGGGTCGTTGGCCTGGGCGCCGCGACGATCGGCGCCGGCGGGCGGCAGGAAGAGATCCGTCAGCGGCGGAATGCGCCGACCGTCGGAGGGGGTATCGGAGGGGGTGAGGAAGACGGCGTCCACGGTGCCGGGTTCGGCGCCCCACGTGACACTCGCGTGATATCCGGCCGCTTGCGCGATGCGGTGCAGGTCCTCGGGAACGACGGCGCCGGCCGTTGCGTCCTCGGCGTGTGCGAGCGCGCTCGGCAGGGGCAGCCCGTTCGCGATGCCCCGCTCGATCCGGACGTCTTCGATCAGCCCGGCGCGCGGGATCCCGGTGATGCGGACGATGTCGGGACGCTCCGCCGACAGCCGGGTGTGCAGCCCGTCGAGGTCGCCGCACCGGGTCCACGGCCAGGTCGGCGCAGCCGCCAGGGAGCGCACCGCTGCGGGGGCCTTGTGCAGGATGACGTCGTAGCGGTACCGGGTGAGCTCGTTGTCGGCTCGTCCGCGCTTGACCTCGATCGCCACCCCCGCCACCGACGGATGGTCCTCGGCGCAGGTGGTGAAGAAGTCCGGCGCCAGCAGCAGTTCGGGTTCGCCGAGGATGGCGCGATGTGTGCGCTGGCGGATCGCGTCGGCGTCGGCGGCCTCCGTGCGGGCCAGCGCGACCGCGGTCTGGAAGGCGCCCTGCAGGGTGTGGTTGCGCACGTCGCCGACGAACATCGCCCCGCCGGGCGCCAGCAGGTCCATCGCGTCGGAGATGAGATCGGCGAGGTAGCCCGCGTTCGGGAAGTACTGGACGACCGAGTTGATGACGACGGTGTCGAAGTAGCCCTGCGGTAATCCGGAGGTGACGTGTGCCGGCTGGGCGGTGAGCTGAACCCGGTCGCGCCAGGGGATGTCGAGCTGCTGCAGGGAGTGTGCGAGGTTGTCGATCACCACCGGCGACATGTCTGTCGCGACGTAGTGCTCGCATGCGGGCGCGATCTGCGACAGCAGCAGGCCGGAGCCGACGCCGATCTCCAGCACCCGCCGGGGTCGCAGCGCCATGATCCCGTCCACGGTGGCGGCACGCCACTCGGCCATGTCGTCGAGCGGGATGGCCTCCTCGGTGAGGCTGCTGTTCCAGCCGCGGAAGTCCATGCCGAACGCAGGCACCTCGACGTCCGCGCCGTAGAGCTCGTCGTACAGGGTCTGCCACTCCTCGACGATCTCGGCGTCGTCGTCCGCGCTGCCGGTCTGTTCGAGCGTGACGTAGGCGATCAGGTGTGCGCCGGTGTCGCTGTGGTGCACGGTCGCGGCGGCCTGGGCGACCTGCGGGCAGGCCAGCAGGGTGTTCTCGATCTCGCCGAGTTCGATGCGCTGGCCGCGCAGTTTCACCTGGGTGTCGGCGCGGCCGAGGTAGTCCAGCGCGCCCTCGGGCGTCCAGCGCACCAGGTCGCCGGTTCGGTACATGCGCTCCCCGGCGCCGCCGAAGGGGTTGGCCACGAAGCGTTCCGAGGTCAGATCGGTCCGGCCGACATACCCGTGCGCCAGTGCCGGCCCGGCCAGGTACAGCTCGCCGACGACGCCGACGCCGACCGGGTTCAGCCAGGCGTCGAGCACCGTCGCGCACACCCCGGGGATGGGGGCGCCGATCCAGATCGGCTGTCCCGCCGAGAGTGGCGCACACGTGACCCAGATGGTGGTCTCGCTGGGGCCGTATCCGTTGAACATCCGCCGGCCCGGCGCCCAGGCGGCCACGAGTTCCTCGAGGCAGGCCTCGCCGACCGCGATCAGGGTGTCCAGCCGTCCCAGCCGGGCGCGGTCCAGCGACCACAGCACGGTCGGCGTGAGGATCGCCGCGGTGACGCGATGCCGCTCCAGCAGCGTGGTCAGGGCCTCACCGGCGTACTCCTGCGGCGGCGCCACCACAAGGGCCGCGCCGGCCTCCACGGCCAGCAGCAGTTCGCCGATCGACGCGTCGAAGGTCGGCGCGGCCACCATCAGCACCCGCGCGTCGGCGCCGAGCAGGAACGTACTGCCCTGTGCCGCAGCCCATCCCAGCAGGCCCGCACTGCTGACCGCCACGCCCTTCGGCGTGCCGGTGGAACCGGAGGTGAAGATGACGTAGGCGGTGTTGTCCGGCCGCAGCGGCGCGAGCCGATCGGCGTCGGTGATCGGCTCGCAGGAGTGCTCGGACACCTCGGGTCCGTCGACGCGGACCACCGGTCGCCGCCCCGCCGCGGCGACGGGATCGCCGCCGCGCGCCAACACGCACTGCGCGCCGACCGCGTCCAGCACGCTGGTGATCCGCTCGACCGGGTGGGCCAGATCGACCGGCACGTAGTACCCACCGGCCTTGACCACCGCCCACCAGGCGACGACCAGCTCCAGCGAGCGTTCCATGGCCACGCCCACCGCACGCTCCGGACCCACGCCGGTTTCGATCAGCACCCGGGCCAGGCGCGTGGACCACTCGTCGAGTGCGCGGTAGGACAGCTGCCGCTCGCCGTCGATGACTGCCGTCGCATCCGGATCGGTGGCGACGGCCGCGGTCAACAGATGCGGGGCCACGCCCACCGGTGCCGTCACACCGGCGCCGGACAATCCTGACAGCACGAGCTCGCGCTCGCCGCGGTCGAGCAGGTCGATCGACGACAGCCGGCGCGCCGGGTCGGCGGTCATCGCCGCCAGTACCCGCTGGAGGCGGTCGACGATCGCCTCGATACGGGCCGCGTCGAACAGGTCGGTGTCGTATTCGACGCGCATGCCGATCTCGCGGCCCGGCATCGCCTCGACTGTCAGCGGGTAGTGGTTGTACTCGCGGTTGGCGAATTCGGTGATGGTCCAGTCGTGCTCGCCCGCCAGCGCGCTGGTGTCGATCGGGTAGTTCTCGTAGACGAACAGTGTGTCGAACAGCCGGTCGTGGCCGCTGGCGCGGTGGATGTCGATCAGGGCCAGGTGCTGGTGGTCCAGCAGGTCGTTGTGCGTGTTCTGCAGCTGGTCGAGCAGTTCGGTGGTGGTGGTGGCCGCCGTGATGGTGGCCCGCACCGGCACCGTGTTGATGAGCAGGCCGACCATCGCATCCGCGTCGGCGATGTCGGCCTGGCCGACACGTGACCGCGGCGTGCCGAAGGTGACGTCGGGGTGACCGGTCAGCGATGTGAGCAGCAGCGCCCACGCCCCCTGCAGCACGGTGCTGACGGTGGTGTGGCGGGAGCGCGCGAGATCGCGGAGTGCTTCGGTGATCGGCTCGGGCACCTGGAACGAGGCGATGCCACGGCGCCCCACCCCGAACCGGTCGTGCGTACCGACCAGGGTGGGGCTGTCGAATCCGGACAGCGCCTCCCGCCACGCTTCGCGTGCGCCGGCGAGATCGCGGTCCGCCAGCCAGGTGAGGAACCGGCGGTAGGAGCCGGGCGCCGACAGCGGATGGCCGTGGTAGATCGCGAAGATCTCACCCAGCAGGATGGGCAGCGACCAGCCGTCGACCACGATGTGGTGGAACGTCAGCACCAACCGGTGCCGCTGCGGCCCGACCCGGATCAGCGCCACCCGGAACGCCGACTGGTCGGCGAGGTCGCAGACCGCGACACGCTCCGCCGCACACAGCCGGTCGCCCGCCGCGGTGTCCGCATCCGTGAGATCGGCGAACTGCCAGGCGATCTCGGGGTTACGCAGGATCACCTGCACCGGCTCGGCGTACTGGTCGCAGAAGCGGGCCGCAAGGTGGGGATGGCGGTGCACGACGGCGCGGACCGCGTCTCGCAACCGCTGCGGATCCACCTGGCCCGCCACGGTGAAATCGAGTTGCACCGCGTACATGTCGTCGTTTGCGTGGTCGGAATCGGCGTGGAAGAGCAGGCCCTGCTGCAGCGGGGTCAGCGGCAGGATGTCGGCGACCTCGTACCTGCGCTGAACCTCGTCGAGTTCGCGCTGGGTCAGCCTGGCAGGGGCGATGTCCGACGGGGTGAGTCCGCCGCCGCCGCGTTGCACGTGTGCGCAGATCCCGGCCAGAGCCTCGAACCACAACCGGCTCAGGCGCCCGACGCCGGCTTCGTCCATCACCGACGGGGCCCACGTCCATGCGGCCCGCAGGCACGGGCCGGCGTCGGTGTCCGTGGTCATCGTATTGACTTCCACGGTGTGGGCCAACGGCATTGCGATCGCCGCGGCGGCCTCGGTCAGCGGGAGACCGTCCTCGCTGAGGCGCCACAGCTCCTCGGACAGGGCGGCCGTCCCGGCCCCGAGTCGCCCGAGATAGTTGAACCCGATGGCGGGGTCCGCACCCGCCAGGTCGACGTCGGGGTTGAGGTAACGCAGCAGGCCGTACGTCAGACCGTCGGGCAGGGCGCGCAGCTGCTCCTTGGTGTTCTTGACGACCTCCCCCAGTGCGGCGTCGCCGGCGCACACCTGCGCCCAGGACAGTCCGCCTGCCGCGAGCGACACCGGGTACTTGGCGGTGAACCAGCCGACGGTGCGCGACAGGTCGATGTCGGCACCCAGTTCCTCGGCGCGGCCATGGCCCTCGACGTCGACACCGACCGGTGCGCTTCCGGTGCCAAGGAACTCCCCGACCGCCAGACCGAACGCGATGAGCAGGATGTCCTGCGCCCCGGCATGAAACGCCGTGGGCACCTCGCCCAGCAACCGGCGGGTGGTCTCGGCGTCCAGCGTTACCGAGAGGTGCCCGGCCGTGGCATACGTGTCGAGCGCGGGATCCACCGCGGGCAGCGCCGGGGCAAGGGTCCCGACACGCCGCCATGTGTCAGCCTGCTCGACGACCTCGGGCGCGAGCGCGTGCTTCTCGAGCCGCCTGGCCCAGCGCGCGAACGACGTACCGCCCGGGGGCAGGGCGACGGCTTGACCGCTGCGGTGCTGTGCCCACGCGATGTTGATGTCTTCCAGCAGGATTCGCCACGAGACGCCGTCGACGGCCAGGTGGTGGATGATCAGGGTCAGCTGGCCGGTGTCGGGCGCCCACAGTGCGGTGAGCATCCTCCCGGCGGCCGGGTCCAGTCGTCGCCGTGCGTCCCGCAACGCTCCATCGGTCAGCAGCTCCACCCGATGCACGCAGTCGCCGGCCCGCACGGATCCGGGTTCGGGCACCTCGAGCGACCATCGCCCGAACCCGTCGACCTCGGCGGACATCCGCAGTGCGCCATGCTGATCCAGCAGAGCCTGCAGCACGATTTCGGCGTCGGCCCGGGTGACGGCCGCCGGGGCCTGCAACACCATCGTCTGGTTGAACTGCTCGACCGGGCCGTCGACGCTGCCCAGCCACCGGATGATCGGTGTGGCCACCACCGGTCCCGTGCCCTCGTCGACCTCGCCGACCTCGTCGTCGGCGACCCGGGCGACCCGGGCGAGGCGGGCCACGGTCTGCTCGACGAAGACGTCGCGCGGCCGGCACACCACTCCTGCGACCCTGGCGCGCGCCACCACCTGCATCGACAGGATGCTGTCGCCGCCGAGCTCGAAGAACGAGTCGTCGACACCCACCCGTTCGAGCCCGAGCACCTCGGCGTAGATGTCGGCGAGGACCTCCTCGACCGAGTCGGCAGGGGCGCGGTAGTTCTCGGTGGTGTAGACGGGTGCGGGCAGGCTGCGGGTGTCCAGCTTGCCGTTGACGGTCAGCGGCACGGCGTCGATCACCACGACCGCGGCCGGCACCATGTAGGCGGGCAGTCGCCGGGCCAGCTGCGCTCGGAGCTGCGCCGGATCGAGTCTCCCTGAGCCGATTTCGGTGACGTAGCCGACGAGTCGCTTGTCCCCCGGACGGTCCTCCCTGGCGATCACCGCCGCCTGGTCGATGCCGTCCAGATCGGCCAGCGCCGCCTGGATCTCGCCGAGTTCGATGCGGTAGCCGCGGATCTTGACCTGTTCGTCGGAGCGGCCCATGTACCGCAGCTGCCCGTCGGCACCCCAGCGCACCAGGTCTCCGGTGCGGTACATCCTCAATCCGGGCGCGTCCCCGGGACTTCCGAACGGACACGCCACGAACCGCGACCCGGTCAGGGCGGTGCGGCCCACGTAGCCCATCCCGACACCCGAACCGGCGACGTACAACTCGCCCACCACCCCGACAGGCACCGGCCGCAGCCAGTCGTCGCAGACGAAGAGCGCCGCCCCCGCCGCGGGCGCGCCGATCGGCGCCGCACCCGAACCCGCTGTCAGGGGTGCGCTCATCGACGCGTAGATGGTGGTCTCGGTCGGACCGTAGGCATTGACCATCACCCGGTCCGGCGCCCATCGGTCCACCACCTCGGCCGGACAGGCCTCACCGCCGACGAACAGGGCCGTCGAGCCCAGCGCCTTCGGCGAGAGCATCCCCGCCGCCGAGGGGGTCTGCGTGAGCACGGTGACATGCTCGGCCAGCAGCACCGCCTCGAAGTCCTGCGGCGATGCGGCCACCTCCTCGGGCACGACCACCAGGCGGCCACCCCCGAGCAATGCGCCCCAGATCTCCCAGACGGAGAAGTCGAACGCGTACGAATGGCATTGCGACCACACCTGTCCCGGCGGCAGGCCGGCCTCCAGTGAGCCCAGCAGCTGCGCGACGTTGGCGTGGGTGATCGCCACCCCCTTCGGCGTGCCCGTGGTGCCCGAGGTGTAGATCACGTAGGCAACGTCGTCCGGCTCCGGTGCCGACAGCGTTGTCCCCGTGTCGATACCGGCGGCGGGCCGTTGGATGTCGATGACCGGCACACCGCAGCCGGCCAGCCGGCCGACCAGTTCCGAGGTGGTGACGACAACGGTCGGCGCGGCATCGCCGAGCACGAACGCGATCCGCGCATCGGGGTGCATCGGGTCCATCGGGACGTACGCCGCCCCGGTCTTGAGCACCGCCACGATCGCCACGACCGCCTCGGCCGACCGGGGAAGCAGCAGCGCCACCGACCCGCCTGGCCCGACACCGTGCCCGGCGAATGCGCGGGCCAACCGGTCGGAGGCCGCGTCGAGTTCGCGATAGGACAGGTGATTGTCACCGCAGGAGACCGCCACCGCGTCCGGTGTCCGATCGGTCTGCGCGGCCAGCAGTTCGGGGACCGTCGCGGCCGGCGGCGCCGGGTGCGCCGCCAGCTCACGACGGCCCGCCCCGTCCAGATGCGCGGCTTCGCCCGCCCGCAACACGTCCATCGACGACAGCCGCGTCTGCGGATCGTCGGACATCGCGACCAACATCCGCTGCATTCGCTCCGCGAGGTCCGCGACCTCGAACCCGGCGAAGGGTTGGCCGGCGCCCACGGTGCTGAGGAACTGCTGGTCGCCGAAGCCGAGCAGGAAGAGCCCGAAGTGGCCCACCGGCCCGAAGGTCGTATAGCTCGCCGTCGCCGTCGCGCCGGCGAAGTCCATGGTGAGCCGGGCGGGCACGAAGTTGACGACCACCCTGTTGCGCGCCTGCCGCGAACTGGCGTTCGCAGCCAGCGTCTCCACTGGGAATTGCTGATGGCGCAACAACTCTCGGGTGCGGGTGTCGACCTGTCTGCAGAAGTCGGCGACGGTGCACCGCGGATCGGTCTTCAGCACCAGCGGCACGATGCCGGCGAGCATCCCCGGCAGGAGCTTGCTCTCCGGGCTCACACGCCTGCTGACCGGGAAGTCGAGCACCAGTTCGTCGGAGTCGCCGCCGCCGAGCCCGCGCACCAGCAGCGCGCACACCGCGGTCATGATCGACGTGCGACGGACACCGAACTGCTTGGCCAGCGTCTTGATCCGGCCGACCACGGCCGGGTCCATCTGGACCTGAGCCGACGGCCAGTACGTCTCGCCCCCGGTGTCCTGAGGCGCGCCGAGGTCCGGACCGCTGCCCGATGGAAGGTTCCGGCTCCAGTACTCCCGGTCATCCCGGAATTCGGCGGAGGCTTCGTAATCCGACTCGCCGTCGACCAGGTCGCGCAGCGAGGGGAAGTAGGCCGGCGGGACCGGGCGGGCGGTGGCCAGCGCGGTGTAGATGGCGGCGATCCGCCGGCCGATCAACGAAAGGCCCAGTCCGTCGAGGATGATGTGGTGGCAGCAGGTGTACCAGATGTACTCGTCGGGACCCGTCTGCAACAGCGAGAAGTTGATCAGCGGACCGTCCAGCGGCATCGGCGTGCGCTGAATACCGGTGGCCATCTCGCGGGCGTCCCGCTCCGCATCCTGCGCGCCCGTGAAGTCGTGCCGGCGCAACCGGGTGTCCGGGTCGTCGACCACCCGCTGGAACACCTGGCCGTCGACCTCGAAGAAGGTGGCCCGCAGCGCGTCGGCCTCCTGCACCACCTGCCGTATCGCCTGCTCGAACAGGTCGTGCTCGATCCTGCCCTTGATGTGTACGAGGACGCCGAGCTGCCACTCGGTGCTCTGCCGGCTCGTTTGCTGAGCCATCCAGATGTCCATCTGGGCGCGTGTCAGCGGCAACGCCCTGTCGTCCGGCTCCACTCGATTCACCGAGACTCCCCCTGAACGTTCGTGTCACATCTCTAGGACGTCGAGCCCTTTGCCGCTTCTTCGCAGGAGCCCTTCGACCACGCATCGGTGCAGTTCTGTCCGATCCCGTTCGGGCGCGAGGCGCGAGCGCCGCCGCCGACGGCCGCCCACGGGGCGGCCGGTTCATCGGCGGAGGACAACCACGAGTCGATCCGATCCCCGTTATTGACGTCGACGAAATAACTGTCGCGGTCAATTTCGGCCCAAGCCGTGGTCATGGGAGTAGCTGTAACACGCCTTATGCTAAGACCGCAAGCGTTTGCGCAACAAAGGCCAATAGTTGGCTCGATTTCATGATGCGGACCCGAATCGGAGTGGGTACTTCCTTGTCGATGCAACCATTATCCGCGCCTGTTACATACGAATCTCGCCGCAGAGTGCCCTGATCAGGTTTGTTGACAAGCCATTTGGCTCGTTGAATCAAACCCGCCGTACAACGGTCACGTTTCGCCGAAGCGGGAACGAAACACTCGACGTTCACTGAGGGGAATCCTAGAGGGAATGCAGCGGTGTATGTGCTGCTTTTGCCACAGCCATCCGGGAGTTGCGCGCGCGATGCGGTTCAGGGAGGTCGGACTCACCTCGATGATTCGTTTGCTACCGCTGTACGCCACTGCGCTTCACCGGTAGGTCGCCGATCGTGACCGGTGCTCCGCTTGGGCCTCCGGTGGGACCGGGACGGGTATGCAGGCCGCCGGACCTTCTCGCTCCCCGGCGGGCGCGGCGGGCCGTGCCCGTCTTCGGCCTCACCGGGCGGACCGCACGGCGGGGTATTGCTGTGACCGGCCGGGCCGTCGCCGGACCGTCACAGAGATCCGTGCATTCCGGCCCGCACACGACGCTCGAACAACGCCGACCGAGGTGCTCCACCTCGATCGATGCCATCCATCAGTGGCGTTGCGGCGGGCGCACCGCCTGTCGCGCGGCGGGCGCGGCGCCGAGCAGGGTCTCGGCCAGGCGGACGGTCGACGGTGTACAGCGGTCGCTCGGCGGCGACGCGAGGTAGACCTGCCACGTCACGGGTTCGGTGACGTCGAGAGCGTCCAGGTGGTCGAACTTCTGCGCCTCCGACGCCGGCATGAACGCGGTGCCGAGCCCACTGCCGACCAGTTCGGCGACGGCGGCGAAGCCGGCCGGCACCTCGTAGGACGTCCGCGCGGTGACGCCCGCGGCGCGGCAGGCCTCGTCCGTCAGTCGGCGAAGCCCGAATTCCGGTGGAAAGCCGACGAGGTCTTCGCCGGCGACGTCGGCGAGGCGGAGTCGCCGCCGCCGGGCCAGCGGGTGGTCCCGACGGCACACGAAGACCATCGGCTCCTCGAAGAGCAGCCGCATGTCGAGTTGCGGTGGGAACCGGTTGGGCACCGAGATCAACGCCAGGTCGAGTGACCCCTCGATGAGTGCGGCGAGATAGGCCGAGGCACCGGACTGGCTCAGCCGCAGCCGTAACCGCACGAAGGGGTTGGCGCGGTGGAACTCGCCGAGAGCACCGGGGACGTCGAGGGGTCCGAAGGAGATGAGTGAGCCGAACTCGATGGTGCCGCTGAGAGCCCCGCGGTACTCGGCGACCGATTCGCCGGCCGCGCGGGTGACCCTCACGACGTCATGGGCATGAATGCGGAAACGGTCGCCCGCCGGGGTGAGCCTGATCTGCTGCCGTGTCCTGTCGAACAACTCGACTCCGAGTTCGCGTTCGAGTTTCGCGATCGACGTGGACAGCGCCGACTGCACGAGGTGAACCCGCTCGGCTGCCCGGGTGAAACTCAGCTCTGCGGCGACGGCGAGAAAGTGCTCGACCTGGCGGAGTTCCACGCACGTCATCGTATCTATGTCACAGATGTGCCTCATGGCCAACGATCATTGGACTCGATGATGATTCTGCGGTCGGATGGACGGTATGACCTCAGTCAACAGACGGGACTTCGCACGCTTGGCGACCCTGGCGGCCACCGGCGCGACTGCGCTCGCAGCGTGCGCGCCGCCGCCGGCCCGGGTCGGAGCGCCGCAGGCCCCCGCGCATCGGCTCGGCCCGATCCGGCAGATCGACGCCGGCGACCTCAGCGTCGGATACGCGGAGGCGGGCCCGCCAGACGGGCCACCCGTCATCCTGCTGCACGGATGGCCATACGACATCAACAGTTACGCCGACGTCTCCGCCGTGCTCGCCGGCCAGGGATTCCGGGTCATCGTGCCGTACCTGCGCGGCTTCGGGACCACCCGGTTCCTCGCAGCGGACATCCTCCGAAACGGGCAACAGGCCGCGCTCGCGCACGACGTGATCAGCCTGATGGACGCACTGCGGATCCCCGCCGCCATTCTCGGCGGATACGACTGGGGCGGCCGCACCGCCAACGTCGTCGCGACGCTGTGGCCGCAACGGTGTACTGGCCTCGTCGCCGTCAGCGGCTACATCACGGTCGATCTGACCGCGAACCTCGAACCCCTGCCGCCGAAGGCCGAGCACGGTTGGTGGTACCAGTACTACTTCGCCACACCTCGCGGAGAGGCGGGCTACCGGAAGAACACCCACGAATTCAACAAGTTGATCTGGCAGCTCGCATCGCCGGCGTGGACGTTCACCGACGAGACCTACGACCTGTCGGCGGCCGCCTTCGACAACCCCGACCACGCCGAGATCGTCATCCACAACTACCGATGGCGGCTGAGCCTCGCGCCGGGTGAGGCCCGCTACGACGCCGACGAACGCCGGCTTGCCGACCGGCCGCCGGTCACGGTCCCTACGATCACCATCGCCAGCGACTTCGACGGCGCCGCCAAGGACGGTAAGGGCTACCGCGCGCTCTACACCGGGTGGTACCAGCACCGGGTCCTCGACGGCATCGGCCACAACGTGCCCCAGGAGGCGCCGCAGGATTTCGCGTCGGCGATCGCCGAGGTGGCCAAACACTCCTGATATCGCCGCCGTGGCCGAACCGTGACCAACGCTTGACCGAATCCTCAACGCGCGCCGCGCCGTTCGAGCATTGACGCACCCGTAAGATGACGACGTTCAAGACCGTGCGTCAGTCAGGGGTTCGAGTCGATGCGGGCAGTTGTTCAGCTTGTTCTACCGGTGGTGGTCGCCACCACGGCCGTGCTCGGGGGGACACCCGGCGTCGACGCCGCAGCGGTCAGTCTGCCGATGTTCGGGGCCGTCGACGGCGTCGCTCCGACCCGGGGTGCGCGCGTCGGAGTCGGGCACCCGGTGGTGGTGACGTTCGCCGGCCCGATCGCCGACCGGGCCGCCGCCGAGCGCGCTCTCCGGATCACCTCGACACCCGCCAGAACCGGCCGCTTCGAATGGTTGGAAGATGCGGTGGTGCAGTGGGTCCCGGATGAGTTCTGGCCGGCGCACAGCACCGTCGCCCTGTCGGTAAACGGCAAGCTGACGCAATTCGAGACCGGTCCCGCCGTCGTCGGGGTCGCCGATATCTCGGATCACACCTTCACCGTGACCATCGACGGGGCGGCGGCGGGATCACCGATCGCACTGCCCGCGCCGCATCACTTGCCACGCTTCGGCGAGGAGGGCGTGCTGCTGGCGACCATGGGGCGGCCGGAGTATCCGACCCCGGTCGGCACCTACAGCGTGCTGGCGAAAGACGCCACGGTAATCATGGATTCGAGCAGCGTCGGCATCCCCGTCACCGCTCCCGACGGCTACCTGCTCGAGGTGGAGGACGCCGTACGCTTCACTCGCCGCGGCCTGTTCGTGCACTCCGCGCCGTGGGCCGTCGCATCGTTGGGGCTGGAGAACGTCAGCCATGGCTGCATCAGTTTGGCTCCGGCCGCCGCGCAGTGGTACTTCGACACCGTCAACATCGGTGATCCGGTGATCGTTCAGGACTAGTCAGCGGGCGCAGAGAATCCACGCCACAACGGAATCCGGGCCACATGGCGTGCGGAACACACCATGTGACCCGGGAGTGGGCGCGGCGACGCCGCGCTACCTGACCAGGACCGCCTTGTCCACGGGAGCCGCCTGGACCGGCGCACCCGCGGCGGGACCGGTGGCCGAGGTCTTTCCGGTCGGCACTCCCTTTCCGCCGAGACCGCCCATTTCGAGGAGCGGAGCGCCGCCGGCCGCGGGTGCGATGGGGGCGCCTGCCGGCACGGGCGGTACGACCGGGACCGGTGGGACGAGGGGAACGGGCGGCACGGGCGGCGCGGCCGGGACCGGTGGGACGACGGGTGGCGCGACCGGTGGCACCACGGGTAGGGGCGGCGCCAACGGCGCCGCGGCCCCGGCTGCCTGACACAGCGGCGCCGCGCCGGCAGCTGCCGGTGCGGCGGGAGCCGCCGGTGCACCGGCGGCCTGGTCCACGCACTGGTAACCACCCGTCTTCAACGGGGCGGCTGCCGCATGCGGGCTCAGCGCCGCGGCCGCCACACACAAGCCGGCACCGGCTACTACTCGTACAGCAATCCGACCAAAGGTGCTCATTGCCGGTGACTCCTTCAACTCTGCTCAAAAATGACTGCGGCGAAAATTACCTGTTGCGCAACCGTAGGGCAGACCGTAATGCCTGTCTACGCAACGCCACTAGTGGATGCCAGGCTGACGCCCAAGCGAGTTGCCCCCGTGACGGAGCCGTTTCCGTGTCGTGACACTGGCCCCTGATCCGCGCTCGACCGCGCTGGCGCAGCTAATCGATCGAGCGGCGCGAACTACCCGGAAGCGGCCCGCCGGAACTCGCTCGGGTTGACGCCGCGGACCCGTTTGAACGCTGCGCTGAAGCCGAACGGGTCGGAGTAACCCACCGTGCCGGCGATGTCGGCGACGGTTGCCGCCTTCCTCTCGATCAGCAGATCGGCCGCGAGCGTCATGCGCCACCGGGTGAGATAGGTCAACGGGGGTTCGCCGACCAGGTCCGCGAAGCGCTTCGCCAGCGTCGAGCGTGAGACCCCGATGCGGTCGGCCAGCGACGCCACCGTCCACGGCACGGCGGGTTCGGCGTGCAGCAGCCGCAGCGCGTCGCCGGCGACCGGATCGCGCTGGGCGGCCCACCACGCCGGCGGCTCACCGCCAGGCCGGTCGAACCATTCGCGCAGCGTGCACACCAGCATCCAGTCCAGCAGACGATCCAGCACCACCTGCTGGCCGGGCGCGTCGACGGCGACCTCGGCGGCGAGATGATCGAGCACCGCGTCCCCCGTGCCGCCCGCCGGGACACGAAGGACGACAGGCAGCGCCTCCAGGAGCCGGCGGCTGATCTCGCCGCGCACCGGATAGGCACCGACGATCAACGTCGCCGCCGAGCCGCTGTCGTCGCGGGGGTCGGTCCACCCGAGCCGATGCCGGGTGCCGCCCTGTTCAGGCGTCGCACAGTGCTCGCCGCACGCGATGGGTTCCGCGTCGGTGTCCACTTCGTCGACGAAGGTGAACGTGCCGGGTCCCCGTACGACGACCGTCTCGTAGGCGTGGAGTGGTTCGGGCCGGCCGTCCTCCGGAACGATCCAACCCTGCCCGCCCAGCACGGTGCACAGCGTGAGTGGTGCGCCGTCCACGAAGTGCAGCGCCCACGGCGGCGACAGGGTGGTGCTGCCGAACAGCGAACCGTGGGCCCGCACCCCGCGGAACAGATCACCGAACACATCCATGCCGGCAGGTTAGACGATTGGACATGCATTGCGGCTTGTCACCCATGGAAGTGTCCGGCTCCGCGCCGTTCAATGGACACATGAGCAGTGACAACACCCTCGTCCTCGGCGGAACCGGAAAGACCGGCCGCCGGATCGCCGCCCGGCTTCGGCTGCGCGGAATTCCGGTCCGCGCGGTTGCGCGGAGCACCGAGATCCCGTTCGACTGGTCCGACCGCGGCACCTGGAATCCGGCTTTGCGGGGGGTCTCCGCCGCGTACATCGTGGCCCCGCCGCTGCCCGGTGGAAAGCCCGGCCCCGCGCGCGACTTCGTGGCGCAAGCCGAGAACGCCGGAGTGCAGCGCCTCGTCCTGCTCTCCGGGCGCGGCGCCGACAGCTGGGGCGACTCCGCATTCGGCCTGGACATGCGCGACGCCGAGAACGCAGTGCGTGGCTCGGGCCTGGAATGGACCGTGCTGCGGCCGAACAACTTCGCCCAGAACTTCGACGAGGAACTCTGGCATGCCCCCCTGATCGCGGGCCATCTGGCGCTTCCGGCCGGCGAGGTACCCGAGCCGTTCATCGACCTCGAGGACGTCGCCGACGTCGCCACCGCGGTGTTGACCGAACCCGGTCGGCACGCCGGACAGGTCTATGAACTCAGCGGACCGCGGTCGGTCACCTTCGAGGAGGCGGTGCAGTTGATCTCCCGCGCGGCGGATCTGCCGATCGCCTACAAGCAGATCTCCGCCGACGAGTACGCGGCGGGGCTGGCAGCCGACGGCCTGAGCGAGGACGACGCCCACCATGTCGCCGAGATGTTCGTGTTGATGGAACGCGGACTCATCGCCGACACGACGGACGGTGTCGCGACCGTGCTGGGCCGTCCGCCCCGCACCTTCGAGGACTACGTGCTGCGGACCGCCGTGGCGGGGGCGTGGCGGCGGTGAGCGCCGATGGGTTGACCGCCGAGGACCGCGAGTTCCTCCGACGCCCGCTCCACGGCTTCCTGTCCGTGGCTGCGGGGCCGCGCCCACCCCAGCCGCGCCCGGTGTGGTTCGACGTCTCCGACGACGGCACCGTGCAGCTCTTCACCGGGCCGGACACCGCGAAGATCCGCCAGTTGCGGGAGGATTCGCGCGCCTCAATCGTCGTCGCCGCACCGGTGGGCGAACGCGAACGCTGGGTGTCGATCACCGGACCGGTGACGGTGGAGCCCGACGGAGCGCACGACCTCGCCGCGCGGCTCGCCGCCCGCTACTGGGACCTTCGCGACGCCGGCCGGGCGAGCGACCTCGCCGACATCCTGGCGCAGGACCAGGTTCGCCTGGTCATCCGCCCGCAGCAGGTGAGTCGCTACTCGATGTGACCGTCCCCGAACGCCCGGCCACGGGTGACCGCGCTGCGCGAGTCAGGGGGATCCGGCCGACCTCGTCGAGTTCGGCCGACCCGCGAGGCTGCTCGAAGAACACCTCGGCCTGCCGGCCGTCGGCTTCCATGGTCGCGATCGTGTTGCCGAACAGCGGACCGCAGACGTTCGACCAGCTCACCGGCAAGGCCGGTAGGTCACGATGGCGGGCCCAGCGCCGGGTCAGCCGAGCCACCGGCTGTGACCATCCGAGACGGAACGCCGGCTTCACCGCGGCGGGCACATAGTTGTGCACCGGCGAGCAGACCAGCTGGTGCACGGTGGCGCCGCGATCCGCCGCCGGTAGGTCGGTCAGATGTGCGCGGGCGGCGTAGCTGTGGTGCACATCGCCGGAGAGCACGCTCACGGTGGCAGGTCCGTCGGGATGGCTTGCGACCCGCCCAATCAGTTCGGTCAGGCGCAGGAAGGACTTCAGGAACGCCGCCCAGTGCTCGAAATCACCGGCGCGCCGGATCTTCTCGGCGAGGCGGCCACGCAGGTCGGGACGGTTGGCGGACTGCTCGTTCATCATCTGCAGATCGCTGATGGCCGGCGGCAGCAGCCACGGCAGCGACGAGGCGAGCATCAGGTGGTCGACGTCTTCGACGCCGTCGGTGGCTTCGTCTTCCAGCCAGGCGAATTCCCGTTCACCGATCATCATCCGGTTGCCCGACTCCAGGATCCGGCCGTTGCGGGAGTCGATCATGATCAGCCGGGTGCGACCGAGGTCCCACCGGTAACTGAACCGGATGCCCTTGCTCTCGTCGACCTCCTCGTCGGCGCGGTCGGCGAGATCCACCAGGAGCGGCCAGGTGTCACCGTCTGCGGCGAGGAGACGCTGATAGTCCTCATTGCCTGCCAGATCCTCGGGAGTGAGATTGCCCAGGTGTTGATAGACCCAGTACGACGCCAACCCGGCGCGTATCCGGTCGCGCCACCAGGGCTTCGTGTTGATGTCCGCGCGCCATGCCTCCGACGTGTTCCAATCGTCGCGGATGTCGTGATCGTCGAAGATCATCGCCGTGGGCACGGTCGACATCAGCCATCGGATCTCCGGGTCACCCCACGAATGTCGGTACAGCCGTTCGTATTCGGCGAAAGTGACCACTTCGTCCGGGGGGCGGCTGCCGTTCGAATTGCGCCGGGTGCGCTTGCCCGCCAGGTGTTGCCGCGACTCCGGGGTGAGCTCGTCGGCATAGAGCTGATCCCCCAGCAGGATCAGGGCGTCGGGCCAGGCGTCCATCGGCTGCCCGGCCATGCGGGTCGCATACGAGTCGAGGGCGTCGCGGCCGAGCTTGGAATCGACCTTGTCGTCCTCGGTCTTCGGATACCGGCACGATCCGAAGATCGCCCGCATCCGGGGCGCGGATTCCGGGCCTCGCGTCCGGATGACGCTCGCGGGATACGGCGAGTCCTCGACCGGCCACACCTGCTGCCCGTCCACTGTCACCTGGTACTCGGTGACCGAGTCGGGGGTCAGGCCGGTCACCTCCACGAGGGCGTAGTGGTGGCCCTGCACGTCGAACGTCTGGGCCGAGCAGCCGAGGACGCTCACCGTGGCCGCCTGCTCGGTCTGCACCCACACCGACGCGGTCGTCTCGCCGACATGGCGGAGCGCTGGACCGAGCACAAGAGGCACTCCCTCACCCTACGGACCGTCGGACCTCGGTTGCATCGGTCGCACACATCGGAAGATTTCCGGCGCAGAATTCTTCGAATGTCCGCGCGGGGCGGCCCGTGACCTCTTCGACCGTGCGGGTGACGCGGTCTTCGGCGCCACCGGCGATGTCGACGTCGAGCGCGGAGAGTATCCGGGCGAACTCCAGTGGTATTCCGCCTGCCGCGATGCGCTCGGCAAGCTCGTCCGCCGGCACCGACCGATGCCGGACCGGGCGGCCGAGGTGTCGGGCGACGATCGCCGCCGCCTCGTCGTAGCCCAGCGCCCGCGGGCCGGTGAGGATGTGGTCGGTGTTGTGCGCCACCGGGTCGGTGAGTGCATGTGCGGCGACGGCCGCGATGTCGTCCGCGTCGATGAACGCCACCCGGCCGTCGCCCGTGGCGGTCACGATCTCGCCGTCGCGGACTCCCTGCGCGACGAGGTGCTCGCCGGTGAAGTTCTGCATGAACCACGAGGGGCGAAGCACGGCCCACTCGGGCATCGCCGATCGGACGAGCCGGTGCACCGCTCCGAGGCCGGGGTCTCCTTCGGAGAGTGCGGACGAACTGAGTTGCGCGACGCGGCGCACGCCGCGGCGCAGTGCTTCCTCCAGGAACGGCTCGACCAAGGGCGCCGGATCGGCCTCGCCCGGCGGCGCGACGAGGTACACCGCGGCGACTCCGTCGAGCGCCGGCGCGTGGGTGGCGCGGTCCGTCCAGTCGAATCGGACATGACCCGGCGACGTCGGGTTCCGCGTCGCGGACCGGACGGGGACGCCGCGATCGGTCAGGATGGCCGCGACACGGCGCCCGGTCGTCCCGGTCGCACCGAGCACCAGGACGTCGGTCATCGCGCAACGCCCCCGAAGGACGCCAACTGCTCCGTCCCGCCCATGGCCTCGGCCGCCGCCAGCGGGCTCCAGTAGTCGCGGTAGTTCTGGATCCGGCCGTCACGCACCGTAAGCACGGCGATGTACCGCATCCGATACGGCGCCCCGGAGGCGACGACGGTGCCCGCCGCTTCGAACTCCACGATCACCACGGCCGGATCGAGGGTCTGGTGGACGAGCTTGTGCGGGAACCCCTCGATCCGGAGCAGCTCGGGGTAGCCGCGCATGTACTCCGCGACGGCTTCGCGGCCGACCACGCGTTCGGGATAACCCGGCGCGGCGAAGGGGAATTCGATCACGCCGTCGTCGGCCCAGAGGTCGGAGAATCCGGCCATGTCCTGCCTCACCAGCAGATCGAGCGCGCGGTCGACGAGTTCGACGGGTTGCATATCCGGCCTCCTCGGTCTGGACGATACGGTACCGTTCCGTCGCTGACGATACGCGGGACAGGGCGGTATCGTCCACTCCATGTCCCGTCGCCCGCCCACCGGTGCCGCGGTCCTCCAGCCGGCGGTCACCGCCTCGATCACCGAGGCAGTCCTCGACGAGATGGCCGACCTCGGATACGCGCGGTTGTCGATGGAGGCGGTCGCGAAACGGGCGGGCGTGGGGAAGAGCGCGCTGTACCGGCGCTGGGCGTCCAAACAGCAGATGGCGCTGGCGGTGTTGGCCGAGTTCAGCGTGGATCAGGCTCCGGCGCCCGACACCGGTTCGCTGCGCGGCGATCTCAGGGAGTCGCTCGACGCGGTGGCACGCTGGCTGTCACACCCCCGCTTCTCCCGGATCCTGCCCGACCTCGTCGCGGAGATGGCACGCAATCCGGAACTGAGCGATCTGGTGGAGAGCATGATCGGCCGGCCACGCCGGGACCGCGGCACCGTCATCCTGCAGCGGGCGATGCGCCGCGGAGAGTTGGCGCCAGACACCGACCTGGACATCGCCCTCGATCTGATCGGCGCGCCCGTGTACTGGCGGCTGACCGTCCGCGATGCCGACGCCGAGCC
This sequence comes from Mycobacterium sp. NPDC050041, assembly GCF_049541695.1. NCBI lineage: Bacteria > Bacillati > Actinomycetota > Actinomycetes > Mycobacteriales > Mycobacteriaceae > Mycobacterium > Mycobacterium sp. NPDC050041. The sequence continues at coordinate 1,066,767 of NZ_JBMVDG010000001.1, read as the reverse complement.
GGGCTACCTCGACAAGCTCACCGACATGCTCGTGCGGGCGCTGGGAGCGCGATCCTAGCCACGGTTCGATCGGTCACAGCCGGTCGATTCACAGCCGGTCGACGATGTCCTTGGCGTCCTTGAGTCCCATGCCGGTCTCCTCCACAAGGGCTTTGATCGCTTCGAGCTTCCTGCCGTCGAACGCCAGCTGTCGCACGGCCGGGCTCACCTGCGCCTCCGTCGGCGCGCCTTCATACGCGACGGGAATCGGGATGCCGTAGCCACGCACCGCCCGCTCGAGCAACGCGACGCGATGCTCCAGTTGCGCGACGCGATCCCGCAGTTCGTCGCCACTGTCAGAAGAACTGAACATGCCCATCGCAACAGTCTGGCCTACCGGTAGCGGCGGGGCACAGTCCACGGGCGGCCGAATTCCAGGTCGAACGATTCCGGATCGAACGGGCTGTCACCGCCTGCCGGGAAGCTGGTGAGCTCACCGAAGACGATGCGCCCGTCGACCTCGTACAGATCGACACGAACGAAATCGGTTCCGGTGCCCAGCCTTTCGGACAGTTCGATCATCTCGGCGAGGCAGCTCGGCGCAGCGGGCTCGGGATGTGCCCACGGCGGTCCACCGCGCAAGGGTAGGTGCCGCCAGTCAGGTCGGAAGAAGTCCATCGTCCGCGAGCCGAACCGTCCGACGTCGACCTGAACGAACGCGCAGCGGCCGTGGAAGACGAAGAACTTGTAGTCGTCGGGGATCGCGCCGTCGGCACCTGCCAGCATCTCCTCGACGATGATCCGCCGCACGATCTGCCCGTACACCCACTCGCGGTTCGGACCCTGGCCGTAGAGCTGGGACACCCAGCCCTGCGCGATCCGGACGATGTGCTCCCGCGGCGCAGCCTCCGGCCGAACGTGGCAGTACACCCAGCTCCCCGGCTCGGACGGCAGTCGCGCCTCGGCCGGAGCGCTGCCGGAGACGACGATCGCCGCACCGCTGCCGTGCGTGGGCTTGACCACGTACGTGTCGGGCAGATCGACGTCGCACAACGCCGTCGGGTCGTCGACGATCGCGTACACCCGCGGGAGGTAACGTCCCCCCACGATCGACGCGACGTGATCGCGTACCGCCGCCTTGTCCGCGAAGGTCACCACGAGTGCGCGGTGGTCGCGGAGCATCTTGTACCGCACCTTCTCACGAAAGGTCTGCGGGTTGCGGGTGCGCCAAAGGCGAACCGCGCGAACAATTCTGCTGCGTTCGCGCCGCCGGACGCCCTGCCGCTCCCTGCGGAACCGCGGCGCCGAAATCACCAGGTCAGGCTACGGCCGCGCGCGCTCCCCGCGCGCGGCGGACCGCCCCGGTCAGTCATGAGCGGCGTCGACGAAGCAGAATTAGATCGTATGATCTGATATCAGATCGCCTCTTCTAATACCGGGCGGGGCGATCTACGGTCTGGACATGCGATCCACTTCCGCCCGACCGGAGTCCTTCACCAGGACGGCGCGTAGAGCACAGATCGTCGGCTGCGCAATCGAGGTGATCGCCGAGGTCGGCTATCCGCAGGCGTCGATCCGCAAGATCGCGGATCGGGTGGGGATCGCGATGAGCGCGGTGCTCTACCACTTCGGGAGCAAGGACAATCTCGTCGACGCCATCGTCGAGCACATGTACCGCACGATGCTCGCCCTGGTCGTTCCGGCGGTGGACGCCGAGCCAACGGCTGCGGGCAAGCTCAACGCCTACATCCGTTCCACCATCCGGTATTTCGGGACCCACCGGGTGGCGCTCGTCGCGCTGACCTCCACGGCGACGAGTTTCCAGCCCGGTGACGGGCGTCGGTTCGAGGAGCTGGGGCTCGGCGACGAGCTGTCCGAACAGTTGGCCCGGCTCGACCCGCTGGCGATCCTGCAGGCGGGTCAGCGGGCCGGCGAGTTCGGCGAATTCCCTGCCGAGTCGATGGCGATCGCCGTGCGCGGCGCCGTCACCGCCGTCGTCGACAAAATCCTGCGCGATCCCGGATACGACGCACGTGGGTACGGCGAAGACCTCGTCGAGATCTTCGGTCGCGCCGTCGGTGGCGCGCGGTGAGCACCGTCGCGATCGCCGCCGTCGGCAGCCGGGGAGACGTCGCGCCGCTCACCGGCATCGGGGTGCGCCTGCGGGAGGCCGGTCACCGCGTGGTGATGGCCGCGTACACCCCGTTCGCCGGCATGGTCACCGGCTGCGGGCTGGAGTTCCGCGAACTGCCCGCCGACTTCACCCCCGGCGCCGACCACGCGGACGCCACCTCGAGGGAAACCTTCGCCGCCATCTTCGGACCGCGTGGGGTCCGGGACTCGGGCCGGCTCGTCCTTGCTGCCCTGGGCGATGTCCCGGCCGACATCCTGCTGCTCGCGCCGCTCGCCGAGCTGGCCGGTCATCCCCTCGCCGAGGCGAAGGGAATCCCGTCACTCGGAGTGCGCCTGCAGCCGCTGTCGGCCACCGCGGCGTACCCGCCCTCCGTGCTCGGCGCGTGGTCGGCCGGTGCGAGAGGCAACCGGTTCGCCGCCGACGCCGGCGCGTGGGTGGTCGACCGCCTCTACGGCAAAGTCGTCACCGGATTCCGCCGCGACCTCGGGCTCCGTGAAGTCGGCGCGCGCACACTTCGACGCCACCGCACCGACACGCGATGGCCTGTCCTGCACGGCTATTCACCCACCGTTCTGCCGCGGCCCGCCGACTGGCGACGCGGCCTGGATGTGGTGGGGTACTGGTGGCCGCCGCCCGATCCGGACTGGCAGCCACCGCCGGTGCTGACCGACTTCCTGTCCGCCGGCCCGGCCCCGGTGTTCGTCGGCCTGGGCAGCACGGTGGTCACCGCGCCTCGCGCCCGAGAGCTGGCCGAGATCATCGCTCGCGCACTGCGGCAGGCAGGTGTACGCGGAGTCGTCCAGTCCGGCTGGGCGGGTCTCGCGGTTCACGACGACGACGTCCTGACGATCGGTGACGCACCCCACGAGTGGCTCTTCCCGCAGATGAGTGCCGTCGTCCAGCACTGCGGCGCCGGGACCACCGCAGCGGCGCTCCGGGCAGGCGTTCCGACGATCGCCGTGCCGGGACACGTCGGCGATCAGCCGTTCTGGGCGCGACGGCTGGCCGACCTCGGCGCCAGCGCCGCGACCATCGCGCAACGCACCCTCACCGCGGACAACCTCGCCGAGGCGATCCATGTCGCGGTCGACAGCCGCGAATTGCGCCTCTCCACGGCACGACTCGCCGATCGCATCGCCGGCGAGGACGGTGCAGCGCACGCGGTCGCCGTTGTCGAAACCCTGCTCGACCCGTCCACTCACCAGGAGCACACATGGCCGCAGACCCGGAACTCGTCCGAGCGATCATCACCGCGGGAGCACTCGCCGGAGGCGGGATCATGATGGCCGGCGGCGCGATCGGGGCCGGCATCGGCGACGGCATGGCCGGCGCACAACTCGTCGCGGGAGTCGCGCGTCAACCCGAAGCGCAGTCACGGATGTTCACGCCGTTTCTGATCACCGTCGGTCTCGTGGAGGCCGCGTTCTTCATCAACGTCGCGTTCATGGCGCTGTTCGTGTTCGCCACTCCGGGACTGTAGGCCGCGCTGCGACCTAGTTGATCGACGGTGGTGGCTGTGGTTCGAATGGTGAGTACCACCACCAGTCCGCCCGTTCACCGGTGGGCCCGGGACAGGGAGGTACATCGGGTGGCGGTTTCGTCGGGGGTCGGGCGAGTGACGCCGAACTCAGCTGTTGCCCATCACAATCGGTGACGACGAGGTGCTGCGCGGGTCCGGTGATGGTGATGCCGCCTCGGTGATGCATCCGGTGGTGATACGGGCAGACCAGGACGAGGTTGTCCAGTTCGGTGAACCCACCGTCCTCCCAATGCTTGACGTGATGGGCGTGCAGACCCCTGGTGGCGCCGCAACCCGGCACCACGCAGCACCGGTCACGGTGCTCCAAGGCACGCCGTAACCGGCGGCTGATCTGGCGGGTCTCCCGTCCGGAGCCGATGGGCTGCCCGTGGCGTTCCAGCCACACCTCGAAGGTGGCGTCGCAGAGCAGGAACTGGCGGTCGGCGTCGCTGAGCAGCGGACCGAGATGCAATGACGCGACCTGTTCCTTGACGTCCACGTGGGCGATCACGGTGGTGCGGTGTCCGTGCGGGCGCCGCGCCACCTCGCTGTCCCAGCCGGCCTCCACGAGACTCATGAACGCATCGGCCGTCGTGGGCATCGGCGGCGCCTGCTCCGACGCGCCAACGGGGTCGCCGTCGCTGTCGGCGTGGTCGCGTTTCCAGTCGGCGACCATCCCGTCGAGATGCGACGCCACCGCGGCGTCGAGCTTCGCCGCCTCCAGGTGCGGCAGCCAGATCCGGTAGCAGGTGCCCTTGTCGTCGGTGGACTTGCTGTACGACGGTGCGGGTTCAGGCCTGGGGTCGGGTTGCGGTTGCGGTTGGGGTGGGGGTTCGAGCTTGATCGCGGTGCGCAACTGGTTCACCGTCGCTGCGGTGATCAACTGGGCGTAATGCGCATCCGAACCCGGCCCGGCCTTCTCGGCGATCACCCCGACCTGATCGAGTGACACCCGACCGTCGCGCAAGAGTTGGGTGCAGCGCGGCAATTCCTCCCACCGCTGCGCGACGGCGGTGACGATTTCAGCGTTCCTCGGTGACGAGCCGGTCTTCCACGCCACCATCGCCGCCACCGACCGCGCGCCCGTCATGCCCCACAACCCGTCGCGGTCGATCTCGGCGACGATCTCCACCAACCGCCCGTCGATCGCATTGCGCTGACCGCACAACTCCGCGATCTCATCGAACAGCTCCGCCAACCGGTCCTTCGGCATCACCGAAGGAGCGAAAGACGTTGCGCTCGAGGACATGAACCCATCATCGCAGAGGGGTCCGACAAGTCGGACCGGCTGCGCGGTCCGCTGCGACCTAGTCGTCGCCGCGCGTCCCGGGGGGCGGCTCCGCCGCGTTCTCGTGAGAGGTCTCGGGTCGCTGTGTCAGCGTGCCCGGCGCGCCGAACTGGCCAGGCCGGCGCGGTGCGGCGTGACCGTGAACGCCTTCGGCATAGGCAGTTTCGGCATGCTGGGACAGGTCGACGCCGGACGTTTCGTCCTCGGCACTGATGCGGAAGCCCATCAGGCGGTCGATCAGCTTGGCGAGCACGTAGGACGCGATGAACGCATACGCCGCGACCACCACGGCGGCCATTGCCTGCTTCCCGAGCTGCGAGAGCCCACCCCCGTAGAGCAGGCCGCGCGGACCGCCGGTCATCACGTCGGTCGCGAGGAGACCGATCAGCAGCACACCGACCACGCCGCCGACGAAGTGCACGCCCACGACGTCGAGTGAGTCGTCGTAGCCAAGGCGGAATTTGAGGCCGATCGCGAACGAGCACACGATGCCCGCGACCAGTCCGACCACCGCCGCACCGACCGTGTTGACCGTGCCGCACGACGGAGTGATCGCGACCAGACCGGCGACCACGCCCGAGGCCGCTCCGAACGTGGTGGGCCTGCCGTCGCGCACTTGTTCCACCGTCAGCCAGCCCAGCATGCCCAGGCACCCGGCGACCAGGGTGTTCAAGAAGACCGCGGCGGCCGTTCCGTTGGCGGCCAGCGCCGAGCCGGCATTGAATCCGAACCACCCGAACCACAGCAGACCGACGCCGAGCAGCACGAACGGCAGGTTGTGCGGGCGCATCGCGTCCTTCTTGAATCCGATGCGCGGCCCCAGCACCAGTGCCAGCGCGAGCGCGGAAGCTCCCGAGACGATCTCGACGACGAGCCCGCCCGCGTAGTCCAGCACGCCGAGCTCGAACAACCAGCCGTTCGGCGACCACACCCAGTGCGCCACAACGGCATACACCACCACCGCCCAGACCGGCACGAACACCACCCAGGCGGCGAATTTCGCCCGGTCGGCGATCGCGCCGCTGACCAGAGCCGCGGTGATCACCGCGAAGCTCAGTTGGAAGGTGACGAACAACAACTCGGGGACCTGCCCGTGCAGGGTGTCCGGACCGATGCCGCTCAGGCCGATGTGCGACAGGCCGCCGATCAGACCGCCGGGGCCGTCACCGGTGAACGCCAGTGTGTAGCCGAACAGCAGCCACGACACCGTGACCAGCGGGATGGCGATGAAGCTCATCATGATCATGTTGAGCACACCGGTGGTGCGGACCATGCCGCCGTAGAAGATCGCCAGACCCGGCGTCATGAGCAGCACGAGGGCGGTGCTGGCCAACAGCCAGGCGGTTGCGGCGGGGTCGATCTGGTCCACTGTCCGGCTCCTTCGACGGTTCCGGACGAGAATGTCGGCCGCGCGTTTCATTCAAGCGACGGCGATGTTTCCGGCATGTTTCGTCACGGATTGCGCGGCAGTCGCGCAGCGGTGGTGCTTCGCGTCAACGGGTGAGACGAACCACCGCGCTCCACGGCCTGTTGCGCGGCGGCCGGTGAGCGTCGGGGTGAGGCAGGCGGGCCGCCAACCTCAGGAACCACGGCAGCCTGCGCAGCCGGTGTGCGACGACGAACACCGACTCGACTTCGCCCACCCGCCAACCACGGGCCTCGAAGTAGCCGACGCCTTCGGGCGGGGCGAACTTGAACGGCGCGTTGCGCAACAGACCGCCGCTCCTCTCGTTCATCGCCTTCTTCAGCCCCGGGCCTGCCAGATCAAGCAGCCACCACGCGACCTCGGGGCGGGTCAAGGCTCGGGACAGGTCGTCGACGTCGGCCGGTTCGAGATACATGAGCAGGCCCTCGGTGAGCACCAGTGCCTTGGTCGCACCGGCCAGCGCCTCGATCAGGAACCGGTCCCGGGCCTCGGGGTCGGCGAGGTCCACCGGGTACCGCGTCAGATGGCACCGCGGCGTCTCACCGGCGAGGAGTTGCTCCTTCTCGGCGACCAGACCCGGCAGATCTGCCTCGATCCAGCGGAACTCGGCGGGCAGATCCAACCGGTACGGCCGGGTGTCCAGCCCGGCGGCAAGGTTGAGCACCCGGTCGCAACCCGCCTGGATGGCGTCGAATACGAGGTCGTCGATGGTTTTTGTGCGCGCGACCATCCACCATCCGGAACGCATCATCCGGGGCACTGACGCGACGATCTGGCGTCCCCGCTCACCGGCGAGCCGATCGGCGTGGGGGTCGTCGAACACCGCATCCGGGCGCGCCGACTCGACGGCGCGATACACGGCCACCCACCGTGCGGTGTCGGAGACATTCGACACCGGTGTCGCCGCCGACCCGCCATTGCCGTCAGTGCTCACGTCTTCCCCTCCCGGAGGTGTCGCCCTGCTCGTTCAGGAGCGTAATCACGACAGCACGTCGTCCGGGACGCCGCCTTGCGGCCGTACGATTCGCGCACCGCCGTCGCACCTGCTCGAACCGGACACGAAAGAGGCCACCCGAGCCGTGAACCGATCGTGCTACCCGCTCGTCGCGTCGGGCGCCGCGCTCATCGCGTGCTGCTACGGGCTCGCGCGCTTCGGATACGGATTGTTCACGCCGGTGCTCACTGAAGAATTCGGCCTGACGTCGACGGCGGTCGGCGTGATCGCGGCGGGAAGCTACGTCGGCTACTGCGCGGCGATCGCCGCGAGCGCCGCTGTGACCAACCGTGCCGGACCGCGGGTGGTGGCGGTCGGCGCCGGCGTCGTCGCCACGGCGGGGATGTCGTTGGTGGCGCTCGCGCCGTCGGCATGGGTGTTGGCCGCCGGCGTCCTGATCGCCGGGACCAGCACGGGTATCGCCTCGCCTCCACTGGCGGCCGCGGTGTCGCAACGCATCAGCGGCGATGCCGGCGACCGCGCGCAGACCATCGTCAACGCCGGAACCGGTGTCGGCGTCGTTGTTTCCGGACCCATCGCCTTCGCGCTGTTCGACCACTGGCGGCTTGCGTGGGGCGCCTACGCCGTCATCGCCGCCGCCGTGACGGTGTGGGTGGCCGTCACCGTCCGCGGCACGGCGGACGCGACCGCAGGCAGGACCGGCCCCCGATGGCGCGGCGGGTCCTTCGGCCTGGTCGCGGCGTCGTTGCTCACCGGGCTCGGCAGCATCGCGGTGTGGAGTTTCGGCCGGGACCTGATCAGCACGACCGGATCGGCGAGTGTCGCCGTCGCGTCGATCGCGTGGACGGTCCTGGGCGCCGCAGGCATCGTCGGAGCGCTCGGCGGCGACCTCACTCAGCGCATCGGCCTCCGGCGGGCATGGGTGATCACCACGCTGGCGATGTCGGCGGCGACGGTGGTCCTCGCGCTCGCCCCGTCGAACGTCGTCGCCGTCATGGTCGGGGTCGCGGTCTTCGGGGCGGCCTATATCGGCCTCACCGGACTCGTCCTGGTCTGGAGCACCCGCGTGTATCCCGATTCGACGTCCTTCGGCGTCGGCCTGGCGTTCTTCATGATCGCGTTCGGCCAGGCGCTCGGCGCTCCCGCCGCGGGAGCGCTGATCGAGACCTTCGGAGCCGCGACCGCGTTCGTCGTGATGGCCGTGCTGGGTTCCATCGCGGCGCTGTTCGCGCGAAGATCGGAGAACCCGTGAGCGCGCGCACCGAGAGGACGCTCGAGGATCGTGGCCGACATCAGCCGCCTGCATCGCGAGCTCATCGCCCGTGTGCTCGGCAGCGACGCGACGACGACGCCCGAACTCCGCCGGGCCGCGTTCGACGACACCGGTCTTGACGAACCGATGCGGTCGTTGGTCGACAAGGTGGCGCTCGACGCCCGTTCGGTGACCGATGAGGACATCTCCGCTGTCCGTGCCGCGGGTCTGAGCGAGGACCAGATCTTCGAGATCGTGGTGTGCGCGGCGATCGGCCAGGCGGACCGCCAGTACACCAGCGCTCGTGCCGCGCTCGCCGAGGCCACCGGAGAAGGACCGGGCCGGCGATGAGACTCGAGATCCTCGACCGCGGACACCCCTTCGGCACGAAAGCCCTGCTGGCCGTGATCCGGCTGGTGTCGCGTCACCCGGTGGTCGACGCCGTCAAGCTGGCGCTGTACCGAAAGGATTTCTACGGGGCAGGGGATCTGACCCATGAGGCGATGCGCGGGACATCGTCCTGGTCGGTCGGCGATCGCGAGTTGATGGCCGCGGTCGTCGCACAGGCCGATGAATCGCCGTTCTGCGTCGCCGCGCACTCCGCCACTTCGCAGATGTGGTTCGGCGATCCGGCAAAGGTCACCGCTGCACTCGCCGATCTGGACACGGCGCCGATCGAGGAGCCGTTGCGGGCGACGCTGCGGATGCTCCACAAGCTAGCTCGCGAACACACCGTCGATGCCGATGACATCCGAGATGTGTTGGCGGCAGGGGTTTCCGCCGCGCAGATCGAGGACGCGCTGGCGGTGTGTCTGGCGTTCGACATCACCGCCCGGCTGGCCAACGCGTTCGACTTCGCGATCGCACCGCCCGACGCCATGACGGCCGGGGCGCGACACCTGCTGAAGCGCGGATACCGCTGAGCACCGACCACTAGTCGAGGTGGTTCAACGCCTCGTCGAGTGTTCGGTGGACCGGGACGATGGCGTCCACTGCGGTGAGCGCCAGCGGCCGGCGGGTGGCGGGACCGTCGGCGACCACCGCGAATGGCACCGCCGGTGGCATGTCGCATTGTGTGTCCAGGAGCAGGTTCATTCCCGCGACCGCCAGGAAGTCCACTTCCGACAGGTCCACGATCAGGGCCGCGGGCACTTCGCGCAACGCCGCCTCGATCGCCTCGCTCAGCTCGGGCGCGGTGAGCATGTCCAGGTCTCCGGAAACGGAGATCACCACGAGGTCTTCGATCCACTCCCTGGTGAGTCCGAATCCGGTGCGTACAGCGTGCTGGCGGTTCATGATTCCCCTTTCGACACGCTGATGGGTGAGAGGCGGAGCGGCAGAGGCCGGCCCCGGTCGTGCCGAGGCCGGCCTCTTCGTCATGCCGCGGGCCTACCGGTGGCTGACGGAGCGGCGTCCACCGACGCGCAGCCAGATCACCAGAACGATGACGGCGCCGATGATCGAGCCGATGAGACCGGCCGGCTGCAGGAATCCGTCTGCACCGTCCTTGTGGAAGAGCAGGTATCCGAGGAAGCCACCGACGAATGACCCGACGACGCCGAGCAGGACGGTCATCGGGATCGACAAGTTCTGCTTGCCCGGCACGAGCAGGCGCGCGAGGGCGCCGGCGATGAGTCCGATCACGAGGACGGTGATGATGAGACCGATCATGGCTGTCAGCCTTTCTGTTTCAGCGCGGTGTGCGCTGGGATCGGGCGGTCGGGCGGCTGCCTGACACTGACATCAGTCGAACACCCTAAGGGTGATGCTGATACACCCCTAAGTAGGTAATCTGGCGTCATGGCATCGCCGCCGAAGGCACCGATCACCGTCGCCCTGGTCGACGACTACGACGTCGTGCTGATGGGCGTGGCCAACATGTTCGACCGCTACCGCGACCGGGTCGTCGTCGCCGAGATCGATGCGAACATGGGCCTGGAGGACGCGGTCGACATCGTGCTCTATGACTCCTTCGCCCAGCCCGAGTCCGACCACGAGGAGATCGGCCACCTGGTGGCGAATCCGCGTGCGCGCCGGGTCGTGGTGTACACCTGGAACTTTCATCCCGACCTCATTGCCAGCGCCCGCGAACACGGTGCTCACGGCTATCTCTCGAAGACGCTGCCCGCACGGGAACTCGTCGCCGCCATCGAGGCGGTGCACGCCGGTGAGACGGTCATCAGTGATCCCCCACCGCGCGTGCGAAGCGCTCCCGGGCTCGACTGGCCGGGCCGCGGGGAGGGGCTCAGCGACCGGGAGGCCGAGATCCTTGCGCTCATCACCCAGGGCAAGAGCAACGCCGACGTCGCGGCCCTGACCTACCTCAGCCCGAACACCATCAAGTCCTACATCCGCACGATCTACCGCAAGCTCGGCGTGGCCAGTCGCACCCAGGCCGTGCTGTGGGGCGTCAAACACGGCTTCACGCCCGACCACAACCGCATCGAGCACTGGAAGGGCGGTCCCTGACCATCCTGCGAGCACAATGCGCACAAGGCGTTATTCGCAGGTTGCGGAGGTAGTGCACACAACCACGACATCGTCGCTCGAGCTTCGTAACTTGAGGTCGACACCATCACCGGTGTGACCGAGAACGGAGCGCCCGATGCCGCAGCTGACAGCCCAGGCCCGGAGGGAGCCGGACGCTTCCGCCGCACGGCGGATCATCGCAGTGCTGCTCCTCGTCAGCCCGCTCGAACAGGTCGCCTTCGACATCTACACCCCCGCTCTGCCGAGGATCGCCGAGCACTTCGCGGCGTCGAACACGATGGTGCAGAACACCGTCACCGCCTACGTGCTGGGGATGGCACTGGTGGTGTTGCCCGCAGGCCTGCTCGCCGACGCGATCGGCCGCAAGCGCGTCCTGCTGGCCGGCATCGGGTTGATGACGGTGACGAGCATCGAGGGCGCGCTGGCGACAGATCTGCCGGTGATGATCGGGCTGCGCCTGCTACAGGGTTTCGGTGGGGGCACCTGCCTGCTGCTGGCCGCCACGGTGGCGGCGGACTGCTTCCGCGGCGCCAAACTGGTGTCGGTTCTGGGCCTGCTCGGCGCGGCGTGGGGTTCGGCTCCCGTGGTCGCGCCGGCCATCGGCGGCTTCATATCGCAGTTCGGGTCGTGGCGGTTGGTCTTCGTGGTGTTGGCCGCGCTGACGGCGGCGGTCGCGCTGCTGGTGACGGTGGTCCTGCCGGAAACGCTGCAGCGGGAACGCCGGTCGCCGGTGGACCTGCGCGTCGCGGCAGGTGTGCTGGCCGAGGCGCTGCGGCACCGCGGCTTCGTCGCCTTCGCCATGATGTTCGGTGTCGTCGCGGCGGCACAGACGGTGTTCGCAGTCGTCGGCCCCTTCCTGTACCAGGACGGTCTCGGATTCTCCTCTGCCGCTTACGGTTTCGTCGCACTCGGCGTCGGTGCCGCGAACTTCACCGGGGCGGCGACGTGCAGTGCGCTGGCCCGGCGGACGACGACGCGACGGCTGACCATCGCCGCGTCGGCGGTGCTCGCGCTGGCCGGGGCGATCATGCTCGCCTCCGCGCAATGCGTCGGGTTGTCCGCGTTGGCGATCACCGGCGGCGCAGCGGTCGCGCTGCTCAGCATCGGCGTGCTGGACCCGCTGACCAAGGGTCTGGCGATGGGGGTGTTCTCCCGCAACATCGGCCTGATCACCGGATTGATCAGCACGTTCTGCTACGGGTCGATCGCGCTGGCGACGGCGTTGATGGCGTGGCTGCCCGAGCGGTCGCAGGCGCCGCTGGGCTGGTTCTACGTCGCGGCCGCGGCGGGACTGGTGGCGGTGCTGACGATCACCGCGAAGCAGAGGTCCCGGCCGACGGCCGCAGTGTGCGCGTGAGGGCTACCGCCCCGCGTTGCCGGCCAGGTCGATCGCGAACTGATTGACGAAGGTTCCCGCGCTCGGTGCTCCGCGGCACGAGCCGTCGGATTCACCCGGTCGTTTGACCCACAGGAAGGCATCGACCTGCGGGTTGCCGGTGGCGGTGGTGGGCGCGGCGCCCAGCGCGCGTCCGCTCGGGTTGCACCAGTACAGATCGTCGCCCTCCACCGGACCGGCACCGTTGCGTGAGGTGTCGATGACGAAGGGCTTGCCGCCGGTCATCCCCGAGATCGCCCCGCCGTACCCGAGGTTCTCCTCGGTGGTGAAGAAGTTCGCGGTGTTGAGGCTGAACCCCCGTGCCTTGGCCACCCCGACGTCGTTCAGCCTGCCCGCCATGACGTCCGCCGCCACCCAGCGCGGATGACCCGCGTCGACGTACACCGCCGTGGCGGGATTGCGGGTGAGGGTGTCGACGGCGTAACGGATCAGGTCGTAGCGCTCCTGCTGCTGGTCGGGCGACAGGCAGTCGGCCATGGCGAGTGCGTCGGGTTCGAGGATCACCGCGGCCGGTCCGGAGCCCACGGCGGCGGCGACGCCGTCGATCCACCCGCGGTAGGAATCGGCGGAGCCGAAGCCGCCCGCGGCGAAGCTCCCGCAGTCGCGATTGGGGATGCCGTACAGCGCCAGGATCGGCACGGTGCCCGCCGCCTGGGCGGTCGCGATGTACTTCGCGTCGACCGAAGGGGTCGACAGGTGGTCCATCCAGTACGCCGTCGGGGTGTCGGCGATGGCGTTGAGCTGGGGGTTCGGCGGATCGACGCCGTCGGCGGCGCGCCTCGCCTTCGACGCCGGGTTGACGTAGAAGGCCTTTCCGGCCAGCGGGTTCGCATCACTGACCAGGCGCACGGCCGGGCCGGGTCCCACCGGCGCCGGGTCGGCGACCAGAGCCATCCCGGCGACGGCCGCCACTGCCAGGAAGGGGGTGAACCACCGCGCGACCGCGCCAACAGCTGAGGACATCACCCCAGGGAAATTAGTGGTTCGAAACACTTCGCGCCAATCTCCCTGTGCGCGGTGCGGGCCGATGGCGTGCCCGGCCCGTCGATAATCGTCGAGTGACCGTTGCGCTGCTGATCGTCATCGCGGTCGAGACCGCCGGCCTGATCGCGCTCGGGATCGTGCTGTTGGTGTCGCGGCGCAGCCTGGCGGCGACCCGCAGGGCTCTCGAACGCCGACCGCGGGGAGACGACACGACCCCACGCCGGCGCAAGCCGGTAGGCGTCGCGCCCATGGCGGTCAGGGCGGTGACGAACACCGTGCACACCGCCGACGCGATCCTCCGCAAGGGCATCGGCGGGCAGGTGCGCAGCTCGATCGAGGACCTCGCGGGCTGGGCCCGCGTGGAACGTCCCGACCTCGCGAAGATCACCGCCGCGGGAACGGTGGTCCTGGTGTTCTCCGACATCGAGGGGTCCACCCGGCGCAACGAGGCGATGGGCGACCGCGCCTGGGTGCAGCTGCTGGAACGGCACAACAGGTTGATCGCGGGGCTCGTCACCGACCACGGCGGCTATGTGGTGAAGAACCAGGGAGACGGGTTCATGATCGCCTTTCCCGAGCCGGTCGACGCGGTGCGGTGCTGCATCGCCGTCCAGGACGCCCTGATGCGGGACGGCGGGCGGTGGGACGGCATCCGGGTGCGGATGGGCGCGCACGTCGGCACATCGGTGCGGCGCGGCGACGACCTGTTCGGCCTCGACGTCGCCGTGGCGGCGCGCGTCGCCGATCTCGCCGACGGTGGCCAGATCCTGGTGACCGCCGCGCTTCAGGAGTCGGTCGGTGAGGTCGAAGCCTTCGGTTTCGGCGCGCCTCAGGAGGTGGAGTTCAAGGGGGTCCGCGGCACCCAGACGGTGTACGCGGTGCAGCATCATCCGCGGGTGCCGCAGCGGTGAGTCGGCGGCGCTGCCGTTCGCCGGACAGGAACACCCGGCCTCCATAGCGTTGCGGGGACGGAGGAAGGAACCGCCATGGGACGGTCGGCCTATCAGCGCATCCGCGCCGCCCACCTCGACGCTGTGCAGGCGGCGCTCGACGATCACGTGGGCCGTCTCGACTGGCCGGCCGAGCAGATCCGGCAGCACCGCGACCTGAGGCTGCGGTCCCTGCTCACGTATGCCCGCGAACGCTCCGCGTTCTACTCCGAACGGCTGCGGGGCGTCGATGTCGCGGCGGTGACAGCCGCAGACCTGGCATCGATCCCGATGCTGACGAAATCCGAGGCGCAGACCCACTGGGATGCGATCGTGACGACGCCAGACCTCGATCGCGCAGCCGCGGAACGCCTTCTGGGCGAGCAGACATGGTTCTCCTACACCGCTGACGACCACCAGGTGTTCAGTAGCGGCGGCTCGAGCGGCGTGCGGGGGGTGTACGTCTGGGACTGGCAGTTCTTCGTCACCACCGCATGCCTTGCATGGCGCATGCAGGCGCGAGCGGAACGTCGACGCGAGCCGATGCCGAGGGCGCTGCTGGCGGTGCTGACCGCCGGGGTGCCCCCGCACGCCAGCACGCCGCTGTTCGACGTGCCCACCGTCGCGGGCATGGACACGGTCGTGATCGAGGCCGGAGCGCCGTTCGACGAGGTGCTCGCGGCGGTGCAGGAGCACGCCCCCACCCACCTCGTGGGCTACGCCAGCGTCATCGGCCGACTGGCTCGCGCCACCCTCACCGGTGATCTGCGGATCCGGCCGTCGCGAGTGAGCACCAACTCCGAGCCGCTGCTGCCGGAGGATCGTGACGCCATCGTCGATGCGTGGCACGCACCGCTGCACAACCTCTGGGGCTCGACCGAAATCGGTGTGCAGGCGGTGGGTTGCGGGCAGGGGCAGGGACTGCACGTCTGCGAGGACGAGGTCATCCTGGAACGCGTCGACGGCGATGGTCTGCCGGTGGCGCCCGATGAGCCCGCGGTACGCACCCTGGCCACCGGTCTGTCCAACCGCACGTTCCCCTTCATCCGGTACGACCTCGGCGACCAGATCACGATGATGCCCGAGCCGTGTGCCTGTGGCAGCGCGTTCGCCCGGGTCGCCGACATCAGCGGCCGGCGCGACGACGATTTCGTCTACGGTTCACAGTTCGTGCCCGCCAGCGCTTTTCGCCATGTGCTCGGCACCGATCCCCGCGTCGCGGAGTACCAGGTGCTACAGACCGAGGGCGGTGCGGACGTGCTGGTGATCGCCCGCGTCGACGTCTCGTCCCTGGCGCCGGCGCTGGTGGCGGCGATGCAGCGGCACGGCGTCGCGGACCCGGCGATCCGGATACGGGCCGTCGACACGCTGGGCCGGCACTCGACCAGCGGCAAGCTCAAGCGCTTCGTCCCGTTGGCGTCACGCTGACCGGGTCAGCGGAACGAACGCCCGCAACGCGTCCGCCATCGCTTCGGGCTGGTCCTCGGGGATCAGCGTCCAGGAGTCGTCGACGATCACCTTCGTCGCGTCGGGGTACAGCTCGACCAGCCGGTCGGCATGCTCGAGCGGCATCATCAGATCCTCCCGCGCCCAGACCACGAGCACCGGCCGGGTGAATGCCCGCAGCTGCTCCGACATCTCGAGCAGACGCCGGCGCGACGGCGCTCCGGTCGCGAACTTGACCAGGTCGCGCCGGATCGCGGCGTCCTGCACAGCGGGGCGGAACCACTCGTCGTACAGCGCGTCCGGCAGCCCCTTCTTGCTCATGGCGCCGTAGGCACGCCGGCTGTGACGGAAGAAGCGGGTGCCGAACATCCTGCTCAGCAGCCAGCCGCCGCCGGGGAACCGGCAGAGCAGCGCGGCCGGGCGCGCCGGCTCGGGCGGGTAGTTGTCGAAGGCAGTGCACGACGCGAGCACCAGCCTGCCCACGCGCTTGTCCCGGCCTTCCGATATCACGAATTGTCCTCCGCCCCAATCATTGAGCACCAGGGTCACGTCATCGAGGTCGAGGGCGTCGAGGAAGTCGGCGAGGATGCGGGCCATCCCGTCCTCGGTCAGCACCGCGTCGTCGTTCATCGGCGTCGTATGGGCGCCCATGGGCAGGGTGGGCGTGATGCAGCGGTACCCGGGCAGCAGAGGCAGCACCTTGCGCCACTGCCTGCCGTCCATGAGCAGGCCGTGGCCGAAGACCAGGACGGGCCCATGCCCACCGGTGTCCTCGTACGCGATGGGGCCGGCCGGCACGTCGACTATGGGCATCCAGGCCTCCTAGATAGATCGTTCTACTCAGGCTGACGATATGCTGTGCCGGGACCCTTGCGCAAGGAGGAGTTGTGATGGCGGATCTCGGCACCCGCGACCGGATACTGGAGGCGACGGCGGAGCTGTACCGGCGCCAGGGCATGTCCGCGACCGGCCTCAAGCAGATCTCCGGTGCGGCGCGGGCGCCGTTCGGCTCGATCTACCACCACTTCCCCGGCGGCAAGGAATCGATCAGCGCCGAAGTCATTCGCAGCGAAGGGGTCCGGTACGGCGAATTCGTCGGCGCGCAGCTGGCGCAGGCCGACCCGGCGACCGGCATCCCGCAGTTGTTCATGAACGCCGGCGAGCTGTTGCAGACCCAGGACTACAGCGAGGCCTGCTCGATCGAGACCATCGCCCTGGAGGTGGCGAGCACCAACGAGCGGCTCCGCCTGGAGGCCGCCGAGGTCTTCGAGAGCTGGCTGGCCGGGCTCGCGGACTGGTTCGGCCGACTCGACATCACCGCCGAACAGAGCCGGCGATTCGCGCTCGTGACGCTGACGGCGCTGGAGGGAGCGTTCGTGCTGTGCCGCACGCTGCGCTCGATCGAGCCGATGATCGCCGCAGGCGACGGCGTGCAGTCCGCCGTGAGTGCCGCACTCGCGGACGTGCGCGCGTAGGGATCGAAGCGTCAGATGGGTTTGGCTCCGGAGAGCTGGCGGATCACCTTGATCTCGTCCTCGTCATGTGGCCGTCCGTCGGGATAGAGCAGGTCGCTGAACCACCGCTCCGGTGGCTCGGCGTAGGGCTTCTTCCAGGAATCCCACGGCAGGTACGTCTGCGTCCGTCCGGCGATGAACCCCCAGTTGTAGGCGGCGACGTTGCGCCGCTTCGCCACCGGCAGCACCCCTTCCACGGTGCTGCCCAGGCCCCGCGCCAGGTATTCGGTGCACAGGATCGGCCGTCCGAGCGGCGCGAGTTCGTCGATGCGGGCCTCGAACTCGGCAGGATCGCCATAGCTGTGGAAGCTGATGACGTCGGAGTGCTCGAGCTGGATGCTGCAGATCTTGCTGCGGCTGCCGGGATCCTGCCAGTGCCCCTGCCAGACGCCGCTGGTCAACGGCTGCACCGGATTGACTGCGCGGGTCCACTGGAACACGTGCGGGAGGAACGCGGCCACCAGTTCCTGCTTGTCCTCGTGTTCGACCTTGCGGTAATCGCGGGCCGGGTTGTCCGGCTCGTTCCACACGTCCCAGCCCAGCACGCGAGGGTCGTTGGCGAACATGCCGACCACGCCCGTGACGTAGCTCTGCAGCACGCGGGTGTAGGCAGGGTCCTGGAGGCGATGCGCCCCCGGACCCTGCACCCAACCGGAGTTGTGCACCCCGACGACCGGCGCCCGCTGTCGCCCGGGTTTGGGCAGCGGGTCCCAGCACGAGTCGAACAGGACGAAGAGCGGCTTGATGCCGTTGCTGGCCGCGATGCCGACGAACTGCGTCAGCCGGCGCTTGAACCCCTCCCGGTCGGTGGCCCACAGCTGGTCGTGCAGGAACACCCGGACGGTGTTGAATCCGAGGCGCTGAGCCAGCCGGAGCTCGGCGTTGATGCGGGTCGGGTCGTACGTGCCGGCCTGGAACATCTCGATCTGGTTCACGGCGGTCGAGGTGACGTAGTTGGCGCCGAGGAGCCAACCCTGGGCGGCGTACCAGGCGTTGGCGCGGTCAGCCGACCATCGGGGCGCCTCAGCAGAAGCGAGAGGCACCCTGGTCAGCGTCGCAGCTGCTGCGAGGTACAGCGGGAGCTTGAGAGCAGTTCGCCGTTGCACGACGTGACTCTAGTGTTCGTCACGGGGCCGACGGCCGCCAGAATGCGTCCTGCAACACAACGGATTTCGAATCGTTATCGATTTCCGGCCGAGTGCGGTGCGTGCCGCGGGTCGTCCGTATCGTCTTACGGATGACCGGACAGACATCGGGTCCCGGATGACGCCTGTCGCGGTGCTGATCGCCGTCGCCGCCATCGCACTCGCCGCGATCGCCATCGGCGCGCTGGTGCGACGACGCGCGTCCCCCGACGCCGGCGCGGCCCGACGATCCCACACGTTCAGTGCGGTGGCGATGCTGCTCACCGCCGCCTTCGCCGTCGCCAACGCGGTCATCGACGCAGACTCGCGCGTGTTCCTCCTCGTACTGGCCGCGATCATGGCGGTCACCGGCCTCGTCGTTCTGCGGCAGGTCGCCAGAGGACGGTCCGGCCGGCGTGGCTGACGAGCGCCACCGTCGCCGCTGATTTGCTTCCGCCCGCAACGGGCACAACAGAGGTCCGCTGTCCCATGGCCCAGCTCCGCCGGCCACGCCCTTCCAGACAGGACGCTGCGCTTCATGGTCTCCCACGCTGTCATCTCGGGCGCCGGCATCGCCGGCCCCGCGCTCGCCCACCAACTGGCCGCCCGCGGCTGGCGGACGACCGTCGTCGAGCGCTTCCCCCGCCGCCGCGAGGAGGGCCAGAACGTCGACATCCGCGGCGCCGCGCGGGAGGTGGCCGCACGGATGGGCATCGAGGACGACATCCGCGCCGCAGGCACCGGCGAAGTCGGCACGCGGTTCGTCAGGGCGGACGGATCGGCGGCGGCGTCGTTTCCCGTGGCATCGCCCGGCGGACGCGACGGTCCCACCGCCGAACTGGAGATCCTGCGCGGTGAACTGTCGCGCATCCTGATCGAGCACACCGAGGCGACCACCGACTACCTCTTCGACACCCGGATCGCCGACGTCACGGATCACGGCAGCCACGTCACCGCGATGCTCGACGACGGCGCCGCGCTGGACGCCGACCTCGTGGTGATCGCCGAAGGCCTGCACTCGCGCTCACGCCGCTTCGTCTCGTCCGTCGACGTCAACGAACTCGGGATGTACTTCGCCTATGCCACCATCCCCCGGCACGAGTCCGACGACCAGTGGTGGAACTGGCAGCATGCGACACAGCATCGCGGAGTGCACCTGCGGCCCGACAACCTAGGGACCACCCGCGCCATCCTCAGTTTCATCAGCGACGTGCGGGGATTCGACGACCTCGACCGGGACGGTCAGATCACCATCTTGCGCAGCACCTTCGCCGACGTCGGCGGTGCCGCTCCGCGTGTGCTCGCCGCACTCGAAGACGGTGCGCCGATGTACTTCTCGGCTGTCGGACAGGTGCGCACCCCGTCGTGGAGCAAGGACCGCGTCGCGCTGCTGGGCGACGCCGCATTCTGCAACGCCACATTCGGTGGCGCCGGCACCAGCCTCGCGCTGATCGGCGCCTACGTCCTCGCCGGAGAACTGGCCCGCAGCAACGATATTCGCGCCGCGCTGACTGACTACCAGCGCGCGATGCGGCCGTTCGTCGACACCGCGCCCAACGTACGGGCCGGCGTGCTACGACTCGCCAACCCCCGGACGCGCAACGGGATTCGTATTCTCCACGCAGGCGCCGGCATAGCCGCGGGTCCCGTCGGCCGGGCCGTCGCCGCAGTCAGCAGCAGGGGTCCGGGCAACATCGGAGGCGACTCCCAGGCTCTGCCCGACTACCCGAGCCCCAGATGACGGCAGTCACCGCCGCTAGCCGGGCCGGTCCATGGTGAAGACGCCGTCTGGTCCGATTTCGGAGTAATTGGCGGGGCCACCCGCCCGCAGGATCGGCCGCGGACCGGGTGTGTCATAGATGCCGTCGACCAACCACTGCCGGTCGATGTGCACGGCGACCACCTGACCGAGCACCAGCCACGTCTCGACCGCCTCGCCCTCGGTGTCCTGCAACTGGACGAGTTGCGTCAGCCGGCACTCGAAGTTGACCGGGCTCTCCAGCACCCGTGGCGCCGCGACCAGCGTCGAGGCGACGGGTGTCAGCCCGCCGCGGACGAACTCGTCGTCGCCCGGCGGCAGTGTGGCGGAGGTCTCGTTCATCGCGCCCGCGAGTTCCCGTGTGGCGAGATTCCAGACGAACTCGCCGGTGGCGTCGATGTTGGACACGCTGTCCTTCCAGCCGATCGAGGCGAATCCGACGATCGGAGGATGGTAGTTGAAGCCGTTGAAGAAGCTGTACGGGGCGAGGTTGCGGACCCCGTCGGTGTTCTGAGTGGAGATCCAGCCGATCGGGCGGGGTCCGACGATGGCGTTGAACGGATCGTGCGGGAGCCCCGTTCCGTCGGCTGTCCGGTAGTAATGGGCCCCTGTCCCGGCCATGTCACCTCTTCTGATCGCGCTGTCGAGAGGCGCAAGAGTGCCACGCCGCCGTCACCTGCGCAGCGTAGCGGCGTGAAGGGTGCCTGAGCCCGCGCGTTAGTGTGCAGTGGTCGGCCTCAGCGACCAAGCCGATGGAAGAGTTGAGCACATTCATGACCGCAGCAGCAGAACCTTCGCCGCTCGAGGCGCGGGTCGGCCACTACTACCAGATGGACGGCACCTACCTGGTGGGCCGCGAGACGTTGCGCGACTACGCCCGCGCAGTGCAGGACTACCACCCTGCGCACTGGGACGTCGCGGCCGCCGAGAAGCTCGGTTATCCGGACCTGGTGGCGCCGCTGACCTTCACCTCGACGCCGGGCATGAAATGCAACCGCCACATGTTCGAGCAGGTGGTCGTCGGCTACGACACCTACATGCAGACCGAAGAGGTCTTCGAGCAGCACCGCCCCATCGTGGCCGGCGACGAGTTGCACATCGACGTGGAACTGACCTCGGTGCGCCGGATCGCCGGTAGAGACCTCATCACCGTGACCAACACGTTCACCGACGCCGCGGGCGAGCGGGTGCACACCCTGCACACCACCGTCGTGGGCGTCACCGCCGAGGATCTCAACCCGGAGATCAAGACCGCGGTGAACAACGCGATGATGCACGACGTCAACATCTTCGGGGTCGGCGAAGAGGAGTACCGCAAGACCGAGCGTCCCGACGGCGAGGTCCGGATCTCCACCCGCGACGCCGACCGCACGCCGGGGACGCCCTCCTTCGACGACGTGAAGGTCGGCGACGAGCTCCCGGTGCACCACGCCCGGCTGTCCCGGGGCGACCTGGTGAACTACGCGGGCGTGGCCGGCGACGCGAACCCCATCCACTGGGACGAGGACATCGCCAAGCTGGCGGGTCTACCGGATGTGATCGCCCACGGAATGCTCACCATGGGCCTCGGGGCGGGCTTCGCCTCGGCGTGGTCCGGCGACCCGGGTGCGGTCACCCGCTATGCGATCCGGCTGTCCGCGCCCGCGGTCGTGTCGTCCGCCGAAGGGGCAGACATCGAGTTCAGCGGCCGGATCAAGTCGCTGGACCCGGCGACCCGCAGCGGCACCGTCATCGTCGGTGCGAAGTCGGGCGGCCGGAAGATCTTCGGCCTGGCGACGATGGACGTCCGCTTCCGCTGACCGGCTCCGCGCCGCCGCGGGCAATGGGCGGTTCGCTCGCGGCGACCGCTTATCGTTGCCGGATGAGCACCGGCCGATCGCGCAATGCTGCGCAGACGCGCGCCGACATCCTGGCGGCGGCTCGGCTCCGATTCGGATCCGACGGCTACCAGAGCACCACGTTGCGTGCCGTCGCCGCGGATGTCGGCATCGATCCGGCGCTCATCATCCGGTACTTCGGAACCAAACAGGAGCTCTTCGCCGAGGCGGCCGAGTTCACGATCGACCTGCCCGACCTCAGCGCCGTGGACCACGATGAGATCGCCGACGTCCTGCTGTCTCGCTTCTTCGCGGTGTGGGAACGCGACACCACCTTCGTCGCCCTGCTTCGTGCGGCGATGACGAGCGAGACGGCGGCGGACACCATGCGCAGGGTCTTCGCCACCCAGGTGGCGCCGGCGTTCGCCGCTGTTGCGCCGGATCATCCCGCCCAGCGCGCAGGCCTTGTGGGCGCGCTGGTGATCGGTTTGGCCACTACGCGTTACGTGCTCGCCAATCCGGCTGTCGCCGATCTCACCCAGCAGGAGATCATCCGCTGGACCAGGCCGCTGATCCGGCAGCTCCTCGTCGGTCCCTATTCCGCCTGAGTTGCGGCGATTTCGGTTGGTCAGGTGTTGAAGTCGGGTGGGGTGGCGACGGGCTGGCCGTTAGGGTCCTGCGTCTGCGTGTCCGCGTCGAGCGCCTGCTGCTGGACTTCCGCGGCGTGACGCAGATTGTCTCCGGTGTTCTCCGCGTGGTCGGGCGTGGTCATAGAGGGGTTCCTTCCCGTCGAACCCATGGCTTACCCGAATGGCGGTCCGCTCTACCACCTCACATCTGCGTGACCCGGCCGCCGTCCACCCGCCACGACCGGTCCAGCCGGACGTTCTGCAGCATCCGGCGGTCGTGCGTCACCAGCAACAGCGCGCCCTCGAAGGTGTCGAGTGCCTGCTCCAGCTGCTCGATGGCCGCGAGGTCGAGATGGTTGGTCGGCTCGTCGAGCACCAGCACGTTGGTACCGCGTGCCTGCAGCAGAGCCAGACCGGCGCGGGTGCGCTCACCGGGCGAGAGCGCGTCGACCGGGCGTTCCACGTGATCGGCGCGCAGCCCGAACTTCGCGAGCAGCGTCCGCACGTCGGCGGTCGACCATGTCGGCACGCGCTCCTCGAAGCGATCGACGAGTCGCCCGGCGCCGGTGAAATCGGCTCGCGCCTGGTCGATCTCGCCGACCGCGACGTTGGCGCCCATGCTCGCACGGCCCTGATCGGGTCGACGGCGGCCGAGCAGCAGACGCAACAGCGTCGATTTCCCTGCGCCGTTGGGGCCGGTGATACCGATCCGGTCACCGGCGTCGACCTGTAGCGACACCGGCCCGAGCACGAAATCGCCCTGCTGCACCACGGCTTCGTCCAGCGTCGCGACGACCGAACTCGACCGCGGCGCAGCGCCGATGGTGAACTCGAGCGTCCATTCCTTGCGCGGCTCGGCGACCTCCTCGAGGCGCGCGATCCGGCTCTCCATCTGGCGGACCTTCTGCGCCTGCTTCTCGCTGGACTCGGTGGCGGCGCGGCGCCGGTTCTTGTCGTTGTCGGGAGCCTTGCGCATCGCATTGCGGACACCCTGGCTCGACCACTCCCGCTGGATTCGGGCGCGCGCCACCAGATCGGCCTTCTTGTCCGCGAACTCGTCGTACTGCTCGCGCCGATGCCTGCGCGCGACCTCGCGCTCCTCCAGGTAGCTCTCGTAACCACTGCCGAAGACGGTGGTGGTGTTCTGCGCCAGATCCAGCTCGAGGACGCGAGTCACCGTGCGAGCCAGGAACTCCCGATCGTGGCTCACCAGCACCACACCGCCGCGGAGTTCGCGGACGAACTGCTCGAGACGGGCCAGCCCGTCCAGGTCGAGATCGTTGGTCGGCTCGTCGAGCAGGACGACGTCGAACCGCGACAGCATCAGCGCCGCGAGTCCGACCCGCGCCGCCTGCCCGCCGGACAGGGCGGTCATCGGCGTCGCCTCGGGCCGCACCGCATCGGAGTCGAGCCCGAGGTCGGCCAGCACGGCAGGCACCCGCTCGTCGAGGTCGGCTGCGCCGGTGACGAGCCAGTGATCCAGCGCGGCAGAGTAGACAGCGGCCGGATCGGCGTGCGCAGGGTCTGGGTCCGCCAGGGCCGCTGCCGCTTCTTCCATCGCCCGCGTCGCATCGGTGCAGCCGGTACGGCGCGCGATGTAGCCGGCAACCGTCTCCCCAGGGACCCGCTCGTGCTCCTGCGGCAGCCACCCGACGAACGCGTCGGCCGGGGCGATGCTGACCGTGCCGTCGAGCGGTTCGAGGTCCCCGGCCAGGATCCGCAGCAGCGTGCTCTTCCCGGCGCCATTGGCGCCGACGACTCCGACGACGTCCCCGGGTGCCACGGTGAGGTCGAGCCCCTCGAAGAGGGTGCGGTGGGCGAACCCGCCTGCCACGTTCTTCGCGACGAGCGTTGCGGTCATGTGGTTCATCGTCGCATCACCGGGTCGCGGGATCGGCGCGCAACCGAATCGACCCCGACGCGCACCATCAGCTTCTGCGACATGTGTCGCCGGTCACATTCGGGGGTAATCCATCCGCCATGGCAAACCGATTCGTCGTCGCGGCGGCCCTTCTTGCGGCACCGATTGCTGTGCTGGGCGGATGCCGCGCCGCCGACCAGACCGATGAGAACTCGACCACCGGACCCGCGCCCGCCGGGACCGAGAGATTGTCGACGCAGCTGAGGACTGCCGACGGAACGCCGGTCGCCAACGCGACGCTCGACTTCGCGAACGGCTTCGCGAGAATCACCGTCGAAACCGTCGAGAGCGGGATTCTGAGCGCAGGCTTCCACGGAATGCACATCCATTCCGTCGGCAAATGCGAAGCCGATTCTGTCGCTCCCACTGGCGGAGAACCGGGCGACTTCCTGTCCGCGGGCGGTCACTTCCAGGCTCCGGGCCATACGGGTCATCCGGCGAGCGGCGATCTGACCTCACTCGAGGTGCGCTCGGACGGGTCGGCCGAGCTCGTCACCACCACCGACTCGTTCACCGCCCAGGATCTCCTGGACGGAGCGGGCACGGCGCTGATGATCCACGAGGACGAGGACAACTTCGGGCACATCCCGGATCGTTACAGCCAACCGGATGGAACCGCCGGCCCGGATCAGAACACGCTCGCCACCGGCGATGCGGGCGGACGCATCGCCTGCGGTGTGATCGAGGCGGTGGCGGAGACCACGACGTCGACCACGACCACCACCACGACCACAACGACCACCACCACTCCGAGCACCGTTACCGAGACGACGGTGATCAACCCGACGGTGATCGTGCCGCCGCCGGTCACCGAGACGGTGCTGCCGACCACCACCGTCACGACGACGGCCACGACGACCCCGGTGACGACGACTCAGACACCCCCGCCGCCCGGCTAGAGCCGCGGCGCCGCCGCGACTACACGTCCGATGCGTACGAAGCTCGCGGCACGTCGCCGTGTGGCTCCTCCCCTTCGGGGCCGAACTTCAACCCCGTCTTGCGAAGCCGGCGTTCGAACAGTCGCTGCAGCGGAGTGGACATGAACGTGGTGATGATCGTCATCAGCGCCAGGATGGTGTAGAGCTTCCCCGATATCAGCCCGGCTTCCAGTCCGATGTTGAGCAGGATCAGTTCCATCAGGCCGCGGGCGTTGGCCAGTGCGCCCATCGAACCGGCTTCGTACCAACTCATCCCCTGCGAGCGCGCAGCCAGGCCGATGGCACCGAACTTCGCGGCGAAGGACACCACCAGCACGAGCCCCGCCATCAGCAGCGTCGACGGGTCGAGGATCAGGGTGAGCTGCGTGTTGAGCCCCGAGTAGATGAAGAACGCCGGCAGCAGCAGATATCCCACCAGCGGCTCGAAGCGCTCGCGGATCGCGTCGAGCAGTGCACCGCGCGGCATGACGGCGCCCGCCACGAAAGCGCCGAAGACGGAATAGATCCCGACCACGTCGGTGAACCAGCTCGCCATCAGCACGACGATGAGGATGATGCTGAGGTGCGCGATCGGCAGCCCGCCGGTGCGTTCGACGTCACCGCGGGGCGGTGTCCACGTCTCCAGCCGCGCGAGCAGCGGGCGGCCCAGATAGACCATGAACACCAGATAGGCGACCCCACCTCCGATGGCGAGGAACGCGCCGAACAGACTGCCCTTGGCCGTCGCCACGACGGTGGCCAGCAGCACCCAGGCGCACGCGTCGTCGACCGCGGCGCAGGACAGTGCCATCGTCCCCAGCCGGGTGTTGAGCAGACCCGAGTCGTAGATGATCCACGCCAGCATCGGGAACGCGGTGATGGCGACGGCGGCCGCGACGAACAGGCCGCCCTGCCACTGCACCACCTTGTCGGTGAAGTATCCGCCGAGACCGACCATCCACCATCCGACGAGCCCACCGAGCACCAGCGGGACGCCGATACCCGCGGCCGCGGTGACACCCGCCTGCCGCACATGTGCGCCGAGGATGTCCAGCTTGAACGACGCCCCCACCAGGAACATGTAGAGCACGAGGCCCAATTGGCCGACGACGTAGATCGCGGTGAGGTTCGGATGGGTGAACGTCTCGGCCCCGATGGTCAGCTTGGTGGGGAACAGCCACTGCTGCGCCGCGGGCCACAGCCAGCCCAGCACCGAAGGCCCGAGCAGGAATCCGGCGACCATGATCGCGACCACCTGCACCTGGGCCAGCCGGCGGAACAGCGGCCAGAGCAGCCGGTAGGTCATCAGGATCACCGCGATCTGCAGGAAGAAGTGGGCGGTGATCGAGAGCAATGAGGGCAACGTGACTCCTAACGCCGGTCCGACCAACGGAACACCGACAGGCACGCCAGCAGACCGGTGATGCTCCATGCGGCCAGCACCAGGAAGATCCGGCCGTGTTCCCAACTGCCCGCCGGTTCGAAGGCGACCATGTCCGGCGGCAGCAGCACCGAGCGGAAGCCCTGCGCCAGCCACTTGACGGGGAATATCGATCCGGCGATCAACATCCAGGTCGGCAACACCATGAGCGGTACGTAGGTTCCCGACAGGAACTGCAGGCCGACAGCCGGGCCGTTGGTGATGACAGCAGCCGAAAGTGCGTTGCTGACAAGGTTGCTGACGAAGATCCCCAGCAGTGAGCAGCTGATGATGCCGAGCACGAAGACCCACAACAGGGTGAACCACCCGGACACGTTGGCGGGCAGGTGCAGCCCGAAGACCAGCACCCCCACCGCCAGCAGGATCACGGCCTCGGCCAGACTCACGATCGCGACGAGCATGATCTTGCCGATGAAGTACGACGACGCGGTGGCCGGTGTGCCGCGCAGTCGCCGCAATGCTCCGGTCTCGCGATCGGCGGCGATGCCGACGCCGAGGTTGACGAACGATGTCGAGAGAATGCCGTAGGCCAGCATGCTGGCCGCGATGACGGCGCCCGTACTGGTCTGCGTGCCGGGCAGTTTCGCCGTGAAGATCGAACCCAGCAGCAGGCAGATCACCGCAGGCATCGAGAACGTCAGGACCACCTGTTCGGGCCTGCGGTAGAACATCTTCAGTTCCGGGATCACCCGCGAGAAGCCGATACGGACCGCCGAGGGCAGCACCGGCTCCGGATTCGGGGCACGGTGCCGCGCGGGCGTGGTTCCGGTCATGGGCTCGAGGGACATCACGCCTGACCGATCAGATGCAGGTAGGCGTCTTCCAGCGTCGGCCGGGTGATCGTCAGCTGGGCCAGCTCGACCCCGTCGGCACTGCGGCGCCGGACCAGCTCGGTCGGGAAATCCGTTGTCAGTTCCCGGAGCTCGCCTCGCTCCACCCAGCGGACCGTCGCCGCCGAGCTGACGTGCTCGGTCAGTTTGACCGGCGAGTCGACGGCTGCCACCCTTCCGCCCGCGATCACCGCGACACGGTCAGCGAGCGCCGCGGCCTCCTCGAGGTAGTGCGTGGTCAGCAGGACGGTCGTGCCGTCGGCCGCCAAAAGCTTGATCAGTTGCCAGAACTGGCGCCGGGCCTCCGGGTCGAACCCGGTGGTCGGCTCGTCCAGGAACAGCAACTCGGGCCTGCCGATGATGCCGAGCGCGACGTCGAGGCGGCGACGTTGCCCGCCGGACAGCGCCCGCACCCGCGAGTCCGCGACGGCGCCGAGGCCGACGAGGTCCAGCACCTCTGCGGGTTCGCGTGCGGTGCCGTAACAGCTCGTGAACATGCGTACGGTCTCGTGCACGGTCAGCATCCCGGCATCGCTGACCTCCTGCAGCACGATGCCGATCCTGGCCCGCCAGTTCCGACCCGCCGTCCCCGGGTCAGCTCCGAGCACCCGCACGTCTCCGGAATCGCGGGTGCGGTTGCCCTCCAGGATTTCGATGGTCGTGGACTTGCCTGCGCCGTTGGGTCCGAGGATGGCGAAGACCTCGCCGTAGCCGACGTCGAGATCCAGGTCGTGCACCGCCTGGGTGCGTCCGTAGGCCTTGGACAGCCCCCGGACGTGTATCGCGGTCGAGTTCGCCACCGTCATGGGGCGGCGCCACCCTCGAGTTCGGCCAGCAGTTCCCGTAGCTCGGCATCCGACAGCTCGTCGATCAGCCGGTCCACGTCGTCGTCCGTCGTCGGCTCCGCCTGGCTCTCGACGTCGGCCGCGTCGGGCGCCGCACCGGTGCCGGTGGCGGTGGGCACGTCGCCGTGAATCGAACGGAGCTCGGCGAGCACCCGTTCGGCCAGTGAGTCGACGCTCACGCCCTTGAGGATCTCGAGCACGGGGAGGTCGATCGAGAACGTGGTGTTGATCCTGACCCTGAAATCCATCGCCATCATGGAGTCCAGCCCGATGTCGTCGAGCATGTCGTCGTTCGCGAAGTCGCTGACCGCGCAGTCGAAGACGGCTGCGACGAGGCGCTCGACCCGGCCGACGACCACACCGAGACGCTCCGGCTCCGGTGTGCTCGAGAGCACGTCGAGTATCGAGCCGTCCGGGCCGGTGTGTGCGGCCGAGGCGATGGCGGCGTCGAGGTCGGCGTACATCTTCGGCAGGTGCCCGCCGAGGAGTTGCCGTGCGCGGCTCCAGTCGGCCGTGATCGCGACGACGTTCGGAGTCGCCTGGTTGATGAGTCGGTCGAGGATCCGGGCGCCCGCCGAGGGGGTGATCAATTCGATCCCCCGCATGGCGTAGACCTTTTCGAGGTGGAGGTCCTCGACCATGCCCACCGACCACGGTCCCCACCCGATGGTGAGCGCGGGTAGACCCTGCGCCCGGCGCTGGTGCGCGAAGGCGTCGAGGAAGGCGTTGGCGGCGGCGTAGTTGCCCTGGCCGGGCGAGGCGATCACCGATCCGGCAGAGCCGAACATGACGAAGAAGTCGATGTCCTGGTCGGCGAACGCCGAGTGCAGCGCGCGGGTACCAGTGATCTTGGGAGCCAGCACCTTGAGGAAATCGTCCTCGCTCACGTTGACGAGGAGCTGGTCGTGTACCGATCCCGCGGCGTGGATGACTCCACGGACCGGCCGGCCGCTCTCGCGGGTGACGCCGGCCAGCCAGGAGTTCAGCTCGTCGGCGTCGGTGATGTCGACACTGGGGGTGTCCACCCGCGCACCGGCACGTTCGATCGCTCTGATGGTCTGCACGGTGGCGAAGTGCGCGTCGCCCTCGGTGATGGCCGGCCAGCGATCCCGGGGAGGCAGTCCGCTGCGGCTCAGCAGGACGATGTGCCGCGCGCCGCGTTCGGCGAGGAACGTGGCCACGGTGCGGCCGAGCGCTCCGGTGCCACCGGTGACGACGTACGTCGCTTCGGCGGCCAGCTTGGTCGGGAACGGCTTCGTGAGCGTCGTGCTGAGACGCAGCCGCGGGACCAGCGTGACCTCGCCGCGGATCGCGACCTGGTCCTCGGACTGCGCGTCGAGGATGTGCCTGCAGACGCGGGCGGTGGTGGCGTCGATGTCGTCGGCGATGTCGATGTCGACGAGTCCTCCCCAACGTTCCACGAACTCCTGATGCCCGATGACCCTGCCGAGCCCCCAGATCGCGGCCTGGTCGACGGCCAACGGCTCGGTGCCGAGTGCCGGCTGCGCGTTGGCGGTGATCAGGTGCAGCCGGGGGGTGACGGTGTCGTGCGCGGCGAGAGCCTTGGTCAGGCGCAGGATCGTCAGGACGCCGAGGTGCTGACCCTTCTCGGGGGTGTCCGCATCGACGTCCAGCGGCCAGCAGTCGACGATGCCCCCGAGGGCGCCCTCCTTGGCGAGGTGCAGATCGAACAGCCGCGCCAGCTGCTCGGGGCTACGTGAGTCGATCGCGTATCCGCCGTCGGTCTCGGTGACCGCCTCGACGTCCCGGTGCGCGACGGTGCGCACGCCATGGCCGCTCCGCCGTAGCCGGTCGGCGAGGCCGGCGCCGACCCCGGACTCGTCGACGAACACCAGCCAGGATGTCGGCGTCATCGCGGCGGGGTCCGTGTCCCGGACCGCTTCGGGTTTCGGTTCCCAGTGCAGTTCGTAGAGCCCCTTGTCGATGCGTTCGGGCGACATGCGCGACGAGGCGCTCAGAGACGCGACCGTGAAGCCCTCGAAGACGGCGAGCAGTTCGCCACGGCGGTCGACGATCGCGATGTCGCTCTCGATCTCCTCCGCGGTGGCCGACACGACCCGGAGCCGAACGGTCATGTCTTCCTCGGGCGAGCCGTACACCGCGCTGTGCCGGATCCTGCTCGGCAGGTAGGTGCTGTCGTTCCCGTCGCGGTTGAGAAGCGGTGCGCCGAAGAGTGTCTGGAAGGCGGCGTCCACCAGCGCCGGGTGGAAGCGGTAGTCGTCGAGTTCCCCGGCGACCGGCGCCGGGATGCGGATGTCGGCGACCACCCAGCCGTCGCCGGCGGTGAGCTCCTTGATCGACCGGAACGCGTCACCGTAGTCGAAGCCGATCGCCCGGGTGAGGGCGTAGAAATCGTCGCCGCACATCTCGGTGACCGGCTGTCCGCCCGTAATGACGTCGCGGCCCCGAGCTGATCGCGGGAGCGTGTTGAGCTCCGCGGTCGCCGTGATCGTCCACTTGAGGTCTCCGTCGGCCGATGCGGTGAAGGCCGCGAATTCCAGTGCGCCGGTGTCCTGATTGAGTGTCGTGCGCAGGATGGGGTCACAGGTGTCATCGAGGATCAGGGCACGGTGCAGCACGAGGTCGTCGACGCCGAGGTCCGTACCGTAGGTCTCCCGGGCCGCCGCCGCCGCCATCTCGATGTACACCGCTCCGGGTACGACGACGCTGCCCTGAACACGGTGATCGGCGAGGAACGGGACGAGGCTGGTGCTCAACTCGACTTCCCAGGCCGGATGCACCGCGTTCACCGGTTGCCCGAGCAACGGGTGAACCGGGTTGTAGTGCAACGCCTCCGCCGCTTCCTGGGTTTCGTTCCAGAACCGCCTCGACTGCCACGGATAGGACGGCAGCTTCAGCGGACGCGTGCGGGAATACAGTGCGTCCCAGGCGATGTCGTGGCCATGGTCGTGCAACGCACCGACACCGGCCATGAATGTGCGCACGTCGTCGTCGTTGCGCCGCTGCGTCGCGAGGACCACGGCCTTCTCGGTCCCGGCGATCTCGTAGATCGACGCCGCGAGCACGGGATGCGGGCCCAGCTCGATGAAGTGGGTGTAGCCGTCTTCCATCATGCGCCGGACCGCCGGCTCGAAAAGGACTGTGGCGCGGGTGTTCTGCCACCAGTAGGCGGCACCGGCGTCGTACTTGTCCAGGAGTTCGCCGGTGACCGTCGAGTACAGCGGCACGGTCGCCGGGTCGGACGACAGCCCCTCGAAGGCGTCGTGCAGATCGTCTCTGATCGCCTCCATGTAATGGGTGTGGTAAGGCACCTTGCCAGTGAGGAACCGGGTGAAGACCCCGGATTCGTCCAGCCGGCGTGCGATGTCGTCGAGCACATCGCCGTCACCGGCGATGGTCACCGCGGACGGACTGTTGATCGCGGCAACGGACACCCGCCGGCCGAACTCGTCGCGCGCCTTCTCGTGGAGGGCCGCCATCAGCGATTCGGCGTCGAGACCGACGGCGAGCATGCGGCCGAGGCCGCTGGTGCGCTGTTGGAGCCTGCTGCGGTGATAGATCACCTCGACGGCCTGCTCGAAGCCGAGCAGCCCCGAGAGATGATGTGCGGCAACCTCACCGGCACTGTGGCCGATGATCGCGTCGGGGGTGATCCCGAACTGTTCGAGTTGCGCGGCCAGCGCGACCTGGATGGCGAAGTTCGCGGGCTGCGCGAACTCCGTTTCGCCCATTCGGGACTGGGCCTCGTCGCGGCGCAGCTCCTCGATGAGCGACCAGTCGGCATGGCGGGACAGTTCACGATCGGTGCGCGCGATGCTGTCGGTGAAGGCGGGCAGCACGTCGAGCAGGTCCCGACACATCCGCCACCACTGAGGACCCATCCCGGTGCAGACGAACGCCAGCTTGGGCGTCGTCGACGCGGTGCGGGCCGAGGAGATCTGACCGCCTTCGGCGAGGGCCAGCAGCTGGTGTCGCGCGTCGGCGACGTCGGCCGTGACCAGAGTGTGGCGATGGTTGAGGTGGGCGCGTCGTCGCGACAGCGTGTAGCCGAGGTCCGGCAGGGTGATGTCGCGGTGCGCGCTCAGATGGTCGGCCAGCTGCTGGGCCGTCGCCACCAGGGCCTCCTCGCTGCGCGCCGAGATCGGCAGCAGGGTGAGCGGCGGGCCGCGTAGCGGGTCCGGGGCGGGCTCGGCCACCGGCGCGGGCGGCTCGGCGAGAACCGCGTGGGCGTTGGTGCCACCGAACCCGAACGAGTTGACCCCCGCGACGCGTCGGTCGTGGCCGGGAAACGCGCGCCCCGTTCGAGGCACGTCGAGCTTCAGCTCGGCAAGGGAGACCTGGCTGGTGGGGTTGCGGAGATGCAGGTGTGCGGGGACGTAGCCATGCTTGAGCACCAAGGCCGTCTTGATCAGTCCGGCCACCCCGGCGCCCGCTTCCAGGTGCCCGATGTTGGTCTTCACCGAGCCGATCAGCAGCGGATCGGTCGAGGACCGGTCCGCCGTCAGCGCGGCGGCGAGTGCGCGCATCTCCACCGGGTCGCCGACGGGTGTTCCGGTGCCGTGCGCCTCGACGTACCCGATGTCGCCGGCGTGCACGCCCGCCCGCCGCAGCGCCGACGTGATGGCCGCCGACTGCGCCTCCGCGCGGGGCACGGTGATGCCGTCCGTGCGGCCGTCCTGTGACACCGCGGTCCCGAGGATCTGTGCGTAGATCTCGTCGCCGTCGTGAAGCGCCTGATCGAGCGGCTTGATGACGACGACCGCGCCGCCCTCTCCGCGCGCGTAGCCGTCGGCGGACTCGTCGAAGGCCTTGCAGCGGCCGTCGGGGCTGAGGAATCCGCTCTTGGACTCCGCGATCGCCGTGTTCGGGCCGATCATGATGTTCACGCCGCCGGCCACGGCGAGGTCGCTCTCGCCGTTCCAGATGCTCTGTGCCGCCAGGTGCACCGCGACAAGCGAACTCGAGCACGCCGTGTCGATCGTCATGCTCGGCCCGCGGAAGTCGAAGGCGAACGAGATCCGGTTCGCCAGCATCGTCATCATCATCCCGGCGGCGGAATGGGTCTTGAACTGGTAGCGGCTGGCGCGGCCCTGATTCTGCAGCAGCTGGTAGTCCAGGGTGAAGCCGCCGATGAACACCCCGACGTCACGGCCGGCCAGCCGGTCGGGGGGAATTCCCGCGTCCTCCAACGCCTCCCACGTGGTCTGCAGCATCAGCCGCTGCTGCGGGTCGATCGAATGGGCCTCGCGCGGCGAGATTCCGAAGAACTGGGGATCGAACTGGTCGATGTCGGCGAGGAAGCCACCCCGCCGGGTGACCATCTTGCCCACCTTGGAGGGATTCGGGTCGTGGAATCGTTCGGCACTCCACCGCGATTCGGGTACGTCACGGGTGGCATCGGTGCCGCTGGTCAGCAGGCTCCAGTAGCCGTCCGGGGAGTCGGCGCCTCCGGGCAGGCGGCATCCGATCCCGACCACCGCCAACGGCGTTGGCGTGCCTCGATCACTGAGCATCTCCATGCGTGCCCCTCACGCCTCCTGGTGAAACACGGTGAATCGCGCCGACGCGGGAGTGTCGCGACTCAACTCGGACGGAGCTCGGCGACGGCGGTGTGGATCCACTCCGCGCTGACCGGATTGTCCTGCTGCTCGCGGCGGTAGACGGATCGAAGCTCGCGCAGCAGGGAGTCGCGCTGCCACGCCTGCACCTGCGCGACCGCGGCGTCGTCGGTGAACATGCCGGACTTGGCCGCGAGCACGGTCTCGACCAGTTGACCCGCCAGCTGACGCAGCAAGCGCCCGTTGGCGTCGAACTGCTCGGCGAAGTTCGGCGCGGTTCCCATCATCGCCGTGTGCAGCGCCACCATGAAGTTCAACGGCGAGTAGAGATCCACGAACTGCACCGGGGAACCGCCGCCCTCCACCGCGGCCCACTCGCGGAAGAACCGTTGGACCCGGTTGCTGAGTGCGATCAGCCCTTCGAGGTGCGGCACCACCGCGGGATCGTCGGCGACGGAGACGAAGCGGCCGTTCTGGTAGAGCAGTCCGACGAATCCCCAATAGAAGGCGACGTCCCAGATGATCTTCGCCGACATCACCGTCGGCGTGCCCATGAGCGTGTACTGGTCCTGGTACACCGCGAGCCACATGTCGGTCAGTGACCGGAACAGGGAGTCGCTGATCCCCGACCTCGCCACCACGTCCTCACCGTCGAGGTCGCGGATGACCATGTCGGTGATGAGGCCGTTGCCGATCGCGACCAGGTCCAGCCCCGAGGAGTAGAGCGGGTCGAGGAAGATCGCCGCGTCACCGGTGACGGCCCAGCGCTGCCGGCCGTCGAACACCTTGGTGGCGCCGTGGCTGTAGTGCTTCATCACCCTGAAGTCTTTGATCAGGTCCTCGTGCTTGGCCAATTCCTCGGCGCACTGCGGCTCGTGTTCGCGGATCCACGCCGTGGCCTTGGCGAGGGTGTTGAAGTCGTCGAAGGCATGGAACCGGGGATCGGCGACGATGCCGACGCTGGTGGCGCCGGAGGCGAGCCGGATGAGCCACACCCAGTAGCCCTCGCCCATCAGGTGGTTCGTGGACATCGCGCGGTCACCCTCGACCAGGCGCGACTGCCAGCTCGGGTCGTCGCTCCACTGGCCGACGTCGAGTTCCACCGCGACGCGGAACCATGCGGCGTTGCAGTGGTGCTCGGTCGCCCGCCTCAGATCCAGCTGACGCGGCAGTGTCCGGTTGCGTCCCGAGGCGTCGACCACCCAACGGGCCGTGGTGCGGGAGGCCTGGTCGCCGTCCTGGAAGGTGACCGTGTGCGGACCGCCGTCGGCACCGAACTCGACGTGGCGGACCCGGCCGCGGGCGATGTCGACACCGGCCGCCAGGCACCGGCGGACGAGTTCGTTCTCCAGCCTGCCGCGGTCGATCTGGTAGGTCACCTGCGGCACGAACGACGAGCTGCCCAGTTCCACCCGCCGGGCGATGTCGGTGTTGCCGTCGTGCGAGAAGAACATCCGCAGCCCCATCTTGCGGAGTTGTGCGGTGCCGAGGTGGTCGCCGAGGCCGAGCCGGTCGCGCAGGTAGTGGGCGGAGACCTCGACGGTCGACTCACCCACGGTGTGGGTGATCTCGGGGACCGGATGTGCGGCCGGCTCGATGATCCGGATGCGTGTCCTGGGCCTCGCCAAGCGGATCTCCAGAGCCAACGTGAGTGCTGCGACCCCGCCTCCGACGATCACGAGGTCGTGGTCGGCGGAGGAACCGACGCCATCGGAGAGCTGGGATCGGATCTTGCGGGCCAGTGCAGCCCGGGTCTCGGAATCCAGCCGCGACACCTGCGCTCGCACCTCCACGCCGACACCTTCCTTTCCGACGCCAGGTCGAACAGTTACCCCCTGACGGCGACGTTACACAGCCGATCTCGGCTGAAACGCCTGGTGAGCGGGTTTGTCACGAAGACGTCAGTTTCCTGTGCGCCCGGGTTTCGACAGGTCTCACGTCGTCCGCCTCGGGGCTGTTCAGCCCCGCGGCGATCAGACCGGTCAGCGCGTCGACCGCTCTCCGGCCGTCCGCACTGAATTGACGAAACCGCAACGCTTTTCACGCGTCCCACATAGCATCCGGCCGGGTCGTATTCGGGTCGGAGGGGGATTCATGAGTCAGGTCTCGGCATGGGTGGGTGCCGGTGTGTTGACCGTCGGCGTGTCGGCGGCGATGTTCGCCGGGGCGGGCGCGGCCAGCGCCGAGGAAGGAAAAACGGACGCCGGCGGTACCGCGACATCGTCGACCAGCGACGCCGCATCGAAGACGACGGCCGCGGCCGAGCAGCGGAAACGCCCGGCCTTCGGCGAACGGGATTCCGCCACGGCAAAAGAACCCAGGCGCCATGGTCACCTCCGGCGCGGCGAGGCCTCGGTGCGCGAGAGGGTTCGCGACGACGACGACCCGAGGGCGGAGAACGCCGCATCCGCCGGGCAGGAAACCCGTCGAATCGCGCGGACCGACCGGAAGCCCCGCCGCGTCGTCGAGGCCGACGCACAGGCCGGCCCCGAACCCGGCACCGAATCCGTGGCGACGCCGACCGTCACCGCAAAGGAACCGGACACCCGCCCCGCACTGGCCGGCGTCCGGCGCGAGATCACTGTGCGTCTGACGCCGCGAGTGCCGGACCGGGCGCAGACCGAGGCCGCCGAGACCACCCCCAGCGGGCTGGTCACCGAGACCGACCTCGACATCGACACCGAGACCGAGACCGGCCAGGGCACCGAACCCGTGACCACGCTGCAGACGTCCGCCGCCGCCGACACCGCGCCTGCGGACGCGTCGCGGAAGATCCCGATCATCGGCGACATCCTCGGGCCGGACCAACCGGATTACCCTCCGCTGGTCAGGGCCGTCGGATCGGCGATCTTCAACCTCCTCGGCGCCGTGGTGCAGGCCGTCGACGGTCCGCCCCAGGTGCCGCAGGAGTTGCGGGACTCGGTCAAGGTCAGCAGCTCCACGCTGGTCGTCTCGCCCGGTAACGAGGTCGCGGCCGACTGGTACTTCCCCGCCGACGCCGATCCGGCTAAGCCTCCGCAGCGGATCATCTACCTGCAGCACGGCATCCTCGCCAGCGGGCCGATGTACAGCCACACCGCGTCCTACCTGGCGCAGCGCACCAACAGCGTCGTCGTCGTGACCACGGTGACCTCCAACCCGTTCGCCGACGACGGCATGTGGCTGGGCGGCGACAACATGCACAAGGCGGTCGCGCAGCTGTTCCTCGACGACGACCGCGAAGCGCTGAACGCCAGCCTGACGACGGCCACACTCAAGGCCGACGCACCCACCATGACCGTGCCCAAGGATTTCGTCCTCGTCGGGCACTCGCTCGGCGGTGGCTTCGTGCCGGGTGTCGCCGGCCACTACGCCGAGGGCCTGGTGGCCCGCCGCGACGACCCCGCGAACGCCGAGGACGAGGCCAATCACCTTGCCGGCGTGGTGATGCTGGACGCGGTGCCGTTCCACCCGATCATGCCGCGGGCGATGGAACGCCTGAAAACCCTCGAGTCCAGCGGCGACCCCGCCGATTACGTGCCGATGTACGAAATCGGCGCGCCGACCAATCTCCTGAACGCGTTCAGTTCGGTCAACGACGAACTCACCGAGGCGCGGCCGGGGAAGTTCAACGGCGTGGTCATCAACGGCGGTGTCCACATGGATGGGATGCTCGGCGGAAACCCGCTGATCCAGGCGGCGGCGTACCTCGTCGCCGGGATCCCGCAACCGCAGAATCCTCCGGCCGTCCAGTGGCTGATGGCCGGGTGGATCAACGACATGTTCGAGGGCACCATCGATCCGACGACCGGCCGCTGCCTGGGTGCCGACTGCCACGGCATCTACGGGGACACGGGCAGCACGATTCACATCCCCACCGAGAAGGGTGACGCCTCGGCCGTGGTGATCGACTCCGGTGAGCTGCCTGCAACGGCCAGGCGGACCGACCGGTTCGCGCCGCGGGATGCATCGTCGGCCGGTGTGCCGCAGGGCTGGCAGTACTGGATTCCCCTGCGGGTTGCCGCCTGACCACTCCGCGCAGGTGACCGACGGAGGGGTCCTCAGGCGCTAGATGGCCCCCGGCGTGCCCGGCAGACTGAGGCTGCCGTCGATGTTGGGCACCATCTGTCCACCCCCGCCGGGGAACGGATTCGTCCCGGTGTCCGCCGGGCCCCACTCCTCGGACGCGGACTCCGAATCCCACGCGCCGCCGGCGCACATCGGATGCCGCCACCCGAACGTGTCGCATCCCGGGTCGTTCATCGAGGCGGGCAGGCCGGTACCGGCAGGCGCTGCGTTCGCCGGGACGGACACGCCGATCAGGGCCGCACCGGCGATCGCCGCCGCCATGACCGTTCTGGTCAGCCACCCGTGGGACGCCGACGCCATCATCACGCTCATCCATCGCTCCTTCATCCAGGCCTCACGATCCTCTGACGCGCCAGCCGACATACGTCACGCCGATACCCGCCGCGGCAATGAGCGGGCCGGCGATCGACCACGTCGTTGTGTTGCTCATCGGACTGCCGCCCACCAACCCGATCCCCTGCAGGGTGAACAGCACACCCGCCAAGGTCACCAGGATCCCGACCGCCACCAGCAAGACGCTTTTCACCGAATCACCGTATCCCGCCGGATCCGGCGCACCTAGCCGCCGGGCGTGGCGAAAACGAACAGCGCCATGAAGGCGACGTTGATGAAGAAGGTGGCCTCCACGAGGCTGATGGTGATGAAGAACGGGGTGTAGAGCCGGGTCAGCGCCTCGGGTTGGCGGGCCACACCGGCGATGAGTTGCGCACCGGCCATGCCGTCGCCGACACCGGCGCCGATCGCACCGCCGGCGAGGACGATCGCCCCGGCCAGGAGTGCGTTGCCCATGAGTTCGTCAGCGGCCATTCCGTGTCTCCTGCGTTGGGTGCGTGTTCAGTTGCGCCGCGATGAGACCGGCAGCGTCGGCGGCTCCGTCCTCGTCGGCGAGAAGGTGTGAAAGCTGTTCCGCCCGTTCGCGGTATGCCACAGTCGTCGTCGCCGCCGTGATGGCTGTGGCGAGATCGTCGGCGGTCAGCGTATGGCGGTGCAGCGGCCGGGTGGCCGCGCCGAGACGGTGCAGCCGGTGTGACCAGAACGGTTGGTCGACGATCCCGGCCACCGGTACTGACGGCACACCAGCGCGGAGGGCGGCGGCAGCCGTGCCCGCGCCACCGTGATGGACGATCGCCGCCATTCGCGGGAACAGCCAGGCGTGCGGGATATCGTCGACGGTGAGGACGTCGTCACCTGCGCATTGCAGACGCGCCCATCCCGACTGCACCACGCC
This sequence comes from Mycobacterium sp. NPDC050041, assembly GCF_049541695.1. Lineage (NCBI taxonomy): Bacteria > Bacillati > Actinomycetota > Actinomycetes > Mycobacteriales > Mycobacteriaceae > Mycobacterium > Mycobacterium sp. NPDC050041. Next base: position 1,027,336 of record NZ_JBMVDG010000001.1, on the reverse strand, counting down.
CCGCACACCCGCGCCGTGCAGCGCTCGGGAAATCGTCTCGGAGAGTTTCTCGCCGTGCGCGGTCGCGGTGGAGCCGAACCCCACGTACACCGGAGGTGGCCCGGCTTCGAGGAATTCGACCAGCTCGGCCGGCGGCCGCCAGCCTCGCGCTTCTGCCGGCCACCAGTAGCCGGTGACGTCCAGACCGGGGCGCCAGTCCCGCGGCCGCGGCACCACGTGCGGGCTGAATCCGTACAGGATCGGCCATCGGGCTGCACGTTGCGCCTGATACGCGCGGCGGGAGCGGGGCGGTACACCGAGGCTGCGCCGCAAGTCGTCGATCAGCGGCGTGTAGACCTTCTCTCCGATGCCGCCTGCCATGTGCCACGCCATCCGGTTGCCCATCCGGCCGAAGGATCGCGCCGTCAGCGGCGGAGGCGCGAACTCTGCTGTGGCACTAGCGGGTTGGAGGGCCACGCCCATGCTCGGGACACCCAGTGCCTCGGCGACGTGATAGCCGAGCAGGGACCCGACAGGTCCCTCGAGGAGCAGCAGGTCGGCGTCGCGGCCGGCGTGCGCCATCGCCTCTCCGACGCCGGCGAGGTCGTCACGCATGGCGGCCAGCACCGCCTTCGAGGGGCGCATGCGTGCGCCGTCGACGAGCGCCTGCCCGTAACCCGACGTGCGGGTGGCCTCTTCGGTGTCCCTCGGCAACAGCCGGAACTCCAGGCCGGCCGCGGCGATCATGTCCCCATAGGGTCGCTGCGCGGCGATCGCCACGTCGACCCCGAGGTCGTCGCGCAACCGGGCGCCGAGTCCGGTGAGCGGCGCCACGTCACCACGTGTGCCGAATGCTTCGATCACTATTCGCGTCATGTCCGCGCCCTCGTTGCGAGTCCGAACACGGTCACGAGTTCCTCGCCGTAGCCGACGACGTCGTACTCCGCGTCACGGGCGATCTCCCACACCGCACCGTCCAGTGCTGCGCGCAACGCGTTCTTCATGAATTGCGCTGACACTGGGCGGAACTCGCCGCTGTCCAGTCCTTCGGTGAAGATCGTCGCCGGGTCGAGCAGCGCCAGGTCGCCGGTGGGCGGATCGTCGCCGACCGACTTCGCCGCCGCCTGGTCGAACCGCAGGCCGTCGCTCGACCGGTAACTGGTGACGATGTCGAGCAGCGCGACCGCCGCGATGCGGTTCTCGGCGATGAAGCGGGCGTTGGCCCGGATGTACGCGGTGAGCCTGGCTGCCGCGGTGGATTCGGCGCGCACAGCGGGGATGATCGCGGAAGCGGCCTGTGACATCACCGCCGCCACCGCCGCCTCGATGATGTCGTACTTCGAGGCGAAGTGATACAGCACAACGCTTTTAGCGATGCCGATGTGATCGGCGATCTTGGCCACGGAAGCCTGCGCGTAGCCGCCGGTTCCGATGATCTCCATGGCCGCCGCCACGATCTGGTCCCGGCGTGCTCGTTCGGTGAACGTCAGCTCGCTGTTCGACCGCATGGTCAGACTATAGACCGATCGGTCAGGCGACGGCAACCGCCGGACGATCGAGTCCATGTGGCCGCACCCGACAGCCATTTCTCTAGAAATATAGAGAAAAGTCTTCCCTGGCGGCGGTCGCGTTGTTACCGTCCAGTAATGCACAGGTCCGGGGGGATCCTTTTCATCGTCATAGTCGCCATCTGCGGCCTCCTCACTGCGGCGCCGACGGCGGGCGCCGACAACGGCTACGTCGGCGACTTCTATCTGCCGCCCGACCCGCTACCACCCGGCCCGCCGGGAGAGGTGCTACGCACCGAGCCCTCCCGCATCCCCGCCGCCGTCGACTTCCCGGCCGCGCTCCCCGCAACTGCCACCCGAATCATGTACCGCAGCACCAACGCTCGCGGCGGGGCCATACCGGTCACCGGCACCTACATCCGGCCGACGCTGCCGTGGACCGGCCCCGGGCCGAGGCCGCTGGTGTCCTTCGCGGTGGGCACCCACGGTCAGGGCGACCAGTGCGCACCCTCTCGCCTGATCAACGAATACCTTTACCAGAACCGGGTTCTCGACACGTTCCTCGAATACGAGCTGTTGCTCATCCAGCGCATGATCAAACGCGGATGGGCCGTCGTGGTGACCGACTACGAAGGGCTCGGCACCCCCGGCGTGCACACCTATGTCAACCGCCTCGCATCCGGGCACGCCGTCCTCGACGCCGCCCGTGCCGCCCGCGGCCTTCCCGACTCCGGCCTCGACCCGGCGGGACCGATCGCCCTCTACGGATACTCGCAGGGCGGTGCGGCCACCGCATCGGCGGCCGAACTCGCCGCCACCTACGCACCCGAACTGCCCATCGTCGGCACCTACGCCGGCGCACCGCCGGCCGACCTGTCGGTGATGCTGCCGTTCCTCGACGGCAGCGCCGTCGCCGGAATCCTGGGCTACGTCATCAATTCGGCGATCGCGTCCTATCCGGATCACGCCGACGCCATCCACCACGCCCTGACCCCCGACGGTGAAGACCTGATCGCCAAGACCCAGAATCAGTGCCTCGGTGAGACGATGGCCAACTTCCTGTTCCGCCACAATCAGCGCTACTTCACCGTGGACACCGCTGTCGCGCCCACCAGGGAACCCTTCAAGGGTCTGTTCGAGCAGCAGCGCATCGGCAACCTCAAACCGGCCGCCCCGGTGCTGATCGTCAGCAATCGCTACGACCCGCTGGTGCCCCACGAACCGGCGGCGCAAATGGGCCGGGACTGGTGCGCGCTGGGCGCCGACGCCGAGTTCTTCACCAACGAGCAACCGCCGCTGTTCAACAAGCTCATCGTCAACCACGCATTTCCCATCGTCGTCGACGCGCACCGCGCGCTCGAATGGGTCGAGGCCCGCCTCATCGGTGGACCACCCACCGCGCCCAACTGCGGACGGTTCTGACTCGAACGCATTGTGATGCAGGGGGATTGCGCCGTCAGAGCACGGGCTGATCGATCTGTTCGCGGAGGATGTCGCCATGACCCGCGTGCCGGGCGAACTCTTCGATCATCGAGAGCAGGGTCCATCGCATGCTGACCGTTCCCTCGAGGGGATTGCGCTTGACGTCATCGAGTGCGAAGCGGGCGGCGATCTCCCGGGATCGCTGACTGGCACGCTCGAATTCGCCGATCACGTCGGCCAGCGACTCGTCGTCGGCCACGGCGAAGGTGCCCTCGTCCCGGTTCGAGTATCCGTCGCACTCGGCCGCGTCGAGTTCCGCCCAGAACCGCTGGAACCAGATGCGTTCCGCTGCCGCGGCATGTTTGATCAGTGAGATCGGCGTCGTCAGCGACGCGACGAGTCGCCGGCGGGCGTCCGCGTCGGACAGATCCCGCACGGTCGCGATGAGCGCGAGGCGGTTGCGGTCGAGCATGTTCTCGATCACCGCTCGCTCGGTGCCGCTGGTGATCCTGTCAATGGGCATGTTGCTTCACTCCGATCAGTTGCGAATGTCGAGGGCGCGCTGCAGACGCAGGCGGCCCACTCTGTTGGCTCGCAGTCGGTCGAGTGAGATTCGGTGTCTTACGTCGTGATGCGCATCTCGGCGCCCGGGTGCGAACTGAGCGTGACCGTCACCGTGCCGCTGCCCGTCCCGAATGTGGTGTTGGCATAGCCGATGAAACCGTAGTGCCCGTCGATCGTCGACACCGCCGTGATGGGACTGCTTCCGGAAGCTCCGGTGTCCAGATTCTGCCAGGCGGCGGTCACGGTGAGAGCACAGGAACCGTCGTAGACGCCGGCGTCGTAGTGGATCGCGACGCGGACCCCGTTCTCGACCCGACCGTCGACCTGCACCGGTGACACCTGGGCCTCGGCACGGACGCTACCTCCACAGGTCGGGGACGCCACCACCGGAACCGGACCGAGTTCGGCGAAGGGCTCGGCCTGCGCGGCAGCGACCCACCACCAGGGCGCGCTCAGCGCAACGGCGAATGCAGCGGCAGTTCGGAACGAGGTCATGCTCTCCTATCGGCGACGACCACGTTCGCGTTAGCACGCGGCACCGCGGGCGGGGACGTCGGCCCCGCACCTGTCGACCAAACAGGTCCGCGGCCGCGACGGATACACCACAATATGTCTCTCAGTCGGCCGATGAAAGACCTGGCAGGACCCGCGTGGCACATGACGTGATCGCTTTCGACACGACGCTGGGTCATGCATGTCCGGACGTCTGGCGGATCCTGGAGGCGCCCGACTCCTACCCGCGGTTCTTCCGTGGAGTCGGATCCTGCGAGCAGGTGACCGGCGCCGCCCGCCAGTTCGAGGTCCGGCTGTCCACACCCCGCGGCGGGGTCGTCGTCCATGAGATGCGCCAGACGGTACGCCGCTCGGGCCTGGAGGTGCGGCTGGAGTCGATCCAGGCGAGTCGGAGCTTCGTGTCGATACGGCTCAACCCCGAGGCGGGCGGCACCCGGATCGCGGTGCGGATCTTCGCGGTCGGCCTGCTCCACCCCGACATCGCGAAAGCCAGTGACAGCGCGGTGACGCGCTGGGTCGGGGAGGGTCTGGCGCGGATCTCCGACCACCTCTCCGGCAAGCCGTCGTCAGTGCTGGCCAACATGGGCGACGGACCTTCCCTGCATCTCAGCATCGCCAAGACCATGCTCGTCAGCGGGGTGGTTCGCGCTTCGCGACCCGACCGTGGTCTTCGACAGCTGAATTCGCTCGCCCGATGGGGGTTCACGCTGGCCGGTGGCCTCGGGGCGGCCGCGGCCCGATCACCGCAGAACACCGCGTCGGTAGACCGGTACGGGATGTCGACCTACGCGGACGTGGCCCGGCGCACCTCATACCTGGTCTCGGGCCTCGTCGGCGAGGGCTACACGAAGGACAGCACGTTCGCGGTCCTCGCACGCAATCACTCGGCGATGGTCGAATGCATGGTCGCATCGAGCAAGTTGGGCGCCGACCTGGTGTTGCTCAACACCGGCCTGGCGGCGCGCACGATCGAAGACATCGTCCGCCACCATGGAGTCGACGCCATGTTCGTCGACGACGAGTTCGAGCCGCAGGTCCGCTACCTTCCCGCCGACATGAAACGAATCGCCACGCACGCCGATTCTGCTGACCCGCAACGGCGTTCGGTCGAGGATCTCATCTCCGCCGGGGCGGGTGTGGGACCGGTGGCGCCTCCGAAACAACCCGGCAGGCTGATCGTCCTGACCTCCGGCACCACCGGCACACCCAAGGGCGCGCGTCGACCCACCCCACCCGGCTTCGGCGCCATCGCCGCGATGTTGTCCCGGATGCCGCTGCGTCGGGACGAAGTGATGCTGCTGGCCGCTCCGCTCTTCCACGCCTGGGGCCTCGCCGCTTTACAGGTGAGCACTCCGCTGCTCGCCACAGTGGTGCTGATGGAACGCTTCGACGCCGAAGAATGCCTGAAGATGATTGAGCGGCATCGCTGTACCGCGCTGGTATTGGTGCCGGTGATGTTGCAACGCATCCTCGAGCTGCCTGCCGCCGTGATCGGCCGATACGACACGTCGTCGCTGAAAGTGGTCGCGAGCAGCGGGTCGCCGATCGCCGGCGCAGCCGCCGTCAAGTTCATGGACACCTTCGGCGACGTTCTCTACAACTTCTACGGTTCGACCGAGGTGTCGTGGGCGACCATCGCCGATCCCACAGACCTGCGCCTCGCACCGACCACCGCGGGCCGGCCGCCTCTGGGTACCCGGATCGCCATCCTCGATCAGAAGGGCGATCCGCTGCCGGTCGGCGCCGTCGGACGGATATTCGTCGGCAACGACATGCTGTTCGACGGCTACACCAATGCCGCCTCCCCCGCCATCGAGGATCAGCTGATGGACACCGGCGACCTCGGGTACCTCGACGCCAGTGGGCGGCTCTTCGTCGCCGGACGCGACGACGACATGATCATCTCCGGCGGTGAGAACGTCTTCCCGCGTCCGGTCGAAGAGGCGCTTGCCGTGCTACCGCAGGTGGCCGACGTCGCCGTGGTCGGGGTGTCCGACCCGGAGTACGGTCAGCGCCTCTCCGCGTTCGTCGTCCGCGCCGAAGGCGCGTCACTGGACGAGGAGATGGTCAAGACCTATGTCCGCAATCGGCTGAGTCGCTTCTCGATTCCGCGCGACGTCACGTTCGTTCAACAACTTCCGCGCACCACGACGGGAAAGGTGCTCAAGCGCCACCTGGTCGACGGACAGTTTCCGCTGGGGGGCGGCTGGCCAGTTGGCTAGTGCCGGCAGACGTGGCCGCCGCTGCCGCTGTGCGAGTGTGCGCCTATCAGGAGTGAGCCAACCCGTCTTGCGTACGGGGACTGCCGCCAGCCCTTCACAGCGTTCTCATGGGCATCGACCAGGAGATGGGGAAAGACATGAACGCAGAGCCGATCATCCTCGACGTCATGGACGAGTGGAAAGCCGCCATCGACGCCCACGACCCGTCCCGGGTGGCCGCCGTGTTCACCGAAGACGCCGTCTTCCAGGGTCTGCGTCCCTACGGCGTCGGACCTGACGCCGTCGCCGCGTACTACGATTCCCAGCCCGCCGGCATGGCGGTCACCTACCGTATTCTCGAAAGCCGCAGTCCGGCAGACGGTGTCGCGGTGGGCTACCTGGGCGCGACGTTCACCTACCCCGACCGGCCCGCGGCGGAGCTCACGATCGGTGTCGTGCTCACCCGGAACAGCGGGCGGTGGCAGATAGCGCAGTACCAGGCGTCGCGGCTGTAGACCGATGCGGCCTCGGGTGGTTCCACGCCGATGAGTTCCGGCCGGGACATTCGTCTATATCGAGGAACAGCCGAACGCACCCACTCGAGGAGAGCCGTGACCGCCACCTACACCTTCGACGTCTTCTCCAGCCTCGACGGCTTCGGCGGCGTCAGCAGCGGCGACTGGGGAGGTTACTGGGGCAAGCAGGGCCCCGAACTCCTCGATCACCGCCTCGCGCTGTATCAGACCGAGCAACGGATGGTCCTCGGGCGCACGACCTATCAGATGTTCGCGGAGATGCTGTCCTCGGGCACCGAGCAGGCGGTGCTCGACCCATGGGTGACGCGAATGAGGAATCTGCCGGCGACAGTGGTCTCGACCACCCTGGCCGGACCTCTCGACTGGCCGGACGCGACCGTCGTGAGCGGTGACGCCGTCGATGTGGTCGCCCGCCTCAAGCAGGAGTCCGCGGTGCCGTTGCGCTCGCACGGAAGCCTGTCGATGAACCGGGCGCTGATGGCCGCCGGCCTGGTCGACCGCCTCCAGGTGACGATCTTTCCTGTGATCACCGGTCAGACCGGCGACGATCCGATCTTCGCGGGCGCGGAGGACTTCGACCTGGAACTCATCGAGAGCCGGGCGCTGGACGGCGGTATCCAGGAGCTGGTCTACCGGCCCACCCTGCATCGCTGACAGGCGCGGCGCTACAACCTTTCTCAGCAGAAAGGGCGCCCACCGGAGCGGGCGCCCTCTCTGCACTGTGACCGATCAGTTGTGCACGGACGTGTCGACGTGCGGCACCCTCACCGTGGGGTACAGCTGATCGAGCCATGGGTAGTAGCGATCGTCACGGTCGTAGCCGTAGTGATAGCCGTGGCCGTGTCCGCTGATGGCCAGGTCAGGTACCTGAGCCTGTGCCGGCCCTGCGAAGCCGATCACGGCCGCCGACAATGCGCCGGCAACAATCCCTGCCAGTCCGAATTTCTTCATCGTCCCGCCTCTTCCCTCTGTACAGCTCTGTCGACAGGCCGAACGCCCGGGACCCTCTCTGTAACGGCAGGATCGGACCATTGATTCCACCGGGCCGGGCGTGGTCGACGTCGACCTGCTGACCACGCAGCGCAGAGCGCGGGCCGATTGGCGCAGGACCACCTCCCGCGCGCACGGAATACTCGGATGCATGTCTGACACTCTCGACGCCGACCAGCGGCAGCGAAAGACCGGAGACATCGCCGGCACGGTGGCGCTGCTGCTGCTGCACGTTCTGCTGGCACTGCTGTTCGTCGTGCTCAGCTTCGGCATCGCGATGAGCACCGATTCGTGCGCGTACGTCGAGTGCGGCGACGAGAAGTGGGTCGGCGTCGCGATGTTCCTGGCGTTCTACGGCAACGTGGCGGTTCTGCTCGCCGACATCGTCACGTCGACGGTATTCCTCGCCAGGCGGCGCAGGGCGGCCCTCGTCCCGGCGCTGGGCTGCGTCGTCCACGTCGCTCTCATCTTCGCGGCCTTCCAGTTCGCCGCCCTGGCAGGACCCGTGAACGGTTCCTGACAACGCGCGGCGCCCTCGGCCGCACGAGAAAGGTCAGTCCTCGCCGCGCGGCGGTGGTTCGACCGCGACGCCACCGGACTCGTGTTCGGGACCGGCGTCAGGATGCTCGGCGGGCACCCGCTCGCGGAAGCGGCTGGCTTCACTCGGACCCTGCGGCCCCGCCCGTCGCTCGCCGCTGCGATACGGGCCGGGCTTCGGCCTCGGCTTTCCGCCGGGAAACGCCAGCCGGAAGATGGTGCGGTGCACCGTGAACCACTGCTTGCCGAATCGGCCCGAGTTGTAGGGCAATTCGTAGCGCTCGCAGATGTCCTTGATCTTCGGCGCAATCTCGGAGTACCGGCTGCTCGGCATGTCCGGGTACAGGTGGTGTTCCACCTGGTAGCCGAGGTTGCCGCTGATGACATGGAAAAGCGGGCTGCCCTCGATGTTCGCCGCGCCGATCAGCTGGCGGACGTACCACCCGCCGCGGGTCTCGTTCTCGACTTCCTCTTCGCTGAAAGTGTAGGTCTGGTCCGGGAAATGGCCGCAGAAGATGATGGCGTGGGCCCATACGTTGCGGATGAGGTTGGCCAGCGCGTCTGCGGCCAGGGTTCGCAGGAAGGTGCTCTCGACCCCGGGCAGCAGCCGGTCGAGCGTCGTTGCGGTGGAACCGATCCGGCCCTTGCTCGAGATCTGCCGGAGCCGACGTCCGACACGGGAATGCGTGGGCTGGTCGATGCGGTCGCCCAGCGCCAGTTTGGTCAAGGCGAATGCGCCGGCGCTGATCAGGGGCCAGCCGACGTAGTCTTTGATGATCTGCAGGCGCGCCTTGCCGGCGATACTCTTGAAGTCCTCCTTGAGGTCGGCCATCGTCTTCTCGCCCCGCCACAACGCCTCCACGTCGGTGTCGTGCATCGCGACGCCCCACTCGAACAGGAGGGTGAGCAGGAGGTTGTAGAAAGGCTGGCCGAGGTTGGCCGGGCGCCACACCTGGTTGGGGTCGATCCGCATGATCTCGTAGCCGAGATCCTTGTCCTTACCCCGGATGTTGGTATACGTGTGATGAATGTAGTTGTGCGAGTGCTTCCACGCCTGCGCCGAGGATGCGGTGTCCCAGTCCCAGACCGAGGAGTGGATGTCGGGATCGTTCATCCAATCCCATTGGCCGTGAAGGATGTTGTGGCCGAGCTCCATGTTCTCCAGGATCTTGGCCATTCCGAGGCAGGCGGTGCCGAGTACCCACGCCGTTCGTGACCGCGAGCCGAGCAGCAGAACCCGTCCCGCGACGACGATCTGGCGCTGTACCGAGACCACCGTCTTGATGTAGTGCCGGTCGCGGTCACCGAGTTCGGCGAAGATCTCGTCGTGGATCGCGTCCAGCTCTTTGGCGAGCTTCTCGAGATCTTGCTCGCTGAGGCGGGTGAGTGGGCTCTCGATGGTTGTGGTCACAGTTGACTCCTTCACGGTCACAGTGCTCCTTCACGGTCACAGTGCGAACTCCACGTCACCCTCGGCAGCGTGGATGCAGATCCTGACGTCCTGGTCGACGGGCTCGGTGACTTCCCCGGAACGCAGGTCGCGAACTTTCCCCGACTTCAGCGTCCCGACGCAGGTGTGGCAGATGCCGATTCGGCAACCGAACGCGAGCTCCAGGCCGGCCTGTTCGCCCGCTTCCAGGATGGGAGTCCCCCCGTCGCAATCGGCGGTCGTGTCGCTGTTGAGGAACGTGATCTGACCGCCCTCCCCTTCGGCGGCGTCGGCGTCGATCTTCGGCTGGAACCGCTCGAAGCGGAGCCGGTCCTTGTCGCCGTGGTGCTCCCAGTGTTCGATCATCGCGTCGAGCAGTTCGCTCGGACCCGAACAGAACGCGTCGCGTTCGCGCCAGTCCGGGCACACGTCGTCCAGATCTTCGGCCGACATACGGCCGCGATCAGCGGTGAGCCGCAGGTCCAACCGCACGCCGTCGTGGCGGCGGTCGAGGCCTTCCAGATCCTCCAGGAACATCACCTGGTCGCGTGTGCGGGCCGAGTGCAGCACCACCACGTCGCCGATCTCGCCCCGGTGATCGAGGTTGCGCAACATGCTGATGATCGGGGTGATGCCGCTGCCTGCGCTGATGAACAGCATCTTGGCGGGCACCGGTTCGGGCAGCGTGAAGACACCCTCCACTTCGCCGAGCCGCACCAGTTCACCCGGCTGGATCTTCTCCACCAGATACGGCGACACCACGCCCTCGTCGACCTTCTTGGGCGTGACGCTGATCAAGCCGTCCTCCGGCTGCGGGTCAGACGTGAGCGAATACGCGCGCCAGTGGTAACGACCGTCGATCACCAAACCCAGCCGCACGTACTGGCCGGGCTTGTGACCCGGCCACTCGTACCCCGGCCGGATCAGCACGCTGACCGCTTCCGATCCCTGCCGCTCGACGCGCTCGACCTTGCCTCGCAGCTCCTTGGTGGTCCACAGCGGATTCACCATCTCGAGGTAGTCGTCAGGGCGCAACGGGTTGAACAGGTAGCGCACCGCGCGGAGGAACAACCGACGGCCCCGTGGGACGGGAGGCTCGGCACCGCGTTCCGCCATGATTCCCCGCTTCTCGTGTTCAACTCGGCGAGAATCGACCCAGCGGCCGACTCAGCACCCTGTGTTACCGCTCCGATGTGATCTGAAACACTAATACAGGGAGGTTGACTATCTGTGTCAGATCGGGAGACAAATCGGTCGGGTCCAGTGCCCGCAGACGTCATCCGGGCCACGCTGCGTTCCGCGGAACGCCTCGGCCGCGACGTCGCCGATGTGCCGATCGTCGTGATCGCGCATGCTCTCGGGGTTTCGCGCAGCACACTGCTGCGTCAGCTCGGCGGGTCGCGTCGCCCCCTCGATGACGCGGTGCGTGACATCGGCGTCGACCCCGGTGGGCGCCCGCCGGTCAAGGTGCGCGCAGTCGAATCGGCGGCCGCGCTGATCGGCGCCGGCGGCGTTTCGTCCGCCACGCTCGAGGCGATCGCCGAGGATGCCGGGTGCTCGGTGCACAGCCTGTATGCGACGTTCGGCGGACGTGAAGGCCTGTTGCGCGCGGTCTACGACCGGTACATCCCGGCGCTCGACATGGAAGACGTCATCGGATCGGCGAGCACTGACCTGAGGCAGACGGTCCGCACCATTCATCGAACCCTCGCCGACCTCTACCTGCGAGAGCCGCGGGTGCTGGCCGCCGTGCTCGGTGAGACGCTGGCCCGTCCGGCGGGCACCGGCGCGGGCGCACTCATCGAGCACGGCGCGTTGCGGCTGATCGCGGTTCTCGAGAGCTGGCTGGATCGCGAAGTCGCCGCGGGCCGGGTACGGGATCTACCCCGTTCCCTGCTCATCCAGCAGCTGATCAGCCCCGTCTCCGTGCACGCCATCATGCGGCCCGGATTGGTCAACTTCCCTCAGGTCGCCCTGCCTGAACTGGAGGCGACGTGCGACTTCTTCGCCGACGCCTTCGTGCGCGCGGTCGCCACCGACCCTAGGTGACGTCCTTCGCCGCGTCGGCGAGCGCCGCGAACTCCTCGTCGGGCGAATTGGCCACCAGATGGTGCCGGCTGTAGAACCCGAAATAGGCCATGAACGCGGCGAAGACGACCAGACACCAGGTGGCCGCCGTGCTGTCCACCAGGAAGGTGGCCACCACCGACAGCGCCGCGATGACCAGCGCGAAACCCGTCGTGACGACGCCGCCCGGGGTGCGGTAGGGCCGCGGCATCTCCGGCTCGCGCCTCCTGAGCACGATGTGGCTGATCATCATCAGCACGTAGGACAGGGCGGCGCCGAAGACCGCCATGTTGAGCAGCATTGCGCCCTGGCCGGTCAGCGACAGGACGAAGCCGATGATGCCGGGGACGATCAGCGCCAGGGTCGGCGCCTTGCGGGAATTGGTCACCGACAGCCGCTTCGGCAGGTAGCCGGCGCGCGACAGGGCGAACAGCTGGCGGGAGTACGCGTAGATGATCGAGAAGAAGCTGGCGATCAGCCCCGCCAGGCCGATGTAGTTGACCACCTTGGCCATCGTGGTGTCGCCCAGCGCCTCCACCAGGGGATTGCCGGAGGCACTGATCACCTCGGCACCGCCGGCCCCGGCCGCGAGCACCAGCACGGTGGCTCCGGTGACCACGAGGACGGCCATCGCCGCGATGATCCCGCGGGGCACATTGCGGGCCGGGTCCTTGGCCTCCTCGGCGGCCAACGGCACACCCTCGATGGCGAGGAAGAACCAGATCGCGAACGGGACTGCCGCCCATATCCCGAGGTAGCCGAACGGCAGGAACGACGAGGCGCCCGCCGCATCGGTGGGGGCGATGTCGGTGAGGTTGGCAGTGTCGAATCTGCCGATCGCCGTGATGGCGAAGACGATCAGCCCGGCGAGTGCGATGCCCGTGATGACGAACATGACCTTGAGGGCCTCGCCGACACCACTGAGGTGGATGCCGATGAACAGCACGTACACGGCCAGATACACCCACCAGCCGTCGGTGATGCCGAACAGTCCGAGGGATTCGACGTAGGCGCCGATGAAGGTGGCGATCGCGGCCGGTGCGATCGCGTACTCGATCAAAATGGCTGTGCCGGTGGCGAATCCACCCCATGGCCCGAGTGCGCGACGGGCGAAGGTGTAGCCACCGCCTGCGGCAGGCAGCGCCGAGGACATCTCGGCCATCCCCAGCACCATCGCGAGGTACATGCTTGCGATCACGACACCGGCGATCAGCAATCCGCCGAACCCACCCTCGGCGAGGCCGAAGTTCCATCCCGAGTAGTCCCCCGAGATCACATACCCGACGCCGAGACCGGCGAGGAGCAGCCATCCCGCGGTGCCCTGCTTGAGGGTGCGCTTGGCGAGGTACTCGTTGGACTCAGATGCGGTCTCCACTCGCTGATGCTAGATCGCGATCGCCGTCGGCGTCGGTGAACCCGTGGTCTGCCAGGGCGACGGTGAATTCCGCGATGGATTGCGGATCCTGGAGTCGATCACCGTAGACGTCGCGAAGCTGGCGAAGCCGGTAGCGGACCGTGGAAGGCGAGACGTGGAGGTCGGCGGCGATCTCGTCACGGCGGCCGTGATGCAGCAGCCAGGAGCGCAGCGTGTCGGCGAGCCGGGCACGGGTCGCAGCGGGAAAGCCCTCGAGTGGTGTCAGCGTGCGTGCCCGCAGGTCGTTCAACGCCTCGGCATCGGCACTGACCACCAAGGCCACGAGGATCTGGTCGGTGTCGAGGAGCGCGGCCGGTTGCGCCGGATTGATCTCCGCCGCCCGTCTGACGCGACGAATCGATGAGTGAGCCTGCATCCACGGGCGGACGGGCCCCACCACCGCCCCTGTCCCGGCGACCGAGTCGAGGAACGGTGCCCGTGCCGTTCCGCCGACGCCGGACACCAGGAACATTCGCATTCCCGGTGGCAGCTCGATTGCGTCGTCGGGCACTTCCAACGTGCGCGGATCGGCTGTGATGAACCCGCCACTCTCGTGGTGCCGGTGGGGAAGTGCCACCGCGGTCAGCGTCTGCGACGGTGTCCAGGACGCATCTTCAGCCGCCCGTCGCAATTCGTCGGCGGACCCCTCGCGCAAGAGGGCACGCACCAGCCGCTCCCGGTGGCGCTCCCGCGCCAACCCCAGCCGGGCGAGTTCGTCGGCGTGCCCCGCGACGCCCGCTGCCGAGATCCGATCGAGGTAGGCGAACGACGTCTCGGCGAAGACGCTCACCTCGTCGCTTCCCACGCCGTGGCGGACGGCCAGCGCCGACCACTCGCGCCAGATCTCCCGGACCCCGATTCGGTAGGCCGCCAGCTGCACCTCGGTGGGCCTGCCCTGGCGGGCTTCCCGACGGCCGAATCCGTATGCGGTGTCGAGGACTCCCTGCATCGGCGTCGCCGAGGCCTCGGGATCGCCCGCACCACGGAGTTGTTCGATCAGCGCGGTCAGTAGCTGATCGGCCGATGCGTAGATCACCGGCCGCCATGACTCCTGCGCGGCGAGTGCGAACGCGGGCACCTCCGCGATCACCGCCTCCACCATCCGGTCGGTGAGCGCGGGCAATCCGGCTCGCATGGCCTCCAGCGTTTGTGGTGGCAGTTGAGGAAGCCTCGCCGCGGCGGGCGGCACATTCGACATATCAGGCGATGGTAGGCCGTCTGCAGGCTCACGACTGTCCGCAGGGGACAGTTTCACGCCGAAGTTTGGCCCGCACAAGGCGAGAAACTGTCCAGAGAAGTCGCCATGATGGTCCTCATCGGGTCGCGCGGCATCCGCGTCGGCCGTGCACCCAGTCGTCGAGAGAGGACCTCATGACTGCATCCGCTTCACCCAGCGCCCCGGGCCGGGAGGACTTCGCCCTTCGCCTGCTCAAGGGTTCGGCCAAGAAGTCCTACGAACCGGTCGTCGACATCAACTGGGACGCACCGCTTCCCGAGGACAAGTTCTTCCTGCCACCGCAGATGTTGAGCCTCTACGGCACACCCCTCTGGGAGCGCATGAGCGACCGGCAGCGCCTCGACCTGTCCCGGCAGGAGTTCGTCAACTACATCTCCATGGGCATCTGGTTCGAGAACATGCTCAACCAATCGCTGTTACGGGCGATGATGCACTCCTCGCCGACGGCGCACAGCACCTTCTACGAGCTCACGGAACTGGGCGACGAGGCGCGCCACATGTTGATGTTCGGCAAGGCCATCGAACGGGTGGGCGTGGAGCCGTTCTGGCCGAAGAAGCGTGGCGCGCGCAGGGTCAACACCATGGCGCTGATCTTCCGGGGACCCATGCTGTGGATCGGGGCGCTCGTCGGTGAGGAGCTCTTCGACGCGGTGCAACGCCAGATTCTCGACGACGCCGACGAGATCCAGCCTCTCGTGCAACGCGTGATGCGCATCCACGTCACCGAGGAAGCCCGCCACATCCAGTTCGCCCGCGACGGCATCCGCCGCGACGTCGGCGAGTTGGCCCCACTCACGCGACTGGCCATATCGAATCTGCACGGCCTCGGGGCCTCGCTGTACTTCGGCCACTTCACCCGCCGCGGCCTGTACGACCGGATCGGCCTGGACGGGACGGAAGCGCAGCGCCAAGCCCGCGCCAATCCGCAGTTCCACGCGACACTGCAGGCCGGATTCGCGCCGCTGGCCGCATTCCTCGACGAGGTCGGCCTCATGGGGCCGATCGCCCGCCGGATGTGGGCGAGGTGCAATTTCCTGTGACCATCGGCCCTGACGGCGTGTACGACGGGCCGGCCAGCCTCGTCGTCGGCGACCAGCGCCATCCCGTCCGCATCCGACTGGCCGGGCGTCTCAACCCCTTCGACGGCCACTACCACTGGCAGGGCACCGTGCACGACGCACCGGCTCAGATCGCCGCGGGCGGAGCCGTCGTACTGTGCGTCGGCGACCGGGACGCCACCGCACGACTGGTCGAGCACACCGCCGCCGGTGACCTCATGATCAGCGGCACGGGGCGTCCGCCGTTCTGGCCGTGACCCCGCACGCAAGTTCGCCGCTCAGTCGAGGTAGGTGCCGTGCCCCTCACGCACGAGTGCGCCGTCGAAGATGAGGACTTCGTTGACCAGTCCACCGCGTTGATTGCGGTAATTGATCACCAACAGCGACTCCCCTCGATACACGCCGAGGATCTCGAAACGCAGGTCCGCCATGCCGGCCAAGGCAGTCGTCCAGTATTCGCGCAAGGCCTGCTTTCCACGGACCACTCCCCCGCTGCCCGGCAGCACCTGCGCGGCGACCGGCGAGGTGAACAGCACGTCGTCATGGAAGTGAGCCAGCACCGCCTCCACATCGTGAGCATTCCACGCGAGCACCCAGTCTCGCGCGAATGATTGCGGATCCGGGATGGGCATCGGCTCAGCCTGCCAGACAAGGGCGGGGTCGGCCGCGGAGCCTCACCACGTCGACGGTTCGTTCCGCGCCTGCCGAAGCAACAGAACCACCCCGGTGGTTGACTGATTATCAGTCACTGTGTCAGTCTAGGGCACTCGATCACATCCGTCTTGCGCCGAGATCTGCCGATCGAGACGAAAGGTCGACTGTGTCAACACCTCCACGAAGCATGCGCTCATGAGCGGCGGCAGGGTCCACCTCGAGGGCGCCAGGGTGCTGCTCACCGGCGCATCCAGCGGTATCGGTCGAGCGCTGGCAGTCCGGCTGGCTTCCGAGGGAGCCGAACTGATCGTGGCCGCCCGTCGCGTCGACCTCCTCGACGAGCTCTGCGACGAGATCGCCGCTTCCGGTCACCCCAGGCCGGTGCCCGCGGCCACTGATCTCGGCGTGCCCGGCGAGGCCGCGGTGCTGGCCGCCTTCGCGCTCGATCACTTCGGCCACGAGCTCGACGTGGTGATCAACGATGCCGGCGCGAGCCTCACCGCACCGCAATCGCGTCTCGGCGACGGCGACGCCGCGCGCATGGTGTACGAGGTGAACCTGTGGTCCCCGTTGGCGCTGACCGCGGCCCTGGCTCCGACCATGCTGGCACGCGGGCGAGGGACGATCGTCAACGTCACCTCGACGGTGCAGTCGGTGCCTCTGCCGCTTCTCGGCTACTACGGCTCATCCAAATCGGCGCTGGCGCAGGCGACCCGGTCTCTGCGGCTGGAACTGGCGGACACCCCGCTGACGGTGGTCGAGGTCGTGCCAGGGTCCACCGACACGGCGTTGCGTGACATCGACGAACTGCCCTGGAAAACGTCGCCTCCCCGAACGCTGCCCCCGGTGTCGCCGCACTCGAGTGCCGCCGCGATCGTCCGGGGCCTTACGCGCGGAGCGACCCGCATCGTCTACCCGAGCTATTCGCTGATTCCGTTGGAGCTCCCCGCGATCGGTCGGCTCGTCGCCCGTATCGGCGGGCGGCGGGTCAACACCCGCGATGCCGTCGACCCCGACCACCTTGCCGACAACGGAGCCCGGTGACGTGGCCGACCGGCGACAGCAGCTGATCGACAGCGCCCGCACCCTGTTCGCACAGCGGCCTTACGACCAGGTCACCACCACCGCGATCGCCAAGAAGGCCGGCGTGGCCTACGGCCTCATCGCGCATCACTTCGAGAACAAGCGCGGCTTGTATTCCGCGGTGATGAACGACATCGCCGCGGAGATCGCCGGGGTGCACCTCACGCCGCCACCCGAGGGCGCCACCCTCGACGATCAGTTACGCCACGCGCTGCGCGCCCACATCTCCTACATCGACGACTACTCGAAGAGCTTCGTCGCCCTCGTCCGGGGTCATCTCGGCTCCGACCGAGAACAGCAGGACACCGTCGACGGGCTGCGCTGGCTGGGCGCGCAACGGATCCTGCTCGCCGTCGGCATCAGCGAACCGATCTCACCGATTCTGCGCACCGCGATGCACGGCTGGGTCGGCTTCCTCGACGAGATGATGATCGACCGCATCGACAACGGCGATCCCGACCGCGAAGTACTGGTCGAACTCGCGGCCGCCACATTGGTTTCCACTCTGCAGGCCGCTCGCGCACTGGACCCTGCAATCCCCCTCGACCCGAGCGTCGTCAAGGTACTGAACGAGTTCCGTGTGAAGACGTCCGGCCGTGAAGTGATCAATCGAGGCAGGCGTCGAGCGTGACACCCCCTGTTCCTGCACCGCTGCACGGACTGCCCCTGACTGCGTTGGGCGCGGCCATGATCCGCGCACAGGAGTCCCGGCGGCCCGACCCCCTGTACGCCGACCCCTGGGCGCAGCGCTTCCTCGACGCCGCCGAACCCGCCTATCGCGGGCCAACCGCGCCGGCGGGTGCCGCCGAGACGTGGACACGACTGCAGGCGATGGCCGAGGCGATGTACGAGGGCCGAACCATCGGCGTCCGCCTCGTCGACGACGACCTCACCACCTGGGTGGCCGCGGGGAACCGGCAGATCGTCCTGCTCGGCGCGGGACTCGACAGCCACGCCTTCAGACTCGACTGGCCCGGACCGGCGCGCCTTTTCGAAGTCGACCTCCCACCCATCTTCGGCTTCAAAGAACCGGTGCTTGCTGCGGCTAGGGCCACACCGGTGTGCGAGCGCCATCTGATTGCCGCAGACCTCACTGGTTCCTGGGCCGAGACCCTGGTCGGCGGCGGATTCCGGTCCGACGAACCCACCTGCTGGATCGACCACGCCACCCCGTTCATGCCGCGTCAAGCCGCACACAGCTCAGCCACAGTGATCACCGAACTCTCGGCGCCAGCCAGCACCTACAGCTACCCCTTCATGGCTGCCAGGGCGGTCTCGGCCAGCCTGCAGTCGGTCTCACGTCCGCAGTCGCTACGACACGATGACGCCGGCGAGACCGGCCTCGGGGCGGGCGGACGCGACCTGCTCGAAAGCCTCGGCTGGACCACGGATTTCGAGCCGTTCCCCGAGACGGCCGCCCGCTACGGCCGTGCCCTCGCAGCAGATGCCGAGTCCGGAACCGTCAGGGCTACCCGGCTGTGATCCGGACCCGCCGGTTGGATCATCGGCGCGTGAGTCCCCCGTCGACGGCGTACTGACTGGCGTTGACGTAACTCGAGTCGTCGGAGAGCAGGAACAACAGTCCCGTGACGCGCCGACCGTCGATCACGTGTTCCGTTTGGCCGTTTTCTTCGCCGCCGCGGTGCCGGCCGCCTTCGACGCCGGTTTCGTTGTCGTTGTCGCCGCCGTCTTCTTCGCCG
Source organism: Mycobacterium sp. NPDC050041 (assembly GCF_049541695.1). NCBI lineage: Bacteria > Bacillati > Actinomycetota > Actinomycetes > Mycobacteriales > Mycobacteriaceae > Mycobacterium > Mycobacterium sp. NPDC050041. The sequence continues at coordinate 1,008,444 of NZ_JBMVDG010000001.1, read as the reverse complement.
GCGCCCCCTTCGCCGGCACCGTCTTCTTCGCCGGCACCGTCTTCTTCGCCGGCACCGTCTTCTTCACCGGCGCCGTCTTCTTCGCCCGCGCCGCCGCCGCGGCTGATGCGGCACCTCGCCCCGGTGTCGTCTTCGCCGGAGTCGCAGCGCGCGACGTGGCTGCCGCCTTCTTCGACGGCGTCGCGGTCTTGGGCACCGCCTTCTTCGCCGGCGCCGCCGAGGCCTTTCCAGGTGGTGACTTCTTGGCCGGCGATGGAGGTGTCTTCTTCGCAGGAGCAACACCGGCTGACGGGGTCGGGGCACCTTTCGTCGCCGTACGCGCGACGGACTTCTTGACGGGTGCGGGTTTCGGCGCCGGCTTGGCCTTCTTGGCAGTGCTCGGGGGCGTCGGCTTCTCGGCGGACGAAGCGCTGCCGCGCTTCGGCGTTACGCGTCCGGCCCGCTTGGCGGCGGATCCGATGGTGCTGTTGACGACTTCGACGGTCGCTTTGACGGCCTGTTCGGCTCCCTCGCGCAGCCTGCGGCCGAGACCCGAGCTCTCCTTGGTCATATGCACCTCACCCCTGGTTCCTTTGCACTCAGGTACCTATTTTTCTTCGGATGCAAACCGGCGGACGTTCATGTCCCCGTGATGGCCGCCGCAAGCCCTTTGACATTCGCCGCGATGCGTCGCTTGCTCATCTTCACCTCGCGGCGTTGATATGCGTAGAGCTGCGGGTCCACTGATGCCAGCAGCACATCGGCGTGCCAGCCGGCGTTCACTGCATCGAGGTCGGGCCGGCACGCACGCAACAGCGTGACGATGTGCAGCCGCCAACCCTGATAGGCACCCACTTTCAGGCGGCCCGGCGGGATCGTGTCGGTCACCAGGAGCGCGCCGAGGTTGCGCTCGGTCAACGACACCAGTGCGTCGAGGAATGCGGACATCCGGTCGCCGGCCGGCGCGCCGGGGCCGAGGGGTGGAGGTCCGGAAAGTATCGCTTCCTGCAGGGTCTGCTCGTCATCGCCGACGACGGCGGCCAGCAGCCCGGCCTTGTCACCGAATCTCCGGTAGAGCGTCCCGACGCCTACGCCTGCGCGCTGAGCGATCACGCGCATGTCGACGTCGCCGGCGTCGGGTCCACGAAGGAGTGCGCGTGCGGCGTCGAGCACGTTCGCTTCGTTGCGCGCCGCGAGTTCACGTTGCGGCTGCCACCCCGTCGACCCTGTTCGCGGCATGTCGCCATCATATTGCGGAATACGGTTCCGCAACCATGCGTTGCAGGCACGGAACACGGTTCCGCAACTTGGAGGATTGGAATGAATCGAGTGCTGCTGGTCAACGCCTCTCCCCGCGGCGAAGACTCCCATTCATTACGTCTGGCCAACCGGTTCCTCGACGCCTATCGCATGAATCGGGCCGACGTTGCGGTGGACCGTCTGGACACGTTCTCCGACCTCGCCCCGTTCGGCCAGTGGCAGGTCGACGCGAAAATGGCGGTGATCACCCGACAGCCGGTTCCGGAGGAAGCAGCCGGCGACTGGGCGAAGGTGCTCGACGTGGCGGCACGCGTGCAGCTCGCCGACACACTGGTCTTCGCGGTGCCGATGTGGAATGGCGGCATCCCGTGGTCACTCAAGCTCTTCATCGATACCGTCACGCAGCCCGGCATCGCCTTCACCTTCGATCCAGCGACCGGTTATCGCGGCCTGCTCGGCGGCCGGCGCGCGGTGACGATCTACACCAGCCGGGTGTACGCGCCCGGTGTGAGCCCGGCCTTCGGCGTGGATCACCAATCGGCGTACCTACGGTGGTGGCTCGAATACTGCGGCATCACCGACATCCACGAACTGCGACTGCAGACGCTGACACCAGACGAGGATTCGGCGGTTGATGCGGTTGTGCGGCTCGCCGAAGCACTCGCGCCGCGGGGTATCCGATGACAGCGTGGGCCTGGCTGCTGACCGCGGCACTTGCGGAAGTGGCGTGGTCACAGAGCATCAAGCCGACCGAGGGCTTCACCAGACCATGGCCGACACTGCTCTGTCTCGCACTCGCCGTCGCCGCCGTCTACCCGCTCACCCTCGCCATGCGCGACATTCCGGTCGGCACCGCATACGCCGTGTTCACCGGCCTCGGAGCCACCGGCGCCATCCTCCTCGGGATCGTGATCTACGGCGATCCCGTCACGTCGCTGCGACTCACCGGCATCACGCTCGTCATCAGCGGAGTAGTCATACTTCAGGCTTCGGGCGCTTGATCGCGATGAGTTCGGCTCCTTGGGGCAGTCTGACCCGCATGGGCACACTCATCTACGGCTTCAACGTGTCGGTGGACGGATACATCGCCGACGCGCACGGCAACATCGACTGGTCCGATCCGAGCGACGAACTGCACCAGTACTGGAACGACTTCGAGCGGGAGACCGCGCTGGCGTTCTACGGGCGACGGCTCTACGACCTGATGTCCGCGTACTGGCCGACCGCGCACGAGGCCCCGGACGCCACCCCGACGATCGTCGACTACGCGAACATCTGGCGCGCCATGCCCAAGGTCGTGTTCTCGCACACCCTCGAGTCCGTCGACTGGAACTCCCGGCTGGAACGGGGCGACCCGGTCGATGTGGTGACGAAGCTCAAGGCCGAAACCGACGGCCAGCTGGAGGTGGCCGGCGCGACGCTGGCCGCACCGATCGTGCAGGCCGGGCTGGTGGACGAGTACCGGATCGTGATGGCGCCCACCGCCGTGGGCGGCGGCACGCCGTTCTTCCCGACGCTGCCCTCGTGGATCTCGCTGCGACTGGTGGAGAACCGCACCTTCCCGTGCGGCACGGTCCTGCTGCGCTACGAGGCGAAGCACGACTGATCAGGGCCACGCGCCCGTCTGAGCCAGTTCGATTAGCCTGATTAACAGGTGGGCACAGGGGCTACCCCCCTGGTTCAGCATCTGGTCAGAGGAGATTCATGCGTCAGCGACTGCCGGGACGGGCAACGACGGGAATGGCGATCGTCTGCGTGGCCGCGCTGCTCGTCAGCGGTTGCGAGGCCCAGGTCTGGGGCACGCCGCCGGCCGCGGAGAACGGCCCGCAGGCACCAGTGGCCGCCCCGCAGGCCCCTGTTCCGGCGATGCCGGCTGCCCCGCCTGCCCAGCCGACGGCCTCGTTCGACGGACTCGACGCCCGCGTCCAGCAGGCCACCGCCGACGCGGCGGAGTCCGGGGCCGACATCGAGACCGTCATCATGGACCGCACCACCGGTCAGATCGTGTCCAACGGAGACAACAGGCCCTTCCCGATCGCGTCCGTGGTGAAGCTGTTCATCGCCGACGACCTGCTGCTGCAGGAATCGGAGGGCAAGACGCAGCTCTCCGACGCCGACCGCAAGTCGCTCGACGTCATGCTGCGTTCCTCCGATGACGGCGCCGCCCAGAACTTCTGGGATCGCAGCGGCGGGAACGCCATCATCGCCCGTGTGAAGTCGCGGTACGGACTGGCGGGCACGACGGCGCCGTACAACGGCCACTGGGACGTGACCACCAGCACCGCAAGCGATCTGGTCCGCTACTACGACATGCTGTTGGACGGCACCGGCGGGCTGCCGCCCGAACAGGCCAACGTCATCGTCAACAACCTCGCGCAGTCCACGCCGACGGGGAACGACGGCTACCCGCAGCGGTTCGGCATCCCCGAGGGGCTCTACGCCGAGCCGGTTGCAGTCAAGCAGGGCTGGTTCTGCTGCTGGAACGGTGCCAACCAGTTGCACGTGTCCACCGGTGCCATCGGATCCGAACGCCGCTACGTGATGGCCATCGGCTCCCTGGACCCCACAAGCGAGGCCGCCGCCCGCCAGAACATCACTGCGGCCGTGAAGACGATGTTCCCGGGCGGCAAGATCTGACCTTCGAGAACGATTGACTCGCTGAGGAACTCGGTGGACTGCCTCGCGGATGGTCGCCGGGCTTTTGGTGCGTAACACCTGTGCTGCACCCGGTTAGGCTGAGAATTCCGGGACGCGAGGCGGGACAGGGCGATGCTCAGTGAAGTGTGGAATGACTACTGGTGGGTGCTGCCGCCACTGCTGTATTTCGCAGTGCTCATCGTTGTGATTCGCCGCGGTCTGTGGGCGACGGTGGGACAGGTGATCTTGTTGGCGTTCCTCTGCCAGCTGATTCTGTACCTGCCGTTCAGCCGCCCGCCGATGAGCTACGGCTTGGCGGTGCTCACCGTGGTCAACCTCTTGTTGTTCGTGCGAGTCAACGTTCGACTCCCGTGGCGGGGCCGCGCACGTCATGGCACCGAGTCCTGAGGCGTCTCTGACCGCTGATCACCCCCCGCACTGGCGGGTGGCTCTTCGTCCGCGATGTAGTGCCGCAGTCTGCTGTCATGCCGTCGCGGCTGCACGAAGATGTCCGCCCCGCCGTTTACGATTCCTGCGGCACTCCCGTGACCGTTGGAAGGATCGAGAAGTGAGTTACACCGCCGCCGACATCACCGAGCTCGACGATGTCCAGCACACGCGCCTGCGGCCCGCGGTGAACCTCGGCCTCGACGTGCTCAACACCGCGCTACGCGAACTGGTGGACAACGCGATCGAAGAGGTCGCCGATCCCGGCCACGGTGGGTCATCCGTCGCCATCACGCTGCACGCCGACGGTTCCGTCAGCGTCGCCGACGACGGCCGTGGTCTGCCCGTCGATTCCGACCCGGTGAACGGGAAGAACGGGATCGTCAAGACACTCGGGACGGCACGGGCGGGGGGCAAGTTCTCCGCCCACACCGACGCGACGAGCACCGGCGCCGGCCTGAACGGAATCGGCGCCGCAGCTGCGGTCTTCATCTCCGCGAGAACCGATGTGACAGTCCGCCGGGCCGGCAAGACCTACCTGCAGAGCTTCGGCGGAGGCTACCCCGGCGTGTTCGAGGGCAAGGAGTTCGATCCGGACGCCCCGTTCACCCGTGCCGATACCCAGAAGCTGCGCGGCTCCGGCAACCGCAAGCCCGACGCGCACGGCACCACGGTGCGCATCCTGTTCGACCCTGCCGTGGTGCCCGACTCGAGCGTGGACATCAACGAGGTGCTGCTGCGGGCGCACGCCGCCGCGCGGATGTCGCCGGGAGTGCACCTGATCGTCACCGACGAAGGCTGGCCCGGCGAGGAGGTGCGGCCCGAGCTGACCGAGCCGTTCACCGGCCCGTGGGGCACCGACACCCTCCTCGACCTCATGTGCACCGCGGCAGGCACGCCGGTTCCCGGTGTGCGCGCGGTGGTGGAGGGCCGCGGCGAGTACACCACCGGGCGCGGCCCGACGCCGTTCCGCTGGTCGATGACTGCCGGACCCGCCGAGCCGGCCACCGTCGCCGCGTTCTGCAACACCGTGCGGACCCCCGGCGGCGGTTCCCACCTGAACGCCGCCGTGAAGGGGCTGTCCGAAGCGCTCGCCGACCGCGCGTCGCGCATGCGCGATCTCGGCCTGGCCAAAGGCGAGGACGGCCCGGAAGCCCAGGATTTCGCCGCGGTGACCGCGCTGGCCGTGGACACCCGCGCCCCCGATGTGTCATGGGACTCGCAGGCCAAGACCGCCGTCTCGTCGCGATCGCTGAACGTGGCAATGGTTCCCGATGTGGCACGCAGCGTCACCATCTGGGCGGCCAATCCCGGCAACGGCGACGCGGTGTCGCTGTGGACCAAGATGGCGCTGGAGGCGGCCCGCGCCCGGCGCAGCGCCGAAGGTGCCAAGGCCCGGTCCCGGGCGGCGTCGAAGGCCAAGGGCCTGGGGACCAATCTGTCGCTGCCGCCCAAGCTCCTGCCCAGCCGGGAGACCGGCCGCGGGTCCGGAGCCGAGCTGTTCCTGTGCGAGGGCGACTCGGCACTGGGCACCATCAAGGCGGCGCGCGACGCCACCTTCCAGGCGGCGTTCCCACTGAAAGGCAAGCCGCCCAACGTCTACGGCTTCACCCTGAGCAAGGCCCGGGTCAAGGACGAGTTCGACTCCATCGAACGGATCCTGGGCTGCGGGGTGCGGGACAACTGCGATCCGGAATCGTGCCGCTACGACCGCATCCTGTTCGCCTCGGACGCCGATCCCGACGGCGGCAACATCAACTCCAGCCTCATCTCGATGTTCCTGGACTTCTACCGGCCACTCGTCAAGGCCGGGATGGTCTATGTGACGTTGCCGCCGCTGTTCGTCGTCAAGGACGGCCAGCAGCGGATCTACTGCCAGGACGAATCCGAGCGCGACGCCGCCGTCGCGCAGATGAAAGCCACCTCCAAACGCAAGGTGGAGGTCCAGCGGAACAAGGGTCTCGGCGAGATGGACGCCGACGACTTCTGGAACACCGTGCTCGATCCTCAGCGGCGCACTGTGATTCGAGTGCACCTCGACGACGGCGACCCGAAGCTGCACCACACTCTGTTCGGCGGACCGCCGGAAGGCCGGCGCACGTGGATGGCCGATGTCGCCTCGCGCATCGACACCGCTGCACTGGATCTCGAATAGGAGTACGACGTGACCGCCATCATCGAGCAGAATCCCGACCTGGTGCTCGACCAGAGTGCCGACGACTACTGGAACCACTACCAGCTGACCTTCGCGCTCTACAGCGTCAGCGACCGTGCCATTCCGTCCGCGTTCGACGGCCTCAAGCCCGGGCAGCGCCGTCTGCTGTACCAGATGTACGACTCCAGGCTGCTGCCCGGAAACAAGCCGCAGAAGTCCTCGAAGGTGTGCTCGGCTGTCACCGGCAATCTGCACCCGCACGGCGGCGCGTCGATGTACGGCGCGGCGGCGCTGATGGCCGCCGAGTTCCAGCGCGTGAAGGTCATCGACGGGCAGGGTGCCTTTCCGCGCATTCAGGGCGACATCCCCGCGGCGGACCGCTACACCGAGATGCGGTTGTCGGCGCCCGGCGCGGCACTGACCGCCGAACTCGCAGACCATGCGGTGCCGATGGTCTCCACATTCGACGGCGAATGGATCGAGCCGACGGTGCTGCCGGCGCAATGGCCCGTGCTGCTGTGCAACGGTGCCGTCGGCATCGCCGAGGGTTGGGCCACCAAGGTGCCCGCACACAACCCGCGGGAGATCATGGCTGCCTGCCGAGCGCTGCTGAAGACCCCCAACATGACCGACGACAGGTTGGTCAAACTCATTCCCGGCCCCGACTGGGGCTGCGGCGCCACCGTGGTCGGCGCCACCGGCCTACGGGAGTACATCACCACCGGCCGGGGAGCGTTCACGGTGCGCGGCACGGTGTCCGTCGACGGCAAGAACGTCGTCATCACCGAGCTGCCACCCGGGGTCGCGAGCGGGACTGTGCAGGAACGGATCCGGGCGCTGGTCGACTCGGGCGAACTGTCCGGGGTGGCGGATATGTCGGACCTGACCGACCGCCGCAACGGGCTGCGCATCGTCGTCACGGCCAAACGCGGCCACAGTGCCGAAACGATCCGTGAGCAGCTGCTTGCCCTCACACCGCTGGAGTCGACGTTCGCCGCCAGTCTGGTGGCACTCGACGAGAACCGGGTGCCGCGCTGGTGGTCGGTACGCGAGCTGATCGCCGCGTTCCTGTCGTTGCGCGATTCGGTGGTGCTGCACCGCAGCCAGTACCGGCTGGAGAAGGTCACCGCGCGCCGTCACCTGGTGGCCGGCCTGATGAAGATCCACCTCGACATCGACGCCGCGGTGGCGGTGATCCGCGGATCCGACACCGTCGACGAGGCCCGCCACGGTCTGCAGCAGCGATTCGCGATCGACACCGAGCAAGCCGATTACGTTCTGGCGCTGCAGCTGCGCCGGCTGACCAAGCTCGACGTCATCGAGTTGCAGGCCGAAGCGGAGAAGCTGGACGCCGAGTTCGTCGCGCTCACCGAGCTGGTGTCGAACCCCGACGCGCGGCGGGTGGTGATCGACCAGGAGCTGGTGGAGACGGCGAAACTGTTCAAGGGGCCCGAATTCGACCGCCGCACGGTGCTCGACGTCGACGCCACGCCGACGGTGCACGGATCCGACGAGGACGGCGCGCGCGAGCGAAAGGTCAACACCGCCTGGCGACTCGATGACCGGGGCGTGTTCTCCGACCGCCACGGGGAGCTCCTCAGCTCGGGTCTTGGCTGGGCGGTATGGACCGACGGTCGGGTGAAGTTCACCAACGGCAATGGTCTGCCGTTCAAGATCCGCGACATCCCGGTGGCGCCGGACATCACCGGGCTGGTGCAGTCGGGGGTCCTCGCACCCGGATCGCATCTGGCCTTGGTGACACGACGCGGAAAGGTGCTGCGGATCGATCCCGCCGCGGTGAACCCCCAGGGCGCGGCCGGTAACGGCGTGGCCGGGGTGAAGTTGGCCACGGATGGCGACGAGGTGATCGCCGCGCTGCCGCTCACGTGCGAGAACGGCGAGGCGATCCTGTCGATCTCCGAGAAGGGCTGGAAGGTCACCGAAGTCGCCGACATCCCGGTGAAGGGCCGCGGCGGCGCAGGCGTCGGATTCCATCCGTTCGTCGGCGGCGAGACCGCGCTGCTGGCGGCTGCGGTCTCGGCGACCGGGTACGTACGCGGCAAGCGGGCGGTGCGAGCAGAGAAGCGCGCCAAGGCCTCGGTCAAGGGTTCCGGCAGCGATGTGACCCCTGCGGGGTAACTCGCCGCCGAGCAATCGCGGTCGATCTCGTGCTGTCGGTACTGCGCCCGGCTACCGTCGACCGGGTGACGGTGTCACGCTCGCGCCTTGCCCGGCTCTTCGCGGTTGGAACCGTGGTGTGCACTTTCGCTGCGGCCCCGGCATGCGGACATACTGCATCTCCACCGCTCGACACCGGCACACCGAGGACGACCGCTCCGACTACCCCGTCACCGGCACCCGCCGTCGCTGAAGTGACTCCGACCGGAGACTTCTCCCCCGTCTCCCGGCTCATCGAAGACGCCGTCGCGGCGCGGCGGCTACCCGGCGCCGTCGTCCAGGTCGGGCACGAAGGCAAGATCGTCTTCCGCCAGGCCTTCGGCTCGCGCAAGCTTGCCGGCGAACCGGGGCTGGACGGGTCACCCGCCCCGGCGGAGCCGATGACCGAGGACACCATCTTCGACCTGGCCTCGTTGACGAAGAGCCTCGCGACCTCGACCGCCGTCATGCAGCTCCACGAAGAAGGCCGGGTTCGGATCGACGAACCGGTGCAGGCGTACCTTCCCGACTTCAACCCGGCCGACGATCCGCGCCGCGCGCAGGTCACTCTGCGCATGTTGCTCACCCATACTTCGGGCATAGCGGGGGACCTGAGCCTGGACGGTCCGTGGGGTCTGGAGAAGGCCGACAAGGCGGAGGGCGTTCGCCGTGCGCTCGCCGCGTGGGTGGTCTTCATTCCCGGAGAACGCTTCCACTACTCCGACATCAACTTCATCATCCTGGGCGCGCTGCTGGAGAAGATCACCGGCGAGCCCGAAGATGTCTACGTTGAGCGCAACGTGTTCGGACCACTGGGGATGTCAGACACCCACTACCTCCCGGCCACCAAAGCGTGCGGCCCACACCGGATCCGGGGAACGGCGATCGCCCTGGATCCCCGGGGACCGACGGTGGGGAGTTGCCCGGCGGATGCGTGGAGCACCGACTTGCTGGGGCGCATCGCACCGACAGCTCTCGACGAGGACACTCCGGGCATCAACCCCGACTACGGTCACCCGCTTCGCGGGACCGTGCACGACCCGACGGCACGCCGCATGGGCGGGGTGGCCGGGAGCGCCGGAGTGTTCACGACGGTGCACGACGTGGGCCTCTACGCGCAGGCGCTTCTCGACCGGCTCGCCAACCGCCCGAGCACCTTTCCGCTGAGGCAGGCGAGCGTGCAGATGATGACGACTCCGCAGCAACCCGGGCACCATGCCGGCCAGGTCCAGGCGGCGAACGAGGCCACCGAAACGGTCTTCACCACAACAGATCGACTGCTGGCTGCGCACTACCCGGCAATACCGGGACATGATCTGCGCGGCTTCGGCTGGGACATCGACACTGCCCACTCCAGACCACGCGGCGCCGTCTTTCCCATCGGTAGCTTCGGCCACACCGGGTTCACCGGAGTCACGTTGTGGATGGATCCGGGGTCTGACACCTACGTGATCGTCCTCGCGAATGTGATCCATCAGCGCGGCGGTCCACCGATTGCCACACTGAGCGGTTACGTGGCCACCGAGACCGCACGTGCCCTCCATCTTTACGGCACCTAGGTCTAGATCCTCGTCGTGTGGTCTTCACATGCTGCCGCGGATTGATCCGTCGGCCCCGCGCGTCCCCTCGGGGCAACGAACTGGCCGCCGCGCCGATGATGAGCTCAAATCACAGCTGTCACATTGGTAACATCGCCCCGTGTCGATCTCCCGGCGTGACGCACTGCGCTACGCCGTCGGGGCGTCGGCGCTGGCCGGACTCGGTGCGGTAACCGGTGCCCGCGCACCCACGGCGGCGGCCGCCGCTCCGACGCTGATCGATTACGCGATGCGTCAGATCCCGGCCCGGGACATCCGGGCCGCCGGCCACGCCGGTGTGATCAACTACGTCTCGACCTCGCGGCCGGGCTCGTCGTTCGGCGCCAAGCCGATCACCCTGCCCTATGCACAGTCGCTGAACGCCGCCGGACTGGTCATCGTCAGCAACTACCAGTACGGCAAGCCCGGCGGGACAGCGCCGTCGGACTTCACCCGCGGGTACGCCGGAGGCGTCGCCGACGCGCGCACCGCGTGGCAGCTCCACACCGCTGCGGGCGGTGGCCGGAGCGCCCCGATCTTCTTCAGCGTCGACGACGACATCGACCGCGAGGCATGGAACAGACTGGCGCTGCCGTGGTTTCGTGGAATCAATTCGGTGATCGGAGAGATGCGTACCGGGATCTACGCCGGCATCAGACCATGCCAGTGGGCGGCGTCCGACGGTGTGATCGGAAGGTCGAAATCACCCGGCAAAGTGTGGGCGTGGCAGACCCGGTCCTGGTCCAACGGTCAGATCTACCCCGGCGCGGTCCTCTACCAGCGCATCATCGACACCGCCTCGAATCCGGGTCCGGTGGTCGGCGGCATCCGGGTCGACGTCAACGACGTACTGGCGCAGGACTGCGGCCAGTGGAATCTGCACCCGTGAGGGCTAGCCGCGTGGCGTCGTGGTGATGTGCACGTGGTCGTTGTGGCCGTAACCCGATGCCTGCGGACCGGCCGGCGTGTAATACGTGTCGCGCCAGATCACGTCTTGTAACCCGAACCGGCCGGCATTGCTCATCGCGAAGGCGAGTATCTGGTCGCCGAGCGCGGTGCCCTCGGGGCTCTCGGGGTTGGGGATCATGATGTCGATCGCCAGTCCGCTCGGATGCCATGGCTTCGAGTCCGGCCGAACGCCGTCGATGTCGGCGATCTGCGGGAACTGCCGGCTGACGGCCCTGGCGGCCAGGACGGTGTTGGGTTGCAACCCGGCCTCTGACGCGACGCCGACGGGCAGGGCCTCCGGGATCTCTGGGACGGCGGCGGCAGGGGGTGGAGCCACGTCGCCGGGAGGCACGCCGGGTGGCGCGGCGATCGGCGGAGCCGGCGCGGGCGGCGGCGGCGGCGCGTTGTCGATGATCGCTCGCTGCTGCGGTGTCAGCGCCGCGTACTGCGCCTCCGCGGCGGCGATCTGACGCAGCAGTTCGCTCAACCTGGCCTGCAGTTCTTTGCGCACCGCGGCGGCCTTTTCCGCCGCGGAAGTGGCGTCGGCAGCCGATCTCTCCGACGCCTGGGCGGCGGTGGCCGCGCGCCCACGGGCTGCTTGGAAGGCCTTCATTTGATCGGCGATGGTCGAGCCGACCGTTCGTTGCAGCGACAGCTGATCGATCAGCTGTTGGGGCGAAGTTGCGGACAGCACCGCCGCCATCTGGCCATCACGCCCACTCATGTAGTTCATCGCCGCGATCCGGTCGGCGGCGGTTTGAAGGGGCATCAGCTGGGCGTTCGCGATCTCCAGTGCCGCCAGGTCGGCACGGTGGCGGTCGGCGGCCGCGGCCTGCTCGGCCAGTCTGGCGTCGGCATCACGTTGGGCCGCCGTGACGGCCTTGCGCGTTTGCAGTGCCTGCTGGGACAGCTCGTTGAGTTCGGCCAACGCGTCGGCCGCCGGGTCCGCATGGACGCCGCCCACCCACATGGCCAGTACCAGGACCGCGGTCGCCACACCGCACACCGTTCGCCGAATGAGGTCACGCACCCCGGTCACGCGGATTGTCACGATCCTTCGGTCGAAGACTGATGCTGGCTTGGCTCTCGCGGGAAAGGCTACGAACTGGTGCCGTCGATGTCCACTCCGGATGGCCCTGGGCCGCGGTGCGTGACGCGCCCGATGTCAGCCGGCCTCGTTGGCGTCGCCGGGATGGGGCGCATTGTCTTCGTCGACGTAGGCCTCGTGATCGGTGTTGACCCCTTCGTGGTCGCGCGGACCTTCGTTGGGTCCGATGTTCTCGACCGCGTCTGCGGCGTCACTGGGCATCGTCATTTATTACGTCCTCCTTGTAGCGCCGCCGGGCTCGTCCCGTCGGATGCGAGTGCCCCGTCTGCGCCACGCCCAACCGGGGAGCCGATACATTCTGACTCGGTCATCGGCACCGGGCCGCGCTGATCGATGCCGGCGAGGTGGACGAGCCTCGGCCGCCGACGCGACGCTGCTATGGTCGCCGCGTGCCACCACATGACCCGATCGCCGGCCATGACAGAACGAGGGTCTGACCAAGCGCCGGAGTTGGACCGGACGGGTGAGATACCCCCGCTCGATGTCGTCGGCTCCGAGATTCTTCCGCCTGTCGCCGACGACGTCCGCAGGCGGTTCCGCCTGCTGGAGCGGCTCGCGCCCCGCTTGGGCTCCCGATGGGCGGTGGAGTTGTGGTGCACCCCGCCAGTCATGGAATCGGCTCTGCGGATGCCGCCGGGTGTGCCGCCGGGCAAGCCGCTCGAGGCGTACTGGGATGGGCACCGGGTGGTCGGTGAGGAGTGGGGCGAGGGAGCGCCTATCTACCTGGTGCACGGCTGGGGCGGGCGCCGACCGCATCTGGCGATGTTCGTCAAGCCACTGGTGGCGGCCGGCTACCGCGTCATCGCGTTCGACCTGCCCAGCCACAACGAGTCCGACCCGGGCGAGCTGGCGCCGGGGCGAACGACGTCGGTCGAGTGTGCTGAGGCAATCAAGGCCATGATCGAAACCCACGGACAGGCCCACGCGGTGGTGGCGCATTCGCTCGGCGGGAATGCCACGGTGTGCGCGGCGGCCGAGGGCGCAAGCGTCGGGCGATTGGTCCTTCTCTCGCCGATGGGCGATTTTCCCCTGTATCTGGACCTCTTCGCGGCGCGGCACAATTTCGGCCGCCGGATTCGAGCCGGGCTTCAGCGCCGTCTGGAGAAGCGGATCGGTATGCCGCTGCACGAGACGAACATGGACCACGTCGGCCGGCGCGCGGGCTTCCCGCCGCTGCTCGTCATCCACGATCCCGACGACCCCGATGCCCCGTATGCGGCCAGTCAGCGACTCGCGGCGATGTGGCCGGGCGCGCGCCTGCTGACGACGAAGGGCCTCGGCCGTCTGGCTCACTACCGAATCCTGCGCCACCGGCCCGCCATCACCGCCGGAGTCGAGTTCGTCGTTCAGCCGTAGAGTCATCATCACTATGTCGGTGATGCGCAGGGGCGTGCGGTTGGCGCTCGTCCTCGCGGTCTTGCTGTCAGGCAGTGCTCTCGGGTCAGCTACTGCCGGGGCCGTCGGACTCGACGACTACCTCTGGGAACGTCGTCCCCTACTCCTGTTCGCGCCCACGGAAGGCGACCCCCGGCTCGTCGAGACTCTGGCCCGTATCGAGGCCAATCGATGTGAGTTCGCCGACCGCGACATGGTGCTCGGCCTCGTGGTGACCGAGGGCACGAGCACGCTGGACAGTCAGGTCATCACTGCGGAGGAGTCTCGACGGCTGGCTGACGAGTATGGGGTCGGTGACAAGGCCTTCGCGGGTGTGCTGATCGGTAAGGACGGCGGCGAGAAACTGCGCGTCGACGACGTGCCCGATCTCCGGAGAATCTATGCCGTCATCGACGGTATGCCCATGCGAAGCCGCGAGACGAGTGCCGCGGGTCGGTGTTGATGCCGGGGGCAGTTCGACGGTGCCTGACGGGTCTCGTCCTCGCATCATCGGCCGTGCTCGTGGTCTCGTGCGGCGCCGCGCCATCGTCCGACGCGAACATGACGACGAGCAGGTCGGAGACTCCTCTCGTCGACATCGACGATGCCGACGAGGTGGCCTCTTGGACCACGGTCAACGATCCCGTCATGGGCGGTGAGTCCACCTCGCGCATCACGTTCGGTGACGACGGCGGCCTCGTGTTCTCCGGCGAGATCTCGCTGGCGAACAAGGGCGGGTTCGCTTCGGCCCGCAGTCCGCAGGACACCGAGATCGGACGCCGGGCAACAGGCGCAACGTCGCTCCGCGTACACGCTGTGGGCGACGGCAAGACCTACCTGGTGAAGGTGAACACCGTTGCACGGCAATGGTCTTACATCCACCGATTCCGGACAGAGCCCGCCGTTTCGCGGTCTTACGAACTGCCCATCGACGGCTTCGTGCCGGTGGGGATGCGCCTCGACCCCGCACCGGACGCGCCTCAGACTCTCGACCCGTCAGGCATCGATCAGGTGTCGGTCTACATTCTCGACAAGCAGCAGGGTCCCTTCGAACTCACCGTCACCGCAATCGACGCCGCGACCTGAGGTCCAGCCCGTCTCGCCGGTCGAGGGCCCTATTTGTGTGAAATCGGTACGTAACTGCCGCGGCCGTGGTGTCTTGGGATCGGTAGATGACCTGCCGCGGTGTACTTCACGGGATGGCGCCGGCACCGAGGCGGTGCGTGGAGGAAGAGGAACACGATCATGCGAATCACACGGATACTCGCCGCAGCGCTGACGTCAGTAGGTCTCGCGGCCGCAGGCCTGAGCATGGGAAGTGGAGCCGCCCAGGCCATTCCCTCGCAGCCACACCAATGGTGCCCGGGGATGTCCATACACAACCCGCCTGGGCCCGGAGCCATGTACCAGTGGGACATGAACGTCTGTCACACGTGGCAGTACGTCAAATCGGGCATGGGCAACGTGCCGCACAAGGTTTGGGTCGGCCCGCTGGACCCCGTCACTTATCAGTACTCGGATTCGAAGATCACCGTCGAGGGCAGCAGCGTCTGGGATGGCCCGAACATTCCGCCGGGAGCGGCGGCCGAGTGCACCGGCAGGGACATGTTCACGGGCATTCCCATTCCCTGCTAGTCGGGCGGTAGGGTCGGACAACGGCAGTTGGCACGAGAACCGCTGTCCGACAGACCCACTCACGTTCGTCCATGCCGACACGGTTGGCGCCGGCCGAGAGGTGCTCGTCGATCTGGGTGTAGATGGTCTCCGGGGAACCGTGCGCGACCAGGGCGTCGATCAGTGCGTCGCTGCCTGATCCGTCGACACCCGCTTCGGTGAACCCGTGCCGCATCAGGTTGTTGGTGTAGTTGCGCAAGCCGAGGTAGGGATTCTGGACGGCAGGACGGCCGATCGTTCGGGCCTGGTCATCGTCCTGGGTCAGGACCACCTTGTGCTCTGGAGCCAGGAAGGCATTGCTGCCCAGATACGGGGCGCATCACCGAGTGCGGGATTGAGCCATGCTCCGTGTGCGCCGAACCGCTCGTGTGTGTCGTTCATCGCGGCGCGGTGGTGCTGAAGATCGGCCAGCAGATCTCGGTTGCGGTGAACCGGGCCGGATCTGTGGGAGTGCCGCCGAGGTAGTGCTCACGGATGGGTCCCTGGCTGCTGATCAGATGCTCGTTGACGTAGATGCCCAGGGCCGCGTAACTGCGGTCGATGCCGTCGTGACCGCCCGGGTGGGTGAGCACCGCGAATTCGGTCCTGGGTAAGACCTCGGCGCGGATACCCTCGGGGGGATCTGCGGATGGTGGTGCTTCGACGAACATGGTTGCGCTGCCGCGCTGTTCGAGAAACAGCGCGCGGTCGTACAGGCCGCCCGGCACCACCGCGGTCGGCGCGCCTGCTGCCACGGCGACGGCCCGGTGCAGTGTCCGCAGTGACGCCGTGAACCAGTCGTCTATCCCGGAGGTGTCGATGGTGGCGCTCACGGACCACACGGCGAGCGCCGGTTCGTGGCGCGATGTGACGTCGGTGTGAGTACGCACGGGGGAGAGCAGTTCGCGCAGCGCACCCACGGTGTCACGGGTCTGCTGCAGCTGAGCCTCCATCTGTTCGAGATGAGTGGTGATGATGTCGGTACGGATCGGCGGCTTCGGCATTCTGCAAGGTCTAGCGTGGGCGCAATGGGTTTGTTCAGCCATGAGGAGTTCCGCGACCCGGACGAGGGCGTTGCTGGCGGCGCTAGTGGTGGGGCCGTCGAGAGGGCTCGCGGTGCTGATGTTGACGAATTCGGGTCAGATCATCCGGTGGTCATTGGTCCGGGGTTACCGCCCGAGGATGGTTCTTGCGGTCAATTCGCCGTGCAGTTTCACGTGTCGACGTCAATGCTGGTCGGGTTGAAACGTATTGCTGATATGCGCGGCGTCAGCGTGCCGGAGGTGTGCCGGCAGGTTATCGGTGTGTTTGTCGCCCAGCAGGAGGGCGAATTGGGTGCGTTGCTCGCTGCTGAGGCCGAAGTGGCGGACTACCGGCCGAGTTTGGGTGACGCATAGGCGCACCCTGCTGGGGTGGAGCACTCGGACAGTGTCGTCGGCCGCCACTCAGATCGGAACCTCATCAAATGTCCAATTGGACATCAGAAGGACGTTTCATATGCGAATTGGACAAGAAACTTGGAGAAGCCACCACCTGTGTCATATGCCGATGCGGCCCCAACGTGGTCTGGTCAGCCTCGTGTCCGCGGCGCTTCTAGTTGTGTCGTGCGGAGGCGCCGACCGATCCGCCGACGCAGACGAGGCGACGAACAGCGACGGCCTGAGGCGCACCCCGCTGTAGGTTCTCGAGTTCGAGGTCCAACTGCGACACATCAACTCATTGCCGCGCGGCGCTGCTCGACGATTCACTCCAGAGCTTGCCGATCTCGTCGATTCTCCTCCGTACGAACAAATCTGGTCCGATGAACGACTCAGCCCTAGAGACCGCAGCATTCCCCTCGGCGATCTCCGCCTCGGTGATCGCCGCGGACACGTTGCTCTGATTGCCCGGGTGACTCTGATCACCGCGGCAGTCGGCCGGCGCCGTTCAGACGGACCGGTGTACTCACCGGGGTGTGACAGCCAGCTTTCCTGAACGGTACCCGTCGAGCGCCGTAGTCCGGCGGGTGAGTTCGACGAACATCGGCTCGTGGCCGGGCTCCGCCTCGACCGCCGCCCACAGGCGGTCCCGGCCAGCGGCCGAAATCGGCAGCAGCGCGGCATCATCAACCACCGATAGCAGGGCATCGAAGTCCCGCGCGGAGGCGCGCAACGGCCGTGGGTTCGATTCGTCGAGGGCGCGTTTCACGACTGCGGCCATCGGCCCCACGCCGAACAGGCGCAGCGCAGTCTCGTAGTCACCGCCCAGGATGTCGGTCAGGTCGAGCGCCTCGCGCAGACCGACTTCGGCGGCCATGACGAAGGTGTTGGTGATCAGCTTGTACTTCACGCCCGCACCGGCCGGACCCACCCGCTCCACGTTGCCCAGGGAGACGAGCACCCGCTCTGCCCGCGCTACCGCCGCCGGCTCGCCCCCGACGAGAAACGTCACCGACCTCTCCCTGGCGTATTTCACGCCGCCGACGATCGGCGCGTCAACCACGTGTCTGTCCGCGCCAGCCCCATTTCGGACCTCGTCCAGCAGGGTCGGGGTCGTCGTCGAACACAGGACGAGAACCGCGTCAGGGCGCAGACCCGCCGAGATGCCGTCCGCGCCGAAGTGGGCGGCGGGAATGTCCTCGGACATGACCAAGCTCAACGTCACCTCCGAACGCCGGGCCGCATCAGCCGGCGACACGGCGGCCCTCGCTCCGTCCCCCACGGCGGCCTTCAACCGTTCGGGGTCGGGGTCGAATGCCCACACCTGATGTCCTTCGGCCACCAGATGGGGAACCATCTCCGAGCCCATGTCTCCGACACCGACCATGCCAATCAAGGTCATCAGCGATCTCCTCAGCTGCGAAAGTTATTCCACGAGAGACGAAATCCCTGATCGGATGGCTCTGTTCCCTCGTCGTCAGAGCTTATTCGCGGACGAGGTCGGTGACATTGCAGCCAGCAGGAGGACCGACCAACTGCTAACCCCCGCGCCAATCGATCACGCCGAAGGCGCGCCGGTCCCGCACGAGTCGCATCGACGTAGGGATACCGCGTGCCGACAGTGCCCGGGAATCCCTGGCAGAGAGGCCAGATCGATCCCTACTTCGCCATGTTGGCGAAGCGCGACAAGTGCAGTTGGTGCGCAACGGTGATCGTCTTCGTCGGGCCGTTACGGTGCTTGCCGAGAATCAGGTCCGCCTCGCCGGCGCGCGGGTCGTCGCGCTCGAACGCGTCCGGCCGGTGCAAGAGAAGCACCATGTCGGCATCCTGCTCGAGGCTGCCCGACTCACGAAGGTCCGACACCATGGGCTTCTTGTCCGTGCGCTGCTCCGGCCCGCGGTTCAGCTGGCTGATCGCGATCACCGGCACGTGGAGTTCCTTGGCCATCAGCTTCAGGCTTCGCGAGAAGTCCGACACTTCCTGCTGGCGCGACTCGTACTTCTTGCCCGACGACATCAGCTGCATGTAGTCGACCACGATCATCCGTAGCCCGACCTTCTGGCTCAGCCGCCGCGCCTTGGCCCGGATCTCCATCATCGTCAGGTTCGGTGAGTCGTCGATGTACAGCGGCGCCTCGCTGATCTCACTCATCCGCCGAGCGAGGCGCGTCCAGTCGTCGTCACTCATCCGGCCCGACCGCATGTCGGCCAGCTTGATCTTCGCCTCCGCCGACAGCAGCCGCATCACGATCTCGGACTTGCTCATCTCCAGCGAGAAGATGACGCTCGGCAGTTGGTGCTTGATCGAGCACGACCGCATGAAATCCAGTCCGAGCGTTGAGTTGTGGGTCGGCACCATCGACCGGCTCGCCAAGTACATGTGGCTTTCATTGTCCACTTCGACGCACCGCACGGGGACGCTGGCTACCGGTCGCACATCCACGATGAATCGAGACACCGAACGAGCAATGTTTGTAGCACCGCGACGCTGCTTATGGAGCAATGACTTACGGGTCAGCCCGAAGACGTCCTCGTCAGTCGAGAAGGTGAGGGTGTACGCGATCGACGAGCTCTCGCGCCGACCGTGTACCCGCCTGGTCGATGTCTGGCACCGATATCCCAGGCTCACGATCAGTTCCGCGACGTCGCCCGCCAGCCTCTTGTCCGTCACACAGAACTGCACTGCGCCGCCGGCGGTTACCGTGCCGTCGGTGTCGAGAAGGCCAGCCAGGAGGGCTCGCCGTTGCGCCTCAGAAGCGCGCAAGTACTCCGCCGGAATGTGTTTGCGACCAAGTACGCCGATCGTGCGGAGACGTCCCTGCAACGTCCCGAAGCAGTTGCGGCAGCGCTGGCACAGCCGCAGGCCACAAGACTTCCCGCCGCAACGGTTGCACGTTGGACTCAGCACGGCGGCGGACACGAATCGCGCCCGACCACCGCAAGACCGTCCGCATGTGCGGACTTCGCTGGTCCGTGGAGTGAACTCCGCGCCGCACACTTGGCATTGTCGTGGCTCAACGGCTGCGGGTTTGCGCAGCTTCAATTGATATCGATACGCGGCGCCGGTCGAGCGGTGGGCCTCGATGCCTTCCCCTTCGATGCGCATGATGATCTCTGGATCGGCGGAAGTGATCTGCGCGGATGCGGTGGTGCCGTCACCCAACCAAGCACCGAGGGTGTAGGGAGGCACGAGCAATTCACGCTCAGGGGCCTGCAGGGGCGAGGCGTTGGTGATTGAGTGATTCAGTCTCCGATCGGCAGTTGCACAGCGCAACGTCGCCGCAATTTGTTCAGTGGTCTGAACTGAAGCCGGTGTAGTGGACCGCCGCGACGCACGCGTTTCGGTGAGCCACTGATGCTCGGCATCGGCGACGATCTTTGTGCCATCCGAGAACTCCACCTCATAACAGGGCCGAGCATTCATCACGGCCGTCGCGGCCACGACGCGGGTGGGCTTCCCGTCATCGCCTATCAGCTCGTCGCCCACGGCGACATCGCCCATCGTCGTCCACCCGGACGGCGTCGGCAGCGGTGTGCCGAGGGCGAGTGCCTTACCGACGCCTGGACGCGCGGCGATGATGATCATCTGCCCGGAGTGCAGGCCGTTGGTCACCTCGTCGAGTTCGGTGAAGCCCGTCGGCACACCGCGCGCGATACCGCCCTGCGAGGCGATCGCATCGATCTCGTCCATGGTCGGCTGCAGCAGCTCCTCGAGGACGACGAAGTCCTCGGAGGCGCGTCGCTCGGTGACGTCATAGATCTCGGCCTGCGCGCGGTCCACCACGTCGCTCACGTCGGCGCCGTCCGCGCCGGCGTAGCCGTACTGCACCACCCGGGTACCCGCCTCCACGAGGCGGCGCAGCAACGCCTTCTCCGCCACGATGCCGGCGTAGTACCCGGCGTTCGCAGCCGTCGGCACCGTGGAGATCAGCGTGTGCAGGTACGGCGCACCACCGATGCGGCGCAGCAGGCTCCGGCGGTCCAGTTCGGCGGCGACGGTGACCGCGTCGGCGGGCTCACCGCGGCCGTACAGATCGAGGATCGCGTCATAGACGTTCTGATGCGCCGGCCGGTAGAAGTCCCCGGGCCGCAGCTTCTCGAGCACGTCCGCGATCGCGTCCTTGCTCAGCAGCATGCCGCCCAGTACTGCCTGTTCAGCGGCGGCGTCCTGAGGTGGCTGGCGGCGGAAGTCCTCGCTGGGCGGGGCGTCATCCATACCCGAATGCCCGAGGTCGTCGACCACAGCCACGGCGCCACCCTCCCCAGATCGGCTCGAACGCAGGTTCGATCGTTGTCTATCGCGACTGTAAGGCCGCTCACCGACATCCCACGTCGGCGAACCCCCGAACCGCTCCGCGCACGATCACGTTAGGCGTTGCTGGAGGCACCCGATACCGGCCCTGTGCATAGACCTGTGGATGGTTTGTGGATATCGCTGGACGGCCATGTTGAGTCGCTGGGGACAACCTGTGGAATCTCGTTCGTTATCCGGATAAATCCGCAGATAAGCGCATCACAGAGGACGTGCAGTGTTGTGGATGGAAAGTTCTTCGGCGTGTCGTGCCGGGTTGCCTACTCGGGCGTGTTGTGTTTCGCCTCGGCACCACCGAGGTTAACGGCCGGTTATCTTCGCTGCGGGCGCGCGATAGCACAATGTTCGCCAGCGCGCACAGCAACGCCCGGGTCAAGACCCCGAAGGGTCCCAACCCGGGCGTATTGTCGCGTGCGTTATTACTGGGCGACGACGTTGAGCGTCACCGTGGCCTGAACGTCGGGATGCAGACGCACGGTCACCGGGTGCTCGCCGAGCGCCTTGATGTGTGACTTGGGCAGCGACACGGTCCGCTTGTCGAGGTTCGGGCCGCCGGCCTTCTTGATCGCCGCCACGACGGACGTCGCGGTGACCGAGCCGAACAGCTTGCCGGTGTCGGCTGAGGCGTTGACGGGCAGATCCACCGAATCCAGGCCCTCGAGCGCGATCTTGAGCTCGTTGGCGTGCTCCAGTCCGCGGACCGTCTTCAGCTCGCGGGCCCGGCGGATCTCGTCGGCCTGTCGTTCGGCGCCACGCGACGCGGTGATCGCCATGCCACGGGGCAGCAGGAAGTTTCGGCCGTAGCCGTCCTTGACCTCGACGGTGTCCCCGGGCACGCCCAGGTTGTCGACGTCAGCAGTGAGGATGAGCTTCATCTCTTAGTCTTTCGTTCTATCGGGCCGGGACTACCGCGTCGACGCGCTGAACGGCAGCAGCGCGACCTCGCGGGCGTTCTTGACCGCGATGGCGATGTCGCGCTGGTGCTGGACGCAGTTGCCGGTCACGCGGCGGGCACGGATCTTGCCGCGCTCACTGATGTAGGTACGCAGCAGCTGCGTGTCCTTGTAGTCGATGATCTGCCCTTTGCCCTTCTTGGAGCAGAAGACGCACTTGCGGGTCTTGACCGGCTTCTCTGGTGCCGGCCGCCGCTTGGTGGAGGACTTGGCCATGTGTCTTTCTCTTTCTCAAAGTTCGCGGATCGCAGTCCGCTGATGTGTTGTCTAAAAGGGCGGTTCGTCGTCGGCGCCGGAGAAGGACCCCGACGCAGGCGCGCTGCCCCACGGATCGTCTTTGGGCTGCTCGGCCGGGCGTGAGCCACCGCCGCCGCCACTGCCGCCGCTGGCACCGAAGCCACCGCCGCCGCCGCCACTGCGGCTGGCCTTGTTGACCTTGGCGGTCGCGTAGCGCAGCGACGGGCCGATCTCGTCGACCTCGAGCTCCACCACGGTGCGCTTCTCACCCTCGCGCGTCTCGAACGAGCGCTGCTTGAGCCGGCCCTGCACGATCACCCGCGAACCGCGGGTCAGGCTCTCGGCCACGTTCTCCGCGGCCTCGCGCCAGATGTTGCAGCGCAGGAACAGCGCCTCGCCGTCTTTCCATTCGTTGGTCTGACGATCGAACATGCGCGGGGTCGACGCGACCGTGAAGTTCGCGACGGCCGCGCCCGACGGTGTGAACCGCAGTTCGGGGTCGGCGGTCAGGTTTCCGATGACCGTGATGACGGTGTCACCAGCCACGAAGTCCTCCTGTTGGTTGTCAGCTCTTCGCGCAAGCGCTCATCGCGGGCGGTGTACGCGTTGGACGGCAGTCGCAGGTGAGCCTACGGAACAGCCCCGACGTGCACAGGCCGTCACGCGACTTAGTGCTTGTCGGTCCGCATGACCTTGGTCCGCAGCACGGACTCGTTCAGGTTGAGCTGGCGATCCAGCTCGGACACCGTGGCCGGTTCGGCCTTCACGTCGACGATGGCGTAGATGCCCTCGGCGTGCTTGGCGATCTCGTAGGCCAGGCGGCGCCGGCCCCAGATGTCGACCTTTTCGACCGTGCCGCCGTCCTTGCGGATGACGTTCAGGAACGTCTCCAGCGAGGGGGACACCGTCCGCTCATCGAGCGTGGGGTCGAGGATGACCATGATTTCGTATGGACGCATAAGGAACCCATCACCTCCTATGGTCGTGTGCGGCCACGGACTGTCCGTGGCAGGAGGGTCGCCTGCGTCGGCAACCGGCCCAGGTTACAGGACAGCGGCCTGAGCTGCGAAATCCGTGCTCTGCGTCCCGGTCGTCGGCCGATAGGCTGGGTTCTTCGAGTCCTCGAGGGGGTTGAGTGAGCCATCCGTACGGGCCCTACGGTCAGGGAGCTTCCGGGCAGCCCGGTTACCCGCAGCAGCAGGGCTATCCGCAGCAGGGTTATCCGCAGCAGCCCGGCTATCCGCAGTACAACGGCTACGCCGGCGGCTATCAGTACCCACCGGTGCGGCCCGCCGGCCCGAGCGGCGGCACGGCGAACGCCGCGGCTGTGCTCGCAGGACTCGGCGCGCTCGCCCTGCTCGGCTTCGGCATGCTGGTACTGACGGCGGCCGGCTCGCCCGATCCTCGCCCTACTTTGGGCACCACATCTCGCTCCTCCAACGCAGGCGACGTGATCTTTGTCATCGTCGGCCTGGCCGTCATCGTCGCCGGGATCATGCTGGCGGTCGGAGCCCTGACGCTGTTTCAGCGCAAGATGGTGGGCCGATGGCTCGTGGTCGCCGGCTGCGCCATCGCCATCCTGACGAGCGTGCTGTTCATGATCCTGTTCATGGCAGTACTGAGCAAGGCCGACGGCGAAGCCGCCGCAGCCGGAGCCATTTTCGCCATCTACGGTGGCCCCATCTTCCTCGGAGTCGCGTTTCCGGTCCTGACACTCGTGCTGGCGCTGCGCCCGTCGACCGCCGCGTGGATCCGGGCAAGACCGAATGTGCCCGCGCCGTACCGGGGTTGACTGAGCTACGCGCCGAGTGTGAATCGTTGGCGAGAAAAGTGCCCGAAAGTCGCCGACGTTTCACACTCGCGACGAGGAGACCCTCAGGCGTCGACCGTCGCCCGGTCCTGCGCCGGTGGACCCGATGTCCGTATCCGCGGATGCGGCCGCAGCCAGTCGGGCAACCAGCGTGGCGGCGCGTCCGGTGCCCCGTCGAACACCCCGCCCGCCGGGTCGTCGACCCGGCCGCCGTGTCGTACCAGGTCGAGCTGCGGCCGGTAGATCTGCCGAATCACCAACGCGCACAACGTGATCACCGCGGCGTCACGCAGCAGCACCGTTACGGTGAACCACTGCTCGGGCAGACCGCGGTTCTGCTCACCGTAGAGGTACAGCATCCGCGGCACCCACACCAGCGCGTCGATCGTCATCCACGCCAACAGGATTCGCCGATGCGGCAACGCCAGCACCGCGAGCGGCACCAGCCACAGCGAGAACTGGGGACTCCACACCTTGTTCGTCAACAGGAACGCCGCGACCACCAGGAACGCCAGCTGCGCCACCCGAGGACGCTGCCGCGCCGTCAGCGCGACATACCCGATCGCCACGCAGCACGACGCGAACAGCGCGAAGGTGACGGTGTTGAGCACCGTCGGCGCTTCCCAGAAGCCCAGCCCATGGTCGAAGCCACGCCAGCCGGTGAAGGACTTCACCACGTTGTACAGCGAATCCATGTCGTCGCCGCGACGGGTGTTGAGCCGGAAGAACTCCGACCAGCCTCGCGGGAACAGCACCATGATCGGCAGGTTGACCAGCAGCCAGGTCAGTGCCGCTGTGCCCGCGGTCTTGGCCACCTCCCGCATCCGTCCCGTGCGCAGCGCGAGCAGCACCAGCGGCACGAGCAGCAGCAGCGGAAAGAGCTTCGCCGCGACGCCGAGCCCGATCAACACCCCGGCGAGCACCGGTCTTCGGCGCGCCCACGCCAGCATCGCCCCCACCGCGAACGCCGTCGCCAGCGCGTCGAAGTTCGTGAAGATCTGGAAGATCAGCAGCGGTGAACCCGCCACCAGCGCGGCGTCCCACACCCGGCGGCCCGCCAGCCGCGACGTCGCCCACACCGTCGCCATCCACGCCAGCGCCAGCCCGAAGGCGGCGATGTTGAAGAACATCACCACCTCGGCGATCAACGGCAACGACACCGTCGCCGACGCCGCCGTGTAGGTCTTGGCCAGCGCCATCGACAGGTACTGGTAGATGCCGGTGAGCACCGGATACTCCATGTAGCGCACCGCGATGTCGCCGTTGTACTGGATGCGCGGTTTGTCCGACGCGTCGGTCTCGATCCAGCTCGACTTGTACGGGAACTTGCCCTGGTTCAGCAGCTCGGCCGTGTAGAGCGGCACCGTGTCCGAATAGCAGAGCTCGTAGTAGGCGCGGTTGTTCTGCCAGTTGGCCACCCGCTGGTCGGCGGGTCCGTCGCCGACGGTCTGCAGGCACGCCGCCTTGGTGGTGTAGCCCAACGCCATGAACACCACGGCGATCGCGAGCATCACCCGAAGCGGCGTGAAGAACCGCTGCCGTCCGATCAGCGCGTGCCGCCCGACCGGCCCGCCCGCGACACCGGACAGCGCGGCGCCGAGCGCGTCGTTGCGGCTGGGCAGGTCGCGGTCGTCGGCGCTGCGCCGGTCATCGGCCAGCGGCGCCGGGGACTCGGCCGCACACGCCGTGTCGTCGGCGTCCGTCACGGAGGCGGCGGCTGGCCGGGGAATCCTGGAGCGCCGGGCGGCGGCGGCACGGCCGCGCCCGGATCGGGAACCGGCGTCGGCGCACCTGGCACTGGCGGCACGGGCGGACCGATCGGGACCGTGCTGGGTGGCCCGATCGGGATGGTGATACCCGGCGCCACCTCGAGGGTCGGCTGGATCACCGTCATCGACGGCGTCGGCGGCGCGGTGGACGACGGTGGCGGTGGCGGCGCCTGCGGCACACCGGCGTATCCGCCGATCTCCTCCGGCTTGGGGAACGTCTCGTTGTCGGTGTCCTCCAGCGCGCCGTCCATCGTCTCTTTCCAGATGTCCGACGGCAGGCCCGAACCGTAGATCGCCGACCCGCCCGAGGTCTGCAACGGCTTGGTGCCCTCGGTGGTGCCGACCCACACCGCCGTCGACAACGACGGCGTGAAGCCCACCATCCAGGCGTCCCGGTTGTCGCCGGTGTCACCGAGCTGCACGGTGCCCGTCTTCGCTCCGGACGGCCGGCCGCCCGCGAGGTTGTGGCCGTTGGAGTAGCCGGCGATCGGCTGCATCGCCGAGATCGCGTTGTCGGCGACGTTCTTGTCGATACGCTGCTCGCCGTCGCTGCTCTCCTGCGAGGCGTCGAAGAGCACGTCGCCCTGGGAGTTGACCACCTTCTGCACGAAGTGCGGCTTGCGGTAGACGCCCGACGCGGCGATCGTCGCGTACGCCGACGCCATGTCGAGCACCCGCGTCTGGTACTGCCCGAGCACGATGCCGTTGTTCGGCGGGCCGCCCTGGCCGTCCTCGCTCAGGGTGTGCTCGACGCCGGGGAAACTCTCCGCGACGCCGGCCTGGTGCGCGGCGTCGGCGACGTCCTGCGGACCGTTCTTCAGCTTCAGCATCAGCCGGTAGTAGCTGGTGTTCAGCGACCGCTTGAGCGCCTCGGCGATGTTGCAGGTGCCGCAGCTGTTGCCCTCGACATTGCTGATCTCGATGCCGTTGACGCTGACCGGCGAGCTGTCGACCTGGTAGCCAAGGCCGATCCCTTGCTGCAGCGCGGCGATCAGCGCGAACACCTTGAACGACGAACCGGTCTGCAGACCCGCCTGCGCGAAGTCGAAGCCGTTGGCGTCCGAACCGCCGTAGTAGGCCCTGACCCCGCCGGTCTTCGGGTCGATCGACACCACCGCCGAGCGCATGTCCGGATCCTGGCCGTCCAGGTTCTCGGTGACCGCCTCCTCGGCGGCCTTCTGCGCCTTCGGGTCGATGGTCGTGGTGATCTGCAGGCCCTCGGTGTTGAGCGTCTGCTCGTTGATGTCGAAGAGTTCCAACAGTTCCTTGGTGACCTGGCGTTCGATCAGACCGTTGGGCCCGGTGGTCTGATTCTGCGCGCGCGCCTGCTCAGGCGGCACCGTCGGCGGGAACACCTGGGCAGCCCGGTCGGTGGCCGACAGCGCGCCGATCTCGACCATGCCGTCGAGCACCCAGTTCCACCGCTCGGCCGCGCCTTCGGCATCGACTGCGGGATCCAGCGTCGACGGCCGCTGGATGAGCGCGGCCAGCAGTGCGCTCTCGGCCACCGTCAGCTGCTCGACGGGCTTGCCGAAGTAGGCGGTGGACGCGGCCGCCACCCCGTAGGCGCCCCGACCGAAGTAGATGATGTTCAAGTAGGACTGCAGCACCTGGTCCTTGGACCACTCACTCGACATCTTCGTCGAGATGACCAGTTCCTTGGCCTTGCGCGTGACACCACCCAGCCCGGAGCGCTCCGAGCCGACGAGCGCGTTCTTCACGTACTGCTGGGTGATCGTCGAGCCACCCTGAACGTCGCCGCCGAAGATGTTGTTCTTGAATGCCCGTAGGAAGCCGGTGAAGGAGAAGCCGGGATTGGAGTAGAAGTCGCGGTCCTCGGCGGCCATCACCGCGTCGCGCATCGACAACGGGATCTGCTCGATGGTGACGTCGACCCGGTTGCCCTCCGGCGGCACGATCTTGGCGAGTTCGCTGCCGTCGCCGGCGAGGATCGTCGACACCTGATTCGTCCGGATGTCCCCGGGCTTGGGCACGTCGACGATCAGGTAGGCCATGCCGAACGTGATCAGCGGCAGCAGGATCAACACCGCGGCGGCCACGATCAGCCCGCGCCGCACCCACTTCCAGTTGATCTGCTGACGCCAGTTGGGCGTCCCGCCCGGAGGCGGGTCCGAGGGCCCGTGGCCACTGCCGCGACCCCGGCGGCGCGGCGGCGGCGGTGGCGGCGTTCCGTCGAGAGCGGCCTTCACCGCGTCGATGGGGTCGCGCGTGGGCGGCGCACCGGCGCGGACGACCGGCAGCACCGCCGTCATCCCGTCGTCGGAGGGCGCCCCTGAGCGCGGGCGGCGGCGGGGACCGTCGGGCGGACCGGGCCTGCGGGCCGGACCCTGGCCGCCCCGGGGGGAACGACCCCACGGCGGCGGACCGCTGGGCGAGCCTGGTGTGGGCGCACCGCCGCGCTCAGCCGCCTGCCCCTTGCGGGCATCGCTGGCTGACCGGTCGTGACGCCCTTCGCTATTCACTGGCCGTGCGCGCACGACTGCGCGCCGTTCGGGTGCCGCGCGACTTCTTCGGAGGTGGAACCGCGCCGAGCACATATGACTTCACCAGGTGATTCCACTCGCAGGTCCGGCATACCTCCACCACATGTACTGAGAATTCGTCGAATTTGGTCGCCAGCAGCACGAGCTCCTCGGCGGTACGCGCCGAGCCCGACACCGCGCCGAGGTGATCGCCGAACACCCACGACACCAGGGTCAGCTGCTCCTTGCGGCAGATCGGGCACATCACCGAACTCTGCTTGCCGTGGAACTTCGCGGCTCGCAGCAGATACGGGTTGGCGTCGCAGACCTCCGAGACACCGGTGCGTCCCGAGTAGACCTCGGCCAGCAGGGACCGCCGCCGAAGGGCGTAGTCCACCACCTGTCGCTGCAGTCGCACGGAGACCAGAGTACGTCGGGGCCCCGACCACCGAGGGTCGACCGCATCGGCACGTCCGGGTTCACCCATCTGGACTGCGCCGATGGCCCTACGATCATCGTCGTGGCGACAGCGGGATCGGGGCGGCGGACGTCTGGCACCCGAGCGAGGGACACCGACAGGAACGACACGTGCAAGGTGCTCGACACCGCGCTGGCCGAAGGTCAGCTGTCGATGACCGAGCACGGTGAACGCGTCAAGGCCGCCACCAACGCCGCCACCCTCGGCGATCTGCAGGCGTTGATGAGCGATCTGCAGACGGCCGCGCCGGTGCAGCTGCGCGAGCTCAAGGAACCCCGCAAGCTGCCGCTGCCCGGCAAGGGCTCCGGGCCCGGTCTCGGGTTGCGGCTGGCGACCGCGGCGGTGCTGGTGCTGTTCGGCATCGCCGTCGGCTGGGGGCTCTACGGGAACACCAGCTCCCCGCTGAGCTTCGAGACCGATCCGGGCGCCAAGTCCGACGGCGTCCCGGCGCGGGTGCTCACCCCGCCCCGGCAGCTGATGTCCCTCGGCGGCATCAACGGGTTGTTCGAGCAGATGCGCAAGAAGTTCGGCAACACCCTGGGCTTCGAGCTCGACATCCGCAGCGACGTCGCCTACCTGCGAATCCCTGACCCGCGCGACGGCCGTCGCACCCTGCAGTACATGTACCGCGGCGGCTGGGAGGACTCGCCGTCCGAGTCGACCACCGACGCCGACGCCCGGGTGATCGACCTCGCCGCATTCGACGTGCCGACCATCGTCGGCGTCCTTCGCGGTGCTCCGGAGACGGTCAACATCCAGCCCAAGGACGCCAAGGACGTACGGCTGGACGTCAGCGCCTCAGAGGATCCGCTGACCCCTGACCAGGTCAAACTGATGGTCTACGTCGACGGCGAGTTCGGCAGCGGGCACTTCACCGTCGCGCCGGACGGCGTCCTCAAAGAGGTCTACCCCCTCACCTGAGCGCTCCGCGCGGTGAACCGCGGGTGAACGAATGTGCACGCTGATGTAGCGCCATATATATCGGCGCGATACAGTTGGCCGAGGTGTTGAAGCGTCGTAACGACGCGAGCAAATTCTTGCCGAAGGGGGTGAATCGATGCTGGAGCTCGCCATTCTGGGTCTTCTGCTCGAGTCGCCCATGCACGGCTACGAGTTGCGCAAACGCCTGACCGGTTTACTCGGCGCTTTCCGGGCGTTCTCCTACGGTTCGCTCTACCCGGCCCTCCGGCGCATGCAGGCCGACGGCCTCATCGCCGAGGACGCCGCGCCCGAGGGCACGCTCACGCGCCGCCGCGCGCGGCGGGTCTACCGGCTCACCGACACCGGCAAGGCTCGGTTCACCGAACTCGTCGCCGACACCGGTCCCCAGAACTACTCCGACGACGGATTCGGAGTGCACCTCGCCTTCTTCAACCGCACCCCGGCCGAGGCCCGGATGCGAATCCTCGAGGGGCGCCGTCGTCAGGTGGAGGAACGCCGGGAAGGCCTGCGTGAAGCAGTCGCACGGGCCAGCAGCTCATTCGATCGCTACACCCGCCAGCTGCATCAGCTCGGGCTGGAGTCCAGCGAACGAGAAGTGAAGTGGCTCAACGAGCTGATCGCGGCAGAACGTCAGGGCCAGGGGCGCGCTGACAACGCGTGAGAAACCAGAACAGCTGAGCAGTACCGAATCAGTATCGAGAGGGAGAACGTCGTCATGACTGAGAACACCGAAGTCAGGGTCGCCATCGTCGGTGTGGGCAATTGCGCGTCCTCATTGGTGCAGGGCGTGCAGTACTACCACGATGCCGACGAGACGGCGACCGTGCCCGGTCTGATGCACGTCAAACTCGGCCAGTACCACGTGCGCGACGTGAAGTTCGTCGCCGCGTTCGACGTCGACGCCAAGAAGGTCGGGTTCGACCTGTCCGAGGCGATCGTCGCGTCGGAGAACAACACGATCAAGATCGCCGACGTGCCGCCGACCAACGTGACGGTGCAGCGCGGCCCGACTCTCGACGGGATCGGCAAGTACTACGCCGAGACCATCGAGGTGTCCGATTCCGATCCGGTCGACGTCGTCAAGGCGCTCAAGGACGCCCGCGTCGACGTGCTGGTGTCCTACCTGCCGGTGGGCTCCGAAGAGGCCGACAAGTTCTACGCCCAGTGCTGCATCGACGCCGGCGTGGCCTTCGTCAACGCGCTGCCGGTGTTCATCGCCAGCGACCCGGTGTGGGCGAAGAAGTTCACCGACGCCGGTGTGCCGATCGTCGGCGACGACATCAAGAGCCAGGTGGGCGCCACCATCACCCACCGCGTGATGGCAAAGCTCTTCGAGGACCGCGGCGTGCAGCTCGACCGCACCATGCAGCTCAATGTCGGCGGCAACATGGACTTCCTCAACATGCTCGAGCGTTCGCGGCTGGAGTCCAAGAAGATCTCCAAGACCCAGGCCGTGACGTCGAACCTGCAGCGTGAGTTCAACACCAAGGACGTCCACATCGGACCGTCCGACCACGTCGGCTGGCTCGACGACCGCAAGTGGGCCTACGTGCGCCTCGAGGGCCGCGCCTTCGGTGACGTGCCGCTGAACCTGGAGTACAAGCTCGAGGTGTGGGACTCGCCGAACTCCGCCGGCGTCATCATCGACGCGGTGCGCGCGGCCAAGATCGCCAAGGACCGCGGCATCGGCGGCCCCGTCGTGGCCGCCTCGGCCTACCTGATGAAGAGCCCCCCGCAGCAGCTGCCGGACGACATCGCCCGCACGCAGCTCGAGAGCTTCATCGAGGGCTAGTTCCCTCTCGCGATTTGTGGAGTCCCGCCCGCGCTCAGCGCGGCTGGGGCTCCACATTTCGCGTTATAGGGTCGTAGCGTGATCACCGACGATCAACTGCCGACGGTCGATGAATTCGCGCTGCTGCCCGAGAACGCCCAGCAGGCAGGCGTGTCCGACATTCCGCCGGCGCAGCGCCTCGACCGCGGCGGCATCAGCGCGCTGAAGTTCGGCGACGAACCGCCGCGCGTGGTGTTCCTGCACGGCGGCGGGCAGAACGCCCACACCTGGGACACCGTGATCCTCGGGCTCGGCGAACCCGCCCTGGCAATCGATCTGCCCGGCCACGGCAGGTCCGCGTGGCGCGAGGACGGCGACTACGGCCCGCGTGGGAACGCCGCCGTGATCGCCCCGGTGCTGCGCGAGCTCGCGCCGTCGGCCGACCTGATCGTCGGCATGTCGCTGGGTGGACTCACCGCGATCCGGCTGGCCGCCGCCGAACCCGCCCTGGTGCCCCGGCTGGTGCTGGTCGACGTCACGCCGTCGGCGCCCGAGCGGCACACCGAGATGACCGATGCGCAGAAGGGCACCGTCGCGCTCGTCCAGGGTGACCGGACCTTCCCCAGCTTCCAGGCGATGCTCGACGTCACCATCGCCGCCGCCCCACACCGCGATCCGAAGTCGTTGCGGCGCGGCGTCTTCCACAACACCAAGCAGCTCGACGACGGCACCTGGACGTGGCGGTACGACTCGTTTCGCACCGGCGACGGATTCGAGGGTCTGTGGGACGACGTGCCCGCCCTCACCATGCCCACCACGCTGGTGCGCGGCGCGAACTCCCACTTCGTCAACGACGAAGATGCCGAGGCCTTCAGCCGGAACGCGCCCGGCTTCCGGCGCACCGTCGTCGTCGCCGATTGCGGGCACTCGGTGCAGGGCGACCAGCCGCTGCGCCTGATCGAGATCCTGCGCGACGAGCTCGCGTAGTCCACTACTCACGCCGTCCTGGCGCCGCCGTGTGATCGTCGGGAGACGACCGACGGGAGCAAACATGACCGCCAGTGGAAACATACCGTGACCACACTGGAGGGCCGCTGGCGCCACTCCTTCGAAGAGGACCATGAAGGCATCCGGGTATACCGCCCGGACGACTACGACTTCCCGCCGTCACGCAGGCGCGGCGGCGTCGAATTCGGCGCCGACGGCACCTTCCTCGACTGGGGTCCGGCGGCACCCAAGGCGAACGGCCGGCCCGGCTCGTGGACCGTCGACGAGGCCATGCGGCAGCTCGAGCTGACCATCGGCGACTGGCACCGCGTCATCGAGGTCGTCTGCGCACGGGCCGACCGGCTCGAGCTCCGCATCCGCACCCCGTGAGCGCCGCGTCGCCTGCTGTTCACCCAATGCTTCCCGGGCGGCGACCAACCTGCCGTAGGTTTCGGCGGGTCACGACCGCCCAGCCCGCGGCCGGTGAGTGGAAGGAATCTGCCCCCATGGCGCTTGTGCCGCTGAACCTGTTCGTCTCCCACGACGGCCGGTCCTCACGTCAACACATCACCTGCCGCTACAAGTGCGGTGACGCCTGCTCCAAGCCCGCGCCGAACACCAGCCCGAACGAATACTTCGGCGACATCGTCAAGGCGGTGTCGCGTCGCTCGATGATCCAGGCCGCCGGCGTGACCGTGCTGGCCGTCGGTGCCGGATCCGTGCTCGCCGCCTGCGGCACCGAGGACGCCCCACAGGGCTCGCCCACCACGTCGGCGCCGCCCGAGACGCCGCCGGGGATGAAGTTCAGCGCTGTGGCACCCAACAGCGAGGACGCCGTCGTCGTGCCCGAGGGCTACCAGCAGGGCGTCGTGATCAGCTGGGGCGATCCCGTGCTGCCCGGCGCACCGAAGTTCGATGTCGCCAAGCAGACCGCCGCCGCGCAGCGCGGCCAGTTCGGCTTCAACAACGACTTCGCCGCGCTGTTGCCGGTGGACGGCACACCCGGGCACTTCCTGCTGGTGACCAACTTCGAGTACGTCACACCGCAATTCATGTTCCCCGGCTACAAAGCCGACGCCCCGACGCGGGAGCAGTTCGACATCGAGATCGCCGCGATCGGCATGGGCGTCGTCGAGGTCGAGCGGGCGCCGGGCGGCGGCCTGCGCCCGGTGATGGGCCGCTACAACCGTCGCATCACCGCCGACACACCGTTCACGCTGACCGGCCCCGCCGCGGGCACCGACTTCGTCAAGACGGCCGCGGACCCGGCCGGGCGCACCGTCCTCGGCACCTTCGCCAACTGTGCCGGCGGCGTCACCCCGTGGGGCACCGTGCTGTCCGGCGAGGAGAACTTCCACTCCTACTTCGGATCGCCGGAAGGCGCGCCGAAGCCCAGCCCGGTCGACGCCGACCGGCAGGACCGGTACGGCGTCGCGCTCGAACCGTCCGAACTGCTCTGGGAGACCTTCGATCCCCGCTTCGACGTGGCCGCGTCGCCGAACGAGGTGAACCGCTTCGGCTACGTCATCGAAGTCAATCCGTGGGACCCGGCGTCCACGCCCGTGAAGCACTCCGCCATGGGCCGGTTCAAGCACGAGGGCGCCAACATCCACGTCACCGGCGACGGCACCGTCGTCGCCTACACCGGCGACGACGAACGCTTCGACTACCTGTACAAGTTCATCTCGAGCCGGAAGATGCAGCCGGGGAAGGACCCCGCGGCCATGGCCAACAACATGGCGATCCTCGACGAGGGCACGCTCTACGTCGCCAAGCTCAGCAGCGACATCCCGGCCGATGAGATCGACGGGTCGGGCAAGCTCCCGGCCAAGGGCTCCTTCAGTGGCACCGGCACCTGGCTGCCACTGCTGCGCTCCGGACCGAACGGGCAGGCCGAGTCGCTGGTGCCCGGGATCACCGCCCAAGAGGCGGCGGTGTTCACCCGGATGGCCGCCGACAAGGCCGGCGCCACCAAAATGGACCGCCCGGAGGACGTCGAAGCCGACCCGAAGACCGGCAAGGTCTACGTCGCGCTGACCAACAACAACGAGCGCGGCGCGCCGGGAGAGGCGCCGGTCGACGCGGCGAACCCGCGCAACGACAACAAGAGCGGACAAATCCTAGAGATCACCGACAATCACACCGGCACCGACTTCACCTGGGACCTGCTGCTGGTGTGCGGTGACCCCGCCGCGGCCGACACCTACTTCGCCGGGTTCGACAAGACCAAGGTCAGCCCCATCTCGTGCCCGGACAACCTGGCGTTCGACAGCCACGGGAACCTGTGGATCTCCACCGACGGCAACGCTTTGGACTCCAACGACGGCTTGTTCGCCGTCGCCCTGAACGGGCCGAACCGCGGGGAGACCAAGCAGTTCCTGACGGTGCCGCTGGGCGCGGAGACGTGCGGTCCGGTGATCACCGACGATCTGGTCACCGTCAGCGTGCAGCATCCCGGCGAGTTCGACGACAACAACATCGACAACCCGAAATCCCGCTGGCCGGAGGGCGGCAACGGCACGGCGCGGCCGTCGGTGGTGGCGGTGTGGAAGGCCGACGGCCAGATCGGCGTGTGAGCAGCGGGCCGCTAGCATCGGCGGATGCCGTCGGCCGAGCTCGTCACCCTGGACCTCGCCCACGAAGGCAACGAGGCGTCCGACCTCGTGCACGTCGACAACGACGCTCTGCTGGACGCACACGGCTGGGACCTCGGCTTCTGGACCGTCCTCGACGAAGGGTCGGCCGAGGACTGCATCGCCGTGCTCGGTCATGCCCGCGGGGCGGCGCCGGACAGCGGCTGGGACATCCACCCGCTGCCCGCCGTTGCCGGCCGTGAGAAGGGGCGCACCGAGGACGCCGAAGCGGTCGCGCGGCATGCCGGCTGGGTCTACGTGGTGGGGTCGCATTACGGATCCAAGGGCGGACCGCTACAGGCCAAGCGCGCCTTCATCGCCCGCTTCGACGAACAGTCGATCGACCGCACGGTGCCCGAAATAGAACTGCCGCTTGACATCCGGCGCAACAAGTTCGGGCTGCACCGGCTGATCAACGACGCGCTCGACGCCTCCCACGTCGTCGCGATCACCCCCGGCGACACCGTGCGCACCCGCTTCATCGCGAACACCATCGAACGCGGCACCCAGCGCAACAAGACCTGGGTCGACCGGCTGACCGAACGCGATGTGCCGATCAACATCGAGGGCGCCGCCTTCCGCCCCAGCGGCAATCTCCTGCTGGCGCTGCGCTTCCCGTCGACCGCGGAAGGAGAGCCCATCCTCGTCGAATTGTCCGGTGTGCCGGCCATGTTCGACGGTGAGGCCGAGGCGCCGACCGTCGAACGGGTGTGGGAACTGGCCGGGGTGTCCCCGCCGGGCGCACTCGTCGGCTTCCGCGCCCTGTCCCGGTCGGGCGACGACGTCTACGACGCAATCATCGGCTCCATCGACGCGACCGGCAAGGGCTCGGTGCTGCTCGACGACCACCCCGAGGGCGCCGACGCGCACTGTTCACACTGGCGCTTCACGCTGCCCCGCGACGGCCGGCACGCGGGCACCGTCCGCGCCGAGCTGGTGCGCGACTTCCCCGACCTTCGCAACGTCGAGGGCATCGCCGTCGAGGGCGGACAGACCTACTACGTCACCGACGAAGACCACCGCATCCAGCTGCGATTCGGCTGAACGTTCCGGCGCCCGCTGTCCGGCAGCGGTTACCGTGGCGGGGTGACCTCAGCCTCAACCCGCCCGGTGCGCATCGGCGTGCAGCTCCAGCCCCAGCACTCCCCCGAATACCGCCACATCCGCGACGCCGTCCGGCGCTGCGAGGACATCGGCGTCGACGTGGCCTTCAACTGGGACCACTTCTTCCCCCTCTACGGCGACCCCGAGGGCGCGCACTACGAATGCTGGACGATGCTCGCGGCGTGGGCCGAGCAGACCTCGCGCCTCGAGATCGGCGCACTGGTGAGCTGCAACTCCTACCGCAACCCCGAACTGCTGGCCGACATGGCACGCACCGTCGACCACATCTCCGACGGCCGGCTGATCCTCGGCATCGGATCGGGCTGGAAGCAGAAGGACTACGACGAGTACGGCTACGAGTTCGGCACCGCGGGCAGCCGGCTCAACGACCTCGCGGCCGCGCTGCCGCGCATCAAGTCCCGGCTCGCCAAGCTGAACCCGGCGCCCACCCGGGACATCCCGATCCTGATCGGCGGGCAGGGCGAGAAGAAGACGCTGCGCATGGTCGCCGAGTACGCCGACATCTGGCACGGCTTCACCGACCGCAGCACCTACCCCTTCAAGGCCGAGGTGCTCGACCGGCACTGCGCCGACGTCGGCCGCGAACCCTCGGCCGTCGAACGCTCGTCGGGTGTGCCCGAACGCGGACCCGACGCGATGCTCGCCGAGGCCGACGCGCTGGTCGGGCTGGGCGTCACCCTGCTCACCATCGGCGTCAACGGACCCGACTACGACCTGTCGGCGGCCGAGGCGCTGTGCCGGTGGCGCGACGAGCGGGCAGGCTGAGCCCGGCCGGCCCCGTGAGACACTGAGCGCCAGCGGACTGGGGGGTCAGCGCGATGCCGAAGAAGTACGGGGTCAAAGAGAAAGACCAGGTCGTCGCGCACGTCATCAACCTGGTCATGACGGGCAAGCTGCGCGGCGGTGACCGCATCGACCGCAACGAGATCGCCAAGG
Organism: Mycobacterium sp. NPDC050041; assembly: GCF_049541695.1. Taxonomy (NCBI): domain Bacteria; kingdom Bacillati; phylum Actinomycetota; class Actinomycetes; order Mycobacteriales; family Mycobacteriaceae; genus Mycobacterium; species Mycobacterium sp. NPDC050041. The sequence goes on along the minus strand of NZ_JBMVDG010000001.1, from coordinate 971,296 downwards.
GCCTCGGCCTGAGTCGGGTGCCGATCCAAGAGGCGATGGTGCAACTCGAGCACGACGGCATCGTGTCGACGCGGTACCACCGCGGCGCGTTCGTCGAGCAGTTCGACGAGGCCGCACTGCGCGAACACCACGAGCTGTACGGGATTCTCAACGGCCTGGCCTGCGCGCGTGCCGCGACGAACCCCACGCCGCGACTGCTCGCCCGGCTCGACAGCGCGCTGCACACGATGCGTGCGGCGAAGGACCCGAGAACATTTCAGGAAGCCTGCTGGCACTACCGCGACACCGTCAACGACGAGTACGCCGGCCCCCGGCTGCAGGCGGCGATCCGCGCCGCGCAGAGCTTCGCGCCGTCGGAGTTCTGGACCACCTACCCGAAGAGCAAGCAGGAGTTCCTGCCCGGCTACGAGGACGAGACCCGGGCGATCCGCGACGGCGACCCCGACGCGGCGCGCGCGGTGTGGGCGCACCGGGCGGAGCTGATGGCCACGATCATGATCGCCGAGCTGACGCGCCGCGGGGTGCTGGGCGACTTGCGATCGCATTGAGGCCTACCGGCGCACGCTGACACGGGCGGCCGATAGGTTGCATTCATGAGCGCCCGACGACTTCCCGCGTTGGCGGCGACCGTCCTGATGGTCTGGGTGATGGTCGCCGGCCTGGGGTTCGCCGCACCGGCCGCCGCGCAGACCGACCAGTGCGCACCGCCGGGCGTGCAGAGCGCCAGCGCGCTGCCCACCAACCTCGCCGCGGCGGATCAGGGTCCCGGCGCCGACCGGTACACCACGCCGAACGTGGTGCCCCTCGACCGCGTCGACACCGACGCGCTGAACCTGAGCCGTCCCGGCGTGCTGACCGTCGGCACCCTGTCCGACGCACCCCCGAGCATCTGCATCGACTCCGCCGGGCAGTTCACCGGATTCGACAACGAACTGCTGCGTGCGATCGCCGACAAGCTGGGGCTGCAGGTCGAGTTCGTCGGAACCGAGTTCTCCGGGCTGCTGGCCCAGACCGCGGCGCGACGCTTCGACGTCGGCTCCTCGTCGATCACCACCACCGACGCGCGGCGGCGCACCGTCGGATTCACCAACGGCTACGACTTCGGCTACTTCTCGTTGGTGGTGCCGGGCGGCTCGGCGATCACCGGCTTCGGGTCGCTCGAGCCCGGACAACGCATCGGCGTCGTCCAGGGCACCGTCCAGGAGGCCTACGTCGTCGACACCCTGAAGCTGCAGCCGGTGATCTTCCCCGACTACAACACCGTCTACGCCAGCCTCAAGACCCGTCAGATCGACGCGTGGGTGGCGCCGTCGGCCCAGGCCGAGGGCACGGTGCAGGCCGGCGATCCGGCGCAGATCATCGAGAACACCTTCAGTCTGGACAATTTCATCGCCTATGCGGTGGCCAAGGAGAACCAGCCGCTGATCGACGCGCTGAACTCCGGGCTGGACGCGGTGATCGCCGACGGCACCTGGGCCCGGCTGTACGCCGACTGGGCGCCGCGCGCACTCCCGCCCGGCTGGAAGCCCGGCTCCAAGGCCGCGCCCGCGCCGCAGCTGCCCGATCTCGCGGCGATCGCCGCCCAGCAGGAGCGGCCCGCGGCGGCGCCCACCGCGCCCAAATCGACCCTGGCGCAACTGAAGGACTCGTTCCTCGACTGGGACCTGTACAAGCAGGCGTTCCCCGACCTGCTCAAGACCGGGCTGCCCAACACGCTCATCCTGACGGTGAGTGCAGCCGTCATCGGCCTGGTGCTCGGCATGGCGCTGGCCATCGCGGGCATCTCGCGGTCACGCCTGCTGCGCTGGCCCGCGCGGGTGTACACCGACATCTTCCGCGGTCTGCCCGAAGTGGTGATCATCCTGTTGATCGGTCTGGGCCTCGGACCGGTGGTCGGCGGACTGACCGGCAACAACCCGTTCCCGCTCGGCATCGCGGCGCTGGGTCTGATGGCCGCGGCGTACACCGGCGAGATCTTCCGATCCGGCATCCAGAGCGTCGAGACCGGGCAACTCGAGGCGTCGCGGGCGCTGGGATTCAGCTACTCGACGTCGATGCAGCTGGTTGTGATCCCGCAGGGGGTGCGGCGCGTACTGCCCGCGCTGATGAACCAGTTCATCTCGCTGCTCAAGGCGTCGTCACTGGTGTACTTCCTCGGCCTGATCGCCAACCAGCGCGAGCTGTTCCAGGTCGGCCGCGACCTCAACGCACAGACCGGCAACCTGTCGCCGCTGGTGGCGGCGGGGCTGCTGTATCTGGCGCTGACCATTCCGCTGACCCACCTGGTCAACTACGTCGACAACCGGCTGCGCCGCGGCAGGCAGGCCCGTGCCGAAGACCCCGAGCTGTCTCCGGCGGCGAACCAGGAGATGATCTGATGGCCGACTTCGATCCGGTTTCCCTGGCCTGCAACGACGTTCACCTGTCCTTTGGACCGAACGCGGTACTGCGCGGGGTCGACCTCGACGTGCCCGCGGGCAGCACCGCCACGGTGATCGGGCCGTCGGGATCGGGCAAGTCGACACTGTTGCGGGTGCTGAACCGGCTCTACGAGCCCGACAGCGGTGACATCCTGCTCGACGGCCGCTCGGTGCTCGCGGACAATCCCGACCAGCTCCGGCAGCGCATCGGCATGGTGTTCCAGCAGTTCAACCTGTTCCCGCACCGCAGCGTGCTGGACAACGTCACGATGGCGCCGCGCAGACTGAAGAAGCTGCCTGCCGACGCCGCCCGCGAGCTGGGCCTCGCCCAGCTGGACCGGGTGGGCCTGCGGCACAAGGCCGACGTGCGGCCGGGCACGCTGTCCGGCGGCCAGCAGCAGCGCGTGGCGATCGCGCGGGCACTGGCGATGGCGCCGCAGGTGATGTTCTTCGACGAGGCCACCTCGGCCCTCGACCCCGAACTCGTCAAGGGCATCCTGGCGCTGATCGCCGACCTCGGCGCCGACGGCATGACGATGGTGGTGGTCACCCACGAGATGGGTTTCGCCAGGTCGACGGCGGATTCTGTGGTGTTCATGGACCACGGGCAGGTGGTCGAGTCGGGGCCGCCCGAGAAGATCTTCGACGCCGCGGAGACCGACCGGCTGCGCCGGTTCCTCTCCCAAATTTCCTGATGCGAAAATTACGTTCCGTCCCATATTGGCAGGGACCGACACGTTAGACTGTCGAACTATGGTCGAGACCGATCCGCAGGTCACCGAACTCGCGGGCGAACTGCAGCGCGTGCTGTCCAGGGTGTTCTCGATATTGCGCCGTGGAGACGCAAACCGTGGCACCGCCGGCGACCTCACGCTGGCACAGCTGTCGATCCTGCTGACGCTGCTCGATCAGGGGCCCATCCGGATGACCGAACTCGCCGCGCTCGAGCGGGTCCGCACCCCGACGACCACCGTCGCGATCCGCCGGCTGGAGAAGCTCGGCCTGGTCAAGCGCTCACGCGACCCCTCCGACCTGCGCGCGGTGCTGGTCGACATCACCCCCGACGGCCTGGCACAGCACCGCGAGGCGCTCGCCGCCCGCCGGGCCGCACTCGCCGAGCGGCTGTCCAAGCTCAGCGCCGACGAACTCGAGACACTCACCAAGGCGCTGCGTCCGCTCGAGCACCTCGCCGACCCGGAGGACCGAACCGACCGGACCTGACCGGTTCGGTCAGCCCAGCCAGTCCAGCACTGCCGCCGCCGTCCACGACTGCTGCATGCTGCCCAGCGGCTCACCGGTGAACGGTTCGTAGTACTCGGCGAACGTGCCGTCGCTGGCCTGGCGCAACCCCTCGTGCCGCAGCACCCGCGCCCGTTCTGACCAGCCGCGGCGGGCGAAGCACCAGGAGAACAGCCACGTCATCACCGGCCACACCGGGCCACGCCAGTACTCGCGCGGCCGGAAGTCCCGTGACACCGGGGACGTCGACGGGATGCACGCGTACTTCAGGTCGGGGTGACCGCAGAACCGCGGTCCCTCCAGCAGGCGCAGCAGCGCGCGCTCCTTGTCGTGCGGCAGCCCGCCGCACAGCAGCGGCGCGAACTGCACGACGGTTTCGGTGGCGAGCAGCCGCTCGGCGCGGACATCGTAATCCCTTGCCGCACCGGTTCTCTCGTCGGTGGTCTCGACCACTCCGGCGCGGAACCGCTCCGCCCAGCCGTACAGCTCGCGGACGTCGGCATGCGGACGCTTGTAGTCCTCGCCGATCTCGGCGAGCACCTGGCAGGCCACCGAGAAGATGGCCGAGACGAACACGTCCTCGACGGCGAAGCTCATCACCTTGGGCAGCAGGTCGTCGTCGTAGCGGACGGACTTCATCTCCTCGAGCAGCCACAGGTAGCGGTCGTACTCGTGGTCGGACGGCCGCTGGCTGGCGTCGGTGACGATGGTGTTGTCGGCGCGCTGGTACTCGGGCACCGCACCGGGAATCACGTTGGCGTAGGCGCTGTCCCAGCGCGGCGAGTTGTCCATGCCGGACTCCCACCCGTGGTAGAGCGTGATCCGGCCGTGCTCGTTCTGATCGCGGGACTCGGCCAGCCAGCGGTGCCACCGCACCAGGTCCGGCCACCGGCGGTCGAGGAACGCCTCGGCGACCGCGCGTGTCGAACGGCCCCTGGTGCGGGCGTGATCGAGGATGCGCTGCACCGCGATCGCGTGCACCGGAGGCTGGGTGATACCCGAGGTGTGCCGGTTGCGCGGCGCGTCGGGGGCCAGCGCCGAACACGCCCACCGGGCCGGACCCGGGAAGTACCCGTCGACGCCGTTGGCGAACACGATGTGCGGGATCATGCCGTTGCGCCACTGCGCCGACAGCAGCGTGTCGAGCTCCACCACCGCCCGCTCGACGCTCAGCGGCGCAAGGCCGATCGCCACGAACGCCGCGTCCCAGCTCCACATGTGCGGGTACAGCAGCGGCGCAGCGGTCGTCATCGAGCCCAGGTCGTTACCGCGCAGCAGATAGGCGGCGCGGGCCGCGAGCTGGGTGGGCGCGAAGCTGGGATCGTGGGGCATCGGTTCAATGATGCGTCTCCGAGGGCGGATCCGCAGGTCGGTAGGGTCGCACCTGTGCCGACCGCAATGATCACCGGCGCAGGCGGCGGGCTGGGCTCGGCCATCGCCGCCGCGCTGGCGCCGACCCACACGCTGTTCCTCGCCGGCCGGCCGTCGGACCGGCTCGACGAGGTGGCCGACCGCCTCGGCGCCACCACCTGGCCGCTTGACCTGCGCGATCTCGACGGTCTCGAGGCGCTCACCGAGCCGATCGTCGAGCTCGACGTGCTGATCCACAACGCCGGGGTGGCCTACCCGGGGCGGGTCGCCGAGTCGAGCGTCGACGAGTGGCGCGTCACCATGGAGGTCAATGTCGTCGGCGCGGTCGCCCTGACCCTGGCGCTGCTGCCCGCGTTGCGGACCGCGGGCGGTCAGGTGGTGTTCATCAACTCCGGGTCGGGGATCAACGCGTCACCCGGGCTGGCGTCGTACTCCGCGAGCAAGTTCGCGCTGCGGGGGTTCGCCGACTCGCTACGCGCCGACGAACCCTCGCTTCGCGTCACGTCCGTGCATCCCGGCCGGATCGCCACCGTCATGCAGGAGGACCTCGTCGCCTACGAGGGTCGCGAGTACCGGCCGGAGGATTTCCTGCAGGCCGACACCGTCGCCAAGGTGGTGGCCGACGCGGTGCTGGCGCCGCCGGACGCCCACGTGCACGAGGTGATCGTCCGCCCCCGCTAGACGACGAGGTTGACCAGACGGCCGGGGACGACGATCACCTTCTTCGGCGTCGCGCCGTTCAGGAACGCCTGCACCTTCTCGTCGTCCAGTGCCGCCGTCTCCAGCGCGTCCTTGGCGGCGTCGGCCGCGACGGTGATGCGGCTGCGCACCTTGCCGTTCACCTGCACCGGGTACTCGACGGTGTCGGTCACCAGGTACTGCGGGTCGGCCACCGGGAACGGCCCGTGCGCCAGCGGCGTGTCGTGGCCGAGCCTGCGCCACAGCTCCTCGGCCATGTGCGGAGCCAGCGGGGCGACCATCAGCACCAGCGGCTCGATCGCCGCGCGCGCGGTGACACCCTCCTTGGTCAGGTGGTTGGTGTACTCGATCAACTTGGCCGCCGCGGTGTTGTTCCGCAGCGCCGCATAGTCTTCCGACACGCCGGCGATGGTGCGGTGCAGCAGCCGCAGCGTCTCGGTGTCGAGCGCCTCGTGCCCGGCGACCCGCTCGCGGCCGGTCTGCTCGTCGATCACCAGCCGCCACACCCGCTGCAGGAAGCGGTGCGCGCCGACGACGTCCTTGGTGGCCCACGGCCGCGACGCCTCCAGCGGACCCATCGACATCTCGTAGACCCGCAACGTGTCGGCGCCGTAGTTGTCGCAGATCTCGTCCGGCGACACCGAGTTCTTCAGGCTCTTACCGATCTTGCCGAACTCCTGGAAGACCTCGACCTCGCCATCGGGGCCCGGATACCAGAACGTCCCGTCCCGTTCGACGACGTCGGCGGCGGGCACATACGAGCCGCGGGCGTCGGTGTAGGCGAACGCCTGGATGTAGCCCTGGTTGATCAGCCGGCGGTACGGCTCCCGAGAACTGACGTGGCCGAGGTCGTGGAGCACCTTGTGCCAGAACCGGGCGTACAACAGGTGCAGCACCGCATGCTCGACGCCGCCGACGTAGAGGTCGACGCCACCGGGGTCGTCCGGACCGTGCTCGGCCGGCCGCGGTCCCATCCAGTAGGCCTCGTTCTCCTTGTCCGCCAACGCTTTCTTGTTGTACGGGTCGGTGTAGCGCAGTTCGTACCAGGAGCTGCCCGCCCACTGCGGCATCACGTTGGTGTCGCGGGTGTAGGGCTTGATGCCGTCACCCAGATCGAGTTCCACGTGCACCCATTCGGCGGCCTTGTTCAGCGGCGGATTCGGCTCGCTGTCGGCGTCGTCCGGGTCGAACTGCACCGGCGCGTAGTCGGGGATGTCCGGAAGCTCAACGGGCAGCGCTGATTCCGGCAGAGGGTGGGCCCGCCCGTCGGCGTCGTAGACGATCGGGAACGGCTCACCCCAGTAACGCTGCCGGGCGAACAGCCAGTCGCGCAGCTTGTACTCCACCCGGGCCCGGCCGCGGCCGTCGGACTCCAGGCGCTGCGTGATCGCGTATTTGGCCTCCGAGACTCCGAGGCCGTCCAGATAGTCGGAGTTCACCAGGATGCCGTCGCCGCTGTACGCCCCTTCGGAGATGTCGCCGCCTGCAACCACATCCCCCGGTCGCTCCGCTCCTGCCCGCCGGACCACTTCCACGATCGGCAGGCCGAACTCCTTCGCGAATTCCCAGTCCCGCTGGTCGCCGCCGGGGACGGCCATGATCGCCCCGGTGCCGTAGCCGATCAGCACGTAGTCGGCGATGAAGACCGGAACCGGTTGTCCGTTGGCCGGATTGACGGCGTGACTGCCGAGGAACACCCCCGTCTTGGTCTTGTTCTCCTGACGCTCCAGGTCGGACTTCGCCGTGATGCTCGCGCGGTATGCCGCCACCGCGTCGGCCGGTGTGGCCGCGTCATAGGTCCAGCGCTCATCGACGCCGTCGGGCCATTCGGCGGCGGTCAACTGCTCGACCAGTGGGTGCTCGGGTGCGAGCACCAGGTACGTCGCGCCGAACAGCGTGTCGGGGCGGGTGGTGAACACCTCGACATCGCCCGCGTCGGTGGAGAACTGCACCTCCGCACCCGTCGAGCGCCCGATCCAGTTGCGCTGCATCGCCTTGACCTTGTCCGGCCAGTCGAGCACGTCCAGGTCGTCGAGCAGCCGATCGGAATAGGCGGTGATCCGCATCATCCACTGCCGCAGCCGCTTCCGGAACACCGGGAAGTTACCGCGGTCGCTGCGGCCGTCGGCGGTGACCTCCTCGTTGGCCAGCACCGTGCCCAAACCCGGACACCAGTTGACCATCGAGTCGGCGCGGTACACCAGCCGGTGGGAGTCGATGACATCGGCACGTTCGGCCGCGTCCAGTTCCGCCCAGTCCCGGCCGTCGTCGAGCCGGCGTGTGCCCGATTCGAACTCGGCCACCAGTTCGCCGATCGGCCTGGCCTTGGCGACGGCCGGATCGAACCAGGCGTTGTAGATCTGCAGGAAGATCCACTGCGTCCACCGGTAGAAGTCGACGTCGGTGGTGGAGAAGCTGCGTCGCGAGTCGTGACCGAGGCCCAACCTGCCGAGCTGGCGGCGGAAGTTGACGATGTTGGCCTCGGTGCGGGTGCGCGGGTGCGTTCCGGTCTGCACGGCGTACTGCTCGGCGGGCAGACCGAACGCATCGAAGCCCAACGCGTGCAACACGTTTCGGCCGGTCATCCGGTAGTACCTGGCGTAGACGTCGGTGGCGATGTAGCCCAGCGGATGCCCGACGTGCAAGCCCTCACCCGACGGGTAGGGGAACATGTCCTGCACGAACATCTTGTCGGCGGGTACGGGTGTGCCGTCGGCGGGCGCCAGCTCACCGACGGGGTTGGCCACATTGAAGGTGCCGAGCTCCGCCCAGGTCTGCTGCCACGTGCGCTCGATGTCCCCGGCGAGCTCCGCGGTGTAGCGGTGCTGCGGGGTGTCGGCGGTGTCAGGGGAGTCGGTCACCTCACCAGGGTATAAAAGCCCCGATCGCGCACCTCAGCGGCTATGTCGCAGGTGATCTGCGCCACCCGCCGGGCACAGGTTGATATCGGTTGCGTTGCGGAGTTGTCCGCGTTTGATCCCGGGTTGGTTCCAGGCCTACCGGCTGCGTCGGCGCCGTGGATACAGTCGGCGCCTGACCGAGGCACGACGTGCCCGACTGCTCTCGAAAGGTAGGCGTCGATGATCGGAAACGCCCGCCGCTGGCGGGTTCTGGCAGGAGGCATCGCCGCCGGTGTGGCCGGCGTCGTGGGAATCGCGGGCGCGACCGCGTCGGCGCAGCCCACCTACCCGCAACCGTCGGTGCCGATCCCCCCGACGGTCACCCAGACGGTCACCGTCGCGCCGGCCGCCGCCCCCGCGGCGGTCCCGCCCGCCGTCGGGCAGGCGGGCTTGCTGCCCGGCTCGGCCGCCGTGCCCGGAACGGTGGCCCTGCCCGGCGCCACGCCGGTGGCGCCGATCGCCCAGGCCGCCGCCATCCCGACCGTGCCCGCCATCGCGCCTGCCACGTCCGGCACCCTGCGCGAGTTCTTCGCCGCCAAGAACGTCACGCTCGAGCCGCAGGTCGCGAACGGGTTCACCGCGCTGAACATCGTGCTGCCGATGCCCGCCGGCTGGTCGCAGGTGCCCGACCCCAACGTGCCGGACGCCTTCGCCGTGATCGCCGACCGCAACAGCGGCGACCTCTACACACCGAACGCGCAGGTCGTCGTCTACAAGCTCATCGGGGACTTCGACCCAAAGGAGGCCGTCAGCCACGGCCTCATCGACAGCCAGCAGCTGCCGGGCTGGCGGTCCATCGACGCGTCGCTGGCCGAGTTCAACGGCTTCCCGTCGGCCTTCATCGAGGGCAGCTACCGCTCGACCGAACAGATGCTCAACACCTCCCGGCGGCACGTGCTCGCGGCGTCCGGGCAGGACCACTACCTGGTGTCGCTGACGGTGACAGCCGGCGCGGGCAACCAGGGCGCGCCGACGGCGGCCGAAGCCACCGACGCCATCGTGACCGGATTCAAGGTCGCCGCGCCGGGCACCGCCCCGTCGCCGGCCGCCGCAGCCGCCGCCTCACCCGCCGCCTCTGCGGCCCCACCGAGCCCCGCAGTGCCCGCAGCGCCCCGGATTCCGGCGGTGCCCGCACTGGCGGGCTAGAAGACGACGTCCCCCGGGCGAAGCCTGGCGCCCGGGGGGCGCCCCATCTGAGTGCGCGGCACCTGCATTTCGTATTGTGAGCCCCATGTTGATCACCGCGGTGCTGTGTCTGTGCGCCGCCGTCGCGATCGCGGGCATCGGGCTCTGGCTGCTCACCCATCCCCGGCCCGCCGACCCTGTCCGGCAGGTGCTGCGGACGGTCGCACCCACCCAGCTCGCCGCGGCGGTCATGCTGGCCGCTGGCGGGATGGTCGCTCTGTCCGCCCAGCCGCACACCGCGGTGCTGGTGGTGATCGTCTGCGTCGTCGGCGCCATCGGCACCGTCGCCGCAGGGTGCTGGCAGAGCGCCAAGCTCGCGGCCGCGCACAACGCCGCGGCAGCGCAGACCGGTGCGGGATGCGCCGGCTCCTGCGCGGCGTGCACGCTGTCCTGCCAGTGAAGAGTCGCGGCCGCGCGTAGGGCTCGTGCCCGCTGGGTACGCCCCGTGCTGTGAGCGAACGCACAAAAGTACTCGTCATCGGTGGTGGCTTCGGCGGATTGTTCTGCGCGCGCCGGCTCGGCCGCCTGGACGTCGACGTCACGCTGCTCGACCGTGCGGCCTGCCACGTCTTCCAGCCCCTGCTCTATCAGTGCGCCACCGGCACGCTGAGCATCGGGCAGATCAGTCGCTCGCTTCGGGAGGAGCTGGAGCAGTACCGCAACGTGCGGGCGCTCCTCGGCGAGGCGGTGGACCTCGACCCGGATGCACGACGGGTGACGGCCCGGCGCCCCGACGAGACGACCTTCACCGTCGACTACGACGTGCTGATCCTCGCCGCCGGAATGCAGCAGTCCTATTTCGCTAAGCCGGAGTTCGCACAGTTCGCGCCGGGGATGAAGACCCTCGACGACGCGTTGAGCATCCGCAGGCGGCTGTTCTGCGCCTTCGAGATCGCCGAGACGCTGCCACCGGGGCCCGAGCGGGACAGCTGGCTCACCTTCGTGGTGGCCGGAGGCGGCCCCACCGGCGTCGAGCTGGCCGGTCAGATCCGCGAGATCACCACCCGGGCCCTGGCCAACCAGTTCCACAGCATCGAACCGACCGAGGCGCGCGTGCTGCTCTTCGACGGCGGTGAGCGTGTGCTCGCGGGCTTCAAGCAGCGACTGGCCGTCAAGGCCACCAGGACGCTCGAGGAGCTCGGCGTCGAACTGCGCATGGGCGTCCACGTCACCGATGTGCTCAGCGACAAGGTCACCGTCTCTCCGAAGGACGGCGGCCCCGACGAGCACTATGCCGCGCGCACCGTGCTGTGGACGGCGGGCGTCGAGGCGGTGCCGTTCGCCAGGCGCTTCGCCGACGTGCTGGGCGTCGAGTCCGACCGTGCCGGGCGGATGGCCGTGGAGCCCGACCTGTCCGTGCCCGGCCATCCCGAGGTCTTCGTGATCGGCGACCTCGTCGGCCGCGACCGCCTACCCGGTGTCGCCGAGAACGCCATGCAGGGCGGGATGCACGCCGCGGCCTGTGTGCGGCGCGACCTGCAGGGCAAGAAGCGCAAGCCCTACCGCTACCGCGACCTGGGTTCGGCCGCCTACATCAGCCGCGGGCATGCGCTGCTGGAGGCGGGGCCGGTCCAGCTGGCGGGTTTCCTGGGCTGGGTGGGCTGGGGCGTCATCCACATCGCGTTCCTCACCGGTGTGCAGAACCGCTTCAGCACGGTGGCGACGTGGCTGATGACGATCGCCAGGGCCAGCCGCACGGACCGCACGTTCCTGCTGGGCAGCCCGATACCGCCGGAAGATCCCTACACGTGGCCGACGGAAGCGAACGCGCCAAGACATGCGGTGCCCAAGGCCGACGGCGTCGCCTCCTGACGACGTCAGTTGCGGCTGATGTCGATCGGATGGGTGGCCAGCAGCGACAACGGCAGCGGTTGACGCCGCAGCACCCGCGACCACAGGTCCACCCGCGGCTCGACCAGCACGTCGGTCGGCAACGCCGACAACACGATCCAGTCGTCGCGCTCGATCTCGCCCTCGAGCTGGCCGATGGTCCAGCCGGAGTACCCGGCGAAGATCCGCACACCCTCGATCAACGGCGCGACCGTGTCCGGATCCGCGTCGAGGTCGACCATCACCATCCGGCCCTGCACGTGCCGCAGCCCCGGCGTGCCGTCGACCTCCACCCCGACCCGCAGGGTCGCCAGACACAGCGCGGCGTCCCGCTTGACCGGACCGCCGATGAACATCGTCTTCGGCTTCGTCGCGAGCTTCGCCCACTGCGGCAGGATGTTGTAGACCGCGGTCTCACTGGGCCGGTTCAGCACGACACCGAGGGTGCCGCCGTCGTTGTGCTCGACGACATAGATGACGCTGCGGCGGAACGTCGGCTCGAGCAGATCGGTGTTCGCCAGCAGCAGCGTTCCCGCGCGCACCCGGTGGGCAGCGGGGGCGATGAAATCCTCCGGATCCTCTGACTGCGCCACCCCTCCATCATGGCATCAGCCGCTGGCCGACGTGGCCAACAACCGCGCCCCGGGCGATATTTGTACGCTGGACCGGGTTGCCGCTCCCCCACTGTCTGTAGAGGACGTGATCTCGTCGTGGTCGACTCGCGTCCGCCCCGGATGGCCTGGCGGTCGGTGCGGGCCCTTCCGGAGTTCCGGCGGTTGCTGGAGCTTCGGGCTGTCAGCCAGTTCGGTGACGGCCTGTTCGCCGCCGGGCTCGCCGGCGCGCTGTTGTTCAATCCCGAACGCGCCGCCACACCGTGGGCGATCGCCGGTTCGTTCGCGGTGCTGTACCTGCCCTACTCGCTGCTCGGACCGTTCGCCGGTGCGCTGCTGGACCGCTGGGACCGGCGCAGCGTCCTGATCGGCGCCAACGTCGGCCGGCTGCTTCTCGTCCTCGGCGTCGGGGCACTGCTCGCCATGGGCGTCGGCGACCTGCCGATCCTGTTCGGCGCGCTGATCGTCAACGGGTTCACCCGATTCGTCTCGTCGGGGTTGTCCGCGGCGCTGCCCGACGTGGTGCCGCGCGACCGGGTGGTCGCGATGAACTCGGTGGCGACGGCCGTCTCAGTGGTCGCGGCCTCCGTGGGTGCCTCCTCGATGCTGGCGTTGCGGTGGGGCTTCGGCGCCGACGACACCGGCGCCGCCGTGGTGATACTGGTCGTGGCAGCACCTGTGGCGGTGGCGCTCCTGCTCTCGGTGCGCTTCCCGCCGCGCGTGCTGGGCCCTCACGAAAGCACCCGCTCGATTCACGGCTCGGCCTTCTATGCGGTCGCGACCGGGTGGGTGCACGGCGCCCGCGCGGTCATCGGCGTCCGGACGGTGGCCGCCACACTGGCCGGCCTGGCCGCCCACCGGATGGTGTTCGGCGTCAACACCCTGCTGGTGTTGGTGATCGTGCGGCACAGCGACACCCAGGCCGTTGCCGGGCTCGGTACCGCGGCGCTGTTCGCCACAGCCGCCGGAGCCGGCCTGTTCCTGGCCATCCTCCTGACGCCCTTCGCGATCGGCCGATGGGGCCGCTATGCCACCGCCAACGGTGCGCTCGCCTTCGCAGCGGTGGTCCAACTCGCCGGATTCGGCTTGCAGGTGCCGGTGATGGTGGCGTGTGGATTCCTGCTCGGGGCCGCCGGGCAGGTGGTCAAGCTGTGCGCCGACAGCGCCATGCAGATCGACGTCGACGACGCGCTGCGCGGCCACGTGTTCACCGTGCAGGACTCGCTGTTCTGGATGGCGTTCATCGGGGCGATCGCGGTGGCGGCGTTCTTCGTCCCCGCCGACGGTCACGCCCCCGGGCTGGCGATCGCCGGGTCGGTGGTGTACCTGCTCGGGCTGGCCGTGCACGCCGCCGTCGGCCGCCGCGCACCGGCTGGTTAACCTGACCGGCATGGCGGCAGCAGCGGCGGTGGTGGCCGATCTCCGCGCGGAGAGCGACGACCTCGACGCGCTGATCGCCGACCTGCCCCCCGGGCAGTGGGCCCGGATGACGCCTGCGCCGGGCTGGACCATCGCCCATCAGATCGCCCACCTGCTGTGGACCGATCGGGTCGCGCTGCTGTCGGTCACCGACGAGGCCGCGTTCACCGAGGTGCTGGGCGCCGCCGCGACCAACCCGACCGGCTTCGTCGACGAGGGCGCCGCGGAGGTCGCTGCGACCCCGCCCGCCGAGCTGCTCGCCGACTGGCGGCACACCCGGGCCCGGCTGCACCACGAACTCCTCGGCGTCGCCGACGGCCGCAAGCTGCCGTGGTTCGGCCCGCCGATGAGCGCCGCGTCGATGGCGACCGCGCGGCTGATGGAGACCTGGGCGCACGGCCTCGACGTCGCCGACGCGCTCGGTGTGACGCGGCCTGCGACGGCGCGGCTGCGGTCGATCGCCCACATCGGCGTGCGGACCCGCGACTTCGCGTTCGCCGTGCACGGGCTGCCCGTTCCTGCAGCACCGTTTCACGTGGAACTACGCGCACCCGACGGGTCGTCCTGGACCTGGGGTCCGCCCGACGCCGAACAGCGTGTCACCGGCTCGGCCGAGGACTTCTGCTACCTGGTGACCCAGCGCCGCCCGCGCACCGAGCTCGACGTGCAGGCCGACGGCGCCGACGCCGAGACGTGGTTGACCATCGCGCAGGCGTTCGCCGGCCCGCCGGGCGCGGGTCGCGACTAGCCCGTCGCCGTCCGCCCGCCCAGGTGCCGGGTCAGAAAGCGTTCGACCGCGTGGTGCAGGTCGATCTGGTTCTCCGGGTTCAGGAAGCCGTGGCCTTCGTCGTCCTTGACCATGTACTCCACCTCGACGCCCCGCGCCCGCAGCGCCCCCACGATGTTGTCGGACTCGGCCTTCACCACGCGGACGTCGTTGGCCCCCTGCACCACCAGCAGCGGGGTGCGGATGCGGTCCACCCGGCTGATCGGCGAGCGGGCCAGCATGTCGGCCTCCTGCTCGGGATCGTCGGGATCGCCGACATACCGGTGCCAGTTCGCGGCCAGGTGCGGCCGCGCCCCGGCGGGCAGGGTTCGCATGAAATTGGCCAGGTTGGAGATGCCGACGTAGTCGATCGCGGCGGCGAACACGTCGGGGGTGAACGTGACACCGACCAGCGCGGCGTACCCGCCGTAGGACCCGCCGAAGATCGCCACCCGGTCCGGGTCGGCGTAGCCCTCCTTGACGGCCCACTCGACGGCGTCGACGAGGTCGTCGTGCATGCTGCCTGCGAACTCGCCGACCGCGGCCTGCATGTGCGCCTTGCCGAAGCCCGTCGAGCCGCGGAAGTTGACCTGTAGCACCGCATATCCGCGGTTGGCCAGCAGCTGCACCGTCTGGTCGAAGCCCCAGCTGTCCCTGGCCCACGGACCACCGTGCACGACCAGCACCATTGGCAAGCCCTCCGGTTCGATCCCGACCGGCAGGGTCAGATACGACGGCAGCGCCAAGCCGTCCCGCGCCGTGATCGTCACCGGTGTCATCGGCGCCAGCGTGGCCGGGTCGAGGTGGGGCAACGGCCGGAACAGCAGCCGGCTCTCGCCGGTCCCGTGGTCGTAGTAGTAGGTGACGCCGGGGTCGCGGTCGTGGAAGTAGGTGACGACCCAGTGCTGCCCGCTGTCGTCCGACGACGTCAGGGCCAGGTCGCCGTCCGAGAGCTTCCTCAGGTTCTCGAGCACTGCGGCGAAGCGGGCGTCCAGCGCCCGGGTCACCCGCCGCTCTCCCTGGTAGCGGACTCCGATCAGCTCGCCGGTCCGGCGATCCTGGATCAGCGGTGACGGCAACAAGGGGATGACCAGGCCGGTGGTGTCGAGGTCGAGTGCCGGATCACTGTCGATCTCGGTCTCCTCGCCGGTGGCGAGGTCGAGACGGGCCAGCCGGGTGTGGTCGGTGCCGCGGTTGGACCCGAACCAGACCCCGGTGCCGTCCGGAGTGATGTCGAACGGGAAGAGCCCGAGCGGGTGGTCGGCCCCGTCGAACACCGCGACGCGCCGCAATCCCGCTGCCGCGCCCTCCCACTGCTGGATCTCGATGTCACCGCCTGCCAGCGTCGCCATGGCCAGCACCGTGCCCGCACCGCCGACCACCCACGCCGCGACGTTCCCGGGATTCTCGGCGAGCACCGTCAGCTCGCCGGTGGCGATGTCGAGTTCGTAGACGTCGATCAGTTCGACGGTGCGCCTGTTCATCTGGACGATCGCGGTGCCGGGCCGCCCGGGGAGCAGCTGATAGAACGCCCGCACTCCCGGGAAGGGGGTGAGATCGACTGCGGGCGTGTCGGTTTCCTCCGGATCGGCCCGGAAAACGTGCCAATTCTCGTCGCCCTTGGTGTCCTGCAGGTAGAGCAGCCAACGGGAATCGCCGGTCCAGTCGGAGCCCATGACGCTGCGGTCCGCATCCGCGGTCACACAGCGCCCGTTGTCGGTGGCGTCGATGCGCTGCACCCACACGTTGAGCCGGTTCCGCCAGGGTGCGAGGTAGGCGATCCTGGTGCCGTCCGGCGAGATCGTCGCGCGGGCGCGCACCGGCGGGCTGAAGAGCTCCTCGACGGTGATCGGTGGTGGCAGTGGCATGTCGGTCCTTTCTCCAGACGGCGGCGCGCGCCATCGACCGGCCCGGCAGTGTGACCGGGCAGGGTGTTGAATTCGGTTGTGGTGGTTGGTGTCTCAGGTCGCCACGGGGCCGCCGAGCCGGCCGTTGGTGGCCTCGTTGATGGCGCGGTCCATCAGTCCCAGTGCCTCGGTCTGGCTGACCTTGCGGTTGTCCAGGATGATCGCCCTGCTGACGTCCTCGTCGATGACGCGGAACGCACCGGTGACGGCGGCGGCGCAGAGCCGCACCGTCAGATCGTCCTGCGGGAGGCACAGCCGCTCGGCGGCCACCGGGATCAGGCCCTGTTCGAGGCGGTCGTGGACCATCAGGTAGGCCGTGCGCAGTGCCGGTTCGGCGTGGGTCATGGTGCTGATGCGCATACCGCTCCACTCGTCCTCGACGCCCTGTTCGTCGAGTGGATGACGGGCGGTGTCCTCGGCGAGGTGCTCGCCGAGGGACAGTTCGAGCGGCCACCGGTGCAGGATCTCGAGAAACCGGTCGGCCGAGCGGGCCAGCAGCGGCTCCACGCAGCTCTCCTTCGTACGGAAGTAGCGCCAGATCGTGCGGGTGGACAGCCCGGCGGCCGCAGCGATGTCGTCGCCGCTGGTGCCCGACACTCCCTTCTCCCAGAACAACGCCGCCGCGTGCCGCGAGACGGTCAGCCGCTTGGCGTCGGAGTCCACGCAGTCGCCTCCCGTCTCGGTGTCACTTAGTGACAACTCGACTGTGTCACTAAGTGACAGCCTCGTCAAGGCGGCGGCTCAGAGCTGCGTGGCGGCGTCGGCCTTCCCGTCTCCGTCGGTGTCGGCGAGCTCGAGGTCCCAGCGGCCGTCGCCGTCGGTGTCCACCAGGGCAACGCCTTCGGAGAACACCCGGTCGGCCAGGCCGTTCCCGTCGGTGTCGGCCAGGCGATCGTCAGCCTGACCGTCGGCGTCGACGTCGACCAGCGGACCGCCGACCTGCTCGGCGCCGTCCAGTCCGAACCAACGCACCTGGCCCGCCCGGTCGACGCTGAGCAGCCAGGTGCCCGAGCCGTCGTCGGTGAAGTGGGCTTCCGCGCGGTCGTCGTCATCGAGGTCGAGGGCGACCTGATCGGCGAGGCCGTCACCGTCGAGGTCGGCCATCGCGTCGTCGAGGCGGCCGTCGCCGTCGAAGTCAAGGCCGACCGCGTCCAGCCGGCCGTCACCGTCGAGGTCGACGTCGGGCTCCGCGGTCCAGATGGTCGCCGACCCGTCACCCTCGCCCAGGCAGTACTCCATGTTGGTCAGACGCCGCGCCGTGGCGGGCGGTTCCGCTACGTGTTCTGGCGGGTCTTCCACCAGGCGAGCAGTTCGTCGACGGCCTCGTCGTGGTCGAGCGGCCCGCGGTCCAGCCGCCGTTCCTTGAGATACCGCCACGCCTCGCCGACCTCGGGACCCGCCGGGATGTCCAGCAGCCGCATGATCTCGTTGCCGTCCAGGTCCGGGCGGACCCGCTGCAGGTCCTCCTTGGCGGCCAGTTCGGCGATCCGTCGCTCCAGGTCGTCGTAGTTCGCCTGCAGCCGCGCCGCCCGCCGCTTGTTGCGGGTGGTGCAGTCGGCCCGCACGAGCTTGTGCAACTGGGACAGCAGCGGTCCGGCATCGGCCACGTAGCGGCGGACCGCCGAGTCGGTCCAGCGGCCGGTCCCGGTCCCGTCGGCGTAACCGTGGAACCGCAGGTGCAGGTACACCAGCTGCGAGACGTCGTCGACCATCTGCTTGGAGTACTTCAGCGCGCGCATCCGCTTGCGGCTCATCTTCGCGCCGACCACCTCGTGGTGGTGGAAACTCACGCCGCCGTCGGGTTCGTGGCGGCGGGTGGACGGCTTGCCGATGTCGTGCAGCAGCGCCGCCCAGCGCAACACCAGATCCGGCGACTCCTCCAGGTCGATCGCCTGCTTGAGCACCGTCAGCGAGTGCCAGTACACGTCCTTGTGCTGGTGGTGCTCGTCGATCGCCATCCGCATCGCACCCACCTCGGGCAGCACCACGTCACCGAGCCCCGTCCGCACCATCAGGTCGATGCCCGCCACCGGGTCGGCGCCCAACAACAGCTTGTCCAGCTCGGCGGCCACCCGCTCGGCGGTGATGCGCCCCAGCTGCGAGGCCATCTCGGTGAGCGCGGTGAGCACCCGCGGCGCGACGTCGAACCCCAGCTGCGACACGAAGCGCGCGGCGCGCAGCATCCGCAGCGGGTCGTCACCGAAGGACACCTCCGGCGACGACGGCGTGTCCAGCACCCGTGACCGCAGGGCGGCCAGACCGTTCAACGGGTCGTGCAGCTCGCCGATGCCGTCGGCCGTGATGCGCACCGCCATCGCATTGACCGTGAAGTCCCGGCGCACCAGGTCGCCCTCGAGGGTGTCGCCGAACCGCACCTCGGGATTGCGTGACACCTGGTCGTAGCTGTCGGCCCGGTAGGTGGTGATCTCCAGCCGGTGACCGTCCTTGCCGACACCGAGGGTGCCGAACTCGATGCCGGTGTCCCACAGCGCGTCCGCCCACCCCCGCAGCAGCTTCTGCATCTGCGCAGGACGCGCATCGGTGGTGAAGTCGAGGTCGGTGCCCAGCCGGCCGAGCAGCGCGTCACGCACACTGCCGCCGACCAGATACAGGTCGTGGCCGGCGCCGGCGAACACCGCGCCGAGCTCACGCAGCAGCGAATCGTGCAGGCGCAGCGCGGCGACCGCACCGGCCAGCAGTTCGAGGTCAGCAGCGGAGTCGGACACGTTCGATGAGCCTAGACGGTAACGGTCCTGCACCGACCGGTGAGTGCGGCCCGGACGTATACCAGGTGGCAGCTACTATCGCTTGGGTGTCGGAAGGCGAACAGGCCAAACCACGACGGCGCCGCGGGCGTCGCCGCGGCCGACGCGCGGCAGGCCCGCCCGAGGCCGGCCAGCAGGCCGCTCAGCCCGTCGCCCCGCAGAACCATTCCGCGGCACCCACCCCGCCGCGCACCCCCGCCGAACATGCCAAGCAGCAGAAGAACCGGCCGCGCCGCGCGCCGGAGCGGTTGCGCACCGTGCACGAGACATCGGCGGGCGGCCTCGTCATCGACGGTCTGGACGGCCCCAAGGACGGTCAGGTCGCCGCGCTGATCGGGCGCATCGACCGCCGCGGCCGGATGCTGTGGTCATTGCCGAAGGGCCACATCGAACTCGGCGAGACCGCCGAGCAGACCGCGATCCGCGAGGTCGCCGAGGAGACCGGCATCCAGGGCAGCGTGCTCGCCGCACTCGGCAGCATCGACTACTGGTTCGTCACCGAGGGTCGCCGCGTCCACAAGACCGTGCACCACTACCTCATGCGGTTCCTCGGCGGTGAGCTGTCCGACGAGGACGTCGAGGTGACCGAGGTGGCGTGGGTGCCGCTGAAGGAACTGCCGTCGCGGCTCGCCTACGCCGACGAGCGACGCCTCGCCGAGGTGGCCGGTGAGCTGATCGACAAGCTGCACGCCGACGGGCCGAGCTCGCTGCCGCCGCTGCCGCACAGTTCACCGCGGCGGCGCCCCCAGACCCACTCCCACACCCGCAACCGTCGTCGCGACGAGTCGAGCCCACCCACATCAGGCCGGCGGACGAACGGATGCGGACAGGGGCCGTGACCGCCCGGCGCTGCCCGGCCGTGCTGCCGCGGATCTTCGCCGCCGTGGCGCTGCTCGTACTCTTCGCCGTCCCGGCCGCGCTGCCCAAGGCCGCCGCGGGCGAACCGGGTGCCACGCCGTTCCTGCAGCTGCGCATCGACCGGGTCACTCCCGACGTCGTGACCACCACCAGCGACCCCGTGGTCACCGTCTCCGGTGTGGTGCTCAACGTCGGTGACCGCCCGGTGCGCGACGTGATGGTGCGCCTCGAGCACGCCGCGGCGGTGGACTCGTCGGCGGGGCTGCGCACCAACCTGACCGGCAACCTCGACCAGTTCGCCCCCGTCGCCGAGTTCGTCACGCTGGCCCCCGAGCTGCAGCGCGGCAGGCAGGTGCCGTTCACCCTGAGCTATCCGCTGCGCTCCTCCGACCAGCCGTCGCTGGCCATCGGCGCCCCCGGGGTGTTCCCGGTGCTGGTCAACGTCAACGGCACCCCCGACTACGGCGCGCCCGCCCGGCTCGACGACGCCCGGTTCCTGCTGCCCGTGCTCGGCGTGCCGCCCGACGGCGCAGCCGCGTCGGTCGCCGAGACCCTGACCTCCGTGGTGCCGCCCGACACCTCCCGGCCGGTCCGGCTGACCATGTTCTGGCCGCTGGCCGACCGGCCGCGGCTGGCTCCGGGTGTCCCCGGCGGCGCGGCGCCGGTCCGGTTGGTCGACGACGAGCTGGCCACGTCGCTGGCGCCGGGCGGCCGGCTGGACACCCTGCTCTCGGCGGTGGACTTCGCCGTCGGCCCGACCGTCGACGCCGGCGGGCAGCTCAGCGGAGCCCTGTGCCTGGCCGTCGACCCCGACCTGCTCGTCACGGTCAACGCGATGACCACCGGCTACGTCGTCAACGACGGCATCGACGCGGGACCGGGCACGCCGACCCGGCCCGGCGCCGGCCAGGACGCCGCGATCAGCTGGCTCAACCGCCTCAAGGCACTGGCGCAGCGGATGTGCGTCGCACCGACCACCTACGCCCAGGCCGACCTCGACGCCGTGCAGCGGGTCGGCGACCCGGCGCTGCGCGCAATCGCCACCAATGGCGCCGCCGACATCGTCGACCAGCTGCTGGGGGTCCCGTCGATGCGCGGCGTGACGATCGTCGGCGACGGCCCGCTGACCGGTCCGGCCGCACAGCTGCTGTCCGCGCAGGGCCGCCGGGTCGCCATCGCCGCGGCGGACCTGACCGCGCAGGACTCCGCGACCGGCGCGCTGAGCACCGCCGACCTGGCCCCGATGCGGTTCGCGCCCGACCTGGTCGCGGTGCCGTTCGACCCGACCGTCGGGGCGGCGCTGGCGGGTGTCGGCACCGAGCCGGTCGCGCCCAGCTACCTGGATCCGTCGCTGGAGGTCCCGGTTCAGCACGACTCGGAGGTGGCCCGCCGCCAGGATGCGCTCGGCTCCCTGCTGTGGCGCGGTCTGCGCCCGGACGCCGCGCCGCGCACCCAGCTGCTGATGCCGCCGCTGACGTGGAATGTGCGGGCCGACGACGCACAGGCGATCCTGACCGCTGCGGCCACCGCGATCCGCGCCGGACTGGCGGTGCCGCGACCGCTGGCCGAGGTGATCGCCGACGGGG
Organism: Mycobacterium sp. NPDC050041; assembly: GCF_049541695.1. NCBI lineage: Bacteria > Bacillati > Actinomycetota > Actinomycetes > Mycobacteriales > Mycobacteriaceae > Mycobacterium > Mycobacterium sp. NPDC050041. The sequence goes on along the minus strand of NZ_JBMVDG010000001.1, from coordinate 949,740 downwards.
ACGCCCTGCCGCCGCAGCCGCTGGCACCCGCCCCGCCCTCCGAACTCGGCAACCCACAGGGCCGCATCGACCAGGCGGTCACGTCCGGCATCGCCGCGGCCGTCGGCCGGCTCAACGGACTCTCGACGGCGCTGACCACCGATGTGCGCACCGGCCTGACGGGCACCCAGTACATCGCACCGCTGCGCGAGGACATGCTGCGCGCGCTCAGCCTGGCCGTACCCCCCGGTGCCCGCAATGGGCTTGCCCAGCAACGTCTTTCGCGGATTGCGAACACGGTCGACGACCTGTTCGGCGCGGTCACCGTGGTCAACCCGGGCGGCGCCTACACGCTGGCTACCGAGCGCAGCCCGCTCCCGCTCGCCCTGCGCAACGACCTCCCCGTGCCGGTGCGGGTGCGCCTGCAGGTCGACGCCCCGCCGGGCATGTCGGTGACCGACATGGGGGTGATCGAACTGCCCCCGGGCTACCTGCCGCTGCGGGTGCCGATCGAGGTGCACTTCACCCAGCGGGTCGCGGTCGACGTCTCGCTGCGCACCGCCGACGGGCTGGCGCTCGGCGAACCGGTGCGGCTGTCGGTGCACTCCAACGCCTACGGCAAGGTCCTGTTCTTCATCACGCTGACCGGCGGGGCGGTGCTGGCGCTGCTGGTCGGCCGGCGGCTGTGGCACCGGTTCCGCGGCCAGCCCGACCGCGCCGACCTCGACGTCGACCACGACGAGCGGTCCGACCCGCTGGACACCGCCATCCGGCACGCGCCCGGCGCGGAAGCCGACCCGACCCGGGTGGGCCCCGGGTCGCCGGGCGACCGGGCATGAGCACCACCGGGCGGTGGGGGCCCGACCCGACGCCGCCGCCGGTCCAGCGGTTCGAGCGCGCGCCGACCGCGCCCCCGCCGCGCCGCCACGCACCGCCGGGACCTCCTCCCCCGCCACGGCGGCTGCCGCCTCCGCCGCCCCGGCAGCGCATCCCCCGCGGTCCCGCGCCGCGCCGGAAGGCGGGCCGCCCGGAGCTCTCCGACGCCGCCGTGGTGTCGCGGTCCTGGGGCATGGCGCTGGCCACCCTGGTCAGCCGCATCACCGGCTTCCTGCGCATGGCGCTGCTGGCCTATCTGCTCGGCGACGCGCTGCTGAGCTCCTTCTCGGTGGCCAACCAGCTGCCGAACCTGATCGCGGCGCTGGTGCTGGAGGCCACGTTCACCGCGATCTTCATCCCGGTGCTGGCCCGGGCCGAGCGCGACGACGCCGACGGCGGCACCGCGTTCGTGCGCAGGCTGTTCACCCTGGCCACCGCCCTGCTGGTGGTCACCACCGTGCTGTCGGTCGCCACCGCCCCACTGCTGGTGCGCCTGATGCTGGGCGACGACCCGCAGGTCAACAGCCCGCTGACAGTCGCCTTCGCCTTCCTGCTGCTGCCCCAGGTGCTGTTCTACGGGCTGTCGTCGGTGTTCACCGCGATCCTCAACACCCGCAACGTGTTCGGCCCGCCGGCCTGGGCGCCGGTGATCAACAACGTCATCGCGATCCTCACGCTCGGCGTCTACATGCTGGTGCCCGGCGAGCTGTCGCTCGACCCGGTGGAGATGGGCAACGCCAAGCTGTTGGTGCTCGGCATCGGCACCACACTCGGTGTGGTCGCCCAGACCGTGGTGCTGCTGGTCGCGATCCGCAAGGAGCGCATCAGCCTTCGACCGCTGTGGGGCCTGGACGACCGGCTGAAGAGATTCGGCGCGATGGCCGCCGCGATGGTCTGCTACGTGCTGATCAGTCAGCTCGGTCTGATCGTCGGCAACCAGATCGCCAGCACCGCGGCGGCATCGGGGCCGGCGATCTACAACTACACCTGGATCGTCCTGATGCTGCCGTTCGGCGTGATCGGCGTGACGGTGCTGACCGTGGTCATGCCGCGGCTGAGCCGCAACGCCGCCGCCGACAACCTGTCCGCCGTGCGGGCCGACCTGTCGCTGGCCACCCGGCTGACCATGGTCACCCTGATCCCGATCGTGGCGGTGATGACCGTCGGCGGTCCGGCGATCGGCAGCGCGCTGTTCGCGTACGGCAACTTCACCCCCGAGGCCGCCGGCTACCTCGGGATGGCGATCACGCTGTCGGCGTTCACGCTGATCCCGTACGCGCTGGTGCTGCTCCAGCTGCGGGTGTTCTATGCCCGCGAACGCCCATGGACGCCGATCGCCGTCATCGTGGTCATCACGACGGTCAAGATCGCCGGGTCGCTGGCCGCGCCGCACCTGACCGACGACCCCCAGCTGGTGGCCGGTTACCTGGGTCTGGCCAACGGGCTGGGCTTCCTCGCCGGCGCGACGGTCGGCTACTTCCTGCTGCGCTCGCACCTGCGTCCGCCCGGCGGACGGCTCTTCGACACCCAGGTGCTCCGCACGATCCTGGTGACCGTCGCCGCGTCGCTGCTCGCCGGGCTGCTCGCCCATGTCGCCGACCAGCTGCTCGGGCTCGAGTCGCTGACCGAACGTTTCGGCGCCGGTGGCTCGCTGGTGCGGCTAACGGTCATCGGACTGCTGATGGGGCCGATCATCGCCGGGGTGCTGCTGGCCGCGCGGGTGCCCGAGGCGGCCGCGGCGTTGGGGGCGGTGCGGCGGCGGTTCGGACGCCGCTCCGAGGTGGCTGCGGCTCCCGCCGAGCGGGCCGTCTCGCCACGCCCGGGGAGCCGGTTCCCGTACCCTGAGCAGAGGAATCTCCACCCGGAACGACGACTGCCAGGACCGGTCGCCGGCCGGCCGAGACCCCCGGCGGGGGCAGGGATGCGGAAAGGACCAGCGGTGACCGACGAACCCGCGGGTGACGCCGTACCTGCGCCGGACCGCACGGCCACCACCAAGCTGCCCCGCGCCACCGCCGACGACTTCCAGCCCGACGTGGGCTACTCCGACGATGCTTCCGCCGACCGGGACGTCACGGCGGAGGTGCCCAACGGCACCACGCCGATGCCCGCCTCGGGCCGCCCGCCTGCCGACTACGGCGGCGATCCGACGCGCGAGTCACTGCCCTTCGACGCGCCCCGCGAACCCGCCATCGAGGCCGCCACCTCCGACGAGGACGTGCACCTCATCCCCGGCGCCACCATCGCCAACGGCCGGTACCGCCTGCTCGTCTTCCACGGCGGTCCGCCGAACCTGCAGTTCTGGCAGGCCGTGGACACCGCCCTGGACCGCCAGGTCGCACTGACGTTCGTCGACCCCGAGGCGACGCTGCCCGACGACCAGCTGCAGGAGATCCTCGGCCGCACCCTCAAGCTCAGCCGCATCGACATGCCGGGGGTGGCACGCGTGCTGGACGTCGCGAACACCGGTTCGGGCGGGCTGATCGTGTCGGAGTGGATCCGCGGCGGCTCGCTGGCCGAGGTCGCCGACACGTCGCCGTCACCGATCGGCGGAGCCCGCGCCATGCAGAGCCTGGCCGCAGCGGCCGAGGCCGCGCACCGTTCCGGGGTGTCGCTGTCGATCGACCATCCCAGCCGCGTCCGGGTCAGCATCGAGGGCGACGTGGCGCTGGCGTTCCCGGCGACCATGCCCGACGCGACGCCGGAGGACGACATCCGCGGGATCGGCGCCTCGCTGTACGCGCTGCTGGTCAACCGCTGGCCGCTCGACGAGTCGGGGGTGCCGAGCGGTCTTCGGCGGGCCGACCTGGACGCCGCGGGGAATCCGGTGGAACCCCGGTCGGTGGATCGCGACATCCCGTTCCAGATCTCGGCCGCGGCCGCCCACGCGGTACAGCCCGACGGCGGTATCCGCAGCGCGCCGACACTGCTGAACCTGCTGCAGCAGGCGACCGCGATCGCCGACCGCACCGAGCAGATCAACCCCGTCGACCAGCCGAACGGGCCGGAGCGGGCACGCCCGGCGCCGGACGACGACCCCGAGTTCGTCGCCCGTCGGCGCAAGGGACTGATGGTGGGACTGGCGATCGGCGGCGCGATCCTCGTCGTCGCGCTGATCGTGCTCGCCACGGTGCTCAGCAGCATCTTCGGTGACGTCGGCGGCGGACTCGACGGCGACGAGCTCGGGCTCAACGCACCGTCGTCGACCGAGGCCGGTGAGTCCGGCGGCAGCACCGGCACTGCCGTCAAACCCGTTCGGGTGACGGTGTTCTCACCCGAAGGCGAAGCCGACGCGCCCAGCGAGGCCGGCCTGGCGATCGACGGCAACGCCTCGACCGTGTGGCCGATCGACACCTACTCCGACCCCGAGCCCTTCCCGAACTTCAAGAACGGCGTCGGGTTGATGCTCGAGCTGCCCCAGCCCACCACGCTGGCCGCGGTGAAGATCGACCTGAACAGCACCGGCACCGAGGTGGAGATCCGGTCCGCATCGTCGCCCACCCCGTCGTCGCTGGACGACACCACCGAACTCACCCCGGCGACCCCCGTGCGCCCCGGCTCGAACACCATCGAGGTCAGCGACGCCGCACCGACGTCGAACGTCCTGGTGTGGGTGTCGAAGCTGGGCAAGGTGGACGGCGAGAGCCGCAGCGACATCGCCGAGGTCACCATCGAGGCCGCCTCCTAGGCGCTGTCCCCAGCTCCCGCGCAGCCGAACACGCGGTGAGAGCCACCGGCGCAAACTGGTGTCACGACCGCCCTCGTGGGCCGTTTAGTGTTCGGCTGTGGAGAGTTTCGGGGGAACCTCTGAACCACCGGCGGTGACGGACTGCCAGTCGGACGCGGAGCTGCTCGCCGCGCACGTCGCGGGTGACCGGTACGCGTTCGAGGTGTTGTTCCTGCGCCACGAGCGGCAGCTCTACCGGCTGGCGCTGGTCACCAGCCGCAACCCCGAGGACGCCGCGGACGCGCTGCAGGACGCCATGCTCAAGGCGCACCGCAGTGCCCACGCATTCCGGTTCGACTCCGCGGTGAGCAGCTGGCTCTACCGCATCGTCGTCAACGCGTGTCTGGACCGGTTGCGGCGCAACAAGAATCACCCCACCACCGCGCTGCTCGACGACGCCGTACCCGCGAGTGACTCGACCGCGCGCGTCGACACGGCGATCGTGGTGGAACGAGCGTTGCTGGCGCTGCCGGTGGAGCAGCGGGCTGCGATCGTCGCCGTCGACATGCAGGGCTACTCGGTGGCCGAGACGGCGCGCATGCTGGGCGTGCCCGAGGGCACGGTGAAGAGCCGGTGCAGCCGGGCGCGCGCCAAGCTCGCCGAAGCGCTGCACTACTTCGACGGGGCCGCCGAGTCGCGCCGCGAACCGCGGGCGGGTCGCCGCATCGCCGGCACCCATGATGGAGACTGGGTGGCGGACAGACCAGTGGTGCGGCGACGGAACGACAGGGGCGGCGATGCCGGACGAGGGGCGCACGGACGACGCGCCGGCCGACGTCCCGATCACGCCTGAACTCCTGGCCGACCTGCAGGCCGGTGCCCTCGACGACGAGACGGCCTCGCGGCTGTGGCGTCGGCTGCGCACCGATCCGGCGGCGGCCGCGACACTGGCGGGCCTGGACCGGGTCCGGCGGGACCTCGCGCATCTCGGCGGTGACGACGCATCGGCGTCCGGAGTCCCCGCCGCGGTGACGGCGGGTGTCACCGCAGCACTGCGGGCGGCGGCGACCCGCCCCCGCCCCGGGTGTTGACCGCCCCACACTTGCGCCGGCCGTAGTCTGACCCACAACCGATCGGGGAACACCCGGACCTAGGCTGGTGTTTGTACCCGTGCCGGCGCGATACGGCAGAAAGGCGCACATGACCACCTCATCGAAGGTCCACGACCTGATCATCATCGGTTCTGGCCCGGCGGGTTACACCGCGGCGGTCTACGCCGCCCGCGCCCAGCTCGAACCCCTGGTCTTCGAGGGCACCCAGTTCGGCGGCGCGCTGATGACCACCACCGAGGTGGAGAACTTTCCCGGCTTCCGCAACGGCATCACCGGCCCGGAACTGATGGACGAGATGCGCGAGCAGGCCCTGCGTTTCGGCGCCGACCTGCGGATGGAAGACGTCGACGCGGTGTCGCTGGAGGGTCCGGTCAAGACGGTGACCGTCGGCGACGAGACCCACCGGGCGCGCGCGGTGATCCTGGCGATGGGCGCCGCGGCCCGCCATCTCGGCGTGCCCGGCGAGGACACGCTGCTCGGCATGGGTGTCAGCACCTGCGCGACCTGTGACGGGTTCTTCTTCCGTGACCAGGACATCGCGGTGATCGGCGGCGGCGACTCCGCGATGGAGGAGGCCACCTTCCTCACCCGCTTCGCGCGCAGCGTCACCGTGATCCACCGGCGCGAGGAGTTCCGTTCCTCGCGCATCATGCTCGACCGGGCCCGCGCCAACGAGAAGATCACGTTCCTGACCAACACCCAGGTGACCCAGATCGAGGGTGACCCGAAGGTGACCGGTATCCGGCTGCGCGACGCCATCACCGGCGAGGAGTCCAAGCTCCCCGTCACCGGCGTGTTCGTCGCCATCGGGCACACCCCGCGCTCGGACCTGGTGCGCGGTCAGGTGGAACTCGACTCCGACGGCTACGTGCAGGTCGAGGGGCGCACCACCAGCACGTCGATCGAAGGCGTGTTCGCCGCGGGCGACCTGGTCGACCGGGTCTACCGGCAGGCGATCACCGCGGCGGGCAGCGGCTGCGCCGCGTCCATCGATGCGGAGCGCTGGCTGGCCGAGATCGGCGTCGCCCCGGTCGATCAAGAGATCTCCGCGCCGATCTGACGCCTCGACCAACAGCCTGAACTGAAGAAGGAGAACTACGATGCCCGAGACCTCCGCGACGGTCGCCGTCACCGACGACTCGTTCGCCGACGACGTATTGTCCAGCAGCACACCGGTACTGGTGGACTTCTGGGCCACCTGGTGCGGGCCGTGCAAGATGGTCGCCCCGGTGCTCGAGGAGATCGCCGGCGAGAAGGCCGGTGCACTGACCGTGGCCAAGCTCGACGTCGACGCCAACCCGAACACCGCCCGCGACTTCCAGGTGGTGTCGATCCCGACCATGATCCTGTTCAAGGACGGGGAAGCGGTGAAGCGGATCGTCGGGGCGAAGGGCAAGGCCGCGCTGCTGCGCGAACTGGCCGACCTGGTCTGACATCCGCCACGCGGCAACCGCGACCCGCCTGCAGTTTTCCGTATTCCGGCGAAGGTCTGCGACAATGCTGACTAGCGGTTCCTGAAATAGTCGGCGCTGTCATTTTTCTGTCAGCCGGATCGAAAGGCCAGCCTGGAGGGCCATATGTCGATTCTTCGTCGCGGTGACCGCGGGGGTGCGGTCACCGAGGTCCGCGCGGCACTGTCCGCTCTGGGCCTGATCGACAGCCCGGATGACGACTTGAGCACCGGAAAGCACGTCGCGCTCGACGTGTTCGACGGCGAGCTCGACCATGCCGTTCGGGCCTTCCAGCAGCACCGCGGGCTGCTCGTCGACGGCATCGTCGGCGAGGCCACCTACCGGGCGCTCAAAGAGGCCTCCTACCGGCTGGGCGCGCGCACGCTGGCCCACCAGTTCGGCGCCCCGATGTACGGCGACGACGTCGCCACCCTGCAGGCCCGGCTGCAGGACCTCGGTTTCTACACCGGCCTGGTCGACGGGCACTTCGGCCTGCAGACCCACAACGGGTTGATGTCCTACCAGCGGGAGTACGGCCTGTACCCGGACGGCATCTGCGGCCCGGAGACGTTGCGGTCGTTGTACTTCCTCGGCTCGCGGGTCACCGGTGGGTCGCCGCACGCGATCCGCGAGGAGGAGCTGGTGCGGCGCTCGGGCCCCCGCCTGTCGGGCAAGCGGGTGATCATCGATCCGGGCCGCGGCGGCTCCGATCACGGGCTCATCATGAACGGTCCCGAAGGCCCGATCAGCGAGGCCGACATCCTGTGGGACCTGGCGAGCCGGCTCGAGGGCCGGATGACCGCGATCGGGATGGAGACGTTCCTGTCGCGGGCCAACAACCGCTCGCCGTCCGACGCCGAGCGGGCCGAGACCGCCAACACCGTCGGCGCCGACCTGATGATCAGCCTGCGGTGCGCCACCCAGTCGAGTCCCTCGGCCAACGGCGTCGCGTCGTTCCACTTCGGCAACTCACACGGGTCGGTGTCCACGATCGGGCGCAACCTCGCCGACTTCATCCAGCGGGAAGTGGTGGCCCGCGCCGGGTTACGCGACTGCCGCACCCATGGCCGGACCTGGGATCTGCTGCGCCTCACCCGGATGCCCACCGTGCAGGTCGACGTCGGGTACATCACCAACCCGCGGGACCGCTCGCTGCTGGTGTCGACGCAGACCCGCGACTCGGTCGCCGAGGGGATCCTCGCGGCGGTGAAGCGGCTCTACCTGCTGGGCAAGAACGACCGTCCCACAGGGACTTTCACATTCGCCGAGCTGCTGGCGCACGAACTGTCGGTGGAGCAGGCGGGCCGGCTGCCGTCCTGACGGGACGGTGCTGGGCCCAGACATGCTGGGGCACATCGGGATCAACGTCCCCGACCTCGTCGCCGCGAGGAAGTACTACGACGCGTTGATGCCGCTGGTCGGCTTCGAGTTGTTCCTGGCCGCCGACGACCAGTTCGCCTTCCGGCCGGCGGGCGGCAAGCCCGGTACCTACCTGTTCTTCTATCCTGCCGCCGAGGCAGGCCCCTACTCACGCCACCGCGCCGGCCTGCAGCATCTCGCGTTCATGGTGAAGACGCGCTCGGCCGTGCATGCCGTCCATCGGCTCGTCCAGCGGATCGGTGCCGACGTGGTGCACGAGCCCCAGTCGTTCCCGCAGTACCAGCCGCCGTACTTCGCGACCTTCTGGCTCGACCCGTTCGGAGTGATGCTGGAAGCGGTGTGCCACTACGACCGGGATTGATCCCCAACCGATTCGGCCGATGTCGTCAACCCGACCCGGCCCGCGCCTGCGCCAACGGGTTGCTGCAGCTGCGCGTGCTCCAGTAGCCGCTCCAGCGCCGCCTCGACGCCGGCCTTCCAGCCCAGTCCCTGCTCCAGCTCGAGACGCAGCCGGGGGAAGTAGCGGTGCGGGGAGACGACGGTGAACCCGACGTCTTCGAGGAAGTCGGCGGCGATGATGCACTGGTCGACCGTGCAGTCGCCGAGTGTCTCGACGACCGGAACCAGATCTCCTGGCACCAGCCGCGGGTCGGTGAGTTCGGCGGCCTCGGCGGTTCTGCCGAATGCTTCGAGCGCGCGGACACCGCGTCGGACCAGATCGCTGACCACCGATGTCAGCAGGCTGCGCGACAATCCGTCGCAGCCGTCGCCGGCCTCGACGCCGACCGTCGTCAGCAGGATCGCGTCGGCGCTGACCGGACCGGTCGGGAAGAGCCCGGCCCGCGGCACGGCGCGGGGCGGGGCATAGAACGCGTACCCGAGGCAGGAGCCGGTGTCCTCGGTGGGAGCCGCATCCTCGAACCCGGGCGGCGCGTGGACCGCGACCTGGCCGCACGATCCCCACTCCAGCATGACCATCGACAGCCAGGCTTCTTTCTCGAACTCGGGATCACTGAGGTGGTCGTCGGTGCCGAGGGTGGAGGGATCCACCTCCCAGAACACGCAGCGGCGCGCATGCTTCGGCAGCTGTTCGAAGGCCTCGAGCCGAAGAGGCGTGATTCGGGCCGGCACTAGATTCCCCGGATTCGTCGGTGGGCTGGCATGCGCGTGTGCGCCTCCAGGATAGGAGAGCCCGCCGAGCCGGGCCCGGTTTCTGCCGCTTCCCGCGACGAAATCGCGTCCGCTGACGAAACAGGTTGTTGCGCAGTGAGATTGCGCGACCCATGAGTGTGGCGTGGCATCAGTGTCACAGTGACGTAATTACCGTGTGTGGACGGTCATCGTTGCGACGAGTTCATCAAGTCCACAATCCGCTGCAGGTCCTCGACCGACCCGAACTCGACCACGATCTTGCCCTTGCGTTTGCCGAGGCTCACGGTGACGCGGGTGTCGAAGGCCGACGACAGCTTCTCAGCAACGTCCTGCAGGCCGGGCATCTGGATCGGCTTGCGGCGCGGAGCCGACGGCGCCGCGCCGTCCCCCCGGTTGGCCAGCGTGACCGCTTCCTCGGTGGCGCGCACCGACAGGCCCTCGGCCACGATGCGTGCGGCCAGCGCCTCCTGCCGATCCGGGCCACCCTCGAGCGACAGCAGGGCGCGGGCATGGCCGGCGGACAGCACTCCGGCGGCGACGCGGCGCTGGACGGCGATCGGCAGGCGCAGCAGCCGGATCATGTTGGTGATCAGGGGGCGGGAGCGACCGATCCGCGTCGCGAGTTCATCGTGGGTGACGTCGAACTCTTCGAGCAACTGCTGATAGGCGGCCGCCTCTTCCAGGGGGTTCAACTGCGCCCGGTGAATGTTCTCCAGCAGCGCATCGCGCAGCATGCTGTCGTCGGCGGTCTCGCGGACGATCGCCGGGATGGCGGCCAGTCCGGCCTGCTGGGCAGCGCGCCACCGCCGCTCCCCCATCACCAACTGGTAGCGCGGTGTCTCCGTGCCGGCGCTGACGGCGCGCACGACGATCGGCTGCATCAGACCGAACTCTCGGATCGAGTGCACGAGCTCGGCGAGCGCCTCCTCGTCGAACACCTGCCGCGGCTGGCGCGGATTGGGCTCGATGGCCGCCGGATCGATCTCCCGGTAGGTCGCACCGACCTCGTTGTGCTCGGCTACGGACGGTCCGCCGATCACGACGTCGGCGGCGGCATCGCCCATCCGTGGCCCCATGGCGCCGGGGCCGCCCTCATCGGCGGGACCGGTCGGGATGAGGGATGCGAGACCACGTCCGAGGCCGCTGCGCTTACGGGTGGGTTGAGTCATCGTCGTCCTCTCGTCACGGATGTCATGCGGCGTTGGTGCTCATCGCGGCGGGGCCTCGCCAGGCGCACCCCGTTCGGCGAGTTCACGGCTCGCGTCGAGATAGCTCAGGGCACCACGTGAGCCCGGGTCGTAGTCGAGGATCGTCATCCCGTAACCGGGCGCCTCGGACACCTTGACGCTGCGCGGGATCACCGTCCGCAACACCTTGCCGCCGAAGTGCGCCCGGACGTCCGCGGCGACCTGATCGGCGAGCTTGGTGCGGCCGTCGTACATCGTGAGGATCACGGTGGTCACGTCGAGTTCGGGATTGAGGTGCGACTTGACCATCTCGATGTTGCGGAGCAGCTGGCCCACACCCTCCAGCGCGTAGTACTCGCACTGGATCGGGATGAGCACCTCCGGCGCGGCGACGAGCGCGTTGATGGTGAGCAGTCCCAGAGAGGGCGGGCAGTCGATGAACACGTAGTCGAAGTCGAATTGCTTGAGCTCGGCGAGTGCCGTCCGCAGCCTGCCTTCGCGGGCGACCATGCTGACGAGTTCGATCTCCGCGCCCGCGAGGTCGATGGTGGCGGGGATGCAGAAGAGCCGTTCGTTGTGCGGGCTGCGCTGCAGCGCCTCCGCGACCGGGATCTCCCCGATGAGTACCTCGTACGACGACGGCGTGCCGGGACGGTGCTCGATGCCGAGTGCGGTGCTGGCGTTGCCCTGCGGGTCGAGATCGATCACCAGCGTCTTGAGGCCCTGCAGGGAGAGCGCCGCCGCGACGTTCACCGCCGTGGTGGTCTTGCCGACGCCGCCCTTCTGGTTGGCGATGGTGAACACCCGCTGACGGGCCGGCCGCCGCAGCTGACCCTTCGCGGTGTGCAGCAGGCGCACCGCCCGCTCTGCCTCGGCCCCGATCGGGGTGTCGATGCCGGCGTCGTCGGTCCAGGCGCCGCCGCTCCCCCCGCGTTGCCATGTTTCACGTGAAACATCGCGCGGTGGCTGCGCTGGGCCCCCTGCCCGCGGCCCGGCGGCTCCGGTCGGTGGGAGCGGAGCGCTCGCACCGGGTGGTGCGGTCCGTTCGCTGTCTGGCCCCGGCCTCATCGAGTTCTCCTGCTCGTTCGTTCCGACCGACCCGATCTCGGCTTCTTCATCTCGCGCCGCGCCACGACCACGGTCGCGGGTGGATCTAGATAGTCCGCGCCACATTTCAACACCCTCACATCGACGGCGCCAACCGACGCCAGCACACGCCGGTGTTCTTCGATCTCCGACTCGGCGCGCTCGCCCTTCAGGGCGATCATGCGGCCGCCGTCCCGAAGAAGCGGAACGCTCCATCGGGCGAGCTTGTCCAGGGAGGCGACGGCGCGCGACGTGACAACGTCGGTCTCCCCCACTTCTTCGCGCACTCCCTTGTCCTCGGCTCGCCCGCGCACGACGTCCACCGCGAGCCCCAACTCGGCGATCACCTCGGTGAGGAATTCACTGCGCCGAAGTAGCGGCTCGACGAGGGTCACCTCGAGATCCGGACGGGCCAGTGCCAACGGTATCCCCGGTAGGCCGGCGCCGCTGCCGATATCTGCCAGCCGCTCCTGCGGTGCGAACAGTTCGGCGATCGCCGCGCTGTTGAGCACGTGCCGGTCCCACAACCGCTCGATCTCGCGCGGGCCGATGAGGCCTCGCTCGACACCGGCTCCGGCAAGGATCTCGGTGTAGCGCTGGGCGATGGACAGCCGGTCACCGAACAGCTCTGCGGCTGCGTCCGGTGGGCGCCCGACGTCGGTATGTTTCACGTGAAACATCCCTCCGCCGAATCGCTCGCGGGAACTACACCGGTGTAACTCGAGTGATCAGTCAGCGAGGACGACAACACGGCGGGACGGCTCCACGCCCTCGCTCTCGCTGTGCACACCCTGAACCGCGGCCACCGCGTCGTGCACGATCTTGCGCTCGAACGGGGTCATCGGCGCCAGCTCCTCGCGCTCCCCGGTCTCGAGCACCCGGCGGGCCACCTTGTCGCCCAGGGCCGCCAGCTCGTCGCGGCGATTGCGGCGCCATCCGGCGATGTCCAGCATCAGCCGGCTCCGCTCGCCCGTCTTCTGGTGCACGGCCAGCCGGGTGAGTTCCTGCAGCGCGTCGAGCGCCTCGCCCTTGCGGCCGACGAGCTTGTTCAGGTCGGTGCCGCCGTCAATGCTCACCACCGCACGGTCACCCTCGACGTCCAGGTCGATGTCGCCGTCGAAGTCCAGCAGGTCGAGCAGCTCCTCGAGGTAGTCGCCCGCGATCTCGCCCTCGGCGACCAGTCGCTCCTCGAGGTCCTCCCCGGCCGGGCGGCCTGCGCTCTCCTCGGCCTCACCCTGCTCGAGTCCGTTGTCGACTTCCTCGGTGCGCTCGGTCGTATCAGCGTCCGTCATCTGTGTCTCTCCCTCTCCCCCAGTCCGCGGACTGGTCAACGCTTTCGCTTCTTCGGACGGGCGCCCGGCCGCGGCGTGCGGTTGGCGACCTGTTCTCCGCCGGCCGCCTTGGTGGGGCTGCCGTTGTTCTCACCGTCGATCGACGCGGTGCTCGTCGGCTCGCTGCCGGACGCCTCGGGTTCGCCGGCGACGTCCTTACCCGCGACGTCCTTACCCGCGGCAGCCGCAGCCGCCTTGCGCGCGCGATTCGGCTTGGCGCCCGGCGCAGGCGCATTGGCCGCGCGGCGCTCCAGCGCCTCGGTCTTCTTGGCTTCTTCTTCCTTCTCGATCTTGCCGAAGACATAGTGCTGCTGGCCGTAGGTCCAGATGTTGTTGGCGAGCCAGTACATGATCACCGCGAGCGGCAGGAACGGTCCACCGACCACCACGCCGAGCGGGAAGACGTAGAGGGCGAGCTTGTTCATCATCGCCGTCTGCGGGTTGGCCGCCGCCTCGATGCTCTGCCGCGCCACCGACGCCCGGCTGTTGAAGTGCGTCGCGACGCCGGCCAGGATCATCACCGGCACGCCCACCAGGATCACCGACACGCGGTTGAATTCGGTGAACGCCAGCAGGCCGTGCTGCTGGATCATCGTCGCGCCGAGTGGAGCGCCGAACAGGTTCGCGTCCAGGAAGTGCCCGACGTCGGTCGCGCTGAACACGTAGTTGCCGAGGCTGCGGTTCTCCTCCACCGACAGCCCGAGCCGGCCGATGCCGGTCTGCGTCCGGTTGAAGGACATCAACACGTGGTAGAGGCCGAGGAACACCGGCACCTGCGCGAGCATCGGCAGGCAGCCCAGGATCGGGTTGAACCCGTGCTCGCGCTGCAGCTTCTGCATCTCGAGCGCCATGCGCTGGCGGTCCTTGCCGTACTTCTTCTGCAGCGCCTTGATCTGTGGCTGCAGCTCCTGCATCTGCCGGGTGGTGCGGATCTGGCGCACGAACGGCTTGTAGAGGATCGCGCGCAGGGTGAACACGAGGAACATCACCGTGAGCGTCCACGTGAAGAAGTTGTCCGGACCCAGGAATGGGATGGCGGAGAAGGCCTTGTACCAGACCCACATGATCGCCGACACCGGGTAGTAGATGATGTCGAGGCTGAACCAGTTAAACACGCGCCTTGCTCCAGACTTGGTCGTCGGCGGCCGCTTCGGTACCGCTCGCATCCGCGGAGTGCGCGCAGGCGCCGCCCGCGCGCTCCGGTATCGGATCCCATCCTCCCCTATGCCAGGGGCCACACTTGGCGAGCCGCACGACGGCCAACCAGCCGCCGCGCACGAGGCCGTACTCGGTCAGCGCGTCGACGGCGTACTGGCTGCAGGTCGGCATGAACCGGCAGGTCGGCAACCGCAGCGGTGAGACCGTGTGCCGGTAGAGCTGAATGGCGCCGATGACCGCACGCGCCGCCAGCGCACCCACGCCCCGCAGACCACTCATCGGGCCGTCCCCCGGCGGCGCCGCACGCGAGCCAGGCCGTCCCGCAGTTGGCGTTCCAGATCGGGCGAGATCGCACGGCCGGCGTTCGGCAGCGCCCGGATCACCAACCGCTCGCGGCTGTCGAGATCATCGAGAAGGGTCCGCGACGCGTGCCGCAACCGCCGGGACACCCGGTGGCGCATCACGGCATTGCCGACGGACTTGGACACGACCAGGCCGATCCGCGGGCCGGTGTCATCGGCGGCGTCGAAGGCGCCGTGCAACACCAGATCGGGGTGCGCCGAGCGCACCCCTTGACTGACCGTGGTACTGAACTCCGTCGACCGCGTCATCCGGTACCGGGCCGGAAGCACCGCGCTAGACCCTGCGTCGGATCACGCAGTGAGCGAACGACGGCCCTTGTGACGACGACCCGAGACGATCGCACGGCCCGCGCGGGTACGCATCCGCAACCGGAAGCCGTGGACGCGCGCGCGCCGGCGGTTGTTGGGCTGAAAGGTCCGCTTGCCCTTGGCCACGGCAGTATCTCCTCGTTACGAGTGGCGGCCACGCGCCACGCACAGCGAACTGTGTCGGTGGACGCGGTCGCCGTTGGTAAGCTCATGCGTCTTGCTAACCGGCGCGGTCTCCGAAACCCCGGGTCGCAGCCGTGTCGCCACGTGCGGGCGACTGTTCGAGGGTACTGACGAGATTTAGCTGGGTCAAACCTGCTCGGACGGCCGCGAGCGGGCGGCGAAATGTTCACAACAGTCACAACCTTCACCGACTTCAACCAGCTGTCCAGCGACGTCCAAACAATGTTGCAGAACGGTTGGCACGTCGAGAGAAAACTGTTAGCTTCTGCCAATGCCGTTCCCAGACCGGGGCGGCGGCGACAACGAAGCGAGGACGCCCACCGCACCGAGAGCCCACAGCATGCACCACCACTGTGACGAGCCCCGGCCTGCGGCGTTCCCGCCGGTAGGCAACAGAGAGCGACGACGTACTGTCTCTATCCACAGCCTGTGGATAACTATGTGGACAGACGGTCTTCGTTCCTTCGGTCGTCTCTGGACCGACCATGAGGGGGTAGGCGTCAATTGACCGCTGACCCCGACCCGCCCTTCGTCGCCGTGTGGAACAACGTGCTGGCCGATCTCAACGGCGACAGTGACACCCGCGACCACAACGGCTCCGGGCCGTTGCCCGTCCTGACCCCGCAGCAAAGGGCCTGGCTGAAACTGGTCAAACCGCTGGTGATCACCGAGGGCTTTGCCCTGCTGTCGGTTCCCACGCCGTTCGTGCAGAACGAGATCGAACGCCACCTGCGTGAGCCGATCATCTCCGCGCTCAGCCGCCACCTCGGTCAGCGGGTGGAACTCGGGGTCCGCATCGCGACCCCGTCGACCGACGACGACGACGACGCTCCGCCACCACCACCACTGGCTGCGATCTCCGAACCCGACGAGGTCGACGACGACCGCGAGGCGCTCGCCAGCGCCGAAGAGAATTGGCCGACGTACTTCCGCGCTCCGGCGGCCGACTCCTCGGCCGCCGACGCCAATGCCGTCAGCCTCAACCGCCGCTACACCTTCGACACCTTCGTCATCGGTGCGTCCAACCGGTTCGCCCACGCCGCGTCGCTGGCGATCGCCGAGGCGCCGGCCCGGGCCTACAACCCGCTGTTCATCTGGGGCGAGTCCGGTCTCGGCAAGACACACCTGCTGCACGCCGCCGGCAACTACGCCCAGCGGTTATTCCCCGGCATGCGCGTGAAGTACGTGTCGACCGAGGAGTTCACCAACGACTTCATCAACTCGCTGCGCGACGACCGCAAGGCGTCGTTCAAGCGCAGTTACCGCGACATCGACGTGCTGCTGGTCGACGACATCCAGTTCATCGAGGGCAAGGAAGGCATCCAGGAGGAGTTCTTCCACACCTTCAACACGCTGCACAACGCGAACAAGCAGATCGTCATCTCCTCCGACCGGCCGCCCAAGCAGCTGGCGACGCTGGAGGACCGGCTGCGGACCCGCTTCGAGTGGGGACTCATCACCGACGTCCAGCCGCCCGAGCTGGAGACCCGAATCGCGATCCTGCGCAAGAAGGCGCAGATGGACCGCCTCGACGTGCCCGACGACGTGCTGGAACTGATCGCCGCCGGTGTCGAGCGCAACATCCGCGAACTCGAGGGCGCGCTGATCCGCGTCACGGCGTTCGCCTCGCTGAACAAGACCCAGATCGACAAGTCCCTCGCCGAGATCGTGTTGCGTGATCTCATCTCCGACGCCAGCACGATGCAGATCAGCACCGCGGCGATCATGGCCGCCACCGCCGAGTACTTCGAGACGACGATCGAGGAACTGCGCGGGCCCGGCAAGACCAGGGCACTCGCGCAGTCGCGGCAGATCGCCATGTATCTGTGCCGGGAGCTCACCGAGCTCTCCCTGCCCAAGATCGGTCAGGCCTTCGGCCGCGACCACACCACGGTCATGTACGCCGAGAAGAAGATCCGCGGCGAGATGGCCGAGCGCCGTGAGGTGTTCGACCACGTGAAGGAACTCACCACCAGGATCCGTCAGCGCTCCAAGCGCTGAGTTCCGGTTTCCGCTCTTCCCGCCTCTTCTGGCGTGACTTCTTCGTGCCGCCGGCACGCTCCGGTGGCGATCCGCATGCGTCCATGGGGAGCTCGGGCGCCCGAATCACACCGCCGCCGGCGAAAAAACTTCCGTCACATCGGCACCACTCGTCACCGGCATGGCCTGTGCACAACGGTGTGAACAACATGGTGGCCGACCGCCCGAACCGCCGAAGTTGTCACACACCGACCGGGTGCTCCACAGTTGGCGACCACCCGCAGCCGGCCCGTCCACAGCCGACTCACAATTCGACACGCATGACTGCCAGCGGCGACACGGCTTCATCCCCAGCGTCCACAGCCCCTATTACTGTTACTCATTTCTCTCCATAGGTTTCTTCTCTGAACACAGCGCCTGGGGAAACTCCGTCACCGCCCCGGCCGGACCGCCGCAGACGCTTGGTTGTCACCCCGATCGATTAGCTTTCAAGTTGGGGCGGAAAGCTCTACGGTGGTTCATCGACAGCCGTTACGGTCATCGCATCGCATGCAGGTCACGCGGGTTGAGACACCGAGAAACCGCTGGTTATCGCTGATTGTGTGGTTCATCGAAGGGACGTTTTGGACGTGACGACATCGACGGCTGGTCTCACGGATCTGAAATTCCGCCTGGTTCGTGAGGACTTCGCCGACGCGGTGGCATGGGTGGCCCGCAATCTGCCGACCCGCCCGACCGTCCCGGTGCTCGCCGGCGTGCTGCTCACCGGCAGCGACGACGGGCTGACGATCTCCGGATTCGACTACGAGGTCTCCGCCGAGGTTCGCGTCGCGGCCGAGATCGCTTCTCCGGGAAGCGTTCTGGTGTCCGGTCGGCTGCTGTCCGACATCACCCGGGCGCTGCCGGCCAAGCCGGTGGACGTCAGCGTCGAGGGCACCCGCGTCTCGCTGACCTGCGGCAGCTCCCGATTCTCGCTTCCGACGATGGCCGTCGAGGACTACCCGACGCTGCCCACCCTGCCCGAGGAGACCGGTGTGGTTCCCGCCGATCTCTTCGCCGAGGCGATCGGTCAGGTCGCCGTGGCGGCCGGCCGGGACGACACCCTGCCGATGCTGACCGGAATCCGCGTCGAAATCTCCGGTGATTCGGTGGTTTTGGCAGCGACCGACCGGTTCCGGCTCGCGGTCCGCGAGTTGACGTGGTCCACCGGAACCGCGGGCATCGAGGCCGCGGTGCTGGTGCCCGCCAAGACGCTCGCCGAAGCGGCGAAGGCCGGTACCGACGGCTCCGACGTGCACCTGTCGCTGGGCGCAGGCGCATCGGTCGGCAAGGAGGGCCTGCTCGGCATCCGCAGTGAGGGCAAGCGCAGCACCACCCGCCTGCTCGACGCCGAGTTCCCGAAGTTCCGCCAGCTGCTGCCCAGCGAGCACACCGCCGTGGCCACCATCGGCGTCGCCGAACTGACCGAGGCGATCAAGCGTGTCGCCCTGGTCGCCGACCGCGGCGCGCAGATCCGGATGGAGTTCTCCGAGGACGGTCTGCGGCTGTCGGCCGGTGCCGACGATGTCGGGCGCGCCGAGGAAGACCTCCCGGTGTCGTTCGCCGGCGATCCGTTGACCATCGCGTTCAACCCGACCTACCTGACCGACGGCCTGGGCTCGCTGCACTCCGAGCGGGTGGCATTCGGCTTCACGACACCCAGCCGTCCCGCTGTGTTGCGGCCCGCGGGCGAGGATGATGGAACAGTCGGCGCAAGTGGTCCCTACCCGGCCGCCCAGACCGATTACGTGTATCTGTTGATGCCGGTACGGCTTCCCGGCTGACCGGCCCTTAACGCCGGAGAAGAGGGCACACATGCAGCTGGGTCTGATCGGGCTGGGCAAGATGGGCTTCAACATGCGGGAGCGCCTGCGTGAAGGTGGCCACGAGGTCGTTGGATTCGACCCGCGCCCGGAGGTGACCGACGTGCCGACCATCGGCGCGCTGGCCGAGGCCCTCGCGGCGCCCCGGGTGGTGTGGGTGATGGTGCCGTCGGGACCCATCACCCACGACACGATCGCGACCCTGGCGAACGAGCTCAGCGAGGGCGACCTGGTGATCGACGGCGGCAACTCCCGCTACACCGAAGACGGGCTGCACTCGAAGTTGTTGCACGAGAAGGGAATCGCGTTCATCGACGCGGGTGTCTCAGGTGGTATCTGGGGCCTGAAGGAGGGCTACGGCTTGATGGTCGGCGGCAGTGACGCCGACGTCGAGCGGGCGCTGCCGATCTTCGACACGCTGCGGCCGCCGGGTGAGCGGGCGGACGGATTCGTGCACGCGGGGCCGGTGGGCGCGGGTCACTTCGCCAAGATGGTGCACAACGGTGTGGAGTACGCCCTGATGACCGCCTACGGCGAGGGCTACGAGATGCTCGCCGCCCAAGAGCTGATCAAGGATCCGCAGGCGGTGTACCAGGCGTGGACCAACGGCACCGTGGTGCGGTCGTGGTTGCAGCAGCTGCTCGCCAAGGCGCTCTCCGAGGATCCGCAGCTGGCCGAGATTTCCGGCTATACAGAGGATTCCGGTGAGGGCCGGTGGACGGTCGAAGAGGCGATCCGGTTGCGGGTTCCGGTGCCGAGCATCGCCGCGTCCTTGTTCGCGAGATTCTCCTCACGTCAGGAGGATTCGCCGACGATGAAGGCCGTCGCGGCGCTTCGCAACCAGTTCGGGGGTCACGCCGTCAAGAGGATCAGCGAGTCCGGTTAGCCCGTGTACGTCCGTCACGTGACACTCACCGACTTCCGGTCCTGGGCACACATCGACATCGAGTTGACGCCCGGCCGGACGGTGTTCGTCGGGCCGAACGGCTTCGGCAAGACGAATCTCGTTGAGGCACTCTGGTACTCGGCGACGCTAGGGTCGCATCGGGTCGGTGCGGACGCCCCGCTGATCAGGACGGGAGCCGAACGGGCGGTGGTGTCCTCGATCGTCGTCAACGACGGCCGCGAACTCGCCGTCGACCTCGAGATCACCAGTGGCCGTGCGAACAAGGCGCGGCTGAACCGCTCCCCCGTCCGCAGTGCGCGCGAGATCCTCGGGGTGCTGCGCGCGGTGCTGTTCGCACCGGAGGACCTGGCGCTGGTGCGCGGTGACCCGAGTGATCGGCGCCGCTACCTCGACGAACTGGCCACCACCCGGCGGCCGTCGATCGCCGGGGTGCGAGCGGATTACGAGAAGGTGGTGCGCCAGCGGACCGCGCTGCTGAAGACCGCCGCGGGTGGCAGGCACCGCGGAGACCGCAGTGTGCTCGACACCCTCGACGTGTGGGACGGCCACCTGGCCGCGCACGGCGCCCGGTTGATGGCGGCGCGCGCCGTGCTGATCTCCGAACTCGCCCCCGAGGTGGAGAAGGCCTACCAACTCCTGGCCCCGGCGTCGAGGCCGGCGGCCATCCGGTACCGCCCCAGCATCGAACTCGACGACGAGGTGCCCGCGGCCGACAGCGTTGAGTACTACGAGGCGGCGCTGCTGGCGGCGATGAGCAGCCGGCGCGACAGCGAGCTGGAACGTGGGCTCTGCCTGGTCGGTCCGCACCGCGACGACCTCGAGCTGCGGCTCGGCGACCAGCCCGCCAAAGGCTTTGCCAGCCATGGGGAATCGTGGTCGATGGCGCTGTCGCTGCGGTTGGCGGCCTACGAACTGTTGCGTGCCGACGGCGGCGACCCGGTACTGCTACTCGACGACGTGTTCGCCGAACTCGACACCGCCCGGCGGCGGGCGCTGGCCACCGTCGCCGAATCGGCGGAGCAGGTCCTGGTCACCGCGGCCGTCGGCGAGGACATTCCCGAAGGCTGGGACGTCCGGCGGATCGAGATCCGCATGGAGGACGGCGACGACGGGCGGATCTCGACGGTGCAGACATGACAGACGACGGCAGCCAAGAACAGAACGACGACGGCGACGACACCCCGCCGGGGCCGCCGGCTCATCTGGCTGGGCTGTCCGGGATGGACCTGGTGCGGCGCACCCTCGAGGAGGCCCGCGGCGCTGCGCGCAGCCAGGGCAAGGACGTCGGCCGCGGCCGCACGTCCCCGGCCCGCCGCTCCCCCGCCGCAGGTCGGCGCCGCAGCTGGTCGGGGCCCGGCCCGGACTCCCGGGATCCACAGACGCTCGGCGCCGCGACCAGCGACCTGGCCCGCAACCGCGGCTGGTCGGGCCGGGTGGCGGAGGGTTCTGTGCTCGGCCGGTGGACCGCGGTGGTCGGTGAGCAGATCGCCGAACACGCCGTGCCCACCGGCCTGCGCGACGGGGTGCTGACGGTGTCGGCGGAATCGACCGCCTGGGCGACCCAGCTGCGGATGGTGCAGTCCCAACTGCTGGCGAAGATCGCGGCGGCGGTCGGCGACGGCGTGGTGACGTCGTTGAGGATCGTCGGCCCGGTGGCGCCGTCCTGGCGTAAGGGCCGCTACCACATCTCCGGCCGCGGGCCCCGCGACACCTACGGGTGAGCGGCGACCGATCCGCTGTGCGCCGTCTGGCGCACAGATCGACGGTCCTCAAGCGTCCTCACGCACCGAAGTTCGAGAAATTCCGCGCACGGCCCAGTCAGATAGGTCAAAACGCCGCCACAGTGTCAGTCCAGTCGGCATGTTTCGGTAGACTGGTGGCCGATCACGAGGGGCAGTCGACCCCTCATGCGAACCCCGAGGAGACGCGTCCGACGTGCCTGCCCAAAAGAAGAGTGCTCCGACCGAGTACGGCGCCGAGTCGATCAAGGTCCTCGAAGGGCTGGAGGCGGTCCGTAAACGCCCGGGCATGTACATCGGTTCCACGGGCGAGCGCGGTCTGCACCACTTGGTCTGGGAGGTGGTGGACAACGCCGTCGACGAGGCGATGGCCGGCTACGCCACCAAGGTCGACGTCAGGATCCTCGAGGACGGCGGCGTCCAGGTCACCGACGACGGCCGCGGCATCCCCGTCGCCATGCACTCCACCGGCATCCCCACCATCGACGTCGTGATGACCGTGTTGCACGCCGGTGGCAAGTTCGAGGAGGGCGCCTACCAGGTGTCCGGCGGTCTGCACGGCGTCGGCGTCTCGGTGGTCAACGCATTGTCTTCGCGGCTGGAGGCCGACGTCCGCACCGACGGCTACGAGTGGTTCCAGACCTACGACCGGTCGGTTCCGGGAACCCTGAAGCAGGGTGAGAAGACGAAGGAGACCGGGTCGACCATCCGGTTCTGGGCGGATCCCGACATCTTCGAGACCACCGACTACGACTTCGAGACGATCGCGCGGCGGCTGCAGGAGATGGCCTTCCTCAACAAGGGGCTGACCATCGACCTCGTCGACGAGCGGGTGAAGGCCGACGAGGTGGTCGACGAGGTGGTCAGCGATACCGCGGAAGCCCCCAAGACCGCGGAGGAGAAGGCCGTCGAGAAGGCGGCGCCGCACAGGGTCAAGCACCGCACCTTCCACTACCCCAACGGTCTCGTCGACTACATCAAGCACATCAACCGCACGAAGACGGCGATCCACCAGAGCATCGTTGATTTCGGCGGCAAGGGCACCGGCCACGAGGTCGAGATCGCGATGCAGTGGAACGCCGGCTACTCCGAATCGGTGCACACCTTCGCCAACACCATCAACACCCATGAGGGCGGCACCCACGAGGAGGGTTTCCGCGCCGCGCTGACCTCGGTGGTGAACAAGTACGCCAAGGACAAGAAGCTACTCAAGGAGAAGGACCCCAACCTCACCGGTGACGACATCCGCGAGGGCCTGGCCGCAGTCATCTCGGTGAAGGTGGGCCAGCCGCAGTTCGAGGGCCAGACCAAGACGAAGCTCGGCAACACCGAGGTCAAGTCGTTCGTGCAGCGGATCTGCAACGAACAGCTCACCCACTGGTTCGAGGCCAACCCGGCCGAGGCGAAAACCATTCTGAACAAGGCGGTCTCGTCGGCGCAGGCCCGGATGGCCGCGCGCAAGGCCCGGGAGCTGGTGCGGCGCAAGAGCGCGACAGACATCGGTGGTCTGCCGGGCAAGCTCGCCGACTGCCGGTCCACCGACCCAAGCCGCTCGGAACTGTATGTGGTGGAGGGTGACTCGGCCGGCGGTTCGGCCAAGAGCGGCCGCGACTCGATGTTCCAGGCGATCCTGCCGCTGCGCGGCAAGATCATCAACGTCGAGAAGGCACGCATCGACCGGGTGCTGAAGAACACCGAAGTCCAGGCGATCATCACCGCGCTGGGCACCGGCATCCACGACGAGTTCGACCTGTCCAAGCTGCGGTATCACAAGATCGTGCTGATGGCCGACGCCGACGTCGACGGCCAACACATCTCGACCCTGCTGCTGACCCTTCTGTTCCGGTTCATGAAGCCGCTCATCGAGAACGGCCACGTCTTCCTGGCCCAGCCGCCGCTGTACAAGCTGAAGTGGCAGCGCACGGAACCGGAGTTCGCCTACTCCGACCGCGAACGCGACGGCCTGCTCGAGGCGGGTCGCGCGGCGGGTAAGCGGATCAACACCGAAGACGGCATCCAGCGGTACAAGGGTCTCGGTGAGATGGACGCCAAGGAGCTGTGGGAGACCACCATGGACCCGTCGGTGCGGGTGCTGCGGCAGATCACGCTGGACGACGCCGCGGCTGCCGACGAACTGTTCTCCATCCTGATGGGCGAGGACGTCGAGGCCCGCCGCAGTTTCATCACCCGTAACGCCAAAGACGTTCGCTTCCTTGACGTTTAACCGCCTCGTGACCACGACCAGCGACCAGAGGATCTGATGACTGACACCACGTTGCCCCCGGGCGACGAAGCCGGCGACCGCATCGAACCGGTCGACATCCAGCAGGAGATGCAGCGCAGCTACATCGACTACGCCATGAGCGTGATCGTCGGCCGCGCGCTGCCGGAGGTGCGCGACGGTCTCAAGCCGGTGCACCGCCGCGTGCTCTACGCGATGTTCGACTCCGGCTTCCGTCCCGACCGCGGACACGCGAAATCCGCACGGTCGGTTGCCGAGACGATGGGCAACTACCACCCGCACGGCGACTCATCGATCTACGACACCCTGGTCCGGATGGCGCAGCCGTGGTCGCTGCGCTACCCACTCGTCGACGGGCAGGGCAACTTCGGCTCGCCGGGCAACGACCCGCCGGCCGCCATGCGTTACACCGAGGCGCGGCTCACTCCGCTGGCGATGGAGATGCTGCGTGAGATCGACGAGGAGACAGTCGATTTCGTCCCGAACTACGACGGGCGCGTGCAGGAGCCGACGGTCCTGCCCAGCCGGTTCCCGAACCTGCTGGCCAACGGCTCCGGCGGGATCGCCGTCGGCATGGCCACCAACATGCCGCCACACAATCTGCGTGAGCTCGCCGAGGCGGTGTACTGGTGCCTGGAGAACTTCGAGGCCGACGAGGAGGCCACCCTGGCCGCCGTGTGCGAGCGGGTGAAGGGCCCCGACTTCCCGACCCACGGCCTGATCGTCGGGTCACAGGGCATCGACGACACCTACAAGACCGGCCGCGGGTCGATCCGGATGCGCGGCGTGGTCGAGATCGAGGAGGACAGCCGCGGGCGCACCGGCATCGTCATCACCGAGCTGCCCTACCAGGTCAACCACGACAACTTCATCACCTCGATCGCCGAGCAGGTGCGCGACGGCAAGCTCGCCGGCATCTCCAACATCGAGGACCAGTCCAGTGACCGGGTGGGCCTGCGGATCGTCGTCGAGGTCAAGCGCGACGCCGTGGCCAAGGTGGTGCTCAACAACCTCTACAAGCACACCCAGCTGCAGACCAGCTTCGGCGCCAACATGCTGTCCATCGTCGACGGCGTCCCGCGCACGCTGCGGCTCGACCAGCTGATCCGCCACTACGTCGACCATCAGCTCGAGGTCATCATCCGGCGCACCACGTACCGGTTGCGCAAGGCCAACGAGCGGGCCCACATCCTGCGCGGCCTGGTCAAGGCGCTCGATGCGCTCGACGAGGTCATCGCGCTGATCCGGGCGTCGGCGAACGTCGACGTCGCGCGGCAGGGTCTGATCGAGCTGCTCGAGGTCGACGAGATCCAGGCCCAGGCCATCCTGGACATGCAGCTGCGGCGCCTGGCCGCCCTGGAACGTCAGCGCATCGTCGACGACCTCGCGAAGATCGAGGCCGAGATCGCCGACCTCGAGGACATCCTCGCCAAGCCCGAGCGCCAGCGCGCCATTGTGCGCGACGAGCTCAAGGAACTCGCCGACAAGTACGGCGACGACCGGCGCACCCGCATCGTGCCTGCCGACGGCGAGGTCAGCGACGAGGACCTGATCGCCCGCGAGGACGTCGTCGTCACCATCACCGAGACCGGCTACGCCAAACGCACCAAGACCGACCTGTACCGCAGCCAGAAGCGCGGCGGCAAGGGTGTCCAGGGTGCGGGGCTGAAGACCGACGACATCGTCAACCACTTCTTCGTCTGCTCCACCCACGACTGGATCCTGTTCTTCACCACCCAGGGCCGGGTCTACCGGGCGAAGGCCTACGAACTGCCGGAGGCCTCGCGCACCGCGCGCGGCCAGCACGTGGCCAACCTGCTGGCGTTCCAGCCCAACGAGCGCATCGCCCAGGTCATCCAGATCAAGGGCTACGAGGACGCGCCGTACCTGGTGCTGGCCACCCGCAACGGCCTGGTGAAGAAGTCCAGGCTGACCGACTTCGACTCCAACCGTTCCGGCGGCATCGTGGCGGTGAACCTGCGTGACGGCGACGAATTGGTCGGCGCGGTGCTGTGCTCGGCGGAGGAGGATCTTCTGCTGGTGTCGGCCAAGGGCCAGTCGATCCGGTTCTCGGCAACCGACGAGGCGCTGCGGCCGATGGGTCGCGCCACCTCGGGCGTGCAGGGCATGCGGTTCAACGAAGAGGACAAGCTGCTCTCGCTCAACGTCGTCCGGCCGGACACATATCTGCTGGTCGCGACCGCGGGCGGGTACGCCAAGCGGACCGCGATCGACGAGTACACCGCGCAGGGCCGCGGCGGCAAGGGCATCCTGACCATCCAGTACGACCGCAGGCGTGGCAACCTGGTGGGTGCGTTGATCGTCGATGACGACACCGAGTTGTATGCCATCACCTCCGGCGGCGGCGTCATCCGGACCGCGGCCCGTCAGGTCCGCAAGGCCGGACGGCAGACCAAGGGCGTTCGCTTGATGAACCTGGGTGATGGCGACACACTGATTGCCATCGCGCGCAACGCCGAAGAGGGCGACGGCACCGACGAGGTCAACACCGACCTCGGCGAGTAGTCGGCGCCGGACCACTGAAGGAGCCGTAGGTGAGTTCACCGAACGAGCCGGGATACCCGCGTGCGGGCGACGGCCCGAGTGTTGCCAACGGTTCCGCGGCCGGCCGCGACGGCGGTGCGTTGGGCGGTGCGGCCGCGCGCAGCGGGCCGTCGACCGGGCACGCCGCCGAGCACGGCGAGATCCCGCCGTGGCAGCGCAGCCGGACCAGGCCACCGCGCCCGCAGGGTGATGCGCCGGTCCGCACCGACGGGCCGCGCGGCCCGGAAGTGCCGTCGCGCACCGACGGGCCACGCGTCACCGAGGGAGCGCGCGGATCTGACGGCCCGACCCGCACCGAACCGGTGGCGCCGCCGGCGGTGCGGGCTCCCGAGCGCCCCGAGACCCGCTCGGAGGCCTACGCCAGCGAGCTTCCCGACCTGTCGGGGCCGGTGCCGCGGCCTCCGCAACGGCGCACCGGCACCGACCGGCCCGCCGAACCTGCGCCGCGCACGTCGGCACCGACGAGCCGTGTCCACGTCGGCAGCAGCAAGCCGAAGGGCCCGGTGCGGGCCAGCATGCAGATCCGGCGCGTCGATCCGTGGAGCGCGCTGAAGGTGTCGCTGGTGCTGTCGGTGGCGCTGTTCTTCGTCTGGATGATCGCCGTCGCGTTCCTCTATTTGGTGCTCGGCGGCATGGGCGTGTGGAGCAAGCTCAACAGCAACGTCGGTGACCTGCTGACCAGCGCGAGCGGCAGCACCGGCGGCGAGTTGGTGTCCAGCAGCACCATCTTCGGCGGCGCGGCGCTGATCGGCCTGGTGAACATCGTGATCCTGTCGGCCATGGCGACGGCGGGGGCGTTCATCTACAACCTGACCACCGACCTCGTCGGTGGGGTCGAGGTCACGCTCGCCGACCGGGACTGAATTTGGGACCGACGGCGGAATTACGGTAATCTTCCCGCTCGGCCGTATGCGATTACGGGCCTATAGCTCAGGTGGTTAGAGCGCTTCGCTGATAACGAAGAGGTCGGAGGTTCGAGTCCTCCTAGGCCCACGGGCCGGCACAGCCGGCGGGCGCCCACGGAAGGGGCACCGATGAAGCTGGTGGTGGTGATCGCCATGGCGACAGCGGCAACCGTCGCCACGGTGGTGTGGCGTTCGCGTCACGGCGCCGAGGTGTGGCACTCGGTCGATCACCCGGCCTGAACCCGCGAGGGGCCTTAGCTCAGTTGGTAGAGCGCTGCCTTTGCAAGGCAGATGTCAGGAGTTCGAATCTCCTAGGCTCCACTCCCCTGGTGTGACCGTTATCAAGAAGAGGTGCGGCGCATGGTTGTCTCGGCGCTGTCCGACACCGCGTTGATCGAGAAGGCCGACGGCATCGCCGAGCGCGCGCACCGCGGGCAGGTCGACAAGATCGGCCGGCCATACATCGCCCACCCCCGCCGCGTCGCCGGACGTGTGGACACGGCGCAGGCCAAGGCGGCGGCGCTGCTGCACGACGTCATCGAGGACACCCCCGTCACCGCGGCCGACCTCATCGCCGAGGGAATCCCCCAGGCCGTCGTCGACTGCGTGATCCTGCTGACCCGTCGTGACGACGTGCCCGACGCCGACTACTACCGGGCGATCAACGCCCATCCGCTGGCCCGTGTCGTGAAGATGGCCGACCTGGCCGACAACTCCGATGCGGCCCGCCTGGCCCAGATTCCGGAGCCCAAGCGCAGCGAGCTGCGGGCCAAGTACCGCCGCGCCTACACCGCCTTGGGCGAGCCGGAGCGGGCCGCCGCCCTCTGAGCCGTCACGGCCTGGGTGTCACCTCGACGCTCGGCGGAAGCGGGGACGGCTGCGGCTTGTTGTTGCGGCGCACGACCGAGAACGCCACTGCCCCGCCGGCCAGCACCACGGCGCCGACGGCGGCGAGCACGAGCGGGCGGCGGCGCCGGTGCGGCGGTGTGCGCACATCCTGCAGCGCCTGCGGGAGATTCGCGACCACTTCCTGGGCGGCGGCGAGTTCGCCGGCGATCGCGCTCTGCGCGGCGGCGATCTCCCTGCGCAGGCGGCTCTTGCGGTACTGACGGCGCAGGCTCGCGGTGGTCGACTGGGCCGAATCGACGCCGAGGCCGAGCACGCCCCGGGTGACGTCGACGGGCCCCACTGCGGAGTACTTCAGGCCCCGGGCCAGTCGCTCACGCGGGGCCAGTCGCGCATCGGTCTTGGAACTCATCTCTGCCCTCTCTGCGGCCGTGCAACGGTGCGCTCCACCCTGCCATCATCGTCGGCGCCGCGGCGGGCATTGCCGTGACAGTGGGTGGCGTGCGGGCGCCCGATCGACGGGTGGCACACTGACTTCCCGTGACGAGCCCCATTCAGACAGCGACCGCGACCCTGCACACCAACCGCGGCGACATCAAGATCGCACTGTTCGGTAACCACGCGCCCAAGACCGTCGCCAACTTCGTCGGGCTGGCTCAGGGCACCAAGGACTACAGCGGCGAGAACGCGTCCGGCAGCACGTCGGGACCCTTCTACGACGGCGTCATCTTCCACCGCGTCATCGACGGCTTCATGATCCAGGGCGGTGACCCCACCGGCACCGGCCGCGGCGGACCCGGCTACCAGTTCGCCGACGAGTTCCACCCCGAGCTGCAGTTCGACAAGCCCTATCTGCTGGCGATGGCGAACGCCGGGCCGGGCACCAACGGCTCGCAGTTCTTCATCACCGTCGGCAAGACCCCGCACCTGAACCGCAGGCACACCATCTTCGGTGAGGTCGTCGACCCGGAGTCGCAGAAGGTCGTCGACGCGATCGCCACCACGTCGGTCGATCGCAGCGACCGGCCCACCGAGCCGGTCGTGATCGAGTCGGTCACCGTCTCCTAGCTTTCGCACGCGATTTGTGGAGTCTCGGCCGCGCTCACCGCGGCTGAGACTCCACAAGTCGCGTTTCTATTTGCCGGCGTAACCCGCGTCGGTGAGGGCGTCCAGCACGCTCAACGGGTTCGTCCCGAGGTCCCATCGGGTGAACACCTGCAGCCGGTCGTCGGTGGTCTCGATCTCCAGCAGTCGCACGGTGCGCCCGATGCGGCGGAACTCGGTGATCCGGATCAGCTTGATGTCTGCGCGCTGCAGAATCTGCGACCCCAGCCACCCGCGAATGGCCAGCCCGTCGCCGGTGATTGCCAGTTTCGGGCGCGCCCGCCACGACATGCTTGCAAACGTGAGCAATCCCACTGCGGCAATGCCGGTGAGGACACGTCCCGGCGCGTCTGTGACAAGGGTCACAGCGGCTGCAGCCATCATAAGCCCGAATATGCCGCACGCGACGATCCCTATGGTGGAGGGGCTCCACTCAGTTTGCTGCATGGCTCCCTTAGGGGCTCTTACCGTTGCGAATGGAATTATCCACAGGTGCTATCCCCAATGGGGATGAATCACACGGATGTGATTGGCCACCCTCGCCGTTGCTGGAATGGTAACGCGCTGAACATCATTTGAATTCAAAGCGCGGTACGGATCGGTCAGCGCCAGCGCATCGTGAGCAACAGGCCGGTGATCATGAAAGCAAACGCGACGGCGTAGTTCCACGGACCGAGGTCGGCCATCCACTGCAGCATGCCTGGCGTGTCGATCGGATTGGTCGCGGCGAGCTGGAAGACGAGCAGCCAGATCAGGCCGATCAGCATCAGGCTGATGAAGAGCACCACGAACCACACGCTGGACGGCCCGGCCTTGACCTTCACCGGTGTCCGGCTGACCGGGCTGATGGTGAAGTCGTTCTTCTTGCGGACCTTGGACTTGGGCATGGGTACCTTCGCGGACGATACGGGCGCCGCACTCGTCGTCATCGGTGCGGATACCGACCACGCAGTGCGACGATGGAGTTGCACCAGAGAGCCTAACGTAGCCAGCGACCAGAGAGGCCAGCCGATGGACCAGCCACAGCGCCGTTCGGCCTGGCGCTTCGGCGTCCCGGTCGTGTGCCTGCTGGCCGGTGTGCTCCTGGCGGCGACGCACAGCGTGGCCGGCGGTGACGAGATCCGGCGCAGCGACGCACCCCGCCTGGTGGACTTGGTGCGCGAATCGCAGCAGTCGGTGGACCGGCTGACAGCCGAGCGGGACGCCCTGTCGACCCGGGTGGACGACCACCACGGTGGCTCGCCGGGCGCCGACGCCGCTCTGGCGGCCATCACGGCGCGCTCGAGCACCCTGGCAGAACAGGCCGGACTCGACCCGGTGCACGGCCCGGGACTGGTCGTCACGCTCAACGACGCCCAGCGCGACGCCGAGGGCCGATTCCCGCGCGATGCGGCGCCCGACGACCTGGTGGTGCACCAGCAGGACATCCAGGCCGTGCTGAACGCGCTGTGGAGTGCCGGCGCCGAGGGCATCCAGATGCAGGACCAACGCATCATCGCCACCTCGGCGCCGCGGTGCGTGGGCAACACCCTGCTGCTCAACGGCCGCACGTACAGCCCGCCCTACGTCGTGACCGCGGTCGGTGACCCCGCCGCGATGCAGGCCGCCCTGTCCGCCGCGCCCCTGGTGACGCTGTACAAGCAGTACGTCGTCCGGTTCGGCCTCGGCTACACCGAAGAGACCCGCAGCGACGTCGAACTCACCGGCCACACCGAGCCCGTCCGGATGCGCTACGCGAAGCCGGCAGGCCCGATCGGCTACTGATGGCCGACGACAGCCGCTGGCTGGCCTACCTCTACGAGACCCACCCACCCGAGCAGTTGCGGCGATGGGCACCCAGCCTGCGGTACTTCCGCTTCTGCCGGGCGTTCGGCGGCCACGCCGGTGACGGCGACTCACTGCGGGCCGCGGTGCGCGCCTCGACCGAAGACGAGACGGCGACCGTCCTCGCCGGCCTCGGCCTCGACGTGACGCCGGTTCCTGCCGATGCGCCGCGTGCGGTGCCCGGCGCTGCCTATCGCGGCGATGCGTACGCCAGACTCCCCCGACGAATCGACCACCTACCCCACCTCGCGCAGCCCGGGCACGTCGACATTCGTGGCGACCGCGCGTTCGTGTGGGTGCGGGCCGATCGCGTCGAGATCTCCCTTCACGACCGCGGCGAGGTGACGCGAGAGGTGGTCGACTCGGCGCTGCGCCTCGAGCCGCACCTGACGCCGTTCGCGGACGACGTCATCGACCCGCCGCTCGACGACCCGCACTGCGTCTGCCCGAAGTACCACCCGCACCTGTGGCACAGAGCCCGCGAAATCACCCGGGTAACCTGGCCTGGTGCAGATCCTGGTCGTCGACAACTACGACAGCTTCGTGTTCAACCTCGTCCAGTACCTGGGCCAGCTCGGGGTGAGCGCGCAGGTGTGGCGCAACGACGACCAGCGGCTGGATTCAGAGACCGGAATCGCCGGGGTGGCCGACGAGTTCGACGGCGTGCTGCTCAGCCCGGGGCCCGGCACCCCGGAACGGGCCGGGGCGTCCATCCCGCTGGTGAAGGCCTGCGCCGCGGCCGCCACCCCACTGCTCGGCGTGTGCCTCGGGCACCAGGCCATCGGGGTCGCCTTCGGCGCCACCGTCGACCGCGCCCCCGAACTGCTGCACGGCAAGACGAGCGTCGTCCATCACGCGGATACCGGTGTGCTGCAAGGGCTTCCGGATCCGTTCACGGCGACGCGATACCACTCGCTGACCATCCTGCCCGAGACGGTGCCCGCCGACCTGGAGGTCACCGCCCGCACCCCCGGCGGCGTCATCATGGGTGTGCGTCACGCCGAACTGCCCATCCACGGCGTCCAGTTCCACCCGGAGTCGATCCTCACCGAGGGCGGGCACCGGATGCTGGCCAACTGGCTCGGCTACTGCGGCAGCGCACCTGACGAGACTCTGGTGCACCGACTGGAGGACGAGGTCGCCCACGCGGTGGCCGCTGCTACGCAGCGAACGCCAGCGTGATCGATCCGTCGTAGTTCACGCCGGTGCCCGGCTCCGGGCTCTGCATCACCACCGCGTTGAGCCGCTGACCGCTGTCGCGCACATCGGCGGCCCGGTCCAGGGGTCCCGTCCAGCCCAGCGCCTGCAGGCGGGGGAACGCGTCCGACCAGAACTGCCCGACCAGGTTCGGC
Organism: Mycobacterium sp. NPDC050041; assembly: GCF_049541695.1. Taxonomy (NCBI): domain Bacteria; kingdom Bacillati; phylum Actinomycetota; class Actinomycetes; order Mycobacteriales; family Mycobacteriaceae; genus Mycobacterium; species Mycobacterium sp. NPDC050041. The sequence goes on along the minus strand of NZ_JBMVDG010000001.1, from coordinate 917,181 downwards.
ATGATGAACTGATTGCCCTTCGACACCCGCAACGTGATCGGGGTGTTCTTCGGCACCGACGTGCCCGGGCCCGGATCGCACGCGATGATCTCGCCGGACGGCCGCGGGCTGTCCACCGGCGCCGTGAGCACCGTGGCGAATCCGATGGTGTTCAGGTTGCGGGTGGCCACGTCGACGGTCTGACCCACGCACTCCGGCACCGGCAGTGAGCCCGGACCGGAACCGACCACGATGGTGATGACGTTCGTGATCGCCGATGTCGAATTCGCCGGCGGCAACGTCGCCATCACCTTGCCGCTCTGCTCCGGCGTGGACTCCGAAGGCTGCTGCTGCACCTCGTCGAAACCGGCGTCGGCGAGCTTGCGCACCGCGTCGGCGTAGGTCCCGCCGCGGACGTCGGGGACCTCTCGCTGCTCGGGTCCGGTGGACACGTTGAGCGTGACCTCTTCGCCGGCGCCGACCTCCGAGCTGGCCTGCGGCGAGGTGCTGATGACGTGGTCGGGCGGCACCTCGGAGTTCGGCTGCTGCTGGGTGCGCACCCGGAAGCCGGCGTTCTGCAGCTCCGCGATCGCCTCGGCCGACACCTGGCCCTGCACGTCAGGCACCGCAACGTCGCGGGTTTCGCCGCCGAACATGTTGATCGCCACAGTGACGACCACCGTCAGCACGGCCAGGATCGCCACCGCGATGAGCCAGCGCCCGATCGATCCGCCGCGGTCACCGCCGGCGGCGCGGGGCTCCGGACGCGGCATGTAGTTGATCTGCTCGGTGCGGTCATGGGCGGGCGGCGCGGACATGAAGGATGTCCGATCCGCGTCGGTGAGCACCTTCGGCGCATCGGGCTGCTCGCCGCTGTGCACCCGGACCAGGTCGGTGCGCAGGTCGGCCGCCGTCTGGTAGCGGTTGTCCGGATTCTTGGTCAGCGCCTTGAGCACCACGGCGTCGAGCTCGGGGCTGATGCCCTCGTGCCGGCGTGACGGCGGAATCGGATCCTCGCGGACGTGCTGGTAGGCGACCGCGACGGGGGAGTCACCGACGAACGGCGGTTCACCGGTGAGCATCTCGTAGAGCACGCAGCCCAGCGAGTACACGTCCGAGCGGGCGTCGACGGTGTTGCCGCTGGCCTGCTCGGGCGACAGGTACTGGGCGGTGCCGATCACGGCCGCGGTCTGGGTGACGCTGTTGCCGCTGTCGGCGATGGCGCGCGCGATGCCGAAGTCCATCACCTTCACCGCGCCGGCCTTGCTGATCATGATGTTCGCCGGCTTGACGTCGCGGTGGATGATGCCGTGCTGGTGGCTGAAGTTCAGCGCCTGGCAGGCATCGGCGATGACTTCCAGCGCCCGCTTGGGCGGCATCGGGCCGTCGTTGTGCACGATGTCGCGCAGGGTGACGCCTTCGACGTACTCCATCACGATGTAGGGCAGCGGCCCGGTCGGCGTCTCGGCCTCGCCGGTGTCGTACACCGCGACGATGGCCGGGTGGTTCAACGCGGCGGCGTTCTGCGCCTCGCGGCGGAACCGGAGGTAGAAACTGGGGTCGCGGGCGAGGTCGGCGCGCAACACCTTGATGGCGACGTCTCGGTGCAGACGGTTGTCGCGGGCGAGGTGGACCTCGGACATGCCGCCGAAGCCGAGGATCTCGCCCAGCTCGTAACGGTCGGACAGATGCTGTGGGGTTGTCATGTCTGTTCTGGGAGCCATATGTATTCGGAGACGCGTGTCTGGTGTACCGCAGGATTCACCGGCGGCCGTTCGGTCGCGCCGAGTAGGGATACCCCGAATCCCGCATCGACAAGACTTTCCTGCTCGAAACCGCCCTGACCAGGCGCGGGCATCGCGGTCGGCGACGCGGGAGGCGTGGTCTCGGTGATCGTGTTGGTGATGGTCGGCGCAGGCGACTGCTGATCACGCCGATCCTGCGCGTTGAGCACGATCAGCACCGCGATCACGATGGCCAGCGCGCCGAGCACGCCCGCCGCCCACAGCAGCGCCCGCTGCCCCGACGAGAACGTCCGGCGCGGCGGGGGCGGCCGGTGACCCGTCGTCACCGGACGCGAACGGGCCGCCGTCACCGGGGACCCGCCGGTCATCGCCGCACGGTTCTGCGCCGCGGACGGCACCGCCGCAGGCGCGGCCCGCCCGATCGTCGGCGCCTGATTCGGGCGCGGAGGCCGCCGGCCCGAGCGCACCGCGGCCACGGCGTCGGCGAACGGCCCACCCGAGCGGTAGCGCATGCCCGGGTTCTTCACCAGCGTGATCTCGATCAGCTCGCGCACGTTCGGCGGCAGGTCGGCCGGCAGCGGCGGCGGGGTCTCCTTGATGTGCTTCATCGCGACCGTGAGAGCGCCGTCACCGGTGAAGGGGCGCTTGCCCGACACCGACTCATAGCCGACGACTCCCAGTGCGTAGACGTCGCTGGCCGCGGTCGCGTCGTGGCCGAGGGCCTGCTCCGGGGCGATGTACTGCGCGGTACCCATCACCATGCCGGTCTGGGTGACCGGGGCGGCGTCGACGGCCTTGGCGATGCCGAAGTCGGTGAGCTTCACCTGTCCGGTCGGCGTGATCAGGATGTTGCCGGGCTTGACGTCGCGGTGCACCAGGCCGGCGGTGTGTGCGACCTGCAGCGCGCGCCCGGTCTGCTCCAGCATGTCCAGCGCGTGCCGCAGCGACAGCCGGCCGGTGCGCTTGAGGACGGAGTTCAGCGGCTCGCCGTTGACGAGTTCCATCACCAGGTAGGCGGTGCGGCCCTCGCCGTCCATGTCGGTCTCGCCGTAGTCGTAGACGCTGGCGATGCCCGGATGGTTGAGCATCGCGACCGTGCGCGCCTCCGCGCGGAACCGCTCGACGAATTCAGGATCCGAGGAGAACTCCGCCTTGAGGACCTTGACGGCGACACGGCGGCCCAGGCGCGAGTCCACCGACTCCCACACCTGGCCCATACCGCCGGTGGCGATGAGCCGCTGCAGCCGGTAGCGACCGGACAGCGTGACACCGACGCGGGGACTCATGAGCCCTCCCTCAGCGCCGCGGCGATCGTTGCCCGGCCGATCGGCGCGGCCAGCGCGCCGCCCGTTGCGCCCAGCCGGTCACCGCCGCCCTCCACGAGAACGGCGATGGCCACCTTGGGAGCCTGAGCGGGAGCGAAGGCGATGTACCAGGCGTGCGGCGGAGTGTTTCGCGGGTCGGACCCGTGCTCCGCCGTGCCGGTTTTCGAAGCGATCTGCACGCCGGCGATGGCTCCCTTCTGCTGCGTCACCTGCTCGGCGCCGACCATCAAATCCGTAAGTGTACTTGCGACCTGTGGCGTGACCGCCCGTCGCTCTTCGACCGGACTGGTGGTGCTGATGTTGGCCAGGTCGGGTCCCTTGAGGCTGTCGACCAGGTAGGGCCGCATGGTTACCCCTTCGTTCGCGATGGTGGCGGCCACCATCGCGTTCTGCAGCGGTGTGAGTGCCACGTCCTTCTGGCCGATGCTCGAGATGCCCAGCGCGGCGCCGTCGGCGATCGGGCCGACGGTCGACTCGGCGACCTGCAGAGGGATCGGCGCGGGTGCGTCGTCCAGGCCGAAGGACTGCGCGGTATCGCGCAGGGCATCGGCACCGGTGTCGATGCCGAGTTCGACGAAGGCGGTGTTGCAGGAGCGCGCGAACGCCTCCCGCAGGGTCGCCGTCGGGCCGCCGCCACACGACGAGCCGCCGAAATTCTCCAGCGTTGCGGTGCTGTCCGGCAGCGTGATTCGCGGCGCGGCGGTCACCGTGGTGTTGGGGGTCGCGCCTGCCTGCAACGCGGCCGCGGTGGTGATTACCTTGAACGTCGACCCCGGCGGGTAGGTCTCGGAGATCGCCCGGTTCACCAACGGATTGTCGGGGTTGTCCCGCAGCTGGCCCCAGGCAGCGGCCTGCTCGTCCAAGTTGTGGGAGGCCAGCAGATTCGGGTCGTACGACGGCGCCGACACCATCGCCAGGATCTTGCCGGTGCTCGGTTCGAGCGCCACCACCGCGCCCTTGCACGCCCGCCCGTTGCAGCCCTCGGACATCGCGTCCCAGGCGGCCTGCTGCACCTGCGGGTTGATCGTGGTGGCGACGTTGCCGCCGCGCGGATCGCGGCCGGTGAAGAAGTCCGCCAGCCGCCGAGCGAACAGCCGCTCGTCGGAGCCGTTGAGAATCGTGTCCTCGGCGCGCTCCAGGCCGCTGCTCGAATAGCTCAGCGAGTAGAACCCGGTGACCGGGGCGTAGGCCTGCGGGTCGGGGTAGACCCGCAGGAAGCGGAACCGGCCGTTGGTCGACACCGAGTACGCCAGCAGTTCGCCGCCCGCCGAGATCTGGCCGCGCTGGCGGGAGTACTCGTCGAGCAGCACCCGCTGGTTGCGCGGGTCCGAACGCAGCCCGTCGGCCCTGAACACCTGGGTCATGGTGGCGTTGGCCAGCAGCAGCACGATCAGCGCCATGATCGTGACGGCGATGCGGCGAAGTGAGGTGTTCATACCTTCTCGATCACCTCGGTGCTGGCCGCCGCGATCGGCGTCTGCTGCGCCGGCTTGGTGTCGATGGGCCGGCGCGCGGCGTGCGAGATGCGCACCAGGATCGCCAGCAGCAGGTAGTTGGCGAGCAATGAGGACCCGCCGTAGGACAGCCACGGGGTGGTCAGGCCGGTCAGCGGGATCAGCCTGGTGACGCCGCCGACGACGATGAACAGCTGGATGCCCAGCGTGGAGGCCAGCCCGGCGGCCAGCAGCTTGCCGAAGCTGTCGCGCACCGCGATGGCGGTGCGCAGGCCGCGGATGATCAGGATGGTGTAGAGCATCAGCACCGCGGCGAGCCCGACGAGCCCGAGTTCCTCGCCCACCGCGGCGATGATGAAGTCGGTGGAGGCGGCGGGCACCGTGCCGGGCTGGCCGTTGCCGAGCCCGGTGCCGAAGATGCCGCCGGTGGCGAAGCTGAACAGCGACTGCACCATCTGGTAGCCGGCGCCGTCCGGATCGGCGAACGGGTCGAGCCAGGTCTGCACGCGCACCCGGACATGGCCGAACATGTGATATGCCGCAACGCTTCCCACGGCGAACAGGGTCAGCCCGATGACGACCCAGCTGAACCTCTCGGTGGCCACGTAGACCAGCACCAGGAACGAGGCGTACAGCAGCAGCGAGGTGCCGAGGTCCTTCTCGAAGATCATCACGCCGATTGATGCGATCCAGGCGGCCAGCAGCGGCGCCAGGTCGCGGGGGCGGGGGAGTGTCATGCCCAGGAAGTGCTTACCGGCGCTGGTGAACACGTCGCGCTTGGCCACCAGCACGGCGGCGAAGAAGATCAGCAGCAGGATCTTGGAGAACTCGGCGGGCTGAATCGAGAAGCCGGGCAACTGGATCCAGATCTTCGCGCCGCCCTGTTCGGAGTAGCGCGCCGGCAGCAGGGCCGGGATCACCAAAAGCACCAGGCCGGTCAGTCCGCAGACGTAGCCGTACCGCGCGAGTAGCCGGTGGTCGTGCAGGAAGACGACCACCAGGGTGAACCCCGCGACGCCGACGAGCGCCCACAGCATCTGCTGATTCGCGGTGCCGCCCAAGCCTTCTGACGTCAGCTCGCCCGCGGCGAGGTCCAGGCGGTGGATCATCACCAGACCGAGCCCGTTGAGCAGTGCGACCACCGGGAGCAGCAGGGGATCGGCGTAGGGCGCGAAGCGGCGGACCGCGACGTGCGCGGCGGCGAACAGGGCGAGGTACCCCAGCGTGTACTGGGCGAGATCCCAACTCAGACCCTGTTCTTGATTCACCTCGACGATCAGCAGCGCCACGGTCGTGATGAGTGCCGCGAAGCCGAGCAGGAACAGCTCGGCGTTGCGCCGATTCGGCAGCGGCGGCATCACCGTGACCGGTGACTGGGGCTGCGTCGTCACGCCGCCTCCCGGCAGTTGGTGCCAGGTTCCGGGGGCGGGGGCGGCAGCGCCGTCACGGTGGGGGAGGGGGACGGGGTGGGCGGCGCCGGTGGCGGTGCCTGCGGGCCGCCCGCAGCGGGGCCGGGCGAGGGGGCGACGGTCCGCGGTGTCTCGGGGGCCGGCGCGGCGCCACCCGACGTCGTCGGGGCGTTCGGCACGCCGGGCGACTGCGGCGAGCCGGGCAGGTGCGGCTGTGTCTTCGGGGTCGGCGTCGGCTTGGGGGCCTGGCAGATCGGCAGCAGCGAATCGCGTGCCAGCTGGTTGATCTGGCCGATCGCCTCGTCCTCGGACCCGGTCGGCAGGCCCGCGATCACCTGGCGCTGTTCGGACTGCTTGAGGTCGGCGACGCGGAACAGCTCACAGTCGCGCGGCGCCTGGCCGGGGTTGATCAGTGTGAGGCCGTCGCGGGCGGTGAGGCAGCCCTGCCGGTAGGGCTCCTGGAGGTGATAGCCCAGGAAGGATCCGGGCACGCCGCGCATGATCGACACCGTGCCGTCGTCGTCGCTGACGTAGTAGTTGTTGCGAACGATCTCGCGGCCGATGGCCAGCCCGGCGAGGGCCACCAGGATGAGCAACACCGCGGCGATGATCATCCGGCGTTTCGAGCGCGGCTTGCGGGGGTCCTCCGCGAGTTGCGGCACAACGCGTTTCGGCTCGTTGCGCTTCGGGTTGAATGCCGACGCGCGGCCCGCCGCGGTGTTGGGCGGGGGTTGGTCGTCGTCGCCGGAGACGGCGCCGGCCAGGATCGGCTGGGTCTGTCCGTAGTCGTAGTCGACGACGTCGGCGACCACCACGGTGACGTTGTCCGGTCCGCCCCCGCGCAGCGCGAGCTCGATCAGCCGGTCGGCGCTCTCGGCGACGTCCGGGATCTGCATCGCCTCCTGGATGGTCTCGTGGCTGACGGGGTCGGACAGCCCGTCCGAGCACAGCAGGTAGCGGTCGCCGACACGGGCCTCGCGGACGATCAGTGTGGGCTCGACCTCGTGGCCGGTGAGTGCGCGCATGATCAGCGACCGCTGCGGGTGGCTGTGCGCCTCCTCGGCGGTGATGCGGCCCTCGTCGACCAGCGTCTGGACGAAGGTGTCGTCCTTGGTGATCTGGGTGAGCTCGCCGTCGCGCATCAGGTAGCCGCGCGAGTCGCCGATGTGCACCAGGCCGAGGCGGTTGCCCGCGAACAGGATCGCCGTGAGCGTCGTGCCCATGCCCTCGAGTTCGGGATCGGCTTCCACGTGCGCCGCGATCGCCGAGTTGCCTTCGGCGACGGCGGAATCGAGTTTGCCGAGCAGGTCGCCGCCGGGCTCGTCGTCGTCGAGATGGGCCAGCGCGGCGATCACCAGCTGCGAGGCCACCTCACCCGCGGCGTGACCGCCCATACCGTCGGCGAGGGCGAGCAGGCGCGCACCCGCGTAGACCGAGTCTTCGTTGTTGGCACGGACCAGACCGCGGTCGCTGCGCGCGGCGTACCGGAGAACCAGCGTCACGGGCGCAGCTCGATCACCGTCTTGCCGATCCGAACCGGCGTGCCAATCGGAACCTTTACCGCCGTCGTCACCTTCGCCCTGTCGAGGTATGTGCCGTTGGTCGATCCTAGGTCCTCCACGTACCACTCCGAACCTCGTGGGGACAGCCGGGCGTGGCGGGTGGAGGCGTAGTCGTCGGTGAGCACCAGCGTCGAGTCATCGGCGCGGCCGATCAGCACCGGCTGGCTGCTCAGGGTGATCCGGGTGCCGGCGAGCGCGCCCTCGGTGACCACCAGCTGCCGGATCACGTTGCGCTGCCGGTTGGGCAGCAGCGAGCCGCGCAGCGCCAGACCGCGGCGCACCATCACCGCGCCGGTGGGGGCGTAGATGTCGGTGCGCAGGATCCGCAGTACCGACCAGATGAACAGCCACAGCAGCAACAGGAATCCGACGCGCGTCAGCTGCAGCACCAACCCCTGCATCTGACGTTCCTCTCGTTCCCCGATCCGTACTCCTGCCCGCATCAACACGGATCCCCGGGTCGCTGCGCCCCTGCCCGCCGGTGCGGCCGGCCGACGTCGGCAACGTCACGATACTTGGACGTTGTTCGACGTGGTGGTGAAGCCTTCAGCTTCGCCCGTGGCTGTGCCCAGGTCGTGACCCAGCCGCGATCACTAGTGAACGCGGACGATGATCTCGGAGTGGCCGAGCCGGATGACGTCGCCGTCAGCCAACTGCCACTCCTGGACCGGTGCGTTGTTCACGGTGGTGCCGTTGGTCGAGTTCAGGTCCGACAGCAGCGCGACCTGTCCGTCCCAGCGGATCTCCAGGTGCCGGCGCGAGACGCCGGTGTCGGGCAGCCGGAACTGCGCGTCCTGGCCGCGTCCGATCACGTTCGCGCCTTCGCGCAGCTGGTAGGTGCGGCCGCTGCCGTCGTCGAGCTGCAGGGTGACGGTCGCGCCACCGGCCGGGTAGTCGCCCTGCCCGTACGCGCCGCCGTAGCCGCCACCGGCCTGCTGGCCGTACTCGTAGTCGCGGCCCGCGGGCTCGGCGTAACCGGGCTCGCCGTAAGCGGCCGGCTCGGCGTAGCCGCGTCCGCCGCCGTACTCCTGCTGCCCGTAGTCCTGGCGTCCGTACTGGCCGCCGCCGTAGCCACCCTGGTCGGGGTAGCCGCCCTGATCCGGGTAGCCGCCCTGATCCGGGTAGCCGCCCTGGTCGGGGTAACCGGGCCGGCCGGCGGGCGGCGCGCCGTAGCCACCGTCCTCGTGCCTGCCGGGTGCCGGGGGACGGCCGTAGTCGTAGTCGGCGCCGGGCTGCCCGTATCCGGACTGGCCGCCGCCGTAGCCACCGGGACCACCGGGGCCGGCGGGACCGGGCCGGTAGCCCTGGTCGTAGCCGCCACCGGGTGGCGGGCCGGGCGGCGGGCCGTAGCCGCCGGGACCTGCGGGGCCGCGCTGCTCATAGGACGGCGGCGGGTAGCCACCCTGGTCCGGGTAGCCGCCACCGCCCTCGGGGTAGCCACCGCCGTCGGGGTAGCCACCCTGCTCGGGGTAGCCGCCGCGGGGCGGGTAGTTCGGCTCGCCACCCTGCTGCGCCGGGTAACCGCCCTGCTCGGGCGGGTAGGCCGCGCGTGGATCGTCGCCCTGGCGTCCGTACCGCTCGTCGTAGTACTCGTCGCCGGGCCGCCCCTGTCCCTGGCCGCCGCCGCGGTACGTCGGATTGTCGGTCATCGGTGGTACTCCTGATCCTGCGTCGAACGCATGCTCTCGGTGTGCTGGGGCGGGTTCGCCGGTGGTCGAGTCTGGGTTGACCGCGCACCGCGCGCGGAATTGGCCGGTGTGCAGATTCGGGGACTGCTCGAATCTGACGACCACATCACCATACGTTTGCCACCCCTGATCATGGATGTATCCCTCCAGATGTCTGGCGAATGTGGTCGAGGTCAGGTCCGGGTCGGCGCTCACCTTCTGGTAATCGGAAACACCGAGGGTAATTACGTAGTCGTTCGGCGCCAAAATGCGGTCGCGGCCGACCTCGCGGGTGCCGGCCTCGGCTTCGCGGCGCAGAAGCGTCTCGACCTCCTGCGGGACGATCGATCCGCCGAAGACACGGGCGAAGGCGTCCCCGACGGTGGACTCGAGTTTGCGTTCGATGCGGTCGAGAGGACCCATGTCACCGCCCGCCTCACTCGTGTCGTCGCTCGGCCCCGCTCACCTCGGCCTCCCACCGCGTGTCGCTCGGGCTCTTTCCTGCAGTGCATGGTATCGGCCCAGCACTGAACTGCGGGACCAACAGAACTCTGAGAATCCTGTCGTCGCAGGTCAGGGACGCGATCTTGGGCGGCGCAGGGGTTGCTGGAGGCTCTGGTCGGCCCGATCTGTACGGTTTGGGAGCCGAGGCGCTCGGGTGATAGGCTCCCTCGGTCTTCAGGGCGAGTGGCGGAATGGCAGACGCGCTGGCTTCAGGTGCCAGTGTCCTTCGGGACGTGGGGGTTCAAGTCCCCCTTCGCCCACACTCGACAAGGGTCACGGATCTCCGGGTTCGTGACCTTTGTCATGTGGTGGGCCGCCATGCGCCGTCGCGAGGATCCCGCACCTCTTCCCCGTCTGCACTGGGGTAGCCGGCTACCCGGTACCCGCCCGCCGAGTCCTGAGAGCATCGCCCTGTAGAGCCTGGGGAGGTGTGATGCGCGATCCAGCAGAGCGGCTCGGGCCGTGCGAGTTCGGACATCGGGCATGGTGACCGAACCGGACACGCATGCACGGCCGGTGCCCCACGAAAGCCCCGGACGCGCAGCGGCGTCCACGGCGATCGGCAGTGATGTTCGGACCGTCTCCCGGACGCTTTCGGTCCTGCTTGTCGCGACCGTGTTGATCGACGGCGTCTTCGTCTTCGCGTTGGCGGTGCGCGATTTCGAGATGACCCGCACGGCGTCGTCGACACTCGGCGCGGGCTTGTTACTCGCCATCGCGATCGTGTGCGTCTGGGCGTTCACGGCAATAGTGCGCAAGTCGGCGAGCTGGTTGACGGCCGTCCTCCTGAGCCAGATCTCCATGGCGTTCTTCGCCGGCTATGTCTGGTTGATCGACCTTCGGAGTCCCGTCTCACAGCTCACCGGTTGGACCGGATTCGTCCTGACGCTCGGCGCATCCGCCGTGTGGTGGATCGTGTACCTCGGACCGCATGCCAGAGCGACGTTCACCAGAGGCGTCGCCGTTCTCGCGGCGGTGGTCCCGCTGCTCGGTCTCTTCCAGTACTGGCTGGACACGGACTACCTGCCGCGCACCTCCAGGCCACTGATCGACGTTCGGGCCGACCTGACGCCCGTCGGCAGCACCGGCCACATCGTGCATCTCCAGGCGAAGGTGACGCTGCACAACCGCGGCACCGTGCAGGCCGACATCGGTGGAACGCTGATGCGTGTGGTGGCGTATCCGCGAGGGCAGGCGCCCATGGACGCGCAGCCGGTCGATGTCGCGGCGGGAATGGATTTCAGCGGCTGGACCGCCGGACGAGATTTTCGAGCCGGCCCGACACCGGCGGCCGCCGCCCGACTGGTGTACGCCGACGACTTCGACACCGCCGGCGCCTTCCTGCTGCCGGGCATGCAGAGCGACTACAAGAAGGTGGTCGACGTAGACATTCGTCAGGTGGGTCTGGCGCGCCTTTCCGTGAGCGCCGCCTTCATCACCCAGCGGCGGGTGACCGACACCCGCACCTGCCTTCCGCCACGGGTATCCCTGCGCCAGCAGCCCGTCGAATTCTCCGAGACCGTCACCAAGCTCGTGCCCACCGCGGCCGGGGGCAGTTTCCTGTGCATCGAGAACGAAATCGCCCCGCGCAACGTGGTGCACGACCTGGTGTCCGATCACCCGCTGCTGCGGGTGTATCTCGTCATCGACGACCCCAGCCGGGAGAGCGTCGAGTATCCCCAACTCTTCGCCGCGTACGGCACTCGCAGCTCGATTGACGACGCGAAGCAGGACCCGGAAGAGGCGTTCAAGATCGACGACGCCAACCCCAGCGTCGTCTTCAAGAACGTGGTCGCCGAATACGCGCCGAAGGACGCCGACCTGACGACTGCCGGCGCAGTTCCGCCGAGTTGATCGGCGACCCCGGCGGTCACGTTCCTAGACGACGTCGGTGATGGTGCCCGAGACGTCGGCGCGCACCTGCTTGCTGCTGCGTTCGCCATCGACGTTGATGAACATGGTCACGCTCTCGTCGAACGGGATGTTCCGCTTGACGATCACGCTCTGCACCTCGCCGCCCGGGATTGCGGCCATCGTCACCGCGCCGACGACGGCCGCCTCGATGGCGCCGGTCTCGACCTCGTTGACGGAGAACAGGTTCTCGCCGAGAGCCTCGACGTCATCGCCGTAGTCGACCGGACGCGACGGCCCGACGACGCCTGCGGTGTAGGTCCACTGGTTGAGCTCGGTCGGGGCGTTGGGGTCGACGGCCTGGACGGTGAGATTGCCGGCGATGATCGTCACCTCCACCACCTGCATCGGGTCGGCGCCGACCTTCTCCTCGACCGCCGCATAGGCGGCGTCGATGCCCTCAGCGGTGAACAGGTCGCCGCCCGCCGCGGCCTGGGTGATCCTTTCGGTGCCCGACGTGACGACCTGCTCGGCCGCCTGGGCTGCCACGTCCCTGATCTCCGTGGCTTTCGAGCAGCCGCTCAACGCGGAGATCGCGAGGACTCCGGTGGTGAGTGCGATTCCGATGCGGGTGGCGTTCATGTCTTCCTCTCACGATGTCCCGTCCCGGCGGGTCCGGCCGGGACGCAGGACAGAGCGTCTCGGCGTGAGCTCACTACCGATCACGACTTCGGGACGGCTCAGCGGACGACGCGGTACCGCAGGTGGGCGACGCCGGGAGCTTCCATGACTCGGACCAGTTCGAGTTGTGGGTGGCCTGCCGCGAACCCGTCGAGCAGTCGCTCGCCCGACCCGAGGATGACCGGATTCACCTGGAGGTCCAGTTCGTCGACGAGCCCGGCGTGCAGTGCCTGCCGGGCGCAGGACGCGCCGCCCGCGATGGAGATCGGGCGTTCTCCCGCTGCCTCCGCCGCGAGCGCGTAGGCGGCTTCGACACCGTCGGTGACGAAGTGGAATGTCGTCCCGCCGGACATCTCGATGGGGTCGTGCGGGTGGTGGGTGAGGACGAACACGGGGCAGTGGTAGGGCGGCTCGTCGCCCCACCAGCCCCGCCACGGTGAATCACCCCACTCGCCGCGGATCGGCCCGAACATGTTGCGGCCCATGATGGTCGCGCCCATGTCGTCGAGCATCTCCGCGACCACCTGGCGATTGGCCGGGTGGTCCCTGGCAGGTCCGAGATGCCAACCGTGCAGCTGCTCTCCGCCGACTCCGAGTGGGTGGTCGACGCTCTGGTGCGGGCCGGCGACGTAGCCATCGGCGGATATCGACATCGAGAGGTTCGTTCGAGGCACTGCATTCTCCGTTCGTTCGGGTGCTGGTGAAGACCGCGGCAGGGCCACGAACTCATCGCTGAGGCGCGGCCGGCGTTACCGTTGCACCACAACGCACACACCATGTACGTGGGGGAGCACCATGTCACGGAGTTCGGCAGGCCAGGCACCCGAAATCCGTGGCGCGGGAATCCGCTACGCGACGGGCGCCTTCCTCGGCTACACCGCGCTGATGATGGTTCTCGAACGGCGGCTGCGCCGGACCGGCGGCCCGGGCATCATCCCATTCGAGCTGGCCCGCACCCCCGCCCGCGCCGAGAGCATCATGGGCCGCTGGGGCCCCGGTGGTCGGCGCACGGCGCGCACGTCCCTGTGGCTGGACTTCGGCTACATGGCCACCTACGGCGTCCTCGCCGGCCTGCATGTCGACCGTGCGCGGCGGGTTCTCGGCCACCCGCGCACGCCGGTTCTGCTCGTGGTCGGCGCCGTCGCCGGAGACGCGATCGAGGGCGCGTCACTGCTGAACGTGTTGAGCGGCAATCAGATTGCCGTACACACGCGACGCGCGCACCTGGCGGCCTCGATCAAGTTCGCCCTGCTGGTCGTTGCGGGTGGATACGTCGTCGCCGCCCGGGTGACTACTCGGCGATCCGCCCCGCGTCCTCGGGGCGGCCGTGGTCACGGCGGTGCCGCAGCGCGGACAGCCGCGCGGAAAGCTGGGCGTCCCAGACCCGCTCACCGGTGGCGAACGCGGTGAGTTCCGCCCGGTTCAGCGTCGCCCGCCCACCGGACACGTCGCCGCGCGCGGCCTGCACGTCGGCCAGCAGCGCGTAGTACAGCGGCAGGAAGATGCGCGTCCCGTCGCGGGAATGGGTGGCGATCGCGTCGCGCATCTCCTCGGCGGTGTCCTCACCCGCCGGCCCCAGCGCGCGCGCCCAACCTCCGATGATCCGTGCTGTGCCCGCCAGCTGATCGAAACCAAAGCCGGTGAGCCGCTCGACCGTCGCCTCGGCCTGCTCGGCGAGCCACGCGTGGCTGCCGCGGATCGCATCGACCTGCAGCTGCGAGGTCAGCAGGATCGCCGATCCGAACGTGTCGTTGCGGCCCTCGGCGAGTTCGAGCCCGGTCGCCACGAGTGCCCGTGCCCGCTCGGGCTCACCAAGCAGTGCGTGCGCCCACGCCGCGACGCCGTAGCCGCGGACGTCGAAGGTGGCCATGTGACCGTGGCGGCGCCAGTCCACCGGCGGGAGTTCGTGCAGCAGCGTCTCGATGCGGTCGAGGCAGCCGTCGACGTCGCCCGCCGCGAAATCGGTCAACCCGCGCAGGTAGTACCCGGCCGATCCGGCGACCGCGTCACCGGTGTCGGCGAACAGCTCGATCAGCCCGTCGGCCATCACCGCGCCCTCCCGGTACCGGCCCGCCCCGCAGGCCTCCAGGCAGCGCAGCGCCCGCTCGACGGTCACATGCCCGATCTGCGAACCGATCTCGTGGGATCGCCGCAGCGCGGCGGACACCGCGGCCGACGTCTGGCCCGTCACGACCGCCTCCGCCGAGGCCAGTTGCAACCACAGGTCGGCCTCCTGGCGCAGCCGGTCCGGCCCGTCGGGCAACCGCTCGCACACCTGCAGGCCTCGCCGGCTCAGCTCGGCCACCTCGCGGTAGGCCGACCGGCTCCACGCCGTGGCCGCGGCCCGGCCGAGCAGCGTCAGCGCGTCTGCGGCGTCCAGCCGGACCCCCGCCCGCCAGGCGTGGTCGGCGCCCGCGACGGCGTCCTCGTCGAGCGCGCCGGCGTCGGCGAGCAGCACCCGGGCGACATCGGCGTGCAGCCGGCTGCGGTCCCGCGGGTCGAGCCTGCCGACCACGGCGTCACGGACGATGCCGTGGCTGAAGCGGTAGCGGCCGGCCTGCTCGGGCACCAGTAAGGCTGCGCTGACCGCAGCCGCCAGCCGGTCCTCCACGACGTGCGCTGCGACACCGAGCACGGCGCCGACGCGGGTCGACGACACCGCGATGCCCAGCACCGCCGCGGCGCTGAGCGCGGTCGCGGTGTCCGCGGGCAAGGCGGCCATCCGGCCGCCGATGACGCCGGTGACGGCCGGCGGCACACCGTCGGCGGACAATGCCGCTGTCGCGCCGTCGAGTTGGCGGCGTTCCATCAGCAGCCGGGTGAGTTCGGTGAGATACAGCGGGTTGCCCCCGGTGCGGGCGACGAGCTGGCCGGCCACCGCGTCGGTGGGCGTCACGCCGCTGAGATGCTCGACGAGCTCGGCGGCGCGATCGGCGTCGAGGCCATGCAACCACATCGAACGCAGGTCGGCACCGGCCAGCAGCCGCGACAGCTCCTCGCCGGGACGTGCGGCGTCGCCGTGCTGCCAGGTGGCCAGCACCAGCAGCGGCAGCCGGGGGAGCGCGCCCGTCAGCACCGCGAGGGTGTCGCGACTGAGCGGGTCGGCGAGGTGGACGTCGTCGAGGACCACCACCGTCGGCTCGCGCACCAGCGCCCCGACGGCGGTGGCCATCGCCTCGACCATCCGGCGGTCGCCGTCGGCGCGGGGCGGGGCGGGCTGATGGACCGGGTCGCCGGTGCGGCCTGCGAGCTCGCGCAGCACCTGGTTCCACGTCCACCACGGCGACAGGTCGGCCGCGGCGCGGTGCCCGATCCAGAGCGTCGTCGCACCCAAGGCTTCGGCACGGCGGGCGGTCTCGGCGGCCAGGGCGGTCTTGCCGATGCCGCTCTCGCCGACGATCACGGTGGCGCTGCCCTGCCCGCCGACGGCTGCGGCCAGTCGATCGTCCAGTTGGCGGACGTCGTGGCCGCGGCCCACCAGGGGACGCTGCCGCGGTCGGGCGGGCGCCGCCTTGGTCGACGCGGTTGGGTCGCGCCGCAGATGTGCTGCCTCCGAACGGATGTCGTGGGCGAGCCGCTCGGCGTCCGATCCCGGCGCGACCCCGAGTTCGCGGTCGAACACCGTGCGCATCCGGTCGTGGGCACGCAGCGCGTCACCCCGCCTGCCTGCCCGGTAGAGGGCGAGCATCAGCTGCTCCCAGAGCCGTTCCCGCAGTGGATGACCGGTGACCTCGGCGCTGATCTCCGGCACCAGGCCGGCGTCCTGCCCGAGCTGCAGCCGCGCGTCGAACACCGCCTCGACGCAGTCGAGTCGCACGACATCCAGCCGGTGCACCTCGTCGACCGCGAAGGACAGGTTCCGGAAGTCACTGAGCGGCTCGCCATGCCACAGGGCGAGCGCCCGGGACAGGTGCGGCAACGCCGCCTCGGGATCGCCGTCGGCGAGCAGGCGGCGGCCGAGATCGGTGGCCGCCTCGAAGGACTGGCAGTCGAGGGAGTCGTCACCCAGGCGCAGCAGGTAGCCGTGACCCTCGGTGAGCAGCCGATCGGGGCTGCGGCCGTCGCCGAGCACCCGGCGCAGATTCGCGACGTAGGCGCGCACGGAACTCACCGGCTTGCTGGGCGGGGCGCCGTCCCACACCTTGTCGATCAGCACGTCGACGTCGACCACCGCGTCGGCGGAGATCAGCAGCACCGCGAGCACCGCCCGCTGGCGTAGCCCGCCGAGCTCGATGCGACCCCCGTCGGCCGTCACCCGCAGCGGACCCAGCAGTGAGTACTGCACACCGGCTCCGTTCGCACACCCCTGCGGAGCGGTTTGCTCCAGCGGTGAGTTTCTCACTCCTGGCCGCAGATCGGGTGGCGTTGGTACCGGCGCTCAGCGACTCTCGAGCAATGCCTGTCCGAGGTGTTCGCCTTCCTCCACCCCCGGCAGCACCGCGAACGTCGCCGACCCGACGGTGGTGGTCCACTCGTTGAGTGCGTCCGCCTCGGCGAGGCGCTCCTGCACCGGCACGAATTGGACGGCCGGATCCCGCTGATACGCGGCGAAGATCAGCCCGCTGTCGGTGGTGCGGTCACCCGCGGGCGGGTCGTCGTAATTGTAGGGCCTGCGCAGGAACTGTTCACCGTCGTTGCGGTGGCGGGCCAGCGCGACGTGGCTGTTGGGCGGGATCACCGGGATGCCGCCGGCCGTCGCGGTCAGGTCGGGCTCGTCGGTCTCGTGCCTGCCCGTCAGCGGGGCGCCGTTGTCGAGCCGCCTGCCCACCGCCAGCTCCTTGCTGGTGCGGTCCAATTCGTCCCAGGTGTCCATCTCGGCGCGCACCCGGCGCAGCACCAGCACGGTGCCGCCGGCGAACCAGCGCTGCGCCTCGCCGCCGTCCCACACCAGCCGGTCGAACGCCGCGTCGTCATGCAGATTCGCGGTGCCGTCGAGCTGGCCCATCAGGTTGCGCATCGTCCCGCCCGACGGGTCGGCGCCGTGGGCGTTGCGGAACCCGCGCTGCCGCCACCGCTGGATCGTCATGGCCCGTACGTTCTTCAGCAGCACCCGGCTGGCGTGCGAGACGGCGATCGGGTCGTCGGCGCAGATCTGCAGCAGCAGGTCGCCGCCGCAGAACCGGGCGTCCAGCCGGTCGGTGTGGAAGGCGGGCGGATCGGCGACCGTCGGTGGCCGCAGCCGCGCCAGGCCGGTGCGGTCGAACACGGCGGGCCCCAGACCCACGGTGACGGTGAGGCGGGCCGGCCGCTGCGCCAGTTCCGGCTCGGTGTCCGCCAGCGCAGGCCGGCCCTGGGTGAGCCGGGCGGCGTCGGCGGTCCACAGCCGCAACACGGCGGCCAGGGTGTCACGGGCGCTGCGGGATTCGTCGGCGCGCAGGTCGAGGGCCAGGAACAGCGCGTGCGCCTGCGGCGCGGTGGCGACGCCGGCCTGGTGCGGCCCGTGGAACGGTTCGACCGAGCTCCCGAATGCCGTTGCCGGGGTGGCGGACTGAGCGGCGCTGCACTGGGTGAGCGCGGCACCGGCGGCCAGTGCGGCGGCACCCCCGGTGAGGAGGTGCCGCCGGTTGACCGCGAACCGCTCAGCCATGGTGGTGTGGCGACGCGGCGGGGTGGTACTCCTCGTCGGCGCCGGGGAAGTCGCGCACCTGCGCGGTGACCGGCAGCGCCGAGCCGTCGTCGAAGAGCACGGTCAGCGCCACGTCGGCGCCGGGCCGCATCGGCTCCCTGAGGTCCATCAGCATCAGATGGTCGCCGCCCGGGGTCAGCTCGTGGGCGGCGCCCGCGGGCACCGCGATCCCACCGGCCTTGGGCCGCATCGACTTCCCGCCGCCGTCGGCCACCACCTCGTGCACCTCCACCCGGCCGGCGGCCGGCGACTCACCGCCGACGAGGCGGGCGTCGTGGTGGCCGGTGTTGGTGAGGGTGCCGAACACCGCGACCATCCCGGCGTCCGACGCGCTCACCCACTGCTCGGTGAAGGTGACCGTGGCGGCCATCGACTCCTCGTGGTGGCCGTCCTGCGACGTGCACCCGCTCAGCAGCAGGCCCGCCGCGACGGCGCACGCCAGTGCCCTACGCATCGGCGGCCGCCCCGCGTCGCTTGACCGCACCGACCACGAGGTCGGCCACGAGGAACGCCGCGAGGCTGAGCCCGAACAGGGGCAGGAACCAGCCCACCGCCACCGCGGCGACGACGAGCGCGGTGGTCGCGGCGGGCGGCAGGTTGCGCAGCGTCCCGCGCAGCGGCGGCCGGCCCGCGGCCCATGCCGATCCTCGGGTGGGCCTGCGCTGCCACCACATCAGATAACCGCGGACGACGACGGTGATCAGCCCGACGGCCACCAGGGCGAGCACGATCTGGTTGGCCACGCCGAACAGCACGCCCATGTGCGCGTCGATCGCCCAGTCCTTGAGCTTGGCCAGGAACGGCCAGTCCGCCTGGTTCACCCGGTCGAGGACGGCGCCGCTGCCCGGGTCGACCGCGATTGCGTCGGCCCGGGTCGGCCAGTCCCGCTTGTTCTCCGCGGCCTGCCACGCCTCGCCTGCTTCGGCGGGCGGCGACAGCCACATCGGCCCCTGCAGCCCGGCCCGCTCGGCGGCGCGCAGCACCACGTCGGCGCCGCCGCTGTCGGTGGCGGCCGCCCCGCCGTGGCCGCCGTGGTGGTGATCGCCCGCGGTGGTGTCCGGGCCCGGTGCGGCGGTCAGTGCGGTGTCGACGGCGGGCGCCGAGCTGTTCAGCCGGGCCTGGATGAGGTCGACCGATTCGCCGCCGTAGCGCGACCAGGTGATGCCGGTGACCGACAGGCCGAGCAGCGCGACCACCACCCACACCCCGACGGCGCCGTGCCAGGACATGGTCCGCCGCCGGTCCTTCTTGTCGCGGTCCGGTGTGGCCAGCCGCCGCAGCTTGCGGGTGTCGCGCCGGTGCAGGACCCACAGCGCCAGCCCGGCCAGCGATATCACCCACAGCCAGCTCGCCGCGAGCTCGCTGTAGTTGCGCCCGACGGCGTCGAGGTGCAGGTTGCGGTGCAGTTCGTCGAACCATGCGCGCGTCGGCAGCCACTGCCCGTAGGTGGTCAGCGCGCCGCGCACCTCCCCGGAGTAGGGATCGACGAACACCGTGCGGGCGTAATCGGGCGGTACGTCGTCGACCGCGAGGCGCACCCACGTGGTCTCGTCCGGCGCGGCCGGCGGCCGGATGCTCGCGACGGTGCCCTCCGGATGGGCGGCGCGTGCGGCGGCGAGCTGGTCGGACAGCGGCAGGCGTTGGTCGCCGACCTGCGCGACGGTCAGCTCGTGGCGGTGCACGAAGGTGTCGATCTGGGGGATTAGCGCGTAGAGCAGGCCGGTGACGGCGGCGATCAGGATGAACGGGCCGACGAAGACGCCCGCGTAGAAGTGCAGGCGCATGAGCAGCGGGCGCAGGCCGCGCAACCGCTGCCGGGCCGGCGGAGCGCCGGACGGGTCGAGTGGGGCGTGGACGTCATCGTCCGGGGTGGTGGTCATGACAGGTGTGAGCCCTTCGGGCCGGGGCGGCGCGGCACACGATGCGGCGCCGCCGACGTGATGCCGCTCGTGCGGCGGTCAGCGGGTATGGGAAGACGCCGCGTCGGTATGACGGCGGCGACGAAGGCGAAGGGTGGCCGTCAGGCGGCCGAGAGCAGACCCGCGGGCGGCGCGCGCATTCCGAGACCGGAATGCGGCAGAACCGGAAGGACCACAACGACATTCGTCGTCCAGCGGCGTACCGCCGGGACGGGGCCGGCGACGGCCGTGGCGAACAGGCGCAACCAGCGCAGCACCGAAGCGGCCACCACGTAGGCGTATTCGACCGAGGAGATCGCGACGCCGAGCACCACGGCGGCCGCGAGGTGGGCGGTGACCATGGCCGGGCTGAGCCCGGCGCCGCCGACGTGGTGATGTCCGCCTGCCATCACGAGGTGGCCGAGCAGCTGGGCGACGGCGAGCGCGGCGGTGAGCACCGCGGGCCGGGTGCGGCGCCCGGTGAGTTGGAGGCCGCCGACCGCGCCGCCGACGGTGAGGCAGACCAGCGCGGCGACGACGAGCGCGGAGCCCTTGGGCAGGTTGCCGCCGGCAGCGGCGTGCGCGCCGGTGGTGAAGACGGTCGAGCAGACGCCGACCAGCCCGCCACGCATCCAGCGCGCGCGGGAGACCGGTGTGCTCACCCGCCGCACGTTACCGGCACCGCTACTGGCGGCGTGCACGTGTTCCTGGTGTGCGCTATTCCGCGAGAGCGAGGACGCTGCGCGACCTAGTCGAACATTTGCGCGGCCAACACCGCCTCGCCCACCCGACCGTCAGTAGGGGCCGACTTGCTCGTTGATGCGCCGGCAGGCCCGCGACAGCGTCTGCACATCTGTGGCGGACAGCGCGTCGAACACGAGTCGCCGGACGTTCGCCACGTGCCCGGGAGCCGCCTCCTCGATGCGAGCACGGCCGGTGGCGGTGATGACGGCGTTGATGTGGCGACCGTTGGCGCGGTCTCGTTCGCGTCCAACGAGGCCCTGCCGCTCGAGCCGCGTCACCAAGTGGGACAGCCGGGACTGTTCGGCGTTGGTCAGCACGGCGAGGGTGGACATGCCGACGGTGCCGTCCGGTGCTTCGGAGAGTGCAGCCAGCACGTAGTACTCGAGGAAGCTGAGATCGGAGTCGCGCTGCAGTTGGACGTCGAGGGCGGTGGGCAACCGGGCCACGGTCTCCACCAGGGCCCGCCACGCCGTCATCTCCCGATCGTCGAGCCACTGGACTGTGTCATCGGCCACGCTGGGAATGCTACCGGAACGCTTGAATGTTCATATGTGCAGCAGGTAGACATATGAACGTTCAAGCGTGGGGTGTCTCGCAGGTTGAGGTCGACCCACGCCGGCGAAGAAAGAAGGATTCTCATGAGTGACCTCAAGATCGGCGTGATTCTCGGCAGCACGCGGCCGGGTCGGAACGGCAAGGGAGTCGCCGACTGGGTGATCGAAAAGACTGCCGGCCGTCCAGGAGTGACCTACGAGCTGCTGGATCTCGCCGACTACCCCCTTCCGCTCCTCGACGAACCAGCGCCGGCGTCCATGCAGCAGTACACGAAGGAGCACACGAAGCGATGGGCGGCCAAGGTCGCCGAGTTCGACGGCTTCGTCTTCGTGAGTCCCGAGTACAACCACTCGACCTCTGGCGTCCTCAAGAACGCTCTGGACTTTCTGAATGTCGAATGGAAGAACAAGGCGGCCGCGCTGGTCACCTACGGATCGGTCGGCGGTGCTCGCGCGGCGGAGCACCTCCGCGCGATCCTGAGCGAGCTGCAGGTGGCGCACGTGCGCCAGCAGATGACCTTCTCGCTGTTCACCGACTTCACCGACTTCACGAGGTTCACCCCCGGACCCCAGCACGACGACTTCTTACCTCTGATGCTGAACCAGCTCGAGGCGTGGGCGGGCGCGCTGAAGACGCTTCGCAGCCCGGCCGAGGCCTCGCCGGCGGCGTGACGACAACGACACGGCAGGAGACCCATCATGGGCATTCTGGACAGCAAGGTGGCTCTCATCACCGGCACGGGCGGAGGTCAAGGACGTGCGGCCGCGCAGGTGTTCACACGTGAAGGCGCGCTGGTGATCGGAGCCGACATCGACACCGCCGCCAACGCCGAGACCGTCCGCCTGGTGCGAAGCGCGGGCGGTGAGATGACGGGAGTCGCTCCGGTAGATCTGACTGACGAAGAGCAGGTCCGCAGACTCGTCGAGCGCGCGGCTGCTGTGTACGGCGGTCTCGACGTCGTCTACAACAACGCTGCGATTGCGCACTTCGGGCCGATGCCGAACTTTACGTTCGAGCAGTGGCGCGCGACGATCGCCGGTGAACTAGACATCCCGTTCCTCGTCTCGAAGTTCGCCTGGCCTCACCTCGTCAGCCGCGGAGGCGGCGTCATCCTCAACGTCGCTTCCCAAGCCGGGGCGATCGCGGGGCGTGTTCCACCGATGGTGGCGCATGCTGCCGCGAACGCCGGGGTCGTGGGAATGACCCGCCAACTCGCGCTCGAGGGCGCACCTCATGGCATCAGGGCCATCGCCATCAGCCCCGGACCCGTCCTGACGCCAGCCAGTGACCGGGACCTGGGCGACGACCAGGTCGCCCGCGACGCGATCACGAGCAAGACCTTCCTGAAGCGGTTCGCTCAGCCGGAGGAGATCGTCGAGGCCGCGGCTTTCCTCGCCTCGGATCGCGCGTCGTACATCACCGGCGCCAACATCGCCATCGACGGGGGTGCGACTGCGTGGTGATCACGCGGACGAAGACATTGCCAGGTATCGCGTTTCGCGCTTCGGTAGTTGACGGTCATTCCCGGGCTTCGGCTCGAGGCATTGGCGATCACGGCATAGCCCATGCCGGGGTAGGCGGTCACCAGAGCTGCGCCGATGCCCTGTGAGGCGCCGTTGATCAACGCGTCGCGGGGCCCATGGGTACGGGGTTCAGTGCGCGGCGACGACCGTCTCGCCGAACTCGCGGACGGTGTCCGGCGCGGCGAAGTCGGCGAACCACACGTAGAAGCGCTGTGCGCCCTGCTCGGCCAGCGTGCCGAAGTGGTCGGTGAGTTCGGCGGCATCGCCGCACACCAGCCCGGAACCCAGATGGCCCCACCGCCGCCGGCTCTTCTCGATGACGGCGTCGCGGTCGGCGTCGCGGCCGACGAAGCCGACCATCTGCTGCACCGACGCCCGCGCCGTGCCGATCTGCGGGAGCAGCTCCGGCAGCCGGTGCACGTAGCCGGCGGGCAGATTCCACCAGTCCGCGTGCTCACGCACCAGGCCGAGCATCCGCGGCCCCACCCCGCCGAGCAGCAGCGGGATCGGGGCGCTCGGGACGGGCTGCTGCGCCCCGGCCCAGTACCGCTTCAGGTCGGTCAGCGTCTGCGCGAGCGCCGCGACCCGGTCGCGTCCGGTGGCGGTGCCGAACCCGAACCGCGCCAGCTCGTCGGGCATCGACCCGGAACCCAGGCCGAGCTCGAACCGGCCGCCGGAGGCCTCGGCGAGGGTGACCGCCTCCTTGGCCAGCGTCGCCGCGTGCCGGAACGGGTCGCACAGCACCAGATGCCCGACCCGCAGCCGCTCGGTCCGGGCCGCCACCCAGGTCGCGGTGATCATCGCCTCCCAGATCGGGCTGTCGGGGGCCATCGGGGTCTCGAGGTGGTCGAGCATCGCGATGCCGGTGAATCCGCTCGCCTCGGCGACCCGGGCGCGCATGACGATGTCGTCGATGCCCTGCCTGCTCTGCGGTAGGTACAGCCACCATTCCGGCATGTTCACTCCTTCTCGACCGCCCCGAGGGTAACGTCATTCTCGTAAATGGATAAGGCGTTCTCGGATCGGGAGGTGGGCGCGGTGGCGGGACGTTGTGCCGGCATGGTCGCGTTGGTGACCGGCAGCAGCAGGGGCCTCGGCAGCGCGATCGCCCAGCGGCTGGCCGCCGAGGGCGCCGTGGTGGCGCTCACCGCCCGCACAGCCGAACCGGACCCCAAGTACTCCGGCTCGTTGGTCGAGACGCTCGAGAAGATCACCGCCGCAGGCGGATCGGGGATCGCGGTCGCCGCCGACCTCTCGGACCCCGGCGACCGCGAGCGGATGTTCGCCGAGGTCGTCGAGCGCATCGGCGCGCCGGACATCCTGGTCAACAACGCAGCGGTGACGTTCCTCCGCCCGCTCGACACGTTCCCCGAGCGGCGGGTCCGGCTGATGATGGAGATGCACGTGCTCGCCCCGCTGCACCTGACCCAGCTGGCCATCCCCGCCATGCGCGAGCGCGGCCGCGGCTGGGTGCTCAACCTGACATCGGTCGGGGGCGACCTGCCCGAGGGGCCGCCGTTCTCGGAGTTCGACCGCAGTGCGGGCTTCGGCATCTACGGCACCGCGAAGGCGGCCCTGAACCGGCTGACCTTGAGCCTGGCCGCCGAGCTGCACGCCGACGGCATCGCCGTCAACGCCGCCGCCCCCACCAACCCCGTCGCCACCGAGGGCGCCGGGGCGCTCGACCTCGCCAAGGTGGACACCGAGGACATCTCGCTGATCACCGAGACCGCACTGGCGCTGTGCACCGGTGACCCCGCCACGCTGACCGGCCGGATCGCCCGCACCCAGTCGTTCCTGCGGGAGATCGGGGCACTGTCCTGACCCTGCCCGACGGACTCGCCGACCGGCTGGCCCCGCGCGGCGTCTCCGGTCTGCGGCCGCTGGCGGGCGGTGCGTCCAGCCTCACCTTCGCCGGTGACCTCGACGGGCGCCGCGTGGTGGTCAAGGTGGCGCCGCCGGGGGTGCCGCCCACCGCCCATCGCGACGTGATCCGGCAGGCCCGCATCATCTCCGCGCTCGGTCCGACCGCGGTGCCGGTGCCCGAGGTGCTGCTGCAGGACGCGGGCGACCCACCCGCGGTGCCGCCGCTGTTCGTGATGACCCGCCTGGCCGGTGACAGCTTCGAACCGCTCTTCGACCCACCCGGCGAGGCGGCAAATCCTGTTGTCGCTCAACGGTTCCGGCATGCCACCGATGTCCTGGCGACACTGCACCGGCTGACGCCCGCGGACATCGGGGCGCACGGCGAACCGGTGGTCGGCGCCGCGGCGGAGATCGACCGCTGGTGTGCGACGCTGCAGACGGTGGACCGGTCACTGGCACCGGACTGGCCGGACACGGCCGACGCACTGCGCGCCGGATTGCCCGCACCGATGGGGCCGAGCATCGTGCACGGCGACTTCCGGCTGGGCAATCTGCTCGCCGTCGACGGCTCGGTGACCGGGGTGATCGACTGGGAGATCTGGTCGGTCGGCGATCCGCGCATCGACCTGGGCTGGTTCCTGGTCAACGCCGATCCGGCGACCTACTCCCGGCGGTCACCCCACGCCGGAGCGGTACCGCCGCGCGACGAGCTGCTCGAGCGGTATGGCGCCGTGTCCGACGCCGCATGGTTCATGGCGCTCGCGTGCTTCAAGTCGGCGGCCACCTGGGGCCTGATCGTCAAGCACAATCGCAGGCGCACGTCGCCACGACCGGAACTCGAGGCGATGGCACCGGTGCTGCCGGGATTGCTGGCGCGGGCGCGGGCGCTGCTGGCCTGACCGCACCCGGCCGGCGAAGAAGGTGTGATCGGTAGGGCGGGCGGCGGCATAGATTGGTGTCATGTTCGGCACATTCATGCTCGCGGCGGCGTACCTCACCCGGTACCGCCGCACCGGCGCCGCCGCCGACCTCGCCGTAATGCACCAGTTGCTGGAGCAGACCGCGGCGGCCGCTCTCGGCATCGCGTGGGTGGCCCACTACGAGCGCACCCGCGCGGTCGCCGACCTCGCCGTCGCCACCCGGTTCCTCGAACGGGCACTGACGCAGACGTCGCGCGACGACGCCCTGCGGCCGTGGCTGCTCGCCCACCTCGGATTCGCGTTCTGGGTCAGGCACTCCCACCATGGATCGCTCGACGATCTCGACCGCGCCGTCACCTACAGCCAACAGGCCTGCGCCGCGACGACGGCCGACCATCCCGCCCGCGGTCTCGTCGAACGGTTCCACGTGGCGTTGGCGCCTGCCGCCTGACTGTCAGCCCCTGGCGACGCCGGCGAGCCGGTCGGCGAACTTGGCCTCCGCGGCGTCGCGGCGCCGGAGCAGGTGTTCGGACGGGAAGGCGTCGGGCGACGGTTCGACGTCCTTGAGCAGCTGCCGCGCCAATGTCACCTTGTGCACCTCGGTCGGCCCGTCGGCCAGACCGAGCACGAACGACTCGGTCATGTATTGCACGAACGGCATCTCATGTGAGGTGCCCAGCGACCCGTGGATCTGCAGGGCCCGCGCCGACACGTCGTGCAGCACCTTTTGCATCATCGCCTTGACAGCGGAGATGTCGGCCCGCACCGCCTTGTAGTCGTTGAACTTGTCGATCTTCCAGGCGGTCTGCAGTGTCAGCAGGCGGTAGGCCTCGATCTCCATCCACGAGTCGGCGATCATCTCCTGCACCATCTGCTTGTTCGCCAGCACCTCGCCCTGGGTGTGCCGCGACACCGCGCGTTCGGTGATCATGTCGAAGATGCGCCGCACCAGCCCGACAGTGCGCATCGCGTGATGGATGCGGCCGCCGCCGAGCCGGGTCTGCGCGACCACGAACGCCCCACCCCGCGGGCCCAGCATGTGATCGGCAGGCACCCGGACGTTCTCGTACCGCACGTAGCCCTCCCGTCCGCCGCCCCCGAGCGGCTGGTACCCGAGGCCGACATCGCGCAGCACGTTGATGCCCGGCGTGTCACCCGGCACCACGAACATCGAATAACGTTGATAGGGCGGGGCATCCGGGTCGGTCATCGCCATGACGATGATGAACGACGCCATCGACGCGAACGACGAGTACCACTTCTCGCCGTTGATCACCCAGTGGTCACCGTCCTCGGTCGCGGTGGTGGTGAACACCTTCGGGTCGGCGCCGCCCTGCGGCTCGGTCATCGAGAAGCAGGAGATGATGCGGTTGTCGAGCAGCGGTTCGAGGTAACGCGCCTTCAGCTCCGGCGTCCCGTAGTGCGCGAGGATCTCACTGTTGCCGGAATCGGGTGCCTGCGAACCGAACACGATCGGCGCGCACTCCGACCGGCCGAGGATCTCGTTGAGCAGCGCGAGCTTGACCTGACCGTGGCCCGGCCCGCCGAGATGCGGTCCGAGATGGGTGGCCCACAGCCCGCGGTCCTTGACGATCTGCTGCAGCGGCGGGATCAGGGCCTGGCGCACCGGGTCGTTGAGGTCGTGCGACTCCTTGACGACGTAGTCGATCGGTTCGCACTCGGAGCGCACGAAGTCCTCGACCCATTCGAGCTCAGCTGCCCACTCAGGGTCGGTACAGAAATCCCAGGCCACGCGATGTCCTTCCGTCGAACTGTGGTTACGACCACTTCTGTCTGCGTGCCGCCGCGTCGTCGGTGGCATGGGTGAGCACCTGGTTGCGGTTCTCCAATTCGAGCGCCGCGTGCAGATCACCGGCATCGGTGTTGACGTGCAGTGCGCGTTTGGTCAGCTGCACGCCCAGCGGGGACAGGCCGGCGACGGCCGCGCCGAGGTCGAGCGCACGGTCGAGCAGTGCGTCGGGTTCGACGAGCTGGCTGACCAGTCCGCGGCGGTCGGCTTCCTCGGCAGTGACGGTGCGGCCGGTCAGCATCCAGTCGGCGGCGACGCTGGTGCCGACGATCCGCGGCAGGTGGTAGCTCATGCCCATCTCGGCGCCGGAGAGCCCGAGCAGGATCGCCGCGTTGCCGAATGTCGCTGTGGTGGCGCTGATCCGGATGTCGGAGGCCAGGCACAGCGCAAGGCCCGCGCCGACGCAAGGCCCGTTCACCGCGGCGATCACCGGCTGCGGGAGGTCGCGCACCGCGGTCGGCAGCGCCGCCATCGACTCCTGGAAGCGCAGCCGGTCGATGGCCGGGGCGTCGGCTGCGACGGTGCCGGGCCCGAAGTCGCGGACGTCGATGCCGGAGCAGAAGCCGCGACCGCTGCCCGTCAGTACTACGGCGTGCACGGTCATGTCGGTGGCCAGCGCGGCGAGCGTCTGCATCAATTCGTCGCGCATCTCGCCGTTGATGGCGTTCAGCCGCGTCGGCCGGTTCAGCCGGAGCAACGCGACACCCGGGCGGGGCACGTCGAGGGCGAGCGTCGTGGTGATGAGCACTCCGAGGGAAGACGGATTCGCGGTCAGGGAGAATCGTATTCTCTGCGCGGCGCGGGGTGCAACGGCGGTTACCCCCAGGGCGGCCGGGTACGCCGGGGACCATGACCTCATCAGCGAACAAGCCACTGCGTGCCCTCGGTCTGGTCTGCACGCTCAAGCCGAGCCCTGACGAGTCGAGCAGCTCGGTGATCACCGAGCAGGTGTTCAAGCACCTGCGTGACGGTGGCGCCGAGTGCGAGAGCTTGCGGGTGGTCGACTACGCGGTGGCGCCCGGTACCGAGGCCGACATGGGCGACGGCGACCAGTGGCCGACCATCCTGGAGAAGATCGTCGCCGCCGACATCCTGGTGGTCTCGACGCCCACCTGGGTCGGCCACATGTCCAGCGTCGCCCAGCGGGTGCTCGAGCGGTTGGACGCCGAGCTGTCGGAGACCGACGACGCGGGCCGGCCGCGCCAGGTGGGCAAGGTGGCGCTGGCGACGGTGGTCGGCAACGAGGACGGCGCGCACAAGATCGTCGCCGACCTGTTCCAGGCGCTCAACGACATCGGCTACACGATCCCCGCGCAGGGCTGCACCTACTGGAACGACCAGGCGATGGGCGGCACCGACTACAAGGACCTCGACGAGACGCCCGAGGCCGTGGAGAGCACCACCGCGTCCGCTGCCCGCAACGCCCTGCATCTGGCGAAGATGTTGCGCGACAACCCGTATCCGCCGTACGGCTGATCAGGCAGTGGTGTCGCGGGCGCCGAGCCGGAGGTGCTCGATGTGGTAGACCGCCTCGTCGAGCAGCTGCGCGACGTGGTTGTCGTACAGCCGGTAGACGATGTTGCGGCCGTTGCGGTCGCCTGCCACCAGTGCCAGCGCCCGCAGCAGCCGCAACTGGTGCGACACGGCCGGCTGCTCCATGTCGACGGCCGCGGACAGCTCGGTCACCGTGCAGGGTGACTGGCGCAGTCGGGTGAGGATGCGCAGCCGGTTGGGGGAGGCCAGCGCCTGCAGGGTCTCGGCGATCATGGCGGCCGAGGACGCGTCGAGTGCGGCCGGTGGCGCCGACCGGCCCTGCACCCCATGACCCATGCGTTCATTGAAACACGGGTCCACCCGGACAGATGACACATGTAGACCTGTACATGTATACATCTAGGCGTGATGACGACTGTCGAAGCCGCCGCACCCACCCGTCGTGGGACGCCGTCCGGCTGGCGCGCCGCCTGCTGGTCGGTCGCCTCGGTGCGATGGGCGACGGTCGCGCTCGGGCTGTTCGGCGCCGGCGCGGTCGCCCAGCTCGCGGGCCTGCCCGACGCGGTGTGGTGGACGCTCTACCTCGCCTGCTATGCCACCGGCGGCTGGGCCCCGGCGCTCGAGGGACTGCAGGCGCTGCGCGAGCGGCGCCTCGACGTCGACCTGCTGATGATCGTCGCGGCGATCGGCGCGGCCGCCATCGGCCAGATCTTCGACGGCGCCCTGCTGATCGTCATCTTCGCCACGTCCGGGGCGCTGGAGGACGTCGCGACCGGGCGTACCAGGGACTCGGTGCGCAGCCTGCTGAACCTGGCGCCCGAACGCGCGGTCCGTATCGGTTC
Organism: Mycobacterium sp. NPDC050041; assembly: GCF_049541695.1. NCBI lineage: Bacteria > Bacillati > Actinomycetota > Actinomycetes > Mycobacteriales > Mycobacteriaceae > Mycobacterium > Mycobacterium sp. NPDC050041. The sequence goes on along the minus strand of NZ_JBMVDG010000001.1, from coordinate 887,726 downwards.
CGGCGGCGAAGAGACGACGGTGGCGGCGGCCGATCTCGTCGTCGGCGACGAGGTGATGGTCCGGCCGGGGGAGCGGATCTCGGCCGACGGCACGGTGACCGAGGGCGCGTCCGACGTCGACCAGGCGTCGATCACCGGTGAGCCGATGCCGGTCACCAAGGCGCCGGGCGACGACGTCTACGCGGGCACGCTCAACGGGCCGGGCGCACTGCGGATCCGGGTCAACCGGGAGCCCTCGCAGACCGTGGTGGCCCGCATCGTGGCGATGGTCGCCGAGGCCTCGGCCACCAAGGCGCACACCCAGCTGTTCATCGAGAAGGTGGAACAGCGCTACTCGGTCGCGGTGGTGGTCGCGACCACCGCGTTGTTCGTCGTGCCGCTGCTCGCCGGTGCCGATCTGCAGTCCACCCTGCTGCGCGCGATGACGTTCATGATCGTGGCGTCACCGTGCGCGATCGTGCTGGCCACCATGCCGCCGCTGCTTTCGGCGATCGCCAACGCGGGCAGGCACGGCGTGCTGGTCAAGTCGGCGGTCGCCATGGAACGGCTCGCCGACACCACCGTGGTGGCGTTCGACAAGACCGGGACGCTCACGCACGGCACCCCGGTGCTCACCGAGGTGACGGCGCTGGACGGTGACGGCGCCGACGATCTGCTGCGCACCGCCGCGGCCGCGGAACAGTACAGCGAGCATCCGATCGGACGGGCGATCCTCGCCGAGGCCCGCCGCCGCGGTCTGACCGTTCCCCGGGCGCACGACTTCCGGGCGCTGCCGGGCCGCGGGGTGAGCGCCGAGGTCGACGGCCACCGGGTCGCCGTGCTGGCGGGCGCGGGCTTCGGCGAGATCGCGGCCGTGACCGCGCTCGAACCGACCGGCGCGACCGTCGTGGTGCTCACCGTCGACGATCGGGCGGTCGGGATGCTCGGCCTCACGGACCGCCTGCGCCGGGACGCCGCGCGTGCGGTCGCGTCGATCGGCGAGCTGACCGCCGGCGATCCCGTCGTGCTGACCGGTGACCACCGCCTCGCCGCCGAGCACTTCGGCGATGCGGCAGGCATCGCCGATGTCCGCGCCGGGCTGATGCCCGCCGACAAGGTCGACGTCGTGCGGGCCCTGCAGGCCGACGGCCGGCGGGTGCTGCTGGTCGGCGACGGGATCAATGACGCGCCCGCGATGGCCGCGGCGCACACCTCGATCGCCATGGGCCGCAGCGGCGCCGACCTGAGCATCGAGACCGCCGACGCCGTCACCGTCCGCGACGACCTCAGCGCCGTTCCCGCCGTCGTCGCGCTGGCCCGGCGGGCCCGGCGAGTGGTGGTGGCGAACCTGGTCATCGCGGCCACGGTCATCGTCGCGCTGGTCACCTGGGACCTCGTCGGCCACCTCCCGCTGCCGCTCGGCGTCGCGGGTCACGAGGGATCGACGATCCTGGTCGCCCTCAACGGGCTGCGGCTGCTGTCGAACCGGGCGTGGGTGAAATAGGCGCAGGTGGGCTGCAGCACACTCGGATACACTGCTGTGATGCAGCCCGGGGGCACTGTGCTCGAGCCACCCGTTGCCCGTACATCCCCCCTCGGTCCGAACATCGCGCTGGTGTGCCACCGATGACCGATCCGCACCCCGTCGACGACGATCCGCGGCTGCAGTCGCTGCTCGAATGGCGCCAGCAACTCATCGACTCCGGTGCGGTGTCCGCCCGCAGCTTCAAGGAAGCCCACCTGCGCCTGGTGTTGCGCTCGGGCCGCACCGAGGTCGACCAGGTCCGCGCGATGCTCCCCGGCTCGGCCGCCGAGCACGCCGAGGACATGGCCAGGGTGCTGCGCGAGCTCGAGGCCGATCCCGGTGGCACCACCCCGGTGAGCACCGGCACCACCGGCAGGCACCACACCACAGAAGCCGGCACTGGCACCGACACCGGCGGCTTCGCCGCCACCGATCCGGTGCCGTTCGACGAGCCGCCACCCGCTGCCGCCAACTTCGCCGCCTTCGACGGCACCGCCCCCGCGGGCGAGGTGCACCCGATCGCGTTGTTCCGCCGCCGTGATGTCAGTGGGGGCCGCGGTGCGCTCGAATTGCGTTGGCCCGCATATGAAACGACACCGGGCGCCGTCGTGCTCTACCGCCTGGTGAGCGGCGACGACGGCCCGCCCCACTCGCCGGACCGCGCCGAGCTGGTGGCCGTCACCGCCGAGCTGTCGGCCACCGACGAACGCACGGCGTCCTCGGCGGTGCGCAGCTTCCAGGTGTGGGCCAACGCCGGCGCCACCCACGCCGAGGCGCTGGCCGCCCAGCCGGTGCTGCACGCCTCGGGAATGTTGATCAGCCCGCTGGCCGAGTTCGTGGTGCGGGAGGACGCAGGCCGGGTGATCGGGCAGTGGTCGGTGCCCGCCGGTGTGAGCGCGGTCTATCTCTACCGGGTGCCCGCCGAGGACGCCGATCAGGATGGGCCGCAGTACCGCATCCTGCCTGACGGCGACAATCTCAACGGCTTCGTCGACACCGGAGTCGACCGCGGCAGGCGCTACCTCTACCGGGCCCGGTGCGCGGCGCCCGTCGAGGGCGTGCTGCGGCTGTCGGAAGCCACCGCATTCGAGGTCGAGGTCTCCGCGGTGCTGCTGCCGGTGACCGATCTGGGCGTCTCGGGCGGCAGCGAAGACGGCACCATGCTCGAGCTGACCTGGACGAACCCGCCTGCGGGCAAGGTGGTGATCTACCGGACCGAGGACGGCCCCAGCGCAGGCGCCGACGCCACCGAACTGCCCAGCGGCGCACTGCAACAGGTCGGGCTGGCCGACGAGATGCGGCTGACGCAGCCGGTGGCCGAGCAGCGCGACGCCGACGGCAATGTGCGGACCACGATGGTCGGCGTCTCATGGCCGAACGAATGGAGCCGGGCGTACTTCACCCCGGTGACGCTGATCGGCGACCGGGCCCGGCTGGGCGCCACCTTCTCCACGGTGCGCACCGGCCTCATCCGCGACATCGACCTCGCCGAGTACTGCAACAAGCAGGTGCTCACCTTCGACTGGCCCGACGGCGCCGCCGCGGTGGTGGTGTACGTCGCGCCCAAGGGCTACGACGCGCGGGCCGCGATGTCGGGCACCTCGTTCGAGATCACCCTCGAGGAGTACGAGCGGTACGGCGGGATGCAGTTCGCCGGCCAGCTCCCGCTCGGCGGCTGCTCGCTGCACCTGGCCCCGGTGGCGTTCTCCGGCGGCCGTCGCATCATGGGCGCCACCGCGAGCATCGACTACCACGGCCTGCTACGGCTGCAGTACGGCGTGCGGATCGGCCGCGGCCCCGACGGTCAACCGACCACCGCGACCATCGCGATGCGCTCGGAGTACGACCTGCCCGGCTCGCCGGTCTTCGTGCTGGTCAACAATCCTCAGCGAATCCCGCTGTCCATCTACGACGGGCAACCCGTCGATGTCGCGCCGCTCGACGAGCACGGTCAGCTGGCCGCGCAGCCCTCGAAGGAGCTGAGATGGTCACAGCTGAGCACCAGCGGCGGCACCGAATTGTGGGCGGCGAACCTGCGCGGCAGGCAGGGCTGGATCCGGCTGTTCGTCAACACCCCGGCACCGTTGCGGCTGCGGGTGATCGCACTGCTGGATCCGCCGGTCGAGACCCTGCGACTCACCCCGGCGGCCCCGTGACCACACGGTACGGCCAGCTCAGCTACACGTCCTTCGACGCCGCGGGCACCGTCGGCGGCTGGCAGGTCAAACAGACCGCGGGCGCGCTGACCACCGAGGAGATCCAGACCCTCGTCTCCGGTGTGCGCACCGTCTTCAACCCGGTGCGGCCGTTGCCCGCCTATCCGACCACCGAGCAGCTCGCCGAGGGACCCCGCCGGCTGGCCTTCCGCCGTGTCGGCCGCGACGCCGCCGGCTACTGGCACACCGTGCCCGCCGGTCCGGACAGCACCGGCAGGCCCGGCAACGTGTTCGCCCACGCGGTGCTCGACCGCGCACCCGACCGGAGTCCCCGGCGGCCCATCGAATGGTGGCGCTCGCCGCGGTGGCTCTGCCCATACGGACCGCCGGCGGTGGCCGGCGCGGCGCTGCCCGACGGCGCTCCTGAGCCGGGCGGCGTGGTCACCAGGGAGAGCGTGGTGGCGTTCGCGCTCGATCCGTCGACGTGGCGGCTGGCCACACTGCTCGGCCTGCTCGACGCCGTCGCCGCGGCGCTGGCCGGCGGCAGGCCGGTGGTGCTCGGCGTCGAGTCGACGGAGTCCGCCGCCCAGTGGATCGGGCTGGTCAGCTTCCTGATGTCGGCGGGAACCGCAGGCACACTGAACTTCTCGACGTTCGACCGGGCCGAACAGCTCGGCCTCGCCGTGCAGGGCCAGCAGCACCTGACCGCGGTGCCGCTTGACGACGTCGACCGGTTGCCCCCCGACGCGCTGGTGATCAGCGAGACCGACACGCTGTGGCTCGGTGAACTGGACGGCCAGCCGCACCGCACCGCGGGCGGACAGACCATCGCCGTGACGGCGTGGTCGGCGATGGCGCAGGTGGTGCTGCTGGACGCCGAGTCGGCGCGGCTGGTGCTCGACGAGATCGACCACTTCGCCGCGCAGGCCGGCGACGTCGGACTGCATCCGGCGTGGCCGATGGCGATGGCGGTGGCCAAGTACGACGAGTTCTCCGACGCGGAGGCCGAGGCCCGCGTCGTCATCGCTTCACACTCGCCGCCCGGCGCGGCCCGCGACCCCGCGGTGGCGAGCACCATCTCCGGGGTCATGCACTGGGTGCTGGGCAACAGCACCCGCGACGCCTGGCAGGCCGTCGAACGCGCATCGGCCGGACCGGCGGGCGAGCTCGCCGATGTCACCTACCTGCGGCGCGCCGTGGCGGACGACGCGTGGCTGGCGCAGCCGGGCCCGATTCCGGTGAGCGACCGCGGTTTTCGCGGGTCGCGGGTGCCGGGCGAACTCGCCACCGCGATCGGACCCGCCGTGGCGTCGGCCCGTGCCGCGGGACCGCACCGGGTGCTGCGGCTGGCCGACCTGCTGATCCGGTCGGGGGTCGACGACACCCGGGTGCGTGCCGCCGTCGATGCCGACGTGGTGCCGTGGCTGCGGGACACGCAGCACGGTCCGTCGCTGGTGGGCGGACTCGACGGACAGGTCGGCGCCCCCACCCGGCTCGCGCTCGCCGCGGCGCTGCTGGCCGACGCCGACTGCACCGACGGCTCGGTGGCGTTGCCCGACGACGTGCTGGACTGGCTGGCCGACGGGGTCACCGCACCCACGGCCCAGGAGCTCGCGCAGCTGAAGGCACACGACGAGACCTGGACCAGGGCCGCGCTGCGCGGGACGTATGCACTGCGGCACGGCGCCGCCGACACCGCCGACCGGGCAGCGGCGCTGTGGTGGCTACGGTCATGCGGCTCAACAAGATTCGACCAGATGGCGGCCGAGACCGTGTGGCCGCCGGCCGATCTGCTCGCCGCGGCGGGAGACGCGGTGCCGGGCGCGGCCGCCATCCGCACGCTGATGGGCGCGGCCGACTCAGCGGAACTGGCGCGGCTCGCGAGCGTGGTGCTCGCCGCCAACGACGACCACGTCGCGGTCGCCTGCGCCGGTGCCAGGCTCATCGAGCCCCAGGTGTGGGTGCAGCAGGGCTACGCGACGACCCATCAGGCGGCCTACACACCGCTGTGGGACATCGCGGCGGAGTCGGTGGGCCCCGAGGGCATCCACCCCGACTGCGCCCAGCGGCTGGTGACGCTCGCACTCATCGCCGCCGCGTCCGGACAGCCGTATCCCTCGGCGTGCATCGCGCTGGCGGGTGATCCCGCGGTGGCGGGCACGGCGTTCGCCCACGCCACGGCACTGCTGGACGCGCGCCTGCTCAACCCGTCCGTGGTGCTGGCCGTCGCGGCCCTGCGCTGGAATCCCGACGACGAGATTGCCCCCACCGGCGACCCGCTCGTGGACATGTCCTGGCAGCTCGCCAACCGGGTGCTGATGACGAGGGCGGGCGCCGACGGCGTCGACGCCGGATCGGTGGCGATGGCGATGACGCAGCTCTCCGGTGACAGGTCCGACGGCGCACTGCGGCGCGCCCGCAAGGTCGCCGGGCGACTGCTGGCGCGTGGCGCCGAAGCGCAGTCGTCGCCGGCCATCCGGACCCGGTGGGGCCGCTGATGTCCAAGTGCCCCCGCTGTTTCAGCGCGCTCAGTCCGGCCGAACACCTGTGGACGCTGTCCCCACAGGCCGGCGGAACCCGTTACCGCGACGAGGTCGCCACCGCGTACCTCGGCGCCCCCGCCGAGTGCGGTCCGCTATACACGTGGGCGCGGCCGGTCGGTTACGACGGCCCGCCGCCGCCGATCGAGGAGGCCAGCCGGGCACTGCAGGGGCAGGCGATCGAGATCTGCCCGGTCTGCCACTTCACGCTGCCCGACGGCTGGCGCAACGGGCACGCGATCTGCATCGCGATGGCGGGCGCCCGTGCCACTGGGAAGAGCCTCTACATCGCGGTGCTGGTCAAGCAGCTCGAGTTGCTGTGCGAGCGGCTCGGGGTGTCGATGGAGCCGGTCACCCGCGCCACGGCCGCGGCGTACTCGCTGAACTACGAGACACCGCTGTACATCCAGCGCGGACTCGTACCGCCGACACCAACCGTGGACACCCAAGCGTCGCATCAACGGGAGCCGTTGATGTTCAGCATCGGCGTGTGGCACGGTGTGCGGCGCTTCCTGGTGTTGCGCGACGTCGCGGGCGAGGACATGGAATCCGGCGACCTGCACGCGCCGCCGTTCCGGTTCTTCGCCAATGCCGACGCGGTGTTCTTCATGTTCGATCCATTGCGGGTCAAGGCGATTCGCGACCAGCTGCAGGACCTGCTGCCGGTGCAGATGTTCAGCGGCGGCGATCCGCGCGGCGTGCTCTACAACATGCTGCAGGCCGTCGGGTCGTCGCAGCCCAAGCTGGCGGTGATCCTGTCGAAGTTCGACGCGCTGCGGGTGCTGCGCGACGTCGAGGGCTCCGAGTGGAACCTGATCATGTCGAACGCCGGTGCGGCGTACCTGCGTGACACCTCCGACGGCCAGTACTACGACGAGACCGACGGCCAACTGCTGCACCAGGAGGTGCGCAGCCTGCTGACCCGGCTGCACGGCGGCGGCATGGTCGCCGCGGTCGAGAACCCGTCGAACGGAATGATGCTGGCGCACCGCTACTTCGTGGTGTCGGCGCTCGGCCAGCCGCCGAGCGGCAACCGGCTGCACTCCCGCGGCATCGCGCCGTTCCGCTGCGCGGACCCGATCCGATGGGTGACGTCGAGCTTCGGCGTGCTCTGAGCGCCGAGCCCGGCCTAGCGGGTGCCTGGTGGCGGCCGGAGGCTCGGCCCGTACATCCTGCGCCGCATGACGATCGCGACGGCGAGGACCGCGAGGGTGGGTACCACGAAGGCGAGACCGATGACGAGCAGGGGGCCGACTGACGGGGCCTCGCCCACGTAGAGCCTGTCCGACGAGACTTCGCTGCACGTCACGGTGAACGAGCTTCCGCCGCCGGGAAGCGTCGCCACGGCGCGGTAGCCGCGGCTGCCCCTTCCGCCGCCGACGGTCTTCGGCCATCCGCTGAAGTGCGGCAGCGTGATCCGCTGACCGCCGGTTCGCGCGGCAGTGCAGCGGACGCCGTCCGGATCCTGGCCACGGACGAAGACGACTTCGGTGTCTGCGGTGATGTCGATCCGGCCGCCGTTGGCGAACGAGCGCGGCGTCGTGTTGTTGGCCATGAAGAACGCCAGGGCACCGGCGATCGACAGCGCGACCACGGCGGCCAGCAGTCCGAAGAGCAGCATGCGCGGGCGCGCCGGCGGCGGCGCACCGTGACCCGGTGGTGGGGGCGGATAGCCCTGTCCCGGTGGCGGATAGCTCGGCTGCGGATACAGCGGCGGCCGGTACGGCGGACGGTTTCCGTGGTACACGTGATCCCTTCGGAGTCGAAGCAACCGGCCCGCCGCTCCGCGGTGCGCGGATCAGCGGGCCGGTCGACCGTCGCGTCAGCTGCCCTTGTTGCAGGCCCAGGCGTCGATGTAGCCCGGACCGCTGCTGGAGCGCAGGCTGGCCAGCGCCTTGCGCTGCGCGGCGGCCAGGGTCGGGCCGGACCCGCCGTACGCCTGCGTCGAATTACGCGCCACCGCACCGCAACCGGTGAAGCTGGTCAGGGTGTCGCAGTCGGTGTAGCCGCAGACCAGTTCGGCCAGCGTCTCGGCCTCGCTGCGGCTGGAGTAGTTGTACGCGGTGCCCGAGGCTCCGTTGCCGGAGTAGGCGATCGCGCCGTAGTACAGCGCGGCGTTGGCCGGCGCTGAGGTGACGGTGCTGAACGAGGCCGCAGCCACGGCGGCGACGAGCAGGGACGTGGTCTTCTTCATGGTCTGATGTCCTTTCCGAGAATGGTTGCGGCCGCTAGACGGCGGGCTTGGTGGCGGTGACCTGCTTGCCGAACTCCGAGAACGTCATCGTGAGCTTGGCGTCGTCGGTCGGCGCGATCTGCGCGCGGACCACGTAGTGCGGGTCCCCGTCGGCGATCCACACGGTGATCGGCAGCGTCTTCTCCTTCTCCGGTGCGCGGCGCAGCCCGACCAGTGCGGAGACGTCGTTGGTGGACACGGTGCCGCTGACCTTCGTGGTCTTCGCGCCGTCGATGTCCTCGCTGCCGTCGGACTTCGGGTCCTTGATCTTGGTCAGTGCGTTGGCCAGGCCGTTGTTGGCGTCCAGCAGGACCGAGATGTTGTAGATCGAGTTGCCGTCGCCGTAGTCGACGAACGTGCCGGGCTCGGCGATGTCGGAGTAGAGGTGACCGTCGACGTAGATGATCTTCGCGGTGCCGGGGGCGTCGCCCATGTCGAGGGTGACGGTGCCGGTCCCCACCGGCGCAGGCTTGTTGGAGATGTCGGCCTCCAGCGTGGTCACCTTGACGTTGGGCACCTGTCCCTCGGCGGTGAGCACGACGTGCGCGCCGGTCAGACCGCGCATCGCCTCGGCGGACTGCTGCAGCAGGGCGGCGGCGTCCTGCCCGCTCCCGCCGTCGCCGCTGCCGGAATCGGAGCCGGACTGGCAACCCGCGAGCGCGAGGATCGCAGCGATCGCCGCGGCGATCACGATGGCGAACCTGAATTTCATGGAACTTCTCCTTCTGGTCTCCGCACCCGGGGTGCGGTGGTCGATCGGTTGTCCTGCGGTATGCGGCCCACGAATCTCTGGGCAGCGCCTGGTCGGCGTGGTCAGCCCTCCTTCCGGGATTCGGATGAGCCGGTCATGAGATTTTGTCGGCGATCTGGGCGGCGAGGTCGCCTGCCTGCTGGTCCACGTCCGGACCGCACGCCCGGACGTCGATCACCACATTCGAATCGGTGAGCAGCGCACGCTGGCAACGGTTCCCGTCCTCGGTGAGATTGACCGTGAGCCGGCCGTCCTCGCTGTTCGACGGGCCGACGATGAACTGCCGGACGGCGGCGGGCGGGGTGCCGACGCCGACCGTGGTGTCGGTGCAGGCCTGCCAGGCGTTGATCTGCTCGTCCTGGTAGATCGCCGCCGCGTCGGCGTCGGGGTAGCTCGACACGTACTGGTCGACGACGACGCGGGGCTCGCCCGGGTCGGTGAGACGCCGGCCTGCGACACCGGTGAAACCGGATGCGGCGTAGCTGGCGGTGTTCCCGGCGTCGGCTGCGCCGGCGCATTCGGGCGGCGTCACCGTGGCGGTGCCGAACTGGGACAGCGGTTGGGCGGTGGCGCCGGCCAACGCCGCCATCACCGAGCCGACGGCGGTCGGGTCGAGGAGCAGACCCTGCAGCTGCGCCGGAGCGATGACCTCCTGGGTGGGTGCGGGCCCCTGCTCGGGAATGTCGGGGGCCGCCTGCGGATCTCGGGTGCCGCCACCGCGTGTGACCACCGACAGCGCCGCGACTAGCGCGGCGGCCGCCAGCAGCGCGACGACCGCCACCAGCCAGCCGGGCACGCCCTTGCGGGAATCGGCATCCGTCGCGGACGCGCCGAGACTCGGTAGCCGCAGCCGCCAGCGCACCGCGAGGGTGAATGCGATCCCCAGCAGGATCAGCATCGCGATGTCGAACAGCCACCACGTCGCCTCGTGGCGCCACAGCGGATCGTCGACGGTGACCAGCGGGGCGATCTTCAGCAGGTCCACCGTCGCCGCGGAGGCGGCGAAGCCCCAGCGGGCGGGCAGGAACCAGGACACCTGGTCGAGGCCGACCCGCGCGGTCACCGGTATCAGCCCGCCGGAGAAGACGATGGACAGCATGATCGCGGCGACGAGCATCGGCAGGATCTGCTCGCTGGACTTGGCGATCGACGACAGCAACAGTCCCAGCAGCGCCGAGACGATGGCCGTGATCGCCAGTGCGACATACAGTTCCGCGGTGGCATCGCCCAGCGCCAGCGCACCTTGGGTGGGTCCGCCCTTGCCTGCGACGACGATGGCGGTCAGGATCGCGACCTGCGCGGCCGCCGCGATGCTGTAGACGACGACCTTGGCCACGAGGTAGGCCCCGGCCGACAGCCCGACGGCCTGTTCGCGGCGGAAGATGGGGCGCTCACCGACGAGGTCGCGCAGTGTCAGCGCGGTCCCCATGAACACCGCCGAGATGTTCAGCAGGATCAGCACCTGCGTGGGCTCGTTGGGCGACGAGCCGCGCGGGTCGGCCTCGCCGAGCCCGACGTCGCCGGGCACCACCAGCGACAGCGCCCCGAGGATGAACGGCAGCACCGCCAGGAAGAGGAAGTAGCCGCGGTCGGCGACCAGCAGCCGGCCCTGCCTGCGCAGGACCGTCAGCATCTGTTTGACCGAGCTGGTCCGCGCCGGTTGCCCCAGTGGCCCGGCGGCCGGGGAGGGCTTGGGCGGTTTCGCCGCGGACGGGTTGCGGCCGAGGTAGGCCTGTTGGGCGGCATCGGGATTGGTCGACACCCAGGCGAAGATGTCGGCCCAGTCGCTGGTGCCCATGGCGGCGGCGATCTGCCCCGGCGGGCCCGCGAACGCGGTCTTGCCGCCGGGTGCCAGCAGCAGCACCTGGTCGCACATGCTCAGGTAGGTCAGCGAGTGGGTGACGACGACCACGACGCGGCCGGCGTCGGCCAGCCGGCGCAGCATCGACATCACCTGGCGGTCGAGCGCCGGGTCGAGCCCGGAGGTCGGCTCGTCGAGGATGAGCAGCGACGGGCCGGTGAGGAGTTCCATCGCGACGGAGACGCGTTTGCGCTGCCCGCCGGACAGCTTGTCGACCCGCTTGTCGGCGTGTTCGGTGAGTTCGAGTTCGGCGAGCACGCGCGCGACGACGGCCTTGCGGTCGGCGCTGCTGGTGTCCGGCGGAAGACGGAGTTGCGCAGCGTAGTTCAGAGCCTTGGTGACGGTGAGCTGACGGTGCACGACGTCGTCCTGGGGGACCATCCCGATGCGGGACCGCAGCGAGGCGTACTCGGCCTGCACGTTGTGCCCGTCGAAGGACACCACACCCGTGGTGGGCTGGGTGGCGCCGCCGAGCAGCTTGATCAGGGTCGACTTCCCCGCGCCGGAGGGTCCGATGACCGCGGTCAGGGTCCCGGGCCCGGCGCTGAAGCTGACGTTGGACAACAGCGACTTGTCGTCGTCGACCACCAGGCCCAGCTGGTAGGCCTGCAGACCGCCGGCCTGCGGGGTGGCCGCCTTCGGTGTCAGCGTCGTTCCGGTGAAGGTGAGGTCGGTGTTGCCGACGGCGACGGTGTCACCCGGTCGGAGGACGATGCTGGTGACGCGTTCGCCGTTGACGAAAGTGCCGTTGCTGGAACGGTTGTCGCGCAGTTCCATGCCGCCGGGCACGGCGACGAGGTAGGCGTGCACGCGGGATGCGAGGGCGTCGTCGACGACGATCGTGTTGCTCGCCGACCGGCCGACGGACAGGGCGCCCGCCGGTGCGGGGGTTGCCGTCGGCCGCACCACACGTTTGACCGCACCGGTCACCCTGCCGAGAAGATCCTCGTCCGGGGCGGGCTGTGGCACCACCGGCGCCGGCCTCGGGCCGGTCACCGGCGCTGCGCCGCGGGGCGGCTGCGGCGCAGGAGGTGTGGCGGGCCGGGGCGGGCCGGGTGGCGTCCGCCGCGGGACGGGACGTGGCTGGGGCGGCGGCCGGTGTGCGGGTGGTGCCGGCATGGCACCGGTCGCCGGCCGCGACGGCGGCGGGTTCGACGGCCAGGGGCCCGGCGCGACGGGACTGCTGATCACGTTGAGCTGCTGGCTGCCGGTGCGGAAGGTCAGCCGGGGGCCGTCGGGGGCGCCGAGCGTCACGTCGACGTCGTCGTCGATGAGCACCCTCGCCTGGCGCGCGCCCCCGCTGTAGATGCCGTTGCGGCTCTTGTTGTCGACGGCCACCCACTGCTGACCGTCGTAGCGCAGCACCGCGTGCACCCGTGAGATGGCCTGCCGCTCGGGCACGTCCACACGGATGTCGCACTGGTCGCCGCGGCCGACGGTGACCTCGCGACCGGCCGGGAACGTGTACATCGCCGATCCCAGCCACACCGTCAGCGGTGGAGCTGCCAAGGCTCTGTCGGTCACGCGTACCTCCGGAGATCGGGAGTCACTGGCGGCGTCATCGGCTACTCGTCCGCGAACTGGTCGAAGCAGCGGTCGGCGTTCGTCTGCAGGCCGGCGCGGTAGGCCAGGATGCGGGTGAAGCCGGCCGGCACCGCGTAGCCGTTGACGTCGCTGGCACCGATGCCGTTGGTGAGCAATCCCGACACGCTCTCGTCGACGTCGCCCGCGGTCAGCTGGAAGTTGCCACCGGACGGCAGCGTGATCGGCTCGACCAGCTCGCGGTCGGCGGCGCCGGTGAGACACGCGGTGCGCATCGCGGCGGTCGCCGTGTCGAGGGCCAGGCCGCGTTGATGCTGCAGCGCCACCATGTAACGCGACGTCACCGCCGACAAAGCGGTGTTGTCGCCCTGCAGCAGCACGCCGTCGGCGTCCTCGTTGGCGGCCCTGCCCATCTCTTCGAGCATCGGCAGGTCTGCGGCGATGGTGTTGGTCCCCGGGCAGTAGGTCACCGGTGCGGCGGCCTTGGCGTCGGGGCACACGGCCGAGGTGTCGAACGACAGGGCCGGCGGCTGCTCGGGCTTGTAGACGACATTGAGGACCTCCACCAGGGAGGAGATGGACTCCTGGCCGATGGGCAGCTGACCGCTGTTCACCGAACCGGTCTCCTCGTCGGCCTGCAGCACCATCGGGATGTCGCCGCGGCGCTGGTAGATCTCGTCCAGATCGATGGCGGCGCAGGCGGAGACCCCGGAGACGAAGCCGATCTGCGCGGCGGTGACCCGATCCAAGGCGGTGCCGTGCCCCTCCTCGATCATCTCGGCGTCGGCGGGGGTGAGCACGGGGTCCCGGCTGGCGATGACGGCGGCGAGGATCTTGTTCAGGCCGTCGCCGGTGCTCAGGGTGAACCGCGGGGATTCGTCCTCGGCGACCCACCGCATGTAGGCCCCGGCGAAGCAGTCGGCCTGCTGCTCGAAGACGATGGTCGGGGTGCGCGGGTTCACCAGCCCGGCCATCCGCTGGACGGCGTGCCCGTACTCGTGGGCCATCAGCCCGGCCGCGGACGTCTTGCCGAAGTATTTGACCCCGAGGGGGACGAGAAGGCCGCGGTCCCAGGCGATCAGGCGCTCGCGGTGACAGTAGAACGCGTTGGGGCGCTTGTACGTGCGGGCCCCGCAGACCTCCGGCGACTGCGGGTCCTGCGAGTCGTAGGACAGGAAGTTCTGGACCGGGCGAAAGGCGCCCGGCAGCGTCCCGTAGTTCTGCTGCCAGAAGTTCGCGACGTCGTTGGTGGTCAGCAGCATCAACTGGTCGATCTGGCCGCCGTCGGTGTCGCGCACCTCGCCGACCGGCGGCGGGGCGTCGTCGCGGACGTCGCTGGGGCCGTCGGTCACCGGCAGGCCGCCGACGGAGAAGGGGTCGAAGAGACCCGACACCGGCGTGCCCTTGACGGTGGTGTCGTTGCCGCAGCCGGCGAGCAGCGCCGCGGTGCAGAGGGCGAGGACGCCCAGGGCGGCGGCGGACCTCTTTCGGTGAGAAGTCATGTCAGGCGCTCCAGTGCCGGGTGAGGGTGGCGATCACCGATTCCAGTGCCTCAGCGGACGCGGCGTCGACGGCCTGATCGGCTTCGGCGGCGGTGACGACGCGCGGGTCGACGCCTGCGGCAGAGGCAATTTCGGCGACGCGCAGTTCGCTTCGGTGGCGCGCGGTGTAGAGGCGCGGCCCGAGCGGCGCCCCCGGCGCCTTGGCGGCGCGGCCCATGAGATCGCTGTAGGCGCGCCGGACTTCGCTCAGCAGCACGGCCACGTCGGCGCCCGCGTTGGCCGCCAGGGTGGCTCGGCTGATCATCGACTCGAGCCTGCGCAGTTCCTTCAGTAGATCGCCCACCTGATCGACGTAGCCGGGGTCGTCGAGGCCGGGAAGCGTGAGGATGCGCGCGTCGATCCCGTGCAGCCCGATCTCCGCGGCGTCGACCACCAGTTGCATCTCGACGGTGTTCGACAGCACCTCGGTGTTGTCGTCCGCGGGTTCGGTGCCGGGTGCCGGGGGTCCGGACTCGCCCGCCACGATCGCGGCGATGGTGCCGGGCGGCCACTTCAGCACCTCTTCGAGGCGGGCGCGGCTGCTCCTGCGCGGCCATGTGCGGCCGTTCTCGAAGTTGACCAGCGTCCCCTGGCTCTTCGCCACCCCGAGGGCGAGCAGGTCCCGTTGGGACAGCCCGAGTTCGCGGCGCCGCTCGGCGACGGCCTGACCGGCACGCAGGAGACGCTCGTCGACCGCGTCCACCGGGTCGTCCTCCGGGTCGTCGCCTGTGTCGGCGTCGTCGGCCTCCGGCTCGGCGATCGAGGTGAAGGACACCGGGATGCCGTCGGCGTTGCCCAGGTGCACGGTCATGCCGTCGGTGATGGCGGTGGTGCCGATGCGGTGCCCGTCGACATACGTGCCGTTGGTGCTGCCGAGGTCGGTGAGCACCCAGTGGCCGGAGAGGGCGTCGACGCGGGCGTGCCTGCTGGAGATGCGCGGGTCGTTGACCAGGATGCGGGCCGGCGGGATCCGGCCGATGGTGACGGGGCCGTCATCGGGGCGCACCGTGTAGGTGCCCGCGTCGAGGCCGCAGTTGATCCTCAGGGCGGGAACGCCAGGGCCGTCGGTCATCGCTCTGCCACCCCCTTCGTCAGCATGTCCCGCAATCTTCCCGGCACCTCGTCCGGCGCCGACGTAACTGTAGCACCGGTATCGCGAATGTGAAGCACCTGCTCCGGTTTCGGCTGGCGGTGCTGCGAATCCCTCGGCGCGAAGAGTCGCTGACTGAGAGCCGCTGGTCGTACATACCAGCAGTTCAGATGGGTCTACCTCAGTGGCTGAGGGAGGTCCGCTCCGTTTGCGGGGCCGCCGCAACGATCCTCGGATGCTACAGTTCCGTCAATATCCCGACCGATAAACCGAAGCGCTAACCGATGCGCTCTGGCATACTCGGGGCCACGTTCACGGACAGCAGCAAAGAGATAGGCAGCTGGTCCGAAACCACCGGAAGGGTGAGCTGATGAACACGCACGATCCGCGCCGAGCGGGCGGCCACGAGGGTGAGGACTACACCGCCGACTGGCCCGCCCGTCAGCGGCCTCCCGGCACGCCGCCGCCGGCACCGTACGGCGCCACCCAGGGCCACCAGCCGTTTCCGCCGGCGCCGCAGCCACAGTTCCAGCAGCCGCCCGGGTGGTACCCGCCGGGGTCGTCGCCGCAGTCCATCACCGTCGCGCCGAAGCCCGAGAAGAAGGGCCGGCGCGGACTGGCGATCGGCGCGGCATTCCTGGCCGGCATCGTCGTCGCGGGCGGTGCGTTCGCGGCGTACGAGTTCACCGTCGGGCGGGGGGACGACACCGCCTCGGGCCCGCCCAGCACCAACACCTGGCCGCCACCGCCGAAATCGAGCACCCCGCCGAGTGGCACGCCGAAACCCTCGTCGACGAGTCCGGCGCCCGCGGGCAACGTCGACCCGGCGGCGCTTCGCACGTTCCTGCTGTCGGCGGCCGACCTCGATACCCTCCTGCAGACGTCGGGGCTGGTGCCCACCGGGGTGTCGGCCGTGCTGGCGTCCGGCGGCACGGTGGATCCGCCGACGTCACCGAACTGCCTCAGCGCGTGGGCCACCCTGAACAAGGCGACGTACATCGCGTTCCCCACCACCGGTGTGGCCGGCCAGGTGGTCAGCGAGGAACCCAAGGCCTTCCACCAGGTGATCCAGGGGCTGGCGGCATTCCCCGACGAGGCGGGCGCCCGGGCGTTCTTCAAGCGACAGGCCGACCAGTGGGCCGAATGCCAGTCGAAGCCGATGACCGTGAACTGGGGTGGTGGTGCGGACGACATCGAACCCGTGGTCCTCGGCCCCTCCGCCGTCACCGGCGAGATGCTGACGATCTCCGTTGAGCGGCAACGCGAAAGCGGCCCGCCGCTGAAGTGCGAACGGGCGCTGACCGTCCGGCGCAACGTCGCGGTCGACGTGCGTGCCTGCAAACCGGAAGACCCCCTGGCCGGGGCCGCGGTGGCGCAGGCGATCGCGGACAAGATCACGGCGTGACCGAGCGGTGCCGCGCGCCCATCCGGCTCGGCGGAAGCGCTACTTGATCCGCTGCGCCATCGCCGGCACCAGCCTCGAATCGAGGTACTGGGTCGCCAGGTAACCGCCGGGCTGTGCCAGCGCGGCCACGGTGTTCTTGTCGTCGACGATGATCAGGTCACCGGTGAACGCCTTCACCTCGTTCGGGAGGCCGTCGTAACCGCCGCCGCCCGCGGCGCTGTCGGTTCGGATCACCACCAGCACCTCGCTTTTGATCTGGTAGAGCTTGCTGAGGTCGGTGACCGAGCGGGTGGTGGTGGTGTCGCCCGGCCCGCGGCGCAGGTCGGCGTTGTAGCGCAGTCCCAGGCTCTCGAGGTAGTCGGCGGCGTTGGACGGAATGAGGACCTGAGCCACCCCGTCATCGGACAGGGTGAGCGCTTCGACCGACTTCCCGACGAGCTGCGAGTTCTGGCTCTCCAGGTCGGCCCGCTGGTCGCGAACCTCGCCGAGCAGTTCGTCGGCGCGGCCCTGCCGGCCCAGGATCCGGCCGACCCACTTGAGCTGTTCCTGCCACGTCCACTTCTGGGAATCGGTGGCTTCGGGTTGGGTGATCGTCGGCGCGATGGCCGAGAGCCGCTCGTAGGTGTTCTGGTCGACTCCACTCGTCGCGATGATCACGTCGGGCTTGGCGGCCGCCACCGCGGCGGTGTCGATGAAGCCGAGCACGTCGGTCGACTGGCCGACCTTGTCCTGTTCCCAGCTGGGGAGCTGCGCGTTGGGGGCGAAGGCCACCACAGGTGTCACGCCCAGCGAGAGCACGGCATCGGCATCGCCTGCGCCGACCGCGGCGACGGCGGCGGGCGCGGCGGTGAGATCGGTCTCGCCGAACGCGTGGGCGAAACTCTGTGCCTCATAGGGCGGCACGTCGGGCCCGCCGGCCAGGACGAACCCCGCGATCGCGGCGACCAGGATCACCGTCGCGGCGATCGCAGCGCCGACGACCAGTTTCCTGCGGCCGCGCCGCGGCGGTGCGGCCGGCGGGTTCGGCGGGGCCACCGGCGGAGGACCGAAGTGCTGCTGCGGCAGGGGTGGCCGCGATCCGGTGACCGGATCGTTGGCGGGGTGCCAGCCGCTGGGGTAGGTGATCGGGTCGTTCGGCGACCGCGGCGGCGGGCCGGGTAGGTGCGGCGGGGGCGCGGTGGCCCACTGCTGTGTGCTGCCACCCGGTGCGGGTCCTCCCGCCAGCGCAGCGGACGCCGCCTGGGCCAGCTCGCGGGCCGACTGGTAGCGCTGGTTGGGGTCCTTGGCCATCGCCTTCGCGATGACGTCGTTGAAAGCGCCTGGGAGCGCCGGGATCCGGTCGGTGACGCGGGGTGGCGGCGAGATCAGATGGGCGGTGGCGACCGCGGAGAGGCCACCGGATTTCGAGAACGGGGTGGCCCCGGTGAGCAGCCGGTAGAGGGCGCACCCGAGGGCGTAGATGTCGGTGCGGTGATCGATGTGGGTGCCCTCGAGGGCCTCCGGTGCGGCATAGGCGACGCTGGCCATCACGGTGCCGGTCTGGGTGAGCCCGACGGCCTCGTCCACGGCGCGGGCGATGCCGAAGTCGGCGAGGAAGACCCGCTCCTCACCGTCGTCGTTGGCGCTGATCAGGAAATTGGCGGGTTTGACGTCGCGATGCAGGATCTGCCGCCGGTGTGCGTAGTCGAGCGCTTTGGCGACCTCGCCGACGACGTACACCGCCCGTCCGGGTGTCATGCGACCCTGCGTGGTCTCCCGGTCGGCGTCGCTGCCCGCCACGTACTGCATGGCGATCCAGAGCTGGCCGTCGGTCTCGCCGCGGTTGTACACGGTGACGATGTTGGGATGGTCGAGCGTCGCGGCCATGTCGGCCTCCCGCAGGAAGCGGGCGCGGAACATCTGGTCCTGTGACATCTCGGCACTGAGCACCTTGACGGCGTCGCTCCGCGGCAGGCTCGGGTGCTTCGCCCGGTAGACGGTGCCCATCCCGCCGGCGCCGAGCACCGACTCGATGGTGTAACCGCCGAGGACGGTCCCTTCACTCAACGGCATGGCTGCCCTGTTCTCATCCGGGTCACGTCGCGGTCAACATCAGATACTGGGCGGCGGTGCGCTGGTGGAGATCCTCGAGCTGCTGCGACGACAGCGACGCCACATAGCGGTCGACGCTGAACCGGCACTCGAAGCGGGGCGAACCGGTTTTCGGTGCGTCGGGAGGAACCTCGCCGTTGTCGACGCAGTGGGTGGCGGGCAGGCCGGGAACCGGTTCGAGGTCCGTGCGTCGGGGGTTCGGTTCGCGCGAGGATTCGGCGAGCAGCCCGTCGAGCAGAGCAGTGCTGTCCGCGGGCTGTTCGGTCCGGTACAGGGTGTCCAGTGCGTTGGCCACGGTCGTGACGTGCGCTTTGTCGAACAGTGCGCCCGAGACGATCGGGTCGGTCGAGTAGTGCAGCGCGCCACGGGGATTCCACGAGCCGTGCACCACCGTGAGGTCGCCGGGCGCAACGGGGACGGCCAGGGCGAGTACGCCGTCGGGATCGACCGGAAGCTTCGAGAACTCGTCGGGCGGGGTGGGGACGAACGCGTCGAGGCGCGGCTTCTGCAGGTCGAGTGCGCGTGCAGTTGCCCTGGCGGCCACGTCGGTGTTGACGTCGCGCGCCCTCGCCCAGGTGTAGATGACGAAGACGCCGCGCGGGGTGTAGCTGAACATGCCCAAGCCGCCGGGCACTTCGGTCGACGCGGCCGTCGCATCGGGGTGGCCGTCCAGCGGAACGGGCTGCGACCGCGCCGCCGTCTGCGCCGACATCGTCGCCGCGGCTGCTGCGGCGTCCTCGACCGTGGGGAAACGCATCACCGCGATCTCCAGCGCGGCCAGGGTGGAGCCGGGCGCGTCGGACGAGCGGGAGGTGCTGAATCCGGTGAGGAAGCGATGGTTCGCGGCGATGGTCGGCACCGGCTCGGGTATCGAGGTCACCAGCGCTCTGGGTTCCTTCCAGACCCTGGTGTTCGCATTGATCTCGAGCAGCGAAGGGTCGACCTCCCACGGGCCGACGACGGCGTCGGCCATCCGGTGGGCCTCGATCGCGGCGCCGTTCGGGCCGGCGACGCCCAGTGCAGGCCGCGGGACGGTGGGGTAGTTGCCGGTGTCGAGCGTGACCGCCGGTGGTGCGTCGGGGTCCCTGAGGGCTTGACCCATGACCGTCGGCGCGCAGGCGGTCACCAGCATCGCTGCGGTCAGCCACAACGGCAGTGCCCTGACCAGCATGGTTGTCGGGGCGGCGATCTTCATCCGGCCATCAGCATGGCGTATTGAGCCGAAACGCGTTGATGGGCGTCGGCGAGCTGCATCGCGTTGACCTCGATCAGGTAGCGGTCGGCGACGGCGTAGCAGAAGTGGCCGCCTTGCTCGAGGGCGAGGCAGCGACTGTCGGGCAGGTTCGGCACCCCGTCCGCGGGTGTGCTGGTGGCCGCCAATTCGTCGACGAACGCGTCGGCCATCAGCTGCGCACCGGCCTCGTCGCGGCCCTGGTACAGGTTGGTCTTCGCGTAGGCCAGCAGGTCCATGCCCGCGCGATCGAATGTCGCCGCGGACAGCACCGGGTCGGATTGCAGGTGCAGTGCCCCTCGTCGCTCGTACACGGTCCGCTGGATGAGCGTGGCGTCCTTGGTCGCGATCGGCAACGTCTTGGCCAGCAGGCCGGTGGGATCGATCTGCAGGTCGGCGAATTCTGCAGGGGCCGTCGCCCTGAACTGGTCGATCAGGGGGCCCTGCAGGTCGAGTGTCCTGGCGACCAGAGTCGCAGTTGCGGCCACGTCGACCGCCTGTGCCTGTTGCAGCAGCACGTACGGCCCACGGGGGGTCGCCGATCGCACGGTGGCCCACGCTCGCGGGCCGTTGTTGTGTGTGCTGCTGGTGGCAACGGTCTCAGGGTGGCCAGGAATCGGCATGGGCGTCGCCGGCGAGGTCTGCATCGGTAGTTGGATCTCGCCGGCCACCCGTGCGATCTCGGCGGTCGCTGCGAGGGCGGCGCCGGGATCGGGGAACCGCAGCACGGCGTTGTGCAGGAACGTCTTGTCGTCCTTCGACCGGCGCGAGACGAAGAATCCGTTGACGAACTGGTGGCGCTCGGCGGCCTGGTTGACCTCTTTGAGCATGGGAACCGAGACCTGCCCCGGGAGGAGCACCATCGGTTGCCGGATGTACCCCAGGACCAGGGTCGGATCCACCTCCCACGGTCCGGTCACGTAGTTGGCCATCCGCTGGGCTTCGACGATCGAACCCACCTTGGGATTTCCCGCGGTGCCCAGCGGTGCCGGCTTGGTGGGGTAGTTGCCGACGTCAAGGGCCGCGAGGTCGACGGTGCCGGGCGGCGGGCCCGCCGCGGTGACCGGCGAACCGGTGACCTCGGAGGTGCAGGCGGTCAGCAGCGTTGCGGCGCCCAGCACGGCGAGCCCGACCCGGAGGCCGCCGACCGTCGACCGTTTGACACTCCTGACACACCGCGACCCCACCCACACGCAGGCCACAGTAGTCAGCATTGGTCAGGCTAACCAGCGAACGCGTTGCTACCGGTGACCGGGAGTGAGCACGCCGCGCAGCACGAGTTCGGCGAGTTCGCGCGCCGCGGCGTCGACGTCGCGGACCCGCCGCACGCACACCGCGTACCAGGCACCGCCGGCGATCACGTCCATGACGGTGTCGGCGCCGACGGCGTCGCGGGCCACCCCTGACCTGGCCGCCTCGTTCATCCGCGCGGCCAGCTCACCGCGGGCCGCCGCCTCCAACCGGTCGCTGAGCACCCGCCGCGAATGACGGTCCGCGCGAAGGTCGTTGAGCAGGCCGGGGATCGCCTCGCGCACCGCGGCATCGCCGTACATCCGCATCGCTCCGCGACACAACCGGACGATCTCGGCGGCGAAGTCGTCCTCGGGTTGCTCCGGTCCCAGGTCGGGGAAGAGCGCCTCGTGCACCAGCTGGGCCTTCGAACTCCAGCGCCGGTACACCGCGGGGCGGCTCACGCCCGCCGTTGCGGCGATCAGGTCGATCGTCGTCGCCGCGTAGCCCCGTGCGATCAGCAACTCGCGCGTCGTCGCCAGTACCGCCGCGTCGATGGCGGGATCGCGCCGGGAACCGTGCCTGCGCCGCGCAGCCGCGTTCGCCGTTCCCACGATTCGGCCTCCCACCCAACACCTTTGTCGTTACAGTCTGTCACAACAAAAACGAGGAGGTCCGATGACCACCGAACTGGGCGTGCCACTGGCCGGCGTCGGGCAGGACGGCCGCCACCTCTACACCTGTCCGCTGTGTGAAGCCATGTGCGGGTTGGAGATCCAGGTCGCCGACGGGAAGGTGGCGGGCATCCGGGGCAACCGCGACGACACCTGGAGCCACGGTCACCTCTGCCCCAAGGGCGCCACGCTCGGCGCGGTCCACGACGACCCCGACCGCATCCGGGCGCCGATGATCAAGGTGGACGGGCAGTGGCAGGAGGTGTCCTGGGACGCCGCGTTCCGGCGCTGCACCGAACTGCTCGCGCCGGTCATCGAGCAGTACGGCATCGGCGCGGTCACCGCCTACACCGGCAATCCGCTCGCCCACTCCTTCTCGCTGGCGCGCTACACCGGTGTGCTGCTGGGAATGTCGGGGATGCCGGTCACCTACTCGCCGGGCACCGTCGACCAGTGGCCGAAGAACCTGTCGTCGCACCTGATGTACGGCGGCTGGTGGAGCTTCCCGGTACCCGACATCGAGCGGACCGACCTGCTGGTGGTGATGGGCGCCAACCCGGCGGCGTCGCAGGGATCGCTGCTGGCCGCACCCGACGTCATGGGCATCATCGGCGACATCGGCCGCGTCCTGGTGGTCGACCCCGTACGCACCACGACGGCCGCCCATGCCGACGAATGGCTGCCCGTCACGCCGGGCACCGACGCCGCGCTGCTGCTGGCCGTCGTGCACACCCTGTTCGCCGAGGACCTCGTCTCCCTCGGGGCGATGCAGGATCACGTGGACGGTGTCGACCGGTTGCGTGACGCCGCCGCCGACTGGTCGCCCGACCGGGTGGCCGGCCCGACCGGCATCGGCGCCGAGCGCATCAGGGCACTCGCCCTCGAGCTCGCCACCACCGAGCGCGCGGTGGTGTACGGCCGAATCGGGTTGTGCAATCAGGAGTTCGGCAGCCTGGCCAGCTGGCTCGTCGACGTCGTCAACATCCTCACCGGACACTTCGACGTGCCGGGTGGCGCCATGTTCCCGCGCGCCGCGGCCTGGTCGCTGACCGTTCAGCCGCAACCGGGACTGGAAGGCGGGCTGCCCGAGTTCGGCCGCTACCGCACCCGCGTCCGCGGCGCCAAGGAGGTGCTCGGTCAGGTGCCGGTGTCCTGCATGGCCGAGGAGATCGCCACGCCGGGCGACGGCCAGATCAGGGCGCTGATCACCGTCGCGGGCAATCCCGTGCTGTCGACCCCGGGCGGGCACCGTCTCGACGAGGTGCTGCCCACGCTGGACGCGATGATCGCCGTCGACCTGTGGATCAACGAGACCACCCGGCACGCCGACGTCATCCTGCCTGGCCTCTCGCCGTTGGAGCAGCCGCATCACGACGACCTCATCCTCAACTTCGCGATCAACAGCATCGCGAACTACTCGTCGCCGGTGTTCGCGCCCGAGGACCCCGACCGGCCGCACGAGTGGGAGATCCTGATCCGGTTGACCGGACTGTGCACCGGCACCCCCGCCGAGGACGTCGACGTGGCCGCCATCGACGACGGGTTCTTCGACTACCTGGCATCCACCCAGGGCCTCGACGGCGCCGAGATCCGCCGCCACTACGACCACGGCGGGCCGGAGCGCATCCTCGACCTCACGCTGCGCACCGGTCCGTTCGGCGACCGCTACGGGGAGGATCCGGACGGCTTGACCCTCGAGCGGCTCAAGGCCACCCCCAACGGTGTGAACTTCGGTCCGATGGTGCCGCAGGTGCCCGCCATCCTCGGCACGCCCGACTCCAAGATCCGCCTCGCCCCGCAGTATCTGCTCGACGACCTGCCCCGGCTGGCCGCCCGGATCGAGCGGGCGCCCGACGACCTGGTGCTCGTCAGCCGCAGGCACCTGAGGTCGAACAACTCGTGGCTGCACAACGTGCCGTCGCTCATGAAGGGCAGGGACCGCTGCACGCTGCTGATGCACGTCGAGGACGCCGCGCGGCGCGGGCTGAGCACCGGTGACCGCGTCGCCGTCACCTCGGCCGGCGGCAGCATCGAGGTGCCCGTGGAGGTCACCGACGCGATCAAGCCCGGGGTGGTGTCGATGCCGCACGGCTGGGGCCACGGCAGGCCCGGCACGAGGCTGTCGGTGGCCAACGATTCGCCCGGCGTCAACACCAACGTGCTGTCGCCGCCGACCTTCCTCGACGAACCGTCGGGCAACGGTGCGCTCAACGGCATCCCGGTGACCGTCGCGCGCGCCGACGCCTGATAGGCATTACCGATGGGCAAGAACGAGCGCGGCAAGATCGTGATGTCCGACGCCGAGATCTCCGAGTTCATCGACCGCAGCCGCACCGCCACCATGGCGACGGTGCTCCCCAGCGGGAGGCCGCATCTGGTCGCCATGTGGTACGCGGTGCTCGACGGCGAGATCTGGTTCGAGACCAAGGCCAAGTCGCAGAAGGCGGTGAACCTGCGTCGCGATCCGACCATCACGGTGATGATCGAGGACGGCGACACCTACAACACGCTGCGTGGAGTGTCGATCGACGGGCGCGCGGAGATCGTCGACGACGACCCGGAACTGCTTCTGCGCGTGGGCATCAGCGTGTGGGAGCGCTACACGGGGCCGTACAGCGACGACATGAGACCGTTCGTCGACCAGATGATGAACAACCGCATCGCCGTGCGCGTGGTGCCGGAGCGCACGCGCAGCTGGGACCACCGCAAGCTCGGCATGCCCGAGATCCCGCTGGGTGGTAGCACCGCGCAGTATCTGGGCTCGGCCTGAGGCCTCGCTAGCGGGCCGGCGGCGCGAAGCCCGGATTCGCCAGCGCCGTCGTGGTGGCGCTGCCGATCGGGCCGAGACGGTCGAACATGGCGGCCACCCCCGTGGCGATGCCGTCGTGACTGTGATGGGTCAGAGCGCTGAGGCCGATGTGCGGGCCGTCCGGCAACCGGTTGAGCGAGACCGAGTAGTCGGCGTTGATGAACGGCAGCCCCGTGCTGCCGAAGCTGGTCAGCGAGCTGGCATAGTCGCCGGCGATCGCGGCGCGGGTGAAGGGCGTCAGAGCGACGCCGTCGACCAGCGGGGTGATGTCGCGCAGCCACACCGACTTCGGCCCGCCGTGCTGCCAGCCACTCAGATCGGTACTGGGCCCGCTGTGCTCGGCTCCGGCACCGAAGACCCACAGCAGCATGGTGCGGCCGTCGACGTCGGTGGGATCGGGCGGGATCGGCGGCATCGAGATCGGCATCGTCCACGCGTCGTCGTCGGGCTGAGGACCGCGGCGCAGCAGCAGTGCGCTCGCCCGCGCCACCACGGTGTCGTCCTGCAGCAGTTCGGCGTCGATGAGGTGCAGCCGCCGTCCCCGCCGGACCAGCCGGGTGCGCCCGCGCACGGGCGCCATCGCGACCGGTCGCAACAGGTCCACGGTGAGACGCGCCGGATGCATGTCGTCGTCCGCGGCCGGCTCGGCGTCGACGAGATGCCCGAGCAGGCCTCCGACGAAGTTCCCGCTCACCGACTCACCCCAGGGACCGCGGGCGGACGGGGTGGGGACGAAGGCGTCGCCGTCGCGCTGGAAGTACGCGGACCCGGCGCGGCTCTGTGCTATCACCGCGCCGACCCTAGTGGGCCGGGCTCACCGGCTGGACAGCCAGCGTTTGATGTCCCTGTCGACCGGATCGACCACGTCGGAGAACTCGTCGTGCTTCTCGACGTAGTTCGCGACGAGCTTGCAGACCGGCACGATCCGCAGGCCGGCGTCGCGCGTCTGCCGCAACGCCTCGGCGACCAGGATCGTCGCCAGACCCCGTCCTTCGAACTCGCCGTCCACCTCGGTGTGGGTGAACACCCGCTGCTTGTCGCGGTCGGCGTACTCCGCCAGCCCGACGGTGCGGCCGTCCACCGCGATGGTGAACCTGGTGTCCTCGGCGGTGACGGTGGTGGGTGCCCCGGTCTTGTCAGTGGTCATGGTGTCTCCTTGTCGTCGTCTTCGTCCCGGTCGTCATCTGAGGTTGCGCCGTGGCCGCAGCGTGCCGTTGGGCATCGGCGGCGCCGGTAGCCGGGGTACCCGGCCGCGGTAGCCGTGCACCGTGCCGAAGCGGTCGGATCCGGCTTCCCACGCCTGCCGGTAGGCGGCGATGTCGGCATGGCTGCGGCCGACGAAGTTCCACCACATCAGCAGCTCCTCGCCGAAGGGCGGACCGCCGAGCAGGATCATGCGTGCGGGCCCGTCGCCACGGTTGACGATGCTCAGCTCATGCCGGCCGGCAGGTTGGAACACCATCTCGGCGGCGTCGAGCCGGACTCCCGCCGCCTCCACGTCGCCCCGGTCGAGCAGAACGCCGTGCTCGAATCCGGAGTCCACCTCGAGGACCACCACCGCGCCCGGTTCCAGGTCGAGTTGGGCGCCGAGCAGTGGTGTGAAGGTCGCCACCGGCGAGCGCGCGCCCTCGGCCTCGCCGAGGAAGACCCGCAGGGTGACCCCGCCGGTGGTGCGGGGCCGCGGAACGTGATGGGCGAAGTCGCGGCCGGTGTCGCGGTCGGATTCGGGAAGGGCGACCCAGAGCTGCACGCCGTGCAGGACGGTGGTCGCGGGGGTGGACACCTCGGAGTGGCAGATGCCTGCGCCCGCGGTCATCAGATTGAGCTCGCCGGGACGGACCATGGCGTGCACTCCCGCACTGTCCCGGTGCTCGACCTCGCCGCTGAACAGCCAGCTGACCGTCTGCAGTCCGGTGTGGGGATGCGGCGGCACGTCCATACCGGGTCCGCCGGACACGTCGTGCGGCCCGTAGTGGTCGGCGAAGCACCAGGCGCCGATGAGCGACCGGTCGCGCTGCGGGAGTGTGCGGCGGACGCGCATCGCGCGCGGCCCGCCGAGTGGCACGTCCCGGGGGTGCAGCACACCGGCGAACGGCGGAGCGGCGCAGACGACCTCGGCGGGCGCCGGGTCGGTGTTGCTCACCGTGCCAATCTACGGCGCGGCGACACCTGCCATCGCGGCGCGGATGACGTCGAGGTCGTGGTCGCCGATCGCGAAGACGCCGAACCGGAACTTGTAGCCCCATCGCTGCTTGTTCTCGATGAACTCGAGCTGCTCGATGAGTGGGCGGATCGGCGTCTCCGTGCACTCGAGGAAGTCGACGTTGCGGCGCCACGGCTGCTGGTCGCCGGGCAGCTCGGCCTGGTAGGGCTCGTCGTCGACCACCTGCCCGATCGCCGTGAACGCCTGCAGCGGTTCGCCGTCGGGGTGGGCGGTGCGTGGTGAGTAGAAGACGATCCAGTCACCGCGCGCCATTCTGCGCAGGGCGTGCGGCTTGCCGTGGTTGGCCTGGGTGAAGCGGCCGCGGACGGCACGTTCGACGTGGTCGCGGCTGACGGTGTTGATCCAGTTGGTCATGCCTCGCACGCTAGGTCCCGGGTCCGACGATGACGACGGCTCGGACGAGCGCCCTGTGGATAACTTCCGCGACGTGTGTGGGCCTACCATTCCGGCATGAGCCGAGCCGCCGGCGCGCTGACCGCCGACCAGGTCCGCGGTGCCACCTTCGGGAAGTGTCCGTGGAACCGCCGGGGGTATGACCCGAAGTCGGTCAGCGACCTGCTGGCGCTGGTGGCCCGGCGCCTCGACGGCCGGGGCCATCTCACGGCCGACGACGTGCGGGGTATTCGATTCCCGAAGGCGCCGTTGGGTCGTCGCGGCTACGACGAAGACGAGGTCGACGCCTTCATCGCGGCGCTGCTGACGACTATGGCCGGTCTCGAGGACCGGCCATAGGTCGAAGCTGGGACGGTGCCGCCATGGCGCCTCTCGGCGAGTGGTCGCTCGTAGCGACTGATGGGGTGGAGCCCGGGGCATGCCCGGCACCGTCGGATCATGTAACCGCGGCTGTGCCCGCGCTATTCCGTGGACAGCATTCTGCCCTCCCGCCGCCGTCCCCTCGACGCGGCGGCAGGAGGGCAGAGGGCCGGGCGGTTACGCCGACTCGGGGTAGTACCGGCGGACCGCTCGCACCGGGTATCCATTGCGCTCGGCCAGCGAACGAAGCTGGCGCAGCGCGAAGGTACGGCCGCGGCCGGCCTCCGGGATGACGATGCCGGCCCACAGTCCCTCGGCCTTGGGCAGTTCGACGGCGTCGCGGGCGCACATCCACCGGCGGGGGCACCCGCGGCAGATCGCCTTGGCATCCTCGTCGGCCGTGGTGGTCCACCGCTCGGGGTCGCGGGTGCAGGCTCCGACCGGGATCTCCAGGAAGGTCACGTTGCTCATGGGGTTCGGCTCCTCTGCTGCTCGGCGGTTCTGCACCGCATGAGGAGAAATGTATAGCAACAACCGTAGCGATGCAACAGTTAAGCGAAGCGCGATACCGAAGCGTTGCAACTACCCGCTACGGCTCCATCGAGAAAAGCGTCTGAGCTGGTGATTTGCCCGCCGCTCGGCTGGCCACGCGATACATTCATCGGCCGAACCGTAGCGATTCACTTGGCCACCACGGCAGCAAGGTGTAGCTTTGAAACAGCTGTGACACGTAGTACCCGACCCGAGTCGTAGCGCCCGCTACGGTGACGTCTAGTATTGCGACGTCGGAGCCGCCGCCCACCCCAGCGAGGAATACGCCGTCCAATGACCAATGCGGAGTCGATCGACGAGGCAACGGGAGCGGTCGATCCAGGAATGGTCCGGGCCGGTGCCGCCGCCGCCGCAAGACGGCGTGAGCTCGACATCAGTCAGCGCAGCCTGGCTGCCGACGGCATCATCAACGCCGGTGCGCTGATCGCCTTCGAGAAAGGCCGGAGCTGGCCGCGGGAGCGAACCCGGGCAAAGCTCGAGGAGGTCCTGCGGTGGCCGCCGGGGACCATCGCCCGGCTCCGCGACGGACAGACTCCGGTACCTGACGAGGAAGCCGCACAGACCACCGCCGCGGTCGCCACCACGAGCGACGAGATCCCGCTCGTCGCCCAGGCCGTCGTGACCGCCGTGCACACGCTGGCCTCGGCCGCGGACGCACTGCCACCGATCGACGATCCCCAGTTCACGCCGCGGGTGTCGGCCATCCTCGCGGACCTGCGGCAGCTGGAGTCGGTCGCGGCGCGCGCGGCTCGGATCAGCAGGGTGACCCCGGCGTTGATCAAGGCGTTGAGCTCGGTCCGTGGGCGCATCGACGATCTCACGATGCTCGGCGCGACGGCACCGAACGCCACCCTGGGCCAGCGGCTCTACGCCGTCCGGCGCCGCGCCAACCTCACCATCGGCGAGACCGCACAGGCCGCCGGAGTCAACGAGGCGGACATCGTCTGCGCCGAGGCCGAGGAGCCGGTACCGGGTTCGGCGGTGAGCGCCATCGAGCAGCTGATCGACCAGCTCGCTTGAGGTACCGGACGCATCGACCGGCGCCGCGATGAGAGCGCGCCGCCGGGGTGACCGCCTACTAGTCTTGTCTGCGAGTTCAGCCGACCGAGACACATGCCCGCACGTTCTGCGACCCGACCGGGGTCACCATGGGGGGTTGTGAAGTGAAGACGAGCCGGGCCGAGGTGCCGTCATGACGTGGCCGCCGCCGCCTCCGACGCCGGATCCGTGGGAATCGCAGACGGTTCCGCCGGGCGAGCCGCCGCCGCCCTACGACGAACCGGACGCCGTCGTGCCGGATCCCCGGTCGTTCGACGGTGGCTGGGAGTCGTCGGCCGGTGCGCGCGTCGGCCAGACCGCAGAACCACCGTTCCCGGTGCCGTCGTTCGATCCCGATTGGAATCTCGGCGGCGAGACCCCGGCGCACGCGGACGCCGCCGATGTCGTACCGGCCGCCGCGCAGCCGGCGCCTGACCCCGAGGACCGCACCGTCACGGCGCCGCCGGCCTCCGGTGATGCGTGGGAAGCGCCGAGCGATCCCGTGATCCAGCCGATGGCCCACTTCGAAACGCCCGCTGTCACGCCAGGCTGGGAGACGCCGGGCGACCCGGTCGTCCAGCCGGTGGTCGACGCCGGACACGCTCACCGCTACGAGCCCCGCTGGGATGACGCGGGCGCACCCGGCGCGGAGCCCGCCGCCGGTCCACCGCCCGAATACGTTGCGGCGGAAGGCCAATGGTCAGGCCTGTACCACGCGCCGCCTCCTGTCATGCCACGCCCGAAGGGGAACGCCGTACCGCTGCGCGTGCTGCTCATCGGCGGTGGCGCACTGCTGGCCGTCGTCCTGGTGGTCGTCGTGGCGATGTGGCTGTTCAAGCCGTCGCCGGCCGCCGACACGACTGCGGCCACCACCTCCGAGCCCGCACCGGTCGACACCGAGGCCCAGGACAGGCTGCTGCGTGCGGTGCCCCGCGGTTACGGGCCGCAGGCCTGCGAGCAGACGTCCGTATCCGGTGGGGCGGTGGCCCGGGTCTCCTGTGCGAAGAACACCGATCCGGGTGGTCCGGACACCTCGACCTACACGCTGTATCCCGATCGCGCCGCGCTGGACGCCGCCTTCGCATCGCTCGTCGCCTCGTCGCAGGTGGTGGTGTGCCCGGGGCGGATCCAGTCACCGGGCCCATGGCGGCGCAACGCCACTCCGGACAAGGTCAGCGGGACGCTGCTGTGCGTGCTCGACCAGAGCCGGCCGACCGTCAGCTGGACCGATGTCGACGAGATGTTCATCGGCACAGTCGAAGCGGGACCCGGCGGGCCGTCTTTCGACCAGCTCTACTCATGGTGGGCCGCGCACTCCTGAGCGTCGAGGGCAGCGAAATGCGATGAGGGCGGCCGCAGTGCGGCCGCCCTCGTGCGATGGAGCTGGATCAGGACGTGGCGCCCTGATTGCTGGCCGGAACGGCACCCGGCGGAACCACGACCGGCGACGGCGCGACGCCCTCGCCCGGAAGCGGTGTGCCCCCGCTGCCTGCCGGCGGGGCCACCTGGGACCCGGCCGGGATCGGCGCCACGGGAGCACCCGGTGCCGGAGCGGCCGGTGCGGGAGCGCCCGCAACACCGGGAGCGGCCGGCGTTCCGGCGGGAGCCGGCGCGCCCGCGGGCAACGGCGTACCCGCACTGCCCGCGGGAACCGGCTGGGTGCCTGCGGGAACCGGCTGGGTGCCTGCGGGAACCGGAGCACCTTCCGGCAGCGGCGTTCCCGCGCTACCCGCAGGCAGCGGAGTGCCGTCGGGGCCGACGGCGACAGGGGTGCCCGACGAGCCCGGCGCGGCGGGAACGACCTCGTTGCTCGCCGGAGCGGGCGTCAGTTCCTCGCCGTCGGCGGTGGCCGGCGCCTCGTCGGCGACCTCGGCGGGAGCCGTCGAGCTGCCCGAGGGGTAGTTCGAGGTGTCCGGCGCCGACTGCGGCGCGGCGGGCGGCTCGTCCCACACCAGGAGGTCACGCCCACCGGCGTTGTAGACGACGGTGTCCGGTGCGGGACCGGTCACGTCGAAGTAGATCTTGCCGCTGGTCTCCTGGCCCTGCGCAATGGTTGCCGGATTGACACCCTGCGGGGTGGCGACCTGGAACAGCGCGCGGTAGTTCTGGCCGTCCGCGGCGCGGGCGTTGAAGTTGGACACGATCGGCGTCGCCGGTCCCGCCACGGCCTTGTCGGTCGCGGTGGCTTCCCACAGCGTGCCGCGCACCTGGTAGGGAATGGTGTCCGAGCTGGGCTTGAGGCCAGTCACCGTCCAGTGCTGCACGACGTTGCCGTCGCGCAGTTCGGCCTGGTTGCCCAGGTCCTGAGTGCTGACTCCGGCGGTGTCCGCGCCCGCGATCGGTGCGGCGATGACGCCTGCGGCTCCCGCAGCCAAGGTTGCTGCGGCCAATGCATTACTGATGGTCGTGATCTTCAAAGTTGTTCACTCCTGAGTCGTCCGAATGCCGACTCCCCCGGTCTTAGGGAGGTCACAGAATCGAAGTTAGCAGGTCGCCAGGCACGCGGGCACCCCCGCCCGCCGTGAACGCTGCCCCAACGGACGCGGTCCGACAGGTGCAGAATTCCGCGAACGCGCCCCGTCACCACCACTTTCGGAGGCAGGCGATGCTTGCTGGCGAACGTTCGTCAGCCGCGGTCGCGGATCCGATCGTCGTGAGTCGGAAAGTGCGAGGCGAGGATCGCGGCGATCTCCAGGAAGCGCCGACGGGTCGCCTGGGACATCTCGCTGGTGCGGTCGATGACGCCGCCGGGGCGCAGGTGTCCGTCGAACGGCACCTCGACCACCGCCTGGCCCTGGCCGGCGAACTGCTGGGCCAGGATCGAGCGGGTCCGCTTGTCGGCGTGGCCGTCGGAGTCGTTGAGTACCACGACCGTGCGCTGCAGCAGACCGGTCAGCCCGCGGTTGGCCAGCCAGTCCATCGTCTGGCCCGCGGCGGCGGCGCCGTCGACCCAGGGCGAGGACACCACGATCAGTGCGTCGAGGTCACGGAGCACTTCCTGGGTGACCGGGGAGTCCATCGTGGAACTGCAGTCGACGATCGAGATGGAGAAGTACCGGTCGAGCCGCGAGGTGGCCTCGCGGTAGATCGCGGGGTCGAGCACCCGGCGGCGGGCCGGGGTGGCCTCCCCGGCGAGCACGAACAGGCCGGCCGCGTTGTTGCCCACCCTGCTGCGGACGTCGGCGAACGAGTCGAGGTGCTGATCGCTGGCCAGTTCCCAGTACGAGCCCTGTGCCTTCGGGTCGACCCGGCTGCCCAGTTTCCCGAACGCGGTGTCGGCGTCGATCGCCACCACCCGGTCGTCCTGGCGGAGTTCGGCGAAGATCGAGCCGATGCTGGCAGACACGGTCGTCTTCCCGACGCCGCCCTTGCCCATCACGCCGACCTTGTAATGGCCGCGCAGCGCTCCGCGGATCTTCGCCTCCAGTTCGGCCTGACGCAGTTCGTCGGCCGAGGGACCGGGGTTGATCGCGCCGAAACTCGCGCGGTAGACGAGCCGCCGCCAGCCGCGCTGGGGAGGCGTCCGGCGGGCGGGCACCAGGTCGTTGACCCGGATGCGGTCGGCGTAGGACCCGCTCGGCGGCGGCGCCGAGATGCGGGCGTCCGGACCGTAGGGGGCAGCCGGCCACGGGCGCGGCACCGCACCGGGCGGCGGTGGTGCCGGCTGGCCCGGCGGCGGTGACCCTGGCTGACCCGGCGGCGGTGACGCCGGGGCGGGCGGACGGGCTTGTTGCCAGTTCGGTCCCGGTGGCGGCGGGCCCCAACCGGGTTCCGGCCGGTGCGGCGCGGGCGGGCGGGCATCGTGGGCCGGCGGCGGCGGCGGCGGCGCGGCGGCGTGCGGTTCGCGGAAGCTGGTGCGGGGACGGTCGGGTTCCCGGATCGGCTCGGGGCGGGCCTCGTCGGCGGCGGGCGCCGGCGGCTGGTCGGCAGTGTGCGGAGCAGGCTGATCCGGGGTGGTCGGCGAAGGACTGTCCCTCGGCGGCAGATAGTCGACGGGCGGCCGGCGCGAGGCCGGCGGCTGGGGCGGCGTCCTCGGACCCGTCGGTCCGGTGTCGGGCTCGAAGTCGGTCTCCTCCGGGCCCGTCCAGCCGAGCTCTCGCCGCAGTGCGTCATCGCGGTCGGTCACTGCAATTACTCCTCCGGAAAACTTCAACGACGCGGTCTTCGGCCGCTTCCCAGTATCAACTACCCGCGCCGCCTTCCGCCGTGGCAGCGGAGCCGCGCTGGCCAGCAAATACAGCCATTTGGCATGTTTTGGGAGGTGCGGCCCGTCTGCGGGAGCGACGGACGACCACCGGATCACGCACCCGCGGCACGCCGCTCCGCCCGGTGCCCGGCGGTCACCCGGGCACCGCCGCTGCCGCCGAACGTTCGCTGACGCATGTGTCTATTCCGTTTGATCGGCCGAACCATGTGGTCAAGGCCATTGCTGTAGCATTGCCGAGAATATTGACGGGCCGGGGTCACGCCCTGTGAATTCGTGCGTTGGCGGTGTCGATTTCGCTGGTACGCTCGCATGCGGTAAAGGGGGTCGGGTCATATGGGTACGCATGCCGAAGTCGGCACCTCTGGCAAAGTTCTCGATGTCGCCGCCCGCAGTGGCGCAGGGAAGCCGGAGTCGCCGAACACCGCGGTTGGGCCGCCCATGGCCGTCGTTGCGGTCCACCCGCCGCGCCGCGCCGGAGTTCGCGGCGGCGAACTCCCAGGGTCGCGGCGATGACGGCGGGCACGAACACCACCCACGTCGACGACGTCGTCGGCGTCGAGGTGACGATCGACGGCATGCTGGTCATCGCCGACCGGCTGAACCTGGTCGACTTCCCGGTGGCACTCGGCATCCGGCTCAACATCCCGCAGCCCGACCTCCGCGAGATCGTCTGGGAGCAGGTCGCGCGGGACCTCACCGCCCAGGGCGTGCTCGACATCTACGGTCAGCCGCATCCCGAGGTCGCGGCGATGGTGGACACCCTGAGCCGGCCCGACCGCGTCCTCGAGGGTCGCTGGTGGCGCCGCGATCTCGGGGGCAAGATGGTCCGCTTCGTCGTGGTCCGCAAGGGTGAACGCCACGTCGTCGCCGCCCGGGACGACGAGATGCTGGTGCTGCAGCGCATCGCGCCGCAGGTCGGCCTCGCCGGAATGGTCACCGCCGTGCTCGGCGCCGCCCAGGCCGCGAACGTCGAACCGCTCACCGGCGTGGCGGCCCGGCTGGCCGAATGCCGCACCGCCGAAGCGCTCACCGCACTCGGCGTACCTGTTGCGTCGGCCCGCGTCTACGCCGAGATCATCAACGAGCCGGCCAGCTGGGTGGAGATCACCGCCACCGAGCGCCATCCCGGCGGCACCAACACCACGGCTGACGTCGCCGCCGGAGTGCTCGACTCCCGGCAGGGACGCATCGTGTCGATTCCCCGGCGCGTCAACGGCGAGCTCTTCGGCTCCTTCCTGCCGGGAACCCAGGACAACCTGCAGCGCGCACTCGAGGGTCTGGTCGAGTTCCTCCCGTCGGGCGGCTGGTTCGAGAAGACCGACCCGGACAGCCCGTTCGCGGATTGAGGAAGGCCTACATGGGGGGTGACACTCCACCACGCGACGCCTCGGACGACTACGACGGCCTCGCGGCAATCGACTACTCGTCCGACGCGGGTGCTGTCGACGAGGCCGATCTCGCGGCGCTCGTGGACTACCTGCCCTCGGGCGGGTACGGCGACGACAGCGATGACAGCGACGATCAGGATGCTGTCGAGGCGACGGTGTACGTGCTGGGCACCCCCGACGCCCCCGACTCCGACGAGGCCGGCCCGGCCACCGGGTTCACGGTGACCAACCCGCCAGGAACGGTCACCGTCACGGCGTTCCTCGACGGGCGCATCCAGCAGGTCGAGCTGTCCCCGCGGGTGGTCGGCATGACCGAGGCCGACCTCGCGGAGGAGATCGTCGTGATCGCCGGCCTGGCCACCACGGACGCCCGTTCCGCCCAGTTCTCCTTCATGCTCGACGGCATGCGGGAGCACGGCCACAGCGACGTGGCCACCCGCGACTTCCTGACCAGGGACCTGGAGCTGCCCAGTCCGGAGCAGGCCGACGCCCGGCGGGCCGAGGTGTTCGCGACCCGTTATGAAGGTAGCCATGAGTGATCATCTGGCGGGCCTCTTCGGCAGCGCGGTGGGCATGCTGCCCACGTCCCCGGCACGTGCCCTCGAACTCTTCACCGAGATCACGAATCACGACGAGACCGCGTGCGACGCGTGGGTCGGGCGGATCCGTTGCGGTGACCGTGAGCGCGTGACGCTCTTCCGGGCCTGGTACTCGCGGTCGAACTTCGGCAGGTTGGCGGGCGCGGCCGAGGTCCCGATGAATGCCCTCGGCGCCCGGGTCGGGATCGGTGGCATCTTCGGCAAGGACATCAGCTACCCGGTGGTCTCGCCGTTGGCGCTGACTCTGGGCTTCGCCGTGCAGGAGGCGTCGGAGGGCAATTACGCCGATGCGATGGAGGCGCTCGAGAACGCGCCCGCCGCGGGCGCCGAGCACCTGGTCTCGTGGACCAAGGCGGTCATCCTGGCGTCCGGCGAGCGCTGGACGGACGTGATCGAGCAGGTGCGCACCGCGGGCAGCTGGCCGGACAAGTTCCTGGCCGCCGCGGCGACCGTCGCACACGGCGTTGCGGCCGCAAATCTCGGCCTGTTCACCGAGGCGGACCGCCGGCTCACCGAGGCCAACGGCACACCGGTCGGCGAGGCCTGCGCCGCGGCGATCGCCTGGTACCTGGCGATGGCGCGGCGCGCACAGGGCAACCAAGAGTCCGCCAATGTGCTGCTGGAGTGGTTGCAGGCCAACCATCCTGAGCCGAAGGTCACTGCGGCGCTTCGTGATTCGAACTACCGCCTGGCGACGACGACGGCAGAGAAGATCGCGGCGCGCACCGACCCGTGGGATCCGGCGAGCGTGGTCGCCGACACGTCGGGCCGGGAGAGGCTGCTCGCCGAGGCGCAGGCCGAACTCGACCGGCAGATCGGCCTCAGCCGGGTGAAAGAACAGATCGTGGCCTACCGTGCCGCCACCCAGATGGCGAAAGTCCGTGCCGCCCGGGGGATGAAGGTCGCGCAGACGTCCAAGCACATGATCTTCACCGGTCCGCCGGGCACCGGCAAGACCACCATCGCCCGGGTGGTCGCCAACATCCTGGCCGGCCTGGGCGTGATCTCCGAGCCGAAGTTGGTCGAGACGTCCCGCAAGGACTTCGTCGCCGAGTACGAGGGCCAGTCGGCGGTCAAGACCGCACGCACCATCGACCGCGCCGTGGGTGGCGTGCTGTTCATCGACGAGGCCTACACGCTGGTGCAGGAGCGCGACGGACGCACCGACCCGTTCGGCACCGAGGCGCTCGACACCCTGCTGGCCCGCATGGAGAACGACCGGGACCGGCTGGTGGTGGTGATCGCCGGCTACAGCGCCGACATCGACCGTCTGCTGGAGACCAACGACGGCCTGCGGTCGCGGTTCGCGAACCGGATCGAATTCGACTCGTATTCGCCGGATGAGATCGTCGACATCGCGAAAGTCATTGCCACCGCCAATGACTCGATGCTGAGCGACGAGGCCGCCAAGCGGGTGCACGAGGCGGCCACGCTGCTGAGCCAGCGGGCGCTCGGCGGCAAGCCCGCGCTGGACATCGCAGGCAACGGCCGGTACGCACGCCAACTCGTGGAGGCCGGCGAGCAGAACCGCGACATGCGGCTGTCCCGCTCGCTGGACTTCGATGACCTGGGGGTCGAACAATTGAGTGAGATCGACGGCGAGGACATGGCCTCGGCGATCGCAGCGGTGCACGCCCGACTGAACATCAGCGGCTGACATGGCGGGTTTTCGGCTCACCACCAAGGTGCAGGTCAGCGGCTGGCGATTCCTGCTGCGCCGGGTGGAGCACGCGATCGTCCGCCGCGACACCCGGATGTTCGACGATCCGCTGCAGTTCTACAGCCGCGCGGTGTCGGCGGGCATCATCATCGCGGTGCTGATCTGCCTCGGCGCCGCCCTGCTGGCGTACTTCAAGCCGCTCGGAAAGCGGGGCGGCGACAGCCTTCTGGTGGATCGCGCCACGAATCAGCTCTACGTGGTGCTGCCTGGCAACGGTCAGCTGCGGCCGGTGTACAACCTCACCTCGGCGCGGCTGGTGCTCGGAAGTGCCGGCACGCCGGTGGCGGTCAAGTCCGACGAGCTGAACCGGCTGTCCAAGGGGCAGCCCATCGGCATCCCGGGCGCCCCGTACGCCACCCCGGTCGCCGGTGCCGCCGAGTCGATGTGGACGCTCTGCGACACCGTCGAGAAGCCGGAGAGCGCGAAGCCGACGGTGCAGACGTCGGTGATCGTGCGGCGCCTCGCGCTCGACTCGACGGTCGCCCCGATGCGAACCGATCAGGGCATGCTCGTCACCTACGAGGGGGCCGACTGGCTGATCACCGCCACCGGAAGGCACTCCATCGATCTGGCGGACCGTGCGGTCACGTCGGCGGTGGGGATCCCGGTGACCGCCAAGGCCGCGCCGATCTCGGAGGGCCTGTTCAACGCGTTGCCGAACGTGGGACCGTGGCAGCTGCCGCAGATCGCCCGCGCCGGTGAGCCCAACACCGTTGGCCTGCCACCGAATCTGGTGATCGCGTCGGTGTTCAAGACAGTGACGGAGAAGGGCGAACAGCACTACGTGGTGCTGCCCGACGGCGTGGCGCGCGTCAACGACCCCACCGCTGCGGCGTTGCGCGCCACCAACTCCTACGGGCTGATCGAGCCGCCACCGGTCGAGGCGAGCCTGGTCGCAGGCATCTCCGAACAGGTCTACGTGTCGCCGTTGCCGGACAAGGCGCTCGACATCCTGCTGCGCGGCGAGGATCCGGCGCTGTGCTGGTCGTGGGAACGGGTGCCGGGCGATCAGGCGCCGAAGACGTCGGTGATCGCCGGTCGCCGCCTCCCGGTGCCCGCGTCGGCTCTCAACACCGGCATCGAGCAGATCGACGGCGATGCCACGGTCTACATCGACGGTGGCCAGTACATCCGGCTGCAATCACCCGACCCCCGCTACGGCGAGAGCCTGTACTACATCGACCCGCAGGGGGTGCGGTACGGCCTGCCCAACGAGGACACGGCGAAGAACCTCGGGCTCTCCGCTCCGCAGACCGCGCCGTGGCAGGTGGTCAAGCTGCTGGTGGACGGGCCGGTGCTGTCCAAGGAGGCGGCGCTGCTCGAGCACGACACCCTGCCGCCGAACCCCAGTCCGCGAAAAGTCGAGGGCGGCGCCGGATCTCCGGCACCGGCTTCCGGAGGTGGCCCGTGACGACGAAGAAGTTCACCCCGACCATCAAACGGGGGCCGCGGTTGACGCCGGGTGAGATCAACGTGACCCCGCCGGACGACCTCGGCATCGAGATCCCGCCGTCGGGGGTCCAGCGGGCGCTGCCGTGGGTGATGGGCGGCTGCATGCTCGGCATGATCGCGATCATGATCTTCACCGGCGTGCGCCAGCTGTCGCCGTACATGCTGATGATGCCGCTGATGATGGTGATGGGCACGGTCGGCTTCATGGCGGGCGGCGGCTCGGGTGGCAAAAAGGTGCCCGAGATCAACGCCGACCGCAAGGAGTACCTGCGGTACCTGTCGGGGCTGCGCACCCGCGTCACCTCCTCGGCCGCCGCGCAGGTGACGTTCTTCAACTACCACGCGCCGCATCCCGAGGATCTGCTGTCCGTCATCGGGACGCACCGGCAGTGGTCCCGGCAGTCCAACGCCGACTTCTTCTCCTCCACCCGCATCGGGATCGGCTCCGAAGCCGCCGTCGACCGGCTGCTCAAGCCGAACGTCGGCGGTGAACTGGCCGGCCCTTCGGGTGCCCCGCAACCGCACCTGGAACCGGTCAGCCACATGTGGGTGACGAAGTTCCTGCGCACCCACGGCCTCATCCACGATTGCCCGAAGCTGTTGCAGACGCGCACCTTTCCCACGATCGCCGTCGGTGGAGATCTCGCGGGTGCGGCGAGTCTGCTGACCGCGATGATCTGCCACCTCGCGGTCTTCCACCCGCCGGACCTGCTCCAGATCCGCGTGCTGACGGACAACCCCGAGGATCCGCAGTGGTCCTGGCTGAAGTGGCTGCCGCACGTGCAGCACCAGAGCGACACCGACGCCGCCGGCGCCACCCGGTTGGTGTTCACCCGCCCCGACGGGCTCAGCGATCTGACCGCCCGGGGCCCGCACACCGCGGACGCCGTGCCGAACGGGCCCTACATCATCGTGGTCGACCTGACCGGTGGCCGGGCCGGCTTCCCGGTCGACGGGCGGGCCGGTGTCACCGTGATCACCCTCGGCGCCCACAAGTCCTCCTACCGCATCAAGGTCAATCCCGACGGCAGCGCGGACGACAAGATGCACAACCAGAATTTCCGCCCGGTGCTCCGTGTCGCGGACAGGATGACGCCGGGCCAGGCCGGCCGGTTGGCCCGCAAGCTGGCCGGTTGGTCGATCACCGGGACGATCGTCGACAAGAGCCGGGTGCAGAAGAAGGTGGCCACCGAGTGGCACCAGCTGGTGGGCGCGCAGACCATCGAGGAGGTGACGCCGGCACGGTGGCGGATGTACGCCGACACCGACCGAGACCGGCTGAAGATCCCGTTCGGTCACGAGCTGAAGTCCGGCGACACCATGTACCTCGACATCAAGGAGGGCGCCGAGTTCGGTGCCGGTCCGCACGGAATGCTCATCGGGACAACCGGTTCGGGAAAGTCGGAGTTCCTGCGCACGCTGATCCTGTCACTGGCCGCGACGCACCACCCGGATCAGGTCAACCTGCTGCTCACCGACTTCAAGGGCGGTTCCACGTTCCTGGGCATGGAGAAGCTGCCGCACACCGCGGCGGTGGTCACCAACATGGAGGAGGAAGCCGAGCTCGTCAGCCGGATGGGCGAGGTGCTCACCGGCGAGCTCGACCGGCGCCAGTCGATCCTGCGGCAGGCCGGCATCCAGGTCGGCGCCGCAGGCGCGCTCTCGGGTGTGGCCGAGTACGAGAAGCACCGCGAGCGCGGGGCTGATCTGCCTCCGCTGCCGACCCTGTTCGTGGTGGTCGACGAGTTCGCCGAGCTGCTGCAGAACCATCCGGACTTCATCCAGTTGTTCGACCGGATCTGCCGCGTGGGCCGCTCGCTGCGGGTGCACCTGCTGCTGGCCACGCAGTCGCTGAACACCGGCGGCGTCCGGATCGACAAGCTCGAACCGAACCTCACCTACCGGATCGCGTTGCGCACCACCAGTTCCGCCGAGTCCAAGGCGGTGATCGGCACGCCGGAGGCGCAGTACATCACCAACAAGGAGAGCGGCGTCGGGTTCCTGCGGGTCGGCATGGAGGATCCGGCCAAGTTCCGCAGTGTGTACACCGGCGTCAACTACGTGCCGACGGCACTCATGCAGGACGACGGTGAGGCGAAACCCCGTGCCAGGACGCAGAGTCGGGTGCGGATCCACCAGTTCACCGCGGCGCCCATTCTCGATGCGGCAGGTGCGTCTTCATGAGCATCGGCGAAACCGAACAGCGGGTGCTGCGCGAGGTCGTGCTCGGACAGCTGACGACGGGCGAGATCCGCGCCTATCGGATGTGGCTGCCGCCGCTGACCGATCCGACCCCGGTGAACGAATTGGTGGAGCGTGACTACCAGCGTCAGCCGCTGCGGTTCGGTCTCGGCATCATGGACGAGCCGCGCAGGCACCGGCAGGACATCTGGGGTATCGACGTCTCCGCGGCGGGCGGCAACATCGCCGTGGGCGGGGCGCCGCAGACGGGCAAGTCGACGTTCCTGCAGACGTTGATGCTCTCGGCGGCGGCCACCCACACGCCGCGCCAGGTGCAGTTCTACTGCATCGACCTCGGCGGTGGCGGTTTGATGTACCTCGAGGACCTGCCGCACGTCGGCGGTGTGGCGACTCGCGCCGAGCCGGACCGGGTGAACCGGGTGGTGGCCGAGGTGAAGGCCGTCCTGAGGGCCCGCGAGGCGATGTTCAAGCAGTACCGGGTCGGTTCCATCGCCTCCTATCGAGAGATGCGTGAGGATCCGAACAGCCCGGCGGCCGCCGACCCGTTCGGCGACGTGTTCCTGGTGATCGACGGCTGGCCGGCGTTCGTCAGCGAGTTCCCCGACCTGGAGCCGGTGGTCCAGGATCTGGCCGGCCAGGGGCTGGCCTTCGGTGTGCACGTGGTCATCTCGACGCCGCGCTGGACCGAGCTCAAGGCCCGCATCCGCGACTACCTGGGCACCAAGGTGGAGTTCCGCCTCGGCGACGTCAACGAGACGCAGATCGACCGCATCACCCGGGAGATCCCGTCGAACCGGCCCGGCCGCGCGATCTCGATGGAGAAGCACCACCTGATGATCGGGGTGCCGAGGCTCGACGGCGTGCACAGCGCCGAGAACATGGTGCCGGCGATCTCGGCGGCAGTGCAGCACATCGCCGCCCAGTACACCGACAGCGCGCCGCAGGTGCGAGTGCTGCCCGACAAGATCCATCTGCACGAACTCGACCCGAATCCA
Source organism: Mycobacterium sp. NPDC050041 (assembly GCF_049541695.1). Taxonomy (NCBI): domain Bacteria; kingdom Bacillati; phylum Actinomycetota; class Actinomycetes; order Mycobacteriales; family Mycobacteriaceae; genus Mycobacterium; species Mycobacterium sp. NPDC050041. Next base: position 845,938 of record NZ_JBMVDG010000001.1, on the reverse strand, counting down.
CCGGGACCCGACACCGACTACCGCACGCGGTGGACGATTCCGCTCGGCGTGCGGGAGTCGGACCTGACGGTGGCCCACAACCGGATGAGCGCGACGCCGCACCTGCTGATCTTCGGTGCGCCGAAGTCGGGCAAGACGACCATCGCCCACGCGGTCGCGCAGGCCATCTGCAAGCGCAACAGCCCGCAGCAGGTCCGTTTCATGGTGGCCGACTACCGGTCGGCGCTGCTCGACGCGGTGCCGCAGAGTCACCTGCTCGATGCGGGCGCGGTCAACCGCAACCACGCGACGCTCGAGGAGTCGATCAAGGCGCTGGCGATCAACCTGAAGAAGCGGCTGCCACCGCCGGACCTGACCACCGCACAGCTGCGGTCCCGGTCGTGGTGGACGGGTCCGGACGTCGTGCTGCTCGTCGACGACTGGCACATGATCGTCGCAGCGTCGGGCATGTTGCCGCCGACGGCGCCGCTGGCGCCGCTGTTGCCCGCGGCGGCGGACATCGGACTGCACCTGGTGGTGACCTGTCAGATGAGCCAGGCCCATCGCGCCACGATGGACAAATTCGTCGGCGCGGCGTACGGCGCCGGTTCGCCGACGCTGTTCCTTTCCGGGGAGAAGTCGGAGTTCCCGACGAGTGAGTTCAAACTCCGGAAACGGCCCCCTGGTCAGGCACTTCTCGTCTCACCGGACGGGAAGGAGGTGGTGCAGGCAGCGTATGTCGATCCCCCAGAGGAATTGGTGTAAGTGACCCCTCCGCGGGGCCGTTAGGATTTGACCCAGAGCAGTACAGCAACGTGGGCGATCAATCGCCAGCAAACAAGTCGAGAACGAAATCACGTAGACAGCAAGGAGTAGGACGCATGGAACCGCTGCAGCACAATCCCGGCGCCATCGGCGTCGGCGGCCAGGTCGTCGCGAACGCCGCCCGCGGCCTGGCAGGTGGCACCACCGCGACGGCCGCCGTGACCGCGCTGGTGCCCGCAGGCGCAGACGAGGTGTCGGCCATGGCCGCCGCGTCGTTCGCCGTCGAGGGTGCCGAGGCGCTCGCCCTCAACGGCTTCGCGCAGGAGGAGCTGGCCCGCGCGGGCGCTGCCTACATGGAGATCGCCGGCATCTACGACGCCGTCGACGCCGCCAACGCCAGCACCCTGTAACCGCAGTTCGCCGCACGTAATACGACAGGAGAGCCGCACTCGTCATGGTGCCCGTCCCCCTTCCGCCCACCTGGGTTGCGCTTCCGCCCGAGGTCAACACCGCGCGCTTGATGCTCGGTGCAGGCCCCGCGCCGATGCTGCAGGCCGCGGGCGGGTGGGAAGGGCTGGCGATCCTGCTGGAGACCCAGGCCGACGAACTCGCCGCATCGCTGAACAACCTGCAGGGGCTGTGGAGCGGCGCGGCGAGCCAACGCGCGGTCGCGGCGACGCTGCCGATGATCATGTGGTTGCGGACCACCGCCATGCAGGCGCAGAAGCGGGCGATGCAGGCGACGGCTCAGGCAAACTCCTACAGCCTGGCTTTGGCAACCACACCGCCGATCCCGGAGATCGAGCAGAACCACGTCACCAACGCGGTGCTGAACGCGACGAACTTCCTCGGGATCAACACCGTGCCGATCGCGGTGAACGAGTTCGACTATTTCGTGCGGATGTGGAACCAGGCCGCCGGGGTGATGACCGCCTACCAGGCCGAGACGTCACTGAACCTGCTGTTCGAGCCGATCATGCCGATGAAGCCGATCGTCATGCCCGGGGTCGGCGAGGCGACGGCGGCCGCCGGCGTCGCGCAGGCGGCGGCCAGGGCGCCCATGGGCGCGCTGCGCAACGCGACGGTCGAGATGGTGTCGGCGCACGCGCACCTGCAGTCCGGGAAGTTGGTCGGCGGCCGCGCCGTGGCGCAGGGCAAGCACGCCGCCGAGCAGTCAGGCGGCCAGGTCAAGCAGGCCGACAACGCCACACAGCAGAGCCAGATGTCGCAGCAGGTCATGCAGCAGGGCGTGCAGATGGCCACCCAGGTGGGCTCGCAGCTGGCATCGCTGCCGCAGCAGTTCGGTCAGCAGGTCTCCAGCGGTATCCAGCAGATCACCCAGCCGCTGCAACAGGTCACGTCGATGTTCAGTCAGATGGGCGCGGGTGGCGACAAGCCCGTCGCGCAGATGGGGTTGATCGGCGCCAACCCGTTCTCGAGCCACCCGATGGCGGGTGGGTCGGGACCGTCCACGGGTGCCGGACTGGTGCGGGCCGCGTCGCTGCCCGGCCTCGGCGGCACCACTCCCAGTACGCCGTTGCTGTCGAACCTGGTCGGCAACACCCTGCCGGTCGGTGCCGGTGCGCCGGGAGCGGGTGGACCCGGACTCGCCCCGGTCGGTGCGGGCGGCGGCGGCATGGGCCCGATGGGCGGGGGCCACGGCAACAAGGGCGCCGGCTCGACCACGAGAACCGCGCTGAGCGCGCCGGCGCCGCTGATCCAGGACCTCAACGAAGACGAAGACGACGACTGGTGAGTCGTCGCCACACAGATTTTTCGGCTAGGGAGCCGGAAGACTCGCCATCCCGTGGTGAGGACACAGGAAGAAGAGGAACAACATGTCAGAAATGATCACCGATCCAGCCGTCCTCGCCGCCGAGGCCGGTAACTTCTCGCGGATCGCCGCCGAGCTCAAGGGCGTCATCACGTCGGTGGAGGCCACCGCCGGCGCTCTGCAGCCGACGTTCAAGGGCACCGCGGGGATGGCCGCACAGGCCGCGCTGCTGCGTTACCAGGAGGCCGGCAACGCCCAGGAACGACTGCTCGACGACATCGCCAACAACATCCAGCAGTCCGGCCTGCAGTACACCTCCACCGACGACGACCAGGCCGCGGCGATCGCCCCGACCATGGGCCTCTGACCCGAGCACGACTCCAACCGACTTCAACAAAGACAAGAGGGAGACAACATGTCCGATGGAATGATCTACAACTTCGCAGGCATCGAAGGCGGCGCCGGGGAGATCAGCGGCGCGGTCGCCACGACCAACGGCCTGCTCGACGAGGGCAAGGGATCGCTCGCCACGCTGCAGAGCGTGTGGGGTGGCGGCGGCTCCGAGGCATACCAGCAGGTGCAGATGCGCTGGGACGCCACGTCGGCGGAACTGAACGACGCCCTGCAGAAGCTCGCGCAGGCGATCAGCGAGGCCGGTCAGCAGATGGCCTCCACCGAGGCCGGCGTCACCGGGATGTTCGCCTAGCCCGACCCCAGCACGTTGGTGGGCGGGTCGGCCCGGCTCGAAGATAGGGTCAGGCCGACTCCGCCCATCTCGTGTGCTCAGGAGTGCAAACGCAAGGAGAGGTACCCATGTCGGCAGACTATGACCGGCTCTTCAACTCCCCCGACACCGGTCAGCCGCCCGAAGAGGCGACCAGGACCGTCGACCGGGAGGCTCTGATGGGCGGTTCGACGTCGCCCGTGCCGGCTACCGGGACACCGTCGCGCGCCCCGGATGCCGGCCCCCCGCCGCCTCCGATGCCGATCGCGCAGCCGCGCGCGCAGGCGGCGCCCGCTCCGCCGCGTCAGGCGGAGGTCACCAGCCAGATGCCGCCGACCCCGCCTGCGGCCCCCGCTCCGGCGCCGCAGCCGCCGCGTCAGGCGAACTCGATGATGCGTGCGCCACAGGCGAATGCGCCTACGGGTGCCCGTTTCGAACAGCCCCGCACGGCGCCGACCGCGCCGCCGCGCCCGGCCGCCGGACCGGCGCCGTCCCAGCACTTCGCCGACCCGCAGGCCGACCCGAGCGTGGCCTGGCCGGGACAGACGGCCAATCAGCCGGCCCCCACCTCGGCGGCGACGATGGGCAACCACCGCGCCATCGACGCGCTCTCGCACGTCGGCGTGAAGTCGGCGGTCAAGATGCCGTCGCAGCGCGGCTGGCGCCACGTGCTCTACCTGCTCACCCGCATCAATCTCGGGTTCTCCCCGGACGAGCTGTACGAGATGGATCTGCACACCCGGATACGCCGAAATGCGCGGGACTCATACCAGATCGGCGTGTTCGGGCTCAAGGGCGGCGTCGGCAAGACGGCCGTCACCGTCGCGCTCGGCTCGGCATTGAGCAAGATCCGCGGCGACCGCATCCTGGCCGTCGACGCCGACCCCGACGGCGGCAACCTCGCCGACCGGGCCGGGCGGCAGTCCGCGGCCACGATCGCCGACCTGCTCTCCGACAAGGAACTGGCGCGCTACAACGACATCCGCGCCTACACGAGCATGAACGCCTCCAACCTCGAGGTGCTGTCGTCGGAGGATTACAGCGGTGCCCGCCGCGAGTTCAACGACGAGGACTGGAAGGGCATCGTCGGCGTCGTCTCGCGGTACTACAACCTGGTGCTGGCCGACTGTGGCACCGGGCTTTTCACACCCGCGTCGCGCGGCGTGCTGTCCACGGTGTCGGGCATGGTGATCGTCGCGAGCGCCTCGATCGACGGTGCCCGCCAGGCGGCCGTCACGATGGACTGGATGCGTCAGAACGGCTACCAGGATCTGCTGGGCCGGTCCTGCGTGGTGATCAACCATGTGACACCGGGCAAACCGAACATCGACGTGACCGATCTCGTCCAGCAATTCGAGCGACACGTGCCGCCCGGCCGTGTCATCGTTCTCCCGTGGGACAAGCACATCGCCGCGGGCACCGAGATCCAGCTCGACCTGCTCGACGACACCTTCGAGCGGAGGATCATCGAGCTGGCGGCCGCCTTGTCTGACGACTTCGACAGGCTCGAACGCCGTTGACCACCACCGCCGCTGCCTCGTCGGGCACCTCGAGCGTCACCCCCGGACGGCCGTCCACCACCCGGGTGACGATCCTCACCGGTCGGCGGATGACCGACCTGGTGCTGCCGGCGTCGGCTCCCATCGAGAGCTACATCGACGAGACGGTGGCCGTCCTGGCCGAGATGCTCGAGGACACCCCCAAGGACGTGCTGGGGGGTTTCGACTTCGCGGCGCAGGGGGTGTGGGCATTCGCCCGGCCGGGCGCACCGCCGATCCGTTTCAGCGAATCCCTTGATGACGCAGGCGTGGTCGACGGTTCGCTGCTGACGCTGGTCTCGGTCAGCCGGACCGAGCGCTACCGGCCGCTGGTGGAGGACGTGATCGACGCGATCGCGGTGCTCGACGAGTCCCCGGAGTTCGACCGCACAGCACTCAACCGCTTCGTCGGCATCGCCATCCCGCTCGTCACGCTGGTGGTCTCGGTGCTGGCACTGCTGACCTGGTCGAACACCGGTCACGACTGGTGGTGGGCGGTGGCACTCGGTGTGCTGGGCCTGGGTGTTCTCGGCGGCAGTCTGATGGCACGCAGCCGGTACGACAACATCGACCTGTCCGAGAGTCTGCTGGTGGCGTCGGTGCCACTGCTGGCGGGCGCTGCAGCACTTGCTGTTCCACTGCCCCGCGGTGTCAACTCACTCGGTGCGCCGCAGGTGGCCGGCGCCGCGGCGGTGGTGTTGCTGCTGACGCTGGCCACCCGTGGCGGCCCGCGCGGCCGGGCACATCTTGCCGCGTTCCTCGCGGTGACCTCCACCGCGATCGCCTTGGCGGCGATCGCCTTCGGCTACGGCTGGCAGTACTGGGTGCCCGCGGGCGCCGTCGCCTTCGGCCTGATGGCGGTCACGAACGCAGCGAAACTCACCGTCGCCGTTGCGCGTATCGCCCTGCCGCCGATCCCGGCGCCCGGCGAGACGGTCAGTAACGACGAACTGCTCGATCCGGTGACCACCCCGGACCCCAGCGACGACGAGTCGCCGACCTGGCAGGCCATCATCGCCTCGGTGCCGGAATCGGCTGCGCGACTGCAGGAGCGCAGCCTGCTGGCCAAGAAGCTGCTGATCGGCTTCCTGACCGCCGGTGCGCTGGTGCTGGCGACCGGTGCGATCACCGTCGTCGTACAGGGCCACTTCTTCGTCCACAGCCTGATCGTCGCCGGACTCGTGACGGCGATCTGCACGTTCCGCTCGCGCCTCTACGCCGAACGACGGTGTGCCTGGGCCTTGCTCGCCGCGGCGGTGGTCATCCCCACCGGCGTCACCGTGCGGCTTTGCCTGTGGAATCCGGAGGATGCCTGGCTGGTGCTGGCCGTCTACCTCGCGCTCGGCGCGGTGGCGCTGGTGATCGTCGGGGCCACCGACAACGTGCGACGGGTGTCGCCGGTGACCAAGCGCATCCTCGAATTGCTGGACGGCGCAACGATCGCCGCGGTCATCCCGCTGCTGCTGTGGATCGCCAGCGTGTACGACCTGTTGCGGAACCTGCGGTTCTGAGCGCTGCCTGACCGATCAGGGCCGGTCGCCGGTGGTCTCGGCGACCAGGGCGTCGATGCGTTCCCGGTCGGCCTCGATGGACTCGCTGGCCGCTTCCGTCGCGTTCTGCAGCGCCTCGTTCAGCCGCTGCTCCACCGTCGCGGCGCCCAGCCGCAACAACCCCGGCTCGAGGTGGACCCCGGTCAGGTGATGGTGGCCGTTCAGGGTGACCTCCACCGTCCCGGTCTCGTCGGTGGCGACGAAGGTCTCGCTGTTCATCTTGTGCAGCTGGTCGTCCATGATGGACTGCAGCCGCTGCGCCTGCTGGAGCACCGCGGCGACCTCGGGGTGCATGTCGTCGGTCACGTGTTCTCCTTGTCCTGGCCGCCGTCCTTGCCGCGCCGCGGCCGCTGCAGACCGATCACGGGCTCGGTGGAGGCGCGGTCCTCGACGTAGAGCTCCTCGTCCGGTGACAACCCGGGTGTGCGCCGCCTCTCCTTGGCGCCGCCACCCTGGCCGCCCATGCCGTGGCCGCCGCCCATGGGCATGCCGCCCATCGCGCCGCCGGGTCCTGCTGCGCCGACGGGCGCCGCGCCGCCGCCGCCGGCGACGGCGGCAGGCGATGAGGAGGGAGCGCTCGCACCGGCGGCCGGCGCCAGCGGCTGATTCGGCGTACCTCCGCCGCCTCCTCCGCCGCCACCGCCGGAGCCGGAGCCGGGACCGCCGCCACCCGCGGGCTCGGCCGACGCCGGCCGGATCGCCGGGTCGGTCGGCATGTCGGTGAGACCTTCGGGGAGGCCGGTGGGCGCGCCTCCGGCGGGTGAGCCGCCGGAGCCCTGTCCGCCGCCCGACGGCGAGCCGCCGGAACCTTGTCCGCCGGAGGGCGATCCACCTGACTGCTCACCGGATTTCGCGGCTTGCTGCCCGATCTGCGCGCTCGCGGGTGATACGGCGGCGCTATCGCTCGGGGCTCCGCCGGGCTGTCCGCCACCCCCGCCGCCACCGCCTGCCGCCGGATCACCGGCAGCCGGGTCGTCGGGCTGCTGTCCGTCGTCCTTCTCGGGCAGCGGCGGAACGTCCTTCTTGAAGACGGGCGTCGGCGCGTAGGCGCCCTCAGGCGGCGCGGGGGTGTCGATGCTGGTGAAGGTGGCCTCGGTGGAATAGACACCGCGCACCTGTTCGGACTTCACCTGCTTCTCGTTGTACTCGTTGAAGTCCATCACCTGGCTGTCGCCCGCGAGGGGCTCGGGATGGTCGGCCTTCGCCTTCTCGTGGGCGTTGTAGAAGTCCTGCGCCTGCTTGGCGATCTCCCGGCTCTTCGTCGCGACCTCGTAGAGCCACGACTCGTGCTGACGCATCTTGCCCTCGGCGGCCTCGGCCGCGAGGCCCTCCCAATGCGTGTCACCGGGTGAGAAGTCCTTCGCGCGTGTGGTGATGGCATCGGCGAAGGCGTACATCTCCTCGGCGTAATCCAGCACGTTCATGTTGGCAGCGGCCAGCTGTGCGGCCGCCGTCGGCCATTCCTCGTACGGATTGCCCGGGGCGCCGTAGCACATGCCACCGGTGGCCGGAATCTGCGGCGGCAGAACCGGATTGATCGTCACGGCATCGGTGCCGGAGGGTTGACCGGACTCGATCTCGGTCTTGTTGATCTGGTCGACCTGCTCGTAGGCCTTCGCGGCCGCCTCCAGGCAGGCGGCCAGCCGCGCGGCCTCCGCCTTGCCGGACGCGACGCAGGACTGCAGCCGCTCGTGGTTCGCGGCGATCTGCTTCATGGCCAGCCCGGCCAGCTGGAGCATGTCGGGCGGGATGGGCGACGCGGGTACGGCCGGCCATTCGCCGTTGATCTTGGTGGCCTTGGCGCGGATGCTGGTCGGATCGGCCTTCAGTGTCGTCATGGCGTTCTCCCGTTACTGCTCGAGAGCCATCTGATAGCGGCTCTCCTCACGCGGATTGATCAGCTGGATGGGCAGCTGACGGTGCCGCGGGGTGTCGATGAAGTTGTGGCGCATCACCACCCGGCCGATGCCGAGGTGAGGGCCGAGGTAGGTGGTCGCATTGGGCCACGCCACCTTGGCCTCGGGGCCGACGCGCCCGTTGATCAGCCCGGCGAACTCGCTGAACTGCGGGCGCAGGGTCACCACCGCACCCGCGGCGGCCGAGCGGACCACGAACTGGGTGAACAGCCGCGCGTCGCCGAGATTGATGCTGACGTCGACGTCGTCGAACGGCATGTAGACCGGGTAGCGGTCGTTCGTCTCACCGATCAGCACGCCCGCGGAGCCGATCGGCAGCTCGTAGTGCTTGTCGGTGACCGGGCTGATGCCCTGCAGCGCCGCGCGCTGACCGCCGAACAGGCACGAGAACCCGCGCGGTGTCGTCGGATTGGCCAGCGTCGTCAGCAGCACCGTGGTGGTGGGCGCCATCCCGGGCACGATGCGCATCCGGGTGATCGTGTGGTCGGCCCGGGCCGACCACCACATGTTTGGGCCGCCGGGGGCGGTGTAGGCCGCGGTGAAGGTGCTGCGGCCCTTGATCGTCGACCACGTCTCGCGTTCGAAGCTGATCTCGGTGGCCCGGTCGAAGTCGTCGAAGCTGCGGGCGCAGCGGGCGTCGACGCCGTTGCCGGCCAGTTGATCCGCGAGCCGCGTCGCCGATGCGACGAGATAGCGGGCCAGGCCGGCCACTCCCTCGTCACGGCGGCGGGCGGGCCGCTCGGTCAGGGCGGGGTCGGCGCGCAGCACGATCCACGTCCGGCGGTTCGCCGGCGCCGGATAGGGGCCGATGACCTGCTCGTACAGCGCCACCAGGCTGGCAGGCGCCGTCCGGCCCACCCGATAGCCGGCCGACACCACGTCGGCTTCGAGTTCGGGACAGTGCGCGACCACGAGCTGTTCGATCAGCCGCGTGTCGACGACGTCGTCGGTGACGGCGCTGCCGTTGACGATGACCGTGGGGGTGAACGGCCGGGGCACGAGTTCGATTGCGGCGACGAGGTGATCGCCCTGCCAGCGGACCGCGACGTGGTCTCCGGGCAGCACCGTGCTGCCCACCGCGGGCACCGACGGCTGCTGGGGCACCGTGCGGTGCCGGCGCCGCCAGGAGAACAGCGCCCCGATCCACCCGGTGATGCGCCGCCCGCGGACCGTCAGCACGGCCAGCAGCGCGATCAGCACCGACACCCCGACCGCGGTCCACAGCTGGTTCAGCGGGAGCAGCACGGCGAAGAGCGCCGGGATCAGTACCGCCGCGGCGATCGCGTGGCCGGTGCTGAATCGGATGCCGAACGCGGAGAGCAGCTTTCTCATCGCCGCCTCAGTGCGCGCCGGGTCAGTGCGCCGAGTCCGAGCACCAGCGCGAGGCCGACGGCGGTGATCACCACCCAGGTGATCGGGCCGCGGTCCGGCGGCGGGATGTACACCGGCGGCGGAAGCTGCTTGACGCGGAACGGTGCGGTCTCCGGTCCGGCGGGCAGGTCCCAGGTCAGCGCCGCGACCGGGTCGATGACGCCGGCGCCGACATAGTTGTCGACGCCGCCACCGGGGTGGCGGGAGGTGGCGGTGATCCGGTTGATCACCTGCGCCGCTGAGAGATCGGGGAACTTCTGCCTGACCATCGCCGCGAGGCCGGACACGTAGGCGGCGGCGAACGACGTCCCGCCGATCGGCACCGGGCCGTCGTCGCCGTTGAGCGCGTTGACCGGATTGCCGTCGTAACCCAGGGCGATGATGTTCTCGGCGGGCGCGGCCGCACCGACCCACGGTCCCGACACCGAGAAGTTGCTGGGCTGCCCGCTCTCGCCGATGCCGCCGACGGTGAGCACCAGCGGCGAGTACCAGGCGGGGCTGACGATCGTCTGCACCTCGTCCCAGCCGCGCGGGTCGGCCGGGACCGCGGGGTCGGGCGGTGGGTTCTGCGTGCAGTCCTGGCCGGTGTTGCCTGCGGCCACGATCACCACCGCGTTCTTGACGTTGACGGCGTAGTTGATCGCCGCGCCGAGGCTGGTCTCGTTGATCCGGCGGGTCACCTTGTAGCAGGCGGCCTCGCTGATGTTGATCACCTGCGCGCCGAGGTTGGCCGCGTGCACGACGGCGCGGGCGAGGCTGCGCAGTGAGCCCGCGGTCTTGGTGGTGTTCGGGTCGTTGGGGTCTTGCCGGGAGCCGACCGGCTGCCACGCCGCCGACGTCTGGCGCAGGGACAGCAGGCGCACATCGGGTGCGACGCCGATGAATCCGTCCGTGGGCGCCGGCCGCCCGCCGATGATGGACGCCGTCAGCGTGCCGTGGGCGTCGCAGTCGTTCATGCCGTTGCCGCCCGCGTCGACGAAGTCGCCGCCCGGTTCTGCGGGCACCCTGGGAGAACCCATCACGCCGGTGTCGATGACGGCGACCGTGATGCCCTTGCCGGTGGCGAACTTCTGCGCCTCGGCCAGCCTGAGGTAGTTGTTCGGCCATGGCTTGTCAGCGAAGTTCGAGTTCGGGAATGTCGTCGGGGCCGCGCACTCCGCACGCAGTTCGGTGGGGCTGTCAGGGCCGGTCTCGTCGGGCGGCAGGGCGCCGGCGTCGATCGTCGGCTGTTCGATCGCCGACACGGGTGGGGCGCTGACGAATGCCAACAACAGCGCTACCAGCAGCACACCGATGCGACGCACGCGCTACACACCCCCCTTGTCGAACTGCCAGCTCATGGCAGGCTCATCACCACTCAGCAAACCCATTGCGGGCCCGGCGGCGGCGCATCGTGTCACGTCACGGCGACCGGCGGACGCCGCCCCCGCAAGCTTAAGGGCACCGAACGGGGGTCGACTGCGCTTTCTTTCGCAGGCGCCAACCGGCGCATGCGCGTTCCGCGGCAGGCGGTGCGCCGACCGGACGTGGCAAACACCGATCGCGACCGCCGGCGCGGCGGGGCGTTGACGCAGATGTCTATTAGGGAATGATTCGGACTGCAGTCCGGTTAATCCGAACATGCCTGCCATCACAGCCGACACCCTAACCCTGAGCAGGGTGAGCCCGCCGTCGCCCACCGACACCGACCGCCCCGTGCGATCCATCACCACCGGCCCCCGTGGCTACGAAGGTGAGGGATTCCCGGTGGTGCGCGCCTTCGCCGGAGTCAGCGCCGCCGACCTCGACCCCTTCATCCACATGGACCAGATGGGGGAGGTGGAGTACGAGCCCGGTGAACCCCGCGGCACCGACTGGCATCCGCACCGCGGATTCGAGACGGTCACCTACATGATCGACGGCCGCTTCGCCCACCAGGATTCGCACGGCGGCGGCGGTCTGATCACCGACGGCGCCACCCAGTGGATGACGGCCGGATCCGGCATCCTGCACATCGAGACCCCGCCGGCGGAACTGGTGGAGAGCGGTGGCGTGTTCCACGGTGTCCAGCTGTGGGTCAACCTGCCGCGCCAGGACAAGTTCGCCGCGCCCCGCTACCAGTCGATCGAGGGTGCTGACGTGGGGCTGTTGGCGTCACAGGACGGTGGTGCGCTGGTGCGGGTGATCGCCGGCGACGTCGACGGCCATCACGGCCCCGGTTCCACCCACACGCCGATCACGTTGGCGCACGCGACCATCCAGCCGGGCGCTCAGCTGAGCCTGCCGTGGAACCGGGACTACAACGCGCTGGTGTACGTGCTATCCGGGCGCGGGAGTGTCGGCCCCGTCGGCCATCCCCTCGAACAGGGCCGACTGGCCGTGCTCGGCCCCGGTGACCGGATCGCGCTGTCCGCGAGCAGTTCCCAGGACTCGAACCGACCCGCCATGGAGGTGCTGCTGCTCGGCGGCAAGCCGATCCGCGAGCCGGTGTTCCACTACGGGCCGTTCGTGATGAGCTCGAAGTCCGAACTGATCCAGGCCGTCGAGGACTACCAGGCCGGCAAGTTCGGCGAGATCCCGCCGGGTGCGCTCATGCCGCACCGGGTCTAATGCTTCACCGGCGCCGCCTGCTTCGGGTACAGCAGTTCCAGCTCGCCCAGGTGGGCGGCGACGGTCACCAGCGGCAGCGCCGCCGACACGGCAAGCTCGTCGTCGCCCGCCTCGGCCCGCAGCGCACCGACGAAGTCGTCGGTGATCGGCGAGAGAGACTGCGCGACGGGCCGGCCGAGAAGCCGAAGACTCACCAGGTCGGCGTGGGTCTCGAGGACCTTGCGGGTGCGGGGGTAGACGCCCAGCGGCGGCGGGACGACGTCGGCGACCAGCTCGGCGGCGGCGCGGATCCGGATCGCCCGGTTCGCCGCCCCGACGACCGGCGCGCGCGCGTCGGTGTCGCTGCGGTTCTCGGAAAGGTATTGCCGCACAGCGTCGTCGAGCGTGCGCGACGCCTGAAGCGCATCGTGGCTCAGCGCCATCACCCGGTCGGTGGCGTCCTCGGAGGCCCCGCGGGTGACCCGCAGCACCCCGGCCTTGAGCAGGTCGGCGCCGGCGATGGAGGCCTTGCGCACCGCCATCGACACCGCAGTCGAGGCGCCGCGCGGCCACAGCAGCAGCGAGACGCTGATGCCGACGAGTGCGCCCACCACCACGTCCTCGACCCGGATCAGCCCGACCGACCAGCCCGTCGGCTGGATCAGGTTGAAGATGATCAGCACCATCATCGTGAACGCGGCCTGCCCGGCGATGAACGACGCCACCTCGGGCACCCATGCAGAACCGAAGGCGACCAGCGGCAGCAGCAGCCACATCACCGCGTGGTCCACCCCGACCAGTTCGATGACGACGACGCCGACGACGAATCCGATCCCGGTGCCCGCGACCGCGCGCAGCACCCGGGTGCCGGTGGTCAGCGCGCTGCTGCGCAGCACCGACATGGCGCCGAGGACCACCCAGAATCCGTGTTCGACGGGGAACACATGGGTGACGGCGACCGCGAGCGCCAGCCCGAGCCCGGTCCGCAGGCTGTTGCGCAGCACCACCGCCCGTGTCGCGAGGAAGCCCTTGGTGATCGCGGCGACGGCCGTCGTCTCGGGCATCACCCAGTCCGCCGCGCCCGTCTGGGGAAGCCGGCGGCCCAGCACGCGCGCCCAGACCGGTCGGGCGTCGGCCAGCGCGGCGTTGCGGATGATCCGGCCGGTGACTCCGACGGTGGCGGAGAAGGTGCGCCGCGCGAGCAGGGTCTGACCGACAGCGAGCGCCGTCGCGTCGTCGGGCACCGCGAGGATCTGCTCGATGTCCTCGCGGTAGCGGCCCTGCGCCACCGCCCGCAGCTCGCCGAGCGCGGCATCGAGGTCGGCGGTCCGGATCGCACGCTCGTCGCGGTCGGCGATGCGCAGCACCGCCGCCGCATCGCGCAGCACCCGGACGATCGGCGGTTGCATGTCGCCCAGCAGGGCGCCGGTGTCGGCGGTCAGGCGGTCGGACAGCCAGCCGAGGTCGTCGACGACGCGGACCAGGGCCCTGCTCCCCGCGGTGAGCGCGACGGGCCGGAAGTCGGCGTTGACGAAGTTGTCCCACAGCGCGTTCATCGCCCGGGTGACGTCGCGGGTGCCCGCGGCACCCTCGAGGCTGTCGGCCAGCGTCCGGCACACCTTGGCGGCATGGCGGCGCAGATCGTCGTGGTGCCGCGGTGGGAAGAGGAACAACGCCGCGGGCACGCACACCGCGAGTGCGATCAGCCAGCCGAGCAGCCGTTCGCCGATGGGTCCGGGCGGAGTGCATGCGGGCAGCACGAACAGCATCAGGGTGGCGCGCTGGCCGGCCGCGACGCTCTCGCTGAGCACGCCGGAGAACGTCACCACCACGCCGAGTACGAACATCATCGCCACGCTCAGCCACGGGTGTGGCGACACCAGGGTGCCGACGGTGATGAGCACCGCGCCGTTGAAGCCCAGGCCACCGTAGGAGAGCGCCCGGGCGGGCCGGTTGCCCGGGAAGTCGACGAGGATCAGCAGTGCCACCGAGCCGAAGATGGTGAACAGCGGGGTCTGCGATCCGGCGCCGACGGTGAAGCTCACCGCGGCGGCCGTCGGCAGGACGATCGCCGCGCGGGCGGCCCGCCGCAGCGCGTCACGCTCCGGGTCGCGCTGACCGATCCCGTCTGCCGCCCGGCGCCAGAGAACGCCCGGAGTCAGCATGCCCGCCGATGGTAGACCGGTCAGACGGGCGGCACCGTCGCGAAGCGGCCGGAGTCGAGTGCCTCGAGCAGCTGGTCGGCGATCCAGTTCAGTGCGGGGATGTCCCGAGGCAGGGCGGTCTGCTCGTAGCCGATCAGGATGTAGACGCTCCAGGCGGCGAACACCTCGGCCTGACGCTTGTCCTGAAGGACTTCGTAGGCCGACTCGAACATGATGTCGTAGCGCTGCTTGTCCACCGCGGCCTGCACGGCGTGCACCTCGGGATCGAGCGAGCTCCACACCCGGATGGCGGCCTCGGCGCTGTGCGGCAGCACGAGCGCCTCCTGCACCAGGGTGTCGATGCGCCGGCGCGGATCGGGTTCGGCGCGGACGGCGTCGACCACCCCGGTGGTGCGGGCCTGCCGCCAGTGGCTGACGAGATCCTTGGTGTAGGCGGGCCAGCTGGGAAAGTAGTGGTAGAACGAACCGGTCGTGACGCCGAGCCGGTTGCACACCTCGGCGAGCTTCAGCCCGCCGTACCCGAGTTCGGAGAGCACATCGAGGCCGGTCTCGAAGTACGCGTCCCGTGAGGCGACACTGGCCATGGGTGGCACCTTAGTTGTTTCCCGGCCCCCATTCGGACGCAAATCGAGAGCCCCCACCAGCGGGAATTTGCTGGCATCGAATGTGATCGCGGCTGGTCTGGCAACTCTTGACGGCAGCGTAGGTGACGTGTGGCACAATTTGACCGTGCCGTATACCGCGAGTCGGGGACCGGGTCGACCTCCCGCAGCGAAGGCCGCGGAAACGCGGGAGCGCATCCTGCGCGCGGCACGGGAGATCTTCAGCGAACTCGGCTACGACGCAGCGACCTTTCAGGCGATCGCGGTCCGGGCGGATCTGACCCGGCCGGCAATCAACCATTACTTCGCCAGTAAGCGGGTTCTGTACCGCGAAGTGGTCGAGCAGACGAATGCGTTGATTGTTAGCGCGGGGATGGCCCGGGCGCAGGGCGCCACCACATTGTTGAGCAGGTTGTCCGCTTTTTTCGCCGCCACAATGGACGCCGGTTCCGAAGATCGCTCGGCGGCAGCTTTTCTCGTGACATCGGTGCTGGAGTCCCAGCGGCACCCGGACCTGCGCAACGACGAGCACGATGCGTTGCGGAATTCGCGCTCGTTCGTGGCGTGGGCCGTCAACGACGCGATCGAGCGCGGCGAGCTCAGCACCGACACCGACATCCCCTCGATCGTCGAGATGCTGGTCGCGGTGATGTGGGGGATGGGGTTCTACGCGGGCTACGTCGGCGACCACGACGAGCTGGAACGGGTCATCGACAAGTTCGAGCTGCTGATGGCCAACAAGCTCTGGCAGCTCAGCGACTGAGCCGTCCGGCCCGCACACCCATCGCATAGCCTGGCTAAGCTCTTCGCGTAGCATGGCGTGATGAGCTCTCTGCGCACCCATGACGACACCTGGGACATCACCACCAGCGTCGGCACCACGGCCGTGATGGTCGCCGCGGCCCGCGCCGGCGAGACCGTGCGGGACAACCCGCTGATCCGTGACCCGTTCGCGCGCGTGCTGGTCGACGCCGCGGGCAGCGGGGTGTGGAGCGCGATGCTCGACGGCGACTTCGCCGAGAAGGTCGGCGAGGTGGACGCCGAGGCCGCCGCCATCTTCACCCACATGGGCAGCTACCAGGCGGTGCGCACCCACTTCTTCGACCGGTTCTTCGCCGAGGCGAGCGCCGCGGGTGTCCGGCAGGTCGTCATCCTGGCCTCGGGCCTCGACTCGCGCGCCTACCGGCTGGACTGGCCGGCAGGCACGACCGTCTACGAGATCGACCAGCCCAAGGTGCTCGAGTTCAAGGCGGACACGCTCGCCCGGCACGGCGCGCAGCCGTCGGCCGCCCGCCGGGAGGTGCCGATCGACCTGCGGTTCGACTGGCCCGCGGCGCTGCGCGATGCGGGTTTCGACCCGGCGCAGCCGACCGCCTGGCTGGCCGAGGGACTGCTGATGTATCTGCCCGCCGATGCCCAGGACCGGCTGTTCGAGCAGGTCACGGCCCTCAGCGCGGTGGGCAGCCGGATCGCGGCCGAGACCGCAGGGGTGTCCTCGGAGGACCGCCGCGAGGAGATGCGTGCGCGTTTCGAGCGGATCGCCGAGAAGTTCGGCATGGAGGAGACGCTCGACATCCAGGAGCTGATCTACGAGGACCCCGACCGGGCGGACGTCGCCCAGTGGCTCGACGGCCACGGCTGGTCTGCGCACCCGGTGGACTCGCAGCAGGAGATGCGCCGCCTCGAGCGGTGGGCACTGCCAGCGGATCTGTCCGACGACAACGCGTTCTCCCACTTCGTCACGGCCGAACGAACCGGGTAGCACGGGGGTTCTGACGGCCCAACCGGTTGGTTAGGATCGGGTCATCCTCGGGTCAGGAAGGACTCCCGTCATGACCACCGAATCCGTCAGCGCTCCCACCCACGACATCGACTCGACCGTCGCCAGGCTCCGGCAGACGTTCGCCACCGGCCGCACCCGCGACATCGAATGGCGCAAACAGCAGTTGAGGGCGATGGAACGCCTGATGCTCGAGAACGAGGCCGTCATCGCCGACGCGCTGGAACAGGACCTCGGCCGCAAGCCGTTCGAGGCGTGGCTGGCCGACATCGCCAGCGTCGCCGGCGAGGCCAAGGACGCGGCGAAGAACCTCCGCAAGTGGACGCGGCGCAAGTACCGGATGCTGGAGATGTCGCAGCTGCCCGGCCTGGGCTGGGTGGAGCACGAGCCGTTCGGCACGGTGCTGATCATCGGCGCCTGGAACTTCCCGTTCGCGCTGACGCTGGGCCCGGCCGTCGGCGCCATCGCGGCAGGCAACACCGTGCTGCTCAAGCCGTCGGAGGTGGCGGCCGCCTCGTCGGCGGTGATGGCCGACCTGGTGCCCAAGTACCTGGACAACGACGCGATCGCGGTGATCGAGGGCGACGGCACGGTCAGCCAGGAACTCATCGCCCAGGGCTTCGACTATCTGCTGTACACCGGCGGCACGGAGATCGGCCGCAAGGTCTACGAGGGCGCCGCGCCGCACCTGACGCCGGTGACGCTCGAGCTGGGTGGCAAGAGCCCGGTGATCGTCACCGCCGACGCCGACATCGACGTCGCCGCCAAGCGCATCGCCTGGACCAAGCTGATCAACTCCGGTCAGATCTGCATCGCCCCCGACTACGTGCTCGCCGACGCCAAGATCCGCGACGAACTCGTCGACAAGATCAAGGCCGCCGTCACCACGTTCGAGTCCGGTAATCCGGAGGGCAAGCGCATCGTCAACGAGCGGCACTTCGACCGGCTCGCCACGGCGCTGGCGGCGACGAAAGGACAGGTCGTCGTCGGCGGCGGGTCCGACGCGTCGACGATCAGCATCCAGCCGACGGTGGTCGTCGATCCCGACCCGGCCGAGCCGCTGATGACCGACGAGATCTTCGGCCCGATCCTGCCGATCGTGACGGTCCAGTCCTTGGACGACGCCATCGATTTCGTCAACGCACGGCCGAAGCCGCTGGCCGCGTACCTGTTCACCAAGACCAAGAGCATCCGCGAGCGGGTGGTCAAGGAGGTGTCCGCGGGCGGCATGGTGGTCAATCACCTGCTGTTCCACTTCGCCACCCACAAGCTGCCGTTCGGCGGCGTCGGCCCATCGGGCATGGGCGCCTACCACGGCAGGTTCGGCTTCGAGACGTTCAGCCACAAGAAGTCGGTGATGACGAAGACCACCCGACCCGACGTGGGCGCCTTCATCTATCCCCCGTATACAGAGAAGGCCTGGAAGCTGGCCCGCAAGCTGTTCTGAGCTCGCCCCCTCGCCACCCCTCGTCAACGAAGCTCGAGAGATAGGAAACCCATGCCAGGAGTGCAGGATCGCGTCATCGTCGTCACCGGGGCCGGAGGCGGTCTGGGGCGTGAGTACGCGCTGACCCTCGCCAGGGAGGGCGCCAGCGTCGTGGTCAACGACCTCGGCGGTTCGCGCGACGGCACCGGCGCGGGTTCGGCGATGGCCGATCAGGTGGTCGACGAGATCAAGGCGGCAGGCGGCCGCGCGGTCGCCAACTACGACTCCGTCGCGGAGTCCGAGGGCGCCGAGAACATCATCAAGACCGCGATCGACGAGTTCGGCAAGGTCGACGGCGTGGTGAGCAACGCGGGCATCCTGCGCGACGGCACCTTCCACAAGATGACGTACGAGAACTGGGACGCCGTGCTGAAGGTCCATCTCTACGGCGGTTACAACGTGATCCGCGCGGCGTGGCCGCACTTCCGCGAGCAGAGCTTCGGCCGGGTCGTGGTGGCCACGTCCACCAGCGGTCTGTTCGGCAACTTCGGGCAGGCCAACTACGGGGCCGCCAAGCTCGGCCTGGTCGGGCTGATCAACACCCTGGCCCAGGAGGGTGCGAAGTACAACATCAAGACCAACGCCGTCGCGCCGATCGCGGCCACCCGGATGACGCAGGACATCCTGCCGCCGGAGGTCTTCGAGAAGCTCACCCCGGAGTACGTGGCGCCGGTGGTGGCCTACCTGATGACCGAGGAACTGCCCGACACCGATTCGATCTTCATCGTCGGCGGCGGCAAGGTCCAGCGCACCGCGCTGTTCCAGAACGAGGGCATCACCTTCTCCGACGGGGTGCCGTCACTCGACGACGTCGCGGCCAAGTGGGGCGAGATCACCGACCTGTCGGCGGCGCAGCAGGCCAGCTTCAAACTCGGGTGAAAGCGCTTGTCGCGCAATCGTTGACGGGTCCCGCCGGCCTGGAGTACACCGACGTCGACGACGTGCGCAGTGCCGACGCCGTCGTCATCGACGTCGGGGCTGCGGGGGTCAACTTCCCCGACCTGCTGCTGCTGCGCGGCGAGTACCAGCTGAAGCTGGATCCGCCGTTCATTCCGGGCGTCGAGGTGGCGGGCACCGTGCGCTCGGTGCCCGAGGAGTCCGAGTTCACCGTCGGACAACGGGTTTCGGCGTTCTCGCTGCTGGGCGGCTTCGCCGAACAGGTGG
The DNA here is from genome assembly GCF_049541695.1 of Mycobacterium sp. NPDC050041. NCBI lineage: Bacteria > Bacillati > Actinomycetota > Actinomycetes > Mycobacteriales > Mycobacteriaceae > Mycobacterium > Mycobacterium sp. NPDC050041. The sequence goes on along the minus strand of NZ_JBMVDG010000001.1, from coordinate 826,556 downwards.
CGGTGCCCGCGTCGTCGGTGGTGCCGACCCCGCCGGGTGTCGACGACGCGTCCGCCGCGGCGCTGCTCGGCAACTACTACACGATGTACTTCGCGCTGGCGCGCCGCGGCGCCCTGCGCATCGGGGAGACCGTGCTGGTGCTCGGATCGGCGGGCGGCATCGGCACGGCCTCGATCCAGATCGCAAAAGCGATGGGCGCCAAGGTGATCGCGATGGTGCACCGGCCCGGCGCCCGGGATTTCGTCGAGTCGCTGGGCGCCGACGTGGTGCTGCCGCTGACCGACGGCTGGTTGCAGGCGGTCCGCGACGCCACCGACGGCCGCGGCGTCGACCTGGTGGTCGATCCGGTCGGCGGCGAGGCGTTCGACGACGCGATCCGCGCGCTGGCCACCGAGGGCCGGCTGCTGGTGATCGGCTTCGCCGCGGGTGGAATCCCGACGGTGAAGGTGAACCGGCTGCTGCTGCGCAACGTCTCGGTGGTCGGCGTGGGTTGGGGCGAGTTCGTCAACCGCAATCCGGGCGCGCAGTCGCTGTTCGGGTCCGGGCTGGGCAAGCTGGTCGAGGCCGGGCTGCGCCCACCGCCGCCGGTGACCTACCCGCTCGCGGAGGGCCGCGCCGCACTCGAGGCGCTGGCCGCGGGTGAGATCCGCGGCAAGCTGGTGCTCACACCGTGACGCCGATTCGCGCCCTGGCGTTCGACGTGTTCGGCACGGTGGTCGACTGGCGGTCCAGCATCGTCGCCGAACTCGAGGCGTTCGGCCGCCGGCACGGGCTGTCCCAGGACTGGCCGGCGTTCGCCGACGACTGGCGGGCCGGGTACGCGCCGGCGATGGACCGGGTGCGGCAAGGCGAGCTGCCGTGGACGCGGATCGACGACCTGCACCGCGGCCGCCTCGTGGAGCTGCTCGCCGGCGCGGGCATCGCGGTCGGCGACGACGAGATCGACGAGCTGAACCGGGCCTGGCACCGTCTGGACCCGTGGCCGGACACGGTGGCCGGGCTGACGCGGCTCAAGGACCGGTTCGTCATCACCACACTGTCCAACGGCAACGTCTCGCTGCTGACGAACATGGCCAAGCGCGCAGGCCTGCCGTGGGACTGCGTGATCTCCGCCGAGCTGTTCCGGCACTACAAGCCGGATCCGGAGGCCTACCTCGGCTGCGCCGACCTGCTCGGCGTCGCGCCGCAGGAGCTGATGCTGGTCGCCGCCCACCCCGGTGACCTGCGCGCGGCCCGGTCGGCGGGACTGCGGACGGGCTTCGTGTTCCGTCCGCTCGAACACGGACCCGACCGGGTGTTGCGGATGCCGCCGGACGGCGAATTCGACGTCATGGCAGCCGATTTCCAGGATCTGGCCGACAAACTGGGGGCATGAGCGGCGTAGCGTGGACGGCGTGACCACACCTCTTCCGCCCGCGCTCCGGATGGCTCAGAAGCTGCTCGCCGATCCGCCGGCGAGCCCGAGGATCGACGGCGGTTACCTCGACCTGCTGGGCGACACGGGTGACGCGTCCGAACGCAACACCGGAACCATCCAGGCGATGTGGGCGTCGCGGCTGGGCTCGATGGTCTACGACAACTCCCAGATCGTGGTGCGGCGGCTGGTCACGTCGTGGCAGCTGCCGATCGACTGGCTGAGCCTGCCCGTCGGTGGTGTGGCGCTCGACGTCGGCAGCGGACCGGGCAACGTCACCGCGGCGCTCGGCCGGGCGGCGGGCCCCGGTGGACTCGCGCTCGGCGTCGACATCTCCGAGCCGATGCTCGCCCGTGCCGTGCGCGCCGAGGCAGGGCCGAACGTCGGATTCGTCCGGGCCGACGCGCAGCGACTGCCATTCCGCGACGAGTCGGTCGACGCGCTGGTGTCGATGGCGATGCTGCAGTTGATCCCCGATCCGGCGGTGGCGCTGGCCGAGATGGTGCGGGTGCTGCGGTCCGGCCGCCGGATGGCCGTGATGGTGCCGACGGCCGGGCCCGCTGCGCGGCTGATCGGGGTGCTGCCCAACGCGGGCGCCCGCGTCTTCGACGAGGACGAGATCGGGGACACCCTCGAATCGCTCGGCCTGGTCGGCGTGCGGACCAAGACGATCGGCACCATCCAATGGGTGCGCGGCAGGCGGCCGTGACGCCGTAGGCTCGCTGACGTGAGCACGGGCGGCATCCTCCTGGTCGGACTGGCGATCGCCGTCGGGCTGGTCGGCATCCTGGTTCCGCTGCTGCCGGGCACGTTGCTGATCTTCGCGGCGATCCTGGTGTGGGCGCTGGTGGAGCAGGACGTGGCCGGATGGGTGACCCTGGCGGTGGCGTCCGTACTGCTCGGCGCGACGACTTTGGTGAAGTACCTGTGGCCGGTGCGCCGGATGCGCGCGGCCGACGTGCGGACCTCGAGCCTGGCGGTGGGCGGTGTGCTGGGCATCATCGGCTTCTTCGTGATCCCCGTCCTCGGCCTGCCGATCGGCTTCATCGGCGGCATCTACCTCGCCGAACTCGCGGCGCGCCGTGATCAGCGGCTGGCCTGGGCGTCGACGGTGCACGCGCTGAAGGGCGTCGCGCTGTCGATGTTCGTCGAGTTGGCGGGTGCGCTGCTGGCGACCGCGGCGTGGGTGGCCGGGGTCTACGTCACGCAGTAGCGCTGTCGGTCAGTCGCGTAGCTGCTGCCGCAGGCGCGCGACGTCCTCGTCGGTGACGCCGACGGCGGCCAGGTAATTCTCCAGCGAGCCGTAGTCGCCGAGGATGGTGCGCCGCGCCGCGTCGAGGTATTCCTCACGCACCCCGAGGATCTCGTCGGCCAGCCGGGCCTCGGCGAACGTCACGATCTCATCGGTGGGCTGCTCGGCGGCGCGGGCACGGATCGACTCCATGATCTGTTCGCGCAGCAGGGGTACGGCGTCGTTGCTGCGGAGGAAGTCCGCGACGATGGCGTCGCGGCCGACACCGGCGGCCTCGAGCACGACCGAGACGGTGAACCCCGTGCGGTCCTTGCCCGCGAAACAGTGCGTGAGCACCGTCCGCTGCTCGGCGAGCAGCGTCACCATCCGGCGCACGGCGGCCTGCGCCCCGGCCATCGCCGGGTACTTCGCGTACTCCTCGGTCATGTAGCGGCCCGCCGCCGCCGCGACGTCCTCCGCGCCCTCGGTCTCCTGCGCCAGCATCTGCTCGAAGCCCTGCTCGTGCGGGGCATGGGTGCCGACCTCCCGGAACGGCAGCCGGTGGACGGCGACACCGTCGGGCACCAGGCTCGCACCGCGGCGGTCGACCTCACGGTCCGAACGCAGATCCGCGACGTCGGTGACACCGAGCCCGGCGAGCGCCGCCCGCCCTGCGTCGTCGAGTGCGGCCAGCTCGCTGGACCTGAAGAACCGGCCGGGCCGGATCGCGGTGTGTTCGGCGATGTCGCGGAAGTTCCACGCCCCCGACAGCTCTTCGAGGCCGCGCGTCACGCGCCCGTCACCGCCGCGGCGAACGGGGACTTCTCCCTGCCGAGTTCGGCGCGGGCGATGGTGCGCATGTGCACCTCGTCGGGACCGTCGAACAGCCGCATCGCCCGGTGCCAACCGTAGAGCCGGGCCAGCGGCACGTCGTCGCAGATGCCCGCCGCGCCGTGCACCTGGATCGCCCGGTCGAGCACGTTGCACGCCATCTGCGGCGCCACCGCCTTGATCTGCGCGACCTGCATCCGGGCTTCCTTGCTCTTGTTGCCGTGCTGGTCGATGGTCCACGCCGCCTTGTGGCAGAGCAGCCGCGCCTGGTCGATCTCGTTGCGCGACAAAGCGACCTGCTGCTGAACCACGCCCTGCTCGGCCAGTGGCTTGCCGAACGCTATGCGCGTCTGCACCCGGTCGACCATCAGCGCGAGCGCACGCTCGGCCACCCCGATCGCACGCATGCAGTGGTGGATCCGGCCGGGACCCAGGCGAGCCTGGGCGATCGCGAAGCCGCTGCCCTCCTCGTGCAACAGGTTCGCGATCGGCACCCGCACGTTGTCGAACGAGATCTCACAGTGTCCGTGCTGATCCTGATAACCGAACACGGGCAGCGACCGCTCGATCGTCACCCCCGGCGTGTCCACCGGGACGAGGATCATCGACTGCTGCTGATGGCTGGCCGCGTCGGGGTTGGTCCGGCCCATCACGATCAGGATCTTGCAGCGGGGATCGGCCGCACCGGAGATCCACCACTTGCGGCCGTTGATGACGTAGTCGTCGCCGTCCCGCAGCATCGTCGTCTCGATGTTGCGCGCATCCGACGACGCCACCGCCGGCTCGGTCATCGCGAACGCGCTGCGGATCTCGCCGGACAGCAGCGGCTCGAGCCACTGCTTGCTCTGCTCCTCGTCGGCGAACAGGTGCAGCGTCTCCATGTTCCCGGTGTCGGGTGCTGCGCAGTTGAGGGCTTCAGGAGCGATCTCCATGCTCCAGCCGCTCAGCTCGGCCAGCGGCGCGTACTCCAGGTTGCTCAGCCCCGATTCCGAGGGCAGGAACAGGTTCCACAGCCCCTGCTCCTTGGCACGTGCCTTGAGCTCCTCGACGATCGGCGGGACCGTGTGGTCCTTGGGTCCGGCCTCCTCGCGGTAGCGGTGGTACTCCGCTTCGGCGGGGAAGACGAACTCCGTCATGAAAGCGGTCAGCCGCTTGTGGTAATCCAGTGCCTTGGCCGACATCGCGAAGTCCATCCGGCCACGATATGACACGTGTAAAAGCATGCGGCTCCCGCCCACGCCCGCCCGGGGTGCGAACGGCCGACGGCCCCGCCGTGGAGGTGGCGGGGCCGTCGGTGGTCGGTGGATCAGTGGTGTCGCCGGTGGTGGCGCATGACCTTCTTGCGGTGGTGTGAGCCCTTCATCTGCTGGGCGGTCGGCTTCGCCTTGGTCGGCTGGACGTAGGAGTGGCCGGGGTCCTGCGGAGCGGAGGGCGGGGCGGCCGACGCGGTGCCCGCCAAGCCGAGGGCAGCGCCGCCGATGATGCCGGCCGAGAGGACCGGGAGGGCGAGGACGCGGACGATGGTGTTCATGATTTCTCCTGTGTTCGTTGACTTTTGAGTTCTTCCGCCGGTGTTCTCCGGCGATGACACAACTATGTCGCGAACCGGGGCCTGCGTCTGTCCGCCGATCGGCGGTCACACCGGAGGAATCCCCGTTCCCCCGATCGGGGGAACGGTGGCGAGCGCTGTGTCAAGCTGATCGGCGTGGCCGACGAGGCGCTCGGCAAGGTGCGCGTGGTGGTGGGCGACGACCACCCGCTGTTCCGCGACGGAGTGGTGCGTGCGCTGCAGTCCAGCGGTGCGATCGACGTGGTGGCCGAGGCCGACGACGGAGTGGCCGCGCTGGCCATGATCCGCGAGCACCGGCCGCAGGTGGCGCTGCTGGACTACCGCATGCCGGGACTGGACGGCGCGGAGGTGGCCGCGGCGGTGATCCGCGACGACCTGTCCACCCGGGTGCTGCTGCTGTCGGCCCACGACGAGTCCGCGATCGTCTACAAGGCGATACAGGAGGGCGCCGCCGGCTTCATCTCCAAGGAGTCGTCGCGCAGCGAACTGGTCGAGGCGGTGCTCGACTGCGCCAAGGGCCGCGACGTCATCGCCCCGGCGCTCGCCGCCGGACTGGCCGGTGAGATCCGCCGCCGCAACGAACCCGACGCCCCGGTGCTGAGCCCGCGCGAGCGCGAGGTGCTCACGATGATCGCTGCGGGTCTCAGCATCCCGGCGATGGCCAGGGACATGTTCCTCGCGCCGTCGACGGTGAAGACCCACGTGCAGCGGCTCTACGAGAAGCTCGGCGTCAGCGACCGCGGCGCGGCTGTCGCCGAGGCGATGCGCCGAAAACTGCTCGACTGACATGCTTTCCGGCACAGGGCAGCTGGTCGAGCGGTACTCCACCGAACCCGTGCGGGTGGCCGCGGTGCTACGGCTGCCGCTGATCGCCCTGATGCTCGTGCTGGTCATGGAGTGGGAGGTGGACCACTGGCTGCCTGCGCTCTACGCCGCGATCCTCGGCGGCTACGCCGTGGCCGCCGCGGCGTGGCTGGTGGCGATCCACCGTGGTCCGTTGCCGAGCTGGTCGACGTGGGCGCCCACCGCGGTCGACGTCGCGGTGGTGGTGGTGCTGTGCCTGGTGTCGGGCGGCGCGACCGCCGCGCTGCTGCCGGTCTTCTTCCTGCTGCCGCTGTCGGTGGCATTCCAGGACCGTCCGGTGTTGACGGCGGTGCTCGGATTGTGCTCTGCCGTCGGCTATCTCGCCGTGTGGGTCGTCTACTCCAAGCGCGACAACCGTGTCGGCATGCCGGACATGGTGTATCTGCAGTTCGGATTCCTGGTGTGGCTGGCCGTCGCCACCACCGCGCTGTGCTTCGTGCTGGCCCGCCGGGCGGCGCGGGTACGGGCCCTGCAGGAGGTGCGCCGCCGGCTGGTCTACGAGTCGACCCGAGCGGAGGAACGCCAGAATCGGGAACTGGCCGAGCATCTGCACGACGGTCCGCTGCAGACACTGCTCGCCGCCCGGATGCAGCTCGACGAGATCCGGGAGAGTCATCCCGACACCCGCCTCGACGCGGTGTACGCCGCGCTGCAGGACACCGCGGCCGGGATGCGCTCGACGGTGACCGAACTGCACCCGCAGGTGCTGGCGCAACTCGGGCTCACCGAGGCGGTGCGGGAACTGTTGCGCCAGCACGGCTCCCGCAGTGACTTCCTGCTCGAGGCCGACCTGGATGACGTCGGGGCTCCGGCCTCGCAGGCGCTGCTGTACCGGGCGGCGCGCGAACTGCTCACCAACATCGGCAAGCATGCGGGCGCCACCGAGGTGACGGTGTCGCTCCGTCGCGACGGCGACCGCGTGGTGCTCACCGTCGCCGACGACGGCACCGGATTCGACCCCGCGATCGTCGACGAACGGGTCGCGCAGGGACACATCGGCCTGGCGTCGCTGATGGTGCGCATCGACGCGATGGGCGGGCACCTGCACGTCGAGTCGACGGAGGGCGAGGGCACCCGGATCACCGTCACCTCGCCGCCCGAACCCGGGCCCGGCGGCTCGTGAGCACCGGTAAATCGGTGGCGGCCGGGCGCGGTCGCGGACGAGGATTGCGGGGGTGATCGACTTCTCCGCTGTCGCCGGTGTCGCGCTCGTCGCCCTTCTCATGGTGCTGACGCCGGGTCCGAACATGATCTACCTCGCCTCCCGCAGCGTCAGCCAGGGCCGTGCCGCCGGGTTGGTGTCACTGGCCGGCGTCGCGTCGGGTTTCGCGGTGTACCTGTCGGCGGCCACCCTCGGCCTGACCGCGATCTTCGTGGCGGTGCCCGCGCTGTTCACCGCCGTCAAGATCGCCGGTGCGGTCTACCTGGGCTACCTGGCGTGGACCATGCTGCGGCCGGGCGGGAAGTCGCCGTTCGGCGGCGCCGACCAACAGGCGCACCGGCCGCTGCGGCTGTTCGGCATGGGTCTGGTCACCAATCTGCTGAACCCGAAGATCGCGCTCATGTACATGGCGCTCATCCCGCAGTTCATCGATCCGGCGCGCGGGTCGATCTGGTTGCAGGCGCTGCTGCTCGGCCTGGTGCAGATCGCGATCGCGGTGACCGTCAACGGAGCGATCGTGCTCGCCGCGGCCACCATCTCCGGCTTTCTCACCGCGCGACCGGTCTGGCTGCGGGTGCAGCGGTACGTGGCGGGGACGGTGCTGGGCGGGATGGCCGTGAAGATGGCCGTCGACAAGTAGGCACCGACAAGTAGGCACCGATCGGCGCGAAACGGCCGGCGCCCGAGCCGGGCCACTACGCTCGACCGATGTCACGGACACCGCTCGAAGCGGCGCGTTCGCGCGACTACCTGCTGCGGCTCGCGCATTCCGACGCGGGCAGGTTCAAGGCGATCGGGAACGCGCAACTCGACCTCGGCAGCGGGCACGTGGTCGTCGACGTGGGATGCGGGCCGGGGGCCGATCTGAGGTCCTACGCCGAGGCGGTCGGCCCGACCGGACGGGTGATCGGCATCGACCATGACGTCGAACTGATCCGGCACGCCAGGGCCGACACCGCCGACCTGGCCAACGTGTCGACCGAGATCGCCGACGCACACCGGCTGCCCGTCGAGACAGGTTCGGTGGACCGGGTGCACATCGACCGCATGCTGCAGCACGTGTCGTCGCCGGCCACCGTGATCGGTGAAGCCGCCCGGCTGTTGCGCCCGGCGGGGCGGATCGTCTGCGTCGAACCGGACTGGGCCACCCTGGTCATCGACCATCCGGACGCCGCCACCAGCAGTGCGTACACCCGCTACAACGTCGAGCGCACCGCGCCCAACGCCACCGTCGGCCGGGCGCTGCCCCGGCTGCTCCGGCACGCCGGGTTGACGGTCGACGCGATCATCCCGGCCACCGTGGTGTTCACCGCCGCCGCCGAGGCCGAGAACGTGCTCACCATCCGGTCGGTCACCGAAGGCGCTGTGGCCGCCGGATACCTGAGCGAGGAGCAAGCGCGTAGCTGGCTGCAGCACCTCGACACGGAACCGTTCTTCGCCTCGATCACGCTGTTCGTCGTCGCAGCAGCGGCTCAGGCCAGGTCGTAGAGCAGCCGGTCAGCGCGCCGTGAGCGCCCGGGAGATCACGAGTCGCTGAATCTGGTTGGTGCCCTCGAAGATCTGGGTGATCTTGGCCTCCCGCATGAACCGCTCCACGCGGTAGTCACGGGTGTAGCCCACCCCGCCGAGCACCTGCACGGCGTCGGTGGTGACCTTCATCGCCGCGTCGGTGGCCACCAGCTTGGCGATGCTGGCCTGCATCGAATACGGCAGGTCGAGATCGCGCCTGCGCGCGGCGTCGAGATACGTGGTCCGGGCGCTGACCACGGCGGCGGCCATGTCGGCCAGCAGGAAGCCAAGCCCCTGGTGGTCGATGATCTTGCGGCCGAACGTGGTTCGCTCGTTGGCGTACTCGGTGGCGGCATCGAGCGCGGCCTGCGCGATCCCGACCGCCACCGCGGCGATGCCGAGCCGCCCGGAGTCCAGGGCGGAGAACGCGATCTGCAGGCCCTGGCCCTCGGCGCCGATCCGGCGGTCGGCGTCGACGCGGGCATGGTCGTAGTACGCCGACGTGGTGGGCACCGCGTGCAGCCCCATCTTCTCCTCGGGCACACCGAAACTCAGCCCCGCCAGATCGCCGGGGATCAGGAAGCTGCTGATGCTTCCACGACCTCCCCGGTCGCTACGCTCCTGCCCGCCGGCGCGACCCTCCTCGCCGGTGCGGACGAACAGCGTGTAGAAATCCGCCCGCCCACCGTGGGTGATCCAGGACTTCTCCCCGGTGATGACGTAGCCGTCGTCGTCCCGCACGGCCGCGCAGCGCAACGCCGCCGCGTCGGATCCGGCCTGCGGCTCCGACAGGCTGTACGCGCCGATCTGCTCACCGGACAGCATGCCGGGCAGCCACCGCTGCTTCTGCTCGTCGGTGCCGAACGCCAGCAGCGGATGCGACGACAGGCTGTGCACGCTGACCGCGACGGCGACGGCCGCCCACCGTGCCGCGATCTCCTCGAGCACCTGCAGGTACACCTCGTAGGGCTGGCCGCCGCCGCCCCACTCCTCGGGCTGCGGCAGGCTCAGCAGCCCGGCGGCGCCCAACTGCTCGAACACCCCGTCGGGATACGTCTCCGCCTTCTCGTGCTCGTCGACGATCGGTTCGAGCACCTTGTCGGCGATGTCACGCGTCAGCGCGATGAGATCGCGCGCCTCGTCGGAGGGGAGCAGGCGGTCAACGGGCATGGTCGAACATCCTAGTGATCTGCGCTGAGCGATCGACTAGCGCTGCCTGCCTGCTCTCGAATTTGCGCGCAGGGTCGTGATTCCGCGGAGTGCACGACCCTCTGCGCATAATCGACGTCGGCTAGACCTTCTCGCTGACCGACAGCGCCGCGTTGATCGCGTCCACCCGGTCCTTGGCGTCGCCGAACAGCATCTGGGTGTTCTCCCGGAAGAACAAGGGGTTCTGCACACCCGCGTAGCCCGAGGCCATCGAGCGCTTGAAGACGATGACGTGGTCGGCGTTCCACACCGTCAGCACCGGCATGCCGGCAATCGGGCTGCTGGGATCCTCCGAGGCCGCCGGGTTGACGGTGTCGTTGGCGCCGATGACGAGCACGACGGAGGTGCCGTCGAAGTCGTCGTTGATCTCGTCCATCTCCAGCACGATGTCGTAGGGCACCTTCGCCTCGGCCAGCAGCACGTTCATGTGGCCGGGCAGGCGGCCCGCGACGGGGTGGATGCCGAAGCGCACGTCGACGCCGCGCTCCCGCAGCTTGCGGGTCAGGTCGGCCACCCCGTACTGGGCCTGCGCTACGGCCATGCCGTAGCCGGGCGTGATGATCACCGACGATGCGGTGCTGAGCAGCTCGGCGGCGCCCTCGGCGTTGATTTCGCGGTGCTCGCCGTAGTCCTTGTCCTCGGCCGGGCCCGCCTCGATACCGAAGCCGCCGGCGATGACGGAGATGAACGACCGGTTCATGGCCTTGCACATGATGTAGGACAGGTAGGCACCGGAGGACCCGACCAGCGCGCCGGTAATGATCAACAGGTCGTTGCCGAGCAGGAAGCCCGACGCCGCGGCGGCCCAGCCCGAGTAGCTGTTCAGCATCGACACCACCACCGGCATGTCACCGCCGCCGATCGAGGCGACCAGATGCCAGCCCAGCAGCAATGCCAGCACCGTGACGACGACCAGCAGCCACAGCTGCGGGTCGATCACGAACCAGACGGTGAGCGCGGCGAACACCGCCAGCGCCCCGACGTTGAGGAAGTTCTTGCCGGGCAGCATCATCGGGGCGGACTTGATCCGTGCCGACAGCTTGAGGTTGGCCACGATCGAACCGGTGAACGTCACCGCGCCGATGAAGACGCCGATGACGACCTCGGCGGAGTGGATGCCGAGCATTCCCTCGCCCGCCAACTGCACGGCTTCGGCGCCGCCCGCGTCGCCCTCGACGTGCAGGTAGCCGTTCCAGCCGACCAGCACGGCGGCCAGGCCGACGAACGAGTGCAGCAGCGCGATCAACTCGGGCATGCCGGTCATCTCCACGACCTTGGCGCGCCACAGGCCGATCGCGGCGCCGATGACCACGGCGCCTGCCAGCAGCGCCAGGCCCACCGGTTCGATGTGGCGGGCCAGCGCGAGAGCGACGGTCGCGATCAGCGCCAGCGCCATGCCTGCGATGCCGAAGCTGTTGCCGGCGCGCGACGTCTCGTGCTTGGACAGGCCGGCCAGCGCCAGGATGAACAGCAGCGCGGCGACGACGTAGGCCGCGGTGGCGGCGGTTTCTATGGTGAACATGTCTCAGCTCCTCGAGAACATCGCGAGCATGCGGCGGGTCACCGCGAAGCCGCCGAAGACGTTGATGCTGGCGAGCAGGATCGCGGCGGTGGCCAGGGCGGTGACGGCGACGTCCCCGTGGCCGATCTGCAGCAGCGCGCCGACCACGATGATGCCCGAGATCGCGTTGGTCACCGACATCAGCGGTGTGTGCAGCGCGTGGTGCACATTGCCGATCACGTAGTAGCCGATCACGATCGCCAGTGCGAACACCGTCAGGTGCACCTGCAGCGCAGCAGGGGAGAAGGCGATGAGGGCGAACAGCACCGCGGCCGCCGCGAAGGCGATGCCCAGCCGGCGTCCCGTCGACATCGGCTCCTTGGCCTTGGGCGCCTCCGCCGGCGCGGTCTTGGCGGCGGCCGGTGCCGCGGACACCTGCACCGGTGGCGGCGGCCATGTCACCTCGCCGCCGCGCACGACGGTCACCGACCGCTGCACGACGTCGTCGAAGTCGAGGGTGAGCTGGCCGTCCTTCTCCGGGGTGAGCAGCTTGAGCAGGTTCACCAGGTTGGTGCCGTAGAGCTGGGAGGCCGTCGCGGGCAGCCGCCCGGCCAGATCGGTGTAGCCGATGATCGTCACGCCGTTGTCGGTGACGACCGCCTGGTCCTTCACCGTGCCCTCGACGTTGCCGCCGTTGGCCGCGGCCATGTCCACGATCACGCTGCCCGGGTTCATCGAGGCGACCATCTCCGCGGTGATGATCCGCGGCGCGGGCCGGCCCGGGATGAGCGCGGTGGTGATGATGATGTCGACGTCCTTGGTCTGCTCGGCGTACAGCGCCGCCTCGCGGGCCTTGTAGTCGTCGCCCATCTCCTTGGCGTAGCCGGTCGCCGAGACCTCGGCGGCCTCCGGGTCGACGTAGAGGTACTCCCCGCCGAGCGACTTGACCTGGTCGGCGACCTCGGGCCGTGGGTCGGTGGCCCGCACGATGGCGCCCATGCTGCCCGCGGCGCCGATGGCGGCCAGTCCGGCCACGCCCGCGCCGACGACCAGCACCTTGGCCGGCGGCACCTTGCCCGCCGCGGTGACCTGCCCGGTGAAGAACCTGCCGAAGCTGTGTGCCGCCTCGACGACGGCCCGGTACCCGGCGATGTTGGCCATCGACGACAGCACGTCCAGTGACTGCGCCCGCGAGATGCGCGGGACGGCGTCCATCGCCAGCACGGTGATCGGGCGGGCGCCCATCTTCTCGACCAGCTCGGGGTTGAGCGCCGGCGAGATGAGGCTGACCAGCGTGGCTCCGTCGCGCAGGGCCGCGATCTCGGCGTCGGCGGGGGCGTTGACCTTGAGGACGACGTCGGCGGACAGCGCTTCTCCGGACGAGCCGACCTGGGCGCCTGCGTCGACGTACGCCTCATCGGAGAAGCTCGAGGCGTCACCGGCACCGGACTCGACGACGACTGAGTAGCCGAGCTTGATCAGCGCTCCGACGGTCTGCGGCGTGCCGGCGACACGCGTCTCACCCGCGTGGGACTCGCGCGGTATTCCGATAATCATCCGAAGAGTCTCCCATTTGCTCTCGGGCCCCGCGCGCGGCCCTGGGGCGGTAAGCGGTGCGCTTACCCGCCACCTCGACGAGGGCCGGGTTCACCAGGAGAGGTCGGGCTCGGATTCTGCGCAGCGAAGGTCCAGATCGGCGGCCGCCAGCGTCACCGTCCTGCTCACGCGGTCGGCGTCGGCCGGGTCGGCGAACCGGACCGCGCCGGAGCTCCACCGGCGCACTCGGTTGACCGCCCACGAGGCGCGGCACACCACCGACGCGCCCTCGGTCTCCAACGCCACGGCGCCGACTCCGGGTCGCGCGCACTCGCCGATGACGGCCGTCACGGCATCCCGCGGCAGCACCGCCCGACCCGTGACAGCGACCGCGAAGCGGCAGCGTCGCCGCACGCCCTCGGGGACCGGCCCGGTGTGCACGCGCTGGTCTTCGATGCCGATCTCGCGGAGCAGGGAGCGGGCCCGCGGACCGTCGACCCAGACGCCGACGTCCTCGTGCAGGAAGCAGGCGACGGTGCCGACGAGCGACGCTGCGGTGTGCCCGGCGGCGTCGACCTGCACCGCGATGTCGGGCAGGGCGTAGCGCAGTCCCGGCCTGCGGGCATCCGGATCGGTGATGAGCCGCGCCAGGGTGAGCGCCTCGGCGTTCTTCACCGCCCTGCGGTCAGCGACGGGACGGTCGGCCCAGTCCGGGCCGTCGTGCCAGGCGACGGCGTTGCGGGCATGGTGCAGCACGGCGCCGTTGGCCATTGCGCGGTGAGCGAACTCCCAGTCCTCGCCGCCGTACCGGCCGAAGGACTCGTCGAAGCCACCCGTGTCCGCGAACAGGGCGGCGCTGCAACACATCACCGAGCTGATGACGTAGCGGTAGGAGCGGTGGTCGATGTCCAGGAGGTCACCGCCGGCCCGGTACGCGTCGGCCAGCCAGGCCGGTTCACGCAGCACCGGCGGCGCGACCGCACCGGCCCACCAGTCCGGCAGGCCCTCAGGGCCGACGTCGTCGAGCACTGCGTGTCGACGCCGCCCCACCACCAGCGCGTCGGGGACTCGCGCCGGAAGCCGGGTGATCTCGCTCAGATAGGACGGCTCGGGAACGGTGTCGGCGTCGAGGAAGCACATCACCTCCGCGTCGGTCGCGGCGGCGCCGAGGTTGCGGGCTGCCGCGGCGCGGAACCCGAGGTCGTCCTGCTGGACGGTGGTCACCCTCAGCTCAGTCGGCGGGATCACCGGAGGACGGGCTGAGCCGTCGTCGGCGACGACGACGTGGACGAGACGACCGGGGTGGGTCTGCAGCTCCAGCGCCGCGAGCAGGCGTTCGAGTTCGCTCTGCTGGTTGTAGAACGGGATCACCACGGCCACGGTGGGCAGGCTGCGGGGAGGACCGGTCACCAGATCCCACCGGTTGGCGGGAACGGTGACGCGCCCATCGGTCAGCGGTAGGGCCGCGTCGGGTGTGGTCATCGATGCCATCCCGCGAGCAGTTCGGCATAGCGGGCGGCGGCCTCGTCCCTCGTCGGTGTGCACACCGTCCCGGCGGTCAGCCAGGTCTGCCGGGGGTCGGCGAGTGCCCGCGCCAGCGACTCGCGCAACCCTTCGACGGTGTCCGGGTACAGCGACAACACGCCGGGATTGCGGCCGTCGATCTCACGGGTGTACCGGTTCGACGGCGCGAGCGGCCGACGGCCTGCGGCGAGCCATGAGTTCAGCGATCCCGACGCCGAGATGTGCCGGTGCGGTGCCACCGGCACCGTGACGCGGCGCAGCGCGTCGGTCACCGTGTCGTCGGGGAGATGGCCGGTCAGGGTGAACCGGCGGCCACGACGTGCACCGTGTGCGCGCAGTTCCTCGACCAGGTCGTCGTGTCCGGCCGACGGCTCCCCGATCGCCAGCACCTCGATGCCCGGATCCGAGCCGGTCAGGGCATCGATCACCTCCGCGTGGCCCTTGCCGGGGTAGACGAAGCCGAAGATGCCGACCGTCGGCGGCGCCGCGGCCGCCAGCATGGGCGCGAAGGAGATATCGATCGGCAACGGCACCACGCCGACACGGTCCGCCGGGCCGCCGGACTCGAGCAGCAGCGACCGCTCGTGTTCGCTGCTGACGACGATCCCGTCCGCCGCGGCGACCACGCTCCGGTATGCCGCCAGCCGTCGCCGGTGGTTCGCCCCGTCGGACGGCTGCGGCAGGTCGTGCAGTGTCGCCGTGACGCGGACACCGCCCGAGCGCACCGCGCCGGCGACGGCGGCGACCGCTTCGGCGGCCTCCTCCGGAGTGCCGCCGAACAGCCGGTCGGTGAACTGGAGATGAGCGCCACCGGTCCACGCGTGGTCCCGCAGGACGTCCGCGATCCCCGCGGCGCACACCGCGCTCAGATCGAACCCGTTGTCGCGCAACGCTTGTGTGAGATCGAGACCGAACCGCACGACGCCGTGCCGACGGGGCCCGACGACGAGATGGGTGACGGCCGGCCTCACCGTCGCACCCGGTGTCGGGTCAGGCCCAGCAGCTCGGCGGTGGCAGCATGCCGTTGCAGGGCGAGTCCGACGTAATCGGGATTCTGCGCATACCAGCGCATCTGCGCGGCATGCACGTCCTGCGGTGACAGCGGACCGTGCTCAGTGGTCCAGCAGGTGCGCGGCGTCGCATCGATCCGCAGCGCCTCGAGCACCCGCTGCTCGAGCGGTGCGTAGACCGAGCGCAGCAGGGTGCGCGGCGGTGCGGGCACCGGCGCCGCCACGCCTCGCGATGCGAGGATGCGCCTGCCCAGCTCGACGAGCACGGAGTTGCCCGGATGGTTGATTGTGTGGGCGGCGTCGGCGCCGCACCGCATCAGCACGTCGGAGACGCCGACATCGGTGTCCCGTTGCTCCCGGCGGCCGAGTTCGGCGAGGCTGGCCTCGGCGGCCGCGACGAGCTGCGCTGCGGACACCTCGACATCCCACGGTGCCTCCGGAGACCGTCCGTCACGCGCGGCGACGATCGTGCGCAGGTCGTGATACGGGACCGCAGGCGGGACCACGGACCGGTCGGCGGGGTGCCGCACGATGACCTGGAACGGGTACAGACCGGCGTACCGAATCACGGGCCACCGCACCACGGCCGCCGACCGCGGGAGACGGGCGGCGAGCTGGCCGGTGCCGATCGGCAGGTCGCGGTAGTCGGGCCGGATCGGCTGGCTCATCAGCACCGCGGTCCGCGCGAGCAGCGCGTCCAAGTGAGGCAGATCGGAGTGCTCCAGTTCGTGCACCGGGGGTGTCCGCACGGTCCGATACGGCCGGCCCGGCACCGCGTCGAGCACCAGGCGCAGCGCCTCGGCCTGACAGTTCCCCATGATCAACCACAGCGGTTCGTCCGCCCCCGGATCGGACCGTCCGTAGAACTCGCCGTAGTGCGCGGCCCGCCCGGTGTCTTCGCTCACTCCGCGAGGGTAGATGGCTCCAGGGTGGGTATAGACCACCGTCTACACATCGCCCGAACGGCGGCGAGGTGTTGCCCGTCGTTGTCCGAAGAAGGTTGAGCATCGTGATCACCGTGGCCTCAGTTCCTGCTGGGCATCCCTATGTCTGCGCGATCACTGACACCGAAGATGTTGCGCTGCTGCGTGATCCGGTGCCCCCGGGTGCGACGCTGCCAGGACAGTGGTGGCCGCCACGCATGCTCGAGCCGAATTATCTGATCGGTCAAATCGATCGGATCGACCTCTTGCACGTGCATTTCGGCTTCGATTCCACGGCGCCCGAGGTGCTGCGGGACATCGTGCGCCTGCTGCGTGCGCACCGTGTCCCGCTGGTGCTGACGGTGCACGATCTGCACAACCCGCACTTCGTCGACACCACCGATCACCTGGCTCGGCTCGACGTGCTCGTTCCCGCCGCGGCGGAGGTGATCACCCTGACCCCGGGAGCGGCCGACGCCATCCTCGCGCGATGGGGTCGGGTCGCCACGGTACTCCCGCACCCGCACGTGCTGCCGATCGAGGCCATCGGCGCGCCGCGCACACCGCACCCCGAACCGGTGGTGGCGGTGCACGCCAAGTCGTTGCGCGCCAACATCGATCCCTTTCCGGTGATCGACGGACTGCTGGCGCCGGACCTGCCGGACTGGCGGCTGCGCCTCGACGTCGACGACGACGCGACCTCGTCGTCCAGGTCGGACGAACTGTCGGCGGCCCGGCTCGACGAGCTGCGCACCCGAGGTGTCGACGTGCGGGTGCATCCGCGCTTCACCGACGCCGAGCTGGTGGACTATCTGCACGAGGTGGACGTCCTGGTGCTGCCCTATCGGTTCGGCACCCACTCCGGCTGGCTCGAGGCCTGCTTCGACGCCGGTGTCCGTGCGGTCGTCCCCGACTGCGGCTACTTCCACGAGCAGCACGACGTCCCGACCTACCGCTGCGAGGCGGGCGTACCGGACCCGGTGAGCCTGCGGTCCGCGGTGAGCGACGCCGTCGACAGCATCCGCCCGCCGCGCCCGATCGAGGATGCCGGCCGCAGGCGGGCACGGCTGAATCAACGGACCCGCATCCGCAGGCAGACGACCGGCATCTACCGACGGCTGCTCTCCGAGGCGGCCGCGGCATGATCCGCCCGCTTCGGATAGCGCTGCTCGCGTCGTCCCGCTATCCCGTCCGCCAGCCGTTCGCGGGTGGCCTGGAGGCCTTCGTCTACGAGTTGGCCCGCGCACTCACCGCCGCGGGCCACCACGTGACGATGTTCGCCGCACCCGGTTCTGCCGTCGATCTGCCGTGGGATGTGTTGCCGGTGCACACCTTCGAGATGAGCGAGGCGTCCCGCGAAGATCCGTCGGTGCCGGAGTGGGTGGTGCACGAAACCCACGCCTACTTGTCGGTGATGCTGGATCTGGCTGACACGCTGCGGGATTCGTTCGACATCGTGCACAACCACAGCCTGCACTATCTACCCCTGGCGATGGCGCGGACCATCGCGGCGCCGATGCTGACGACGCTGCACACTCCTCCGCTGAAGTGGCTGGAGCAGGCGGTGGTACTCCCCGGCGGGGTTGCGAGTGAGTTCGTCGCGGTCAGTGCGTTCACCGCCCGCCAATGGGAGCCGGTTACCGGTCCGGTCCAGGTGATTCCCAACGGCATCAACCTCGACGACTGGCGACCCGGACCCGGTGGTGACTATGCGGTGTGGAGCGGGCGCCTGGTGCCGGAGAAGGGCCTGCCCGACGCGATCGCCGCGGCGCGCCGGGCCGGCATCCCGCTGCGCATCGCGGGACCGATGGGCCCCCCGGACTACTTCGCCGAGCATGTCCGGCCCCGGCTCGGCGGCTCGGTGAGCTACGAGGGACACCTGTGCCGCGAAGATCTCAACGACCTGGTCGGGGGTGCCGCCGTCGCCCTGGTGACGCCGCGCTGGGAAGAGCCGTACGGACTGGTCACCGCCGAGGCGCTGGCGTGCGGCACGCCGGTCGCCGCGTTCGCGCGCGGCGGCATCCCCGAGATCCTGGACGCGACCAGCGGCCGGATCGCACCGCCCGATGACCGCGACGCCCTCGCCGACGCGATGGTGGACGCCGCCGAACTGCCGCGGTCGCGGGTGCGCGCCCGCGCCGAAGCGCACTGTTCCCAGGCGGTGATGGTGCGCCGGTACCTCGACTGCTACTCCGGACTGCTCGACGAGGAACCCGAGAGCCTGTCGGCGTGATCGGCTACTACGTGCATCATCACGGGCGGGGGCACCTCACCCGCGCGCTGGCCATCAGCCGGCACCTGACCGACGACGTGGTGTTCTTCTCGTCCGCACCGAGGCCGGCGGCGATCCGGCCGGGCGACGACTGGGTACAGCTGCCCTCCGACGTGCCGCCCACCGGCCAGGCCGCCGTCGACGCCACCGCGAACGGCCGGCTGCACTGGGCGCCCGTGGGGGTGGACGGGCTCGCTGAACGGTCGGCGATGCTCCTCGATGCGATCGTGGAACTGCGGCCGCGCCGCATGGTCGTCGACGTCTCGGTGGAGGTGACGATGCTGGTCCGGCTGGCCGGCGTGCCGGTGACCGTGATGGCGATGCCCGGGGACCGCACCGACCAGGCGCACCGGCTGGCCTACGACGTCGCCGACCGGATCGTGGCGCCGTGGTCCGCCGATGTCTACCGGCCCGCCTGGCTGCGTCGGTATGACGAGCGGACTCACTACGTCGGCTCGATCAGCCGGTTCGACGGGACGCCGCTGCGACCCGGGCCGCGGTCGACGGCGGCGACCGGGCTCCTGCTCGCGGGCGCAGGGGGGTCGGAGGCGCCGCGCGATGCGGCGGCGGAACTCACGCGCGCCGCGCCGGGTCTGCGCTGGGTGGCCGCGGGCGGCGGCGCCGACTGGGTCGACGACCTGTGGCCGCTGCTCTCGGCCGCCGAGGTGGTGATCACCCACGCAGGCCAGAACGCGATCGCCGATGTGGCCATGGCCAAGGCGTGCGCCGTCGTGATCCCCGAGCAGCGGCCGTTCGGGGAACAGCACGCCACCGCGGCTGCTCTCGCGGAGGCGGGCATCGCGGTGTCGGTGCCACGCTGGCCTTCCGCCGACCGGTGGGCGGCACTGGTGGAACGGGCACGCCACCAGGACCCTCGGCAGTGGAATCGGCTGCGGGTGGAGGGTGCGGCCGCGCGCGCCGCGGCGGCCGTCGTCGCATGACCGGGCCGAAGACCGCCGTCGTCACGGTCGTCCACGGCAGGCACCATCACCTGCGCGCGCAGAACGCCGGCCTGGCCCGGTCCGACGCGCGACCCGACGTGCGGTGCGTGGTGGCCATGGCGGATCCGGCGATCGCCGCCATCGCCGGAGACGACGCGGAGGTCGTCGACTGTCCGGTCCCAGGCGCCGGGCTACCACTGGCCGCTGCGCGCAACGCGGGCGCCGAGCGGGCGTTGCGGCGCGGCGCCGAGCTGCTGATCTTCCTCGACGTCGACTGCATACCCGGCCGCTCGCTCGTCGGCCGCTACGTCGAGGCGCACCGCACCTTCGGCGCCGCCGCCCTGCTGAGCGGTCCCGTCACCTATCTGCCGCCGGCGGGTCCGAACGGCTACCCCCTCGACACCCTCGACGAGCTGACGCGGCCGCACCCGGCCAGGCCCTCGCCGCCGGCCGGAGCGCTGGTTCGCGCGCCGGATCACGATCTGTTCTGGTCGTTGTCGTTCGCGGTGTCGGCGGACACCTGGGGTCGGATCGGCGGCTTCTGCGAGGAGTACGTCGGCTACGGCGGGGAGGACACCGACTTCGCCGCCGTCGCCCGCCGCCATGACGTCCCCTTGGTGTGGGTGGGCGGTGCGCACGCCTACCACCAGCACCATCCGGTGTCCGATCCGCCGGTGGAACACCTCGCCGAGATCGTGACCAACGCCCGCGTCTTCCGCAGCCGCTGGAACCGCTGGCCGATGCCGGGCTGGCTGGACGCGTTCGAGCGGATGGAGCTCATCGTCCGCCGTGGGGACGAGATATCCCTGAGCGTGCCGGAATTCGAATCGCGCTGAGCGCAGCTATTCGCCTGAGCTGAGCCAACCGCCACAGTGTCCGGGTGTCAGTGTTCACCGATATCGTGCCCGACGCGCCGCAGGCCGACGCGCCGGTGGCCGCCGCGCCCGCCGGCCGGTGGCGCGGCCGCCTGACGCGGGCGGCGTTGCCGCTGCTCTCGGTGGCCGTGTTCTTCGGTGTCTGGCAACTCGTCGCCGTCAGCGGCATCTGGAACCAGACCTTCGTGCCTTACCCGAGCACCGTGTGGCGGGCCCTGCTCGACGTGTCGACCACCCACGACGGCGTCCGCGGCTACGCCGGCTACCTGCTGTGGGAACACCTCTACATGACGCTGCGGCGGGTGCTCGTCGGCGTCGTGGTCGGCGTCGCGCTCGGCGTCGCGCTCGGCGTGGTGATGGGGTCGATCTCCTGGGTGCGCAGCGTGCTCGAGCCGTGGCTGACCTTCCTGCGCGCGCTGCCGCCGCTGGCCTACTTCTTCCTGCTGGTGATCTGGCTGGGGATCGACGAGGCGCCCAAGATCACCCTGCTGGCGCTGGCCGCGCTGCCGCCCGCAGCGGTCGCTACCACGGCGGCGGTGATGGCCGCCCCGGTCGGCCTGATCGAGGCCGCGCGGGCACTGGGCGCGTCCCGCCGCGACGTCATCCGTGACGTCGTGATCCCGTCGGCACTGCCCGAGACGTTCACCGGCGTGCGCCTCGCCGTCGGGATGGCGTACTCGTCGGTGGTGGCGGCCGAACTGTTCAACGGGCTGCCCGGCGTCGGCGGCCTGGTCAAGGACGCGAGCAACTACAACAACACCCCGGTCGTGCTGGTCGGCATCTTCGCCATCGGCATCTCGGGTCTGGTCATCGACGGTCTGTTGCGCGCCATCGAACGGCGCGCGGTCCCCTGGAGAGGAAAAATATGAGGCGCAGGGCATTCGGAGCCGCCGTCGCGGCGCTGGCGGTCACCGCACTGGGGCTGTCCGGGTGCTCGGTGGACCGCTCGGGCGGGGACGCCGAGAAGCCGACGATCCGCATCGCGTACCAGAGCTTCCCGAGCGGCGATCTGATCGTGAAGAACAACCGCTGGCTCGAGGACGCGCTGCCCGAGTACAACGTCAAGTGGACGAAGTTCGACTCGGGCGCCGACGTCAACACCGCGTTCGTGGCCAAGGAGGTCGACTTCGGGGCGCTGGGGTCCAGCCCCGTCGCGCGCGGCCTGTCGGCGCCGCTGAACATCCCGTACCGGGTGGCGTTCATCCTCGACGTCGCGGGCGAGAACGAGGCGCTGGTGGCCCGCAACGGCAGCGGCGTCAACACCGTCGCCGATCTGAAGGGCAAGCGGGTCGGCACGCCGTTCGCGTCGACGGCGCACTACAGCCTGCTGGCCGCACTCGACCAGAACGGCCTCTCGCCGGCCGACGTCCAGCTCGTCGACCTGCAGCCGCAGGCCATCCTCGCCGCGTTCGACCGGGGTGACATCGACGCCGGCTACTCCTGGCTGCCGACGCTGGACCAGCTGCGCCGCAATGGTAAGGACCTCATCACCAGCAAGCAGCTCGCCGACAGCGGCAAGCCGACCCTCGACCTGGCGGTGGTGGCCGACGAGTTCGCCGCCGCCCACCCCGAGGTGGTCGACACCTGGCGGCAGCAGCAGGCCCGCGCCCTCGACCTGATCAAGGACGATCCCGCGGCCGCGGCCAAGGCGATCGCCGCCGAGAGCGGCCTGACGCCGGGTGATGTGGAAGGCCAGCTGAAGCAGGTCGGCTTCCTGACACCCGCCGAGATCGCCTCGCCGGAGTGGCTCGGCACCGAAGGCAGCCCCGGCAATCTCGCCGCCAACCTGCAGAGCGCCTCGCAGTTCCTGTTCGAGCAGAAGCAGATCGAGGCCGCCGCGCCGCTGCAGACCTTCCAGGACGCGCTGTACACCACGGGTCTGCCCGGTGCCCTCACCCAGTGACGGCGCGGTCCGTACCGCGCTGGACGACGGCATCCGCCTGCGGGGCGTCTCGCATCGCTACGGGCGCGCGGGCGCCGAGGTCACGGCCGTCGGACCGGTCGACCTGACCGTCGACCCCGGCTCGTTCCTGGTCCTGGTCGGCGCATCGGGGTGCGGCAAGAGCACCCTGCTGCGGCTGCTCGCCGGCTTCGAATCGCCCAGTGAGGGTTCGGTGCAGGTGGCCGGAACCGTGCCAACCCCGGGTGTGACGGCGGGTGTGGTGTTCCAGCAGCCGCGGCTGTTCCCGTGGCGCACGGTCGGCGGGAACGTGGACCTGGCGTTGAAGTACGCGAAGGTGCCGCGGGACCGACGGGCCGAGCGGCGCGACCAGCTGCTGGAGCGCGTCGGGCTCGAGGGCACCGCGGACCGCAAGATCTGGGAGATCAGCGGCGGTCAGCAGCAGCGCGTCGCGATCGCCAGGGCGCTGGCCGCCGAGACGCCGCTGTTCCTGCTCGACGAGCCGTTCGCGGCGCTCGACGCGTTGACCAGGGAACGGCTTCAGGAGGACGTCCGGCAGGTCAGCGCGGAGTCCGGCCGCACCACGGTGTTCGTCACGCACAGTGCCGACGAAGCCGCGTTCCTCGGGTCACGCATCGTGGTGCTGACGCGGCGCCCCGGTCAGATCGCTCTCGACCTGCCGGTGGACCTGCCCCGCGTCGGCGTCGACGCCGACGAGCTGCGCCGGTCCCCGGAGTACACCGACCTGCGCGCCGAGGTGGGGCGGGCGGTCAAGGCCGCCGCGGCCTGATCGGTGCCATCGTGGTCGTCCCGCACGGGCGACAATCGAGAGATGACGCGGCGCAGATGGTGGTTCGCGGGCGGGGTGGTCGTCGTGGTCGCTGCCGTCGGGATCGGGCTCGGGGTGGTTCTCTCGGGCGGGGGTTCGCCGGACTGCGACGCCGCCCGGGCGGTGGTCGACGAGGCCGGGCGGTTCCACGACGCCGTCGCGAAGGACGTCAACGGCGGGACGCAAACCCCGTCGACCGAGTACGGCGACCTGGTTGCGCGGATCACCGCTGCGGCGAACACGATTCGCGACGATGGCCTGGCCCGGCGGGCACATGACGTTGCCGGTCTGGCCGACCGGACGGCCGCGCTGGTGTCTCGTGAGCGGACGGCCGACTTCGCCGCGGAGTTCAGCCGCAACGGCGCGGAGTTCACCGCGAACCTGATGGCGCTGTCGCAGGCCTGTCCCGACCCGGGCGACCGGATCAGGATCGGCGAGCCGGGCTAGTCCAGTTCGGCGCGCAGGTAGGTGACGTCGGAGAACATCGCGAACTCGTCGCTGTCCGGATAGTCCAGGCCGTTGGCGGTGTAGAGCTGTGCGGCGGTGCGCAGGGTGCTGCACCAGTCCAGCCCGCGCAGGTAGTCGGGCACCTGGCTGCGGTCGTCCTGGTAGACGAGGTCGCGGACGTTCACCGCCGACTGCTCGAACATCTCGCGCAGCGACTCGTGGCCGAACACCGACATGTCGGGTACGTACTCGCAGGCCAACTGGCTGCGCGGCGCGCTGAGGGCGGTGAGGTCGTCGAAGAGCCGGTCCTGGGCGGCCGAGGGCAGATAGACCAGCAGGCCCTCGGCGCTCCACGCCGTCGGCGCCGCCGGGTCGAACCCCGCGGCGCGCAACGCCGCCGGCCAGTCGTCACGCAGGTCGACCGGCACGCTCCGGTGCTTGGCGGCGGGTGCGGCGTCGAGTGCCCGCAGCGTCGTCGACTTGAACTCCAGCACGCCGGGCAGGTCGACCTCGTAGACCACGGTGTCCGACGGCCACGACAGTCGATAGGCGCGGGTGTCGAGTCCGGACGCGAGGATCACCACCTGACGGATGCCGCCGCGGACCGCGTTGAGGAAGAAGTCGTCGTAGAACCGCGTCCGCACCGCCATGTGCTCGCCGGAGCGTTCGGCGTCGTAGCGGGGCTGGGCGTCGGGGACCTTGCCGTCGAGCAGGTGGACGAAGAACTCCAGGCCGACGGCGCGCACCAGCGGTTCGGCATACGGGTCGTCGATCAGTGCCCCGGCGCTGCGGGTGGCGAGTGCCCTCGAGGTGGCGACCATGGTCGCCGTCGCCCCCACGCTCGAGGCGAGATCCCAGCTGTCGTTGTCGTCGCGTGCGGTGTGTCGGCTCATTACTTAGAGAAGCTAACACAAAGCACTGTGACCGCAGCTCAGAGCGCTGCGGGCAGGCAGGCGTGCGGGCCGCGGTGAGTGTCTAGACCGGCGGGTAGGACGGCGGTGGGTAAACCCCGCGCAGACCCCAGGGGAACCACTGGAAGAAGTACTCGATCTCGTCGCTCGCGTCGTAGTCCGGATTCGGATCCATCGGTACCTCCCAGTTGACGCGGCGTTGAGGAAAGTCTAGCCCCGCCGGACCCGTCACCGGCAGGGGTTCGGACCCGCATTGCCTAGACTGATCGACCTACCGGTTAGTTGACGCCCCAGCGGGCACGTTCGATAGCGAGTCACCATGTCCGATACGTCCCCAGCAACCTCGCCGAACGGGCTGTCCCGGCGCCAGGAACTGCTGGCAGTGGCCACCAAGCTGTTCGCGGCGCGGGGGTACCACGGCACCCGGATGGACGACGTCGCCGACGCGGTCGGCCTGAACAAGGCGACGGTGTACCACTACTACGCCAGCAAGTCGCTGATCCTCTACGACATCTACAAGGGCGCGGCGGACTTCACCGTCGACGCACTGCACGACGACCCGTCGGCGTCGGCGCGCGAGACCATCTACCACTTCACCCGCCGCCTGCTGGTCGGCATCGCCGGCGACCTGGAGCGCGCGGCGGTGTACTTCCAGGAGGGGCCCTACATCACCGAGTGGTTCACCGAGGAGCAGGTGGCCTACATCCGGGAGAAGGAGACGCAGGTCTACGAACACGTCCGCGACGTCATCGACCGCGGGATCGCCAGCGGCGAGTTCTACGACTGCGACTCCCACGTGCTGGCGCTCGGCTACATCGGCATGACGCTCGGCGCCTACCGCTGGCTCCGGCCGCAGGGCCGCCGCACCGCGCAGGAGATCGCCGAGGAGTTCAGCACCGCACTGCTGCGCGGCCTGATCCGCGACGAGACCATCCGCGCCGAATCGCCGCTCGGCCTGGACGTCACCACCGGTCGCGGAGCATGACCGACATGTTCCGCCTCGACGGCAAGGTCGCCGTCGTCACCGGCGGCGGCCGCGGTATCGGGGTGATGATGGCGCGGGGCCTGCTGCAGGCCGGCGCGAAGGTGTACCTGTCCAGCCGCAAGGAGGCCGAACTCGCCTCGGCCACCGCGGAACTCTCCTCGCTCGGCCCGGTCGAGGCGGTACCCGCCGACCTGGGCACCGCCGAAGGGGTGCAGACGCTGACCGCGGCGCTGACCGACCGCGAGGACGCGGTGCACGCCCTGTTCAACAACGCGGGCTCGAACTGGGGCGCCCCGTTCGACGAGTTCCCCGAGTCGGCGTTCGACCGGGTCTTCGACGTCAACGTCAAGGGCGTGTTCCTGCTGACCCGCGCGCTGGTGCCGCTACTCACCGCGGGCTCGACGGACGACGATCCGGCCCGGGTGGTCAACACCGGCAGCGTCGACGGCTACTTCACCCCGGAGAAGGGCCGCGACAACTTCTCCTACGCGGCCAGCAAGGCCGCCGTGCACATGCTGACCAAGCACCTGGCCACCGAGTTGGCGCCGCGGATCCTGGTCAACGCGATCGCACCCGGGCTGTTCGAGTCGAGGATGACCAAGGTGCTGCTGGCCCCCGGCGCCGACGCCGTCGGCCGGGCCCTGCCGCTGGGCCGCATCGGGGCGCCGGAGGACATGGCGGGCATCGCGGTGTTCCTGGCCAGCCGGGCCAGCGCGTACATCACCGGGACCGTGATCCCCGTCGACGGCGGGGTGAGCACCATACGATGAAGTCCGCCCTGCTGTCGCGGCGCGACCTCGACTTCCTGCTCTACGAGTGGCTGCGGGTCGAGGAGCTGACCAAGCGCGACCGGTTCGCCGAACACTCGAGGGAGACCTTCGACGGCGTCCTCGACCTGTGCGAGCAGCTGGCCGAACGCTACTTCGCCCCGCACAACAAGAAGAGCGACGCCAACGAGCCGACGTTCGACGGGCAGCGGGTCACTCTCATTCCCGAGGTCAAGCAGGCGTGGGACGCGTTCGCCGCGGCGGACCTGCTAGCGATGGGCATGGACGCCGAGGTCGGCGGCGCACAGCTGCCCGCGACCGTCGCGCAGGCCGCGTTCGCGTGGATCTCCGCGGCCAACCTGGCCACCTCCGGCTACCTGATGCTCACGGTCGCCAACGCGAATCTGCTCGCCGAGTTCGGCACCGCCCAACAGATCGAGACGTACGTCAAACCGATGCTGGCGGGCCGCTTCTCGGGCACCATGGCGCTGTCGGAGACCCAGGCCGGATCGTCGCTGGCCGACATCATGATGCGGGCGGAGCCGCAGGCCGACGGGAGCTACCGGCTGTTCGGCTCGAAGATGTGGATCTCGGGCGCCGAGCACGAGATGACCGACAACATCGTCAACCTGGTGCTGGCCAAGATCCCCGGCGGACCGCCCGGCACCAAGGGCATCTCGCTGTTCATCGTGCCGAAGTTCCTCGTCGGCGACGACGGCGCGATCGGCGAGCGCAACGACGTCGCGCTGGCGGGCCTCAACCACAAGATGGGCCAGCGCGGCATCACCAACACCGTGCTGAACTTCGGCGACGGCACCCACCGCCCCGGCGGCGCCGACGGTGCGGTCGGCTACCTGGTCGGTGAGCCGCACCGCGGGATCACCTACATGTTCCGGATGATGAACGAGGCGCGCCTGGGTGTCGGCATGGGCGCGGTCGCGCTCGGCTACACCGGATACCTCAAGTCGGTGCGGTACGCCAGGGAGCGTCCGCAGGGCCGTCCGGTGACCGCCAAGGATCCGTCGACGCCGCAGGTGCCGATCATCGAGCACGCCGACGTCAAGCGAATGCTGTTGGCGCAGAAGGCCTATGTCGAGGGCGCCCTGGCGCTGGCGCTGTACTGCGCCCGGCTGGTCGACGTGTCGCACAGCACGGAGTCCGACGGCGAGCGCGACACCGCCGCCCTGCTCCTCGACATTCTCACGCCGGTCGCCAAGAGCTGGCCGTCGCAGTGGTGCCTGGAGGCCAACAGCCTGGCGATCCAGGTGCACGGCGGCTACGGCTACACCCGCGAGTACGACGTCGAACAGCACTACCGGGACAACCGGCTCAACCCCATCCACGAGGGCACGCACGGCATCCAGAGCCTGGACCTGTTGGGCCGCAAGGTGACCCAGCGCGGCGGTGCCAGTCTGGTTGCGCTCGGCGAGGCCATCGCCGGGACGGTCGCGGCCGCCGACAGCATCCGCGGCGAGGCCGCCGAACTCACCGCCGCACTGAACGGGATGTGGCAGCGCCTGGTCGAGGTCACCACCGGCATGTTCGCCTCCGGTGACGTCGAGGCGGCGATGGCCAACAGCGTGGTCTACCTCGAGGCGTTCGGGCATCTGGTGATCGCCTGGATGTGGCTGGAGCAGTTCGTCGCCGCACACAGCGAGTGCGGCGAGTTCTACGACGGCAAGCGGCAAGCCGCGCGGTACTTCTTCCGCTACGAACTGCCGCGCATCGCACCGCAACTCGACCTGCTCGAGAGCCTGGACCGCACCACGCTGGAGATGTCGCCGGACTGGTTCTGACGCGCGCCGGTCACAGCAACGGCGCGACGCCGGCGCCCAGCGATGAACTCGCCGCCAGTCGCACCCCGGCGGCGGCCACCGCTTGCAGGTGGGCGAGCCTGCCCGCTTCCCACCTCTGCAGGGCGGGCAACGGCAGGGGCTGACTCGCGTTCCAGCCGACGAGCGCGCTGGCGAGGCCTGCGGCGTCGCCGAACGCCTTCGACGTTCCAGAAGCGGTGTGCGGCCGAACGGTTCCCACCGCATCGCCGACCAGCACGACATGGTCGGCGACCATGCGGGACGGCCTGAGGTCGAACACCGGTTGCAGGAACACCGCCGACAGCCGCACCAGCGCGGCGAACGGTTCGGGAAGCGCGCCGTCGGAGAGCGTCAGCACTGCCCGCTCGGACTCCGAGCTGAGTTCGCCAGGTGGCAGGAACTGGTCGAACCGCCGCCCGGAACGCCCCGTGAGCAGGCCCGGCAACCGCGACTCGGCGGTGTTGACGTACCAGACCCAGTTCACCCGTCGCACGCCCGGCGCGGTCTCGCCGTGGGCGCCCGGGACGAGGTAGCACAGCATCTGCAGCCCGGGAACGGCGAACGAGGTGAACCGTTCGGCCAGCAGGCAGCGGAGCTCGTCGGGCAGCGCTGATTCCTCTTCGAGCCCGCGCAGCGCGATGTACCCGGCGTAGCGCAGGTCGTCACGGTCGGTGAGCAATCGTCGTGTGGCTGAACCGATCCCGTCGGCGCCCACCACCAGGTCACCGCTTGCCTCGTAGCCGTCTTCGAAGGTGGCCATCACCTTCCCGTCGTCGAGGCGCAGCGCCTCCAGCGTGCTGTCGAGGCGGACGCACACGGACTCCAGCGGCTCGCGCAGCGCGTCGTGCAGTGTGTCCCAGGCGGACATCCACTGCGGCGCCCGGTACCGCGTGGCATCGCCGCGGCGGTGGAGTTGTTGGCGCTCCTCCAGTTCCACGCTCACCGAGGGCACCGTGCGGCCCAGCCGTTGCAGCAGCGATTCGACCTCGGGTTGCATCACGATGCCGGCGCCCCGGGGCTGGGTGCGGTCGACGGACCGCTCGTACACGGCGACGTCGGCTCCCACAGACGCCAGTTCGTGCGCCGCAGCGAGTCCACCGAGGGAACCCCCGACGACGAGTGCTCGGAACGCGTTGGGCATGTCGACGGGGGTCAGTCGAGGGCGTTGGTGCGGGTGACGATCAGCGGATCGGCCGGAGTGAAGGGGAACCGGGGGAGGTCGTCGATATGGGTGTCGAACGCCGCGGCGAGCACCTCGCGCGAGTACGCACTCGCCGAGGCGCGGTAGCCGATGTCAGCGGGGAAGGGCTGGTCGAAGAAGATCAGGAAGTGCCAGTCGTCGTGGCCGATGTTCTCGATGTGGTGGGGGTACGCGCGCGGGATGAAGTACATGTCGCCGGTCGTGAGGTTCCAGGTGTCCAGCGCTCCATCGGGATTCATGATGGTCATCCGGGCCTCGCCGTGGTGCACGTATCCCATCTCCGCGGTGACGGGGTGCCAGTGCGGTTCGCGCATGCCGTCCTCGGTCACGCGCAGCGAGTACATCGAGATGTCCTTGAGTGCGGGCCAGAACTGGTCGCGGGCGAACCGGGCGTTGCCGCTGGCGTAGTTCAGACCCGGCGCCTGGGCTTCGATGTCGAACTTGTGCGGGTCGTTGAAGCGCGCCGCGGCGGGGATCACGACGTCGCCGACGCGGGCGGCGAGCTTGCGATCGGTGGTGCTGCGCCGCAGCGTGGCGAAGTCGGCGGCCGGAAGGTCGTAGGTGTTGCCGAGCACCGCGTCGCTGAAAGCGCCGAGCGTGGCGCCGAACCCGAAGTCCTCGGGCCGTTCGTGGCGGAAGGCGATGATGAACTCCGCGACGTCGTCGCCGACGTTCTCGATGTGGTGCAGGGAGCCGGACTCGGCGTGGAACATCTGCCCGGCAGTGACGAGGAACGTCGAGAACCTGCTCCCGCTGTCGAGGATGGAGACCAGGGCGGTGCCGGAGACGCAGTAGGTGAGTTCGTTGGCGTTGGCGTGCCAGTGCGGGGTCCGCATCGCGCCGGGGTTGAGCAGCACCCGCTTGATCGACAGCCCCGCGAGGATCGGCAGGTTGTCGGACGTCACCCGCCGCATCGAGCCGAGGTCGGACTCCTCCACGATCTCACCGTCGAGAAGGGAGGTGGTGTGGCTGCTTCGGGCGATCGACGTCGTCACGGTGGGCTCCTCTGCGATGGGTGGCCGGGTCGGCCGGCTGCCGGCTGGTGCTGCCGTCGACTCTCGCGCAGTCGGCCGCCGGTTGTCATGGACGCCTGCACCCATTCGTGGTGCCGATCGGCGCACCACCCGATTCCGGCTAGCCGGTATCGAGTGTCGGTGCCCGCGTCGCCCTCGTCATCAGTCGGGTGACTGAGGGTTCGGCCCTGATCCGCCGCCCTGCCGCCGCCGGGATTCGCGCCTATCATTCGGCGACGACGGGCCGCGTCGGCGGTCACCCGAGAGACAGGACGCGCGGTGAGCACATCTCGGCCGGCGGCAGGCGGCGGCTCGGCCGTCGTCCTGGACCCGGCGATCACCCGACTGCTCGACGCGATGGCGACGCCCCCGACGCTGCGCCAGCTCGGGCCGGACGACGGCCGCACCGCGCTGCGGGAGGCGCAGCAGGCGACCTCGGAGCACGACGGCGTCGACGCCCGGTTCCACACCGCCGAGGTCGGGCCCGCCGGTCTGACCGGGCTCTGGGTGGTGCGGCCCCGGGACGCCTCGGGTGCCCTACCCGCGGTGTTCTATCTGCACGGCGGCCGGTGGATGTTCGGCGACGCGGACACCCACGCCCACCTCATCGGCGAGCTCGCCGTGCGGGCCGGCGTGGCGGTGGTGGTGCCGGAGTACAGCAGGACCCCCGAGGCCCGCTTCCCGGTGGCGCTCGAGGAGTGCTACGCCACCCTGCTGTGGATGCACGGCAACGCCGAACCCCTCGGGCTGGACGCGAAAGCGGTTGCCGTAGCGGGTGATTGCGCCGGGGCGACTCTGGCCATCGCCGTCGCGATGCTCGCCAAGACGCGAGGCGGGCCGCGGCTGCGGGCACAGCTGCTGTACTACCCGCCGACCGACGCCGCCTGCGCGTCGGCCTCGCACCGCGACTTCGGTGTGGGCTATCTGCTGTCGAGCGACGAGCAGGCCTGGTACTGGGATCACTACTGCGGCGCCGACTGCACGATTCCGACCGCGTCGCCGTCGCGGGCCGCCCGCGAAGACCTCGCGGGCCTGCCGCCGACCATGCTCGTCACCGCCGAGGCGGACGTCGTGCGTGACGAGGGCGCGCTGTTCGCGAGGAAGCTGCGCGCCGCCGGGGTCGAGGTGACCGCCCTGCGATACCTGGGCACGGTGCACGACTTCGTCGTGCTCAGTCCGCTGGCCGGCATCCCGCCCACGACGGCCGCCATCGCGCAGGGCGCCTGGTTCCTCGCCGAGGCGCTGCACCCGTGACCACCACCGAGAACTTCCCGCTGATCGGCCGGGACGACCTGATCGCCCTCACCGACGCCGTGGTGAGCGGGACGGGCACCGCGCCGCCGGCGATCCTGCTGATCGGGGAGACCGGGTCGGGCAAGACGGCCGTCCTTCGGCACACCGTGCGCGGCGCCGGCGACGACCTGCGGGTGCTGACCGCGGCGGGTGGCGCCGCCGAGTCATCCGCGCATGGCCCACTGGCGCGACTGCTCTGGCCCGTGCTGCCGTTCGCGAGCGCTCTCCCGCCCGCTCTACGGGACGGCCTCGCCGGGCTCGTCGACGAATCGGCCGTTGCTTCGCCACGGCCGGCCCTGATGCGGGACTCCGTTGCGGCACTGCTGGAGGCGGCCGCCGTCGAGCGTCCGGTCCTGCTGGCGGTCGACGACGTCGACCGGTTCGACGACGACCTGCGCGACCTCCTCGTCGGCGTGAGCGCGCACCTCATGACGACCCGGGTGCGCGCGGTTCTGACCTCACGGCGCCTCGATGTGCTGCGCGGCGCCGACCGCACGATCCGCACCGTCGAGCTCACTCCGCTGTCGCCGCAGCACTCCGCGAAACTCGTCGACGCCCAGCCCGACCAACCCGACCCCAGCGTGCGCGGGGAGATCATCCGCTGGTCGCGGGGAAATCCGCTGGCGCTGATCGAGTACACCCGTGCCTACGCGCGCAACCGCACGACGACGTTCCACGGCGCGACGATGTGTGATCCCGCAGGCGCCCATCCGCTGTTCGCCGACCAGATCGCCGCCCTGCCCGAGGTGACCCGCAGGCTGCTCGCGCACGCAGCGGCCGGGACCGGTCAGGAGACCGTCGACATGATCACCGCCGCAGCGGGTTTCGCGCAGGACTTCTCCGGGTGGGAGCCGGCCCGCGCGGCGCGGCTGGTCGAGTTCGCCGACGACCGCACGGTGGTGTTCACCGGCGCCCTACTGCGGGCTGCGGCCTATGCGGCGTGCGACTTCGGTGAGCAGAGGACAGCGCACCTCGCGCTGGCGGCGATGCCCGGTCTCGACGCGGGTACGCGGGCCTGGCATCTCGGTTCGGCGGCGGCGGGACCCGACGAGACGATCGCCGCGGCGCTGGAGGACACGTCGGCACAGTCGAGCGGCCGGGTGCCGGAAGTGCAGCGCGCCCGGGCGCTTCAGCGTGCGGCCGAGCTGAGTCCGGACCGCGCCGACGCCGCCCGCCGGTACGCGCTGGCTGCCGGCGCCGCGAACTACGCCGGTGACGTCGCGTGGGCGTTGTCGCTCGCCGACGTGCCACTGCGCGAGTCCGACGACCCCGACGTCTCGGGATATGCGGCACTGATCCGGGCGTCCATCCTGCTCCAGAGCGGACGCCCGGGCGACGCGTTCACCGCCGTCGGCGACGTGCTGGACGCAGACTGGCCCGGGGACACCCACCTCGTGCTCGCGTTGCTCTACTCGGCCGCGGGGTGCTCGTACTACACCGGGGTGTTGAAGCACCGGCGAGATCTTCGGCGCTGGCTGGACCGGATGCCGGACATCCCGGTGAGCCCGAGCAGATTTCCACTGCCGTTCCCAGCGGAGGCGACGGCGTTGCAGCGCGCGTACGCGGCGATGTACGCCGATACCGCCGCTTCGGACTCGCGGCCCGCGCCGCCCGACGGCCGCTGGTTCGAACCGCAGTCACCCGCGGTCGAACCGTACCGCAGGCTCGTCGCGGGGGTGATGGCGTTCGTCGGTGAGGACACCGCGGTGTCCGCGCGCGAACTGAGCGTTGCGATAGAACGGCTTTCGGCAGGCGGTGGGCTGCGCGGGTTCACGTTCGCGTTGGCGCCGCTGTCGTGGACGCTGCTCGACACCGGGCAGTGGACCACGCTGGAAGAGGTGCTCGACGAGGCGGCGGTGCTGTCCGCCATGTCACCCGACGCGGCGCTGGTGCGGCGGGAGACGCTCGCCTGCCGGGCACGCCTGCTTGCGACGCGGGGCGAAGTGGACGCCGCGGCGCGAGCGGTGCGCGAGGCACGCGACCTGTCCATGCCGGGCGGCCAGCCACCCGGGGCCACCGAGGTCAACCTCGAATGCGCCGCCGGGTGGATCGCGCTGGCCGGCGGCGACTTCGACGAGGCGTACCGCCGGTTCCGGGCGATGTTCACCGCCGAGGGGGAGCCCGGGCACTTCGTGGTGTCCTATCGGGCGATCGCCGACGTGGCGTGGGCGGCTGCGCGCAGCGGGCGCATCGGCGAGGTGCAGCCGCTCATCGCGGCGGTCAGCCGCAAGCTCGGCTCGAAACCTCCGGTGCGACTGCGTCTGCTGCGACACCAGGCGCTCGCCCTGACCGCCGAGACCCAGTCGGCCGAACGACACCACAAGCTCGCGGTTTTCGACCCGGCCGGCGAGCAGTGGCCGTTGGAGCGCGCGCGTGCCCGGCTGCACTACGGCGAGTGGCTGCGGCGGGCACGGCGTCCCGCCGAGGCGAGGCCGTTGCTGGCGGCGGCGCTCGACGTCTTCGAGCGGTTCGGCGCCGAACCGCTCGCCGCGATCGCCCGCTCGGAGTTGCGAGCCGCGGGGGTCACGGCCGCCACCCCGGGTCCTGTCGACGACGCACTGCTCGCACTCACCGCGCAGGAACGCCAGATCGTGGCGCTCGCGGCATCCGGCCGGACAAACCGGGAGATCGCCGAGCGACTGAAGCTCTCACCGAGAACCGTTGCCTCCCATCTGTATCACGTCTACCCGAAGCTCGGTGTGAGCCGCCGCCACCAACTGCGGGCGTTCACGTCCTGACCTCACCGCGGCGCGCGTGCCCCCGTGCCGAGCGATTGCTCCAGTGCCGAAACGGCCTGCGCCAGCGCGGCCCGGGATGCGCTGGTGTCACGCAGGGCGTCGAGTGCGGCGAAACCGTGGACCGTGCCCTCGTACCGCACCGCCGTCGTCGCCGCGCCCGCCTCGCGCAGGCGTGCGGCGAACGCCTCACCCTGGTCGCGCACCACGTCGGCCTCGGCCGTGATGACCAGGGAGGCAGGGAATCTCGCCAGTTCCGATCGATCGGCACGCAGCGGTGCGACGGTCGGATCGCCGTCCTGTCCGCCGGGCAGGTACTGCTCGCGCCTCGAGCGCAGGTCCTCGCGGCGCAGGAAGTACCCCTCGGCGAACAGCGCGCACGATCCCGCGTCGCACGCGGTGTCGGTGATGGGCGTGAACGCGATCAGCTGTGAGACGCGGAAGTCCCTGCGGCGCAGTGAGAGCAGTACCACACCGATCGCCGCGTTCCCACCAGACGAGTCACCGACGACGGCGATCCGCGACGGATCGAGCCGCCACCGCGGACCGTCGGAGGTGACCCAGCGGGCCGTCGCAAGGGCCTGCTCGACGGCGGCCGGGTGGCACGCAGGCGGGACGACGCAGTACTCCGGAACGACGACCGCCGCACCCGACCCGAGCGCCAGTCCCGCGATGAGCCGCTCGTGAGAGTAGAGACCCTCCGCCGTCCAGCCACCCCCGTGCAGGTAGACCACCGCCGGCAGTGGCGCCGTGCTGCCCGCGGGCCGGACGATGCACGTACGGATCGATCCGAACTCCCCTGCGTCGACGGTGGCCACCTGCTCGTCGACGCCGAGACCCGCGAAGCGGCCCGCCAGGCTGAGATCGCGGCCGGCCGTGATGACCCGGCCCTCGACGGACTCCAGGAACCGCGCCACGGTGCGGTCGAGGCTCAGGCGGTGCGGGTTCGCCGGCACGTCCGTCCTCCCCCCGGGTCGCGGACATCGCCACCAGTGTGGGCGGTGCGCCTGCCGCGCCCATCAGTCATCCGACTGATGACGTCGGCGGGATAGGCGCGCACGCTGGAGGCGCACCCCGCGAAAGGACCCTGGAGACATGACGGCGACCGTGGATCGGACGGACCGGTCGGTCAACCGCGTCGAAGGCGCTGAGAAGGTCACCGGCGCCGCGCACTACACCGCCGACGTCGCACTGCCGGGCGAGGTGCACGCCGTGCTCGTCCAGTCGGAGATCCCGCACGGCCGTGTCACCGAGGAGTCGATGCGCGCGAGCGCTGATCGCGCGTCGGCGGCCCCGGGGGTGCTGCACGTCCTGACACCGCTGAACTGCCCGGCCCTTGGCACGGTGCCCGAGGATCTGACCTGGGACCTGCCGCTGGAGCGGCGCCCACCGCTGTCGGACATGACCGTGCAGCACGTCGGGCAGCACATGGCACTGGTGGTGGCCGACACCCTGGAGAACGCCACCGCCGCGGCAGCGCTGTTCGAGCTCGAGTACGAGCGGCTGCCGGCGCAGCTGAACGCCCCCGAGGTCACCCCCGCTCAGGACGGGCAGGACGGGCCCATCCGACAGGGCAGCTACCGGCCCGACCACTTCGTCAAGCTCTCCGAGGAGAAGCTGCAGGACCGCCGCGGCGAGCCGCCGGCCGACGGCGCCCACCGGGTGGCGTCCCGCTTCACGACGCCGCTCAACGCCCACTACCCGATCGAGCTGTCCGCCACCGTCGCATCCTGGTCCGGAGATCAGCTCACGGTGCACGACAGCACCCGCTGGATCGCCGGCGAACGGACGGCGCTGGCCGCCTACCTCGGCATCCCCGAGGAGCGTGTGCGGGTGCTCTCCCCGCTGGTGGGCGGTGCGTTCGGGTCCAAGAGCTTCCTGTGGATGCACGTGGCGCTGTGCGCGGTCGCCGCCCGCGAGGTGGGGCGGCCGGTCAAGCTGGTCCTGACGCGCGACCAGATGTTCTCCTCCACCGGGCACCGGCCCCGCACCGTCCAGGACCTCGTCCTCGTCGCCGACGCCGACGGCCACCTCCTCGGCACCGAGCACCACACACTGACCGAGACCTCCACGGTCGCGCACTTCTGCGAGCCCGCCGGACTGTCGACGCGATTCCTCTACTCCTCGCCGCACCTCGAGGTGTCTCACCGCACCGCCCGGGTGCACGCGCCCACCCCCTGCTTCATGCGCGGACCGGGTGAAGCGCCGGGCCTGTTCGCCCTCGAGTCGGCGATCGACGAACTCGCCCACCAGCTGGGGATCGATCCGCTGGAGTTGCGGATCCGCAACCACGCGGCCGACGACCAGGCGAGCGGCAAGCCGTGGTCGGGCAAGCACCTGCTCGACTGCTACCACACCGGCGCCCGACGCTTCGGCTGGGAGGCACGGCCCCTCACACCGCGGACGCTGGAGCGCAACGGCATTCAGGTCGGCTGGGGGATGGCGACGGCGACGTATCCGGGCCGTCGGATGCCTGCGGGCTGCCGGGTGGTCACCGCCGTGGACGGGACCGTCCGGTTCGCCTCGGCCACCCACGAAGTCGGCAACGGCGTGCGCACCGTCATGACACAGGTGGCTGCCGATGTCACCGGGCTTCCGCTGTCCCGGATCGCCTTCGACTCCGGCGACTCCGATTTCCCCACCGCCCCCTACAGCGGCGCCTCGCAGACCACCGCGACGGTCGGGTCGGCCGTCCATGCGGCGGCCACCGAGTGGAAGCGGCGGCTGCGCGAAATCGCCGGCGCCCATGCCGACCCCGCGGGCGTCGACCTGAGCGGACTGGCCGATCAGCTCAGCTTCACCGCGGACAGCGACGCCGGCGACCAGAGCGGAAGCGCCTTTCAGTCGTTCGGCGCCCACTTCTGCGAGGTGGAGGTCGACGAGCAGATCGGTCGCGCGACCGTCACCCGGTGGGTTGCGGTGATGGACTGCGGCCGCGTCCTCAATCCGAAGCTCGCGCGCAACCAGGTGATGGGCGGCATCACGTTCGGCCTGGGCATGGCGCTGCTCGAACAGGTGCCCTACGACGCCGACACCGCGCAGATGATCGGCGAGTACTACCTGCCCACACACGCCGACCGGCCCGAGTTCGACATCTCGTTCGTCGAGAGCGCCGACTTCGGGCTCGACCCGATCGGGGTGCGTGGAATCGGCGAGATCGGCACCTGCGGCGTGCCGGCCGCGATCGCCAATGCCGTCTTCCACGCCACCGGGAAGCGGCTGCGGGACCTACCGATCACCCTGGAGGACCTGATGACGCCCTATTCACCCGTGCAGGAGGCGTGATGAGCACCGACCACGCGGTGGAACTCCGCATCAACGGCGAGACCCACCGCGTCGCCGCCGACATCCGCACCACGCTGCTCGACCTGCTGCGCGAGCGCCTGCACATGACCGGCACCAAGAAGGGCTGCGACCACGGGCTGTGCGGCGCGTGCACCGTGGCCGTCGACGGTGAGCGGGTGCTGAGCTGCCTGACCCTCGCCGCGTCGATCGACGGATCGGACGTCCTCACCATCGAGGGCATCGCCGAAGGGGGAGAACTGCATCCGCTCCAGCGGTCCTTCATGGACTGTGACGGATTCCAGTGCGGCTTCTGCACACCCGGGCAGATCTCGTCGGCCCACGCGATGCTCGCCGAGCACGCCCGCGGCGATCTGAGCACGGCGTCCTTCGAGGGCAGCCGCGACGACGTCGTCACCGGGCGGGTGCGACTGACCGCAGGGGAGATCCGGGAACGCATGGCGGGCAACATCTGCCGGTGCGGCGCCTACGCCAACATCGTCGCCGCCATCGAGGCCGTCGCGAAGGGGACCGCGTGAAGACCTTCGAGTTCCGGCACGCCGCCAGCGTCGAGGACGCCGTCGCCGCCGGTGCGGCGCCCGGCGCGAAGTACCTCGCCGGCGGCACCAATCTGCTCGACCTGATGAAGGGCGGGGTCGAGGAACCGAACTCGCTGATCGATCTCCGGCGGCTCGGCCTGACCACGATCACCGCCACCCCCGACGGCGGCGTGTTCGTCGATGCCGGCGTCACCAACAGCGCGGTCGCCAACCATCCGCTGATCCGCACCCGCTACCCCGTGCTGTCCCACGCCATCCTCAGCGGCGCCACCACGCAGCTGCGCAACATGGCGACCGCCGGTGGAAACCTCTTGCAGCGCACGCGATGTCCGTACTTCATGCAGACGACCTTTGCGTCGTGCAACAAACGCGATCCCGGCAGCGGATGCGCGGCACGCCACGGCTTCCACCGCGAGCACGCCATCTTCGGCGCGAGCGACGACTGTGTGGCCATCCACCCGTCGGACATGGCCGTCGCACTGGCCATCCTCGATGCAGTCGTGCATGTCCGGACGCCGCAGGGCGGGCGCACGATTGCGATCAACGAATTCTTCACCCTGCCGGGCAGCA
This sequence comes from Mycobacterium sp. NPDC050041, assembly GCF_049541695.1. Classification (NCBI taxonomy): domain Bacteria; kingdom Bacillati; phylum Actinomycetota; class Actinomycetes; order Mycobacteriales; family Mycobacteriaceae; genus Mycobacterium; species Mycobacterium sp. NPDC050041. Next base: position 787,877 of record NZ_JBMVDG010000001.1, on the reverse strand, counting down.
CGCCGGAGGTCGACAACGTGCTGCGGCCGGGTGAACTCGTCGTCGGGATCGAGCTGCCGCCGTCGAACTTCGCCGATCACTCCTGGTACCTCAAGGTGCGCGACCGGCACAGCTACGCCTTCGCGCTGGTGTCGGTTGCGGCGGGACTGCACCTCGTCGACGGTGTGATCGCCTCTGCCGCAATCGCTCTGGGTGCGGTGGCCGCCACGCCGTGGCGGCTGCACCAGGCAGGGCAGAGCCTCGTCGGGCGTCCTCCCGACGAGGAGGCGTTTCACGCCGCCGCAGCGATGGCGATGGAGGGTGCGCAGCCACTGACGCAGAACGCGTTCAAGGTCGACCTCGGCCGGCACGCTGTGGTCCGGGCACTGACCCTCGCCGCCGGGGTGCGCGCCTCATGACGTTGCGGATACCTGTCTCACCCGTCGGCGACGTCCACACCGACCTTCGTGTGATCACCCTCGAGGAGCACTTCACCACGCCCGAGTTCCTCGCTGCCACCGCGGCGTTCATGCCGGACGTCGCGCGGTCCGACGTGCTGGAGAGCCGGCTGCTCGACCTGGACGACGGCCGGTTGAGTGCGATGGACGCCGGGGGAGTCGACCTGCAGGTCATGTCGCTGGCCGCGGGCGGGCAGGAGTCATTGGCGCCGGCCGATGCCACGGCGCTGGTCCGCGACGCCAACGACGCGGCGTTCGCCGCGACACGGCGGCACCCCGGACGGCTGGGCATGTTCGCCAGCCTCGCACTGAAGGACGCCGACGCCGCGGCGACCGAGCTGGAGCGCGGCGTGCGCGAACTCGGCTGCGTCGGCGGTTTCGTGAACGGCACCGAGGGTGGCGCCTTCCTCGACGATCCGCGCTTCAGCCCGATCCTCGAAGCCGCGCAGCACCTCGACGTGCCGCTGTACCTGCACCCGACACCGCCGCCACCCGCCGTGCAGCAGGCCTACTTCAGCGGACTCCCCGAACGCAGCGCGTACTTCCTGTCCACGGCGGCCTGGGGATGGCATGCGGAGCTGGGCATGCACTGCCTGCGGCTGATCCTGGCCGGCGTCTTCGACCGCTTCCCCGGGCTCCGGTTCATCGTGGGCCACATGGGTGAGAATCTGCCGTTCTCGGTGATCCGTGCGCAGGACGGGTTGTCCCCGGCGGTCACCGGTCTGCAGCGGTCGGTGGCGGAGTACTTCCTCGATCACTTCGTCGTGACGACGAGCGGCTACTTCACCGCGCCGCCGCTGCAATGTGCGCTCGACGTCCTGGGCGTCGACCGGGTGCTGTACTCGGTGGACTACCCGTATCGCGCGAACACCGCGGGCGCAGAACTGCTCCGGACCGCACCGGTCGCGGCGGCCGATCTACGCAAGATCGCCTCGGGCAATGCCGAGCGGGTGCTCGGACTGGCCGCCGGCTGAGCCGGGTCTCCCGCCACGCACGGTCAGTGCGCGCCGAACACCTCGTCGAGATGCTCGGCCGAGCGCGCCACCAGCCGCAGCACCTCACGCAGCAGCGGGGTGAGGCCCTGCCGCGGATAGATCGCGTGCAGTTCGACCGGCCGGGCGGGATCGCTGTCGGGGTGACCGCCGAACACGTCGGTGAGTGCCCGGTAGACCACGCCGTCGACCTTGAGTGCGGTGGCGCTGGCCGGGACGAGCGCCACCCCTTCGCCCGCGGCCACCAGCAGCACCGCGGTGAGGATCTGCTGCACCCGTTGCGTGATGCGGGGGTGGCCGTTGAAGAGGAACCGCACGGTCAGCTCGTGGAAGTAGCGCGCCTGGATCGGGTGGTAGCTGATCACCGGCAGGCCGTCGAAGTCCTGCGGTTCCAGTGGCCGGGTGATCTCGGCGAGGGGATGGCCGACCGGCACCACCGCGCGCAGCGGTTCGCGCGCCACGATCTGTGAGGCGAGCAGCGCGGTGTCGAACGGCGGCCGCGCCAGCCCGAGGTCGAGTTCACCGCGGCGGATGCCGTCGACCTGGGCGCCGGTCACCCGCTCGTGCAGCACCACCTCGATGTCGGGCAGCTCCGTGCCCAGCAGGTTGAGCAGCGGGCCGAGGATGGCGATCGCCGACACCGCGGTGAAGCCGAGGTGCAGCGTGCCCGCCGAGCCGCGCTCCACCCGTTGTGCGTGCGCGGTCGCCGCGTCGAGCGTGTTGAGCATCCGGTAGCAGTCCTCCAGGAACGCCGCGCCCGCCGGGGTGAGCAGCACCCGGCGGTTGTCCCGGTCGAGCAGGCCGGCGCCGACCGCGCGCTCGAGTTTCTGGATCTGGCGGCTCAGCGGCGGCTGTGTCATCGCCAGCCGGTCCGCCGCCCGGCCGAAATGGAGCTCCTCGGCCACCGCGATGAAGCAGCGGACCTGGTCCAACGTCACCGTCATGCACGCAAAGTATCAAACGATGCCAGAAAGGCGTTGGACAGGTATCACTGAGTGTTTCTACCGTGTACGTGACGGCGACCACATTCACCGTCGGCGTCGACCTCAGATCACACAGGAGTAGTACCCATGCCGCTCACCACCGCCTCCCGCGCCCGCCGCGTCCGCCGCGCCGGTGTGGCCGTCACCGCAGCCGCCGGACTGCTTCTCACCGCCTGCAGCGGTGTGCAGAGTTCCACCGGGGGCGGATCCGGCGATTCCTGGCCCTCCGGCACCGTCGAGATGTACGTCGGCGCCTCGGCCGGCGGGTCGAGCGACCTGATCAGCCGCGCGATCTCCAAGGGCCTGTCCGACGACCTCGGCGCGTCCTTCCCCGTCATCAACCGGGAGGGCGCCAATGGCGCGCTCGCGGCCGCCGAGGTCGCCAAGGCCAAGCCGGACGGCTCGAAGATCGCCATCCAGAACGCGTCTCTGTTCACCATCACCCCGCTGGCCGTGGCGCCCGACGAGGTGACCAACATCGACGACTTCGACGTCGTGCAGGGCGTGTCGCGCGACGACTACGTCCTGGTGACCAACCCGCAGAGCGGGTTGCGCAACCTCGAGGACATCAAGCGCGCCACCAAGACCGTCCGCTACGGCACCACCGGCGTCGGCACCGGCGCCCAGCTGTCGGCCGCGCTGCTGTTCAAGACCTCCAACGTCAACGCCCAGGCCGTCCCCTTCGACGGCGGCGCCCCGGCGCTGGCCGCGGTGCTCGGCAACCAGGTCGACGTGGCGAGCATCCAGGTCGGCGAGGCGATCGAGAACATCCAGTCCGGCAAGCTGACCCCGCTGGCCGTGTTCGGGCCCGACCGCATCGAGTACCTGCCCGAGGTGCCGACCGCCAAGGAGCAGGGCCTCGACGTCGAGGTGACGCAGTAACGGTTCATGACGGTGCCCAAGGGGACCCCGCAGGACGTCCGCGACAAGCTCGTCGAGGGCATGAAGGCCACCTTCGGGGCCGAGGGCTACAGGGACTTCAACAAGCAGAACAGCCTCACCCCGATGGAACTGTCCGGTGACGAGGTGCTCGCACAGCTCAAGGAGGACCAGCAGCGGTACGCCGACCTGGTCAAGCAGTACGACATCAATCTCCGCAACGAGGGCTAGCCATGACCTCCACAGCCAAGGGACCCGCCGAGGACGGCGGCGCCGTCGAGGCGCCCCACCCCGAGCACCTGCACACCCGCGACATCCTCGCCGAGATCGAGGCCGAGGTCGCCCACGAGATGGAGGAGGACCGCCCGCCCGAGGGCGGTCCGCTCTACCAGACCGTCGGCGCGCTGGTCGGGATCGCGATCGGCGTCGGCGGGGCGGTGCTGGCCTGGGGCTACGGGCTGGGGTCGCCGGCCGAGCCGGGTCCGGGCCTGTGGCCGTTCCTCGTCAGCGTGGTGATCGCCGTGCTGTCGGCGATCCTGCTGGTGGTGGGGCGTGGCCTCGGTGACAGCGAGGCGTTCACCCGCAGCAGCTGGCTGCCGGTGGCGGGCATCGTCACCTTCATCGCGTTCGGTCTGCTGCTGCCGCTCACCGGCTTCGAGATCCCCGCGCTGGTGCTGTCGGTCATCTGGCTGCGGTTCCTCGGCGGGGAGAGCTGGCGCAACACCCTGGTGATCAGTGTGGTGACCGTCGCCGTCTTCTACTTCCTGTTCCTCTACGGGCTACGAATCCCGTTGCCCCACTTGATCTCCTTCTGAGAATCGACTGAATCCATGGATTTCACCGCGTTTCTCGACGGGTTCGCCCTCGTCGTCGAGCCGAAGAACCTGCTGTACTGCCTGGCCGGCGTGCTGATCGGGATGATCATCGGCGTGCTGCCGGGCCTGGGCCCCGCGGCGACCATCGCCATCCTGCTGCCGATCACCTACACCATCGACCCGGTGTCGGCGATCATCATGCTGGCCGGCATCTACTACGGCGCCCAGTACGGCGGCACCATCACCTCGGTGCTGCTGCGGCTGCCCGGTGAGGCGTCCTCGGTGGTCACCGTGTTCGACGGGTTCGCGCTGGCGAAACAGGGCAAGGCCGGCACCGCTCTGGGCATCGCGGCCATCGGATCGTTCGTCGGCGCGACGATCTCGATCGTCGGCCTGACGCTGCTGGCGCCGGTGGTCGCCAGCGTCGCACTGGACTTCGGCCCGCCGGAGTATGCGGCGCTCGCCCTGCTCGGCGTCCTGCTGGTCGCCACGATCGGCAGCGGCAACAAGCTCAAAGCGCTGATCGCAGGCACGATCGGCCTGCTGCTGGCCACCGTGGGCCGCGACAGCTTCAGCGGCGCAAGCCGTTTCACGTTCGACAGCCTGCAGCTCGCCGACGGCATCGACTTCGTCGTGGTGGCCATGGGCCTGTTCGGTGTCGGTGAGATCCTCTACAACCTCGAGCAGCGGCACCGCAAGGTGCAGCCGCCCACCAAGGTCGGCAACGTCTGGCCGTCGAAGGCGGAGCTCAAGCAGTCCTCGGGCGCCATCGGCCGCGGGTCGATCATCGGCTTCGTGCTCGGCGTGCTGCCCGGCGGCGGTGCGGTGCTGTCCTCGATCGTGGCCTACGCCACGGAGAAGCGCCGCTCCAAGACGCCCGAGCGGTTCGGCCGCGGCGCGATCGAAGGCGTCGCAGCCCCCGAGACCGCGAACAATGCGGCGGCCACGTCGTCGTTCATCCCGCTGCTGACCATCGGCCTGCCGGCCAACGCCACGATGGCGATGCTGTTCGGCGCCTTGCTGATCCTGGGCGTCTCGCCCGGCCCGCAGCTCGTCAGCGAGCACCCCGACGTGTTCTGGGGCGTCATCAATTCGATGTACATCGGCAACATCCTGCTGCTGATCCTGTCGATCCCGCTGGTCGGGCTGTTCGTGCGCATCCTGCGGGTCCGCCCGGCGATCCTGGCGCCGATCACCGCACTCATCACCATCCTCGGCGTGTACACGATCAACAACTCGGTCTTCGACATCTACCTGATGGTGGCCTTCGGTGTGATCGGCTACCTGATGAAGAAGGCCGGCTTCGATCCCGGCCCCATGGTGCTGGCATTCGTGCTCGGATCCATCATCGAATCCAGCACGCGCCGTTCGCTGCTCATCTTCGGCGGCGACGCGACGGGCTTCTTCACCCGGCCCATCTCAGGGGTCATCCTGGCCATCTTCTTCCTGCTGATCGCGCTGCCCGTGATCCGGCACGTGATGTCGGCGCGCAAGGCCAAGGTCGAATCCGCCGACCCCGCAGACAAAGTGGGCGTCTAGCCCTCACGAGTGTGAAACGTGGGCGGAGATCCGACCGGATTCCCGCCCACGTTTCACACTCGCCGCGTCTGAGCTACCGCCCGGCGGCCAGCCGCCTTCGGGTGTTGCCCAGATGCAGCCGCATCGCGGCGCGGGCGGTGTCGGGTTCTCCGGCCAGCACCGCGGCCGCGATGTCGTCGTGTTCGCGCTGCACCCGCGCGGCATGGCCGGCGTCGGTGATCGAGTACTCGGCGCCCAGCCGGGCGCGCGGCAGCATGATCATCATCGGGCCCAGCGAGTCGAGCAGCTCGAGGCAGAAGCGGTTCGCGCTGACCGCCGCGACGGCCCGGTGGAAGCGGAAATCGGCCTCCACGGCGTCCTCCGGCGCGGCCGCCACGAACGCCGCCAGCGCCGACCGGATGATGTCGCGGCCGGCGGCGTCGATGCGGGCGGCGGCCAGCGCGGCCGTCTCGGACTCCACGCCGAGCCGGAAGTCCACCATGTCGAGCACGTCGCGGTGGGTGCGCAGCGCGGCCGACTCGACGGTGAACGACGTGGGCTCGGGCACCGCGAGCACGAACGACCCGCGGCCCTGGAACGTTTCCACCAGACCCTCGGCGCGCAGGCGGGTGACGGCCTCGCGGACCACCGTGCGCGACACCCCGAATTCCTCGATCAGCTCGGCTTCGGAGGGCAGCTTGTGGCCGGGCAGCAGGGCGCCGGTGAAGATCTTGTCCTTCAGCCCGGCGACCACCCCCGCCGCCAATGTCGTCGTCACGGATAGATCATCGCGTACCGAACGACGCGGACTCCTTGGTCAGCGCGCGCATCCGGTCGCTCAGGGTGAAGCCGAGGCCCGGCCGCTCCGGCAGCCACATCCGGCCGTCCCGGATCTCGATGCGCTCGTCGAACAGCGGGTTCAGCCATTCGAAGTGCTCGACCCACGGCTCGGTGGGATAGGCCGCGGCCAGGTGCAGGTGGATCTCCATCGCGTAGTGCGGCGCCAGCGCCAGCCCGGCCTGGGAGGCCAGCGTCGCGAAGCGCAGGAACGGCGTGATGCCGCCGATCCGCGGGGCGTCGGGCTGCACGATCCCGCGGTAACCGGCGTCGAGCAGCGCCAGGTGCTCGGGCACGGAGGTGAGCATCTCGCCGGTGGCGATCGGGGTGTCGAAGGTGTGGCTGAGGTCGGCGTGGCCGACGGCGTCCCAGGCGTCGAGCGGCTCCTCGATCCAGATCAGGTCGAAGCGTTCGAGCTCGCGGCACATCCGGCGGGCGCGGGCCCGGTCCCACTGCTGGTTGGCGTCCACCATCAGGGGCGCGTCACCGAGGTGTTCGCGCATGGCGGCGACCCGGTCCAGATCGGTCTGCCAGTCGGGCTGACCCACCTTGATCTTGATGCCGCCGATGCCCGACTCGAGCGATGCGGTGGCCTTCTCCTTGATCTCGTCGATCGAGGCCTGCAGGAAGCCGCCGGAGGTGTTGTACACCCGGCACGAATCGCGGTGCGCACCGAGCAGCTTGGCCAGCGGCAGGCCGGCCCGGCGGGCCTTGAGGTCCCACAGTGCGACGTCGAGCGCCGCGATCGCCTGGGTGGCGACGCCCGAGCGGCCCACCGATGCGCCCGCCCACAGCAGCGACTGGTAGATGCGTTCGATGTCGGACGGGTCCTGGCCGAGGACCGTGTCGGCGATCTCGGCCAGGTGCGCGTACTGCGCCCGCCCGCCCGCCCGCTTCGAGTAGCTGAAGCCCATCCCCTCGTGCCCGTCCTCGGTGACGACCTCGACGAACAGCAGCACGGTCTCGGTGAGCGGCTTCTGCCGCCCGGTGAGCACCTTGGCGTCGCTGACCGGGTTGTCGAGCGGCAGGACGACGTGGGAGAGCGTGAGGTGGCGGATGCGGTCGGACATCGGGACTCCTGGGGGCGCTGATAGACATATGATGAGTTGCCAACTCATCATACATGTTGTGTGCGCCGGGTAACAGCGGTGTTTGGCCCCCCGCGGGCAGTGGGAAGGCTCCCGGGCGATGACTTCAGACACCGAGACCCCAGACATCCGCAACCTCGCGGCGTTCGGCGACTCCTGGTACGGCTTCTGGCAGAACAGCCTGGGCCACTGGCTCGCCACCAAAGGCCTGCACATCCTGCTGGTCCTGGTGTTCGTGGTGATCGCGACCCGGGTGATCCGCTACGTCGCCAAGCGGATCAGCAACCGCCTGAGCCGCGTCGACGACAGCGACGCCGTCGTGCGCTCGGAGAGCGTCAAGCACCGGCAGGCGCTGGCGTCGGTGATCTCGTCGGTGGCGATCGCGGTGCTGTACGTGATGGTCGCGGTCGACATCGCCAACCAGTTGGGCCTGCCGGTCGGGTCGCTGGTGGCACCGGCCGCGGTGCTCGGCGCCGCGCTCGGTTTCGGCGCCCAGCGCATCGTGCAGGATCTGCTGTCCGGCTTCTTCGTCATCACCGAGAAGCAGTACGGCTTCGGTGACCTCGTCGAGCTCACCGTGAACGGCGGCGGGACGGCGCAGGGCACGGTCGAGGACGTCACCCTGCGGGTGACGAAGCTGCGCACGGCCGACGGCGAGATGTACACCGTGCCCAATGGTCAGATCGTCAAGGCGCTGAACCTGTCCAAGGACTGGGCGCGCGCCGTCGTCGACGTGCCGGTGCCCGCCTCGGCGGATCTCAACCATGTGAACGAGGTGCTCCGCAGCGTCTCGAGCGCGGCGATGAAGGACGACGGCCTCCCGGACCTGCTGCTCGACGAGCCGTCACTGATGGGCGTTGACAGCATCGAACTCGACACGGTCAACCTGCAGATGGTGGCCCGCACGCTGCCGGGCAAGCAGTTCGAGGTGAGCCGCAGGCTGCGGTCGCTGATCGTGGACGCGCTCCGCCGCGAGGGCATCGCGACGAAGGTTCCGGTCGGCGCCGGCGCTAGCCGAAACTGATCACCTGACGCACCGCCTCGCCCTCGGCGAGACGATCCATACCGGAGTTGATCTCGTCGAGGGTGATGGTGGACGACACCAGCGACTCCACCGGCAGCCGACCCGACCGCCACAGGTCGACGAACACCGGGATGTCGCGGGCCGGCACCGCCGAACCGAGGTAGCTGCCGATCAGCGACCTGCCCTCGGCGACGAAACCCAACGGCGACAACGTAATCCGCGCGTCGGGCCGGGGCAGGCCGACGGTCACGGTGCGGCCGCCCGGCGCGGTGAGCGCGACCGCGGTCTCCAGCGCCGCGGGGTGGCCGACCGCCTCGATCACCACCGCCGCCTTGAGGTTCTGCTCGGCGGCCTGCTCCGGGGTGTAGGCCCCGTGGATGCCCATCGCGCGGGCCCGGTCCAGCTTGTCGTCGAGTTGGTCGATGCCGACCACCCGGACATCGTCGTGGGCCAGCGCGGTGATCACCGCGGCCATGCCCACACCGCCGAGGCCGACCACCGCGACGGTCTGACCGGGCTGCGGCCGCCCGACGTTGAGCACGGCGCCGCCGCCGGTGAGCACGGCGCATCCCAGCAGTGACGCGACCACCGGCGGGACGTCGGCATCGACCGGGACCACCGAGTGCCGGTCGACGACGGCGTGGGTGGCGAAGCCGGAGACGCCGAGGTGGTGGTGCACGGGCCGGCCGTCGCGGCTCAGGCGGATGTCGCCGTGCATCAACGTGCCCGCGGCGTTGGCGGCGCTGCCCGGTTCGCACGGGGTGAGGCCGTCGCTCGCGCAGGCGGGGCAGTGCCCGCAGCGCGGCAGGAACGTCATCACCACGCGCTGGCCCACGGCGAGGTCCGATCCACCGGGCCCGATCTGCTCCACCACGCCCGCGGCCTCGTGGCCGAGCAGCATCGGCACCGGGCGCACCCGGTTGCCGTCGACCACCGACAGATCGGAGTGGCAGAGCCCGGCGGCCTCGATGGCGATGAGCAGCTCGTCGGGGCCCGGCGGCGCGAGGTCGAGGTCGCTGACGGTCAGGGGAGTCGACTCGGTGTAGGGCCTGGGGCGCCCGATCTCCTCGAGCACCGCGCCGCGGATGCGCACTGTCATGACCTCCAGACTGCCCGACTGCGAGACTGCTACCCATGCCGACCGACCTCACCAGTCGCGACTTCCCCGTGCACTGGCCGGTGCTGACCCGATGGACGGACAACGACATGTTCGGCCACCTCAACAATGCGGTGTACTACGCGCTGTTCGACACCGCGATCAACGCGTGGATCACCACCACGATCGAGGTGGATCCGCTCGAGGCGCCGTGGCTGGGGGTGGTCGCCGAGTCAGGCTGCCAGTACTACGCGGAGCTCAAGTTCCCCGACCCGCTCGCGGTGGGCCTGGCCGTCACCCGGATCGGCACCAGCAGCGTCACCTACCGGCTCTCGGTCTTCCCGGCGTCGGAGGGCGACGTGCCGGTCTCGGCCGTCGGGCACTGGGTGCACGTCTACGTCGACCGCGGGACCAGACGCCCGGTGCCGATCCCCGATCCGATCCGGGAACTGCTCGAATCTGCTCGCGTGGCGTCGGACTGACGCTCGCTATGCTCGGCCGATGCCGCTGGTGAGCAAGACCGTCGAGGTGTCGGCCCCCGCCGAGGCGATCCTGGGGATCGTCCGCGACTTCGAGAAGTACCCGGAGTGGAACCCCGAGATCAAGGGCTGCTGGATCCTGGCCCGCTACGACGACGGCCGGCCGAGTCAGCTCCGGCTCGATGTCGAGGTGCAGGGCCAGGCGGGCACGTTCATCACCGCCGTGTACTACCCCGGCGAGAACGAGATCTTCACGATGCTGCAGCAGGGCGACCACTTCGACAAGCAGGAGCAGAAGTTCTCCGTGGTGCCGATGGGGCCGACGTCACTGCTCACCGTCGACCTCGACGTGGAGACCAAGCTGGCCATCCCGAAGCCGATGGTGAAGAAGGCGATCGGCGACACCATCGACTACCTGGCCGACAATCTCAAGGCGCGCGCCGAGCAGCTCTCCGCCTGACCGCATGGACGGGGGCCAGGGGGTGGGCGGCGCGACCACGTTCGGGTGGTACCGGCTGGAGCGCCTGCTGGGCAGCGGCGCGATGGGACAGGTCTTCCGCGCATACGACACGCAGACCCAGCGGGTGGTCGCCGTCAAAGTGCTCGCGCCGCACATGGCGGCGGACACCGACTTCCAGGCGCGGTTCCGTCGCGAGGCGCATCTCGCTGCGCAGCTGAGTGATCCGCACGTCATCCCCATCCACCGGTTCGGGGAGATCGACGGGCGGTTGTTCGTCGACATGCGCCTCGTGGAGGGCCGCGATCTGGACCTCGTCCTGCGCGAGAGCCCCGGCGGTCTCGAACCGTTCCGCGCCGTCGCGATCGTCGAGCAGATCGCCTCGGCGCTGGAGGCCGCGCACCGGGTCGGGCTGGTGCACCGTGACGTCAAACCGTCGAACGTGCTGATCGGCGCGCGCGACTTCGCCTACCTCATCGACTTCGGCATCGCCCGCGCGACGCACGACAGCCGGCTGACGGCGACCGGCATGACGTTCGGGACGTTGGCCTACATGGCGCCCGAGCGGTTCAGCAGCGACACTCTCGATCCGCGCAGCGACGTCTACTCTCTGGCGTGCGTGCTGTTCGAATGCCTGACTGGGAAGAAGCCGTACGGCGGCGGGAACCCGCAGCGCGTCATGGCCGGGCACATGTTCTCGCCGCCGCCCCGGACCGGCACGGTCAAGCCGGGGCTCCCCGCGCTGTTCGACGGGGTGATCGGGCGCGGACTGGCCAAGGACCCGGCGGACCGGTTCGCGACGGTGTCGGAGTTCGCGCGCGCCGCCCGTGGCGTTCTCGACGGCACCGTCCAGGTCGCGCCGCAACCACCTCCGGCCCACTTCGGTGGCTTCGCATCCGCGGGTCCCGGACACGCTCCGATGTCGGGGCCACACCCTGCACCGGCGGGCGGATTCGCCCCGCTCGCCCCGCAGCCTGGGCTGCCCCCGGGGGTGCGCCGGCCGTGGTGGCGCCGGCGGGCACCGCTCGTCGCGGCGGCGATCACCGCGGTGGCGACGCTGACGGCAGGCGGCGTCATCGTCGCGACGCAGGACCGGGCCACGTCACCGGCGGCCACGCAATCGCAGGACCCGCCCCCTGCGTCCTACGGCGAGCCGATCGAACTCCCCATCAGACAGGTCGGTACGGACGAACTCGCGGTGGACGACGAGGGCAGCGTCTACGCCACCGGTCTCGACGGTGTGATCAAGCTCCCGGCCGGCTCCGACACACCGACGAAGCTGCCGCTCAGCAACGTGATGGCGCCGTCGGGAGTGGCCGTCGACGATGCCGGTGCGGTGTATGTCGCCTCCTATCTCACTCCCGCGCGCGTCGTGCGGTTGGGCGCAGGAGCGACGCCGCAGATCGATCTGCCGTTCACGGGCCTCGAGTCGCCCCAGGGGGTCGCGGTCGATCCCGCCGGAGATGTGTACGTGGTGGATCAGACCCGTCGGGTAGTGCGGCTGTCCGCCGGCTCGTCCAACCAGGTCGAGATGCCGTTCCGCGACCTGCGGAGCTCCGGCCACATCGCCGTCGACGCGACCGGCACCGTGTACGCCACGCAGGTCCGCGGGGATGTCCTCAAGATGGGAACCAGCACGTCCGGTGGGCAGGAGGTGGTGCCGTTCACGGGACTGGTCGACCCCTCCGGAATCGCCGTCGACGGGGACGGCGCCGTGTACATCACCGATCTGGGCACCGGCAAGGTGTGGAAACTCGACGCGGGGACCGGCGACCAGGAGGAACTGCCGTTCGTCGATCTGGTCAAACCAAATGCGGTGGCCGTCGACGGGGACGGCAACGTCTACGTCTCCGACGTTCGCGATCGGGTGGTGAAGCTGCCGGTGCGGTGAAACACGCGTCGGTGACCGGCGGCGCGCGGTGGCAGAGTTTCTCGGTGTGACGAGGAGTGAGCCGACCGTTCTCGGGGGCTACCGGCTGCTGGAGTCGTTGGGCGCCGGACAGGTGGGGCACGTGTTCCGGGCCTACGACACCTCGACCGGACGTTTCGTCGCGCTGAAGGTCCTCTCGCCCCGTGCGGCCGCCGATCCGGACTTCCGCGACCGATTTCGCCGCGAGGGCCTGGCTGCCGCCCGGCTCAACGACCCCCACATCGTGCCCATCCACGGCTTCGGGGAGATCGACGGGCAGCTGTACGTCGACATGCGGCTGATCGAGGGACACGACCTCGGCACCCTGCTCCGGGACGCGGGGCGGCTCGATCCGGCTCGATCCGTCGCCATCGTGGAGCAGGCCGCTCTGGCTCTGGACGCCGCCCATCACATCGGTCTGGTGCACAAAGACCTCAAGCCGTCGAACATCCTCGTCACACCGGACGGCTTCGTATATCTCGTCGACTTCGGCTCGGCCGGCGCACAGGGGAGTGCGGGCACGCATGCCTGGGGTACCCCGGCGTACACCGCGCCGGAGCTGCTCACCGACGCCGCAGCCGATGCGAGATCCGACGTCTACTCGCTGACGTGCGTTCTGTTCGAGTGCCTGACCGGACAGCAGCCGGACCGCCCGGCAGGCACGCCGCCCCGAGTCACCGATGTGATGCCGGGCCTTCCGCGGGCGCTCGACGCGGTCATCGAGCTCGGGATGGCCCGCGACGTGGAGCGGCGCTTTCCCACGGCGTCCGCGCTCGCCGCGGCGGCCCGGGCGGCGATCGCGCCTCGGCAGTCCGTCCCGCCGACCGCACCGTGGGCGCCGCGGCCCCCACGCGCACCCACCCAGCCGACTGTGCTGCGCCCGCAGATCAGAATCTCGCCGGTCCAGAGCCGAGGCGGTCGACGCGCCACCGTGATGGCGTGCGTCGTCAGTGCCGTCGTGCTCATCGCTGCCGGGGTCATCGCGGGGTTCGCGGGAGCGACCGAACGGTCCGTCGTCGGCAACGCCACCACTGCCCAGCCCGAACCGAATGCGGCATCGCCATACGGAGAACCGGTCGAGCTTCCTTTCGGCAGCCTCGAGGAGTCTCCGTCGGGTATCGCCGTCGGCCCCGATCGAACCGTCTACGTGACCCTGTTCGTCGAAGGGGGGATCTGGATGTTGCCTCCCGGCGCCGGCGCACCGACCCGCGTCGCGGCCAGCGATGTGACGTTCGGACAGGGCATCGCCGTGGACACGGCGAATCGTCTGTACGTCGCCGACGCGGATCCGTCTGCCGGCGAGGTGGTTAGACTCGCCCCGGGGTCCGCCGCGGTGGAGAAGCTGCCGATCACCGATCTGCGCATGCCGACCGGGGTGGCCGTCGACAGAGCCGGATCGGTCTACGTCACCGATCATCTGGGCAACCAGGTGGTGGAGCTGCCTGCCCCTGGCGGCGGTCAGATCCGGCTGCCCTTCCGCGACGTTCGGGCTGCTTCATATGTGGCGGTCGACAAGGCGCGCAACGTCTACGTGTCCCAGGGAGGAGGGATCGGCGTCATCAAGCTGTACGCCGACTCCGACAGGCAGGAGGTGCTGCCGTTCCCGGGTCTCGTGGCGCCGTTCGGAGTTGCGGTCGACGGCCAGAACAACGTCTACGTCAGCGACTACCTCGGGGGGAAGGTCCTCAGGCTCGACGCGAGGACCAACGTGCAGTCCGAGCTCCCCTTCACCGACCTGGTCAAGCCCTCGGCTCTGGCCGTCGACAATCAGGGCAGCGTCTACGTCAGCGATGAGCGCAATCGCGTTCTCAAAGTGGCCCTCAAGTGATCGCCACTCGGCGCCGGATCAGCGCCGCCTGACTCAGCTCCACAGCCCGATCTCCTCGAGCCGCGCCATCAGCCGCCGGGCGCCGTCGGTGAACTGCGCGTCGGTCAGGCGCACGACGGTCTCGGCGTCGCGCCGGCGCAGCGCCGCGGTCACCGCCCGGTGGTTGGCCACCGCCCGCTCGCCCCACTGCGGGTCGTTGGCGTAGAACAGCGGCGGCAGATTGCGGGCCGCATGAAGCAGGAACCACGCCAGCTTGATCCGTCCCGTGGACCGGTTGAGCGTCCGGTGGAAGTCGAAGACGGCCTGCGCCACCAGGTCGGGCTCGCGCTCGTCGACGGCAACGGCCAGCGCGTCGATGAGCCGGTCCAGTTCGTCGATCTGCGCGTCGGTGATGCGCGCGGTCGCACTCGCCGCCAGTTCCTTGGCGATAGTGGACTGCAGCCAGAAGATGTCCTCGACGTCGGCACGGCTGAGCGGGACGACGACGTGGCCGCGGTGCGGTTCCAGCTGCACCATGCCCTCGCCCCGCAACGTCCGCAGCGCCTCGCGTACCGGGGTGATGCTGACGCCCAGCGAAGCGGCCGTCTCGTCGAGCCGGATGAACACGCCAGGACGCAGCGAACCGGACATGATCGCGTACCGCAGGTGGGCGGCCACCTCGTCGGAGAGTTGTTCGCGGCGGACCCGTCGCGTCGGCGCGAGCCGGGGTGTCGCAGGTGCGTTCACGTCGGTCTCCATGGCGGGAGTGTCCGTCTGGCATGGGGTTGTCCCCGAGCCACCGAGGCCATAGTGTGACCGGGGCTACACCATGTTTGATCAAATATCAGCCGTGCGCAACCCACGATCGCCGGAGCACCGCCGTTGAACCAGCTCGACCATCCCGCCCTCACCGAGCAGCCCTATCTGGCCCGCCGGCAGAACTGGGTCAACCAGCTCTCCCGGCATGCGGCCATGCAGCCGGAGGGGACCGCGCTGCGGTTCCTCGGTCACACGACGACGTGGAGTGAGCTCGATCGGCGGGTGACCGCACTCGCGGGCGCACTCGGCCGCCGCGGCATCGGGTTCGGCGACCGGGTGCTGGTGCTGATGCTCAACCGCACCGAGTTCATGGAGTCGGTGCTCGCGGCCAACAAGCTCGGCGCGATCGCCGTGCCGGTCAACTTCCGGATGACGCCGCCCGAGATCGCGTTCCTGGTCGGCGACTGCCAGGCCCGCGTCGTCGTCACCGAATCGGTGCTCGCTCCGGTCGCCACCGCGGTGCGCGACCTCGACCCGACACTGACGACGGTGATCGTGGCGGGCGGCAGCACTGACGCCGACACCGTGCTCGGCTACGACGACCTGCTCGACGACGCCGGTGATCCGCCTGCGCCGGTCGACATCCCCAACGATTCACCCGCCCTGATCATGTACACCTCGGGCACCACGGGCAGGCCGAAGGGCGCGGTGCTGACCCACAACAACATCACCGGCCAGGCGATGACCAACCTCTTCACGGTCAGCCCGGACATCAACAACGACGTCGGCTTCATCGGTGTCCCGCTGTTCCACATCGCCGGGGTGGGAAACATGAGCAGCGGCCTGCTGCTCGGCCTGCCGACCGTGATCTACCCGCTGGGCGCCTTCGATCCCGGCGCGCTGCTCGACGTGCTCGCGGCGGAGAAGGTCACGTCCATCTTCCTGGTGCCCGCCCAGTGGCAGGCGGTGTGCGCCGAACAGCGGTCCAGGCCACGGACGGTGAAGCTGCGGGTGCTGTCCTGGGGAGCCGCCCCGGCGTCGGATACTCTCCTGCGCGACATGTCAGAGATGTTCCCGGGCACCCAGATCTACGCGGCTTTCGGTCAGACCGAGATGTCGCCGGTGACGTGCATGCTGCTGGCGCAGGACGCGCTGCGCAAGCTCGGTTCGGTCGGCAAGGTGATCCCCACCGTCGCCGCCCGCGTGGTCGACGAGGACATGAACGACGTCCCGACCGGGCAGGTGGGTGAGATCGTCTACCGCGCGCCGACCCTGATGGCCGGCTACTGGAACAACCCGAAGGCCACCGCCGAGGCGTTCGAGGGCGGCTGGTTCCACTCCGGCGATCTCGTGCGCCAGGACGACGAGGGCTACATCTGGGTGGTCGACCGCAAGAAGGACATGATCATCTCCGGCGGCGAGAACATCTACTGCGCCGAGGTGGAGAACGCGCTCGCCGCCCACCCCGCCATCGCCGAGGTGGCCGTGATCGGGCGGGCACACGAGAAGTGGGGTGAGGTGCCGGTGGCCATCGTGGCGGTCGGGGCGGCGGTGACCGAGCAGGGTCCCACGCTCGCGGATCTCGACGGTTTCCTCACCGAACGGCTGGCGCGTTACAAGCACCCGAAGGCCCTGGAGATCGTCGACGCGCTCCCTCGCAACCCCGCCGGCAAAGTGCTCAAGACAGAACTGCGCGCCCGGTTCGCCGGCCAGCAATCTACTGACGCGGGCGAAAGTTCTTCTGCGACAACAGTTTCTGCCGCCTCTGGAGAGAGCTAGCCAAAGGTGATGCGTTTGCTAACAGTTGAAGGCTCAATCCGGCCGATGCGGTCCGCGACCAGGAATTCATCGGGTACAGTCCGGTGGTCTTGCTTACTACCGTTGGGTAGGGAGATCGACGTCACACGTGCGGGGACGGGACAAGGAGGGGGCGTGCGACAGGAATTGCCGTTGCGCCATGACGAAGCGGGTTCCGTCGTGGGAGTGCACTGGTGACGGCCAGTTCCGGCAGTCTGACGGGTTACGTACGTGACCAGGCCAGGCCGGTTCTGGAAGCGGTCGGCGGCTTCGTCCGCATGTGCGTGCTCACCGCCCGGGCAACCTTCAAGACGCCGTTCCAGGGACGCGAGTTCGTCCTGCAGGGCTGGTTCCTGATGCGGGTGGCGTTCCTGCCCACCATCGCGGTCGCCATCCCGCTGACCGTGCTCATCATCTTCACGCTGAACATCCTGCTGGCCGAGTTCGGCGCCGCGGACATCTCGGGTGCCGGCGCCGCGCTCGGCGCCGTCACGCAGCTCGGGCCGCTGGTGACCGTGCTGGTGGTCGCGGGCGCGGGTTCCACGGCCATCTGCGCCGACATCGGCGCCCGCACCATCCGCGAGGAGATCGACGCCCTCGAGGTCCTCGGCATCGACCCGATCCACCGGCTCGTCGTGCCCCGGGTGCTCGCCTCGACCTTCGTGGCGTTCCTGCTCAACGGCGCCGTCATCACCATCGGCCTGGTGGGCGGCTTCATCTTCGGCGTGTACATCCAGAACATCTCGGCGGGCGCCTACGTGTCGACGCTGACGCTGGTCACCGGACTGCCCGAGGTGCTCATCTCGATCGTCAAGGCGCTTACCTTCGGCCTGATCGCCGGTCTGGTGGGCTGCTACCGCGGACTCACGGTGTCCGGCGGCGCCAAGGGCGTGGGCACGGCCGTCAACGAGACGCTGGTGCTCTGCGTGATCGCCCTCTTCGCCGTCAACGTCGTGATGACCACCATCGGCGTGCGTTTTGGAACGGGGCGCTGACATGGCCACCAAGACTCAGGGACATTCGGAGACCGGAACCGTTCTGCGGCAGCGCTTCCCGCGGGGCGTCGCCCGGGCCGAGAGGATCGCCAGCGCACCGGCGCGCGGACTCGACAGCATCGGGCACGTCGCGTGGTTCGTCGTCACCTCGGTCGGCTCCATCGGTCACGCGCTGCGGTTCTACCGCAAGGAGATGCTGCGCCTGATCGCCGAGATCGGCATGGGCACCGGCGCGATGGCCGTGATCGGCGGAACGGTGGCGATCGTCGGTTTCGTGACCCTGTCCGGCGGCTCGCTGATCGCCATCCAGGGTTTCGCGTCGCTCGGCAACATCGGCGTCGAGGCGTTCACCGGGTTCTTCGCCGCACTGGTCAACGTCCGCATCGCCGCACCCGTGGTGTCCGGCCAGGCACTGGCCGCGACCGTGGGCGCGGGCGCCACCGCCGAACTGGGCGCCATGCGCATCGCCGAGGAGATCGACGCCCTCGAGGTGATGGGCATCAAGTCCATCTCCTACCTGGTGTCCACCCGGATCATGGCCGGCTTCGTGGTGATCATCCCGCTGTACGCGATGGCGATCATCATGAGCTTCCTGTCCGCGCAGATCACCACGACGTTGTTCTACGGCCAGTCGACCGGCACCTACGAGCACTACTTCCGCACCTTCCTGCGGCCGGACGACGTGATGTGGTCGTTCGTGCAGGCGATCATCATCTCGGTGATCGTCATGCTGAACCACTGCTACTACGGCTACTTCGCCAGCGGCGGCCCGGTGGGCGTCGGAGAGGCGGTCGGCCGGTCCATGCGGGCCTCCCTGATCGCGATCGTGCTGGTGGTCCTGTTTGCTTCGTTGGCGCTGTACGGCACCGACCCGAACTTCAACCTGACGGTGTAGCCATGACCGCTCCCATCAACACGCCCAAGACACCGCCGTACAAGCTCGCCGGCCTGGTGCTGGTGCTGATCGCCGCGGTGGTGGTCACGCTGGTCTGGTTCCAGTTCCGCGGTGACTTCGCCCCCCGCGAGCAGCTCACCATGATGTCCTCGCGCGCCGGCCTCAACCTCGACCCCGGCAACAAGGTGACGTACAACGGCGTCGAGATCGGCCGGGTCGCCGAGGTCGAGGCCGAGAGTGTCGGCGAGGAACCCCGCGCCAAGATCCTGCTCGAGGTCGAGCCCAAGTACATCGACCTGATCCCGCAGAACGTCAAGGCCGACATCTCCGCGACGACGGTGTTCGGCAACAAGTACGTGTCGTTCTCGACGCCGGAGAATCCGTCGAAGCAGCGCATCAGCAGCTCCGACGTGATCGACGTGACGAAGGTGACCACCGAGTTCAACACGCTGTTCGAGACGGTGGTCGACGTCGCCCAGCAGGTCGACCCGATCAAGCTGAACCAGACGCTGACCGCGGCGGCCGAAGCGCTCGATGGACTTGGCGACCGGTTCGGTGAGTCGGTGATCAACGGCAACGAGATCCTCGCCGACATCAACCCGAAGATGCCCCAGATCCGCCGCGACGTTCAACTGCTGGGCGAACTGGGTGAGGTGTACGCCGACGCGTCGCCCGACCTGTTCGACGGGCTGGAGAACGCCGTGACCACCGCGCGCACCCTGAACCAGGAGCGCGGCAACCTCGATGCGGCGCTGATGGCCGCGGTGGGGTTCGGCAACACCGGCGGCGAGGTGTTCGAGAAGGGCGGCCCGTACCTCGTGCGCGGCGCGGAGGATCTGGTCCCGACGAGCGAGACCCTCGACGAGTACAGCCCGGCACTGTTCTGCACCATCCGCAACTTCCACGACGTGGGGCCGAAGATCTCCGCCTCGCTCGGTGGCAACGGCTACTCCCTGCAGACCCACTCCGAGGTGCTCGGCGCCGGCAACCCCTACGTGTACCCGGACAACCTGCCGCGGGTGAACGCCAAGGGCGGCCCCGAGGGCAGGCCGGGCTGCTGGCAGCCGGTCACCCGCGACCTGTGGCCCGCGCCGTACCTGGTGATGGACACCGGTGCCTCCATCGCTCCCTACAACCACATTGAGCTCGGCCAGCCCATCGCCATCGAGTACGTCTGGGGACGCCAGATCGGGGAGAACACGATCAACCCATGAAAATCACCGGTACCGCCATCAAGCTGGGCGCCTTCTCCCTGGTGCTGCTGCTGTTCACCGCGATCATCATCGTGGTGTTCGGGCAGATGCGGTTCGACCGCACCTCGGGATACACGGCGATCTTCTCCAACGCCAGCGGCCTGCGCCCCGGCCAGTTCGTCCGGGCCTCCGGCGTCGAGGTCGGCAAGGTCAAGGACGTCAAGATCATCGACGAGGGCAGCCGCGTCGAGGTGGCCTTCGCCGTCGACCGCTCGCTGCCGCTGTTCGAGGGTTCCACCGCCTCGGTCCGCTACCTAAACCTGATCGGTGACCGGTACCTGGAGCTCAAGCGCGGCGACAGCGACCGGCGGATGCCGTCGGGCGGCACGATCCCGATCGAGCGGACTGAACCGGCACTGGACCTCGACGCGCTGGTCGGCGGATTCCGGCCGCTGTTCCGGGCGCTCGACCCGGACAAGGTCAACAACATCGCCCAATCGATCATCACGATCTTCCAGGGACAGGGCGGCACCATCAACGACATCCTCGACCAGACGGCGTCTCTGACGTCGGCGCTGGCCGACCGCGACCAGGCGATCGGCGAGGTCATCCGAAACCTCAACACGGTCCTCGACACCACGGTCAAGCACCAGAAGCAGTTCGACGAGACGCTGGTGAACTTCGAGAAGCTCATCACCGGCCTGAAGAACCGCGCCGATCCGATCGCCACGTCGGTCGGCGACATCAGCGACGCCGCGGGCACGGTCGCCGACCTGCTGGCCGACAACCGGCCGCTGCTGCAGGACACCGTCGGTTATCTCGAGGCCACCCAGCAGCCGCTGATCGATGACAAGGAGCAGCTCAATGACATCCTGGTCCGGCTGCCGAACGCGTTGAAGATCCTCGGCCGCGCGGGCGGCGTCTACGGCGACTTCTTCAACTTCTATGCGTGCGACGTGACCCTCAAGCTCAACGGCCTGCAGCCCGGTGGCCCGGTGCGCACGGTCAAGGTCTGGTCGCAGCCGTCGGGTAGGTGCACGCCGCAATGAGGACGCTCGAAGGAAGCAACCGGGTCCGCAACGGCCTGATGGGCATGGTCATCCTGGTCCTGGTCATCGGGGTCGGGCAGAGCTTCGCCAGCGTGCCGATGCTCTTCGCGCAGCCGGTGTACTACGCGCAGTTCACCGACACCGCGGGTCTGACCCCCGGTGACAAGGTCCGCATCGCCGGCGTGGACGTCGGCGAGGTCAAAAGGACCGAGATCGACGGCGACAAGATCCGCATCGGCTACACTCTCGGCGGCGTGGAGATCGGCAGCGACAGCCGCGCCGCCATCCGCACCGACACCATCCTGGGCCGCAAGAACCTGGAGATCATTCCCCGCGGCTCGAAGGCGCTACAGGTCAACGGCGTCCTCCCGCTCGGACAGACCACCACGCCGTACCAGGTGTACGACGCGTTCTTCGACGTCACGAAGGCGGCGTCCGGCTGGGACACCGACACGGTGAAGCGGTCGCTGAACGTGCTGTCGGAGACGATCGACCAGACCTACCCGCACCTGAGTGCCGCACTCGACGGGGTGGCCCGGTTCTCCGACACCCTCGGCAAGCGCGACGACCAGCTCAAGGAACTGCTGGCCAACGCCAACAAGATCGCCGGCGTGCTCGGATCGCGCAGCGAGCAGGTCAACCAGCTGCTGGTGAACGCGCAGACGCTGCTGGGGGCGATCAACGAGCGCCAGTACGCCGTCAGCATGCTGCTGGAGCGGGTGTCGGCGTTCTCCGAGCAGGTGAAGGGCTTCATCGACGACAACCCGAACCTGAACAAGGTGCTCGAGCAGCTCCGCACCATCAGCGACATCCTGGTGGAGCGCAAGTTCGACCTGGTCGACGTGCTGACCACACTGAGCAAGTTCACCGCATCGCTGGCCGAGGGCTTCGCGTCCGGTCCGTACTTCAAGGTGATGCTGGTCAACCTGGCCCCGTTCTGGATCCTGCAGCCGTGGGTGGACGCCGCCTTCCAGAAGCGCGGCATCGATCCGCAGAAGTTCTGGCGCGACGCCGGCCTGCCCGCCTACCAGTTCCCGGACCCGAACGGCCAGCGTCAGGACAACGGCGCTCCACCGCCGGCGCCCGCGACGCTGCAGGGCACCCCGGAGTTCCCTGGACCCGCAGTGGTCAAGGGCAGCCCGTGCTCGTACACGCCGCCGGCCGACGGCCTGCCCACGCCGGGCAACCCGCTGCCGTGTGCCGATCTGACGGTCGGACCGTTCGGGGACAACCCGTACGGCCCGAATTACGGACCGCCGAACGTGGCGACGTCGGACCCGAACCCGAACGGCCCCGCTCCGGCGCCGGGGGTGCCGGGCGCTGCCTTCCCCGGTCAGTTCTCGCCGGGGGTCCCGGGTGAACCGCCAGGCCCCTTCGCGCCCGGTCCGCCCGGAGCCCGCTTGGCCCCGCCGACGACTGGTCCGGCCGACCCGTACATCGCGCCCGGTTCGCTGCAGGGTGACGGCACGTCGCCGCTGCCTCCTGCGCTGAACGGTCCGCCGCCACCGCCGGGACCCGGCCAGCAGTTGCCGCCCGTCAACACGGCGCCGCTGCCCGGTAACCCGCCCTTCCTCCCGCCCGGAGCACAAGAATGACGGGGGCCTGACAGATGTCGACGATCTTCAACATCCGCAACATGAAGTTGCCGGCGATGTCCCGAGCCACGGTCATCATCGGAACGCTTCTGGTGATCGTGGCGTTGGTGGCCGCGTTCGTGGGCTGGCAGCTCTACAAGAAGCTGACCACCAACACCGTCACCGCCTACTTCACCGACACCCTGGCGCTGTATCCCGGCGACAAGGTCCAGATCATGGGTGTCCAGGTCGGCAGGATCGACTCGATCGACCCCGACGGCGACAAGATGAAGGTCACCTTCACCTACGAGTCGAAGTACAAGGTGCCGAAGGACGCGTCGGCCTCGATCCTGAACCCGAGCCTGGTCGCGTCACGCACCATCCAGCTCACCCCGGCTTACACCGGGGGTGACGTGATGGAGGACGGGGCGGTCATCCCGCTCAACCGGACGCAGGTGCCCGTCGAGTGGGACGAACTGCGTGACTCGCTCGACAAGATCCTGACCGACCTCGGTCCCTCGAAGGAGGATCCGAAGGGCCCGTTCGGTGAGGTCATCGAATCCTTCGCCGACGGCCTCGCGGGCAAGGGCAAGCAGATCAACACCACGCTCAACAGCCTGTCGGAGGCGCTGACCACACTCAACGAAGGGCGCGACGACTTCTTCAGCATTGTCAAGAGCCTAGCCATGTTCGTGAACGCGCTTTATCAGAGCGACCAGCAGTTCGTCGCGCTCAACGACGACCTGGCGCAGTTCACGAACGCGTTCACCAACACCGACAGGGAACTGGCCAACGCGCTGCAGGACCTGAACCAGCTGCTGTCCACCACCCGCGGCTTCCTCGACGAGAACGCCGAGGTGCTGACCCATGACGTGAACAACCTCGCCGAGGCGACGAACGCGATCCTGCAGCCGGAGCCGCTCGACGGGCTCGAGACCGGTCTGCACGTGCTCCCGAACCTCGGCGCGAACATCGTCAACATCAGCTCGCCGGTCAACGGCGGCATCGTGGGTCTGCCGGTGATCAACAACATGGCCAACCCCATGCAGTTCATTTGCAGTGCGATCCAGGCGGGCAGCCGCCTGGGTTACCAGGAGTCGGCCGAGCTGTGCGCGCAATACCTCGCGCCGATCCTCGACGCGATCAAGTTCAACTCCCCGCCGTTCGGCCTGAACCAGGTGAACACGGCGATGACGCTGCCGAAGATGGTCGCCTACTCCGAGCCGCGGCTGCAGCCGCCGCCCGGCTACAAGGACACGACGGTGCCCGGCATCTTCTCCCGCGACACCTTGTTCTCGCACGGCAACCACGAGCCCGGTTGGGTCGTGGCGCCCGGGATGCAGGGTGTCGACGTGCAGCCCTTCACCGCGAACATGCTGACGCCGGACTCACTGGCCGCACTGCTCGGTGGGCCTGACATTCCACCGCCTACCGCGCCGCCCGCCTTCGGTGTCGGCGCGAACGGCAAGCTGCCGGGGCCGCCGAACGCCTACCAGGAGAACCAGCCGCTGCCGCCGCCGTGGTACCCGCAGCCAGGCCCGCCGCCGGCCCCCGCGCCGGGTGTGATCCCGGGTGATCCGGGTGGTCCGTCGCCGATGTCGGGTCCCGCAGCGGGACCGGCACCCGGCCCCGCCCCGGCCGCACCGGCCGGTCCGCCCCTACCCGCCGAGGCAGGTGGATAAGTGAAAGCGATGAGGATGCGCAGTATGCGATTCCCGGGTCGGTCCGTTTCGGCCCGCCGCGTCGCATTCCGCACGGCTGCGCTGGCCGTCGCGGCTGTGGTGCTCACGTCCTGCGGGTCGTGGAAGGGCATCGCCAATGTGCCGCTGCCCAGTGGTCCCGGCTCCAGCGGGGACAGCATGACGATCTACGTGCAGATGCCGGACACCCTGGCGCTCAACGTGAACAGTCGCGTCCGGGTGGCCGACGTCTACGTCGGCAGCGTGCAGGCGATCGAGCTGAAGAACTGGGTCGCGACGCTGACGCTGAAGGTCCAGTCCGACGTCAAGCTTCCACGCAACGCGACGGCGAAGATCGGCCAGACCAGCCTGCTGGGTTCGCAGCACGTGGAGCTGGCAGCGCCGGAGGACCCGCAGGGTGAGCTGCGCAGCGGCGACACCATCGAGCTCCGCAACGCCTCGGCGTTCCCCACCACCGAGCGCGTGCTGGCCAGCATCGGCAACATCCTCACCGGCGGCGGTATCCCGAACCTCGAGGTGATCCAGACCGAGATCAACAATGTGTTGACCGGTCGCGGCGATCAGATCCGTGAGTTCCTCAACCGGCTCGACGTGTTCACCGACGAGCTGAACCAGCAGCGCGAGGACCTGACGAGGGCGATCGACTCGACCAACCGGCTGTTGAACATCGTCGCGAGCCGCAACGAGACGCTGGACCGGGTGCTCACCGAGTTCCCGCCGCTCATCCAGCACTTCGCGGACACCAGGGACCTGTTCGCCGACGCCGTGCAGGCGGTCGGCCGGATCAGCAGCGCGGCCGACACGTACCTCGGTCAGGCCAGTGATCCGCTGAACACCAACCTGAACAACCTGCAGCGGCCGCTCAAGCAGCTCGCCAAGTCGGCTCCGTACCTGATCGGAGCGCTGAAGCTGATGCTCACCGCGCCGTTCAGCATCGACAACGTTCCGAAGGTGGTGCGCGGTGACTACATCAACGTGTCGCTGCTGGTCGACCTGACGCTGTCGGCGGTCGACAACGGCTTCCTCACGGGTACGGGTGTATCGGGCATGCTGCGCGCACTCGAGCAGTCATGGGGCCGCGACCCGGCGACGATGATCCCGGATGTGCGGTTCACGCCGAACGCGCACAACGCGCCGAACGGACCACTGGTCGAAAGGGGTGAGTGAGCTGTGCTAACTCGCTTCATCAAGATCCAGTTGGTGCTCTTCGCCATCCTGACGCTGCTCGCATTGGTGGCGTTGGGCTGGTATTACCTGCGCATTCCGAGCCTGGCCGGCATCGGGCAGTACACGCTGCACGCCGACCTGCCACGGTCGGGCGGGCTGTACTCGACGGCGAACGTCACCTACCGCGGCACCACGATCGGCAAGGTGACCGCCGTCGAGCCCACCGAGGACGGCGCCAGGGCGACGATGAGCATCGACAACCGGTACAAAATCCCGCGCGACACAGTGGCCAACGTGCACTCGGTCTCGGCGATCGGCGAGCAGTACCTGGACCTGGTGCCCGCAGGGGAGTCGAACCAGTTCTTCGCCGACGGTCAGACCATCACCGACAGCACGGTTCCCAGTGAGGTCGGCCCCGCCCTGGACGCCGCGAACAACGGCCTTCAGGTGCTGCCCAAAGAGAAGATCGACTCGCTGCTGACGGAGACGTCGGAGGCGGTCGGTGGACTCGGCCCGGCGCTGCAACGGTTGGTCGACTCGACGACGAACATCGCCCAGGGCTTCAAGGACAACCTCGACCCGGTGAACGACATCATCGCCAACTCGGCGCCGATCCTGGAGAGCCAGGCGCAGTCCCGAGACAACATCGCCCAGTGGTCGCGCAACCTGAACACTCTGGCCGCGCAGTCGGCTGAGCAGGACGCGGCGCTGCGCAGCGGCCTGCAGCAGGCGGCGCCGACCGCCCAGCAGCTCGAGTCGGTGTTCGGCGACGTCCGCGAGTCCCTGCCGCAGACGCTCGCGAACCTCGCCGTCGTCATCGACATGCTCAAGCGCTACAACAAAGGCCTGGAGCAGGGGCTGGTGGTGCTGCCTCAGGGCGCGGCGATTGCCCAGGCAGGCACCATCCTCGAGGGTGAGGCCCTGCTGCACTTCGGCCTGTCGATCAACCAGCCACCGGGGTGTCTGACCGGCTTCCTGCCGGCTTCGGAGTGGCGATCGCCTGCCGACACGTCGACAGCGCCGCTGCCGTCGGGCACGTACTGCAAGATCCCGAAGGACTTCCAGGCCAACGCCGTTCGTGGCGCACGTAATTATCCGTGTGCCGACGTCCCGGGCAAGCGAGCCGCGACGCCTCGGGAGTGCCGCAGCGACGAACCGTACGTGCCGCTGGGCACCAACCCGTGGTACGGCGACCCGAACCAGATCCTCAGCTGCCCGGCGCCTGCCGCTCGATGCGACCAGCCCGTGCATCCGGGCCGCCCCGGCGTCATCCCGGCGCCGTCGATCAACAACGGCATGAACCCGCTGCCCGCCGACCAACTGCCGTCGCCACCTGCGCCGATCAGCGATCCGATCAGCCCGCCCGGACAGGGGCGCGTCGAGTGCAGTGGACAGCAGCCCAACCCCTGCGTCTACACTCCGGCAGCAGGACCTCCCGGTGCCGCGGTGTACAACCCGTCCAGCGGTGAGGTGGTCGGACCTGACGGCGTCAGGTACAACGTCAGCAACTCGAATAACCCAGGAGACGACGGATGGAAGGAGATGCTGGCACCCGCCAGCTGAACCCCACCGATGCTGACCAAACGCCGGAACAGTCGTTAGCAGTATCAACCGAGACGACAACCGAAGAACCCAACGAAGACACCACCGCGGACGGCCCTGAGCAGGGAGCCGTCGATGTGGAAACGGCACCGCCCACTCCCGTGGATGATCGTCGCCCGACGCGGCTCGGCCGCGGCTGGGTGGGCGGGATCTGCGCGACGCTGGTGGTGCTCGCGGTCGGCGCGGGCGTCGGCGGATACCTCACGCTTCGGTCGAACGACGAGAGCCAGACGCTGGCGCGCAACGAGGCCATCGCGCTGCAGTCGGCCAAGGAGTGCGTGGCGGCCACCCATGCGCCCGACGCCGCCGCGATGAGCGCAAGTCAGGCGAAGATCCTGGAGTGCTCGACCGGTGACTTCGCCGTGCAGGCGGGCCTCTACGGCGGGATGCTCGTCGACGCCTACCGGGCGGCGAACGTTGCAGTGCAGGTGTCCGACATCCGGGCCGCGGTGGAGAAGCACAACGACGACGGTTCGATCAACGTGCTCGTCGCGGTGCGGACCAAGGTGACCAACTCAGAGGCCTCCGATCAGGAGCAGGGTTACCGGCTGCGTGTGCAGATGGCCCCCGACGACGGCACGTACAAGGTGGCCAAGCTCGACACGGTCGCATCGTGACGGCTGTCCTCGACGCCCCACCGCACGAAGCGACCGCCGCCGGCACTCCCGACGGCCGGCCGGCGTCGTGGCAGGCGCGGGCGGCGGCGATCGCGCTGGACGTGCTGCCGGGGGTCGCGGTGGCGGCGACGATGGCGCTGTGCGCGTTCACCGCACTCGAGACGGGATGGCTGTTCTGGGTATTCACCGTCGCCGGAGCCGCGGCGGTGCTGGCGACGATGGCCAACCGCTGGCTGCTGCCCGCGACGACGGGTTGGTCGGTCGGGCGCGCGGTGGCAGGTATCCGCGTCGTACGCCGGGACGGGACCGCCGCGGGGGTGTGGCGGCTGCTGGTGCGCGACCTCGCGCACCTGCTGGACACGGCCGCACTGCTGGTCGGCTGGTTGTGGCCGCTGTGGGACGGCAGGAACCGCACCTTCGCCGACCTGCTGACGGGCACCGAGGTCCGGGTGTCCGATCGCCCCGAACGCGACGTCCGCCGCACCGCGGGCAAGGTGCTGCTGGCCGCCGTGGTGGTCTGCGCACTCGCCGTCGGACTGAGCTACCTCGTGGTGTACCGCCAGGAGCGGGCCGTCGACCAGGCGCACCAGCAGATCGCCGAGCAGGGCCCGCGGATCGTCGAGCAGATGCTGAGCTACGGCCTGGACACCATGGCCGACGACTTCGCCAGGGCGCAGGGCCTGGCCACCGACTCGTACCGCGCGCAGCTCACCGAGCAGCAGGATGCGGCAAAGAAGTCCGGTGCCAGCACCAACGAGTACTGGGCCGTCAGCAGCGCGGTGCTGCCCGGCGTGACCAAGGACCGGGCGGCGATGCTGCTCGCGATGCAGGGCCAGCGGGGCACCGACCCGAAGGACCTGAAGTTCATCACCGCCACCCTGCGGGTCGACTTCGAGAAGTCCGGCGACCAGTGGCGGGTGTCCAACCTCGCGGTGCTCAAACGGCCACTCATCAACGGGGCCACCCAGTGAGCCCCCGGCGCAGGGTGGAGTCGGGGGAGCCCGACTACTTCTTCCGCATCGAACCGAAGCCGCCGATCCGGTGGGGGCTGCCGATCGTGGCGGCGATCGCCACGCTCCTCGTCGCGACCGCGATCACGGCGAGCACGCTGATGCTGGTCAGCCATGAGCGGAGCCACCGCGCGCAGACCGATGACGCCGCGGCGCTCGGCTACGTGCGCAGCTTCATGACGTCGTACACGACGCTCGATCCGTTCAACGCCAACGCCTACGCGGACCGCATCCTTGCCCAGGGCACCGGCGAGTTCGCCAAGACGTTCCGCGAGAAGCTCAACGAGATCGTCATCCAGGTCGCCCGCGGTGAACCGACGACGGGCACGGTGCTGGAGGCCGGCGTGCAACGCTGGAACACCGACGGCAGCGCCGACGTCCTCGTGGCCACCAAGATCAGCACCAAGTCGCCGGACGGCAAGTCCACGATCGAGAGCGGCAGCCGGTGGGTGGCGACCGCATCCCAGGAAGGACAAGAGTGGAAGATCAGCAACCTGATCCAGGTGATCTGACCACGGATCCCGACCGGGACGGCGACGTCGACACCGGCACGCAGACCGTGGCGGACACCGGGCCCGCAGGACGACGACGGTGGTGGCCGTTCGGCCGTGGCCGCAAGACGGACCCGTCCAGCGACGAAACTGTCGTCGAGACAACGGAATCCGAAGATACCGCCGTGCCGCGCACGCCGGTCGGGAAGTCGCGGCGCACGCGGGTGGCCGCCGAGCCCGACGCGCCGCCGGCCGAACCGGCCGTCGTGACCGGCGAACCGGCCGCCACGAACCCGGTCGACCCCGTCGAGCCGGACGAGAAGGCCGCCGAGGAGGCCGCCGGTGTGTCCGACGACGACGCTGACGAGGAGCGTGACGAGGACGCTGACGAGTTCGCCGACGAGGCAGCGGCCGGCGATGCGGACGAGGCACTCGAGGAACCCGAGCCTGAACCGATCCTGGCGCCGCACCGGCCGGCCGGGCGGCGGCTGATCGCGGCGGCCGCCGCAGCCGGCGTACTGTTCGTCGGCGCCACGGCCTTCGCGGCATCGCAGCTGCAGCCCTATCTGGCCGACCGTGCGTCGGTGGACGTCAAGGTCGACATCGCCCGCACCGCGACCGAGGCGGTCACCACGCTGTGGACCTACACGCCGGACGACATGGAGACGTTGCCGGACCGGTCGTCGCGTTACCTCACAGGTGAATTCGCGTCGGAGTACCGCCGCTACATCGACGCCATCGTGGCCACCAACAAGCAGGCGCAGGTCACCAACACCACCGAGGTGATGGGCGCGGCGGTGGAGACGCTGACCCCGACGGAGGCGACCGCGCTCGTGTACACCAACTCGGTGTCGACGAGTCCGGTGAGCAAGAACATCCCCTCGCTGCGGTACCTGTCCTACCGGCTCACCCTGGAGCGCCAGGATGCGCACTGGATGATCACCCGGATGAACGCCGTCACCAAGCTGGATCTGACACCTCAGATCTAGCCCGACAGAGGTTGGGCGTCATGGCCGTCGCGTCACCTGTCTCGCAGCGGGCGACGGTCGCCGCGCTCCTGTTGTTGACGTTCGCCACCGGACTGGTCGACGCGGTCAGCGTCCTGGTGCTCGGCCATGTGTTCGTCGCCAACATGACCGGGAACGTCATCTTCCTGGGCTTCTGGTTCGTCCCCGATTCCGGGGTGGACCTGACCGCGGCGATCGTGGCGTTCGTGAGCTTCGTGGCGGGCACCGTCGTCGGTGGCCGGCTGGCGCGTCACCTCGACAGTGCGGTGCGTCGCTGGCTGACGGTGGCGCTCGGCGTGGAAGTCGTTGCTCTGCTCATTCTCTCGGTGCTCGCCGGGCCGGTGTCCTCGAGTATCACGACGGCGGGAAACTCGTCCTGATCGCCGGCCTCGGGGTGGTGTTCGGCAGCCAGAACGCCACCGCCCGGCTGTTCGGTATCCAGGAACTCAGCACCACGGTGCTGACGTCGACGATCGTCGGGCTCGGCTTCGACAGCAGACTGGCCGGTGGCACCGGTGAGCGGGAGAAGCTGCGGTACACGGTGGTGTTGACGATGTGCGGGGGAGCGGTGGTGGGGGCGACGCTGACCCTGGTGACGGTGGCGACGGTGATCGCCCTTGCGGCACTGGTCGTGGCGGCGGGCGCTTGCCCGGCGGCGGCGGATAGAACCCGGGGGCCCCACCGCAACCCCGACGAGGCCGAGGAGCACCAGGACCGCGCCAACGAGATACCAGGCCTTCCTGGGGCAGGTTCTGCCGACGAAACGTGGCGCCGCGGTTGGAGCCCGCGAACCGGAGCGGGGACAGTACAGGGTCTTGGTGGTGGGCCCGCCGACCTGTTTGCGGCGACCTACGGCGTCGATCTCGACGACTTTCTAGCGTTCGGCTGGGCATTGTGGGCACAGGTTCGTGGTGGTGGCGGTGTCAGCTTCACTCGAGATGCGCTGGTGGACACTGTACCGAATGGGAAGGTCGTCGACCTCTTCGTCGAGACGTGCACTGTCCCTCTGGGAGCGCTTCGAGGCGAGATCGTCGCCGAACGAACAAGCGAGATCTCAAAGACTTGGATGCGCTACACGCTGCGGAACACGCCGTTCGTGGAACTTAGCGACGCAGCTTCGTCATGCTCAGGCTGCAGTACGCCGTACAGCGGGTATTCGGCGACCTCTGGCTTTGAAGCTTCGCGACGCGGTTAAGGCATTCGACACGGGAAGGGCTTCACGCTTCAAGGCCGCCATGAACGACATCTTCGAACACCGCGTCGGAGAGGTACTCGCAAGAATCGCCCAGCGCGAGACCCGGTTTTGGTGGCGCGGAGATCATCGATCATCCCGCAATGAAAGCCGCTTGGGCAAAGAAAGGGCAGAACAAAAAGATCTGCGACTTCGTGTACGCCCAGCGAAAAGAGTGCATCGTCCATCGACGCCAACAATCGGAACCTCCCACGCGAGTTCGCCGAGCGAACTGCGTCGGGTTCCGATTCGGACGAAGAGATTCGAACATGTTCGCCGCCACCGAATTCGAACAGTTGAAATCGACGATCACGCAGCTCCAGTCAAAAGGGTGGACCGCAACGGTGTTCACATCGATGACATGACAAAGTTCATCCCGTTAATGGTAGCTCAAAACGCGGGAACGCCAGCAAATGCGTTCACCGAGATGCTCGTCATGGTCCTCTCAGTGGCAAGACAGGCCACCCGCAAGCAGGGCCATCGCCATATGACGGGAAGTTTGGCAACCTACAGTGTGCCGCCGTTCTTGGTAAATTGCCATTCTCGATGGCGGCTTGCCATTTGAGATGGCGGGAGTTGGCGGATCCGCCATCTGTATGGCAATCGTATGGCTTTTGAGCCTGCGAGTGCGGCGGCGAGGCAGGGCTGTGCGGCCGGAATCCTTGTTGCCTCTTGCTTTGTCCCCGGCTTCGAGGCGCAGGCTGCTTGAACGCCCTGGTGGCGGAGCAATCAAATGTTGGCGTGGGACGGTGCAGCTATCGCAGCCACGGCCCCTGAGCAGTCGTCGACAGACGGACTGACCCCGCAACACTGGAAAATGCCCGGTTCCGTAGAGGTGGATATCACGACGGCGATCATCGATCTGCCTCTCGCAAACGGTGAAATTGAGCGTTTCGCGGCGGCCGAGGTGTCGGAGGCAGCACTGCTCGGCGCGATTCCGTGGCGTACGTTTTTTTGGTACAAAGGGCAGCGTCATTACTCGTGTTGCTATTGGGCCGCCACCGAGGACAACCATGTGATCTACGAGTCACGGTTGGAACTGTCGTCGCTGTTGATGGCGGATTTCGACGTCTCGGTGCTCGTTCCTACCGATCCGGGGTCAGTGTGAGTCTCGTCGTTCATGCTTTCTGCTTGGGGTCTCCACGTCGCGGGGCTGTTGCTTTGGTGGGCCACCAGCTGGCTTCGCGTAACAGTGTGGCGATGGCGGGCACGGTGAGGGTGCGC
Organism: Mycobacterium sp. NPDC050041; assembly: GCF_049541695.1. Classification (NCBI taxonomy): domain Bacteria; kingdom Bacillati; phylum Actinomycetota; class Actinomycetes; order Mycobacteriales; family Mycobacteriaceae; genus Mycobacterium; species Mycobacterium sp. NPDC050041. Next base: position 755,245 of record NZ_JBMVDG010000001.1, on the reverse strand, counting down.
ACGAGGAAGGTGTCGAGCAGCAATCCGAAGCCGATGATGAGGCCGGCTTGGATCATGATGGCGACTGAGCCGACGATGAGGCCGAACATGCTGGCGGCGAATATCAGGCCAGCTGAGGTGATGACGGCTCCGGTGTTTGCCACGGTGCGCAGGACGCCGACGCGGATGTTGGTCCCGGATTCTTCGCGGAGCCGTGAGACGAGCAGCATGTTGTAGTCGGCGCCGACGGCGACGAGGATGATGAATGCCAGTAATGGTACGGGCCAAGCGATTTCGTAGCCCAGTCCCCATTGGAATACCACAACGCCGATGCCGAGCGAAGCGAGGTAGTTGAGCACGACGGTGCCTAGTAGGTAGAGCGGTGCCAGGAGTGCGCGCAGCAGTAGGACCAGGATGACGCCGACGATGATTATGGTGGCGACGGCCAGTTGTGCGAAGTCGGCCCATAGGAATCGTTGGATATCGGAGTTGACGGCGGGGAAGCCGGCGACGGATACGGTGGCGTCGGCGAGCGACGTGTTGGGTCGTGCGGTGTTGGCGGTGTCGGTGATGCGGCTGGCGAGCTCCATGGCTTCGACGCTGTAGGGGTCGTGGCTGCTTTCGATCATGAACCGCGCGGTCTTGCCGTCCGGTGAGAGGAATTGCTTGGCAACGTCGGTGAATTGCCGGTTCTCGAATGCATTAGCGGGCAAGTAGAAACCGCTCGAGGAGTCGGAGTCCGCCGCTGCGCGTGAGGAATTCTGTAGTTGGGTGGCGATCTGGCTCATGCCGGACAGCATTTCGATGTTGCTGTCGGCCAGGGTGCGGACACCGGTCGCGAGTGCTTGAGCGCCGGAGGCCAGCTGTCCGATTCCCTCCTGTAGTCGGCGGAGATTGGTGGCCAGGTCGTCGGGATCACCCAGGGCTCCGAATGCCTTGTCCAGCGAGGCGACTGCGTTCTGGGCGTTGGCGAGGGTGCCACCAACGGTGGCATTGGTCGCGGGATCGTAGCGGTCCCCGAGGTCGGCGATCTGGTCGAAGAATCCGCTGTCGCGCAGGCTGACCAAAATCTTCACCTGGTCACGAATTTGGGCGCACTGCGGGGTGGCGGCACACCACGGTGAGGTGTTGAGCGCGCCCACGAGTGGATCGAGCTGGGTGATCGCGTTCTGCGCCTGGTTGGCCAGCGGTCGCAGTCCTGGGCCGGATTGGATGGCTTGGTCGACGGCGGGGGCAGTGGCGGAAAGTTGTTGCAGCAGTGGGCGGAACTGGTCGACCTGAGTTCCCGCGGATTGAGCTTGGGTGAGGATTCCGGCCAGTGGCGCGAGGGCGGTGCGCACTGTGCCATCGAGTTGGGCGAGGCCGTCGGCGAGCTGGTCGGCGCCGCCGGTGAGTTTGGCGAGGTCGTCTTTGCGTGAGTTGCCCTCGGCGACCGCGCCGGCCATTTTGTCGCCGATCTGGCCGTTCTGCCAGGCCAGTTCGGCTTGGTCGAGGCGCTCCCCGGTGGGGCGGGTGGCTCCGGAGACCCTGGTGACGCCAGGGATCTGGGAGACGCGAGAGGCCATCTCGTCGAGATCGGCCAGCCCCCTCCCGGTCCGCATGTCGGTCGGGTTCTCTACGACGAGGAACTCGTTGATGACGACGTCCTTGCGGAAGTGGCGGTCCAGAAGTTGGTAGCCCTGGTTGCTGGCCGTGGTGTCTGGTTGTCCCTTGCGGTCGTCGTAGCTGATTTTGATGGTCGCAGCGGCTGCCGATAGGGCGAGCAGGATGGCCAGGCTGACGATCAGCAGTGGCACCGGACGGCGGACCACGGCGACGGCGACGCTGTTCCAGTAGCGGCGGGTGCGATCGGATTTGGGTTCACCGATGCCGCGTTTGGCGGCTAGCGACAGCACGGGTGGCAGCAGGGTGACGGTCGCCAGAAATCCGAACAGCACGGCGATGGCACACGCGGGGCCCAGGGCGGCGAAGACGCTGAGCCGCGCGAAGACCATGGCCAAGAACGCGAGTGCCACGGTGGCGGCGGACGCCAGGATGACGCGCCCGATGCTGGCGGTGGCGTGGATGATCGCCTGATCGGCGGGTACTTGGGCGCGGCGCTGCTCGTGGTACCGGCTGATCAGAAAAACTGTGTAATCAGTTCCGGCGCCGAGCAGGATCGCCGTCATGAATGCGACGGTGAACTGGGAGACCGGCATGCCCATCTCGCCGAGGGCGGATAGCACGCCGCGCCCAACCGCCAGGCTCAACCCAATTACCAGCAGTGGCAACAGCGCGGTGAACACTGACCGGTAGACGATCAGCAAGATCAGGGCGATCACGCCGGCGGTAGCGATTGAGATCAGCAGCAGGTCGTGCTCGGCGGAGGCGATCATGTCGCTGAAGGTCGCCGGTGGTCCCGTCACTTGGACGGTCGTGGTCGATCCGGTGAACACCTCCGCGGCGATGTCGCGCACCGCGTTCAAGGATTCGGCTGCCGTGGGGTCTCCGAGGGTGCCGGTGACACCGACGGGCAGATACCAGGCTTTGCGGTCGGCGCTGACTGCCTGAGCTTCGGTAATCGGATCGGCCAGCAGGTCCTGCACCAGCAGGACGTGGTCGCCCTCGGCCTGCAACCGGCGCACGAGTTCGCCGTAGCGCTGCCGTGCAGTTGGAGTCAAGCCAGTGGGGTCTTCCATGGCGACGAACACCATGGTTTTCGAGCCTTCTTCGCCGAACGCGGCGCTCATGCGGTCAACCGTCTGCAAGGACGGGGCGTCGCGAGGAATGAGGTCCACCGACTGTTGGCGAACCACGGTTTCCAGCTGTGGGAACAGCAGCGCGAGAACCACCGCGGCGCCCAGCCATACCCCAATGACGAGCGCTTTGTGTCGGAGGGTGAACCGGGCCAGGGTCGCCAACCGTTCGCTGTACTCGCGAGTGTCGGCCGGGTCGGTGGATCCGTTGGCGCGCCGACCAGGCCGCTTGGCCTGGCTTGGGGCATCTGCACTGCCGTCGGTCACTTGGCCTCCACTGGTAGCGATACTGCCGGTATCGGTACGCTACCGCACGTAGTGCAAGTGGTGACCTCGTCGTAGGCGCCGGGGGTGGCCTCGCTCAAGAGCGTCATGAGTCGACTCCCCACGGGATTGCAGCGGGCCAGTCGGCCACGAATACCTGCACGGCGTGCAGGGCGCCTCCTACCGCCACCCTCGCCAATGCCGCACGATCACTGCTGGGGGCAGGAATGACGACAGCCGCTGCCACGTCTCTGAGAACTCGAAGTCCGAGCGTTCTGATCGTCAATCGCTGTAGTCCGCGAAGTCCTAAGGTGGCACGCGCCACCACTGGGGGCGGATGCCACCAGATTGTTGCGACCTACTGTGGGTTGCCAGGGTGGACATGTGCGGACGCGGTCGAAGAGATGGGGCGGGCGTACCGGTGCTGAACGCCGGGCGGAGCGCCGTCAGCGCCTCATTGATGCCGCGACGGAAATCTGGAGTGAGAGCGGTTGGGCAGCAGTCACGATGAGAGGAGTGTGCGCCAAAACCGGCCTGAACGACCGTTACTTCTACGAAGACTTCAAGACCCGCGACGAGTTACTTGTCGCTGCATGGGACGGCGTGCGCAACGAGATGCTCGGTGAGGTTTCTGCGACGCTCGCAGAAAGCATCGGGCAGCCGCCGATGGAGACCATCCGCGTGACCATCGCCGCGGTGGTCGACCGGATTGCAGAGGATCCGGGCAGGGCGAAAATTCTACTGGCTCAACACGTGGGCAGTTCCCCGCTTCAGGATCGGCGCGCTGTCGCACTGCAGGAGGCGACACACCTGATGATCGCAGCCAGTGAGCCACACCTGAGGCCGGAAGCCGATGAAACCGCCCTTCGGATGGACACACTGGTGGCCGTTGGTGGCTTCGTCGAATTGATCACCGCATGGCATGCAGGTTTGCTTGACAACATCCAGGGGGAGATCGTGGAGCACACGAGTCGGCTTGCCGAGACGCTCGCCGAACGTTATTTGGTCGACGACGCTGGCCTCTAATGTTGTACAGCGGCGTTCACGTGTTCAGTCCGGAATGAAGCAAGCGGAGGCACCTCGACATTCGCGAAGCGCGGCCGGGAGGCGCCAGAAGCTAACTCTGAGGTTTAGCTTTGGTCGTGGCCGACTCGACTGCGTTCTGCAGCAGCACATAGCTGCCGAGGCTGCCCAGGAAACCTGCGCAGTGCTGAACGAGTTCATCGGTGGTGAACTCGAGTTCTCCGTCGAGCCAGCGGCGCAAGACTTCGAATAACCCACCCACGCCCAATGTCGAGGCCAAATGGGCAACGCCCACTGCGGAGTCGGCGATGTCAAGGTGAAGTCTGGCCTCACGCAATACGAGGTCGGTGAAACCGGTCATCATGTCGCTGCGTAACTCCCGAAGCAGCGGCTCCGTTGCAGATTCCACGAACAAGATCCGACCCAGTCGAGGATCGTTTTCGATCATGCTGACCAGCCCGCGGATCGGCGCGTACGCGAGCACCTCGGGTGGGGCGCCGGCATCAAGGATCGCGTTAACTATCACCTCCTGGAAGGTTGCGTAGAGCTGCTGGTAGACAGCTCGCAAGAGGGCGTCTCTGTCAGGGAAATGCTGATAGAAGTAACGTGACGTCACACCGGACTCAGCGCATACGGCAGTCACCGTGGCGGCGGCAACGCCGTGCGTGCCGATCAACTCCATCGCGGCCTCGATGAGACGCGTGCGCCTGTTCCGGTGACGCTCCTCGGCGGACATCCCGCTGTACACCCGCACCGATCGCACAACGCATAGCTTGCCATCTAATTCTGACTAGGCGTAAAGTCAGATAACCAGTGCCCATGACAACAGGAGAACAACATGAGCGACGATTCGTCCACACGGCCCACCACGCGGGTCGTCCCGAAGCCCCGCCGTGTCCGATTCGACATGCCTGCTGGGACCAGTCGGCAGCACTTCGTCGATGGCGACTTGGTGATGAGCCACTTTGTGTCCACTTTGTCGGCCACGTTCCCCGAAGGCGAAGACTTCTTCATCCGGTCAGTCCGCGAGTACCGGGACCACATCAGCGACGCTGACCTGAAGGAGGCGGTCAAGGGATTCATCGCTCAAGAGGCCACCCACCGGCACCAGCATCGGCTGCTCAACGATCGCCTTCAAGCGATGGGCTATCCCACCGAGGGGATCGATCGGCATATCAAGAAGTTGGTTGGCCGACTCGAGAAGCGTTTTTCTCCCAAGATGCGCCTGGCTGTGACGGCAGCCCTCGAGCACTACACGGCGACATTCGCCGAGATCATTCTCACCAGCGACGAAGCTCAAGAACTGATCGGCTACACCGAGGTGCGGCCGATTCTGCTTTGGCACGCACTGGAGGAATGCGAGCACAAGGCCGTCGCTTTCGATGTCTACGAGACGGTCGGTGGAAGCGAACGCACCAGGGTCTGGGGAATGCGGATCGCCAGTCTCCTATTGTTCACCGAGTTGGTCATCCAGACCACCCGCTCTCTGGCCGGCGATCGTGCCGCCTACAACCCGGTGCGGTTGCTGCGCAGCCTTCGAGCCTTCCGTCATAACCCGCTGTTCAGCCGAGCAGCGATTGAGCGCTTCCGTTCCTACACCCACGCCGGGTTCCATCCCGACGACTGGGATAGCGCAGAAATCCTCGAACGTTGGACCAAGGAACTCTTCGACGCCGATGGCGGCCAACAGCTACGGAGTAATGTGTAGTCGACAAGTACTTTTGTGGTGAAAGCCGCCATATGGAACGACCTCTTCACGACGAAAGTGCGTTGCGCCGTGGCCGCATCACGCGTTCAGGCATTCCGCTGATGCGGGGCGGAAGGGCCATTACCGCCGTCCCGTCAGCGTCCGAAGACGTCTCGGCAGATCTGGACACAAGTTGGCGCCGTGTCAGCGGGCGCGCATGTCTTCTACGAATTGCTGTCCGGAGTTGCGATGCCGTTCGCGTCGGTGATTGGTCCGGTGCCGGCAGCGACGGGTTGGGGCATGAGCACCGCAGTAGTACTTCGCATGGCGGAACGTGCCGATAAGCGTCACGAGGCTGTCCTCGGTGTTGTGAACGGCCTGTTCCTGACGACCGTGTTGGCTCACTTCATACACTGGCCGAAGCGCTGGAGATTTGGTGTGCCAAGCCTGTCCGAGTGCGAAGGACTATGCGGCCCAATCCTGTTGCCTTACAACGTTATCCTCTATATTTTGGGACTCAGTGCTGTAGCCGGATTGCTGGAGAATGGTCGCCGAGGTGCGGTCCGTGGTGCGATCGTCCCGCTGGTGGGTGTCCCAGTTCTCCTTCGACTGCAGCGGATGGAATTCCGCCGGCTCAGTCTTCAGGCCCGGCGCAATCCTCGGTGGTGGAATCGCCGTCTGCATGCAACCGCCCGACCGTTCGACATCGTCAGATCCTGACCAACAGGTGCTAGGGGCAGAGTCATAGCACGGAGTCGACATGGCGAGCCGATCACCGTTCAGTCAACGGAGGGTCGAACTCCGTCAGGGGGCCATGCTTCGAGGCCGTCTTCTAGCGGCACGTGCAAGGACCGCAGCAGCGCTGAGAACAATCTCCAATTCCCGATCGCGGCGACGAGTTCGACGAGGACGGCCGGGTCCCCCTGCAACGCGCGGTGACACTCAGCCCAGGTTTCATCCGAGATGGTGCCGTCACGCAACGTCTCGTCTGTCGCCGCCAGTACCGCCCGCTCGGCTTCGCCGAAGTGGCCGGCGTTCTGCCAGTCGCGCACCGCGAGCAGGTCGCGTTCGGGCACATCGAGCAAGCGGGCAACCCTCCAGTGTTGCGTCCATTCATAGACCGAATCAGTGACCCAGCCGATTCGCATGATGATCAGCTCCCGTAGACGCGCATCCAGCGCGCCTTTCCACAGCAACGCCTCCAGCATTCCATGCAATGCGACGGCCACAGGGGGCTGATGAAGCGCGATCCTGAAAACAGACAGTTCAGCCATGGCGTCCGGAATCCCGCATTGAGCGGCGCGCTCGCGGGCATCTGGCAGGGCAAGCATGTCAACCCGGCTTTGGCTGCTCACGGTGGATCCTTCCGGTTGGGCGCTAGTTGGCGCTGTCAGGCGATCGGCACAAAGACGTTGTGCAGAGCGGGAACCCGGTCCGGCTCGTTGCCGGCCAGAAGGTCGAGCAGCCCGGGCAGGCCGGCGAAACCGGTGATCTCGCGGTGCAATTCTTCGAAGGGCCAACGCCTAGAGACCAGCAGCTCGATGGCGCTTTGGTAGGCGGGGTAGTCGACCCCCAACGAACCGAAGATGCGTAGTTCTTTGAATACGAGCAGGTCTGGCTCGAAGCCCGGCGCTCCTCCGCCGCCGCGTGTGCCCGCGACCACCACGCGTCCGCCGGGCTGCGCGAGTGCGACGGCGTCCGCGAATGCGGCTGGCGCCTTCGCGGTGACGTCGACGACGACATCTGCGAGCCGGCCGGTCGCCTTTTGCAGGGCCTGCGCCGGGTCGTCTTCGGTGACGTCGATGGTCAGGTCCACGCCGAACTGGTGGGCTGCGGCTAGCCGAGTTCGGTCGCGAGGGCCGACCCCGGTCATCGCGACGAATGCCGCTCCGGCCTCCTTGGCGGCTACGGCAGCACAAATCCCGCGGATCCCTGGTCCGAGGACCGCGACGACGTCGCCCGGGCTTGTCTTGGGCAACATGGCAGCCCATTTGATCCCTGCGCCAAGCGGATTGAACAACGTCGCGACGATCGGGTCGAGTCCGTCCGGGACCGGCAACAACATGGAATCGAACGGCAGATGCAGGTGGGTTGCGTAGCCTCCCCACAGGCCGGGCGGGATGTTCACGTCGACGAAGCCGAACATGGTGGCGAGGCCGTTGCTCGAGCACCTGCGATACTCGCCGCGGCCGCACGAGTCGCACTCCCGACACGATCGGAACACCTCGACGGCGACTCGCTGACCCGCCGAGACGCCCCAACGCTCGCGCGCGGCGTCACCGATTCCCTCGATGACGCCGATGATCTCGTGTCCGGGGATGAAGGCGAACCCTGTCGGCAGGTGTCCGCTGAACTGCTCGTGGTCGGTTCCGCAGAGCCCGCACGCCTCGATCCGCAGGAGACCGGACTCGTCGTCGATGCGCGGCACCGGAAGATGCCGCCGTTCAAGGGTGCGCGGCTTGGTCAGCACGAGCGCGTCGGCGTTCACGACAGTTCGAATTCGACGTGTCCGTCCGCCTGCCGCACGGCGACTTGGTGTCCGACGCACATGTCTCGTGACATTGCCACCGCCACCTCGGCATCGTCACTGCGCGCCGCGACGCGGCGGCCGTCGGTCATGCGCGCGAAAATGGGCACCCAGGAGGGGCCTTGGTCACGGTCGTGCACGACGGTGTATCCATCTATGGTCGCCTCTCCGGATGCGTCGGCGGGAGAAGCGACCGGCAGGGAGGTACCGTCGATCGCAGACTGCGCATCGGCCATGTCCGGAGTCTGCCATCCCGTTGGCGGTGGGGTCGCCGACCACAGACCCAGCGAGTGCTTTGTGATGTACCAGCCCAGTCCGGACACGAGCCCGACGGCGTCCGGGTCGCTCCTGCAGCGTCGCACCATCTCGACGATCGAATGGCTGACATAGTTGTTACCCGGCCCTCCGTGGTAGGGCAGTCCGCCGGTCACCGTGAACCCGCGGTCATCCGCCGGGGCGAGATCCAAGGCGTCGATCGCCGCCTCGACCGCGGAAGGAAAGCAAGAGTAGAAATCAAACCATCTGATGTCGTCGATGTGAAGTCCACTGGCCGCCAATATCGCCTTGCCGGCGGCCCTTATTCCGGCGGAACGACCCAGATCAGGCCGCTGAACCGGGAAATACACGTCGTTGCATGTGGCCGACGACCACGGGAAGACCCAACGATCACTGGGCACTCCGAGTTCCTCGGCGACTTCGGCGGCCATGATCACGAAAGCGGCAGCCATATCCACGGCGATGATGCTGTTGAGCAGCTTCGGATACGGCTCGCACACCATCCGGTTAGCCGGGGAGACCGTGCTGAGCTCGTCTGCGCTACGGGCACGCGGAAACCAGGCCTGCTCGGGATGTCGGGACGCCTCAACCGTGAACGGAGCCATCAAGTCACCCAGCCAGCGGCGCTGTTCGTCGAATGTGCGGCCTGATCGGGCCGCGATCGCGGATTCGAAGATCGGGTACACCTCGTGCGGCCAATGTAACCCGGCGCCCATCTCGGCTTCGCTCAGTCCCGGGCGGGTGTCACCGAGTGACTCGTCCTGTGCTGCGATGGGTTTGGGCTCCAAAAGCGCGCTACCGGATGCGACTTTGCGTGCTGACGCGCCGCTTTCCGCTCCGACGATCAGAGCCGCGTCGCTGACGCCGCGCCAAATGCGGCGGCCGAGGACCTCGACCAGATACTGGGGGGTGTTGCCGCCGACCGGACAACTGATGCGATGATTCGGCGTCAGCCCAGTCGCTTCGGCAATCCTCGACGCGGGGTCGTCGCGTGGGATCATCAAGATTCCGGGCGTCGCCACGGTATCGATGCGATGCCCGATCGCGGCCGAAGCATCATGCAGTGCTCGACGCGCGGCCTCGGCGGCCAAATCGATGGGATCGACGGTGCCTTCACCGCGATGTGTGAGTTCACCGACGCCGACGACAACCGGAGTGCGTGGTGGGATGGCCAACGGTCAGATCACGCTCATCGTCGAGGTCTTCTATGCGACACGACTGCGATATTGTCACATCCGTTTCCATGCGACAACCGCGGGTGTTCGACAGAGCGAGTCCCTCGACAGGGCATACTCGTACCCGTGACGAAGAGATCGTTGCGGCGGGGCGACGCGACTCCTGGGCGAAACCGCGATATGGCGCGCGATCGCCTACTCGACGCCGCCGAAACGTGCCTGCAAGGCAAGGGGCTGTCGGGCACCACGATGGAGGATATCGCCAGGCAAGCGGGCGTATCGCGCGCCACGGTCTATCGCTACTTCGCGAGTCGCGAATCCGTCGTATCCGGTGTCATCGTCCGCGCAGCGGAACGCTACCTGCACCGCACCAGCGGACGGATCTTGGCGCACACCGACTTGGGCTCTGCCATATTGGACTTCGTTGCAGTCACGGTGCGCGCGGCACGCCGCGAACCGATAATCGGCATGCTCTTCGCCAGCGACGATGAACTCGCCGGCGTGGGACTGGCCGAGGGAACGTCGGTGGCGCTGTTCGAACTCGTCGCCGAGTTTCTGCGACCCGTGTTCGCCGCACATTGGCATCAACTCGAAGCCGGCGTTTCGGTCGATGACGCCGCCGAATGGATTCTGCGCATCATCCTCAGCTTGCTCTCGGTTCGCGGCCCCCGGCACCGCAGCCCCGAAGGAATCGACGCTTTCTTGCGCCGATTCCTGCTTCCCGCGCTAATGGCCGACACTCACAGTTGCATTACTGCGACAACTGCGGAGTAGTGTCTCAACGATGGCATCGGTATCGCTGAACGAAACGAGGCGCTGACCATGGACTTCCCCCAGTTCAACATGCAAATAGCCGAGGAGCTCCAGCAAGCGGGAGGAACCTCGGGAGGGCTCGCCAAGTACTTGGACTTCCGCCACATCGAGTTCTCCGCCGGGAGACTGGTAGTGGAAATGGACGCCCGAGCCGATTTGTTGACTCCCTTCGGCACTCTGCATGGCGGATGTCTGTCAGCGATGGTGGACCACTGCTTGGGCGTGGTGTTCTATCCGGTCATCCCTACTGGGTCCTGGGTCGCCACAACCGAATTCAAACTGAACCTCCTGCGTCCGGTGTCCAGTGGAGTCTGCGTTGCGGTCACCGACATCATCGCGCTGGGTAAGCGTAGCGGCGTCGCCAGGATCGACATCACTAACATGGGGCGCCCAGTATGCGCCGCACAGGGAACAGTGACCGTCGTCGGCCAGAGCGCCTCGTGATCGGGTCGTGGAACGAGACGCAGCCCAAGATGACCATCGAGCACACCAAATGACCCCTACGTTCGAGCGTGTCCGGAACGAAGACGGAACCGACCTTGCCGCCGATGTCTACCGACACGAATCCGCCCGTGCAGTCGTCATATTGCTGCACGGCGGAGGGCAGAACCGCCACGCCTGGGCGACTACGGCGCGTCGCTTACACGCGCGCGGGTATACCGTCGTCGCTTACGACGCTCGCGGTCACGGCGACAGCGAGTGGGACCCCGATGGCCGATACGATCTCGACCGACTCGCATCCGACCTCCTATCCATTCGCCGATATGCCAGCGATGGCCGCCCGCCGGCGGTCGTTGGCGCATCCTTGGGCGGCATGACGGTGTTGGGAACGCATCTGGTGGCGCCCGCCGATCTGTGGGGAGCCGTCGTACTGGTCGACATAACTCCGCGAATGGAGTTTCACGGAGCACGCCGCGTCGTGTCGTTCATGGGCGCCCACCCCGACGGATTCGACACGCTCGACGCGGCAGCGGACGTCATTGCCGAGTACAACAAGCATCGCGCTCGGCCCAAGAATTTGGACGGCCTCCGAAAGGTCTTGCAGCAGCGCGATGACGGTCGGTGGATCTGGCGATGGGACCCGGCGTTCATAGCTTCCAACTTCGAGTTCCTGCAGGGCGACCCAGCAACTGGTGCCGAACAATTCGGCGCCATAAGCGAACTTCTCATCGAAGGGGCCCGCCGCGTGCGAGCACCAACGCTTCTCGTTCGCGGCGTTCAGTCCGACGTGACGTCGCAGAAGTCGGTCGAGGAGTTCCTCGAAGTCGTACCGCACGCCGAGGCTGTCGACGTTTCGGGTACGGGTCATATGGTTGCGGGCGACGACAACGACGCTTTCACCTTGGCAGTCGCAGATTTTCTCGACCGCACGCTGAACGACTCGTCGGACTGAGTGTCTTTCAGGGCCCTGCGATGGCCGCGGCCCGGACGTCAGGTTGTCATGGCCTCACGAACCACTTCCGTGAACGCATTCCTCGGGCGGGTTGCACATCCGCGGGTACGAAGGCCTCGATGCCAATCGAAAAATACTGACAACGCCAGACCGGCAACGGCCAGACCGACGAAGATGAGCTTCTACTTCCACACCTCCAGCAGGGCCCGCTGTCATTTCCGGTCAAAAGGTGAGGAGGTAGTTCCGGGATGAGTTCTATCAACGTCGCAACTGGCCGGGTTTTCAACCGTCGTCAACATCGACAATGAGATCGGCTTGGGGAGACGAAGGCGAAGGCCTTGCTGGGCTCAGTGGCACGCTCTTTAGGCGCTCAAAGCTGGCCCGAGGAACCGCTCAATGATCTCACGTTCTGTGCCAGGAACGCTTTCCGGCCAGTGCCACAGCGCAAGCACTGCGCGCACGAACCACTGGGCGGCGGCCTCGTCGTGACGATCTGAGCCGATCATGCTTGTCGCGATGCCGGTGACGATCGGCGAGGTCTCGATCCATCGCCGGGTCTTCGGATTGGATGACCGAAGCAGTTGTTGGACAATGTGTTCCGTGCGGAGGTGGTGTAGGGCCACGCTGACGGCGACGACGATCCGCTCATGCCCTGTCAAATCGCAGATTGTGTCGTCCACGGCGTTTACGATGCGCGACGACAGCCTCACCACGACCGCTTCGCAAATCGCGGCTTTCCCACCCGCGTGACGGTAGATCGTTGCCGGCGAACAGTGGACCGACGCGGCGAGTTCGTGGATGGAGAAATCATCGAAGCCTCGGCGTCCGATCAAACTCGCGGCCGCCTGGAGAATCCTTTCAGTCGCGGCGGCCGCTCTGGGCTGCTCGAGTAGCCAGTCGTTGCCTGTCACTTCCAAGGCCTTCCGATGTTCGACACCCGTGGTCGGCTTGGGAGATTTCTCGGTATGAGAATCAATAGACTCTCCCAACCGCAGTATTAGCATTTCACAGCTCTATAGTGATAATCCAGACCCGCCGAGGGCAGACGATTTCCCATCAACTGTTGCCGCACAATTGACGCGGTGGATCGCCGTTGGCCAGTCTTGATTCCATGACTTACTGCGCAGCGCGCTCAGGCACAAACCGTCCGGCGACGTTAGCGGGGACTACCGGTGAGTAGATTGCGCTCGGATAGCGCGGTGCGGCAAATCGGGAAACCGGTGGTGGGGGCCATCGGAATGAACATCGCTGCGGCCGTGCGCGTCCGGCGCCGTGGCTATGCAGGATGGACCGGCGCGGTAAACACCGATTACGATCCACTCGATCCAGCGACCGCGGCGCAGCCATTCGACGCCTATCGCGCGCTGCACGCCGGAGGGCGGGTGCACTACAACCCCAAACGTGCGACCTTCATTCTGGGCCGACACGAAGACATCCGAGCAGCCCTACGCGACACCGAGGCCGTCACAAGTAGCCAGGGCGTCACCCGAATGAAGATCTCGGCACCGATCTTGGTGCTCACCGACGGCGATGACCACATTCGGCTTCGCAAACAGGTTCAACCCGGATTCACCAAGGGAGCGATGAGCGACTGGCAGGGGATGGCAGACCAACTCGCCAAAGAACTCGTCGCCGACGTCGTCGCCAACCCCGGTTGCGACGTGATGGCGCACCTCGCCGTGCCTTTGCCCATCCGAATGATCGCGCACATAATCGGGATTCCGCCCGAAGATGTCCAGAACTTTCGATCATGGTCCGAAGACGGTGTCGGCGTCATCAATGCCGGCGTGAGCCCCGCCGGGCTGCGGCAGGGGTTCAAGGGGGTTCGGGCGATCGCGGCACTGCGCCGGTACTTCAAGGATCAGTTGGCCTCGGGCAAGCTCAAGGGGTCAGATACCGTACTGGGTCGGCTCGTCGATAACAACGAGGACGGCAAGCTCTCCGACGACGAGCTCTTCTTCATCGCGATGCTACTGTTATTCGCTGGGAATGAAACCACCACCAACCTCATCGGCGGGATGTTCGACACTCTTGCCCACGCCCCCGATCAGTTCGCCATGATCCGAGACGATCCCGACCTGATCCCCAGCGCTGTAGAGGAACAGCTGCGGTACTCGACGCCCATCCAAAACCTGTACCGCTACACTCGCACCGACTACAGGGTCGGTGAGGTGACTATCCCGAGCGGGTCGCGCCTCTTGTTGGCATTCGGCGCGGCCAATCGCGACCCTGAGGTCTTCGAGGATCCCGATACCTACCGCGCTGACCGAAATCCGCGCAACCACATCGCATTCGGCTACGGCGTTCACATGTGCATCGGAGCAACCCTCAGTCGCATGGAGGGCCAGGCGGTGCTCCGCGAACTCACTTCCCAAGCCTCGGCCATCGCAGCGGCCGGTTCGGCCACCTGGTCAACCAACAGCTCACTTCGGGGCACCACGTACCTGCCGATTCGGCTGACACCCGCGCGGTGATGAACGAAAACTGTCCGAGAAACCGATGCGTGAATCAACGCGTAATCGGTGACGGTGGATCTCAGCTGGGTGCGCCACGCCAGAGCGTGGGCTTGGCCGCAGTCGACCGCGGTAATCCTCGCAGCGTAGTAACACCGATGATGTCGGACGGATGGGTGTGGTGACCGACGGCGATCCAGATGTCTCGGGCCTCGTGGTCCGAGTTCGATTCATGTTTCGACGCTGCCACGGGGCTCTACTGCGGGAAGGCTGATCGGGTGGAGTGGTCGGTCGCCGCCGTACGACACTGAAGCACCCCTTTCGCGGAAGCTCATCGGCGTCAGGGACGCTCAAGCACCTATCGCGCAAGGTGACAGGCGAGCGCATGGCAAGACCCACCCGCAACATTTGCCGGATGTCGTATACCTCCCGGTTGTCTCGGCCGACAGGTCCCAACCTGCGCCTCTAAACGTTAGCGATAAATAACATCTTCAGCTATTTGCAGCGTGACCGTGGCTACTCGTCGCGACAACACTTCCCAAACCCGCGCTCCGCCTCCGGTGTCGTGCCTCAGCGCTGGACGACGCCGCCCTCGACGCCGGTGAATCGCTTGCGCAGCTCGGTCTTGAGGAGCTTGCCGGTGGCGTTGCGGGGCAGCTCGGCAATGAGGTGCACTTCGCGCGGACACTTGAAATGCGCCAGCCGCTCGCGGCACCAGGCGATCAGTTCGTCGGCGCCGGGTTCCTGTTCGGCGGCGGGGTCGGCCATCACCACGGCGACGACGCGTTCACCCCACTTCTCGTCGGGACCGCCGACTACCGCCGCGTCGAGCACACCGGGGTGGCGGAACAGCACCTGCTCGACCTCGATCGGGTAGACATTCTCCCCGCCCGAGATGATCATGTCCTTCTTGCGGTCGACCAGCGTGATGTAGCCGTCGGCGTCGATCCGGCCGAGGTCGCCGGTGTGGAACCAGCCGCCCCTGAAGGCCTCGGCGGTGGTCGCCGGCTTCATCCAGTACCCGACGAACACGTTGGGTCCGCGCACCAGGAGTTCGCCGACGGTGTCGATCGGGACGTCCCGGTCGTCGGCGTCCACGATGCGGGCATCGACGTGCATAGCGACCCGGCCGATTGATCCGGCCCGCGTCGTGATGTTGGCGGCATCCAAGACCGAGACCATGGGTGCAGTCTCGGTCATCCCGAATCCCTCGGTGAAGGGGACGCCGCGTTGCTGCATGAAGTCGATGACGGTCAGCGGCATCGGCGCGCCGCCGCCCATGGCCAGACGCAGCGCGGAGAGGTCGTAGGAGTCGAAGTCGGGCACCTGAGTCAGCGCTGACCACATCGCCGGCACCATGAACTGGACGGTGGCACGGCTTTCGGCCATCGCCTTGAGCGTGCCCACCGGGTCGAACGACGGCAGGATCACGCTGGTCCCGCCGACGTAGAGCAACGGCAACGTATGTACCCCGAGCCCGCCGATGTGGAACATAGGGGCGACTGCGACAGTCACGTCACTGCCGGTCAGGCCTTGTTCGGCGCCCAGCACGTTGATGGCGTTCCACAGTAGGTTGTCGTGGGTGAGGATGGCGCCCTTCGGGCGGCCGGTGGTGCCCGAGGTGTACATGATGAACGCGGCGTCGCGGCCCTCGACGTCGCTGTCGAGTGGCGCGGGCGCACCGTCGGAGAGGAGGTCTGGGTAGGCGATCTCACCGTCGGCCGGGGCGCCCCCGGCGCGGACCGTGTGGCGGACCCGGACCCCCGGCTCGGCCAGCGCGCTGACCGCCGCCGCTGCTAGCGGCTCGTGGAACACGAACACGTCGGCGCCGGCGTCGGCGAGGATGTAGCCGATCTCCGGGCCTGCGAGTCGGACGTTGATCGGGATGGTGATGGCGCTGATCTTCGCGCAGCCGAGGAGGACCTCCATGAACTCGACCGAGTTCACCAGCAGTATGGCCACCCGGTCCCCCTTGCGGACGCCGAGACGCAACAGGTTCGAAGCGACCTGGTTGGTGCGCCGATCGAAGTCGGAGTACGTGAAGCTGGTGTCACCGCAGACGAACGCCGTGCGCTGCCCGTTGAGGAAGGCCCGTTTGGTGACCCACTGACCGATACCGCGATCCATGTTGATTTGCCTCCTCGGCAGTTTTGGTTGACAAATGCTCGTTAAGGCAGGACCCGGCCCCGGCGGGCGACCGATCACCACCGTCCGTCTTGTAGACCGAAGCGGACACGAACGGATGAAGGATGCTCAGTATGAGCGGGGCAGGTTGAGGCTGTGCTGTGCCACGTAGTTGAGGATCATCTCGCGGCTGATCGGCGCGGTGCGCATCAGCCGTGCCGGGCCCCAGAGAGTGGCCAGCCCGTACTCGGTGGCCATCCCGTTGCCGCCGTGCGTCTGGATCGCCTGGTCGAGGGCCAGGATGCCGGCCTCGGCCGCAGCGTATTTGGCCATGTTCGATGCCTCGCCCGAGCCGGGGTCTCCGGCGTCGTGCAGTGAGGCCGCCCGTTGAGTCATCAGTCGGGCCAGCTCCAGCTGGATTTTAGCGTGCGCGAGTGGGTGCGACAGGCCCTGGTGGGCTCCGATCGGCACGTCCCAGACCGTGCGCTCGCGCGCATAGGCGGATGCCTTGTCCAGCGCATAGCGGCCGATGCCGTTGCCCAGTGCGGCGCCCATGATGCGTTCGGGGTTGAGGCCCATGAACACCTGGCGCAGGCCGTCGTTCTCCGCACCGATCAGGTTCTCGGCCGGCACTCGCACGTCGTCGAAGAACAGAGTGAACTGCTTCTCCGGCGTCACGGCTTGGACCGGGATGAGGGTTTTGGTCAGCCCGGGCGCGTCGGTCGGGACCACGAGCAGGCTCAGCCGTCCGCGTCCGCGGTCGTCGGTCGCGGTGCGGGTGACGACCAGGATGGCCTCCGCCTCGTCGACGCCGGAAATGTAATACTTGGTGCCGTTGAGCACCCAATCCCCACCGACGCGCTTGGCGTGGGTGGAGATGTTGTGAGAGTTCGAGCCCGCATCCGGCTCGGTGATCGCGAACGCCATGATGACCTCGCCGCTGGCGATGCCCGGCAGCCAGCGCGACTTGAGTTCGTCGCTGCCGAAAGCCTCGATGATCGTGCCGCAGATGGTGGGGGACACCACCGTCATCAGCAGCGGGCAGCCGGCCGCGGCCAGTTCCTCACCGACGATCTGCATGTCGTAGATGCCGCCGCCACCGCCGCCGTACTGCTCGGCGATGTTGACCCCGAGGAACCCCTGTTTCCCGACGGCGTGCCAGAGTTCCGAGCTCTTTTCCCCGCCGAGCGACTTGGCCACGTAGTAGTCGTGCCCGAAGTCCTTGGCGATCTCGGACACGGCCTTGCGCAGCGCTCGCCGCTCCTCGGTCTCATGCAGCTCCATACCGCTCTCCTACTTTGAAGTCACCGGCCACCGGGCCGGTGACAGGTCGGGTGGTGCTCAATCCTGGTCTGCACCGGCGGCCGCTCCGACCACCGCGAGGGCATCGCCGGTGGACACCTGCTGACCCACCTCGACCGAAAGCTCGGCGACGATCCCGTCGATCGGGCTGACGATGGTGTGTTCCATCTTCATCGCCTCCACCACGACCAGCGCCTGCCCGGCCGTCACGACGTCGCCCGCGGCGACGGGCAGCCGGATCACCGAACCCGGCATAGGCGCCGTCAGCGAGCCCGCCGGCTTTAGCGCGCTCGGGTCCAGGAACCGTGGTACCTGCGTAAACGCAGTGGACCCGGCAGGGCTGTCAACATAGGCGATGTCGGCGTCGAGGACGACGTCGTAGCCGCGCCGTACCCCGCCGGTCTCCAGGACCACCCGGTTCGGCCGCTGCACGAGCACGCTGACGTCCTCGACCGGCTTGCCGTCGACTTCCACCTCGACGCCGTCGCGGAGCAGCGCATAGCTCACCCGTCGCTCCCGGCCGTCGGCGGTCAGCCATCCGGTGGACTGCAGCTGGGACGGGTTGTTGCGCCACCCGGCAGGCAGCGTCGGCTGGACGGGGGCCGCCGCGCGGCGTCCCGCGACCTGGGCGAATGTCGCCGCGATGGCGTGCAAGCCCTCCCCGTCGCTGTCGATGAGGGCTGCGCCGAGGCCGGCCACGTCGTGGCGGTCGAGGAACCCGGTGTCGGTGCCGCGTCCGGCGAACTCGTCGTGGCGCAGAACGCGAACCAGCAGATCCCGGTTGGTGGTGAGTCCGTGGATCCGGGCGCCGGCGAGCGCGGCGGACAGCGCGCCGAGCGCCTCGGCCCGGGTGGGCGCCCAGGCGATCACCTTGGCCAGCATGGCGTCATAGTGGTGGCTGACCACCGAGCCGTCGCGCACGCCGGAGTCCACCCGGACCCCGACGTGGTCGGGGATCTGCATCGTGCGCAGCGTCCCGGTCTGCGGCAGGTATCCCTTCGTGGGGTCCTCGGCGTAGAGCCGGGCCTCGACCGCGTGGCCGGTGATCCGCGGCTCGCTCACCTCGGCGGGCAGTGGCCGACCCATCGCCACCAGCAGCTGCAGGCGCACGAGGTCGAGCCCGGTGACGAGTTCGGTGACCGGGTGCTCGACCTGCAGCCGGGTGTTCATCTCCAGGAAGGCGAACGTCCCGTCGTCATCGCCGCCGTTCGCATCGAGGACGAACTCGACCGTTCCGGCCCCGACGTAACCCACGGCCTGTGCCGCCGCGACCGCCGCCGCGCCCATCCGGGCGCGCAGGTCGTCGTCGACGACGGGGGAGGGCGCCTCCTCGATGACCTTCTGGTGGCGGCGCTGCACCGAGCACTCCCGCTCGAACAGCGAGACAACCGTGCCGTGCATGTCGGCCATCAGCTGGATCTCAACGTGGCGGGGACGCTGCACGTACCGCTCGAGGAACACCGTGCCGTCCGAGAACGCCGACATCGCCTCGCGCGACGCCGAGGCCACGGCTCCGTCGAGGTCGTCGGCCGACTCGACAACCCGCATGCCGCGCCCGCCGCCACCCGCGCTCGCCTTGACCAGCAGCGGGTAGCCGATCTCGGCGCCGAGCTTGCGCAGCTTGTCGGGGTCCAGGCCGGTGGCGTCGCCGCCCGGGAGAACCGGCACGCCCGCATCGGCCATCATCGCCTTGGCCGTCAGCTTGGAACCCATCGCATCGATGGCATCCGGCGGTGGGCCGACGAACACGAGCCCGGCGTCGGCGCAGGCCCGCGCGAAGCCGGCGTTCTCCGACATGAAGCCGTAGCCGGGATGCACGGCGTCGGCGCCGGTGAGCAGGGCGGCGGCGATCACCCGGTCACCGTCGAGGTAGGTCTCCGCCGGCGAGGAACCCGGCAGCCGGACGGCCTCGTCGGCGTCGTCGACGTGCCAGGCGTCGGCGTCGGCGTCGGAGTACACGGCGACGGTGGCGATGCCGAGTTCGCGACAGGTGCGAAACACGCGCCGGGCGATCTCTCCCCGGTTGGCCACCAGCAGCTTCTTGATCACGGGCATCGCCATCACATCCGGAACACGCCGTAGCCACGCTGGCCACGGATCTCGCTGTTGTGGACCACGGACAGGCAGAACCCGAGAACGGTACGGGTGTCGCGCGGGTCGATTATCCCGTCGTCGTAGAGCCTGCCGCTGTTTGCCAGCGCCAACGACTCACGCTCGATCTGGCTCTCGACGGCAGCGCGCATCTGGGTGTCGGCCTCCTCGTCGAACGGAAGGCCCCGGTCGGCGGCCGACTCCCGCGCCACGATCGACAGCACGCCCGCGAGCTGGGCCGGGCCCATGACGGCCGAACGCGAGTTGGGCCAGGTGAACAGGAACCGGGGAGAGTAGGACCGCCCGCACATCCCGTAATTGCCCGCACCGTAGGACGCGCCCATCACAATCGTCAGGTGCGGGACAGCGCTGTTGGATACTGCGTTGATCATCTTCGCGCCGTCCTTGATGATGCCACCCTGCTCGTACTCCGCGCCGACCATGTAGCCGGTGGTGTTCTGCAGGAACACCAGCGGCGTGTCGATCTGGTTCGCCAGCTGGATGAACTGGGCGGCCTTCTCCGCATCCTCACTGAACAGGATTCCGCGCGCGTTGGCCAGGATCCCTACCGGGTATCCGTGGATCGAGGCCCAACCGGTGACCAGCGAGGTGCCGTAAAGCGGCTTGAACTCGTCGAAGGCCGATCCGTCCACGATGCGGGCGATGACATCACGTGGGTCGAAGGGAACCTTGGGGTCCACCGAAGCGATCCCGAGGAGCTGGTCGGGGTCTCGCAGCGGGGGGGCCGGCGACTGTGTCGGGCCCGGCCCGAGCTTGCGCCAGTTCAGTCTGGCCATGATGCGCCGCCCGATCCGGATGGCGTCCTGCTCGTCCTCGGCCATGTAGTCGGCCAGCCCGGAGGTGCGGGCGTGCATGTCGGCGCCGCCGAGCGACTCATCGTCGGACACTTCGCCGGTCGCCATCTTCACCAGCGGCGGACCGCCGAGGAAGACCTTGGACCGGTTGCGGACCATCACCACGTAATCACACATGCCGGGGATGTAGGCGCCGCCTGCCGTCGAGTTGCCGAATACCAGTGCGAGCGTCGGCAGCCCCAGCGCGCTGTGCTGGGTGAGGTCGTGGAATAGCTGGCCCCCGGGCACGAAGATCTCGGCCTGCGTGGGCAGGTCCGCCCCGCCCGACTCGACGACGTTGATGATGGGCAGCCGGTTCTCGCGGGCGACTGCCATGCCCCGGAACACTTTTCGGAAGGTGTAGGGGTTCGAGGCTCCGCCGCGCACGGTCGGGTCGTGCGCGATGATCATCGACTCGACGCCTTCGACGATGCCGATGCCGACCACAACGCTGCCGCCCACCGGAAACTCCGTGCCCCACGCCGCGAACGGGCAGAGTTCCAGGAAGGCCGTGTCGGGGTCGATGAGCAGCTCGACACGCTCGCGGGCCAGCGTCTTACCGCGGCTACGGTGCCGGGCGACGTATTTCTCGCCGCCGCCACCGTTGGCCAGCGCTAGCTGTTCGGCGAGCCCATGGAGCTGCGCGATGAGTCCCTCGCGATTCTCGAGGTATACCGGCGCGCGGGTGTCGACCCGGTCGGGCAGGACGTCAACCAACTTTTCCTCCAGGTGACATCAACGTCGATCTCCTGACAGGCTACGTTATCGGTCATTAACATTCGACGACAATGGGGTCGACGGGGCGATCGTCCCGTCCCCGCGATCACGGCAGGAGCAACTCACATGAAACAGCCGGATCAGCGGGAAGCGGAGGCGGCCGCAGCCGACCCGTGGATGACGCCCGAGCGCATCTCGTTGCGCAACCTCGCCATGTCGTTCACCCAGAAGGAGATCGTTCCTCACTTGCAATTCTGGGAGGACGCCGGAGAGCTCCCTAGAGAACTCCACCGCCGAGCAGCCGCAGCGGGGTTGCTGGGCATCGGGTTCGCCGAAGAGATCGGCGGCTCCGGCGGTGACCTGCGCGACCTGGTGCTGCTCACCGAGGCCGTGATGGAGGCCGGCGGCTCGTCGGGCTTACTGGCCAGCCTACTTACGCATCACATCGCAGTGCCCCATATGGCCGCGCAGGGCGATCCCGAGCAGATCCGCAGCTTCGTGGCGCCGACCCTGGCCGGGGAGAAGATCGGCAGCCTTGGCATCACCGAACCCGACACCGGTTCTGACGTCGCCGGCATCCGCACTACCGCACGGCGCGACGGGGACCACTACGTGGTCAATGGTGCGAAGCTCTTCATCACCTCGGGTGCCCGCGCCGATTTCGTGACCACCGCCGTGCGTACCGGCGGCCCGGGCCCATCGGGGATTTCTCTGCTCGTGGTGGAGCGTGGCGCCACGGGTTTCTCGGTCTCGCGGGCACTGATGAAGATGGGCTGGCTGTGCTCCGACACTGCCGAACTCGGATTCACCGACGTGCGCGTGCCGGTAGTTAATCTGGTTGGCCCCGAAGGCAGCGGATTTCTGCAGATCATGCAACAGTTCCAGGTCGAACGTGCTTTCATCGCCGTCCAGTGTTACGCCACGGCCCAGCGCTGCCTCGACCTGACGCTGGATTGGGTGAAGAAGCGCGAAACCTTCGGTCGACCGCTATCCACCCGACAGGTGGTGCGGCACAAGATCGTCGATATCGCGACGGCCGTCGACGTGGCCCGTACGTACACCCGTGCCGCTGTGGACCGCATAGTCGCCGGAGACACCGACGTGCGGATGGTCTCGATGGCCAAGAACAAGCCGTAGAGGCCTGCGCGCTCGCCGTTGACACCGCCGTCCAATTATACGGTGGCATGGGCTACCTACGCGAGACCGAGGTCGAAAGGCACTATCGCGATTCGCGCATCCTGGGTATCGGGGGCGGCACCACCGAAATCATGAAGGAGATCATCGCCAAGCGGATTGGCCTCTGAGTGAAGCCGCCATTCGACAGCAGGAGCGTCGGCTTGGCAGGTCGACGAGACGGACCTTCCACCGTTTCCAAGGTAAGTCAACGTGTGTCACGAACCGCTGCGGCGAATGCAGCCTTTGCGAATGGGAAATTCCGCCCAAGTGCCATCTAGCCAGACATATCAACCACGTAGCGGCGAGCCAGCGTTTCAGCAAGTCTGCTCGTATGTTCGACGATGTCGACCTGACTTACATCGACCAGAAGTCCTGCTTGCCAGGCGCTGATAAGTTCGACGAAACCGCCGACCGCTACGAAAGTGTCCATGCGCAAAGCCATTTCGTCTGCGTCAGGCCTCAGATGTGGTCGGCTGGCCGCCATGACGAGCTGGGTGGCTTCCTGCAAGGCCGCCGCACGACGATCTTGCAATGTTGAACTGCCGACGTGTTGCGTCAGCAGTATCTGGGCTCGGCCAGCATCCTGCGAAATGCGGAGGACGACGATCGAGATCGCGGCGCGAATTATCTCGACAGGTGGTTGACCGACACGTTCGGCAAATGTTGCTGAAACCTCGCCGAGCATCTCGTTTCGGACACCGTCCCACGCCGCCACCAGCAGCTCATCGCGGGTCTTGAACTCCTCGTAATAATAGCGATCGTTCAACGCGGCTCTGGAGCAGACCCCACGCATGGTAACCGCAGCCCATCCGCTCTCCGTCCAGATATCTGTTGCCGCGGCGACTAGGCGCTGCCGCCGGTCAGCCCGCCGTTCGGCGCCTGTACGCCCGCCCCACCTTGCTGCCTTCGTCCGCACGCATACATCTTGACAAAGACTTACCACCCCCGCCAAACTGGTGGCATGCGACCACAATTGTGTTCACTGCCACCAAGCGGCAGCAGATTGGCTTGGTTCACCGGTTCAGCATGGTCCAATTTGCAAAGGGCTCAGTACTGATGGATTTCTTGTGGTGGGGCAAGTCGCCTCGCAGAAGTGACCGCGCGAACGCGGTTGTTACAGGGGCTGGCAGCGGAATTGGTCGCGCTTTTGCGGTAGAGCTCGCCCGCAGATCGGGACGGGTGGTATGCGCCGACATCGACCCCGTGCGTGCCAAGGAGACGGTCGGGCTCGTCGTCCAAGCCGGCGGCGAGGGGCTCGACATCGCATGCGATGTCTCGGACGAAGAGCAGGTCCGCGAACTCGCCGACAGCGCCGAGAAGTGGTTCGGCGCGGCAGCCAGCCTGGTGATCAACAACGCGGGCATCGGAATCGGTGGCAATGTCATCGGCGCGACGCCCAAGCGGGACTGGGAGACGACGCTCTCGATCAACTTGTGGGGAGTGATCTACGGCTGCGAGATCTTCGTACCGCGACTTCGCGCGAAGGGCAGCGGGGGAATAATCAACGTCGCATCGGCTGCAAGTTTCGGGGCGGCGCCCCGGATGGGTGCCTACAACGTCAGCAAGGCCGGCGTGCTCTCGCTATCCGAGACTTTGGCGGCCGAACTGAGTGGTACCGGTGTGGGGGTGACAGTGCTGTGCCCGACATTCGTCAAGACCAACATCGTCGATAACCCTGGTATTGAGGAGTCGGCCGCCAAGCTGGCAACGAATTTGATGAAGTGGACGGGCGTGTCGGCGGAATCGGTGGCGCGCAAAACGTTGGACGCGAACGATCGCGGTCAGTTGCACGTCCTACCCCAAGTCGACGCGAAGATTCTCTGGTTATTCAAGCGGGCAGTGCCTGCCACATATACCCGTGCGCTCGGTTTAGTCGAGCGAATTGCACGCTAAGTCATAAAAGACAAGGACAAAGGAGACTCCAATGGCATTCAAATACAGCGATATGCTCGAGACGATCAAGAACCGGCAGTGGGCGCTGGCCGACATCGATTGGGATGCGCCGGGCGCCGATAAAATCACTGATGAGCAGCGGCCCGAACTGAAGCAGTTCATGGCTGACGTGGTGTGGATAGAACACGTCGGTGCACGCGCGTTCGCCGCCATGGCGCCGAAAGCGCCGTTCGAGGCTCTAGGTGAAATCTACCGGTATTTCCATGCCGAGGAGCAGCGGCACGCCAACGCGGAGCTGGCGCTCATGCAGCGGTGGGGGATGCTCGAGGAAGGGGAAATCCCGGTGCCGAACAAGAACATTCGACTGGTCATCGAGTGGATCGACCGATACGCCGAGGCCCTCCCGCTGACGGTGATCGGAGCGGCGATCCCCGCCTTGGAGACTGCGCTCGACGGAGCATTGCTCAAGTTCCTTCTCGACGAGGTGCAGGATCCGCTCTGCGCCGAGGTCTTCAACAAGGTCAACAACGACGAATCGCGGCACTTGGCAGTCGGATTCCAAGTTCTGAACGACCTCGGCGCCAGCCCCATGCGCATTCATGCGATTCAGACGATGGGGGCGCTCATCGACCCGAGAATCCTTCTCGGCGGCGTACTCTACGTGCCGTTGCTCACCAGGATGTTGACCAATCTCAACGCCATGGGATTGTCGGAGGAGAAGCTGTACAACGCGGTGATGCGGTACGAGAACGTCGGAGATCGTAGTGAGTTCACGCGCCGCGTTCCGGGTTACCACATCTTGAAGGCTCACATGTCCGCCAGCATCAAGCGTTCTCAGCCATTGCATTTCATTTCGCAGCGGCTGGGTACCGCCATCGACCACTTCCCCACCGAGGTGCTCGGTAAGTCACCGACGTGGACAGAAGAGCTGACCTACGAACCGGTAGCCAGATGAGCGACACCACGACCGTCTTGATCGTCGGTGCGGGTTTCGCCGGCCTGGGAACCGCAATCCAGTTGCTAAAACAGGGTATTGACGATTTCGTTGTCCTTGAACGTGCCGACGAGGTGGGTGGTACCTGGCGGGACAACACCTATCCCGGCGCGGCGTGCGACATCCCGTCGCTGCTCTATTCCTACGGGTTCGAGCAGAATCCGGACTGGTCCCGCGCCTATTCGGGCAGCGCCGAGATCCTCGGCTACATCAAGGCGATGGTGGACAAATACTCGCTGTCGCGTTTCATCCGGTTCGGAGTGAACGTCACCGGTCTGGAGTTCGACGAGGAAAGCGCACTGTGGACGGCGCAGACAGCTGACGGCTCGCAGTTCACGGCGCGCACCGCAGTGATGGCCAGTGGGCCGCTGGCGAATGCGAGCCTGCCGGACATCCGCGGACTGGACACCTTCGATGGTCACAAGATCCACAGTGCGCGTTGGGATCACGACTACGACATGAGCGACAAACGTGTCGCCGTGATCGGCACCGGAGCCAGCGCTGTTCAGATCATTCCCGAACTGGTGAAGACTGCGCGGTCGGTCAAGGTCTTCCAACGCACCCCCGGCTGGGTCCTCCCTCGGCCCGACTTCTCCCATCCGCAATGGGTGCGGACGGCGTTTCGTCGCTTGCCCCGCGTTCACAACGTCGGACGGCAGGCGTGGTTTTGGGGCCACGAGCTCATGGCCGTCGGCATGGTCTGGGATACCCCGGTCACCACTGGCATCCAGCTACTGGCGAAGGCGAATTTGCGGAGGCAGGTATCGGATACTTGGCTCAGGCGCCAGCTGACGCCGAACTTCCGTGCTGGCTGCAAACGGATGCTGATGAGCAGCGATTACTACCCCGCTCTTCAGCACGACAACTGCAAGCTCGTCTCGTGGCCGATCGCGACCCTGTCGCCGAATGGCATACGGACCGCAGATGGCATCGAACACGAAGTGGACTGCATCGTCTTCGCCACCGGCTTCGATGTATGCAAGGCTGGCACACCTTTTCCCATCCGAGGCGCGCATGGTCGTGAGCTCTCCGACGAGTGGTCCCAGGGCGCCTATGCGTACCGGAGCGTCACCGTCGCAGGCTATCCCAATCTTTTCTTCACCTTCGGACCAAATTCAGGGCCCGGCCATAACTCGGCCCTCGTGTACATGGAGGCCGAGATCAACTATATCGTCAAAGCCATCGGCGCGATCATCGACAATGATCTCAGTACGCTCGAGGTCCGCGAAGATAAGCAAAATAATTACCACCGCGAGGTACAGCAACGGTTGGTAAGCACGACATGGAATTCGGGTTGCAAGAGCTGGTACCTCACGAATGACGGATACAACGGCACCATGTACCCCGGTTTCGCCACCCAGTTCAAGCGCGCACTGTCCAAGGTCGACATGGGTGATTATGTAACGACCCCGACAACCGCACGAACTGAGCACCACCCAACCGAACACGCCCAAAACGGCTCGAATGTGGCCAAGGTTGCCCAGGGCCGCAAGGCCAAGGTAGCCCAGGGCCGAAAAAGCGCAGGCGCCCTGCCAACGCGGTCTGACGTCAAAGCCGACGTCCTGGACGTGGGCGTCGGGAAAGTACCGCCTAAGCGCGCAGCCTCGAGAGTGAGGAAAGACGCTTGAGTGTCCATGTCGCAGGCGACGAGAATGCCCCCACCTCCGGAGCCCCTACGTACGAGGTCCCCACCCACGAGATATTGGTCATCGGAGCTGGATTCTCCGGGATCGGGGTGGGCATCAAGCTGCTGAAAAAAGGTTTCTCAGACTTCCTCATCGTTGATGAGGCCCAAGGGGTGGGTGGAACCTGGTACTGGAATACCTACCCGGGGATTGCAGTAGACATTCCGTCATATAGTTACCAATTCTCCTTTGAGAAACGCCCGTCGTGGTCACGTACCTATGCGCCGGGGATCGAACTGAAGAACTACGCGAAGCATTGCGTGGAAAAATATGGCCTCGCGTCGCGCATCCGCTTCGGAGTCACGGTTGTGAGGGCTGAGTTCGACGAAGAATCGACATTGTGGCGTTTGTTTACCTCGACGGACGAGGAACTGACAGCCAGGTTCGTCATCAATGCCTCCGGGGTTCTCACGCGACCAAAAGCGCCGGACATACCGGGGGTCGGGGACTTCGGCGGGGTCACGATGCACACGTCGCGCTGGGACCACCAGCAGACCCTCACCGGAAAGAGGGTCGCCGTCATCGGGACGGGCGCCTCGGCGGTGCAACTGATCCCCTCGATAGCCAAGGACGTGGACACACTCACCGTCTTTCAGCGCACCCCGATATGGTGTCTGCCGAAATTCGACTTCGCGGTGCCCCGCCCGCTGAGTGCTCTTCTCCGGCTCGCACCCGGAGCGCAGATCGCCGCGCGGGGAGCCAGCCAGGCCTTTGTCGAACTCACCTTTCCCGTCGCAGCGCACTTCCATACCGCCATACCGCTGGCGTCGGCGATCGAGCGTGCAGCGATCAGCTATATGCGTCGGCAGGTCACCGACGCGGTCGTTCGCGAGAAGCTGACGCCGCGTTACGCGCTGGGCTGCAAGCGACCAAGCTTTCACAACGAATATTTGAAGACGTTCAACCGCGAGAACGTCCTTCTTGAAACCAACCCCATCACCCGGGTCGATGAGACCGCGGTGATTACGGCCGATGGCGTCAGACACGAGATCGACGTGCTCGTCCTGGCAACGGGATTCAAGGTCATGGAATCGGACAGCATGCCCACCTACTCGCTCAGAGGTGTCGCCGGCCGAGACCAGGCACAGTGGTGGGACGAGAACCGACTCCAGGCATATGAGGGCGTCAGCGTGCCAGGATTCCCGAACCATTTCTCAGTGTTTGGCCCGTACGGATACAACGGGTCGTCCTACTTCGCACTCATCGAGGCACAGGCGGGTCACATTCTCCGTTGCCTCCGGCATGCCAGGACGGCCGACTCGAACTACGTCGAGGTACGCGAGGAGGCGAATCAACGCTTCTTCGCGGAGATGCTGGCACGGCGGCATACGCAGGTCTTCTGGCAGGACAGCTGCGCGGGCGCGAACAGCTATTACTTCGACAAGCATGGGGACGTGCCTCTGCGTCCCACGACGACGGTCGAGTCGATCTGGCGCAGTCGACGATTCGACTTGGCCGACTACCGTTTCGAACGGCGACCGGCGAAAAAGGCGGACACTGCCCCACAGAAGGTGGACACCGCCGGATGAGTTCACCTGCCAGGCCGAATCCGAGCATGGCGAGCCACCTGGTCGCGGCAACGGCGCGACGCGTTCTTCGACCTCTCACGCAGGTGATTCCGGCCAACGACCATGGCTTCGCGGTCATGGACCGCGTGCTACGGGGAACACTCGTGGTGTCGCGGCCAAGGCGCGCAATCAGTGTCGAGAAGGTAGACACGCCCTTCGCCGGTGAACGTGTGCGAGGCGACTGGGTCAAGGCGGCCAACGTGGCCTCGGATGCTCCGCCGATTCTTTATATACACGGCGGCGCATTTTCTATGTGCTCTCCCGAGACCCACCGTGGCCTCATCAGCGAACTGTCCGCGGCCGCCCGCAGGCCGGTATTTGCCGTACGCTATCGATTGGTCCCGAAATATCCCTTCCCGGCGGCCGCAGATGATGCACTGATCGCCTATCGATGGTTGACAGAGGGAAGCGCGATCACCGCGTCTTCTGGCACGGTGGCGCTCGCCGGAGATTCCGCAGGCGGCCAACTTGCTGCGGCGACGGCGCTTGGCGCTCGGGAACATCGACTGCCGACGCCGGATGCCATGCTGCTGATGTCGCCGGTGCTGGATTTGACATGTCAACTTGCGATGGACCGTGATCTGCGCAGACGGGACCCCTTTGCGTCCGCCATCTCTGCGTCGAGAACAATGGGTCTGTACGTGGCGGGCGCCGATCCAGCCGACCCGAGGATAAGCGTGCTCGACGCTGATCTCACCGACATGCCACCAACTCTGATTCAGGTCGGCGGACGAGAGATGTTGCTCGACGACTCCAGAGTCTTTGCCAAACGTCTGCAAACTGCAGGGGTCTCCTCGCAGTTGCAAGTTTTCCGCGGCCAGATCCATGTCTTCCAGGCGATGTTTCGCCTACTGCCAGAAGCGCGTGAGGCCCTCAGGCTCGGTGGCGAGTTCTTGGCTACTTCGGCCACCGTCCGTTGACAGCGTCCCTGCGCACGCCTTGACCACGAGGCGCCCCAGCACGAAGGTTGTATGAGCTAACGATGAAACCCGTGAAACGTGAACAAACCCAGGACAATCCCCCTGGTAACCCCTCGATCGTCATCATCGGCGCTGGCTTCGCCGGAATTACCCTTGCACTTCGCCTCAAACGCGCAGGGTTCGACAGGGTCCTCATCGTCGAAAAGGGCGATGGTGTCGGGGGAGTCTGGCGGGAGAACACCTACCCGGGGGCTGCCTGTGATGTCCCGTCGCAGTTGTACTCGATCTCCGCTGCGCCGAATCCCACGTGGGGCCGGCGTTACGCAGAACAAGGCGATATCCTCGCCTACCTTCGCCGCGTCGTCGACGAAAGTGGATTGCTGCCCCTCCTTCGGGCGAAGACCGAAATCGCCAAGGCAGCCTTCGATGAGCGCACGAACACATGGCGTCTGACCACGACTACCAGTCAGGAATTGGAGTGTGATGTCGTCATTTCGGCCGTGGGCCAGCTGTCCCGACCCTCAGTTCCTGATATTCCTGGAATCTCGGGGTTCGCGGGCCCGTCGTTTCATTCCGCCAATTGGGACCACGATCTGAATCTCAGCGGCAAGCGCATTGCGGTCGTCGGCACCGGCGCAAGTGCGGTGCAATTCGTCCCGGTGGTCGCCGCAGGCGCTGAGCACTTGGACGTTTTTCAACGGTCAGCCCCATGGGTGCTGCCCAAATTCGACCGTCAGTACGGTGGGCGGCATCACCAACTGTTGCGCAAGTTACCCATTCTGCGGCTCAGCGAACGTCTGATGATCTGGACGATATTCGAGTTCTTGGCGTTGGCACTCGTCGATGCGAAGCCGGTATCGCGAGTCCTTGGCGGCGTCGCCCTCAGGCACCTAGGTCGCCAGGTACACGACGCGCGGCTGCGTTCCCAACTGACACCGGACTATGCGCCCGGGTGCAAGAGGATTCTGTTCTCGAGCGACTATTACCCCGCGCTCGCACGTCCCAACGTCGCACTGGTCACCGACGATATCCAGGCAGTAGAGCCTGGCGGAATCCGCACCGTGGCTGGCGACTTCCATGCCGCCGACGTGATCATCTACGGCACCGGCTTCAGTGCCACCGAGTTTCTATCCCCGATGGAGGTCTACGGCCGCTCGGACCGAAAATTGTCGGACGTGTGGGCGGATGGCGCGCACGCCTACTACGGCCTATCGGTGCCAGAGTTTCCGAATTTCCTCATGATGTACGGGCCCAACACCAACGTGGGATCCGGGTCCATCGTCTACATGCTCGAATCGCAGGCCCGACACATCGTAAGGTTGATGAAGGTTCTCCGTGCCCATCCAGGAAGTGTTATCGAGGTCCGTGCCGATGTGGAGAAGCGGTTCAACGACCGGTTGAGTCGCCGCCTGGACAGATCCGTGTGGACAATGTGCGCGAGCTGGTATCGCTCGGCGCTCGGCTCGATATCCACCAACTGGCCCAGCCCGACCTTCCTGTATCGCCTTCGTGCGCGCAGGCCGAAGCGGCGCGCTTACGTCCTGTCGCGTCCCGCGCCCGCGAACTCGTCGCGCAGGGGGACACCCGAGCCGGCCAACACACATTTGGCCGACATGCCCTACGCCCCCAGCGGGGCCGAATGCGTCGACTAGTGGCGGTCCGGTTCGGCGACGGGTATCAGTTCGCGGTTGACAGTGTGGTCACCGGTGCAAATGATGGGTGCTCCTCCGTGACCGCGGCCAACAAGATCAAGGAGGCACTCGATGACCAGATCGCCGTCCGTGTCGGCAGGTAAGCCCCGTGAGCGGCTGTCGTCGGTACTGTTGGCTCCCCTCCCGCAGCGCGTCGAGCGCGGGCTCCGGGAGGTTAGTCGACGATGGCCGGTTCGCGAACTTGCCGCGCCGCCGACAGGGAGCGGATTGAAGCCAGTTATCGGCGATCAGGGATTGCCTCTCGTTGGCCACACTCTGGACTACATTCGCTTCGGCTCTGACCTCAGCAGAGAGCGTTTCGAGAGATTCGGCTCGGTCTCGTGGATGGGGGCGTTCGGCACCAAAATGGTGGTCATTGCGGGACCGCAGGCCACCCAAGAAGCCCTCACCACCAATGCGAAGGCTTTTTCGCAGGACGGCTGGGGTTTTCTTATCGATGCGTTCTTCCATCGTGGGCTGATGTTGATGAGCTTCGATGAGCATCTGATGCATCGGCGAATCATGCAGGAGGCGTTCACGCGTCCGCGACTGACGGGCTATGTCAAGCAGGTCGGGCCATCGGTTCGTTCTAGCGTACCGAAGTGGCCGACCGGTTCGGGCATCCGCTTGTATCCCCTGCTGAAGGATTTGACGCTCGACGTCGCGACCGATGTGTTCATGGGCGGCCGCGGGAAAGAGGACAGCGGTTCAGTAAATCGAGCCTTCGTAGCAACCGTCCGTGCCGCCAGTGCGATCGTGCGTGCTCCTCTGCCCGGGACGCGGTACCGCGCCGGAGTGCGCGGTCGCCGGGTGTTGGAGGAGTACTTCGCCCGGCACTTACCGGCGGCCCGCTCGGGGCACAATGATGATCTATTCGCCGCGTTGTGTGAGGCGCGCGCCGAGGACGGCGAACGCTTCACTGATGCCGACATCATCAATCACATGATTTTTTTGATGATGGCTGCGCATGATACGTCAACGATCACCACTGCCGCGGTGGCGTACTTCTTGGCGAAGAATCCCGAATGGCAGGATCGACTGCGTGCTGAGTCTGACCGTTTCGGTGACGATCTACCGGACATTGACGACCTCGAGGGGCTCACGGCGATGGACTTGATCATCAAGGAGTCGCTCAGATTAGTTGCACCGGTACCGTTGGTTATGCGTAAAACGGTGACCGACACCGTAATTGATGGCTACTACATCCCCTCCGGAGTGCTTGTCGCCATCACGCCTGCGGTCAACCACTTTGCGCCCACGGTGTGGACCGAGCCGGACCGGTTCGATCCAACGCGATTCGAACCGCCACGGCGCGAGGATCAGGCCCACCGCTTCGCCTGGCTTCCGTTCGGAGGAGGCGCGCACAAGTGCATTGGGATGCACTTCGGCACCTTGGAGGTGAAGGCAATACTGCACGAGATGCTGCGGGAATTCACCTGGAGTCTGGATGACGGCTACCGCGTTCGGTGGGACAATACGTCCCTGCCTGTCCCTGTCGACGGCCTACCTATTATGTTGTGTCGCCGATGATATCTAGGTCATTCCACGAGACTTTTGAGTGGTTAGCCGAGCACATCGCCCTCACGGGGCGCCGGCAGAATCGACGCAGTCCTCCAAGCGGCCTCGGAAATCCTCAACAAACCCCGGCGAACCGTAGTCGGCAAACCTACGCAAACTGCCGCAAAGGATGGTCATGCTAGAACCATCGACAGCCGTCGTCACAGGAGCAGGCCGAGGGATTGGTCTGGAGATCGCGAGACAACTCGCCGCTGCCGGTCACAAGGTTTTGCTCACGGATGTCGATGGCGACGCAGCGGAGCGCGCTGCCACCGAGGTCGGCGGTGGCGCTTGGAGCGCCACGCACGACGTACGAGATCCGTCGGGTCATCGGGAAGTCGCTGCTCAGGCTTTAGCCGCTGGCCCTCTGGCGGTGTGGGTAAACAACGCTGGGATCCTAATCGCGGGTAACAGCTGGAGTCACAGCGATGCCGAGATTGCGTCGATCCTCGATGTAAATGTACGAGGTGTCGTTGCCGGGTCACACGCGGCAGTTGCCGCCATGGGCGCAGGTGGGGGTGCGATCCTCAACATCGCGTCGCTCTCGGCTCTGGCGCCCATCCCTGGACTCGCGATGTACGCAGCCACTAAAGCCGCCGTATTGTCGTTCACCACATCGCTGCAGGGCGACCTTGACCATGCGGGATTGCGAATCCGTGCCCGTGCGCTATGCCCCGACGTGGTGAGTACGAAAATGGTCGCCGACCGAGTCGCCGACCCTGGGGCGGCGCTTCTGTTCGCTGGACCCAGTCCGATGGATGCTGCGGACGTGGCTCGCGCAGGACTCGCGCTGCTGGAGAGTCGCCAGATATTCCGCGTAGTTCCTCGGTGGCGTGGCGTAGTTGCGCGTACCGGCGACGCCGCACCGTCGCTCGGGTTGAAAGCTTTCGCGGTGATGCGCGGTGTCGGTGAGCGGCGCCAACGCAATCATCGTTGATGGCGGTGTCGAAGACGGGTTTAGCGCGGGGAGGTTCGGGTTGTGCCTGATGAGGTTTTCGGTTCGCAGAGTGGTAGGTCGGGATCAAGCTGGAATCCCAGTTCCTGCAGCCTGTCATTGATTATCAACCAGGTTTGCCGTGTCAATCGAATGACGAGTTCGTCACGAGTGGAGTCGCGATGGTCCAGCCACCATAGGACTGAAGCGTCCATCAGGCCCATAATCGCGGCGACATTGCGGTCCGCGGCTTCTGGGTCCTCGCCGTAGCGGGGAAAGTAACGGGCGCCCGCGACGGCGAGTTCGGAGGCGAATGCACTGGTGCCGGGCGCGGTTTTCTCGGTGCTGCGCCGATAGTGTCGGCTCACCAAGAACCGATAGAGGTTGGGGTGTTCGTCAGCCCACATGACGTGCTGTGTGACCGGCGCGCGAATCACGTCTAGCGGTGATCCCTGCACATCCAGGGTTACGCGAATCTTTGCAGTGAGTTCGCGGTGGACGTGACGTGCCACCGCCAGATCGAGTTCTTCTTTACTTGCGAAGTGGCGGTAGAAGTGCGTGCGGACTAAACCGGCCTTGTCTGCGATCTGGCCGGTGAGTGCGTGGGGTCCGTTCTCTTCGATTGCGCTGAGCGCCGCTTCGATGATCTGTTCACGACGTAGTTCGCGGCCTGGCAACCTACTCGTAGCGCGGCGTCCCGCTGTGGTATCCACCCATTGCTTTCGCTCCACGATGTCAACCGTAACGCCCCGGGCTCCGGAAAGTTCTGGGTACCTGTTGTACCCGTTGCGCGATTCGTGGTACACCATGTACCCATAGGCGTGTAGCGAGACCCATTGCGGGATCGGTGCGCAAGTAATAACAGTGAGGACTCTCTAATGGCAGCCAATCGCTCTAGCTGGATGGACGACGACCTCGATGCACTACGAGATTTGGCGCGCACGTTCTGTGAGAAGGAGATCGCGCCGCACAGTGCCCGCTTCATCGAGCAGCACCACGTGGATCGAGACCTGTGGACCCGGGCGGGTGATCTGGGGTTGCTGTGCATGTCAATCCCCGAACAGTACGGCGGAGGTGGTGGAACATTCGCCCATGAGGCGGTCTTGATCGAGGAACAGGCCCGCATCGGTGATTCAGCATGGGGTGCGGCGCTGCATAGCGGAATCGTCGCCCACTACCTGCTCGAGTATGGCACCGACGAGCAGAAGGAACGTTTTCTGCCCCGACTGGCAACTGGTGAGATGGTTGGCGCGATTGCGATGACGGAGCCAGGCACGGGCTCCGATCTTCAATCTGTTACGACCAAAGCACTGCGCGTTGGAGACGAATACGTTGTCAACGGTTCCAAGACATTCATCACCAATGGCGCTCAGGCCGACTTGATCATCGTCGTCGCCAAGACCGACCCGACTGCCGGAGCTAACGGAATCTCGTTGGTGTTGGTCGAAGGCGATCGGCCGGGCTTCCGGCGGGGTCGGGTGTTGGACAAGGTCGGTCAGCGCGGCCAGGACACGTCCGAGCTCTATTTCGAAGACGTGCACATTCCCGTAGAGAACCTCCTGGGTACGACTGAAGGACTGGGATTCATTCAGTTGATGCAGCAACTTCCCCAGGAGCGATTGATCCTTGCGCTTGGTGCAGTGACAGTACTAGAAACAGCGCTCGAGTTCACTGTGGAATACACCAAGGATCGGCATGCCTTCGGCAAGCCCGTCTTCGCCTTCCAAAACACCAAGTTCAAACTTGCCGAGGTCGCCACCGATGCCCATATCAGCCGCGTTTTCATCGACCACTGCGTCGCCCGCCATCTGCGCGGTGAACTCGACATCCCCACTGTCGCGATGGCGAAGTGGTGGACTACTGAGCGTGCGATGGTCGCCCTTGATGATTGCTTGCAGCTCCACGGCGGCTACGGCTATATGACCGAGTATCCCATCGGCAGGATGTGGGCCGATGCTCGCGTTCAGAAGATCTACGGTGGGACAAACGAAATTATGAAGGAGATCATTGCTCGGTCGCTTTAGTTCGAATTGCACATCCGGGATCGGTCTCGAGAGTCCGCCGTAGCAGGCCGGCGTTGGCGGATGAAGATGGTGTCGGTACGGCCGATCAAATGGATAGCCGGCGAGTTCGCTTGCAGTCGAGTCGTCTTCGTGTGTCCGAGATTGCCCCTAGTGCTGTGGCTTGCCGGGACGGGGACACGATGGTTCAGCGGTCACGGCGCCCGTCTGGTGACTCGACGCGGGGACGCCAAGCACGGCATGCCCCATCGCCAGGAGAAGTGCAGAGGTGTGTTCGGGAGCCAGGCCAGTGCCGCGGTAGTGCAAGATCGATTGAATGGCTCCGATCGCTCCATGAACCATCGCCCGAAGTTCAATCTCGTCGACCGCGGGCCGCAATTCTCCGACGAGGTGTACCCACTCTTCTAGATACAGTCGCTGCTTTCGGCGCAACCGGCTCTGGTGCTGATCCGACAGATTGTGCACTTCGCGGTAATACACCATTGCCAGCTCGCGTTGATCCATTACCAAGGCGACTTGGTCTGACACCAGCAGGGTCAGCGCCTCCGCCTCGTCGCGGGACTGCTCGACGATCGCCGTCGCACGCTTAAGGAGTTTGTCCACCACACGCTCGAAGAGGGCCGCCAGTAGATCGCTCTTACTGTTGAAATGGCGATAGATGGCCGGCCCGACAACCCCTGATGCAACGCCGATGTCGGCCATGGAGACAGCGTGGTAGCCCCGCTCGGCAATCAACTCGGTGGCAGAGGCGAGAATCCGTTCCCGACGCTCGCCGCCGACCCGGGTACGTCCGGCAACGACCGCATTGTTCACTACTACCTTCCTTCGCTCGCAACCAGGGCTCGCGCAGCACTGCAGCGCCGGGAGCTACACTACGAACGTTAACACCTGCTCACAATCCCAGGTTGAGTTGAAATGTAGACGCCCAATGGCAGGTGGCTTGGCGCCTGCGCGTGTGATCCCCATTCGTGTATGTGCCCGCTCATTGGCCAAAATCGGCAACCGCGTGGGCAGATCGCTGCGCCCTCTTTGGATGTTCAGTTCGGCAAGGAGCTGGACAAAGCCTTCTCTCCGTCTGCCGGACGCTGTTGGCGTCATCCGATCGTCGTCACATCGTTCGGCAACACGGCTTTGACGAAGGGGCTACGTCAATCAGCAGGCAGAGGACGGCGACTTGATTGGCGATACGTCGACAGAGTGGCCCGGCTACTCCAAATTCGGGATTGTCAGGTCGCGCCGACAAGGGATTGCGGTATGTCCACGATGCGGGAGCGCAGGTACTCGCACAAGCCCTTCGCCTGGGGATCGGGCCGGGTCGAGGATGCTACGCCTTCCCCCAGCAGTCCGTGGACCACAACGTTGAGCGCACGCAGGTTGGGCAGCTCGAATCGCTCTATGCGCAGCTGCGTAGCCTCCGGGCCGAGGAGCCCACGCAGCCGCTCGACGGTTAGTTGCTCGTGGGCCCATGCGTAGCCGGCGTCGTCGCGGGCCCAGAGACCAATATTGGCGTTGCCTCCCTTGTCGCCGGACCGCGCGCCCAGAACCGCGCCCAGCGGCGCGCGGCATGTCGGCTCGGTCGGCGGCGCGGCTGCCGCGCTGCCCCCGACCTTCGCGGCCGGCACGCTACCGGTCGGTGGATCGGCGATCCTCCGGCGCTCACCGTTGGGCAGCACCACAACCTGCGTCACGCTCGACCGGGGCACGGCCGCTGGGCGGTACACGCCGAACGCCGACTCCGACGTGGGTGGCGTGGTGGTGTGGAAGCCGGCATACCCGGCCAGAGCGATCTCCATGATTGCGCTCGAGAACGTCCGGCCGACCTTGCGCGGGTCGGTGTCCTTGACCGTGACCCGCAGGTGCGCGCACGCCTGGTCGTTGGTGGGGGCGTCCGGTGTGTCGAACCGCAATAACCGGACGTCCGTCTCGGCGAAGGAGTCCCGGCCGCCGAGGATGTCGAACAGCTGCTGCTGCGCGAACGCGGCCTTCGCCTCTATGTCCAAGCCGGTGAGCACCATCGTCATGGTGTTCCGGTAGCCCCCGACCTCGTTCAGCGCCACCTTGAGCGTCTCCGGTGGCGGGCTGCCGGTGGCACCCGTGATGGCCACCCGGTGCGCGGCCTGCTGGGCCAGCGAGATTGTGTCGAAGTGAGTGACCACGTCGGGCCCCAGATAGGCCGGCTCGGCGATCTCGTAGAGCAGCTGGGCGGTGACCATACCGACCGACACCAGTCCCCCGGTGTCGGCGTGCTTGGTGGTCACCGACGAGCCGTCGGCCGCCACCTCCGCGATCGGGAAGCCAGGGTAGCGACGGTCGGTGATCTCGTCGAGGAAGGCGTAGTTGCCACCCGTGGCCTGTGGTCCGCATTCGATGACGTGGCCGGCCACGACGGCACCGGCCAGCCGGTCCCAGTCGGTGCGCTCCCACCCGCGCCACCAGGCGGCCGGGCCGACGACCAGCGAGGCGTCTGTCACCCGTCCGGTGACGACGACGTCGGCGCCCGCACCAGTGCTTCGGCGATACCCCATCCCCCGAGGTAGGCGTTGGCCGAGACCGGCTTCACCTCACCGACCGCAGGGGTGATCGCGGAGAGGTTGCCGCGCAGGTCGTCACCTTCGACGTGGGCGATCCCGACGGTGATACCGAGCCGGTCCGCCAGCTCGCGCAATCTGACGGCCAGCCCGGCCGGGTTGAGCCCACCGGCGTTTGCCACGATCTTGATACGGCGATCGGAACAGGTGCCCAATACCTGCTCCACCTGGGTCAGGAACGTGCGAGCGTAGCCGCCCGCGGGATCCTTCGCCTGGGCCTTCGCCAGGATGAGCATCGTCAGTTCAGCGAGGTAGTCGCCGCAGAGCACGTCGATGCGTTCCTCGCCGGTCCCGCCCCTCGACCATCTCCCGTGCCGCGGCGACCCGGTCGCCGTAGAAGCCCGAGCAATTGCCGATGCGTACCGGGTTCCTCACGACACACCTCCGTCGAACTGTCCTGCGGTGCGACCGCCACCGGGAGGTCCGGCGAAGGCCTGCGCGATGGACAGCCACTGGTCGGCGAGCGGACCGGTGACTTCCAGTGCGGTGTCGTCGCGATGCCTGCGCTGGGTGACGAGCAGGCAGAAGTCGTGCGCAGTGCCAGTGATTCGGTTGGGCACGCCGTCGGGGCCCCAGGTCCACAGCGTGCCCTCCGGTGCGGTGAGCTCGTCGCGGACGGGCTCCTTGGGCACCTCCAAGCCATTGGCCATGTAGCTGAATGCCCGCGCTCCCACGCCGATGTGCGCGACGTGCCGCAACCGGCCAGAGGGCACACGGGTCACTCCCAGCGCGTCGGCGATGTCCTGACCATGCGCCCAGGTCTCCATGATCCGCGCGGTCAACGAGGAAGCCGCGCTCATGGGGAGGCCGAACCAAGGCACCCGCACTGAGGGTTCGATCGTGGCGAAGGCAGCGACGAGGGCACGACGCGCGCCGTCGAACCAGGACAGCAGCTCGGTTCCCCCCATCGACCGGTAGCGCTCGGCGATGGTGTCCGGGGAAATCTGGCCGTCGGCCAACATGGGCAGCATCTCGGCCGTGAACCCGTCGGGGTCGGTGGCTGACCGCACCGCGACGTCATCGAAGAACGCGAGATGGCTGACCTGATCGCGGACCGACCAGCCTGCTGCGGGGGTCGGAGCGTCCCACCCGGCCGGGTCGTCGGGCAGCTCGGCGATAAGCGACCTCAGGTCGGCCGTCTCCGCCTCGATCTCGGTGATCAAAGAGCCCATCGTCACGGCCACGGCTAACGTCCCTTCCAGACCGGTGTGCGCTTCTCGCGGAAGGCGGCGGGACCCTCTTGCGCGTCGGCGCTGAGGTACACCGGCTCCCATATCTGGTCGGCGAGGTCGTAGGCCTCCGTCAGGTGGTGCTCTGCGGAGAGGTATACCGTCTTCTTCGCCGCAAGTACCGAAAGCGGTGCATTGGAAGCGATCCGCAGGGCGATCTCCTTCGTTCGTGCCCGCAGCTCCGCTGCGGGCACGACCTCGTTCACCATCCCGACCTCGCGGGCCCGCTCGGCAGTGATCGGGTCGCCGGTCATCAGAATCTGCAGCGCAATCCGCGGCGGCAGCAGCCACGACAGCGGTACAGCCCACGGCGAGCCGCGACCTACCTTGACCTCGCTGACCGCGAACCTGGCATGTTCAGCCGCGACCACGACGTCGCACTGCTGGGCCAGCAGGAATCCGCCGGCGTAGGCGATGCCGTTGACCGCCGCAATAGTCGGCTTGACGACCTCGATGTTGCGCCCGAACTGCGGCGCGAAGTCTGGTGGCGGAACCGTGAGCGCCGTCTCCGCCATCTCTTTGAGGTCCCCGCCGGCGCAGAACGCCTTGTCGCCGGCCCCGGTCAGCACCAGAACCTTGGCGGAGTCGTCGGCGTTGAAGCGGTGAACGGTGTCGAACAGTCCCTGCCGGACCGCCCCGTTGAGCGCGTTCCGCGCCTCGGGGCGATTGATCGTCAACCAGGCCACCTCGTCGACGACCTCGTAGGTGATCGCTTCCTCGCTCATCAATCCCCGTCCTGATCGGCACCCGCCCTCCCGATGTGAGGGCTCGTTCACGTAGTACGTTACCGGGCGGAATGTCACGCCCCATTCGTACGTCAAAATCCTCAGCAAGAATGAGTCCTCTTCGCCGTTCTGCGCAATGGCGCGCCCGAGGCGCTCCTAGTCACCGTTTCGACCCGGCTCTCAGAGCAATCGGTCCCAAGTGCTGTGAACGCATGAGTCGCCGCGGGGAACCGCTCGTCAGCGTCCGAGGACTCGAAAGCCTTCCCATGCTTGCCGCTGGTCGGCATGGGGGTCGTGATCGACCCGCGAAGCGCGATCGAAGACCAGCACCGGACGGGTGTCGCTGGTGTAGCGCGGCCAGCCGTCTCCTGGAACTCCCGTGCGCGCGAAAGCAAGCCAGCGTCCTTGCATGTCGTCGCTCACCCGCATGGCCGAGCGGCGGTCGCGCCCGGCGCTGAGTAGCCGACCGAGGGGCGTGCGGTAGGCGTCGAACACCGCAAGAAGCTCCGTCGCATGGGTGGCACCGAGCCCCGCCCATTGCAGAGTTCGCGGGGCGAAGTCATAGCGGTACAGATATGTGGGGGCGTGCCGACTGTGGGAGTCCGCGATCTGCCACAGTGTCGATCCGAATGTGAAGTCGGCCCCCAGTCGGATGCAGGCATCGGGGGCTGGATACTCGGGGTAGGCAGCGGTAATACGCTCGCGATAGGTGGGTTCCGCCCCCGCTAGTAACGCTTCGATCTTCGCTTCGTTCATCGGAAGGAGTTTGAGGAAGCGAGTGAACAACCTGCCCTCGTCGGCGTTCGTCCCGACGATCAGCGGCACAGGGTACGCCTTGCCTTCGCGCATCGCTCGAATCGGCTCGAGCGGTAAATAGTCGGTTCCGAAGGTGCATCCCACCGGGTAACCGCCGGGAAGGTCCGATGCACTCGTGGTGAGCAAGCGATCGAATGCCTTCACCAGTTGAGCCGGACGCGCCGCCAGCAGGAGGCGGGCGGGCTCCCGCTCCTCGGCGCCGAGAATGGATGCGAACTTGACGGCGAACTCCGCGGCCAACTCCTTGGAGCGGGATAGCGCGCCGGCCGGACTTTGGGAGATCGCCCGCGCGAAAAGGCCCTCAGCCGCTGGCACGGCCAGCAATGTGGTAACGGCATGCGCGCCCGCGCTCTCTCCGAATATCGTCACGTCATCGGGATCGCCGCCGAATACGGCGATGTTCTCGCGTACCCACCTGAGCGCCGCCACGAGGTCGCGCAAGTAGAGGTTGTCGTCAATACGGATGTGTGCGGTGGACAGCGACGACAGGTCGACAGCCCCTAGCGCGCCGAGGCGGTAGTTCGCCGATACGTACACGCAACCGCTGCGGGCTAGCGACGCACCATCATAGATCGGTGTTGCGGAACTGCCCAGGAAGTACGCCCCGCCGTGAATGAAGAACATCACGGGCAGAGGTCGGTCCGACGCGCCCTCGGGGGCAACGACATTGAGGGTGAGGCAGTCCTCGCTCATAGGCTGGAACTTGCCCGGACCGACGATTGTGTACCGGCGGGGCTGCGGAGCGCAGTAGCGGAATTGGTGACATCGTCGAACGCCCACCCACGGCTCGACCGGCTGGGGCGCCCTGAATCGCAAGGCGCCGACCGGTGGCTTGGCGTAGGGAATGGAACGCCATCGATTCACGCCGTCTCGCGCGAATCCTTCCATGGCGCCGGGCGCGATGTCCGTGCGGACAGGCTTCACTGGCATCAATCGACAATAGCGAATGAGCATTCACACCAGCGCCCGGTTCTGCCCATGAGTCGCCGTGTCGGGCGCGGTTGTGCCTCCCACTGCTGACTCACTCGGGTTGGGTCAGCAGCCCGCGGCCGTCGGTGACATATTGGCTGATTCTTGAGGACCGGGTGCGTCATTCCAGGAGGGGACGCTTCCCATGGCCGGGAATCTCCGGGCCACTGGGACACCCTCAGCGTTTTGAGAGCCGGTACGCGCTCGG
The DNA here is from genome assembly GCF_049541695.1 of Mycobacterium sp. NPDC050041. Lineage (NCBI taxonomy): Bacteria > Bacillati > Actinomycetota > Actinomycetes > Mycobacteriales > Mycobacteriaceae > Mycobacterium > Mycobacterium sp. NPDC050041. The sequence continues at coordinate 712,858 of NZ_JBMVDG010000001.1, read as the reverse complement.
AGAGCGGCCGGTCCATCGCTTGAAGGCATGTGAGAAGTTGGTGAGGTCGCCATACCCGAGTTCCGTGGCGACCTGGCTCGCCGAACGTGTCAGTAACAGCATCGTCGCCCTCTCGCGCAAACATGACTCGCGCAATTCGCGAAAGGTGGTGCCCTCTTCGGAGAGGCGCCGTTTGAGTGTGCTCGTGGACACCGCGAGTTCGTCTGCGACCCACTGGCTACTTCGCCGTCCGGGATCCTTCTCCAACAGTCGTCTCACCTTCTCCGAGAAGGATGTGGCTCCGCGCCGCTCTTCGAGAGCCCGCTTCAATTGGGCGATGACGAGTCGATACGCGAGGGGATCGGAGAACCGGCACACGTCATCAAGTGTGTCGACGGGAACGTGAAGGTAGGACATCGGGGCGTCAAAGAAGAGGCGCCCGGGTGGCACCACGTCCTCGTCGAGATCGTTCAGGGCAACGGGTACTGGCCAACCCAGGTGGAGTGTGACGGTGGGCGCGTCACCGACGAGCATGTTCAGCAGTCGCAACAACGCCAACCCGGTGTATGTGACGGCGAGGCAGTCCATGGCCGGATCGCTCGTGTGTCCCAAGAGCTCGACGGTGAGGCCTTGGTCACTTGGACGGAATTGTGCATTGATAGCCGTGGTGATCAGCGGGAGATAGGTGAGCAGCTCCACGATCTCGGCTACCGAGCCTGCGCTGACCAGCGGAACACTCAACGGGCCGAAGGACGTTACCTGGGCTTGTCGAGCGAACGCGAAGCCCAGCAGGGTTGCCCGGCCGATCTCGAGATCGGGATAGACCTCGCGAAACCACCGTAGCGGGGCCTGGATGTCACGCCGGATCAGCGTCGCCTCGTCGGTTCCTTCGCGAGCCATGATGTTGCGAAGCTGCGCGACGGCTTCTGGATCGAGTGCTTGGCTGTCGAGCATTTGAACGAACGCTAGTGGGGGCACACCCGCGTCATCGAGGTTCATTGACCGCCCCCTCTGAGCCGAATTCACAAGTTCTTGGTCCCGGCGAACATAGCCGAAGCGGCCATCTTCGACAAGGCTTGTTAACAAGTATTCACACCAAGGACAACGTATGAGGAGAGATGGTTATGGCCGTTGTCACGTTTGTCTCCCACGACGGCGACAAGAACGAGGTGCCTCTCGAGGAGGGTAAGTCGCTGATGCAGGTCGCGACCAACAATGCAGTGCCCGGCATCGACGGCGACTGCGGAGGCGAAGCCGCGTGCGGTACCTGCCACGTCGTGGTCGATCCGCAGTGGTCCGATCAGGTCGGCTCCTCCGGCGCCGGTGAAGAGGAGATGCTGGCGATGAACCCCGAGCGTCAGCCGACCTCTCGGTTGTCCTGCCAGATGCCGGTCTCCGAGGCGTGGGACGGTTTGATCGTCCACACGCCAGAGTTCCAGATGTAACGACGAGAGGACACGCAGACGTGACCAGTATTCGCGAGGCAGTTACCGCCAAGGCTCGGGCCACCATTCCGTTGGACCGAGTGATTCAGGGCGCCCACCTTTACGACAAGACCCGCCGCTTGGTTACCGGCACCACCGGCGAGAGAATCTTCACCGAGCGACCGATCCCGCCGGTTGCCGAGGTCGAACTGACCGACATCGACCTCAGCAATCCTTTTCTCTACCGACAGGGTCGCTGGAAGTCGTATTACGAGCGCCTACGCAACGAGGCCCCTGTGCACTATCAGCCCCGCAGCGCGTTCGGCCCGTTCTGGTCCGTCACCCGGCATGCCGACATCGTATCCGTCGACAAGAACCACGAGGTGTTCTCCGCCGAGCCGTTCATCGTCATCGGAACCCCGCCTCGTTTTCTCGATATCGCGATGTTCATCGCCATGGATCCGCCAGAGCACGACAGGCAGCGGGCCGCTGTCCAAGGGGTGGTGGCTCCGAAAAACCTTCGTGAGATGGAAAGCCTCATCCGGGAGCGCGTCAGGGACGTGCTCGACGATCTCCCGCTCGGCGAACCGTTCAACTGGGTGCAGCACGTCTCGATCGAACTAACCGCGCGCATGCTCGCAACGCTGCTGGACTTCCCGTTCGAGCAGCGGCACAAGCTCGTCGAATGGTCCGATCTAGCCACCTCAATGGAGCAAGCCAACGGTGGCCCCTCGGACAACGATGAGGTGTTTCGTGGCATGGTCGATACGGCGCGAGGTCTTAGCGCTCATTGGCAGAATAAGGCAGCTCGGACCGCTGCCGGGGAGCAGCCCGGCTTCGATCTGATCACCATGTTGCAGAGCGACGAGAGCACCAAGGACCTGATCGACCGCCCGATGGAATTCCTGGGCAACTTGGTGTTGCTGATCGTGGGTGGCAACGATACGACCCGCAATTCCATGAGTGGTGGTGTTCTCGCGCTTAACGAGTTCCCTGACCAGTTTCAGAAGCTGAAGGCGAACCCCAACCTGATCCCCAACATGGTCTCGGAGATCATCCGGTGGCAAACCCCACTCGCCTATATGCGCCGGATCGCCAAGGCAGATACCCTGTTGAACGGCCAGTTCATCCGCAAGGGCGACAAGATAGTCATGTGGTACGCCTCCGGCAACCGCGACGAGCGCGTATTCGATCGCCCCGACGAGCTAATCATCGACCGAGCCAACGCCCGTAACCACATCTCCTTCGGTTTCGGCGTCCATCGCTGTATGGGCAACCGACTGGCCGAGATGCAGTTGCGAATCCTCTGGGAGGAACTCCTTCCGCGTTTCGAAGACATCGAAGTCGTCGGTGAGCCCGAGTACGTGCAGTCCAACTTCGTCAGGGGAATCAGCAAGCTGATGGTCCGCCTCACCCCGAAAGCCGGCGCATGACTTTGCATCGAGCGGTTATCGTGGGCGCCAGCCACGCGGGCGCCCAACTGGCGGCCAGCCTTCGTCAAGAAGGATGGGACGGCGAGATCGTCCTCGTCGGCAATGAGTCGGCGTTGCCCTACCATCGGCCCCCGCTGTCGAAGGCATATCTGGCCGGGAAGTGCACAGTCGACGAGTTGGCGATCCGCAACGCCGAGTTTTACACCAAGCAGCGAATCCAGCTCCTGGATGCGACGGTGGAGGTGCTCGACCGCTCAGCGGGTCACCTCTCGCTGACCACCGGCGACGCATTGCCCTACGACAAGCTCGCGCTGTGCACAGGTGCCCGGCCTCGCCGGCTCTCCATCCCGGGAGCCGACCTGCCCGGGGTGTGTTACCTACGCACTACGGCGGACGTCGCGATGATCAGAGAGTGCACCAGCCCCGGGCGTCGGGCCGTGATCGTCGGTGGTGGTTACATCGGACTGGAGGCAGCCGCCTCATTGCGCGCACTGGGGCTGGAGGTCACCGTTCTCGAGGCCACCGAGCGGGTCCTCGAACGGGTCACCGCCCCCGAGGTATCAGCGTTCTTCGACCGGATCCACCGCGAGGAGGGCGTTGACATCCAGACGGACGCGCTGGTCGATGCCATGTCCGGAGACGGCAGGGTCCGCGAAGTAATCCTGGCCAGTGGCGAATCAATCCCCGCCGACCTCGTCATCGTCGGCATCGGCGTCGAGCCGAACACCGATCTCGCTGCCGCCGCGGGCCTGGCCATCGACAACGGCGTCGTGATCGACGACCAGGCCCGGACCACCGACCCCGACATCGTGGCTGCCGGGGACTGCGCCAGCCACCACATGGCCCGTTACGGCCGTCGCATCCGCCTGGAGTCCGTGCCAGGCGCAGGCGAGCAGGCCAAAGTCGCCGCCGCGACCATCTGCGGTAAGTCGAAGAAAGTCGCAGCGCTGCCATGGTTCTGGTCAGATCAATACGACGTGAAGCTCCAGATCGCCGGTCTCAACACCGGATACGACGAGGTCGTCCTCAGCGGCGACCCGACCCGAGACCGCGACTTCACCTGCTTCTACCTGCGGGCGGGCGAACTCATTGCCGCCGACTGCATCAACCGACCCCGCGACTTCGTCTTCAGCAAGCGGGTCATCACGCAGCAAGTCCCGATCGAACGGGCCGAACTGATGCTCTCCGGCCCGGCCTGATGTTCATGGTTGCGGTGGTGCGATGGGACGGCGACGGCGATGCGATTCTTGTCTCGGTGACGTCGAGGCCAACCGCCATCCAACTCCGCTGGCAAAGGCGACGGCTAGCGGACACAGTTGGCCACCTTGGCGGTACTACCGCAGCGCATCAGGAGCTGGCGGGGGTCGCCAACAAGCCTGACGGTTCTCTTCGGAGGCAGCATCGTCTGGAGTCGATGCTCGCGAATGTTGTTTTCTGAAAACGAGGTTGGTGGAGGTTGACGGTGGCGGTGTTTAAGGACGAGGACGAGGTCTATGCCTTTTTGGGTGGGATCTTTCAACGGGGCTTGGAGAAGGAGGGACTGGCGGACAAGCTCGCAAGTTCGGGTGTGGTGTTGCGGGTGCACTACACCGATCCGGACGCGGTGGTGACGGTGGACATGCCGAACAAGGTGGTGGAGACCGGAGCGGCCAGTACCGCGGTGCCCAATGTCGAACTGTTCATGTCGGCGGACACCGGGAACAAATTCTGGCTGGGGAAGGTGAACCTGACGATGGCGATGGCCAAGGGAACGGTGCGTGCGAAGGGCCCGGTGCCGAAGTTGATCAAGTTGATCCCGCAGGCGAAGAACTTGTTCCCCGAGTACCGTTCGATGTTGCAGAGTCAGAATCGGCAGGACCTCATCGATGCGTGACCGTCGCCTCATCAAGGGTTGTCGGGCGGGCTCGCGATGAGGAGCACGATGCAGGACGTTGCGTTGACGGTGCCCGCGATCGTGGCCCATGCTGCGGCAGTCCATGGCGATCGCGAGGTGTTGACCGCACGCGGACCCCATCAGATCTCTGGGGTGTCGTATCACGAGCTGGGGCAGCGTGCGGCGCGGTTGGCGAATGCGTTGCGCGAGATAGGCATTTGTGGAGACGAGCGTGTCGCGACGCTGCAGTGGAGCAACCAGGAGCACCTGGACTGTTACGCAGCGGTGCCGTCGATGGGTGCGGTGCTACATACGTTGAATCTGCGGCTGCCACCTGAACAGCTGACGTGGATCGCCAATCATGCCGAAGATCAGGTGATCATCGTCGACGGTACGGTGCTGAACCTGTTGGCGGCGGCGTTGCCGTCGATGACCTCGGTGCGCACGGTGCTGGTGACCGGCACGGGTGATCTTACCGCAGTGCAGGGCTGCGGAAAGGACGTCCTTCGCTACGATGATGTGGTGGCCGCCCAGCCGAGCACGTTCGACTGGCCCGACGTCGACGAGCAGTCGGCCGCAGCGATGTGCTACACGAGCGGTACTACCGGGCACCCGAAAGGCGTTGTCTATAGCCATCGTTCGACGTGGCTGCACTCTCAATCGGCGTGCACCTCGAACGCCTTGGGCATCGGTCATGACGACACGGTGTTGGCGATCGTTCCGATGTTCCACGCTAATGCCTGGGGGTTGCCGTATGCGGCGATGATGGCGGGGGCGCAGCTTCTGCTGCCTGACCGTTTTCTGCAGGCGGCGCCTTTGGTGGAGATGATCGAGGCGGCCCGGCCCACGATGGCAGGTGCTGTGCCGACGATCTGGACCGATGTCTTGCACTACCTGCGCGATAATCCCGGCCACGACGTGAGTTCGCTGGAGATGGTGGCGTGCGGTGGTTCGGCGGTTCCGAGGTCGTTGATGACTGCCTATGACGAACTGGGCATCCGAATCGTGCAGGCCTGGGGGATGACTGAGACCTCCCCGCTGGCTGCGGTCGCTCTGCCGCGGAACACCGACACCCCGGAGAGGTCCCTTTACCTGCGGGGAACCCAAGGCAGGGTAGTGGCCGGTGTGCAGGCCCGCATCGTTGATGACAGCGGTGCAGAACAACCTTGGGACGGACTGTCGGTGGGGGAGATTCAGATCCGCGGCCCGTGGATCACTCAGTCCTATTACGAGCATGACAGCCCGGCGGTGTCGCCGGACGGTTGGTTGTGCACCGGGGATGTCGGGACAATCAGCGCCGATGCGTTCATCACTCTCACCGACCGCGCCAAAGACGTGATCAAGTCTGGAGGGGAGTGGATCTCCTCGGTGGAATTGGAGAACGAGTTGGCCGCTCACCCTGCAGTACGCACCGCCACGGTGATTGGAGTGCCCGACGACAAGTGGCAGGAACGGCCGCTGGCAGTGGTGGTCCTGGCCGCTGACTGCACCGCCACCGCTGCGGAGTTGACCGAGTTCCTGCGTGCACGGGTGGCCAAGTGGTGGCTACCGGAACGGTGGGCGTTCGTAGCCGACGTTCCGTTGACGTCAACTGGCAAGTTCGACAAGAAGGAGCTGCGCCGCCAGCATGCCGACGGTGAGCTCGCCGTCGAGACGCTGGCGTGAACCATCCACTGCTACGGAAGCACCGACGTTGAGGAGGACACACATGAAAACACGCGCTGCCGTGCTCTGGGGCTTGGGAGAGAAGTGGGAGGTTGATGAGATCGAGCTGGATCCGCCCGGTGCGGATGAAGTGCTGGTGCAGTTGACCGCCAGCGGGTTGTGCCATTCAGACGAACACCTCGTGACCGGTGATCTGCCGTTTCCGCTGCCCGTCGTCGGTGGTCATGAAGGCGCCGGCACCGTGGTCGAGGTGGGTGCAGGTGTCGAGGACCTGGACGAGGGCGATTCGGTCATCCTGACGTTCCTGCCGTCTTGCGGGCACTGCTCTTACTGCGCGCGCGGGATGGGAAACCTGTGCGACATGGGTGCGGCGATCATGATGGGACCCCAGATCGACGGCACCTACCGCTTCCATGCCCGCGGCGAGGATGTCGGCCAGATGTGCTTGCTGGGCACGTTCTCGGAATACACCGTGGTGCCGAAGGCCTCCTTGGTCAAGGTTGACCACGGGACACCGTTGGACAAGGCGGCCTTGATCGGTTGCGGTGTCACGACCGGTTACGGCTCGGCGGTACGCACCGGTGACGTGCGCGCCGGGGACACCGTGGTCGTGATCGGCGCCGGCGGCATCGGCATGAATGCGATCCAAGGCGCCCGCATCGCTGGCGCGTTGACCATCGTGGCTGTCGACCCAGTGGAGTTCAAGCGCGAACAAGCTGGCGGTTTCGGCGCGACGCATGCCGTTGCCACCATCGATGAGGCCTGGTCACTGATCAGCGACATCACCCGTGGCAAACTCGCCGACGTCTGCGTCTTGACCACCGACGTCGCCGAAGGGGCCTACACCGCTGAGGCGCTATCACTGGTCGGTAAACGCGGCCGTGTGGTCATTACCGCGATCGGACACCCCGAAGACACATCGATGTCGGGCTCGCTGCTGGAATTGACGCTGTATGAAAAGCAGATTCGCGGTGCCCTCTATGGCTCGTCCAACGCCGCCCACGACATCCCGCGGCTCGTCGAACTCTACAACTCCGGACAACTCAAACTCGACGAGCTGATCACCCGTGAGTACACCCTCGATGAGATCAATGAGGGCTACGACGACATGCGATCAGGCCGCAACATCAGAGGACTCATCCGATTCTGATACAGGAGAACAATCCGGGGGCGGAAGGAGCTGCAGTTTGCACGCTCGGTGCAACGGTCGGACAGGTGTCGTCGAGTGGCTTTCTCGCGGTGCCGCCTCAGTGCGGAGCTAACGGGGTGAACATCGTGTATCCACAGCCGTACGCGGTCAGTGTGTTCGGCCGAGGATTCTCGCGGTTACTGATCTTCGCGCCGCGACTGTCGATCCACACGTGATGTCGAGGACCGTGAACACTCGATCTGGTCGGCGGACCGGTGGCACGCCGTCAAAGCGTTGGAGTGTTCCGCGCCTGCTACCCCAGTTTCACGCCTGCGGTACTCGGGCAACCGCCTGGTGATCCGAACTCCTGCAGAGGTTCAAAGTGCCAATGAGATGCGCAAGGAGGCGGCTATGGCGAAAGTCCAGATTCCCTATCGGCATAGAATGGGAGGGCATTGCGGCTCCGGTGCGCTTCGTGACCTCAGTGAATGGGCCGAACTCGGTTGGGGCACCGAGGCATTGAGTGAAGGACTGGTCTTCGCCCTCGGCGGAGCCCTAGACTTCTCGTACGTCCGATCTGCACAATTGTTTCCCCAGGTGTACCTGGTCGGACGAGGAAGCGACCTGGAGCGCGATTACCTCACCCGCGTCGGCGCCAACTTCGTCGTGCAATCCACCGATGACCCACACGAGGGATGGGCATTTGTGACCGACGAAATCGACGAGGGCCGGCCGGTCATGGTGTGGGCGGACATCGGCGAACTTCCCTATCTGCGCGTCCGACTGCAGATGAGCCGCCACGACATCGTCATCGTCGGATATGACGACGAACAACGCGTGGCCTACGTAGTCGACAATGACCGCGACACGACCCAACTGGTTCCCTATGACGCTCTACGGCGAGCACGTTCGTCAGTCGGGTTCCCTACGCCAACCCGACACACCACCTATCACGTCGACTGGCCGGACCAAGTGCCCGACCTTCGTCCGATTGCGGGCGCCGCGCTCGCTGCGAGCGCAGCGTTCATGCGAGGTGACGCCGCGGGCGCGCCGCTACTGCGCGTCGAGGCGGCTGACGTTGAATCATCGGGGTTGAACGGCGTGCATGACTTCGCCGCTGACTTGCGTCGTTGGCCAACGCTGTTCGACGACGATGCACTCGCCGCAGCACTGTTCGGCCTCGGAGCGTTCATCGAGAAAGCCGGCACCGGTGGTGGACTCTTTCGTACGTTGCAGGCGCAGGGTTGCCAGAGCATCGCCGATCAACTTCATGACGCGGCCGCTGCCGACGCTGCTGCGGCGGCTAGACACGCTTCCGAGGCGTGGTCTGCGCTCGCGGCAGCTGCCACGAACGTCGATGCCCCGCTGCGAAGCAGGAGCCTAGCCACGGCCGATGTCGCCGCCATGATCCCGGAGGCAGAGGTGCGTCTCGTCGAAGCCCTCGAAAAAGCCAGTCGATCGGTCAGCGCCGTTGAGATCGACATCGAATCCAACTGAAAGGCACTGTATGAGCGAAATTCCGAGTGATTCCACGTTCTTAGAGACATCGGAATTCCTGGATTGGCAGCACGACGATGTTCAGCGTTTCACCGACGAAGCGGTGGGTGACGCCCGTGCCCCTGCGGAGAAGGCAAGGTTGATCTTCGCCGCGGTGCGAGACAGGATTTGGTACGACCCCTACAGCACAGACGACGACCCCGAGCATTATCGGGCGAGCTATGTAGCGACGGCGTCGAAAGCGTATTGCGTACCGAAGGCGGTGCTGCTGACCGCGGCAGCTCGCGCGGCAGGCATTCCCGCCCGGCTGGGATTCGCAGATGTGCGGAATCATCTGCAGACCCCCACGTTGCGTGCCCGGATGGGGGGCACCGACTTATTCGTTTACCACGGATACAGCGAACTACGACTCAACGACCGTTGGGTGAAGGCGACGCCGGCGTTCAACGCCGAACTCTGCGCGCGATTCGGTGTACCTCCGATCGACTTCGACGGCCACAGCGATGCGCTTCTTCATGCCCACGACGGCGAGGGAAGCAAACACATGGAGTATCTCAACGACCGCGGCTGGTACCACGACCTCCCCTTTACTGACATCGTCACCGAGTTGCATAACTGGTACGGGCCGCTCATGCAAAAGTCCGCCCCCGAGCGCGACGCCTTTTCGCAGTGAGGGTCTATGACGAAATCGCGATACACCGAAACACGGTCAGTGCGATTTGGTCGACGATAGGCGCTCTCGCATCTACGCGCATGGCCGGCGCCGCCACCAATGTGAGTCAATGGTGACGACTGTAAATTGTTCTGGTGGTTAGGAGTTCCATATCGACGAGCAAGCGAATGAAGATTCGGCAGTGGCGTGGTGGCACGATTTCAAGAGTCGTGCAGTTGTCGAGGATGGCGACGATCTCCAGCAGCACCACCCGTGGTGCCTAGGCTGCGGCGAAGACAATCCACACGGTCATGGCCTGCGAGCGCGTCGGCGTGGCAACGGGGTGATTGCCAGGCATGTCTTCGATGGCCGACATCGCGGCGCACCCGGGATCGCGCATGGCGGCGCGGTCATTACAGTTCTCGACGACATGGTGGGGATGCTGCTCTACGTCGTCGGTGAGATGGCCGTCACCCGCAAACTGAACACCGATTTCTTTGCGCCGGTGCTGCTTCATAAGCCGTATTTGGTCGGCGCGGACCTCGTGTCTCGGACCGGCCGAAGACTCGAAGTCAGGGCAGAACTGAAGGAGGAAACCACCCAGAAGCTAGTGGCCTCCGCGGACGGGTTATTCGTGGTCGTTACGCTTGCGCACTTCACCGATGCCGCGGGCAAGGCCTCTCCGGCACGCAATGGGGAAAACGACGACTCGCGCGAGGCGATGGGAAACCGTCATCCTTGATGGCGGTGGTCTTTTCGAAGAAGGAACAGCGCACTTAGCACTGCCCGCCTAGCCGAGCCGAGATAGGCATCATTTCTCACGGTTGGTATCGCACGCCAGATGAGGAATGTCTGAACGGCTTTGTTCCCCCGGACTTTGGCGGGTCAGTGAGAGATTCGTGTGACCATGATGACCTCCTACCGTGACGAGAAACGAGCATTTAGACTGCGAGTCTGAACTCAGTGAACTGGATAGGCCGATGCACGATACTCTATCTCAAATATCTGACCGTCATCCCGCCTCGGCGGACTTGTCCGCCGAAAAGGGGCCCAACGACTCGAAATTCGAAGACGTCGCCGCGGTGACCGGCGTCCCGGAGGCGACGCTGTACTACTACTTCGCCGGCAAACAAGACATCCTTGCCTTCCTGCTCGAAGACCTCCTCAAGGACATCTCCGATGCCGTGATCACGATCGTGCACACCGACGGCACCGGTGCCGAACGCCTCGAACTCGTCATCCGTGCACAACTGCGGGCAATGGCACAGCGGCCAGCCGTTTGCCGTGCACTCATCGGCGAACTGGGACGAGCGGCCCGCATGCCGGCCATCGCCGAGATGATCAATACCGCCTACCGACAACCCGTCGAAACTCTGCTCGTCGAAGGAGCCCGCGACGGATCCCTCGTCGCCCAGCCCGATGCACGATCGACGTCCATTGCGCTGTTCGGCGCGGTCACCATCACCGCACTCATGTACCTGGTGACGGGGAACCACCTCGACGAGACGGTGGTCGCCAGCACCCTCAGCGCCGTAATGTTCGACGGCCTGCGCCCGCGCACAGGAGACCAGTCATGAGCACCTATGGCCTGTCGGTTCTCGGCGCGGATTTGAAGTCACTGGCCCAGACCGCCCAAGCCGCCGATGCGGCCGGGTTCGACGCGGCATGGGCCTCGGAGTTCTACTCCCGGTCCGGATCGATCTCCATGGCCGCGATGGCCAACAGCACACAAAACTGCCGGATCGGTTCCTCGATTCTCTACGGCGTCGGCCGAAGCCCCTTGGTGCTGGCCACCGAGGCGCGCGACCTCGATGAACTCTCCAACGGGCGACTGGTGCTGGGCATCGGCAACGGCACCAAACGGATGATGAGCGACTGGCACGGCGTGGCCGACACCTCCGCCCCCGCGTTGCGGACGGAAGAACTCGTGACGCTGCTGCGCCGGATCTGGAACCTGCATGAAGGCCCGGTCCATCACGAGGGTCGCTTCTACACGATGAAGCTCATTCCGACCGGCGACGTGCAACCCCTCAGCCGACCGATCCCGATCATCACCGCCGGTGTCCGCCCCCGAATGTGCGAGGCGGCCGGGCGGGTGGCCGACGGGCTGGCCGGACATCCGCTGTTCACCACCACCTACGTCGAGGAGATCGTCCGTCCCGCCATCGCCAGGGGCGCGGCGCACACCGGCCGTGACCCCAATGACGTCGAAGTCATCTCCATGGTCATGTGCTCCATCCACGACGACGCCGAGGTCGCCAGACGTGAACTGGGCCAACAGATCGCGTTTTACTCCTCGGTCAAATCGTACGAGACGGTACTCGAGGTGAACGGCTTCGCCAGCGAGGGCCGAACCATCCGGGAAGCATTCGCCCAGCGCGATTTCCCGGCGATGTTCGCCGCGGTGTCGGAGGAGATGATCGACACCATGGGCGTCGCCGGGACGGCACACCACGTCCGAGAACAACTGAGACGCTACGACGGCGTCCTCGACCACATCATGCTGTATTCACCATCGGTTGGCATCGCTGCGGAACGCGTCCAGCAAAACCTCGACAGCATCATCCGGGAATGCTCGCCCGCCTCGATGTCGCAAGGGCAGTCCCTTCCACGTCCAACCTGATCCACGCATTGCCGCCGAAGCCCGACCCGTCCCCACGTCCGCATCCGCCTTCAGCGTCTGGCCCGTCGACCGTGCCTATGGTTGCGCGCCGCTGTTGACGATTCTCGCGTCATCGTTGTCAGGAAGGTCATGGCGGACCACGCGTAACCGGCCCCGAGGCAGGCACGCCATGTAGCCGTGACGCATGCCATAGAGCTCCCACGCTGTCTGTTCCGCGTGGGGATCCACATCAATACGGTGCCCGCGCGAGAAGCTCAGGTGTAGCCCCCTCCATCGTCGCTGCACCAGGCCTGCTTGCACACCGCGCCAGCGAGATCTAGCAGTGGACGTTCGTAAGTGGCGACCCTGAGGGGGTCGATCCGCACCGCCTCGACGGGGTAGGTGCCGACGGCAGGCAGGGTCAACAACAGGGGGCAGGAGATGACGATCTCGTTGCAGTCATCGAAGTCCAAAACCAGGCCGTCTCGCACCGAGAGGCGCTGCACGGCGAGGTTCTCGATCCACTGGGTGTACATGGCAATCTCTTTCGACGCATCGCTGAGCCGTATCTCAAAAGAGTACTGCAAGTAGCGCTGCGATACTAAAAGTATCGTTAATGTTCCGCGCTGATCTTAAAGACGCTGGTTACGACACGCCTGGTGGCTCGGTCGATACGATCGCGGGTATCGGCAGCTGACGCGCGGTGGCCGCTGAAGGTCACGAGGTTGGCCAACCAGATGTCGGAGATGACCCCCGCGACGTGCAGGTTGGTGGGGGTGGGCTCGCCGCCCTTGAGCGTGCGCGCCAGCAGGACCTGGATCTCGGCGGCGGCACGGTCGAGTTCCGCGGCGGCGCTGGTGTCTGCGATGGCGAAGGCCCGTGTCATGGCTGCTGTCAGCAAGGGATTGCGCTGCCAGCGGTCGTGGAGATGTCCGGTTAGGCGTTCGAGCCGTTCCAGCGGTGTGCCGTCAACGCTCGCCCAGTCGAAGGCTGAGTCCAGTCGACGAAACTCACGTGTCAGCCCTGCGACCAGCAAGTGGGTTTTCGCCGGGTAGTAGCGGTAGAGCGTGCCGACCGCGATGCCGACCCGCGCGGCAACCGCCCGCATGTGGACTGCCTCGTAACCACCCGACGCGGCAACGGATAGTGCGGCATCCAGGATCGCTTTCCGGCGCCGTGCGGAGGCGCCGGAACGCGGCGCTACGGCGCTCCGCTTATCGCCAGCGACTGGATCGTCTCCCGACGGCCGGGCTGCGCTGTGGCTGCGTGTCTGGGGGAGGGTCATCATGGCCCGTCGCCGAGGCCGCCCCGGCGCGAGAAGTGCTCTAGAAGTTGAGCGAAAGCGCTGACATCGCCGTGTGCGGCGAAGTACTCAGGGCTGACTGCGACGAACACTGCATTGGCGGTGAAGTGGGCGATCCCTCCCTCACCCGTGCCTGTCGCCGTGACATGCAACCCCCGTCCTTCACGAGAGACGATGTGGGCAGTAATCCGGTGAGGCCGATGCAGCGGCACCGGCCGTAGATACTCCACAGTGAGGGTGCGGGTCACCGCCGGGGTGCCGGCGATCCACAACGTGAAGCCCAGGACGTCATCACACGCGGCAGCGACTGCCCCGCCGTGAGCCAGGCCCGGTGCTCCGACATGGCGCTCGTCGAACGTCGCATCGGTGTACACCGCGTCGCCGCTGCGATGCACCACCAACCGCAGTCCGTGGGGGTTGTCCGGGCCGCAACCCATGCACGTCGTGGTGTGCGAGGGCAGCCGCTCGGGCGGCAACACGCCTTCGGGCACCATCACGCTCCAATACGGTCGGTTTCGCTGCGCTACCGTTAGTACCACACTGCTAGACTGCCGTGACAGCATCGCGTGAAAGATCGACCGCCGAGGTGAATGGGTGAGCGACAGTCAGTCAGTGCCAGTCCCTGACGACGACGTGGACCCTCGGCGCATCCGGTCACGCACCCGACTGCTGGATGCTGCTGCAACGCTTCTGAGCACCGGTGGGGTGGAAGCAGTCACCATTGATGCGGTCACCAAAGCATCCAAAGTGGCCCGAACCACGCTGTACCGGCACTTCCACAGTTCGTCGCATCTGCTCGCAGCCACGTTCGAACGCCTACTTCCACAAGTGACCACTCCGGCACCGACCAGCGGACCCCTCCGTGAGCAGCTGATCGAACTGCTCAGCCGCCAAGCCGCCCATTACAACGACGCACCGCTGCATGTCACGACACTCGCGTGGCTCTCATTGGGGCCCACCGGCTCCAATAACGAAGCTGATGACCGCCACACATCGGGGGCGCTACGGGCCGGAGTCGTTGACCAGTACCGTCGACCATTTGACGCCATACTCACTAGCCCGAGAGCACAAGCCGAACTTGACGACTTCGACCGGGAACTGGCGCTCTGCCAAATCGTCGGACCACTCGCCTTCGCCCGAATGACTGGGATTCGCACCATCACTCACAATGACTGCGCGAACGTCGTCGATGACTTTCTCGCCGCCCACCGCAATACCGATAGCGACGCCAATGAGTCGAAGATCGCCACCAAGCAGACGGGCCGCCCCGCGCGTCTAGCTCGGTAGGCACAACGAAATCGCAGCGTCCAGCCGGCTGGTCTTTCGAGCTTTCTGTCGAGGTCGGACGGCACGAACATTGTGAACGGATTTGTGAACGAGGCTGTGCAGAACAATGGCGACCGCCTCGACACCGTGTGACACGCGAGATGCCAATCCCCCACCTGCCCGTTAGCGACGTAGGAAGAAGCGGAAGACCGCAACCGGCCAGCTCACAACTTAGGCGTCTTATGTCGCGTTGTGTGTCACCTGCGCAGCGGAAGCCACATTAGATGACGATCGAGATTTTGGACGAGCACTCTCGAAGTTGCGGTGCATCTCACGTCTCTCGACGCGGATGTCAGCGGTTGATGTCGTGCGATTCTTGGCCAACCGTATGGTTCAAGGATTCGCCATTTGGATGGCAAACGTCCGTACGACATCTCAGTGGCAAAGCGAGAAACTCGCAGTTAGACCCATCGAAATATGACACGGAGTTTGGCAATCTACAACTCAACGTGTACTACACGCTGGACGCCCAGAGCCTGCCGCTGCTCGAGCCGACGTACCTGGCGGTCGACGTCATCAACCTGCTCACCGGTGCGAATTTGAACAACCCGGTCGGAACCGCACTGAATCCGGTGCTGACCAATCTCGTCAATCTCGGCTACACCGACGTCGAGCGGGTCTGGAACCCGGACGGGTACTGGGAGTACGAACGCAGCTTCGACGAGGCGGACATCCCCACCGCGTTCGGCACGTTGCCCGCCGACGTGGACTGGGCCAAGGTGCCCGAGGACGTCGTGACGTCCTTCGTCTACGGCGTTCAGAAGGCTATCGACGACGGCCTCGTGAAGACCGACGCACCGGCATCGAATGCGCTTGCCGCCGTACTCGGCCTACTCGGGTTGAGCGATCTGACGAGTGGGGTCACCGGCCTCGACGCAGGCACCCTCACCTCGCAGATCCAGGATGCGCTCGACAAGCTGCCCACGGCGCAGAGCACCCAGGCCGACGAGAGTGACCTCACCCTCGTGTCGAAGGTCCCGAACCTCGAGCAGCCGAAGACGTTCGGCATCGCGGTGGAGCAGGAGGAGGGCACCGAGCCTGCGCCTGGCGAGAACCTGAAGCTGGTGGCCGTCGAAGAAGAGAAGGGCGTGACGGTCACCGGGAACGCGCGCGAGGAAGTGACCGATGCCGACGGCGACGAGGAATCGCCCAAGACCACTCGACCCCGTCCGCTTCGTGACGTCGCGAATGCGGCGGGCAAGGCCGTCAAGGACACGGCCAACGCCGTGGACAGGACCGCCAAGAAGGTTGAGGCCGGTGTGAAGAAGGCACTCGGCGCCGACAAGAAGGCAAAGCAGACGGCAGGCACGTCCGACCAGGATGCGAACAAGAACGACGACAAAGACGACAACGACAGCAAGGACAGCAAGGCGGCGAGCTGACCGCACCTCACAGACGAGAAGCCCCGGGGCCGAAATGGCTCCGGGGCTTCGACCATTTCGCGGCCGGCCGGCTGGGCGGTCAGCCCGCGAGGTGCTCCACCATCCCGGCGACCAACGGTCCCAGCACCTTCGCGTACTCCGACGTGATGTGGTTGTCGTCGCGGTACACCAGCGTGTCACCGATGATCACCGGGCAGCGTTCGGCGGTGCAGAACAGGTCCGACAGCGCCGCATACGACCCGCCGCCGGCCGCGACGGCCGCCGCCTCGGCCCCGATCCCCGCGTCGTTCAACGCCTTCGGCCGGTCGGGGGAGCAGGCCACGACGTCGTTCATGTGCCCGGACACACACGTCGGCACCGTCCCGTTCGGGTCGGGCACCGGACCGAGCACGAGCACCTGCGCACCCGTGCCCCGCAATCGCGTCACCAACCGCGTCAGCGCGTCGAGCCACACCGGGTCGTAGGCGACGAAGCCGAAGTCCGCGCCGTAACGGCGCGACATGTCGACCACGACCACCCGTGGCTTCTCCCGGTCCAGCCGATTCAGGGCCTCCCGGCGCCACTGCACGCACTCGGTGAAGTCGCGGCCCAGATACGGGCTGCTGATCGGCAACTCCATCAACGGGCACGTCACCTTACTCATCGTCGAGAGGCGCCAATGCCTCTCTCTGGCAATGTCTTCGACACCGGGATGCCACATCGCCGCATGTGAGTCGCCGACGAGCGCGACCGTCAGCGGCGAGGTGGGATCACCCGACACGCACTGGGGCTGGCGCACATCCGCCCACGAGAGCACGCAGCCGTTGACGAACGCCTCCGGCTTCGCGATGGCACCCAGCGGGGGAGACAGATTGGCCGGCACCACACGCTGATCGGCCGACGCCACCACCGCGGCCTGCACCTGCTCGCGCGGTGACAGTTGCCGCGGTGCCGTGGACGACGTGGGCATCTCGACCACCACCTGGCGCGCAGGCGCACCCGTTCCCTTGGGCACCGGCCGCACCGAGAGCAGCACCAGTGCCGCACACACCACCATTCCGGTCGCGACGGCGCCGACCAGCAGACTGCGCGACGCCGACGTCCGCAGCCGCACCGCGAAGCGGGCGGGGTTCTCGACCAGGTGCAGGGTGAGAATCGCCAGGCCGAGCGAGATCACGACCAGCGCCAGCCGACCCGCCAGGCCGGGCATCTCCCCGAACATCGGCGGCGCCAGCACCAGCACCGGCCAGTGCCACAGATACCACGAGTACGACACCCGGCCGATCCCGCGTAGCACCGGCCTGCCGAGGAACCTGCCCACTCCCAGATCGGGTGTCGCGCAGCCGGCGCCGATCACCAGCACGGTGCCCAGCACCGGGAGCAGCGCCGCGGTGCCGGGGAACGCCGTCGACGAGCCCACCTGTGTGCAGGTGACCACGATCATCGCCAGGCCGCCCCACCCGGCGACGGCCGCGGCCACCGGAGGCAGCGACCGCCAGAAGCCGACGCTCAGCGCCACCAACCCGCCGAGGGCCAACTCCCACGCCCGGGTCGGCAGCGAGAAGAACGCCCACGACGGCCACTCGTGCGTCCAGGACAGCGACACCGCGAACGATGCCGCCGCCACTGCCGTCAGCGTGGTGACATAGGGGCGCACGGAACGCGCCGCTGCCCATCCCGCGCGGGCGACCAGCCACGCCGTCGCGATCATCAGTGCCGGCCAGAGCAGGTAGAACTGCTCCTCGACGCCCAGTGACCAGTAGTGCTGCAGCGGTGACGGCGCCACGTCGGCCGCGAGGTAGTCGGTGCCCTCGATCGCGAACCGGTAGTTGCCGACGTACAGCGCGCTCGCGATCGCGTCGCCCAGCACGGCGCGCGCCTGCAGGGCGGGCAGCATGGCGGCGGCGGTCACCGCGGTGGCCGTCAGCACCAACGCCGCCGCCGGGAGGAGCCGGCGGGCCCGCGCCGCGTAGAAGGCGCCAAGCCGCACCGATCCGGTGCCGGCCACCTCGCGCCACAGTAGGCCGGTGATCAGGAATCCCGACACGACGAAGAACACGTCGACGCCGATGAAACCGCCGCCGATACCCGGAACCCCGGCGTGGTAGAGCACCACCGCCAGCACGGCGATCGCCCGCAGTCCCTCGATGTCGGGCCGGAAGTCATTCCGTGTCAGCGTGTTCCGACCGCTCGCGGCGGGGCCGCGTCGGGTGGTGGATCCGGTAGTCGCCGCCACTTCAGTCACTTCGGCCCCGATCGTCGCACGTCGGCGGCGTGTCGCCCGGGATTGCCCGCTCCGGCGGCGCGCGTGTCAGGGCGTCAGGGCTGTGCGGCGATCCAGGCCAACTCGGCGGGCAGTTGGCGCCGCCACCCCTCGGCGTCGTGACCGCCGGGGTAACCGATGCCCGACGGCGGTCGGCGCAGCGAGGCGGTGAACTTCTTGGTGGCCGTGTAGAACTGGTCGCTGGTCCCGCAGTCCACCCGCACCGGTATCGCGGAGAGCGCCTCGGCGCCGAACACCGAGTACCTGGCGTAATCGTCGGGGCCGTCGACCGCCCCGTTCATCATCGCCGGGATCCACCCGGTGTAGAGCGCCGGGCTGACCGCGCAGATGGCCGACGTGCGTGGCGGACCCAGCAACCCGCCGAGCAGCAGCGCTCCGTACCCGCCCATCGACCATCCGATGAACGCCACCCTGCTGGTGTCGAGTCCCTTCTCCGCCAGCATCGGCAGTAGTTCGTCGAGCACCATCTTTCCGGCGTCTCCGCCGGATTCCCGTGCGTGCCAGTATCCGTTGCCGCCGTCGACGCTGACCACCGCCAGCGGACGGCCACCGGCACGCGCCACCTCGGTGAGTGCGGACTCCACGCCGAGCGCCATCACCCCGGCGGCGTCGGAGTCCTTGCCGTGCAATGCGATCACCGTGCGCGCCGGCCCCGTCGCCCCCGGGGTCCTGGCGATGATCCACCGCGTCTCGATCCCGCCGCGCGCGTCGGAGCGGAACGACCCCGACAGTGTGGCGGTGGGAGCCGTCGACGGCGTACCCGGATCGGCTCTCATGGGTGCGGCGCCGAGCAGCGGCGCCAAGGCGAAGGCGGCGCCGGCGCCCAGCCGCAGTGCGGCGCGGCGTGACAGGAACGAGTCAGACGACATGGCGGCGTCAGTTGAAGGCGAGCCAACTGGGCAGGGCGCGCTCCTTCGAGTCGCACAGCACGGCGTAGGTGTCGCAGCTCCCGCGGGGAACCCCTGCGCCGGTCCACATTCCACCGGTGTCGCGGCGCAGGACGATCGCCGACGAGCCGCCACCGTCGAGTAGCACGGCACTCTCGGCGCCGAGTCCCCGGAAGAGATCCTGCATGTTGTCCGGTGTGTAGCTGCCCCCTTGGAACACGTACAGCTGATCGCTCTGGCGGTTGTAGGCGATGGCCGTGCGGGCCGCGCTCGGTCCGCCGTCGTTGAGCTGGCCGGTCTCGCCGGGCCCGAGCAGGCCGATGCCTGCGACCGCGACGAACCGGGTGCCCGCGTCGACGAGTTTGGCGACCTCCGGGGTGGCGGCGTCGTAGTCGTTGTCGCCCTTGGGCATCACGACGTAGGGGGCGCCGCCGACGGGCAGGATCATCGTCGCGAGCGCCGACCAGTGCTCGTTGCCGCCCGACAGTCCCTGCTTGCCCGCGTATGCCAGCGTGCCGGTGACGGCGGCGTTCGCGCGGCCCTGCCCGCGGGTGTTGTCGACGTAGGCGCCGAGCGGGGAACTGCAGTTGGTGTCCCGCCACGACCCGCCCTTCTGGCCGCGCACGTCGAAGAAGTTGGCGTTGATCGCGATGGTCGGCCGGCCCAGTGCCTGCCACGCCTGCAGTGGCGGATAGGTCTCCGAGGCCTGCCACAGTCCCTCGCCGGTACGCGCACGGGGATCGCGCTCGCAGCGGGCCTGGTATCCGGAGTGCGAATCGACCAGCAGGCGGGGGGTGAGGCGACCTGCGGCGTTCTTGATGGTCATCAGGTGCCCGCCGTTGTTCATCGTGTACTCGCGGCCGTCGGCGCTGCGGAACGGCGCGGCGAACTGGCCGCCGAAGTTGTACACGAGATAGGCGCCCTTGGTGTTGGCGATCGCGCCGAGCAGCATTCCGCGGGCGTCCTCGGCGCGGGCGATCGGGCCGCCCACCGTCGCCAGCGCAGCACAGAGCGCGAGCACGGCGACACCCGCCGTCCATCGCCGCATCAGTGCTGCTGGGGCAGTCATCACCGGCCCTTTCGTCGCGGGTCACCCAGCAGACAACACTAACCACAGCAACCACACTGTCAACTTGCGTAACAGCTACATCACGATGCGCTAACGCACGAATGTCGCTTCGACGGCAGGTCTTTTGCCAAACGTGCGCGAAGGTGTGCGATTAGAGGGCAGGCATCCGGGAAACACCGCTTCCGTGACGGCGCCACCCGGTGTCGCTGACAAAGGAGTGCGAAATGTTCTGGACAATCATCTCCGCGATCATCGGAGGCCTGATCATCGGCGCACTGGCGCGCCTGGTCATGCCCGGCAAGCAGAACATCGGCGTGATCATGACGATCGTGCTCGGCGTCCTGGGGTCGTTCATCGGGTCGTGGGCCTGCTACAACCTGTTCGGCTACCAGAACGAAGGCGGCGGCTGGGCCGTCATCCCGTTCATCGTCGGCATCATCGTGGCTGCCGTCCTGATCGCGATTTACCTGGCGGTCACCGGGCGCAAGACCCGAGGCACCACGGTTCGCTGATCAACGGCCGGGCGGAGCCAACCGGTAGACCGCGTCGGCATAGTCATCACTGATGTAAACGGCGCCGTCCGGTCCCGCGACTGCGGAGACCGGGCGGCCCCACCGTGACCCGTCCTCGGACTGGAACCCACCGACCAGCGTCTGCTGGTCACCCAATCCGCCGTCGCGCCAGGGGTAGAACGACACCCCTGGCGCGCGCGGCGGTTCGGCGTTCCACGACCCGTGTATGCCGACCAGCGCCCCGGCCGAATACGGGTCCGGCAGCGCCCGTTCGGTGAAGCTGAGGCCGAGCGGCGCCGAGTGCGCGCCGAAGCTCTGCTCGACCGCAGGCAGGGCCGCGCAGTTCATGTTCGCGCCGTCGGGATTGGTCTGCACGTCGCGGATGAACGGCAGATTCGCCGGCCCGCCGTCCGGATTGCAGTAGGGCCACCCGAGCTCGCGACCCGGGGTGAGTCTCGCCAGCTGTTCGCGCGGATGCTCGGACACGTAATCGGGCAGCACCTTGCCGTAGTCCGGCCCGGGGTCGGGGAATGCGACGTTGTCGCGTCCGTTGTTCGCCGTCCACAGCGTGCCGTCAGGCGCGAAGGCCAGGCCGGTGCCGTTGCGCACGCCGGTTGCGAACGGTTCTGCGGGCCCGCCGCCGGGCGGCACCCGCATGACGGTGGCCCGCGGCGGCGTCGCGGTCCGGTCCTCGGCGGAGACGTTGCCGGTGGATCCGATCGAGAAGTACACCGCACCATCGGGTCCCACCGCCACGCTCTTCAACGCGTGGGCGTAGGCGCCCTTGAGGTCGGGACTCTTGGCGTCGGGCAGCCCGCCGGCGACGGTGCGGCGGTTGACGGCCTGCCCGCCGGTGTAGTCGTAGGCGTCGACGCTGTCGCTCTCGGCGACGTAGAGCGTCGAACCGGCGAACGCCATCCCGTGCGGTTGGTTGAGGCCCTCCAGCAGCAGCGTGTCCCGCGGCCCGGCGCCCGACGGTTCGAGCCTGATGATCTGGCCGGTGCTGGGGACCGAGACGAGCAGCGCGCCGTCGGGGGCCCAGGCCATCAGGCGAGCCTGCGGGATGCGCGCCCACACCGACATCGTCCATCCCGGCGGCACCAGCGCCTGACGGGGTTCGTCGAACGGTGCGGCGCCGAGGTCCTCGGGTACCTCCACCGTCGTGGCCGCCAGTTCGGTACTGCCGACGGGCGCGGCCGGCGACGTGTTCGTCGCCGGCGCGTCGCCCTTCGGGTTGTCGGGCGGGGATGTGGAGCACCCGGCCGACAGCGTCGCGCCGATCAGCGCGATACCGATGTGCTTACGCTGCAGCCAGATTCGCATGCATCTCCCAGACGAGGATCTCCGACGGCTCGGTGGCGGTGACGCGCTGGCCACCGGAGGCGGTGAAACGCACGGCGTCGCCCTCGTGCAGCGGGCCTGCGCCTTCCAGGGTGACGTCGCCGCGCGCGACGAACAGGTGGAGGTATGGCGCCGAGGGCAGTTCGACGCTGTCACCGGGCTGTAGGCGGGCGCCGTGCAGTGCGGCGTACTTGTTGCGGATGGTGATCGCCGACTCACCGTCGTGCTCGGGCATTCCGGAGGCGATCGGCACCAGCCCGCCGCTGAGCAGTTCGTCCTCGATCTCGAGCTGTTGGTAGCCCGGTGTGATGCCGGACTCGTCCGGCACCACCCACATCTGGACGAAGTGCACGGGTTCGCTGTGGGACTGTTCGCCGGTCAGGGTCCACGAGTCGTTCTTCTCGGAGTGCAGGATGCCGCGGCCCGCGGACATCCGCTGCGCCAGCCCGGGGTAGATGACGCCCGAGTGGCCGGTCGAGTCCTGGTGCACCAGCGACCCGCGCAGCACCCAGGTGACGATCTCCATGTCGCGGTGCGGGTGGGTGTCGAACCCCGAACCGGGGGTGACGATGTCGTCGTTGTTCACCAGCAGCAGGCCGTGGTGGGTGTTGCCGGGTTCGTAGTGCTGCCCGAACGAGAACGAGTGCTTGGAATCCAGCCAGCTGATCCTGGTCTTCGCGCGGTCGGCTGCGCGCCGGATGTCGACGGTCTCGGACATGGTGAAGTCTCCTCGGTTCCGGCCAGCCTAGGTGTGGCCTCTGGACGCGACAACATAAATGATGTGTCATGTATTTCATGTGGCTGTCGGACGAAGAACAACGCATCTGGCGCGGGTACCTGGCGCTGGTGTCACACCTGCAGGCCGCGATGAACCGCCAACTGCAGCGGGACTGCGGCCTGTCGCTGAGCGACTACGAGGTGCTGGTCGCGCTCTCCGAGCGGGGTCCGCAGCGGATGTATCAGCTCGCCGAGGCGCTCGGCTGGGAGCAGAGCCGGCTGTCCCATCAGCTTCGGCGGATGCGCGACCGTGGGCTGATCGACCGGCACGGCGCGGACTCCGATCGTCGCGGCGCGACCGTCGACCTTCTCGAGGCGGGCCGCTCGGCACTGGAGCTGGCCGCGCCGGGGCATGCCCGGCTGGTGCGCGAGGTGCTCTTCGACGGTGTCGCGGCCGCCGACCGTCGCGCATTCGGCGTCGTCATCGAGAGTGCGCTGGGGCGGCTTCGTTAGCGCTCGTCGGCCGTGAGGCTCTCCCACAGTTCCTTGGCCGCGAACCGGGCCCGGTCGTCCACCTCGATCGTTGCCGCGGAGCTCTGCTGTTCGGCAGGCGCGCCGCCGACGTGCTCGACCACGGCCACTGCGAGGGCCCGCAGCTTGACGTTGGCACGCTGACTGGCGTCGCGCAGCATCACCCAGGCGGTGTCGGCGGCGCATCCCTGCCGACCCATCAGCGCACCCTTGGCCTGCTCGATGGCGCTGCGCGACTGCAGCACCGCGAGCACGTCGGCCATGTCGGTGCTGCTGTCGGCGGCCACCGTGACCAATGCGGCAGACACCAGTTGCTCGTAACCGATCAGCGTCGCCACCGTGCCCGCCGTGGTCGGGCCGTCGAGCGTGCACGACAGCACCACCGCTCCATCGCCCCACACGCCGGGCACCGCGGCGGCGCCGCCGACCTGCTCCCAGGTGCGGGCGTGGTCGGGAAGCCGTTCGGTCATCGCGGCCAGCGTCAGCTCCGGCCACCGGTCGTCCGACCAGAGCCGAAGGCTGACGATCGGCAGCTGATGGATCAGCGAGTCGGCCACCGGCCCGCCGAGTCCGCTGGTCTGCGCCGCGATCAGTTCGCCCTCGACCCCGAGCTGACACAGCACCACCGGAGCGCCTGCGTCCATCGTGCTGTCATGGACGGCTATCGCCACGCCGAGCACACCCGGCAGGTCGTCGCGGATGCGCTCGAGTACCCGCTGCAGGAGGGTGGCCAGCTGCGGCTGATCCCGCAGCGCACGCAGGGCGGGCGTCATCGGTCGGTCAGCTCCACGACGGTCACCCGGTCCAGACCGGAGATGTCGAGCAGCTTCTTCAGCGGTCCCGCACGATCGATCCGCAGCGTCAGGCCGGCGCCGGCGCCGGCCTTGAACAGCGCCCGAATGCCTGCGCTGTCGCAGTACGTCACGTCCACCATGTCGACGACGACCGGCTGTCCGTCACCGGCGGCCTGCCGCAACACGTCGCTGAATCGCTCGACATTGCCGAGGTCTATGTCGCCGGTCGCGATCACGATCACCCGGCCGTCCCGGTCTTCTCTGAAGAACTGAGGCGAAATCATCCCTGTGCACTTCTCCACCACGTCACACGTTTGTCCGCCGATGAACTTACTGGTGCGCGGCGGGATGTGGTGGCGGTCGAGAAATGTCAGAAATCTGACACGGTCACCAGTCCGACTCGTCGAACGTGATGACGCCGCGGATGTTCTTACCGTCGAGCATGTCCTGGTAGCCCTGGTTGATGTCCTCGAGCCGGTAGGTGTTGGTCACCATCTCGTCGACCTTCAGCAGCCCGGACTTGTACAGGCCGATCAGGCGCGGTGTCTCGACGTGGCTGCTCCCGCCGCCGAAGATGTTGCCCTTCAACGTCTTCTGCAACATCGTGAACAGGAAGAGGTTGAGCTTGACGTCGACGTCCATCATCGAGCCCATCCCGGTCACCACGCAGGTCCCGGTCTTGGCGGTCAGGGTCATGGCCTCCTCGACGTACTCGCCGCGCATCTCGCCCACGGCGATGATCGTCTTCTCCGCCATGAAGCCGTGGGTGAGCTCGAGCACGGGGCCGATCGCCTCGGCCATCGACGTGAACACGTGGGTGGCGCCGAACTTGACCGCCTGGTCGCGCTTGAATTCGACGGGGTCGATCGCGACGACGTTGCGGGCGCCGGAGATGACGGCGCCCTGCAGCGCCGAGAGTCCGATGCCGCCGACACCGACGATCACCACGGTCTCGCCGGGCTGGACCTCGGCGATGTTGGTCGCCGACCCGAAGCCCGTCGGCACCGCGCAGCCCAGGATGGCCGCGGTCTCGAACGGCACGTCCGCGTCGATCTTGACCACGGAGTCCTTGTGCACGGTCATGTACGGGGCGAAGGTGCCCAGCAGGTTCATCGGCGACACCTCGGTGCCGCCGGCATGCACGCGGCTGGTCCCGTCGGCGATGGCCTTGCCGCCGAGCAGCAGGGCGCCCCGGTCACACAGCGACCGGAAACCCTTGAGGCAGGGCTGACAGTCACCGCAGGCGGGGATGAACGCGAGGATGACGTGGTCGCCCTCCTGCAGGCCGGTGACGTTGCGGCCGACCTTGGTGATGACGCCCGCGCCCTCGTGGCCGCCGAGCGCGGGCAGGGCGATCGGGGTGGCGCCGGTGGTCAGGTGGTAGTCGGAGTGGCACATGCCCGCCGCGTGCATGCGGATCTGCACCTCGTCGTCGACGGGGTCGCCGATCTCGATCTCGTCGATGCGGAACGGGGAGTTCAGCTCCCACAGCAGGGCGCCCTTGGTCTTCATGATCCGCGATAATAGAACACGTTGCAGAACCGCGGGCCACGTGCCCGCTGAACTGGGAGTTTGCGCACTCCGACCCGTCGAGGGGGCCAGTTGTCGCACGCGTACTGGACGATCGCGTGGGCCTAACTGGCCACTCGCCTGACGCTAGAGGTATTCCGGTAGACCGAAATCACCGAACGTCGACGCGTGGAACGCCACCACATGCGAGATCCCGGCACCGGCCCTGACGTCGAGCACGTGTAGCTGGAAGGGCTCGTGGCGGCCGGACTCCGGGTTGAGCATGTACATCGCCCCGGCCGGCTGACCGTTGGCGATCGTCGGTAGTAGTCGCATGTCGCCAGGGTTCTCCGCCGGACAGTGCGTCTTCGACAGCAAGACGATCTCCTGCGGGCCCTGATACCAGCCGTCGAACGGCGGCATCTCCCAGATCGCGTCCGCGGTGAACAACTCGACCAGTTTGTCCATGTCGTAGGCCTCGAAGGCCGCGATGTAGCGGTCGAGCAGGTCCTGCGCCTCGGGCGACTCCGGCGGCTCGATCGTGTCGTCCTCGCTGGGCCCGATCTCGTCGAGTTGCGCGCGGGCCCGCTGCAGCAGGCTGTTCACCGCGGCCGTCGACGACCCGATGGCATCGGCCACCTCGGCGGCCTTCCACTGCAGCACCTCGCGCAACACCAGCACCGCCCGTTGCCGTGGCGGCAGATGCTGCAGCGCCGCGACGAAGGCCAACCGCACCGACTCACGCGATCCGACGATGTTCGACGGGTCCGTCGAGTCGTCGGGAATCGGCTCCAGCCAGGGCACCTCGTCACGCGCGACGATCTCGCTCGACGGATCCGAGCTGGGGGCTCCCAGACCCGTCGGCAGCGGCCGGCGCTTACGGCTCTCCAGTGCGGTCAGGGAGGTGTTGGTGGCGATGCGGTACAGCCAGGTGCGCACCGACGACTTGCCCTCGAAACCCTTGTAGGACTTCCACGCCCGCAGGTAGGTCTCCTGCACCAGGTCTTCGGCGTCGTGCAGCGATCCGGTCATCCGGTAGCAGTGCGCCGTCAACTCCCGGCGGTACTGCTGGGCGTCGGCCAGGAAGTCGTCTTCTGAGCCGGGCCGGTCGAGACTGTGCGCGAGAACGGTCACGTCGCCGAGCTTACTGAGGACGCCGACAACCGGCACGCGTCTTCGTCCCATCTCCCGTTACCCTCCGGTGGTGACCAGCACCCGCACCGAACGGAGCTTCGACGGCGTCGGCGGCGTCCGGATCGTCTACGACGTGTGGACGCCGGACACGGCGCCGCGGGGCGTGGTGCTGGTGTCCCACGGCTATGCCGAGCACGCCCGCCGCTACGACCACGTGGCGCAGCGCCTCGGCGAGGCCGGCCTCGTCGTCTACGCCCTCGACCACCGCGGACACGGCCGCTCCGGTGGGAAGCGCGTCTACCTGAAGGACATCTCCGAGTACGTCGACGACTTCCACAGCCTCGTCGGCATCGCCACGGCCGAGTACCCGGACCTCGAACGCATCGTGCTCGGCCACAGCATGGGCGGCGGCATCGTCTTCGCGTACGGCGTCGAACACCCCGCCGACTACTCGGCGATGGTGCTGTCCGGCCCTGCGGTCGACGCCCAGCGCACCGTCTCGCCGGTCATGGTCTTCGTCGCCAAGGCGCTGGGCCGCATCGCACCGGGCCTGCCGGTCGAACAGCTCGACGCCGACGCGGTGTCCCGGGACCCGGAGGTGGTGGCCGCCTACAAGGCCGACCCGTTGGTCTATCACGGCAAGCTGCCCGCAGGCATCGCCCGCGGGCTGTTCCGCGTCGGGGAGAGCATGCCGCGTCGGGCCGGCGCACTGACCAAGCCGCTGCTGGTGGTGCACGGTGAAAAAGACAGGCTGATCCCCGTCGAGGGCAGTCATCGGCTCGTCGAGTGCGTCGCCTCCGAAGACGTGCACCTGAAGGTCTACCCGGAGCTGTTCCACGAGGTCTTCAACGAGCCCGAGCAGGGGCTGGTCCTCGACGACGTCACCGCGTGGATCGAGACCCGGCTGTGAGGCGCGTGCTGGCCTGCCTGGCCGCGGTGCTGCTGCTGGCCGGCTGCTCCGGCGACGAGGGGACGGACGCCGGCACGGAAGCCGAACCCACGGGCTGGGTCGACGACGACGTCACCTTCACCGCCGACGGGCTGACCATCCACGGCACCTACCGCCACGAGCAGGACCGGACCGCGCCCGCCGCGCTGCTGATCTCCGAGAGCGGGCAGACCGACCGCAACGGCGACAACGCCGTCGCCGGGCCGGTCGGCAACATGCGCCAGCTGGCCGAATACCTGTCCGGCAAGGGCGTCGCGAGTCTGCGCTACGACAAGGTCGGCACCGGCAAGACCGGTCTCGGCCCCTACGCCGTGGCGCCCAAGGAGGTCGGCAGCGCCGTCTACAGCCGCGGCGCCGGAGCCGCCCTGCGCTACCTGGCCGACCAGCCCGGCACCGACGACGCCCGGCTGTCGGTCTGGGCACTCGGCGAGGGCGCCATCCACGCGATGGCGCTGGCGGGCGCGGCCGCGCCGAAGGTGCACTCGCTGGCCTTGTTCCAGCCGCTGCCCGGCCGCTACCTCGACATCATCACCGGCCGCGTCCGCGCGAACGGAAATCCCGCGGTGCTGACGACCTGGCTGGCCGCCGTCGAGGAGGCGCGCACCAAGCGCGTCGCGCCGCCGAATCTGCCGGAGGGGCTCAGCGCACTGCTCAACCCGAACAACGTCAAGGCCGTCGTCGAGGCCGACGCCATCGACCCGGTAGCGCTCGCCAAGCGCGTTCCCGCGGGCACGCCGGTGTTGTTGAGCTGCTCGGATGCCGACGGTCAGGCGCAGTGCGACGCCGAGCGTCCGCTGATCGACGCGCTGGCCCACACGGCGCTGACCGTGGTGGAACTCAAGGGCGTCAACCACGTGCTGCGCGACGACCCGACCGACAACGTCGCCAACTACGCCAACGGTGCTCCACTGGCTCCGCAGCTCGTCACCGCGCTGGACGGCTTCGTCGGTAAGTAGACTCGCCGGTGATGCCTGTGGATGAAAACCGCTCTGTGCACAACGGGTTCCAGCGCCCCCGGAATCGTCGCACCGGGTCCCTAACCTGACCGCCATGACAGACGACAAGATGCTGGCGCGCATCGCCGCACTGCTCCGCCAGGCCGAGGGCACCGACAACCCGCACGAGGCCGAGGCGTTCATGGCCGCCGCTCAGCGGCTGGCCACCGCGACGTCCATCGACCTGGCGGTGGCGCGCAGCCATGCGGACACCAAGACCAAGGCGCAGATGCCGGTGCAGCGCACCATCACCATCGGCAACGCGGGCGCGCGCGGGCTGCGCACCTACGTGCAGCTGTTCGTGGTGATCGCCGCCGCCAACGACGTGAAGTGCGACGTCGCGTCCAACTCGACGTTCGTCTACGCCTACGGCTTCGCCGAGGACATCGACACCACTCACGCGCTGTACGCGAGTCTGGTGATGCAGATGGTGCAGGCGTCGAACAACTACATCAACTCGGGCGCACACCGTCCGACGCCGACCATCACCGCGCGGCTGAACTTCCAACTGGCGTTCGGCGCGCGGATCGGCCAGCGACTGGCCGAGGCCCGCGACGAGGCACGGGCCGAGGCCACCAGCTCGCGCGACAGCCGCCCCGGCACCGCGATCGCGCTGCGCGACAAGGACATCGAGCTCAAGAGCTTCTACCGGGAGGCGTCCCAGGCGCGGGGCACCTGGCGGGCCACCAGCGCGACGGCCGGGTACTCGTCTGCAGCGAGGCGCGCCGGTGACCGGGCGGGACGACGGGCGCGGCTCGGACCGGGCACGGAATTCGCGGGCGCACGCACCGCCCTGGAGAAGTGACGCCCCGCGACACCCAGCGCGCGAAGGTGTACGCGGCCGAACAGTTCGTGCGGACGCTGTTCGACCGTGCAGCCGAGCGGAACAACCCCGTCGTCGAGTTCTTCGGCGCCCACCTGACGCTGCCTCCCGAGGGCCGCTTCGCGTCGGTCCCGTCGGTGCGGCGCTACGTCGACGACGTGCTTGCGCTGCCTGCCGTACGGGAACGCTGGCCGGCTGCGGGCGCGCTGTCGGTGCGGGCCCGCCGCGGCGCCACCGCCGCCCACTACGAGCGCACCGGCACGAGCGCCGTCATCGCGGTGCCCGAGCGGCAGAGCACCTGGGCGCTGCGGGAACTCGTGGTGCTGCACGAGATCGCCCACCACCTCTGCGACGCGGAGCCGCCGCACGGGCCGGAATTCGTCGCCACCTACTGCGCGCTCACCGAGGCCGTGATGGGTCCGGAGGTCGGCCATGTGCTGCGCGTCGTGTACGCCAACGAGGGGGTGCGGTTCGGCTAACGTGTGGCCGGTGAGCGAGCCGGATCCACGCGCGGTCGACGAGATGTTCACCGCGCTGCTGCACACCGAGGACGACGCGCTGATCGCGGCCAGGGACTCGGCGGCCGCGGCGAACATGCCGGCGATCGAGGTGTCGGCGCAGCACGGTGCGCTGCTGCGGCTGCTCACGTCGATTGCCAGGGCGCGCCGCGTCCTCGAGATCGGCACCCTCGCCGGCTACAGCACCATCAACCTCGCGCGGGGTGTCGGAGCTGGTGGCCGCGTCGTCACCCTCGAATTCGAAGCGGCGCACGCCGACGTGGCGCGGACCAATCTCGCCCGCGCCGGCGTCGCCGACCGGGTCGAGGTGATCGTCGGCGCCGCCCTGGACACCCTGCCCACCCTCGCCGACCGTGATGAGCCGTTCGACCTGGTGTTCATCGACGCCGACAAGGAGAACAACGTCGCCTACGTCGAGTGGGCGATCCGGCTCGGCCATCCGGGTTCGGTCATCGTGGTCGACAACGTCACCCGGATGGGCCGCGTGCTGGATCCGGCGCCCGACGACCGGCAGGCCCGCGCGGTGCGCGACGTGCTGGAGATGATCGGCAACCACCCGCGGCTGGACGCCGCCGCGATCCAGACGGTCGGCACCAAGAACTGGGACGGCTTCGCCGTCGCGGTGGTCGTCTAGCCGGCGGCGTCGCCGCGCGTCACGTCAGGGAGTGCAGAGAGGTCCGACGCACGCGCCTGCGCCGCCCGGTCCGGCACCGGCCTCGGCGCCTGGGAGCTGCACCGTGGCGCCACCCGGTCCGGCACCCGCATCGGCGCCAGGGACCTGCGCGGTCGCGCCACCCGGTCCCGCGCCCGCACCCGTGTCGGCGCCCGGCACCTGCGCGGTCGCACCGCCCGGCCCGGCTCCCGCACCCGGAGCCCCCGGAGCCCCCGGAGCCCCCGGCGCAGGCGCAGGCGCGCTGCTCGGCGTCATGGCGGGCGGCGCCACCGAGGTGGTGGTCGTCGTGGAGGTGGTGGAGCTCGTGGTGCTGCTCTCCGAGGACTCGCCGTCGCCGCCGCCACAGGCGGCGAGCAGTGCGCTCGCGGCGATGGCCGCGGCGCCGACGGTGACGGGAAAACGGCGGATGGTGCGCTGGGCGGGCATCTGAACTCGATTTCTGTCGGGGATCCTTGGACTGCGAGATCAGTACCCAGCTCGGCGCAAATCGAATCCGGTCCGCGATCGTTTAGCGCGACCGCCTCCAGGGCATCGCCACGGCATGAACCTCGCGCTGCGCAGCGGCATGCTTTCGGTGGACCGGGTGATCCGCGCGTCACCGGCCGCGGTCTGGTCGGTGCTGACCGACCTGAACCGCTGGCCGGAATGGGGCCCCACCGTCTCGGGTGCGGAGCTGCTCGACGCCGACGAACTCGGCCTCGGCGAGCGCGGCAAGGTATGGACCCCGGTCGGTGTCCCGCTGCCGTTCACCATCACCGAATTCGAACCGGGGCGCAGTTGGTCGTGGCAGGTGGCCGGCATCCCGGCGACCCGGCACACCGTCGTGCCGCACGACCGTGGCGCGCGGGCCAGCATGGCGGCGCCGGTGTGGGCGGGCGCCTACCTGCCGGTGCTGGCGATCGCGCTGCGCCGCATCGACCGGATGGTGGCCGCGCACTGACGAATTGCCCGTTCGCGCACACTTTGCGCACATCGGCTCTCCCGGCGAATTCCGGTGTCATGCTGGCGTGACCGACGCGGGGGTGGAACATGAGCGTAGTCACCGACGCACTCGAAGCGGCCACGACACCGAGGCCGCCCGGGAGTAGCGGCGCGCCTGCACGATTCGCCGTCGAGCTGCGCGACGACCAGCACGCGGACGATGTGTCCGCCACGGTGCGGGACACCTGCGCGGAACTGGCGGTGACCGTGTCGGTGCTGGACGCACCGGTGCTCGTGGTCGAGATGCCGGGCCGCACCTTCGACGGAGTGTCACCCGCGGCGGCGTTCTCGGCGGCCTACGTCCTCGCCGACGCCGTCGGCGCGCCCGCCGCCGAACCCGACCTGCCGACGGCGTTCTTCCCCGAGGTCGATCCCGCCGAACCGGTGCAGGAGAGCCTCGGTGGGGTGCCCGGGTGCAACGTGGCCACGGAGCCGGAACTGGCGGCGGACTGGGCGCTGGACACCATCCGGGCGAGGGAGGCGTGGGCGCTCTCGGAATCACTCGGTCGTCCGGCGGCAGGCGCGGGCATCGTCATCGCCCAGCCCGACACCGGGGTCTTCCCGCATCCCGAGCTCGAGGGTGTGGACCGCGCGGGCGGATTCGACACACTCGACGACGACAGCGATCCCACCGACCCGCTCGACGGCTTCAATCCCGGGCACGGCACCGGGACGGCGAGTGTCGTCGTCTCACCGAAGTCGCTCACGGTGATCGGCTCCGCACCCGCCGCGCGGCACATGCCGATCCGGGCCATCGAGAGCGTGATCCGGGTGACCCAGGTGTCGGTAGCGAAGGCCATCGACTGGGCGGTCCGCAACGACGCTCACGTCATCACCATGAGTCTCGGTGGCATACCGTCGTTCTCCTTGCACGCCGCGCTGCGGCGGGCGGTGGCCGACAACGTGATCGTGCTCGCTGCGGCGGGCAACTGCGTCCGGCAGGTGGTGTGGCCCGCGCGCTACGGCGAGTGCATCGCGGTGGCCGGCGTCAACGCCCGCGACGGACAGTGGCCGGGATCGTGCCGCGGTTCGGCGGTCGACATCTCCGCGCCGGCGCAGAACGTGTGGCGGGCGGCCCGTTCGGGTGGCGCCGAACAGGGTCAGGGCACCAGCTTCGCGGTCGCGATGACCGCCGGTGTGGCCGCGATGTGGCTCGCCCACCACGGCCGGGATGCGCTGATCGCCGAGGCGCAGGCCCGCGGCGAGACGTTGCAGGGAATGTTCATGCGGCTGGCCAAGGCGACGGCCCGGCGGCCGCAGGGGTGGAACTCCGGAGAGATGGGCGCGGGCATCGTGGACGCCGCGGCGCTTCTGGGCGCTGACCTCGGCCTCGGCGCCGGACTCGAGACCGTCACGCTCGCCCAGGGCGTGGCGCCCGCTCCTGCCGCGGGCAGCGTTGCGTCGCTGATCGCCGAGACGGTGGGCGCGGGGGCCGCCGATTCTGTCGACCTGCACCGGTTCGGGCCGGAGATCGCCACGGCCATCCTGAGCCGTGCTCTCGCGGCCGAGGACGGGCTGGAGTCGCCGCCGCCGGTCCGGGTGTCGGCGGAACTGGCTGCGGCCGTGCCTGATCCGGAGCTGTCCCGCTGGCTCGGCATCGACCGCCACACCGTCCCTGGCTGAGCCGCGACATCCGGTCTGAGGCGAAAAGCGCGCATTCAGCGACGAACGGCCGCTGCCATGTGTTATCGACGACTATGTCGAGAACCGCATCGGTCGCCGCCATCGTTGCCTGCGCGGCGCTACTGGCTTCGCCGGTGGCCCGTGCGGACCGCGTCGAACCGGTTCCGGCGTACGGGTTCTACGACGTTTTCATCGACTTCTCCAAGCAGACGTTCAACGGCGTGCCGACACCGATGGAGTCGAAGACGTTCTCGGTCGAGTTCACCACCCACTGCGACGTGAACGGGTGCGTCATGCGCATGGACAACAGCGGTGATCGGGCCCGTAATCCCGGCGCCCCAGCCCAATTCGAATATCGCTGGACCAACGATCGGTGGGAGACCAGTGGCCCGTATGCCTACCTTTGCGATCGCAACAACCCGAACAGCGTGGTGTCGTCGCAGCGCTCGGACTTCTGGATTCCCGGGTCAGACGGCAGTTTCCACGGCGAACGCACACTCGCCGTCGGGGGAGTCGGTTGCCCGGGTGAGGGGGCGGGCACGCACCGTGTGCCGATCACCATGACCCCCATCGACCCGCCGCCTGGGTAGGACGCACGAGGCGCTTACTTGTCGGACCCTTCTGCGATGATGGGGTCATGTCCTCGAGCGCAACGTCTTTCGCTCCTTCGGTGAGGCCGAAGGACCGGTTGGCGGAGCTGTTCGATGAGATCGCGGAGTTGTGCGGTCAGCGCAACGCGATCGACGGGCGGTTGGTGGAGATCGTCGCCGAGATCGACCGCGACGGGTTGTGGGGCATGACGGGCGCGCGGTCGGTGGCGGCGATGGTGGCGTGGAAGACCGGCTCGTCACCGAGGAACGCTGACATCGTCACCGCCGTCGCGCAGCGGTGGGAGGAATTGCCGCGCTGCACCCAACTCCTGCGTGAGGGTCGGGTGTCACTCGATCAGGTCGGGGTGATCGCCGAGAAGGCCGGGCCGGGCTCTGATGCGCACTACGCCCAGTTGGTCACCGCAGCGACGGTGAACCAGTTGCGCACCGCGATCAAGCTCGAACCCCCACCCCAACCGGAGCCGAAAGCCGACCCCAAGCCTGAACCCGTACCGTCGTTCAGCAAGTCCACCGACGACAAGGGCACCTGCTACCGGATCTGGCTGCCGCACCTGGAGGCGGCGAAGCTCGACGCCGCGGTGGCGTCGCATCTGGACGGGATGGTCGCCGACTGGAAACGCGACCACGCCGACGGCGAGGCCGACGGCGACGACCACACCGACACCGATGCCGCATCCGAGCACACGCCACCGATGCCCACGACGGTCGATGCGTTCCTGAGTCTCGTGGACGCCGGCTGGGACAGCGAGGTGGCGCGGCGCCCGCACGGACACCGCACCACCGTGATCGCCCACGTGGACGTCAAGGAACAGGTGGCTTCTTTGCATCTGGGTCCGGTGTTGACCGACGCCGAGCGCCGCTTCCTGTTGTGCGACGCCACCTTCGAGGTGTGGCTGGAACGCCACGGGCAGCCCATCGGCTCCGGACGGGAGACCCGCCAGATCAGCCGCCGGCTACGCCGGGCCCTGGAACATCGTGACCGCTGCTGCGTGGTCCCCGGATGCGGAGCCACTCGCGGATTGCACGCCCATCACATCCGGCACTGGGAGGACGGCGGGCTCACCGAACTGGACAACCTCGTCCTGGTGTGCCCGTATCACCACCGGATGCATCACCGGGGCGGCATCACCATCACCGGACCCGCCGACCGCCTGATCGTCACCGACAGGGACGGAAGGCAATTGAGTTCGGCATCGCTGGCCCGACCCCCGACGAAACCCCCACCCGATGTACCACCATGTCCCGGGCCCACCGGCGAACGCGCCGACTGGTGGTGGTACTCACCATTCGAACCACAGCCACCACCGTCGATCAACTAGCGGCAATCCGCTCGCGAGGATGGCCAGCCGCTGTGCCGTCTCCGGCGGCGACTCAGCGCAGGGCGGCGTCGAGCAATGTCTCGGCCGCCAAGCGTCCATAGTCAGCGCGTCCGGGATCGTCGAAGACCATGGCCCGTCCCGCGACGCCGTCGGCGAGGATCGCCAATTGCTCGGCCAGCTGGTCGGGAGCGTTGGCACCCAGTTCCACCAACAGCTCGGCGATCCGAGAGGTGAACTGCTGCTTGCGTTCCCGCGTGTAGGCGTGCGGCAGGCTCTGCGGGTCGGGAAACTCGGTCGCGGCCGCGGTGAACGGGCAACCGCGCACCGGTCCGTCGCCCCGGTAGACGCGGAACAACGCCATGATCCGCTCATGCGCCGGCAGGTTGTCGCGGTCGAGCATGCTCTCCATCGTCAGCCCGGCGTCGGACAGGTGTCGCAGATAGGCGACTACGAGATCCTCCTTGGCCGGGAAGTGGGCGTAGAGGGTGCGTTTGGACACCGGTGCCTCGGCCGCGATCTGTTCCATGGTCGTCCCGGTGATTCCCCGCGCCTCGAACAGTGTGGTGGCGGCGGCCAGGATGCGCTCTCTGCCGCCGCGGCCGCGGGCACTGTCCATGGCCGAAGTATACGCATGCGTTTACATCAAGGCAGATGGCCGGTACGCTCAGCGCCGAAGTAAACGATGCCGTGTACCTGGAGGAGTTCGATGTCGTCGACGACTGTGCTGACCGAATCCGTCGATCGCGTGATCCGCAGCCGGCGAGCCACCCGCGCATTCCGGTCGGACGAAGTGTCCCGCGACACGATGCGGGCCGTGTTCGAGCTGGCCGGCCACGCCCCGTCGAACTCGAACACCCAACCGTAGCGAGTGGAGGTGGTCAGCGGACCTGCGCGGGATCGCCTCGCGGACGCACTCGTCGCGGCCCACGCTGCCGGAGAGCAATCCGTCGACTTCCCGTACCGGGACGGCCTATTCGACGGGGACCTGGCGACCCGCCGCGCGCAGTTCGGCGCGCAGCTCTACGCAGCGCTGGGCATCGCCCGCGACGACACCGATCTGCTCGACGGGTACAACACCAAGAGCCTGCGCTTCTATGGCGCACCGCACGTCGCCATGTTGTTCGCCCCGGCCCAGACCGAGGCCCGCATCGCCGCCGATATGGGCATCTACGCCCAGACGCTGCTGCTGGCGATGGCCGCTCATGGCATCGCCTCCTGCCCGCAGGCGTTGCTCACCTTCTACGCCGACACCGTCCGGGCCCAGCTGGGAGTGACCGACCGGAAGCTCCTGCTGGGCGTCTCATTCGGGTACGCCGACGACTCGGCGCCGGTCAACACCGTCCGGGTGCCCCGGGCCGCGCTGGTGGAGACGACCCGCTTCCACCGCTGAGAGGCGGTCGACGGCGAACTAGCTGCAGACGGCGCCCGTGGCCGCCGAGCCGACCAGCTTGGTGTACTTGGCCAGCACGCCGGTCTTGTACACCGGGGGCAGCGGTTCGAATCCCGCCTTGCGCGACTCGAACTCGTCTTTGTCGACCAGCAGGTCGAGCGTGCCCTTCGCGACGTCGAGGCGGATCCGGTCGCCGTCCCTGACGAAGGCGATCGGCCCTGCGTCGACGGCCTCGGGTGCGATGTGCCCGACACACAGGCCCGTCGTGCCGCCGGAGAACCGGCCGTCGGTCATCAGCAGCACGTCCTTGCCCAAACCCGCGCCCTTGATCGCGCCGGTGATGGCCAGCATCTCGCGCATCCCCGGCCCGCCCTTGGGACCTTCGTAACGGATGACGACCACGTCGCCGTGGGTGATGGTGCCGTCTTCCAGCGCGTCGAGTGCGGCCCGCTCACGCTCGAAAACCCTTGCGGTGCCCTCGAACACGTCAGAATCGAAGCCCGCTGACTTCACCACCGCGCCCTCGGGCGCCAACGACCCGTGCAGGATCGTGATTCCGCCGGTCGGGTGGATCGGGTTGTTCATCGCCCGCAGCACCTTGCCGTCGGGGTCGGGCGGCTCGATGTGCGCGAGGTTCTCGGCCATGGTCCGGCCCGTCACCGTGAGGCAGTCGCCGTGCAGCAGGCCGGCGTCCAGCAGCGCCTTCATCACGACGGGCACGCCGCCGATCTCGTCGACGTGCTTCATCACGTGCCGGCCGAACGGCTTCACGTCGGCGAGGTGCGGCACCCGCTGCCCGACGCGGGTGAAGTCCTCCAGCGAGAGCTTCACGTTGGCCTCCCACGCGATGGCCAGCAGGTGCAGCACGGCGTTGGTGGAGCCGCCGAAGGCCATCACCACGGCGATCGCGTTCTCGAACGCCTCCTTGGTGAGGATGTCGCGGGCCGTGATCCCGCGCCGCAGCATCTCGACCACCGCCTCGCCCGACTTGCGCGCGTACTCGTCGCGCCGCTTGTCGATCGCCACCGGCGACGCGCTGCCCGGCAACGACAGGCCCAGCGCCTCGGCGGCCGACGCCATGGTGTTGGCGGTGTACATGCCGCCGCATGCGCCCTCACCCGGACAGATGGCGCGCTCGATGATGTCGACGTCCTCGCGCGACATCAGCCCGCGGGCGCACGCCCCGACCGCCTCGAAGGCGTCGATGATCGTGACTTCCTTCTCGGTGCCGTCGGTCATCCTGGCGACGCCGGGCATGATCGAGCCGTTGTAGAGGAACACGTTCGCCAGGTCGAGCCGCGCGGCGGCCATCAGCATGCCGGGGATCGACTTGTCGCAGCCGGCCAGCAGCACCGTGCCGTCGAGCCGCTCGGCCTGCACCACGGTCTCGACGCTGTCGGCGATCACCTCGCGGGAGACCAGCGAGAAGTGCATGCCCTCGTGGCCCATCGAGATGCCGTCGGACACCGAGATGGTGCCGAACTCCAGCGGATAACCGCCCCCGGCGTGCACGCCACCCTTGACCGCCTGTGCCAGCCGCTGCAGCGACATGTTGCACGGGGTGATCTCGTTCCATGACGAGCCGACGCCGATCTGCGGTTTGGCCCAGTCGTCGTCGCCCATGCCTACGGCGCGCAGCATCCCGCGGGCGGCGGTCTTCTCGAGGCCGTCGGTGACGTCGCGGCTGCGCGGCTTGATGTCGATGGCATCTGACTCTGAGGGCATCCGTCGATTATGCGCCTGGCGTTTCACCCGGCCAAACCGTTATCGATACCCCCATGGGGTACCTGTACGGTGGTGTCATGACGAACTTCTCCGCTCGCGGCGCCGCCATCCTGGCCGCCCTCGCCACGGCCCTGTTCCTGACCTCGTGTACCAGCCAAGAGTCCGGCAACGCCGCCGAGGGCGGCACAGACCACCAGCAGAGCGAGACCCAGGACAGCGCCCGACAGGCGGCGCACAACCCTGATGACGTGGCTTTCGCGACGCAGATGATGCCGCACCACAAGCAGGCACTAGAGCTCACCGACCTGGCGCGCGACCGGTCCACGGACCCCGCGCTGCTCGAACTGGCCGCCGGGATCGCCGCCGTCCAGGGCCCGGAGATGGGACAGCTGGCGGACATGCTGCGCGGCTGGGGCGAGAACCCCGATGCCGACATGGGTCACGGCGCCCACTCCTCGATGCCCGGCATGGTCGACGACGCCGCGCTGTCGCGGTTGCGCTCGCTCAGCGGCGAGGAATTCGACACACTGTGGCTGGAGTCGATGATCGGCCACCACCAGGGCGCGGTCGAGATGGCCAAGGCCGAGCTGGCCAACGGTCAGGACGCAGGCGCAAAGGAGATGGCGCAGCACATCGTGGACACGCAGCAGGCAGAGATCGACCAGATGAAGCAGATGCTGGGAGGCGGCTAGACACGATGGACAAGGACGTCACTGTTGGCACTGACAGCGTCGAAACCACGGGCGCGCACGGCTATTCGGGTCAGAAGGACAACTATGCGAAGCGGCTGCGACGGATCGAGGGTCAGGTCAGGGGCATCGCGAAGATGATCGACGAGGACAAGTACTGCATCGACGTCCTCACCCAGATCAGCGCCGTCAACAGCGCCCTGCAGTCGGTGGCGCTCGGCCTGCTCGACGAGCACCTCGGCCACTGCGTCACCCAGGCGGTGGCCGAGGGTGGCGAGGAGGCCGACGCGAAACTCGCCGAGGCCTCAGCGGCCATCGCCCGGCTGGTCCGCTCCTAGCGGCCCGTCAGGATCCGAGCTCGCGTTCCAGGCGCTCGACCTTCGCGGTCAGCTGGCCGCTGAAGCCGGGCCGGATGTCCGCCTTGAGCACCAGGCTCACCCTGGGCGCCACCGCGGCGACGGCCTCGACCGCCCGCTTGACGACCGCCATCACCTCGTCCCACTCGCCTTCGATGTTGGTGAACATGGCGTTCGTCTCGTTCGGCAGCCCCGACGCCCGCACCACCCGGATCGCCTCGGCCACCGCCTCCCGCACGCCCCCGGACTCGTCACCGCCGGACGGACTCACACTGAACGCCACGATCATCGGCTCAGCCTGACACACTGCTGACGTGATCGACGTCGTGCTGATGCCCGCCACGGTGGAGCACCTCACCGCCCTGCGTGCCGACCGCAACGCCTTCGGCGAGCTGCTGGGCGCTGACGTCCCCGAAGGCTGGCCCGAGTTCCCGGAGTCGGTCGAGTTCACCATCGACAAGCTGACCGAGCACCCGCACCAGGCGGACTGGTGGATGCACTTCTTCCTCGCCGACAACGGCGCGCTCCTCGTCGGCTCCGGTGGTTTCGTCGGGCCGCCGCAGAACGGTGTGGTCGAGATCGGCTACGAGATCGCCCCCGAATTTCGCGGACGGGGCCTGGCGACGGCGGCCGCCCGGGCGATGATCGGCAAGGCGAAGGCCAGCAGCAACCGGCTCTCCACGATCGTCGCCCATACGCTGCCCGACCACAACGCCTCGACCAGCGTGCTACGCCGGCTGGGCTTCACCCATGCCGGTGAGATCGACGACCCCGAGGAGGGCACCGTCTGGCGGTGGGAGCTGCCGGTAGATCCCGCTACTGCTTTGTGAAGCCGGTCGGCCGCACCACCAGGATCACCCGGTCCTGCGCATCGGCGGGTGGCTCGGTCAACGGGCCGCTGTACCGGTCGTTGAGGTGCAGGTAGAACGCCCCGGTCGGGTCCGGCACGATCTCCTCGACCACGCCGCGCACCTCGAGATAGCGATAGGGGTTGTTCGGATCGCTGATCGACATCGCCACCACGGGCTGCGCGGCGATGTTGCGGTACTTCTGCCGTTTCGTGGTGTGGGTGAACCGCAGCAGTTCCCCGTCCCAGGCGAACCACATTGGATTGACCTGCGGCGTCCCGTCCGGACGCACCGTCGCGAGGTGGCCGTACAGCGGTAGATCGAGCAGGTGCTCGTAACCGTCGGGAACTTCGACCTTCGGTGTCGCGTCGAAACTGACCATCACGATCCTCTCTCGATTGGGCGGCGATCCGTCACCTCGGCAATTCGCGCCGCGGTTGCGGTATTCCCGCTCACTACCGTGACCCACGCTGCCATGACCGTCGACATCCGCCACCCACGGCCCACCCTCACGTGGACGCCCCGCACCGCCGCTGCGCTGGCGGTGCTGGCCGCGGCTGCCTTCGTCTACGTCACCGCCGAGATCGTGCCTATCGCCGCGCTGCCTGCGATCGCGGCTGATCTCGACGTCAGCGCCGCGCTCGTCGGCACCCTGCTCGCCGGGTATGCGTTGGTCGCCGCCGTGGCCACGGTGCCGCTGGTGCGATGGACGGCGCACTGGCCCCGGCGACGGACGCTGCTGGTCACACTGGTGTGTCTGGTGGCGTCGCAGGTCGTCTCGGCGATGGCGCCGAATTTCGCGGTGCTCGCGGGCGGGCGGATGCTCTGCGCGCTCACCCACGGGCTGATGTGGTCGGTGATCGCCCCCATCGGCGCCAGGCTGGTGCCCGCCGATCACGCCGGGCGGGCGACCGCGGCGGTGTACACCGGCACCGGCCTCGCGCTGGTGGTGGGCAACCCGCTGACCGCGGCGATGAGCGAGCTGTGGGGCTGGCGGGTGGCGGTCCTTGCGGTCGCCGCCGCTGCGCTGGCGGTCCTGCTCGGCGCGCGCGCCATCCT
Organism: Mycobacterium sp. NPDC050041; assembly: GCF_049541695.1. Lineage (NCBI taxonomy): Bacteria > Bacillati > Actinomycetota > Actinomycetes > Mycobacteriales > Mycobacteriaceae > Mycobacterium > Mycobacterium sp. NPDC050041. Next base: position 671,277 of record NZ_JBMVDG010000001.1, on the reverse strand, counting down.
GCCCGCGATGCCGTCCGTCGCGGCCCCCGCCGGCCGGTCCAGCCGACGTGATGCCGGCGGCCGGTCCGGTGCGCTGTCGGCGCTGACGCTGGTCGGCGTCACCGGGCATTTCATCTCCTACACCTTCATCGTCGTGATCCTGCGTGACGTGATCGGACTGCGAGGTCCGCAGCTGGCGTGGCTGCTGGCCGCCTTCGGCGTCGCCGGCCTGCTGGCGATGGCGGCGACGGCGCGCGCGGGCGACCGCAATCCCCGTGCCGCGGTGCTGTGCGGTCTGACCCTGCTGGCCGCGGCGTTCGGGGTGCTGGCCTGGACGGCGGCCGACGGCCGCGCGGCGCTGGTCGGCGTCGTCGCCGTCCTGGTGTGGGGCGCCACGTCGACAGCGCTGCCCCCGATGCTGCAGGCGGCGGTCATCCGCAGCGCGCCTGAGAACCCCGACGCCGCGTCCGGCCGTTACGTCGCGGCGTTCCAGGTGGGCATCATGGCCGGCGCACTGGCCGCCGGAGTGCTCTACGAGTGGGCCGGGCCTGCCGGTCTGCTGACCGCGTCGGCGGTGCTGATCGGGGCCGCGCTGGTGGGCGTTCTCGCTGTTCGCGACCTGTTCGGCGTTCCCTCGGCCACTGCCGGGGGTAACGCTGGGAACGTTCTCAGCGATCAACATCGCAGTTCAGCGAGTCGGCCGCCGGCCGACGCCGCGGACGAGCCGCCCCGCGAGGCGGTAGCTGGTCCCTGCGCTGTGCGAGACTGGTTCCGAGCTTTGTGCAATTGGAGGTGACGCATGCGGCAGCGAACCGTGCGGAAATTGGTGACCGCGATCTTCGCGGGAACCCTCGTGGGATCAATGGCGCTGGCAGCGCCCTCGGCGACGGCGCAACCCGCCCCACCGCCACCGCCGCCGCCCGCCCCCGTGGTGCCCTTCGCACCGCCGCCACCGGCGGCGCCGTTCGGGGCGCCCCCGCCTCCGGCTCCGGCGCCCAACCCGTTCGCCCCGCCGCCACCGGCGGCCAATCCGTTCGCGCCGCCTGCGGCCGATCCGCTGGCCGGGCCGCCGCTGCCGATTCCCGAGGGCACCCCGGCGGGCCAGAATCCCACGCCCTTCAGAGGGCAGGCGCCGTTCCTGCCGCCGTCGTTCAACCCGACCAACGGGTCGATCGCAGGCGCCGCCAAGCCGATCTACATCAACTTCCAGCGGCCGATCGCGAACCGCCAGATGGCTCAGGACGCGGTGCACATCTCGTCGAACCCGCCGGTTCCCGGCCGGTTCTACTGGACCAGTGACACCCAGCTGCGCTGGCGTCCGCAGGACTTCTGGCCGGCGGGCACCACCGTGAACATCGACGCCGCAGGCACGAAGTCGTCCTTCACCGTGCCCGAGCAGCTGGTCGCGACGGTCGACAACGCCAGCAAGACCATGACCATCGTGCGCAACGGCGAGGTGGAGAAGGAGTTCCCGATCTCCATGGGCAAGCGCGGCTACGAGACCAAGAACGGCACGTACTACGTGCTGGAGAAGTTCGCCGACATCGTGATGGACTCGTCCACTTACGGCGTGCCGGTCACCGACGACGAGGGCTACAAGCTGAAGGTGCAGGACGCCGTCCGGATCGACAACAGCGGCATCTTCGTGCACAGCGCCCCCTGGTCGGTCGGATCGCAGGGCAAGGAGAACGTCAGCCACGGCTGCATCAACCTCAGCCCCGCCAACGCTCAGTGGTTCTACGACAACTTCGGCAGCGGCGACCCGGTCGTCATCAAGGGCTCGACAGGGTCCTACACCCAGCCCGACGGTGCGTCGGACTGGCAGATGTTCTGATCCGCTGCCCAGCGGGTAGCCCACCCACTTCACCGGCGGGCGGTACGCCAGCCGTGCCACGATGGGACCAGGCCGATGGCCGCCCCGGACGTCGGTACACAGCCGAGGGTGGGCCATGCCCGGTGACGACAAGGCGGTGGCACGCACGGTCACGGTGATCGTGCTCGTCATGCTCGCTACCGTCGCGCTGCGCGGACACCTGCCCGGTGCGCAACGCGCCGAGGCTGAAGCCGTCGAAGCCGAGACCGCAACCGGCGGGGCGGGCACGCTGGTCGCCGTCATCGCGATGCTCGCGCTGTCGATGGCCGTCATCGCGATCGCGATCGTCAACCAGACCCGTCGCCCCGCTGCCGCGGCACTTCCCGTCGGCGCTCTGCGCGATGCCCGCGGAGAGGGCGGCAGGCCGCCGTGGCGGTTGCTGGCGATCGCCGCGGCGGGTCTGCTGGTGTGGCTGCTGGTGGTGCTGTTGTTGATGCGCTGGGGCAATCAGCTGGCGGTCGACGACGTGCCGGTTCCGTCGGACACCGAACCCGCTGCGGCGCCCGACGTCGTTCCACCTGCCGAGCCGCCGGAACCACCCGACGGCGAGGGCACGCCCGGCGGCAACGTCTTCGGGTATCTGATGGCCGCGACCATCGCCCTGTTCGTGCTGTCGTTCGCCGCGACGATCGTCGGACGCAGGAAGGTGAGCGCCGTCGCGCCGTCCCCGGCCGGTGCCGTCGCGCCGCCGGAACCGGCGCCGGCCGGCCCGGACCTCGCACGGGCCGCCGAACTCGGGCTGGCCGAGATCGGCGACCACACTCGCGACCCGCGCGAGGCGATCATCGCCTGCTACGTGGCGATGGAACGCGAACTCGAGAAGTCGCCGGGCACGGTCCCGCAGGCGTCGGACACCCCGTCGGAGGTGCTCGCCCGCGCCGTCCGCAGCCACGCCCTGCGCGCCGAGAGCGCAACCGAACTGGTCGACCTGTTCGAGGAGGCGCGGTTCAGCCCGCACGAGATGGGGGAGGGGCACCGGACCGCCGCGGTGCGCGCGCTGCGACTGGTGCGCGACGAACTCGAGGCGGCGCGATGACGAGGCTGGTCTCCGTCGGTGTGACGCTGGTGGTCGTGGTCGAACTGTTCGCGATCGCCAGGCTCGACCGCACCGACGTGCTTGTGGTGTCCGGCGTCGCGGTCGCCGCCGTGCTGCTGGCCGTCCGCTGGCACCTCACGCGCGGCGCCGCCGGCGTGGCCGACGAACCCGCCCACGACGACACCGGGGCGTCGCTGCGGCGGTGGCACGCCCGTACCGAGACGATGATCTCGTGGTCGGAGACCACCCGCACCGACTGGGACCGGCGGCTGCGCCCGATGCTGGCGCGGCAGTTCGAGCTGGCCAGCGGGCAACGAAGACTGAAGAGCCCGAACGCCTTCCGCGCCACCGGTGAAATGCTCTTCGGCGCGGAGCTGTGGCCATGGGTGGATCCGGAGAACATCTCGCGGACCGGCAGCAGCGAACCGGGCCCCGGCCGCGACACCCTCAACGACATCCTGCAACGTCTGGAGCAGATATGACGGCCGAGATGGGGATGCCGGTGGCGACCACCAGCGCCCACTGCGACGCGGTGCTCGACCAGATCGGCAAGGCGGTGGTGGGCAAGCGCAGGGCGCTCACCCTCATCCTCACCACCGTGCTCGCCCGCGGCCACGTCCTCGTCGAGGATCTGCCGGGGCTCGGAAAGACGCTCATCGCAAGGTCTTTCGCCGCCGCGCTCGGGCTCGAGTTCACCCGGGTGCAGTTCACCCCCGACCTGCTGCCCGCCGACCTGCTGGGCTCGACGATCTACGACATGCAGTCGGGCCGCTTCGAGTTCCGCCGCGGACCGGTGTTCACCAACCTGCTGCTCGGCGACGAGATCAACCGCACGCCGCCCAAGACGCAGGCCGCGCTGCTGGAGGCGATGGCCGAGCGGCAGGTCAGCATCGACGGCGTCACCCATCCGCTGCCCGCGCCGTTCCTGGTGCTGGCCACCGACAATCCGATCGAGTACGAGGGCACCTATCCGCTGCCGGAGGCCCAACTCGACCGGTTCGCCATCCGCCTGGAACTGAAATACCTGTCCGAACAGGAGGAGGCCACGATGTTGCGCCGCCGCCTCGACCGCGGATCCGAGCCCCCGATCGTTGGTCAGGTGGTCGACGCCCACGACCTGTTGGCCATGCAGGAGTCGGTCGAGCAGGTGACCGTGCACGACGACGTGCTGCAGTACGTGGTGTCGCTGGCCACCGCCAGCCGCCAGCACCCGCAGGTCGCCGTCGGCGCCAGCCCGCGCGCCGAACTCGACCTGGTGCAGCTGGCACGGGCCCGGGCGCTGCTGCTCGGCCGGGACTACGTCGTGCCCGAGGACGTCAAGGCGCTGGCCGTGCCCGCGATGGCGCACCGGATCAGCCTGCGGCCCGAGATGTGGGTGCGGCGGGTGCAGGGCTCCGACGTCGTCGAGGAACTGCTGCGACGGCTGCCGGTGCCGCGGGCCGCCCGGTGACGACGCCGGATCACCGTGCGACCGTCGAGTTGCGTTGGCGCGCATCGCCGCTGACCCGCGCCGCAGCGACGTGCGCCGCGGCGGCGATCGTCGGGGCGCTGCTCGTCGGGCGGTGGGATCTGGTCGCGTTCGCGGCGCCGCTGCTCGGGGTGGTGTGCTCGCTGTCGTGGCAGCGGCCGCCCCCAGCCGTCGAGGTGTCGGGCAGGCCGGGGATGCAGCGCTGCTTCGAGTCCGAGTCGGTGACCGTTGCGCTGTGGGCGGCCGCCGACGACGGCAGCGCGGTCGACATCGCCTGCGCCGCAGTGCCCGGCATGGATCTCGAGGTCGTGGACACCGGTCCGCCGTTGACCGTCACGGCCGAGGCCGCGCGGTGGGGTCGCTACCCGGTGCGGGCCGAGGTGCGGGTGACCGCCCGCGGCGGCCTGCTGGAGGGCACCGGCACCGTCGACGCCGTCGAGGTCTGCGTGTTCCCGGTGGCGCCGCCGCAGACCACCCCGATCCCGCGCACCGACCTGCTGGACCGGCTGGGCACCCACCTGACCCGGCACACCGGCCCGGGCGTCGAGTACGCCGACATCCGGCCCTACGTCCCCGGCGATCAACTGCGGACGGTGAACTGGCCGGTCAGCGCGCGGCGCGGGGCGCTGCACGTCACCGAGCGGCTCACCGATCGGGCGGCCGACGTGGTGGTGCTGATCGACACGTATGCCCAGCCGCCGGGACCGGCGACCGCGGCCACCGAGCGGATGGCGCGTGGCGCTGCGCAGGTAGTGCAGAGCGCGCTGCGCTACGGCGACCGGGCCGGTCTGGTGGCGCTGGGCAATCGCGACACCCGTTGGCTCGGCGCCGACATCGGTCAGCGGCAGTTCTACCGGATCCTGGACACGATGCTCGGCGCCGTCGGCGGTTTCGAGCGGGCCGGGGGGACGCTGGCACCCAGACCGGCGGTGCCTGCGGGGGCGATCGTGATCGCGTTCTCGACGCTACTCGAGACGGAGTTCGCGCTGGCGCTCATCGATCTGCGCAAGCGCGGCCACCCCGTGGTCGCCGTCGACGTGCTCGAGGGATCTCCGATCGAGGGCGCCCAGGATCCGCTGGTCGACCGGATGTGGGCGTTGCAGCGCTCGTTCATGTACCGCGACATGGGCACCATCGGCGTCGACGTCGTGGCCTGGCCCAGCACCGGCACCCTCGACCAGGCGATGATGCTCATCCCCGACCGCAGGACCGGGATGCGGAAATGACGGATCCGGCGCAGCGAGCGGTGAAGCTGTTGCTGCCCAGCGCATTCGGGGTGCTGATGGTGGCCGCCGCGGCGTACCGTGCCGACGGGGGCGCACTCGTCTCGGCGGCTGCCGCATTGTCCGCGGTGGCGATCGCGGCGTGGTGGCGCCCAGCCGCGACCGTGGCGGTGCTGCTCACGGTGGGCACCCTGCTGCTGGCCGCGCCGTCGCCGATGTACACCGCGCTCGCGGGTCTTGCCGCGGCCGCGTACCTGGTGTTGCGGCACGGCGAGGGCCGGGCCGCCGCGGCGACGGTGATCGGCGCCGTCGGGTTCGGGGTGGCCGCAGCGGTCGCCGTGCTGCTACCCGTGCAGCTGTCGTGGCTGCCGCTGGCCGCTCCGCTGGTGCTGCTCGCCGGCTACCTGCTGGCGGTCAGGCCGTACGTCGGCGGAGTGCGTTAGCGGCCCTCGAACTTCGACAGGTACAGCCACGTCGGGCGGTAGCCGCGTCGCTGATAGAGCCGGATCGCGTCCTCATTGCCCGAAAGCACACCGAGGACGATGTCTTTGACGCCCTGCTCGTGCAGGCGGCGCTCCAGCGCGTCGAGCAGTTGCGATCCGAGGCCTGTGCCCCGGTAGGCCGGCAGCACACTGAGCGACTCGATCTCGCCGATGCGCTCACCGGTGCGCCACGTGTCGGCGACCCACGTGTCGCCCACCGCCATCACATGCGCCAGCCCGTATCCGACCAACTCGCCGTCGACCGACGCCAGCAGCAACACCGTGTCGGGTTTGGCCAGCAGCCCGGCATACACGCCCCGGCGCTCACTCCACGACGCGTCGTCGTCCACGTAGGGAGCGAGCTCCGGCATCGACTCGACGTGCCGGTGGTGCACAGCGAGCCACAACGGCGCCAACGACTCCAGATCGTCGGCCGACCCGGACCGCACCTGCCAGGCGTCGGTCATCGCCCGTGCGGCGGTTCTAGTTCCAGATCCGCACGCGCCGTTCGGGTTCCAGGTACAGGGCGTCGTTCTCCGACACGTCGAACGCCTCGTAGAAGGCGTCCATGTTGCGGATCACGCCGTTGCACCGGAACTCCGGCGGTGAATGCGGGTCGACGGCCAGCCGCCGGATCGCCTCGGCCGAGCGCGATTTCGTGCGCCACACCTGCGCCCAGCCGAAGAACACCCGCTGCTCGCCGGTCAACCCGTCGATCACCGGCGCCTGCTCGCCGTTGCGGGACAGCCGGTACGCCAGCAGGGCGATCGACAGACCGCCGAGGTCGCCGATGTTCTCTCCCACGGTGAACGCACCGTTGACATGGTGTCCGTTGGACAGTTCGCGGGGCACGAACTCCTCGTACTGCTCGATCAGCGCCTTGGTGCGGGCGCCGAACTCCGTGCGGTCGGCGTCGGTCCACCAGTCGACGAGGTTGCCGTCACCGTCGTACTTGGCGCCCTGATCGTCGAAGCCGTGCCCGATCTCGTGACCGATGACCGCGCCGATGCCGCCGTAGTTCGCCGCGTCGTCGGCATCGGCGTCGGCGTCGAAGAACGGTGGCTGCAGAATGGCTGCGGGGAAGACGATCTCGTTCATCCCGGGGTTGTAGTAGGCGTTGACCGTCTGCGGCGTCATGAACCACTCGTCGCGGTCCACCGGGCCGCCGAGCTTGGCCAGCTCGCGGTCGTAGCCCACCTCGTAGCCGCGCCGGTAGTTGCCGTACAGGTCGTCGCGCCGGATGACCAGCGCCGAGTAGTCCCGCCAGTTCTTCGGGTATCCGATCTTCGGCGTGAACTTGTCGAGCTTGACCAGCGCCTTGCGCCGGGTCTCCGGCGTCATCCAGTCCAGCTCGTCGATGCTGACGCGGTAGGCCTCCCGCAGGTTGGCCACCAGCTCGTCCATCCGGGCCTTGGCCTCCGGCGGGAAATACCGCTCGACGTAGAGCTTGCCCAGCGCGTCGCCCATCAGGCTCTCCACCACCGACACCGCCCGCTTCCAGCGGTCACGGATCGCCTCGGTGCCCGACAGCGTTCGCCCGTAGAAGGCGAAGTTCTCGGCGACCAGCGCGTCGGTCAGCAGGAACGCCCTGGCGTGGATGACCCGCCAGCGCGCCCACGCCTTCCAGTCCTCCAGCGACTCGCTCGACCATGCGGCCGCGAACGCGGTCAGGTAGTCGGGCTGGCGCACCACGACCTCGGCGGACTTCTCGACCGAACCGCCCAGCGCGACCAGCCAGCCGGCCCAGTCGAAGCCGGGCGCCTCCTCGGGCAGGTCGGCGAACCGGCGCAGGTTGTAGGTCAGGTCGGCGTCGCGGCGCTTGACGACGTCCCAGTGTGCCGCCGCCAGTTTCGTCTCCAGCGCCACGATGCGCTCCGCCGTCGCCGCGTGGTCGTCGGCGGTGCCGCCGTGCACGAGGGCGAGCATCGCCGCGATGTGCCGCGGATAGCCGGCCAGGATCTCGGCGTGCTGCTCGTCGCGGTAGTACGACTCGTCGGGCAGCCCGAGGCCGGACTGGCTCAGGTGCAGCAGGTAGCGGGTCGAGTTCTTGGAGTCGGTGTCGACGTAACCGCCGGTGCCGCCGCCGACCCCGGTGCGCTGCAGCGCGCCCAGCACCGCGGCCAGCGCGTCGGGGCTGTCGGCGGCGTCGATGGCGGCCAGCTCCTCGAGCAGCGGGGCGACGCCCACCCGCTCGACGGTCTCCCCGTCGAGGAAGCTCGCGTACAGGTCGCCGATGCGCTGCTCGTCGGTTCCGTCCTGCGCGTCGGACTCCGCCGCCTCGGTGATCAGGTCGCGGATCTGCTCCTCCGCGCGGTCGTGCAGCAGGCGGAACGCACCGTCGGTGGCGCGGTCGGCGGGGATCTCGTACTCGGTCAGCCAGCGCCCGTTGACGTGACCGAAGAGGTCATCCTGGGGGCGGGCTGAGGGGTCGACGTGGGTCAGGTCGATGCCTGACCGGATTGCTTCTACCGTCACCCCGACATTCTTCCAGAACCCGCCCGGTACCCTCACGGCCATGCCCGACGACCCCTCCGACGAGCCCGCCGACACGCCCGCCGACGAGGTCGAACAGTCCGGCGGGACGTTCACCGCGTTCGGGGTGGCGTCGATGGCGCTGGGGGCGGTGGCCGTCGCGGCGGTGCTGCTGGCCGCGATGATCTGGTCGGGCCACCGCGACGACGTCGACGAGCGCCGCTACCAGACGCAGGTGCTGCAGGCCGCCGCCGAGTGGGCGAGCGTGCTGGTCAACATGAACAAGGACAACGTCGCGGGCAACATGGCGCGGCTGCACGAGAACACCATCGGCGAACTCAACGCCGACTTCGACTCGGCGGTGCAGCCGTACCGGCAATTGGTGCAGACGCTGCAGTCACGCACCACCGGCCAGGTCGACTCGGTGTCCATCGAGACGCTGCACCACGCCACCGGGCCCGACGGCGCCCCGGCTCCGCCGCCGCCACCCAACCCGCAGCTGTCGGCGTTCGCCTCCCGCACCGACACGGTGCTGGTGGTCGCCACGTCGATCAGCGAGAACGCCGCCGGCGAGGAGCCCCGCACGGTGCGCTGGACGCTGCGGCTGGACGTCTCCGACGTGGACGGCAAGCTGATGATCTCGCGGCTGGAGCCGATCCGATGAGGAACCTCCTGCGGGTACTGGCCGTCGACGTACTGGCGCCGGCCGCCGCGATCGCCGCGCTGATCTACATCGGTGTCGCGCTGGCCTGGCCGTCGTGGTGGGTGTCGGTGTGCTCGGTGCTGTGCCTGCTGATCGTGCAGGGCGTGGTCGTCGACTTCGTGCTGGCCCGCCGCGACGGGGTGACCGTCGGCACCGACGACGACGGGCCGGGTCTCCGGCTGGCGGTCGTCGGCGTGGCCACCGCCGCGCTGTGCGCCGCCGTGCTGGTCGGCTACCTGCGATGGACCACGCCCGACCGTGACTTCGACGCCGATTCCGACGAGGTGGTGGGCATCGCCAGCAGCGTGTCGGAGGCGACCGCCACGTTCACCCCGCAGAGCCCCACGGCGTCGATCGACCGCGCCGCCGAGATGATGTCACCCGAGCGTGCCGAGGCGTTCAAGACCGAGTTCGCCGGGGTGGCCAAGCAGCTGACGAGCCGCAACGTCTCCGCGCAGGCCACCACGGTGTCGGCGGGCGTCGAGGCGATGGGCCCGGCGCTGGCCAGCGTGGCCGTGGTGCTGCGCGGCACCCAGAGTGTGCCGGGCAAGCCGGTCGACACCGCGGTGCTGGCGCTGCGCGTCACGCTGAGCAAGACCGACACCCGGTGGCAGGTCGAGGACGTCGTCCCGATCCACTCCCGCTAGCGGTCGAGCCTGCCTGCCACGGCGCCCACTTCGCGGACGACGTCCATGGCGATCTCTTCGAACGACCGCTCTTCGCCCTCGGCGATCCAGTGTGCGAACGCGATGCCGAACGCCATGACGGCGATCTGGGCCGCCACGTCCGCCGCCATGCCGTCGACGCCCCGATCGCGGAGCGCACCGCCGAGCGCCTGCCCGAGGCCGACGAGCTTGAGCGCCTCGCGTTCTCGTAGGGCGGGGTTGTCGTCGATGACGGACTGGCGCACGCGGGAGTGCGGCCGGCGGTCGTCGTCGAAGAAGCTCGACGAGGCCCGCAGCGCGCTGACCGCCAACTCGACGGGTGCGGCGTCGGGGGGTGCGTCGTTGAGTCCCGCCAGGAAGGCGTCGGTCAACGCCTGCTGGCCGTGGAAGAGCACTTCGCGCTTGTCGCTGAAGTGTCGGAAGAAGGTGCGCTCGGTGAGGCCGACGGCCTGGGCGATCTCGGTGGCGGTGGTCTGCTCGTAGCCACGGGCGGCGAACAATTCGAGTGCGGAGTCCTGCAGCCGCTCCCGAGTTCCCGGCACCCACCTGGCCATGGGGAGCAGTCTAAGTGATGACAGTAACTGACCTCACGTGTAGCGTCGGAGATGTCAGCAACTGACATCACCTCGGAAGGATTCACCATGCACGTCTTCATCACCGGAGGCTCCGGTTGGATCGGCAGCGCCGTCGTCGACGAACTCCTGGCCTCCGGCCACACCGTCACCGGCCTCGCCCGCTCCGACGCGTCGACCGCCGCGCTCGAGGCGAAGGGGGTCGACGTTCGCCGCGGTGGCCTCGACGACCTGGACGTCATTCGATCCGGGGCCCGAGACGCCGACGCCGTCATCCACCTCGCCAACAAGCACGACTGGGCGGACATGGCGGGCACCAACGCGGCCGAACGCGCCGTGGCCCAGACGATCGGGGACGCACTCGCCGACACCGGCAAGCCGTTCCTGCTGGCGTCGGGACTCGCCGGCCTGACCGAGGGTCGGGTGGCGACCGAGGACGACGCCTCGCCGTTCCACGGTCCCGAGTCGCCGCGCGGGGGCAGCGAGAACCTGCTGCTGGACTTCGTCGACCGTGGCGTCGGCTCGGTGGCACTGCGCTTCTCGCCGACGACGCACGGCACGGGCGACCACGGCTTCATCGCCACCCTGTGCCAGGTGGCCCGCGATCGAGGGGTGTCCGGCTACCCCGGCGAGGGGCAGAACCGCTGGGCTGCAGTGCACGTCGCGGACGCCGCGCGCATGGTCGTGCTCGGCCTCGAGAAGGCGCCCGCAGGCACCCGCCTGCACGCCGTCGCCGAAGAGGGGATCCCGACCCGGGTGATCGCCGAGGCAATCGGTCGCGCGTTCGACCTGCCCGTCGCGGCCATCCCAGCCGATCGCGTCGACGAGCACTACGGCTGGATCGGTAGGTTCTTCAGTGCCGACATGGCCGCGAGTAGTGCTGCAACGCAACGACTCCTGGGATGGACGCCGACCGGCCCCACCCTGATCGAGGACATCGACGGCGGCGCGTACCTGCCGGCGCTCAGACGGGTCTAGCGCAAGCGGGCGTAGTCGACCTTGAGGCACCGGTCCATCACGACCTGCAGTCCGGCCGCGGCACCCTCGTGCGCCACCTGCTCGTCCCACAGGCCCTGCTGCAGCCACAGCGTCTTCGGCCGCGGGTCGAGCGCCAGCACGTCGCGCAGCACCGCAGGCAGTTCCTCGCTGCGGCGAAACACGTCGACCATGTCGGGCACCACCGGCAGGTCGGCCAGCGACGGGTAGGCCGGTACGCCGTCGACGTCGCTGATCGTCGGGTTGACCAGGTACAGCTCGTAGTGGCTCGACGCCCGCAGCGACTCCCACACGCCGTAGCTGGGTCGCATCGGATTCGCGGAGGCGCCGACGATCGCGACGGTGCGCGTCTCGGCGAGGATGCGCCGCAGGTCGTCGGCGTCGGGTTCGGTCCATTCGACGGAGTTCGTCATGAGGGCAGCATTCCCAACAACCGGCCGGCCAACTCCTCCGGTCGGCTCAAGGCCACCATGTGCCCGCCGGGCATCTCCTCGATGTCGAGTCCGAGCCGCTCCCGGGCCAGGCGTCGCTGGAACTCCAGCGGGAACAGCCGGTCGTCACGACCGGTCAGCACAATGGTCGGCACGTCCGGCCAGCGGTCGAGAGGCCATGGCTGCTCGAACGGCGTGTCGGACTGCTCGGGCTCCGGCGCGCTCGCCGCCTCGGCCCGTACCGCCTCGGGCACGTCGTGGAAGAAGTCCTCGTCGGGATCGAACGCCCTGGCGCCGAACCCGAGCCGTTCGAAGTGCGCGGCCATGGCGGCGGGCTGGCCGGTGGCCTCCCACCACTGCCGGGCCGACTCACCGGGCGCGGGCACCATCGGGTTGAGCAGCACCAACAGTTCCGGGTCGAGGCCGGTCGCCGCGATGGGCGCGGTGTAGGCGCCCATCGAGTGCGCGACGAGGATCAGCGGCCGCGGGCAGTCCCGCGCTGCGCGGCGGACCACGTCGGCGTAGGTGAGAAGGTCGGCGGTGGCGTCGCCGGCGGGCAGGTCGACCGCGACGGCGTGCATACCTGCGGACTCGAGAAGCGGCACCACCAGATGCCAGTCCCAAGAACTACCGCCCCCGCCCGGTACGAGCACGTAGGACGCGGCGGCGTCGCCGAGGGTCAGTCCTAGCCGCCCTGCTGCTGCGGGCGTGCCATCTTGGCGAACCGGTCGGACAGCCGGCGCATGCGGATCATCAGCGATGCCGATGGGCTGGTGCGCCCTTCGAGGTACGCGCCGAAGTCCGTGGGATGCACGCCGATTCGCGACGCGAACTCCTGGGGGGCCAGGCCGGAGCGCTTCAGCAGCAACCGGACGTGGCGCGCCACCTCGGTGCGTTCGTCGGCCTCGAGCTGTTCGCGGGTGCGCACCAGCACCTCGGCGAGCGCCTTGGACACGCCGTAGGGCCGCGCCTTGTCCAGCACCTCTTCGACCTGCCGGGCCGTGCGGCCGTAGGGGTCCCGCTTGATGGCGGTGACGATGCGCTGCCAGACGGTCAGGTCGTCGGTCTCCAGCGCGGCGCGGATGGCCGCGGTGGACCAGAACTCGACGGGGCGCTCGTCGACCGGGGGCCGTCGGGGCGGCGTCGGACGGCCACGCGGAGGACCGGGATCGCGGCGGAATTCCCGCACGTCCGGTGTCACCGTCACCTCGCCTCCTCCAGCATGGCCACGGCCACCGACAGGCAGCGCTGCCTGACCGTGGCCCAGTCGGCCTCCGCATCCGGGTCCGACATCACCGAATCGTGCTCGTCGGACGGCTGCGGGTCGGCCAGGCGGCGCACCAGCTGGGTGGCCACCCACTGCTTTCTCGCGTGCTGCCCACAGTAGTACCGGTCCATCCCGGCCAGCACCACAGCGGCGGTTTGAGTTTCCATGGAGTCGACCAGATCGGCAAACTCTGCGTAGTCGTGGCTGCTGTTCCTGCACATGATCAGGTAGCTCGCCAGGCGCAACGTCTCCGCGCCGGTCGGGATCTGCAGCCGGTCACCCGTCGGCAGCTGGACGTTGGTGGTCTCCACCGGGCTGCGCCGCTCCACCGGCGGCCGGTCGGTGTCGGCCTCGGTCTCCAGCGCGTCGAGCGCCACCGACAGCCGGCCCCGCCACATCGTCACCGGATGCACGGGCAGCGTGGTGCGCACCGTCCTGCCGTTGCCGTCGGAGCCGTTGCGACCGCCGTTGCGGCTGCCGGCGCCTACCTTGACGGCCGTCCTGACCCGGGACGTGTCCGCGCCACGGACCCGGCGCACCGCCTGCTTGATCGGCTGGCAACCGCTGAACGCCAACGGATCGGCCACGGTGATCGTCTGTGGCGCAAGGTTTTTCAAACGAGCCGCTGATCGGACCATCATCCGCAGGTCCGCGCCGCTCGGGCCGAGCGCCGAGATGTCGTCGGGGATGATCACCAGGTCGTCGATCTCGACCTTGGGCAGTGGCTTCTCGAAGTCGACAGACGGCAGCACCCGGTCCAGCCAGTGCGGCAGCCACCAGTTCCACTTGTCGAACATGGCCATCAACGCCGGCACCAGCACCAGCCGCACCACCGTGGCGTCGACGGCGATCGCCACCGCGCACGCGACACCGAGCTGCGCGACGAGCGGCATACCGGCGAAGGCGAAGCCGATGAACACCGCGATCATGATCAGCGCCGCGCTGGTGATGGTGCGGGCACTGGTGCTGACGCCGTAGGCGACGGCGTCGCGGGTGTTGCCGGTCTGCAGGAACCGCTCCCGGATGCGGGTCAGCAGGAAGATCTCGTAGTCCATCGACAGGCCGAACGTCATCGCCAGCACCAGCGGCGGGATCGTGCTGTCCAGCGACGGGATCTTCTCGAACCCCAGGGCCTCGAACCAGCCCCACTGGAAGACCACGACGAGGCTGCCGTAGGCGGCGGCCACCGACAGCACGGTCATCAGCACGCCCTTGAGGGCCAGCACCACCGACCGGATCGAGATCAGCAGCATCAGGAACGCGATGAGGGACACGAACGCGAACACCAGCGGCTGTTTCGCCGAGACCTGGTCGTCGAAGTCCTTGATCAGCGCGGTCGGCCCGCCGACGTCGATGTTGACGCCGTCGCCCGCCACGCCGGGCAGCTTCTCGCGCATCCAGTCCACGGTCTGGCGAGCGCCGCTGTCCTCCGGGTCGACCGACAGCACGGCCGACAGCAGCGCACTCCTGTCGTCGGAGGAGAACACCGGCGGCGAGACCGACATGATGTTCGGCGCCTTGGCCATCTCCTGGCGCACGGTGTCGAGCTTGTTCGCGTTGTCCGTGCCCGCGGCGTCGCCACCGGGGAAGCTGACCAGCACCCGGACCGGGCCGAGCGCGCCCGCACCCAGTGCCTCGGCCGCCGCGTTGACTCCGCCCCTGATCTCGTGGGTGGGTTCGAACTGCCGCTGCATGCTGTTGCCGAGTTGCATCGAGAAGGCCGGCGCCGCGAGCACCAGCAGCAGCGCGGCGGCGCCCAGCGCGGCGATCCACGGCCGCCGCATCACCCAGCCGGTCCAGCGGGTCCAGAACCGGGACTGGGTGGCGTCCGGCCTGCGGGACCAGTGCAGGTACGACGACCGCTTGGCCGCCGACCGCCCGAACGTCGCCAGCACCGCGGGCGTCAGCGTGGTCGAGGCCAGCACCGCGACCGCCACCGCGAGGATCGCGCCGGTGGCCATCGACACCAGCACCGGGGTGTCGATGAGATAGATGCCGGTGACCGAGGCGATGACCGTCAGCCCGGACAGCACCACCGCAAGCCCGGACGTCGCCATCGCCGCGTCGGCCGCCTGCTCAGGGTCGCGGCCGGCACGCAGTTCCTCCCGGAAGCGCATGAGGATGAACAGGGAGTAGTCGATGGCCAGCGCGATGCCGAACATCGACACCGTGGAGGCGACGAACACCGACATCGTGGTGACCGTCGACAGGGCGTAGACCACGCCCATCGTGACCACGACGGTGCACAGGCCGAAGACCAGCGGGACCGCCGCGGCGGCCAGCGAGCCGAACACCGCCAGCAGCACGATCAGCACGATCGGCAGGTTCCACTTCTCCGCCTGTCCGATGTCGGTCTTGATCGCCTCGGACGCGGCGGCGCCCAGTGCGCCCTGGCCGATGACGTACAGCTTGACCCGGCCGTCCTCGATCTGGCCGGGCTCCTCGCCGTCGATGCCGACCTTTTTGCGCAGCTGCTTGGCGATGTCGGTGGCGCCGGTGTTGTCGAAGCCGAGTTGCAGGGTGACGACGTAGGGCCGGTCCGGCTGCGGCGCCGGTTGCTGCGGGTTGGGCATGATCGTGACGCTCGGGACCTGTGCGGCGATCTGCTCGAGGTGGGCGACCGCGGCGTTCATGTCGTCGAAGGACGCATCCGCGCGGGGTGCGGCGACCAGGGCCAACGGCGACGAGCCCTGATCGGGGAAGTGGTCCTCGAGCTCGTACTGCACGTGCAGCGACTGCGAGCCCTCCACCTCGAACCCACCACCGGTCAGGTTCGACGAGTGGTTCAGGGCGAGGTAGACGGCAGGCACCAGGAGCAGCAGCCATACCGCGAACACGGCCCAGCGCAATCTGCGCAGCGTGCCGCTGAGGCGCATCATGAACTGCTGGATGGCGGACTCCCCATGTCGTGCCCGGCGTTGCCCCTGTGTTTCAGCGTGAGCGTACCCCGTCATCAGGTAGGCTCGCCCGCTCTTGGAATCGCCCGGTGGCCTGCGGTTCGTTACATCCCCCGCCTACCGGCTCATGCACCGTCACCTGCGGGTCTGCTGTCAGGATTGGGCACCGCGTCGCTCTTGATGGCAAGATGGCGCCCGGTTGTACGTCGGGTCGGGGACACCACGCCGTCCGATCGCGAGGTTTGCCGGACCCTCGACAGCGTCGCCAGACGCCCGAGAGCGTCCGCGAATCGTAAGGAGCGTCCATGAAGTCCACCGCCATCGGGCTGCGCCGCGGCCTGCTCGCCGCCGTCGTTGCCACCGCAGCAGCCGCCGCCGCACTGACCGGGCCGTCGGCCACCGCCGCCCCCGATCCGTGTGCGGCCAGCGAGGTGGCCAAGACCATCGGCACCGTCGCAAGCAACACCGGCGAGTACCTCGATGCGAACCCGCAGACCAACGCCGCGCTGACCACCGCGTCGCAGTCACAGGGCGGTCCGCAGTCGCTGGCAGCGCTCAAGACCTACTTCGACGCCAACCCCGAGGTCGCCGCGGACATGCAGGAGTTGCAGCGCCCGCTGACGAACCTGTCCGGGCGGTGCAAGTTGCCGGTGACACTGCCGCAGGTGATGGGTCTGATGCAGGCGGCGCAGTCGCAGACCGCGACGTCGCCGGCCGCGCTGCCCGGCGCGCAGACCCCGCGCGTGCCGGTGTCGCCGGCGCAGTCCTCACCGGTGTCCGCCGCCACCCAGGGCAGCGGTCCGCTGCCCGGTCCGTACCGCTGAACCTGCGGGGCGGCGCGCCCTCTGGCGGCGCGGTAGACCAGCGGATTCCGCGTTTTTAGGATTGGATGGCCGCAAGGCAGGAAAGTCCCCGCTGATTCTGATTAGCTTTGCGTTACCGATAACCGCCCATGGTTACGGCCACTCCAAGATGAAGGAGTTCGTCCATGTTGCTCTCTGCCCGTACCGCGCGGCGTGCGGTAGCCGGCGCGGTCGGCGCTGGCTCGGTTGCCGGTGCGATGTTGTTCGGTGCGCTGCCCGCGGCCTCGGCCCAGCCGGCACCGCCGCCGCCGAACTGCACTGCCGCCGATCTGGCCGGTGTGGCTGCAGGTGTGTCGGCCTCGACGTCGGCGTACCTGTTCACCCACCCGGACGTGAACAACTTCTTCACCGGCCTCGAGGGCAGGCCGCGCGAGGAGATCCGCACCGAGGTGCAGAAGTACCTCGACGCCAATCCGGTGGTGAAGGGCGAGCTCACCTCCATCCGGCAGCCGTTGGTCGACCTGAAGAATCGCTGCGGCGACACCAACGGCGACGGCCTCGCCGACAGCTAGGCCAGCGTTCGCGTGGCTACTGGGCCGCCCGCGCAGCAGGAGGGTGCGGGCCGCACAGTGCTGATGGTCGACGACGACCCGGACGTGCGAACCTCCGTCGCCCGCGGACTGCGGCTGTCGGGGTTCGATGTCCGGGTCGCTGCGACCGGCAAGGAGGCGCTGCGCCTCCTCTCCAACGAGACCCACGACGCACTGGTGCTCGACGTGCAGATGCCCGAGCTCGATGGCGTCGCGGTGGTGACGGCGCTGCGCGCACTGGGCAACGAGATCCCGATCTGCGTGCTGTCGGCGCGCGACACGGTCAACGACCGCATCGCGGGACTGGAAGCCGGCGCCGACGACTACCTCACCAAGCCCTTCGACCTCGGTGAGCTGGTCGCGCGGCTGCATGCCCTGCTGCGAAGGGCCAGCCACTCCGATCAGCCGTCGGACACCCTGGTGGTGGGGCCGCTGACCATCGACACGGCGCGCAGGCTGGTCTTCGTCGACGGCGAGCGGGTGGAGCTGACCAAGCGGGAGTTCGATCTGCTGACCGTGCTCGCCGAGAACGCCGGTGTGGTGCTGTCCCGGCAGCGGCTGCTCGAGCTGGTCTGGGGTTACGACTTCGACGTCGACACCAACGTCGCCGACGTGTTCATCTCGTATCTGCGGCGCAAGCTGGAACGCGACGGCCTGCCGCGGGTGATCCACACGGTGCGCGGGATCGGATACGTGCTGCGGGACGAGCCGTAGCGAGGTGTGGTTCTCGCGGGCCTTCCGGCGTATCAGCTCGGCGTCACTGCGGACGAGGGTCGCCATCGCGTCGGCGGCCGCCGCCTCGGCCGTCGTCGCCGCGTTCACGATCCTGACGTCGCTGGTGCTGGCCAACAACGACGCCGCGCAACTGGACCGCAGGCTCGACTCGATCGTCGACGCCAGCATGTATCCCGAGCAGCTGCAGGATCCGCGCCGCGGCGTCCTCACCACCGGCAGGTCCCGGTCGACCGGGCAGGTGGTGTTCCAGCGCGGCTTCCAGCTGCCTTCGCTGCCGCCCGGAACCGAGACCGTCGAGGTCAACGGCCTCGAGTACCGCGTCCGCACCCTGCCCGTCGACCAGGAGGGCGGGGTGCTGGTGTCGATCGGGCTGCGCGCCGACAGCATCCTGCTGAGCAGCGCGCGGATCCCCGAGTACGTCCTCGTCGGGCTGGGCACCGTGCTGATCGCCGCCGGGTTGGGCTGGTTGCTGGCCGGGCCGGCCATCCGGCCGCTGCGCAAGCTGACCGAGCACACGTCGAGGCTGGGCAAGGGCAGCGACGAGATGCCCGCGGTGCACGGCGTGCGGGAGGCCGAGGAGCTGTCCGAGGCGATGGCGGGGATGCTGGCGCGTCTGGCCGCCGCGCAGCAGGCCACCACCAATTCGCTGCAGGCCGCGCAGGACTTCGCCGCCAACGCGGCGCACGAGCTGCGCACGCCGTTGACGGCGATGCGGGCCGACCTCGACACCCTGCGCATCCACGACCTGCCCGAGAACGAGCGTGCCGAGGTGGTGGCCGACCTGGCCCGGGCGCAGCGGCGGGTGGAGGCCATCATCACCGCGCTGGGGCAGCTGGCGTCGGGTCAGCTCGCCCAGGACGAGGACCGGGAGCTGATCGACGTGACCGATCTGCTCGACCGCGTGGCGCGGGAGAACCGGCGGGCGGGCGCCGGGGTGGAGATCGTCGTCGAGGCCGACGACGCGCTCGGCGTGGTGTGGGGATGGCCGGGCGGGCTGCGGCTGGCCGTGGACAACCTGGTCCGCAACGCCGTGACGCACGGCGGGGCGACGAGGGTGGTGCTGGCGGCGCACCGGAGGGCAGGAGCGGAGGGGGAGCTGACCATCGTGGTCGACGACGACGGCCGCGGACTGCCCGCCGACGAGCAGGAGACGGTGCTCGGCCGGTTCCGTCGCGGCAGCACCGCCGCCCCGGGTGGCTCCGGCCTCGGGCTGGCGCTGGTGGCGCAGCAGGCCGCGCTGCACGGCGGGTCGATCCGGCTGTCCGACAGCCCGCTGGGTGGGCTGCGCGCCACGCTCACGGTGTCGACGGCACCGGCGCAAGCGGGCTAGCGCCTCGACGCCAGCAGCGCGGCGGCGCGCCAGCCGAGCAGCAGCACGGCGGTCGTCACCGATGCGACCACGATGAAGCTCGTCGCGGTGCCCTGGCCGGTTATTTTGCGCAGCACCATGCCCACCACCACGGTGCACACCCACACGATCAGCCCCGTCGGGGCGAGAGACAGCGGACGCCGCCACCCGCGGGCCACCAGCCAGCCGACGGCTGTGCCTGCCAGGAACGGCCAGGCGGTGTGCGCGATGCCCGTCGCGGTGAGGCCCTCCTCGTGGCTGCGCCGGCCGAGTGTGCAGAACACCGTCACGCAGGCGGCGTCGGCGAGCAGCGCGAGGGCCGCCGGGCGACTACCGGTCCGCATAGGTCATCACGTCGAGGAACAGCGGCATGACGTCAGTCTCGTCGGCTCCGGCGAAGCCGGGCTGGCTGGGTGCCGGCTTGTTGTCGAAGAGCCCGTCGATCGCTGCGGGGGACGCGAGCCGGGAGTCGAGGCGGTAGGAGGAGAACACGAACGGCAGGCCGTCGGAGAGCAGCGGGTCGGGCGTGCTCATCACGTGGAAGTGCAGGTGCGGCGCGTCGGTGTTGCCGGTGTTGCCCAGCGAGGCGATCACCTGGCCGGTGGTGAGCCGGTCGCCGGGCTTCACCTTGACGCTGCCGGTCTTCAGGTGCGCGTAGAAAGCGTAGTTGCCGTCGCCGAGGTCCTGCACGACGTGGTTGCCGCCGTACTGGTCGAGCGGCAGCCCGGTCGGGCTGGCCCCGGCCACCTGTTCGGGGAGGTCGTCGACGACCGCGACCACCGGCCCGTCACCCACCGCGTGGATGTCGGCGCCGAAGTAGGCGTAGCTCTCCAGCTTGGCCTTGTCACCGGTGAACAACAGGCCGTCCGGCTGCATCTGAACGTAGTCGATCGCGAATCGCTCGGCAGCCCAGTACTTTCCGTTCAGTCCGTTGAGTGCCATCCGGTGCGGCGTCATGTCGCAGCAGCCGTTGCCGTCGAGCCAGTTCGGGCCGCGCAGCGGCGGTTCGATCACCACCGGCTTGCGGTTCTGGACGGTCACCGGTGCGATGTCCTCGGTGAGCGTCGCGGGTAACAGCGGCGGCATGGGTTGCGCCAGAGTGAGTTTCAGCCGGTGGGTCAGCTCGGTGGGGATGGCGGCGGGTGCGCCGTCGGCCTGTCGGTCGATGGCCACGTCGAGCCAGACCCTCGCGGTCTGCCCGGGCGCGAGCTTGGTGGTCGGCGCGGGCGCGGGCGTGCCCACCGGCCTCGTCCAGTAACCGAGCCGGTCGCCTGCGAGTTCGAGCAGCGTGGTGTCGCCGGACCGGACCTCCAGCGAGTCCATGGTCACCTCGCTCGGCAGCTGGTTGGTGAGCACGAGTTCGTAGGCCAGGTGGTCTCTGCCGTCGGTGCCGGGCACCGGTATCGGATCGGCGACCGCGTAGGCGAGCACGGGTGTCACCTGCGCGGGTGCCTGCGCCGACGGGCCGGGCGTTGCGCCGGTCGACGGGCCGGCCGCCGGTGGTGGCGTGCCGGTGTCCGCGGGCTCGTCCTGCGACCCGGAGCACGACGTGGCCAGGAGTATCAACACACCGAGAACGGCTGTGGCGCATCGCTTTCCGACGATCATCGGTGCTCCTCTTCGCGGGGTTGACGCGGCGCGTCCGGGTCGATGTCCTTCTCGGTGCGGAACATGAAGAAGAACACCACCCAGCCGATCGCGGCGATGAAGATCCAGCTGACCAGCCGGTAGATCAGCATGGCCGAGATGGCCGAGGCCAGCGTCATACCGCTGGAGACCAGGCCGGGCACCAGCACGGCCTCCACCACCAGTAGCCCGCCGGGCATCAGCGGGATCGAGCCGACGGCGCGGGCCGCGGCGTACGCGACCGTCACACCCGCCAGGCCCGGGTGCCCGCCGGCGGCGTAGCAGGCGAACGCCAGGCAGGCCACGTCGGCGATCCAGTTGAACAGCGACCAGCCGAAGGCGACGCTGAGGTCGCGGCGACCCAGCTGCACGGATTCGAGCTGGTCCAGCGTCGCCCGCCACGTGCCGAGGCCGGTGTCGACGGGCCTGCCGCGCACCTGATTGGCCCAGCCCAGCACCCGCACCGCGATCCCGTCGATCAGCTCCGGCCGGGTGGCCACCGCCTGGGCCAGCAGCACGATGGCCAGGAATCCGCCGAGCGAGAAGATCAGCGACAGCGGGTTCTTGCTGGCGCCGAGCAGGAACGCCCCGCCCAGCCCGAGCAGTGCCAGGCCGACCACCTGAAGCACGCCCGACATCACCAGCTGCCAGGACGCCACCACCGGCGACGCGCCCCACATCCGCTGCTGGCGGTACACGAACGTCGCGGACAGCACCGGGCCGCCGGGCATCGTGGTCGACAGCGCGTTGCCCGCGTAGAACGCCGCCTCCGACCGCCACTGCCGCACCGGCACGCCGGCCGACTCCAGCAGGGTCCGCTGGATCTGGGCGAAGCTGTGCATCGACGCCATCGCCGCGACGACCGCGGCAAGCACCCACCACCAGTTCGCCGAGATCAGGCTCTTCCAGGCCTTGGCCAGCTGGTCCCACACCAGCACCAGCTCGACGGTCAGCACCGTCGCCGCGACGCCGATCAGCACCCACCGCAGCCACCAGTACCTGCTGCGGCCGGAAGCCACCCGGCTGGCACGTTCCGGCTGTGCGCCGGCGGCCGGGGCGTCGTCGGACACGACTTACAGGGTAACGGCGCAGGTACCGCGGACGACGCCGCTGCGCCGGGCGCGTTTCGCCGGGTTCGCGCGCGGGTGCCCGGCGGATCGTCGCGGTGCGGCTACGCTCGCGGCATGTCAGCAGGTCTGGGTGCCGATCCGCTCGCCGACAGCGCGGTCACGCCGTTCGTCCGCAAAGCCGCCGCCTGGGCGTGGCGACTGCTCATCCTGTTCGCCGCGCTCCTGGCGTTCCTGTGGCTGGTCAAACAGCTCGAGGTGATCTTCGTGCCGGTCGCGCTGGCCACCATCATCGCCGCGCTGCTGATGCCCGCCGTCGACTTCCTCGACCGTCGCGGAGCCCCGCGCGGAGGCGGGGTCGCGCTGGTGATGCTCACCGGGATCGCGGTGGTGGGCGGCCTGCTGACGTTCGTCGTCAGCCAGTTCATCGAGGGCGCCCCCGCACTGGTGGCCGAGGTGACCCGGAGCATCGACGGTGTGCGCGGGTGGCTGGTGGACGGGCCGCTGCACCTCAGCCGCGACCAGATCGACAACTCGGGCAATGCGGCGATCGAGGCGCTGCGCGACAACCAGGAGCGGCTCACCACCGGTGCCCTGTCGACGGCGGGCACCATCACGGAAATCCTCACCGGCGCGCTGCTGGTGCTCTTCACGCTGATCTTCCTGCTGCACGGCGGCCGCAACATCTTCGGCTTCGTCACCCAGATCTTCCCCGAGGACGTCCGGGGGCGTGTCCGCGACGCGGGCCGGGCGGGTTTCCACTCGCTGATCGGCTACATCCGGGCCACGTTCCTGGTCGCGCTGGTCGACGCGGTGGGCATCGGCGCCGGCCTGGCGATCATGGGCATCCCGCTGGCGCTGCCCCTGGCCTCGCTGGTGTTCCTCGGCGCATTCATCCCACTGATCGGCGCGGTCATCACCGGATTCCTCGCGGTGATCGTGGCGCTGTTGGCCAAGGGCTTCGTCTACGCGCTGATCACCCTCGGCCTGATCATCGCCGTGCAGCAGTTGGAGGCACACGTGCTGCAGCCGCTGGTGATGGGCCGCGCGGTGTCGATCCACCCGCTGGCGGTGGTGCTGGCGATCGCGGGCGGCGGCGTGCTGGCCGGCATCGTCGGCGCGCTGCTCGCGGTGCCCACCATGGCGTTCGTCAACAGTGCGGTCCGCGTCATGCTGGCGTCCGACCCCGAGGCGGCAGCCGAGGCGATGGAGGACGACGACGGGCCGCGGATCGACGCCGAACCCGACGACGTGGGACCGCGGCCCCCCGACGACGACGAGTGATTTCGGCGCGGAGACGTTCGGTGCGCGATCGTTTGCGCGCCGAAGTCGCCAGTCGCTAGAGCCGGCCCTCGCGCCGGAGCAGGTCCGCTGCGCTCATCCCGCCGCCCCGGCGACGCTGCTGCTCCTCGTCGGCCTCACGGGTGTCGATCTTCTCGGTGCTCGCCGAGTCCTGCGTCCGTGGCGTCGGGATCGCGGTGGTGGCATCCGACTCTGGCTGCGGCTGCGGCTGCGGCTGCCGCGGACGCGGGGTGGGGATGGCCGTCGTCGGCTCGGTGCCTTCGTCCGCCGTGCGCGGCGTGCCGTTGGCGATGCGTGGCCCGCCCGGGCGCATCGCCCGGGTGGGATCGGCCGAGGGCTGCGGCGGGCGCGGCGGCTGGCCGGGCTCGGCGCCGCCGCCGGCCGGCTTGCCGCGCAATTCGCCCAGCCACGACTCGATCTCGCGGTCCTCGCGCTGCTGTGCCGGCGGCGTGGGACGCGGCACCCGCTGTGTGGGTGCGTTGCCGACCGCACCGCGGACGGCGTTCTTCGCCGCCGAGAACCGGGTGGTCGGCGGTTCCTCGGGCGTCGCGGCGGGTGCGGCGCCCCGCGTCGGGATGCGGGTGGTGCCCGCGGCCGACGGTCCACTGGCCCTCGGCGGTATCCGCACCGGTCCGGCCCGGACGGGGCCTTCCGGATGAGTCGGGTCGTGCGGCGGGCGCGGCGGTGCGGACACCGGGGCGCCTGCGCCGACCAGGGCCTCGGGATCGTCTCCCGGTTCCCGGACGTTGGGGCGCTTGCGCTCGTCGGGTAGTTCGGTCTCGCCCAGGCCCAATCGCTCCTGGATGCGCTTCATCCAGCGTGGCGCCCACCAGCAGTCGTCGCCGAGCATCTTCATGATCGCGGGCACCAGGAACATCCGGACGATGGTCGCGTCCAGCAGCAGCGCGATCAGCAGGCCGAACGCCAGGTACTTCATCATCACCAGGTCGGAGAAGACGAACGCACCCGCGACGACCGCAAGCACCAGGGCGGCGCCGGTGATCAGTCGCCCGGTGGTGGCCGTACCGATGCGGATGGCCTCGGCGGTGGACAGGCCGCGTTCGCGCGCCTCCACCATGCGGGACACCAGGAACACCTCGTAGTCGGTGGACAGGCCCCAGATCACGGCGATGATCAGGCCGATCATCGGCGCCATCAACGGCTGCGGGGTGTAGTTCATCAGTCCGGAGCCGTGGCCCTCGACGAACATCCAGGTCAGCACGCCCATCGTCGATCCGAGCGTCAGCGCGCTCATCACCGCGGCCTTGATCGGCAACACCACCGAACCGAACGCCAGGAACATCAGGATCGTCGTGGTGATGATCAGGATGGCGACCATCAGCGGCAGCTTGTCGAACAGGCTGTGGATACTGTCCTGCTCCAATGCCGGTGTGCCGCCGATATATACGGTCACTCCCCGCGGTGGCGACAGTGCCCGCAGCTCCTCGATCTTCTTGGCGGCGTCGTTGCGGCTCTCCAGGCCGTTCTGGATCACCCGCACCGAGGGATCCTTCGACCCGGTGTCCTGAGCGGCGCGTTCCTGCCACATCTTCGACGGGTCGTTGTCGGCGTCGATGAAGCCGTTGATCGTCATCGCCTTGGCGCGCATGTCGGCCAGCTGCTGATCGGTGATCGGCTCGCCGTTGTCGCTCTTGAGCACCATCGTCAGCGGTTCGGTCCGGAAGCCGGGGAAGCTGCGGTCGAAGTTCTCCTGCGCCGAGCGCACGGAGTTGTCCGGCGGGAGGTACTTCTCGCTGATGCCGCCGAGGGCCAGCTGTCCCAGCGGGATGATCAGCAACACCATCACGATGATGATCGGCACCGCGAAGGCGGCGGGGCGCTTCATCACGCGGTTGACGAGCTTGCCCCAGAAGCCCTGCTCCACCTCGGCGCGGGTCTTCGTCTTCTGCGTCTTGTCGGCCAGCCAGTGCAGCCACCAGACGATCGGCGTGCGCGCCAGCGGCACGTAGCGCGCCAGCGCGAGGCCGAAGGTGACGACGACGAGGAAGATGATGATGCCGAGCAGCATCCAGTAGACGGCGCTGCCGATGACGTCGTTGTCCTTGAGCGCCATCACGCCGTAGGCCATCGCGCCGTACAGCGCGGTGTAGCCGAGGACCTGGCCGATCAGCGCCAGGTTGGCGCCCTGCTCACCGGTCTCCTTGATGCGCTTGCGGGCGATGTGGCCGAGCGCGATGCCCGCGGGCGGCACCAGCAGCCCCAGCGGGATCGACGCGATGGCGAAGGTGTTGGTCTTGCGGTTCGCGGGATCGCCCTCGATGGGGTCCGGCAGGGCGAACTTGATCAGCGTCTTGACGCCCAGCGCGTCGACCCGCGGGCCGAGGATGGCCAGTCCGGCGGCCAGCACGGTGATCGACAGGATCGCCGCCAGCATGACCGAGGCGATGATCGCGTAGGTGATCGACTTGAGGAAGCCCTGCGGGAACAGCAGTAGCGGCACCGACGACGCCACCAGGATGACGGCGGAGAACATGATGGTGCGGCCGGACGTCATCACGGTGCGGCGCACGGCCGCCTCGGTGTCGTAGCCCTCGGCGAGTTCCTCCCGGAATCGGCTCACCATGAACAGGCCGTAGTCGACGGCGATGCCCAGGCCCATGAGCGTCACCACCGGCTGGGCGAAGAAGTGCACGGGGATGAACTCGGCGGCCAGGCGCATGACGCCGAGCGCACCGGCGATGGTGAGCCCGCCGATCAGGCCGGGCAGGGCCGCGGCGATCACGCCGCCGAAGACGAAGAACAGCACCACGCAGACCAGCGGGATGGCTGCCACCTCGGCGCGCTTCTGGTCCTCGCCGATGGTGCCGGTGAGCTCGCTGGCCAGCGGCTGCAGGCCGGCCAGCTGGATGTCGCCGCCGTTGATCTGCTGCAGGTCGGGTTCGACGGCCTGGTAGTTCTTCAGGATCGCGTCGTCGTCCTCGCCCTTGAGCGGGATGCTGACGAAGGTCTTCGACAGGTCCTCGGTCTTCATCTGCTGGACGGTCTCGCTGGCGGCGTCGGGCGCCTTGAGCCAGCCGACCCAGCTCACCACCTGGTCGGGGTGGTCGGTGACGAAGGTGTCGAGCTGGCCGACGACGTCACGCTGCCACTGCGGGTCGGTGACCTTCTTGCCGTCCGGTGGTGTCAGGATCGCGACGACGTGGCTGGCGCGGTCGCGGCCGTACACCTCGTCGCCGAGCAGCGACGCCTGCACCGACTGGCTGCCCTCGTCGTAGAACCCACTCTGCGTGACATGCTGGCCCAGGCTGATGCCGTAGATCCCGCCACCCAGACACAGGGCCACCATGACACCGATGACGATGTACCGGAATCGGTAGACCGTTCGACCCCACCAGGCGAACACGTGAGCTCCTTACATTGACATCTTCTCTGGGGCGACCCCGCCGCGGTCGATTGAGTTGTCAGACACGCGAGGTCAGCAGCGCGGACAGCGGCCCCGACGGCTGCAGCCACATCCTGGACGGGTCGCCGATCGAGTCCGGTCCGCGGTAGCGGCACCCGGGGGACACAGGGGTGCCCTCCAAGTCGATGGACTCCAAGGTATCCGACGCTAGCGCCCGCCTCGCATGTTCGCGAAATCCCGGCGGCCGGAAATGGGCTCCTTTCTGGGCGGTGTCCTGCGACGATCGCCTCCGCAGACCGGTGGTCACAATCGCATCACGTCGGGCGCCGGTCATCGGTCAGAGGCGACCTTCGCGGCGGAGGACGTCCTGCGCGCTGATCCCGCGACCACGCCTGCGGTCCTCGTCCGCCGGCGGTGCCTGCGGCTCCGTCGGCACGGCCTCCTGCTCGCGAAGCGCAGGGATCGCGGTGGTGGGCTCGTCGCCTGCCGGCTCGGCGTCGTCGTCGTGCGCCGCGGGCGGCTGCGCCGGGCCGCCGCGCAGCTCACCGAGCCACGACTCGAGTCCCCGTTCCCCGCCGGGTGGCGGCGTCCGCACCGGTGCCGGTGCCGGCGAGCCGGGCGCCCGCGGGGGAATGCGTCTCGGGGTGGCCCGTGGGGGTGTCGGCTGGGTCGGGTCGTGCGGCCGCAGCGGGCGGGCCGGTCCGGACACCTCGGCGCCGACGGGCAGGTCGCCCTCGTTCTCTGCGCCCGGGTGCTTGCGTTCGTCGGGCAGCTCGATCTCGCCGAGGCCGAGTCGCTCCTGGATGCGTTTCATCCAGCGCGGGGCCCACCAGCAGTCGTCGCCGAGCATCTTCATGATCGCCGGCACCAGGAACATCCGGATCACGGTGGCGTCGAGCAGCAGCGCGGCGATCAGCCCGACCGCGAGGTACTTCAGCATCACCAGGTCGCTGAACACGAACGCGCCGCCGACGACCACCAGGATCAGCGCCGCGGCGGTGATGATCCTGCCGGTGGTGGCGGTGCCGACGCGGATCGCCTCCGACGTCGACAGGCCGCGGGCCCGTGCCTCCACCATGCGGGACACCAGGAACACCTCGTAGTCGGTGGACAGGCCGTAGATCACCGCGATGATCAGCCCGACGACCGGCGCGGTCAGCGGTGTCGCGGTGAAGTTCAGCACCCCGGCGCCGTGCCCCTCGACGAAGATCCACGTCAGGATGCCCAGCGTGGAGCCGAGCGTCAGCGCGCTCATCACCGCGGCCTTGATCGGCAGCACCAGCGACCCGAACGCCAGGAACATCAGCAGCGTCGTGGTGGACACCAGGATCAGCAGCATCATCGGCAGCTTGTCGTAGAGGCTGTGGATCGAATCCTGTTCCAGCGCGGGTGTGCCGCCCACCGAGATCGTCACCCCCCGCGGCGGTTCGATCGCGCGCAGTTCGGCGAGTCTCTTGGCGGCATCGTTGCGGACCTCGAGCCCGTTCTGCAGCACGGTCACGTCGGGGTCGGCCTTCTGCGGGGTGTTGCCGCTCTCGTCCGGCGCCACCGGACGCTCACTCCATTGCGGCTCGGTGAAGCCGCTGATCTGCGCCGCCTCGCTCTTGATCTGGTCGACCTGGGTGGGCGACGCGTTCTCGATGACGAGGGTCAGCTTCTCGGTGCGGTAGCCGGGGAAGGTCCGGTCGAAGTCCTCCTGCGCCATCCGCACGGGATTGTCCGGCGGCAGGTACTTCTCGCTGATTCCGCCGAGCGCCAGCTGCCCCAGCGGGACGATCAGCAGCACCATGATGACGAGGATCGGCACGGAGTAGAGCACCGGCCGCTTCATCACCCGGTTGACGAGCCTGCCCCAGAAGCCGTTCTCCACTTCGGCGCGCGTCATGGTCTTCTGGGTCCGCTCGGCGAACCAGTCGATGATGCGGCTGGTGAACTGGTTGTCGCGCAGGAACGGGATGCGGTAGAGCGTGCGCACGCCCAGCGCGTCGACGTTGCGGCCGAGGATCGCCAGCGCCGCGGGCAGCACCGTGATCGACAGCAGCGCCGACAGTGACACCGACGCGATGCCGGCGTAGGTCAGCGACTTGAGGAAGCCCTGCGGGAACAGCAGCAGGCCTGCCAGTGAGGCGACGATCAGCACGGCGGAGAACGTCACGGTCCGCCCGGCGGTCTGCACGGTGCGCCGGACGGCGGTCTCGGTGTCGTAGCCCTCGGCGATCTCCTCGCGGAACCGGCTCACCACGAAGAGGCCGTAGTCGATCGCGATGCCGAGGCCGATCAGGGTGACCACCGGCTGGGCGAAGTAGTGCATGGGTTCGCCGGTCAGCCAGATCACCATCCGCAGGATGCCGAGCGAGCCGATGATCGACAGGCCGCCGATGATCACCGGCAGGCTGGCCGCGACGACGCCGCCGAAGACGAAGAACAGCACGACGGCCACCAGCGGGAGCGCGATGATCTCCATGCGCTTCTGGTCCTTGGCGATGGTGCCCGTCAACTCGTTGGCCAGTGGGTTCAGGCCGGCCAGCTTGATGTTGCCGTCGTCGACCCCCTGAAGGTCGGGCTCGATCTCCTTGTAGTTGTTGAGGACGGTGTCGTCGTTGTCGCCCTTGAGGGTGATGTAGACGAAGGCTCGGTCCTTGTCCGGCGTGGCGAGGGCCGCCGGGAATCCGCGCAGGTAGCCGTACCACTCGAGGAACTGGTCGGGGTGCTCGGCCTTGACCGCGTTCAGCTGGTCGGTGATCTCCTTGGACCACCGCGGATCGTCGACCTTGCGGCCGTCCGGCGCGGAGATGATGCCCACCACGTGGCTGGTCCGGTCGCGGCCGTACACCTCGTCGGCGAGCACCGAGGCCCGCACAGATTCACTGCCGTCGTCGAAGAACCCGCTCTGGGTGACGTGCTTGCCGAGGTCGAGGCTGAGCACCCCGCCCAGCGCGCACAGCGCGACCATGACGGCGATGACGATGTACCGGAACCGGAAGACGATTCGACCCCACCAGGCGAACACCTCGAGCTCCTAACGTCGGGACTGTCCGGGGGGATGCGGCACCGGGATGCCGCTATGCACGAGAGGTCAGCAGCGCCGAAAGCGGCCGGAACGGCTGCAGCCACGCGCCCTGCTCGGGGAGCGAATCCAGGCCGATCCTCGGGAGCGGCTCCCTGAACACCCCCGGGATGTCCTCCAGATCGAGGAAGTGCAGTGCGTCGGACGCCAGTGCCCAGCTGGCGTGTTCGCGGAAGCCGAGCACCTGCACCGGGATCTCGTCGCGGGCGATGTCCTCGAGCGGCTGCCGGAACGCCTGCCCGTCGGCCGAGGCGACGATCACCGAGGCCAACCCCTCGCCGCGGCGCAGCGCGATGTGCGCGAGCATGTCGGAGTCGACGTCGCTGTCGTCGTCGATCTTCGGTTTGGCGAATACCGCGAACCCGACGTTGCGCAGCGCCTCCACCCACGGCCGGACGACGTCCGCGCTGCCCGGCGCGATGTTGGTGAAGACGGTGGCCTCGGGTTCGAGCGTGACGTCGGAGCCGCCGTCGGCCAGCTGCGCCGACAGCTCGGCGGTGCGCCCGAGCAGCCAGCGGCCCAGCGCGTCGAACCGCGGCCGGTGCGCGGCGGTGGGCCGTCCGCCGAGGATGGAGCCGAGGCCCATGTCGAGGTTCGGTGCGTCCCACACCAGCAGCACCCGCTGACTGCCCGCCGGCGGGCCCGCGGGCGGTGGCGGGGTCGTGACGGGGACGTCCTCGGTGAGACTCATCGCGAAGCCTTCTCCCAGAGCAGTTCGGTGACGTCGGGGCCGGCCAGCGCCTTGCGCTCGTACTTGGTCACCGGGCGCTGCACCGAGATCGGCAGCTCGGCGTGGCGCGCGACGCTCACCCGGCGCAGCAGCGGTTCGGCGTCCCCGACCGCGGCGATGTGCTCGGCATAGCCGTCGTGGTCGGTGGCGGCGTGCAGCACCCCGCCGGGCCGCAGCCGGTCGGCGATCAGCGCCACCGTCGCGGGTTGCAACAGGCGGCGCTTGTGGTGGCGGGCCTTGGGCCACGGGTCGGGGAAGAACACCCGCACCCCGGTGAGCGACTCGCCGGCGACCATGTGCTCGAGCACGTCGACACCGTCGCCGCGGACGAGCCGGAGGTTGGTGACCGGGGGGTCGGCCCGGTCGACGGCGCTGAGCAGCTGGGCCAGCCCGCGGCGGTACACCTCCACCGCCACGACGTCGAGATGCGGCTCGGCCTGGGCCATGGCCAGTGTCGACGTGCCGGTGCCGCAGCCGATCTCCAGCACCACCGGTGCGGACCGGCCGAACCATGCCGGAAGGTCGATCAGCGGGGCCGGCCGGCCTTCGTCGTCGCGGGCCTGGGCGCCCAGTTCGGGCCAGAGCCGGTCCCAGGCCGCCTGTTGACCGCCGGACAACGCGGAGCGCCGGGAGCGGAAGCTCGTCACCCGCGGATACGGGTGGCCGGCCGGGGCGCCGGTGGCCTCGTGCGGAGCCGGGGTGCCCGCGACGTCGGACCTGCGCGCTTGCATCCGTCCATGGTCGCTCATCACGTGTCGGGTACCCGCTTCGTGGTGCATATTGATACCCAACAGTTGCCTTCGGCTGGTACGTCGGCGCAGGCCGGGCCCTGGGGACGAAGCGTTCGCCAAGCGGCGCGGCAGCTGCCACGATCGGCGTGAGCATCACTCGCCCGAACCACCGGAAGGGACGCGCCATCTTCGCCGACGCGCTGACGGATTTCGCCGCTCGGTCGGGTGACCGCCGGTCGGCCCTGGCCCCTGTCGTCGCCGGGCTCACCGCGCAGTTGTCGGTCGAGGTGCTGGGCCGCCGCGGAGTGGGACGTCGCACGGTGGCCGCGGCGCTGCGGACCGCCGGCGTCTCCGTCGTGGACGGCCGCGCGGCCGACCTCGCGGTGCTGGTGATCTCGGAGACGCTCAAACCGGAGGACACGGCGATGCTGGCCGCCGCGCGCGTGCCGGTGCTGATCGTGTTGAACAAGGCCGACCTGGCCGGCGCCGCGGGCGGCGGGCCGGTTGCGCGGGCGCAGCTGCGTGCCGCCGAGTTCCGCGCCCGCACCGGCGTGCCCGCGGTACCGCTCATCGGGTTGCTCGCCTGCACTGCTCTCGACGCCGAACTGGTCGCGGCGCTCGACGTGCTCGTCCACCACCCGGCCGACCTGAGGTCGACGGACGCGTTCCTGGATAGCGGACACGACCTCGACCGTGCGGTCCGCCAGCGGATGTCGGCTGCGCTGGACCGGTTCGGGATCGCGCATGCGGTGCTCGCACTGGGTCGGGGCGCCGACCCGCAAGCGCTGCCCGGCATGCTGCGGCGGCTCAGCGGCATCGACGACGTGCTCGCGGCGATCGACCGGCTGGCGGCGCCGGTGCGCTATCGGCGGGTGCGCTCCGCGGTGGCCCAACTCCAGGCGCTGGCCGTGCGGTCCGGCGACGACGCGCTGTCCGATTTCCTGGCGGCAGACGATACGGTGCTGGCCGTGATGGCAGCCGCGGTCGACGTCGTCGCGGCGGCCGGGCTCGACGTCGACCCGGCCGATGACGAGGCCGCCCACCTGCGCCGTGCGGTGCGGTGGCGGCGGTACGGCCGTGGGCCGGTGAGCGCCCTGCACCGCGAATGCGCCGCCGACATCTGTCACGGGTCGATGCGGCTGCTCGACATCGGACGGCACGCCCGGTGACGGCCGACCCGATCGCCGCGGCGGACGCCGTGGTCGCGGCCATCGACCCTGGACTGAGCTCGCCCGGGGTGGAGAGCAGCGACGTGGTGCTGGTGACGGGACCGTGGCTGGCCGGCACCAGCAGCCTGATCGCGGAGCTGCGCCGCGAGCTGCCCGAGCACACCTTCGTCGAGTCCGACGATTTGCCGCCCGGCAAGGCGGCCGCGGCCGTGGTGTTCGTCGTGTCCGCGGGCGCGCCGCTCACCGAATCCGATTGCGCGCTGGTCGAACTCGCGTCGAACTACACCGATCTGGTGGTGGGCGCGGTGACCAAGATCGACGCGCACCGCAACTGGCACGACGTGCTGTCCGCCGACCGGACGCTGCTCGCCGAGCGCTCGCCCCGGTACCGGCAGATGCCGTGGGTGGGGGTGGCGGCAGCGCCGGATCTCGGCGAATCGCGGCTCGACGAACTGGTCGGGCTGCTCCGCCGGCGGCTCGCCGATCCCGACCTGCAGCGGCGAAACCGGTTGCGGGCGTGGGAGAGTCGACTGGAGGCGGTGATCCGGCGCTACCACTCCGACGGCGTCGGCGCCGACCGCGAGGCCCGGGTGACGGCGCTTCGCAGCAGGCGCGAGGAGATCCGCCGGGACAGCAGGCTGGCCAAGTCGGAGCGCGGCATCGCGCTGCGCAGCCAGATCCAGCAGGCCAAGGTGCAGCTCGCCTACTTCGCCCGCAACCGCTGCACGTCGGTGCGGGCCGAACTGCAGGAGGACGCCGCCGCTCTGAGCCGGCGCCGCCTGGCCGGCTTCGAGGACGAGGCACGGGCCCGCGCCGCCGACGTCGTCACCGAGGTCGACGAGGGCATCACCGAGCATCTCGCCGGTGTGGCGGCCGAGGTCGAGATGTCGGCCCCGCCCGCGCCGGCCGCACGCCCGCCGATCCCGGACTTCCCCGGGCCACCGCTGAAGAACCGCCGCCTGGAGACGGTGCTGATGATGCTGCTCGGCGCAGGCTTCGGCCTCGGGGTGGCGCTGGCCGTCAGCCGACTGTTCGCCGGCGTCGCGCCGGGGCTGACCATCGCCGGCGTGGTCGCGGGCGGTGCGGTGGGCCTGCTGCTGACGGTGTGGGTGGTCGGCATCCGCGCGCTGCTGCACGACCGGGCGGTGCTCGACCGCTGGGTCGGCGAGGTCACCACCACGCTGCGGTCGGCGGTCGAGGAGCTCGTCGCCACCAGGGTGCTCGCCGCGGAGGCGGCACTGACCACCCAGTCGACCGCCCGGGACGAGGCCGAGGCGGCCACCGCCGGGCAGCAGATCGCGACGATCGACGCCGAACTGCGCGAACACGCGGTGGCCACGGCCAGGGCGGCGGCGCTGCGTGATCGCCGGTCACCGCCGCTGCAGCGGGCGCTCGACGCCGTGCGCACCGAGCTCTACGGACCGGCTCCCGCTGCTGAGCCGAACGGGTCCGGTCCGCCGCCATCCGGTGCCGAATCGGTGGCCGCGGAGGATCCGGCCGAGAACTGAATCGGTCAACCGCGGTTCAGCTCGGCTGAATCGTTCTTTCTGAATCGTTCCTGTGAGTGATCGGACATGATCCAGAATTTCCCCGGGTATGTCACCCACGTTAACCTCACTACAAGGGACGACCGCGGCACCACTGATTTCGTAGTTTCGGCGGCGTCGGGGTCTGCGTCCGGCAGCGCCCGTCAGCAGAAGATGCAGGAGACGAGAGATGACCTCAGCGACTATTCCGGGTCTGGACACCGCACCGACCAAGCATCAGGGCCTGCTCGCCTGGGTTCGGGAGATCGCCGAGCTGACACAGCCCGACCGGGTGGCGTTCGCCGACGGTTCCCATGAGGAGTACGAGCGCCTCGCGGCCCAGCTCGTCGAGGCGGGCACGTTCCAGAAGCTGAACGACAAGAAGCAGCCCAACTCCTACCTGGCGCTGTCGGATCCCTCCGACGTCGCCCGCGTCGAGTCGCGCACCTACATCTGTTCGGAGCGGGAGATCGACGCAGGCCCCACGAACAACTGGATGGATCCGGCCGAGATGCGCGGCATCATGACCGACCTGTACCGCGGCTCCATGCGCGGCCGCACCATGTGGGTGGTGCCCTTCTGCATGGGCCCGCTGGACTCCGAGGACCCCAAGCTCGGTGTGGAGATCACCGACTCCGAGTACGTCGTGGTGTCGATGCGCACGATGACCCGGATGGGCGCCGCGGCCCTGGACAAGATCGGCGAGGACGGGTTCTTCGTCAAGGCGCTGCACTCGATCGGCGCGCCGCTGGAGCCGGGCCAGCAGGACGTGCCGTGGCCGTGCAACGACACGAAGTACATCACCCACTTCCCCGAGACCCGCGAGATCTGGAGCTTCGGCTCCGGGTACGGCGGCAACGCGCTGCTGGGCAAGAAGTGCTACTCGCTGCGGATCGCGTCGGCGATGGCGCGCGACGAGGGCTGGCTCGCCGAGCACATGCTGATCCTCAAGCTGATCTCGCCCGAGGACAAGGCCTACTACATCGCCGCCGCCTTCCCGTCGGCGTGCGGCAAGACCAACCTCGCGATGCTGCAGCCCACCATCCCGGGCTGGCGCGCCGAGACCGTCGGTGACGACATCGCGTGGATGCGGTTCGGCAAAGACGGCCGGCTCTACGCCACCAACCCCGAGTTCGGCTTCTTCGGCGTCGCGCCCGGCACCAACTGGGACTCCAACCCCAACGCGATGAAGACCATCGCGAAGGGCAACACCGTCTTCACCAACGTCGCCAAGACCGACGACGGCGACGTGTGGTGGGAGGGCCTCGAGGGCGAGCCCGACCACCTGATCGACTGGAAGGGCAACGACTGGGTCCTGCGTGAGACGGAAACCAAGGCGGCGCACCCGAACTCGCGCTACTGCACCCCGATCTCGCAGTGCCCGACGCTGGCCCCCGAGTGGGACGACCCGCAGGGCGTGCCGATCTCGGCGATCCTGTTCGGTGGCCGCCGCAAGACCACCGTCCCGCTGATCACCCAGGCCCGCGACTGGCAGCACGGCGTCTTCATCGGCGCCACACTGGGTTCCGAGCAGACCGCCGCCGCCGAGGGCAAGGTCGGCACCGTCCGCCGCGACCCGATGGCGATGCTGCCGTTCCTCGGCTACAACGTCGGTGATTACTTCCAGCACTGGATCGACATCGGCAAGAACGCCGACGAGTCCAAGCTGCCGGCGGTGTTCTTCGTCAACTGGTTCCGCCGTGGCGACAACGGCCGCTTCCTGTGGCCGGGCTTCGGTGAGAACAGCCGCGTGCTGAAGTGGGCCGTCGAGCGCATCGAGCACAAGGCCGATGGCAAGACCACGCCGATCGGCATCGTGCCCACCGCCGAGGACCTCGACCTCGAGGGCCTCGACGTGGACGCCGCCGACGTCGACGAGGCGCTGGCCGTCAACCCCGAGGAGTGGCGCAAGGAATTGCCGCTGATCGAGGAGTGGTTCGAGTTCGTCGGCGAGAAGCTGCCGACCGGCATCAAGGACGAGTTCGACGCGCTGAAGACCCGCCTCGCCGAAGCGGACTAGCTGCACGCTCGTCGCTAGGTGAGCGTGCGCGCTCGGTCGATCTGCTCGAGGGCGTACTGCGCGATCGCGGAATTCGCCATGTTCGCGCCCAGCCCGGTGAGCCGGGCGTACTCGTCGTCGCCCAGCATCTGACGCAGGTGCGCTTCGGTGGCGGCGACCTCGGGGAAGGTGGCGCGGGCGAACACCGTCGCCGCGAACCCGACGATCACGGCCGCGCCGTCGTGAACACCGATGCGGTCGAGGGCAGAGGCGAGAACGCCCAGCGGACTGACCATGTGGGAGTAGGTGCCTGCATCGGAGAAGTTCTCGATCGCCGACGCCAGGAAGTCGAGCGCGTCCTGCGCGTCGCCATGAATGCCGACCATCGAGGAGAGATTCACCAACAGGTAGGCCTCGGTCATCCGATTGCCGCTGTCGATCGCGATCGACAGGCCGCGCCGCAGCGCTTCGTACGCGACGGCGGCGTCGTCGATGCGTCGCACGTAGCCGTAGGCGAGCAACCCGTACGCGCGGGCGCCGGGGTTGTCGGTGGCCTCGATGGACGAAAGCAACCGCAGACACGCGACTTCCGCGTCGTCCAGCCGCCCCGAGGTGAGCAGCGCCATCACCAGCGACGCCTGGTTGAACGTGCTCAGCTGCGACGCGTCGGTGTGGTCGAACAACTCCAGCCAACGGTCCGGCGCGCCCACCGTGATGTACGTGCCGCCGAGCGCGGTCGGCTCGATGTCGAACGGGGAGCGCAGGTATCGCTCGTCTATGATCAGCGCGGCGCCGGCGTCGGCGTAGTCGACTGCGGGCGTCAGCCGTCCCGTCCGGTAGCACTCCGCAGCCGCGACGTAGAGCTGGCCCAGGCGCGGGTGGTCGATCGCCTTGGCGGTGTCGATCAGTGATTCGGCCCAACGGGCCGGCTCATGTTGTTCGATCCATCCACCGAGGAATGCGGTGTACACGGCGATCGTGGCCGCGGTGTCGAGGTCGTGTCGCGCGGCTGCCCATCCGACCGCCACGCGCAGATTCGCCAGCTCGTCGGCGTACCAGGCGAACGCCTCACGCTGGTGGGGCCCGTCCCACAGGGCCAGCACCTCGTTCTCGAGGCCGGCGAAGTGACGGGCGTGGGCGTCGCGGGCGCCGGCCGCCGCTCCGGAGGCTTCGAGGTGTTCCTCGCCGTATCGACGGATCGTCTCCAGCATCGAGTACCGGGTGCGGCTGGACGACCGGTCGGCGGTCACGAGTGACTTGCGCACCAGGGCGTCGAGCAGGTGCAGGGTGACCACCTCGTCACCGGTCTCGGTCACGGCGTCGGCGGCAGTAAGGTCGAACCCGCCGGCGAACACGGAACACGCTGCGAGGGTACACCTTTCATCATCCTCCAACAGGTCGAACGACCATCGGACCGCGTGCCGCAGTGTGTGGTGGCGGGTGCTGCCCCGGCCCGGCCCGACGAGCAGCCGGAACCGGTCGTCCAGCCGGTCGCGGAGCTCGGTGACAGTCATCGACTGCATGCGTGAGGCGGCGAGCTCGAGTGCCAGCGGGATGCCGTCGAGGCGCCGGCAGATGTCGACGACGACGTCGCTGTTGTCCTGCAACGGTATCCCTGGTGCAACGGCATGCGCA
The DNA here is from genome assembly GCF_049541695.1 of Mycobacterium sp. NPDC050041. Lineage (NCBI taxonomy): Bacteria > Bacillati > Actinomycetota > Actinomycetes > Mycobacteriales > Mycobacteriaceae > Mycobacterium > Mycobacterium sp. NPDC050041. The sequence goes on along the minus strand of NZ_JBMVDG010000001.1, from coordinate 633,521 downwards.
CGCTCGACGAACAGGTCGAAGGCGGTGGATGTGACGCCGTCGCATCCCAGCGGTGTCACCGGCCAGATCCTCTCGTCGGACACCCCGAGTCCCTCCCGGCTGGTGGCGAGGATCCGCACCGACGCCGAGCGGCCGAGGATCGACTCCGTGAGGCCGGCCGCCGCATCGAGGACGTGCTCGCAGTTGTCGAAGACGAGTAACCGGGAGCGGCCCTCCAGGGCGGCGGCCACACTGTCGGTGAGCGTCATGCCCGGCTGCTGGACGATGCCGAGCACTGCTGCCACCGCCTCGGGCACCGCCGTCGGATCGGCGACGGCGGCGAACTCGACCAGCCACACTCCGTCCGGGAAGTGTGGTGCGCTGCGTGCGGCGACCTCCACCGCGAGCCGCGTCTTGCCGACGCCGCCGACCCCCGTGAGCGTGACCAGGCGGTGGTCTCGGACCGAGGCGACCAGACCGGCCAGATCGTCGTCGCGGCCGAGAAGGCGATTCGGCGGTCGCCGTAGATTGCCCGTCGTAGTGTCCAGCGTCTTCAGTGGCGGGAAGTCGGTCGCCAGTCCGTCCGCGCGCACCTGGAACACCTCGACCGGTGCGGCGATGTCCCGTAACCGCTTCTTGCCGAGAGCGATCAGGTCGTCGTCGCCGACGAGACCCGACGCGGCGCCGTCCAGGAGGATCTGCCCGCCGTGCCCCGCGGACATCAGCCGGGCCGCCCGGTTGAGCACCGGGCCGAAGTAGTCGCCGTCGCGGTGCTGGGCCTCGCCGGTCGCGATGCCCATCCGCACCGGCAGGTCGAGCGCCCGCTGTGCGGCGACGGCGGCCTCGACAGCGGCCCGCGGTGAGCCGAAGACAGCGCACACGCCGTCGCCGGTGTGCTTGAACACCTCACCGCCGCGGGCGGTCACGGCGTCCCGTAACACGGCGTCGTGCTCGGCGAGCGCGGCCCGCATCACCTCTGCGTCTGCCTCCCACCGGCGCGTCGAGCCCTCGATGTCGGTGAAGAGGAAGGAGAGCACAGTCGAGGGCGAAGACGTCGTCATGGGCACTGTCAGGAGCCGGTGCCCAGGCCGGCGCCCACCGGCCACTCCTCGAGTGCCGCCGCTGCCTCCCGGCGGAGCACCGCCTGCGCCTCCTCGTAGATGCGTTGCGCGTCCTGCGGGTTGTCCCCGACGGCGGTCAATCCCACACGGCCGCACTCGGTCAGGCAGCTGATCATGTGGAACACCACACCGGTGCGGCGGGACTGGTCGAAGTGCAGACCGTGGTTCACGACGATGTCGAAGAGGTCGTCGACCGTCAGCGCCCTGAGCATGTCGTCTTCGAAGTGGTCGGTGGCCACGAGATATTTGGTGCTGCCGCTCGGGGTCAGATAGACACCGCGCTCACCGTCGTAGCGGCCGTCGGTGAGGAACTGCAGCGTCAGGAAGGGATGGGTGGTGCCGCCCTTGCGGAGGTTCAGCTCGATCGCGTACGGCGTCCAGGCACCGTCGACGTCCTGCACGACGACGAAATCCACGGCGAACCGTCCGAGGACTCCCAGCCCGGCCAGGTGCCTGCCGATCACCATCGCGGGTCGGGCGATGAGCGCGGCATAGCCGGGGTCGGCGGGGAAGACGCAGCCGAGGTACTTCTGACCGCTGGCGCCGCCGAGCAGCTGGTCGTGGGTGGACAGCAATTCCACGGTGCCGTCCGGCAGCGCCCGCATCTGGACGCTCGGACTGGTCAGTGCGACGCCGGTGATCCGCTCCTCGACGATGCCGCCGTACTGCTCGAAAGCCTTCAGGTAGACGTCGAGGGCGAGGTTGGGTGCTTCCAACTGCATGCCGAGCAGGCGTTCGGTGATCGCCGTCGCCTCCTGGGGTGACCCCTGCGGCGGAAGCCCGTGCAGATCGACGAGGGCGTTGCCCGAACCGGAGACACCGTCGTTGAGTTTGACGATGGCCTGGGTGAGCGAGGGCCGGTGGGCACGCATGCGCTGCACTCCGCCCACGATGTCCTCGACGGTGTGCAGGTCTTCGGCTCCGACCGGACACGTGACCCCGAGTTCCTCGAACATCCTGCGGCAGCCGGATTTCGTGCCGAGGTCGGCGAGCCGGGGATCCGCGCCGTACATCGGGATGCCGAGGCTCAGCGCGACATCCCGCTCGAGTGGTGTGGTGTTGTACGGAATCAGGTGGCAGCGTTCGGGATTCGGGATCAGCGCGCGGATCTCGCGCAGCAACCGCGGCCGGGCCAGCAGCTTCGAGCTGAGCGGTTCGGGTGAGGCGTCGCCGACCGGGACCACCGTCAGGCGCGCGCGGGCGTGGCGGGGGATCACTCCCGGCAGCAGGCCGAGGTAGTACTCCACGATCGACTCCGACACCGGCTGCGACGTCACGTAGATCATGCGCAGCCGCGGTTGCCGCAGCAACAGCAGCAGGAACAGTGCCCGTTCCTCCATGGCCTGCATGACGGTGCCGCTCCTGGCGGTCGGCCCGTCCATGCTGATCGAGGGGACGACCACCACCGATTCGTCCGCGAAGCCGGCGCGCATCGACTCCCACACCGAGGGCATCGACAGCTGGAGGGCGTCGAAGGTGCGGTAGCGCTCGTCCTCGTCGAGCTGCGAGAGCGACCTGCTGTCGGTCATCGATCCGGTCATGGGCTCATCTCCTGTATCGCACTGATGTTGTGGACTCGCACCGATCGGCTGAATCCCTTGGGCTGGACGTCGCCCACGAACTCCGACTGCGACGTGTGCTCGACGGCGGCGAGCACCCGGTCGGTGACCAGAACCTGCCACGGGCCGGCGTCGGAGCACAGCCGCGCGGCGAGGTTGGTGACGCTGCCGATCGCCGCGTAGTCGAAGCGTCCTTCGAACCCGATCCGGCCCAGCGTGGCGAATCCCTGAGCTATCCCGATGCCCAGCGCGAGGTCGTGACCGTGACGACGCCACCGCGCCGCGAGTCCCTGTACGGCGTCCCGGATCTCGATGGCTGTGCGGACCGCGCGCCACGCGGCGTCGTCGCAGGGCACCGGGTCGTTGAAGAACACCATGATGCCGTCGCCGGTGAACCGCTCGAGCGTGCCTTCGTACGCATGGATCGAGGCGCCCATCGCGCGGTGGTACTCGGCCAGCACGGCCATCACCTCCTCGGGTTCACTCGTCTCGGCGAACGGGGTGAAATTCCGCAGATCGGCGAAGAGCACCACGATCTCGCGACGATGGCTCTCCAGCAGGTGCTCGTCGCTGATCACCAGGTCTGTCAGCTGGGGCGAGAGGAAGCGCCGCAGGCGGTTGGTGCGCTCGAGTTCGCCGACCTGTTCGGCGACCCTGGCCTCGAGTTCGGCGTTCCACCGGGCCAATTCGGCGGCCTGGCGCCTGACGGTGTCGTGGTAGCGCTTGATGCGTGCCAGCGACGCGACGCGGGCCAGCAGCTCACTCTGGTCGAACGGCTTGGTGATGAAGTCGTCGGCGCCGGCGGTGAGCGCGGCCAGGCGCTGTTCGCTTCCGCTGGCGGTGATCATCACCACGGGAAGGAACTCCGTCGCCGGGTCGGATCGGATGCGGCGGCAGACTTCGTATCCGTCCAATTCGGGCATCACGACGTCGAGCAGGACGAGGTCCACGTCGCTTTGTGCGAGCAGCGTCAACGCTTCACCGCCGGATCGGGCGGTCAGCACCTGATATCCGCGGGGAGTGAGGACTGCGTCGAGCAGCCGCAGGTTCTGCGGTTGGTCGTCCACGGCCAGGACAGTCACCGGTTCGTCGGTCATGATGCCCCCGTCGCCAGATGCGCGTCACCTGTTCCTGCGACGGCCGGGATGCCGACGCTGCGAAGCGCGTTCACCACCTCGTCTCGACTGACCGGCTTTCGCAGGTACGCGTCCGCACCGAGTGCCATGCCGCGGATCCGGTCGTCGACGACAGAGGCGATCACCACCGGGATGTCAGCGGTGTCGCCGCCTGCCTTGAGTTCGGCGAGCACCTGCCATCCGTCGATCCCCGGCAGCCTGAGGTCGAGTACCACCGCGGCCGGCAGCACCCTGCGCACCAGGTCGAGGGCCTGCGCACCGTCGGAAGCCCGGAGTACCCGTACCGGCGACCCCTCGAGGTAGGCGGTGATCAGGTCCAGTGAGGCCCGGTCGTCGTCGACCAGCACGACGACGGGGAGCTCGCCGGTCGGGGCGGGTGCCCCGGGGTCGTCGCGAACGGGGTGTACCGGGACGGTGAAGCCGAACGTGCTTCCCACGCCGACGGTGCTCTCCAACCACATTCGACCGCCGAACAGTCCGACGATGCGCCGCGACAGAGTCAGGCCCAGTCCGGTGCCCTCCTCCTTGGAGACTCCTCGGCGGCCCTGCTGGAACGACTCGAAGATGCGCTCCTGATCGTCGGGGGGCACCCCGATCCCGGTGTCGGTCACGGTGACCACCAGGTCCGTGCCGTCCAGGACTGCCCGGACGGACACGTCACCCCCGTCCGGTGTGAACTTGACGGCGTTCGACAGCAGATTGAGCACCACCTGCCTGAACCGCAACTCGTCGGCGTCGATGGTCTCGACGTCGTCGGCCACGTGCACCGACACCGTGATCGCGTGCAGTGCGGCACGCTCACGAACCATCCTGAGCGTGTAGTCCAGTGCGCCGTGCACACTGAAGGTTCTCGGTTCGAGCACCATCTGGCCGGCCTCCACCTTGGACAGGTCCAAGATCTCGTTGAGGAGTTCGAGCAGGTGCCGACCGGAGTTCCAGATGTCGCGCAGGTACTCGTCCTGGCGCTCGTTGAGCTCGCCGAACATGCGTTCCAGCAGCACTTCCGAGAAGCCGATCACCGCGTTGAGCGGTGTGCGGAGTTCATGGGACATGCTCGCCAGGAACTCGGACTTGTGGTTGCTGGCGATCTCCAGCTCCCTGGTCTTGGTCTCCAGTTCCCGGAACAGCCGAGCGTTGACGATGGCCAGCGCCGACTGGTTGGCGAAGGTCTGGAGCAGCTCCATGAGATCGGGCGGGAACCTGCCGGTGCCTCGCCGGCGGATCACCAGGACGCCGACCATCCGGTCACCGGCGCGCATCGGCACGGCGAGTAGCGAGCGCCAGCCGTCCCGGAACAGGATGTCCAGGAAGGGGTCGAGTTCGGCCTGCTCGAGGTCGGGGATCTCGAGGGGGGTGTGGGCGTCCGCGGTTCGACCGACGATCGTGGATTCGCGGTCGATGGTGATCTCGCGCAACTGCTCCAACAGGCGTCGAGTGCTGCCGAACGCGCGCACGTGGAAGGCATCCGTCGTGTCGTCGTACTCGAGGATCGATCCGCCGTCGGTCCTCAGGGTGATGTCGCCGAAGCCGAGGTTGGTCAGCCGCACGGCATTGCTGATGATGCGTTTGAGCACCTCGTCCAGGTCGAGGCTCGAGCCGACCGCCTCGTCGACCTGTCGAAGTGATTCCAGCTGTTGAACTTTGGTGGCGAGCTCCGTGCCCCGCGCCTCAAGGGCCCGCATCAGGTCGACTTGTCGCAGCGCGATCGCCGCCTGTTGGGCGAACTCCTCCAAAAGTGCGCGTTCCCGCTCGTCGAAGGGCGCGACGTCCGTGCGCCACATGGACACCACGCCGACCACCTCGTCCTGCAGGAGCATCGGTGTGGAGAGCAGGGTGCGAAAGCCGGTGAGGCGCTGTAGATCGTGCCGCCCGTAGTCGACGTCACCCAGTACGTCGGCGATCTGGTGTGTGCACCTGTCCTCGGCGGCCCGGCCGACCGTGGAGGAACGATTCCTGGAAATGGGGTGCGCCAGGAGGTAGCGGCGGTATTCGTCGGGGGTCTCACCGGAGATGCGGGACAGCCGAAACACATCGCCGTCGAGGAGGAACAGCTGAGCGGCCCGCGCCCCACACAGTCGCGCGGCGTATTCGAGCACGGTGTCGAATACCGCGCCCGGGTCGGCGACGTCACGTGCGAGCGCTGCGAGGATCTCGCGACTGGCCGCGGACTGCTCCAGGGCGTCCCGCAACTCACGCTCCGATGCATGCTGTCTCATCCGGTTCTCCTCGCCTCACCGGGCTCTCGGACGATCGTGATCGTCGTCCATGCGCCGACGTGGATGCGGTCACCGTCTGTCAGCGGCGTCTCCTCGCCGTTGCCGAGGAACTCGTCGCTTCCGTTCAGGCTGGTCCCGTTGGTCGAACCGAGGTCGGTGACGGTCAGGCCGGTGGGGCTCAGTCGGAGCACCGCGTGCTGAGTGGAGACGCCGCGGTCGACGGGATGGATGCCGAGATCGATGCCGGGCTGCACCCCCTGCTCCCGGTGCCGGCGGCCGATCAGGGTGGTGCTGTGCCGCAACGTGATCCGACGCTCGGGGAACACCTCGGGGAACTCGACGGTGTCCGGGCCGCCACGGGCGACGACCCGCCCGTAGAACTCCGGATCGGCGCCGATGACGACGGTCCACACGGTCGGACGGTCGGCGCCGTCACCCTCCCGGGTCGGCGTGCCGCCGACGGGCTGGAGTGCGGTGTCGTTCCCGCATACCTCGCAGAAGCGACCGGTGACGGGTGCGCGACACGCGGGGCATAGCACCGGCGGAATGTTCGGAGCACGTTCGGCGGCAGACGATCTCATGGAACTGCCGCACACTTCGCAGTAGTCCTCGGCCGTCGAGACGTGCCCCTCGTCGCAGGTCGGCATCAGGCGTCCCTCCGCATGCGTGCGGTCCTGGTCGAGCGCGCGTCGAGCGCCATCTCGTCGGCCGCGGTGACCTCGGGTCGCAGCCGCGCGGTGCCGGTGCGTTCGTCGACGTCGAGGACGCCCCGGAGCAGTCTGGCGGTGCCGTCGTTGTTCGATCGCTCGGCCAGTTCGACGGCGCGCTGCAACTTCGCCGTCGCGGTCGCGATGTCGCCGTTCCTGCGGGCACTCAGGCCGTCTTGGACGGCCTGAGCCAGCTCCGCCTGCCCGGTGTAGTGCGCGACGCGCTGACTCATCCGCGCCGACAACTCCGTGTCCGCGGTCCAGATCGCCTTCACCAGGCCTTCGCCGCGCACCGTGCTGTCCGACACCAGGCTCACCCGCGCGGCGAGCTTTTCGCGGCCGACCGCGGACGGTTCGATGACGACCTGGAGGTGGTAGTCGCGTTCCTCGGCGCCCCAGGAACCCAGCGGGTACTCGCCGCACTGGTCTCCGGCATCGACGCGGCGGTGTGTGAGGTCCTCGACCGTTGGGGCGACCTGCTTCACGAATTCGACGCGTGCGCGTGCGGGCGTCCACAACCGCAGCGTCAGTTCGGGAATCGACTTGCCCATCGAGGTCCGCATGATCGTCGCGAAGTCGTCGGCGAGGTCGGCGCCATCGGCGACGATGTCCACGGTGCCGAGGAGCGCAGAGGAGATGGCCCGCAGTTCATCGACCCGCCAGTCGGTGCCCAACCCGCGGCAGTCGCAGGTGAACATTCCCTCGCTGAGGGCGATCTGGGCTGCCAACTGGTCCGGTGTCTCGTGCTCGTTCTTCCCATCGGTGAGCAGGATCGCGTGGGTGAGCGCTCCGGGGTGCTGCCCAACGACGCCGCGGACGTGCGCCAACCAGGCGCCCATCGCGGTGCCGCCGTCGGGCCGCAGGGCTGCGAGCGCACGCACCGCGCCGGCCCTGGCCGCCGGGTCGGCCCGGACCGGGTGCCCGTCGGCGGGGTAGACCGGTGAGGCTGTTCCGGTGCCGGCGACGATGGCGAAGTATGTGCCGTCGACGATTTCGTCCACGGCCGCCGAGGTGGCACGTACGGCGGCGTCGAACTTGGCGGCCGGTGACAACATCGATGACGAGCAGTCGATGACGATCACCTCGACCCGGTCGGTGGGCGCCGGCGTCGGCGCGGCGTCGGCCTCGGTCGCCACGCTGACGATCGCGTCGACCCTCCCGGCGCCCGCGGCGAGGTAGGGATTGTGGTCGACGTGTACCGAAACAATCTGTCTTTCATGAGAACTCATGACGACCTCCGATGGGTATCACGGCGACGGTGACGTTGTCCTGTCCGCCTGCCTGCAGCGCGTGGTCGACCAGCCTGCGCGCAACCGTGCACGCGTCGCCGCCCACGCACACCCGGGCGATGTCGCCGGGTTCCGGAAGGTAGTTCCACAGACCGTCGGTGCAGATGACCAGAAGGCCTGCGCCCGTGGCGGCGATGGTGCGCACACTGGTATCCGTCCACGGCTCGGCGTCGGCGTCGGCGTCGGCGCCGAGCCATCGGGTCAGCGTGTGCGCTCCGGCTCGCACAGCCGTGGACTGGGCCGACAGCCCGGCGCCGATGAGTTCTTGGGCCACGGAGTCGTCGACCGTGAGTTGCACCGCGGCTCCGGGCGGGTCGGGCACCCAGTACACCCTGCTGTCACCGACGTTGGCGACAGTGATGTGCACCGTGTCCTGGGCCGCGGGGACCACGGCCGCCGCGGTGTAGGTGCACGCCGGGGCCGATGCCGGGTCGCTGCTTCCTGCGCCGGTCCGCACGGCCGCTCGCGCCGCGTCCGCGAGACCCGTCGCGGCGGCGGAGCGGCCGCTGTGGCAGGCCGCGAGTGCGTCGAGCATCGCCGCGACGCCGGCCTGCGCGGCGGCGGTGGCGGCGGTCTGCGCGTCCACGGAGGTGGACACACCGTCACAGACGGCGGCGGCGAACGCGAAACGGCCGTCGCCGCTGGGCACGACCCCTGCTGCGGCGGCGTCCTCGTTGCGGGTGTGGTGCAATCCGCGGTCGGTGATCAGCACGATGCCGCCCACGTCGACCTCGTCCCGGTCAGGTTCGGGGCGACGCTGCCCGCAGACGGTGCAGTACCCGTCGGTGAAATCCGCGTTGCCGCACTCACAGGGTCCGTGCGGCTCAGATCCCTTCCGCGGTACAGCCACCGGCGCCACGTCGAACAACGCGGCGCCGCACGTCCCGCAGAACCGGTGCGCGGGCTGCACAGGGGCGGAGCACCGAGGGCAGCGTCCACCGCACGCCGTCATGTCCTGGTCCTCGGTCGTATCGCGTTGGCCCGCTCCACCAGCGCGATGCGCTCCCACACGTCGACGGCGTCGCGCGCCAGTACGCGGTAGCAGGTCTCGATCCCGGCGCGCACACCCTGTTCGTCGAAGTCGACGTTCAGCAGCCGGAACGCGGTGGGCTTGTTTCCGGCGTCCAGCCAGCGCAACGCCGCGTCGAGCACTTTCAGCCGAATCGACGCGCGGCGGGCCGCCGACTCGAGATTCAGCGCGCAGGTCCGTTTGGCCGCATCGTGGAGCGTCGTCTCGTCCAGCTCGTCGGGTTCGAGCCCGTCGAGCAGGATGCCGATGGCCGTCGCACCCGCAGGCGCGCAGTGGGCCGACGCCTCGGGCACCCGGTCCAATGCCGCGACCGCGCCGGCCTTGTCCCCGGAAAGCGCGTGCAGGCGAGCGCACCCGAAGGCGGCGCTGACGTAGCTGTCGTCGGTGCGCCACACCGTCTCGTAGTGGCGCACCGCGACGTCGTACGCGCCACGCAGTTCCGCTGCTGCGGCGGCGGCGAGTTTCGGTGCCAGCTCGCCCGGCAACACGGCCAGCACCTCGTCGAAACGCGCACCGGCCTCGTCGTATTCGCGCTCGAGGAGGGCGCACTGGCCGAGGTACCAGGACAATCGCCAGTCGTCCTGCAGCACGGACCTCAGCTCCGCGAGCCGCTTCCTGGCATCGCCGGGGTTGCCGATCTCCAGAGCCGCGCGCACCAACCGCAGGGGGATCTCGACAGAGGAACTGCCGCCGCCGTGCGCCCCGCCCTGCGCCAGCCACAGCGCGTTCTCGAGCTGGGCGGGTGGTGTGCCACTGGTCGTGGCCAGCACCGCGGCCCCGGAATCGCGGGGGTCGACCACGGGCACGGCGAGCGCCGCCACCACCTCGGCCGGGACGATCGCCGCGTCGTGGGCCGCGCCGAAGATCCCGCGCTGGTGGCTGAAGTGGCTCGACTTCCGCGGCTGCACCACCGTGCCGCCCGCTGCGGCGATCTCGTACAGCACGCCGGTCAGCTGGTCGGCCAGCTCCTCCATCGACGCGAAGCGCCGGGCAGGGTCGGGATCGGTGGCCCTGAGGATGCAGCGGTGCAGGGACGGGTGCTCGGCCAGCACGGGCACGTCGTCGGGGCCGGGCAACCGGGGTGCCGGCCGGCCGGACTCCTGCGGCACGTCCATCACCAGCACGGCGAGTGCGCGTCCCACCGTATAGATGTCGCTGGCGACGGTCGGTCCGGTCCAGGCGATCTCCGGCGCCTGATAGCCGGCCGTGCCGTAGATCGCGCAGTCGTCGTCATCCATGTCGACGACGGCGCCGAGATCGATGAGCTTGACCTGCTCGTCGGTCTGCATCACGTTGTCGGGTTTGAAGTCGCAGTACGCGAGGCCTTGGGCGTGCAGATGACCGATGGCCGGGGCGATCTCGACGATGTAGGCGACCGCCTGTTCCGGGGGCAGGGGGCCGCCGTGGGCTCTGCGGATCTGTTTGAGCGACGTCCCGCCGACGTACTCCATGACGATGTAGCCGACCGGTGAGCCGGTGTCGTCGACGTGCTCGACGAAATTGTGGATCCGCACGATGTTCGGGTGTTCGACCTCCGCCAGCGCGTGTGCCTCGGCCGCGGCCGCGGCCATCGCGTCGACGTCACCCGAGTGGACGAGGCCCTTGAGGACGACGTGGCGGCCGTGCACGTTGTTGTCGGTCGCGAGGTAGATCCAGCCGAGACCGCCGTGGGCGATACAGCCCTGCACCTCGTACTGCCCGCCGATCAGATCGCCACGGCAGAGTCGCGGGACGAACGAGTAACGCGTGCCGCAATGGGTGCAGAAGCCCGACGTTCGGCCGGGGGTGCCGTCGGTGCCGCGTCCGACCGGCCTTCCGCAGTCGGAGTTGCCGCAGAACCTGTGTGCTTCCGGCACCTGTGGGTCGGGCAGGATGGCGGCAGCGGGATCGCCCTTCGGTATCCGGGGGATGTCGATGATCCCGGCGCCGAGGCCGCCACGTGCGCTGACGGTGGAGGTCGACGTGGTGCGCCGCGAGCGGGCCGAGCGCGCGGTGGACGGCATGGCCGCGGTCGAGGACGGGGCACCGGGGGCCGTCTGCACCTGCGGGGTGGGGGCCGTCCCGCACACGTCGCAGTAGCCGTCGACAACGGTTCCGGTGCAACCGGATTCGGCGCAGATCATCCGACCCTCCCGCGCTTTTCGGTGATCGCCTGCTGGTAGTCGGCCACGGCGCGGGTCACCGCGGACAGATCGCACGGGCGCCGGGACAGCAGGCCGGCGGCGATCCGCATCGACGACACCAGGTCGGCATCCTCCACCAGCCCGAGGCGTGCGGCTTTCGCCTGGTACCCCCGCAGCCGTCCGGTCAGCTCGTCGCGGCGGTCGAGCAGCCCCTGTGCGACCGCCTCGTCCGCGCGGATCTGCTGCAGCGCCGCGTCGATACGTCGCTGGACCTCCTGCAGCGCAGCAGGATTCGTCTCGACGAGGGACTCCAGCTGCCGGCGGAGATCGGGCTCGGGGTTCGGGCGCGTGGGCAGCGGTGCGGTGAGTACGCGCTGCTCGACCCGGAACCGGGTGCCTGTCGCCTCGGCGAACGCGGCCCCCACCTGGTCGATGGCGGCGGCGGTGTCGGTGAGCGCCTCCGCCCAGTTCTCCCGCAGGGCGACCCATTCGGCGATCACGGTGAGGCGCTCGGTGACATCGGAAGCCGTCAACGACAGCGGGTCGGTGGCCGCGATGTCCAGCAGCTCGACGATCTCGGGCGGATAGCCGACGCCCGCCTCGTCGAGGCGCGTCATGATCGGGGCGAGGCCGTGTGCCACCAGCGAATCGATCTCGTCGACGGCGTCGAGGAGACGGGTCACCACGCGGATGTCGACGAGCGTCTTCGGCAGTTCGCGCAACTTGTGCCTCAGCTCGGCGAACTCGACGTCGTCGGGGTCGGAGCGCCTGCGCGCGGAGCTGGCCGCATCCAGGATCGACATGGCTTGAGCGAGAATGTCCCAGGACTGCCTCAGCGTCTCCTCGGCGTGCGCCCACCGCTGTGCGGTCAGCCCGCTGGGGGAGTAGCGGCGCAGGTGGGCCAGGCCGGGGTGTGCGTCGAGCTCGACCAGGGTGGCCGACATCGATGCGACGTCGTCCGTGCGGGCCGCGAGTTCGCGGTCGATCTCGTCGAACGCGTTCGCCGTCATGGCGCCGCCTCGTAGCGCGGTGCGGGGGGACCGGGCGACGGCCCGAGACTGCGCAGCCACGTCGTGTAGAGCCGTTGCCACGTTCCGCCGGACCGGATCTCGTCGAGCGCGCCGTTGACGAACCGGACCAGATCCTCGCGGTCCTTCCGCATTCCGATGGCGTAGGGCTCGACACCCATGCTCGGCCCGACGATGCCCACATTGGGGTCCTGCTTGGCGAGCCCGGCCAGCACGACGTCGTCGGTGCTGATCGCATCGATCTGGCCCTGCTGCAGCATCACCAGGCAGTCGGTCCAGCTGGTCACACCGACGACGGCGGGCCGTGGGTCGAGTGCGAACAGCGTCGACACCGACGTGGTGCCGGACACCGCGCAGACCCGCTTGCCGGCCAGCGCCGCGGCGGAATCGATGTCCGATCCCTCGACGGCGAGGATGCGCTGGTTGGCGTAGAAGTACACCGTCGAGAAGGCGAGCTTCTCGCGGCGCTGACAGGTGACCGAGAAGGTGCGCACCACGAGGTCCACCTGACCCGACGTCAGTGCGGTCTCCCGCTGGGCGGCATCGACCACCCGCAGGTCGATGCGGTCGGCGTCGCCGAAGATGCGTCGGGCGATCTCGCGGGCGAGATCGATGTCGAATCCCTCGAGGCGTCCCGTCGTGGGGTTTCGGTACCCGAACAGGAAGGTGTTCTGGTCGACGCCGACCACCAGCCGTCCGCGTTCCACGATGGCCGCCATCGTCGAGTCCGCCGGCATGCTCCCCGGCTTCGGCATCGGTCCGGGGCGCAGGCTCGCTTCGCGATCACAGTCCGACGTCTGCGTCGCCGGCGCGGCGGTGATCTCGGTCGCGCCTGCGGGTCTGACCTGTGCGGGTGTGGCGTCGACCGGCGTGGGCGGCGCCGGCGGTGAGCCGCAACCGGCGGCGGCGGCGACCGCCAGCGCCACCAACACCCACCGCGCCCTCACAGGAACTCCTCGAGCCGCGGCCACAGTCCGGCAACGGCGGCCACCGCGGCGAGCGCCAACAACAACGTGGTGCCCACGGGCGTCCACGCCAATGCGTCACCGGCCGCGGCGGTGCGATCGCGCAGTACCGCACGGGTCTGCTCGATGTGATCGCGCAGAGTGGACTCCACCCAGGCGAACTGCACGGCCGAGCCGTTCGGGTCGGCTCCGACGGCTTGGGTCACCGCGGCGTTGTACTCGCCGCCGGCGTAGGCCCTCACCTGCCTGTCGTGTGCGGCCGACCAGGTCTGCACGTCGTCGACGACGGCCGCGGGTGCCGCTCCCAGAACCCCGTTGAGCTCGTCGAGTCGACCGCGGAAGGATTCCTCTCCCCTGCTGATGTCGCCCCGCGCGATGAGCTGCAGCATCTCGTCGGTCCGCGCCTGCTGTGCCAGGATCCGTGCCTTCGCGAGTTGGCCGAATCGTGCTGTGCCCTCGCTCTGGCCGCTCTCGACTCTCGCTGCGGCCACCCAGGTGGCGGTGACGATCCAGGTCATGGCCAGCACCACCAACGTCGCCGCGACGACCAGACCGACGTTGAACTGCCGGTTCGTCCGCGCGCGAAGCACCAGCGAACCGGCGAGGAGCACCGAGAGCAGCACCACCAGCAGCAGCAGGCCGGCGACGGGGGTCGCGCCGACCGCGCGCTGACCGGCGTGGACCACGGCCAGGTCGCGCGCGAAGATCCGCTCGGCGCCGGGGAGCAGTTCGGTCTGCATCAACGCGGAGGCCTCGCGCAGATACGCCGAACCGACCGGGAACTCCTGCAGGTTGTTGGCCCGCGCGAGTTCGACCAGGCCCGTGTAGGTCGCCAGCTGTGTCGAGATCTCCGCTGCTTCGGCACGCGTGTCCGCGTCGGTGGCGCCGGCCGTGACGTCCACGAGTGCCGACGACGCCGCCGCCAGCGCCTCCTGGTAACGGTTCCTCGCCGGTGCCGACAGTGTTCCGCCGGACAGGAACGCCGACGCGGCGGCTGCATCGGCCGCCGACAGCGCGGCGTACAGATTCTGTGCCGCGTAGGCGAACGGTTCCGACCGCTCGAGCACGACGTCGTGAGCGTCTATCCGCCGGTCGAGTGCGCTGGCGCAGACCACGGCGGCCACCGTGCAGGTCGCCACGACCGCGGCCGCGATCAGCACGATCATCCCGGGCGTTGTGGCCGCGAAACGCCGCATCCATGCACGCCGGTATGCGTGCGTCGCCCCGGCCGGCGCCTCGACGTCCACTGTGGCGGCGTCGTGCCGCGCCACCCGCAGGACTGCCGCCCCTTCGCCCATGTCGGACCCCACTTCGTGACCCACCGCTGCAGATCAGGACGCTTTCCATCATCACGGGCCTCGGCGCTGAATACGCGAGTACTGCACTACTGCTCTTTTGGGCAGTCCGGTGAAATCCACTACTTGCGGCTCCCCACGGTTCCTAGGCTGGGCCCATGCGGTTGACCTGGCCGTTGACCGGTCGCACCGAGGAGATGCGACTGATCGCGGCCGCGCTGTCCGACCCGGCCGTGTGCGGAATCGTCATCGGCGGCGCGGCAGGCGTGGGTAAGAGCCGGGTGGCGCGCGAAGCGCTGGATCAGGCCGCGACGCTCGGACACACGGTCCGCTGGGTCGTCGGCACGTCATGCGCGCGCGGCCTCCCGCTCGGTGCGTTCGCGGCGTGGGCCGGAACGGCCGGCAGCGACGACCTCCAACTGGTGTGCGCGGTGATCCGGTCGCTCACCACGGCCCCGGCCGACAGCGCGGTGGTGATCGGGGTCGACGACGTCCACCTGCTCGACGAGCTGTCGTTGTTCGTTCTGCAGCAGATCGCGCAGCGCGGTACGGCGAAGTTGATCCTGAGCATCCGCGACGGCGAAGAGATCCCGCTCGGCGTGCACGAGCTCTACAGGATCGGGCAGTTCGACAGGCTCGACCTCCAGCCGCTGTCGCTTTCGGAGACCACGGCACTCCTGTCCGCGACGCTGGCCGGTCCGGTCGACGCGCACGCCGCACGTCGGTTGTGGGAGCTGACCCGCGGCAACGCGCTCTACCTGCGACACATCGTCGAGCAGCAGGTCGCCGAAGGCCGGCTCGGCGGGGAGTCGGGCACCTGGTACTGGCTCGACGATCCCATCGTCGTCCCGCACAGCCTGGTCGAATTGATCGAATCGCGCACCGGGGCGCTGGCGCCTGATGTGGCGGCGGTCGTGGACACGCTGGCCGTGGGCGAGCCGATCGACCTCGCGGCCCTCGAGCGGATCGTGGGGTCCGACGCCGTCGAGCAGGCCGATGGCCGCGGGTTGATCAGCATCGAGCACGTCGACGCGGGCACTCAGGTGTGGATGGCCCACCCGCTGTACGGGGAGGTCCGCAGGAACCGCGCAGCGCCCACCCGGCTGCGCCGGTTGCGGGGACTGGTCGCCGCGGAGCTCGGCGCCGCGGACAACCGCGACGATGCGCGGGTCCTGGTCCGTCGCGCGGCGCTGAGCATGGACTCGGATCTCGCTCCGGACGGTGACCTGCTGTTCCGGGCGGCCCGCACAGCTGTTGCGCTGGCGGATCTGCCGCTCGCCGATCGGCTCGCCGCCGCGGCCGTGCACGCGGGGATCGGACCCCAAGCGGTGTTCGTCCGGGCACACGCGCTGTCGTGGAGCGGACGCGGACGCGAGGCGGAGGCGCTGCTCGCCGAGATGTCCGTCGACCGGATGGGCGAGGAGGACCAGGCACGGCTGACCTATCTGCGTGCGAGCAATCTGCTCTGGGCGCTGGCCGATCCGCCGGCGGCCAAGGCGATCATCGACGCCGCCTCGCACCTCACCGCCGGGCCTGCCGGTCGGTCGATGGATGCGCTGCGGACGGTGTACTGGTTCGCCGTCGACCGGCCGGCCGACGCGGTGCGGGCCGCGCAGCACCTCGAGCTCGACGACCTGCCCGCGATCGTCGGGGCCGAAACGGCGTGGGCGCTCACCGCCATCGACGCGGATGCAGGTGCGCTCAGCCGGGCCGTGAGCGTCGCCGAGGCGGGATATGCCGTGGCGACCCGGTCGTCGGATGCCCCGCACATGCAGTTCAACATCGCCGACGCGCACGTCGGGGCGCTGCTCTTCGCCGGCCACGTCGCGGCGGCGCAGGAGCTCGCCGAGCGGGTGCGCCGGCAGGCCGACGACCTTCCCGGCGACCCACGTTGGCTGGGCGACGCGATCGCCGGCCGGGCCGCTTCGGGCAGCGGCCACCTGGAGACGGCCTGCGAGTTCCTCGCGCCGGCGGCACGGGCGTTGACCGCTTCGGGTTACGCCATCGGCTGGGGTTACCGCTACGGCGTCCTGCACATGACGGCGCTGGCGATGCGGGGGTTGACTTCGGAGGCCGCGGCTCTCGGCGCGGACCTCGACGCCCGGCGGCGTCCCTTCCGGTCCCTCGACGACGAGCGGGCCCTCGCCCGGGCGTGGGTGTCAGCCGGCCAGGGCGCGGTCAGCGAGGGGACGGCGATCGCCGCGAACGCCGCCCGAACAGCGGCCGCCAACGGAAGATTCGCGGCGGAGGTGATGTGCCTGCAGACCGCGGCACAGTTCGGCGACACATCGGGCGCTGCGCGCTTGGACGAGCTCGACACGATCGTCGAGGGTCCGCGTGCCCGCGTCGCGGCGCGACTCGCGGCATCCCTTCGTGACCACGATCCCGCGGAACTGGTCGCCGTCTCCGACGAGTTCGAGCGGATGGGAGACCTGGTGGCGGCCGTGGACGCCGCTGCGCACGGCGGGGTGGCCTACCGCGACCGCGAGTTGCGCGGGTCCTTCCTGACCTGCCTCGCGCGCGCGGAGGCGTTGGCCGAGGTGTGCGGCATCGTCGAGACCCCGGCGCTGCGGCAGGCCCGCGAACCCATACCGCTCACCCTTCGGGAGCGGGAGATCGTGACGCTGCTCGGCCACGGACTGTCCAATCGTGCGGTCGCCGAGCGCCTGACGCTGTCGGTGCGCACCATCGAAGGGCACATCTACAAGGCGATGAGCAAGACGGGAACCACGAGCCGCGAGGAGCTCGCCGCGCTGTTGGCTCGCCGCAGGCCGCCCACTTGACACCCGTCAAATACGGGCGTCGTAGAGTCGGCCCATGCAGATTCGCGAGCATGTCGGCACCGGTAAGCCGGCGATCGTTCTCCACCCATCGGGGACCGTCGTCACCTTCGACGACCTCGAGGCACGGGCCAACCGGCTGGCGCACCACTTCCGGGCCAACGGCCTGCAGGAGGGTGACGCCGTCGCCATCCTGATGGAGAACAACGAGCACATGCACGCCGTCATGTGGGCGGCACGCCGCAGCGGCCTGTACTACGTGCCGATCAACACCCACCTCACCGCGGCCGAGGCGGCCTACATCATCGACAACAGCGCCGCCAAGGCCGTCATCGGATCGGCGGCGCTGCGCGAGACCTGCGCGGAACTCGGCGAGCACCTGCCGCGCGGCCTGCCCGCCGTGCTGCTCATCGCCGACGCCGACCTCGACGGCTGGACCCGCTATCCCGAAGGCGTTGCCGGGCAACCCGACACACCGATCGCCGACGAGATCGAAGGCGACCTGCTGCAGTACTCCTCCGGCACCACCGGCAGGCCCAAGGGCATCAAACGCCAACTCCCGCATCTGCCGCCGTCCGAGGTGCCCGGCATGATGGCCGCGCTGGTCTCCTTCTGGCTCGACCCAGAGGCCGTCTACCTCAGCCCCGCACCGCTGTACCACACGGCGCCGTCGGTGTGGTCGATGCAGATCCAGGCCGGCGGCATCACCACCGTCGTGCTGGAGAAGTTCGACGCCGAGGGCTGTCTCGACGCCATCGCGCGCCACCGCGTCACCCACGGGCAGTTCGTGCCCGCGATGTTCACCAGGATGCTGAAGCTGCCGGAGTCCGTGCGCAACAGCTACGACGTCTCCAGCCTCAAGCGGGTGATGCACGCCGCGGCGCCCTGCCCCGTGGAGATCAAGAAGCAGATGATCGACTGGTGGGGCCCGATCGTCGACGAGTACTACGCCTCCTCGGAAGCGCACGGGTCGACGCTCATCAGCGCCGAGGAGTGGCTGGCCCACCCCGGCTCCGTCGGCAAGCCGATGGGCGGCGCCATCCACATTCTCGACGAGGACGGCAACGAGCTGCCGCCGGGGCAGGCCGGTGAGATCTACTTCGAGGGCGGCAACTCCTTCGAATACCTCAACGACCCGGACAAGACGTCGGCGTCGCGGCACGAGAAAGGCTGGGCGACAGTCGGAGACATCGGGTACCTCGACGAGGAGGGCTACCTGTACCTCACCGACCGGCGGCACCACATGATCATCTCCGGCGGGGTGAACATCTACCCCCAGGAGGCGGAGAACATGCTGGTCACCCACCCGAAGGTGATGGACGCCGCGGTGTTCGGTGTGCCCGACGACGAGATGGGCCAGCGCGTCAAAGGGGTGGTGCAGACCGTCGATCCGGCCGACGCGACCGAGGCGTTCGCCGAGGAGCTGCTCGGCTGGCTGCGGGACCGCCTGGCGCACTACAAGTGTCCGCGGTCCATCTCGTTCGAGGCCCAGCTGCCCCGCACCGACACCGGCAAGCTGTACAAACAGGAGCTGATCGCGAAATACTCCGGCTGATGCGCGTCGTCGACCTGTCGGACCCGCCGGACCTGGAGTCCGCGGAACCGGCGGGTGTCGTCGTCGCCACCGGCGACCTGACCGCGCCGGGCGCCGAATACTGGTTGCAGCGAGCAACATTCACCCTCACCGAGCGGCCCTGTGAGGACCACCGTGCGGTGGCGGTGCCGTCGGTGCAGCGCACCCTCGCCGATCTGGACCAGCGCTGCCGCACCTGGCCGCATGCGGCCGAGGTCGGGGACGACGTGCTGCGGGCCGTGGACGTCGCGGCGCCCGCCTACGCCGGCCTGATCGCGGAGTCGCTCGCGTACTCGACGCTGCAGGGCAGTGCCGAATTCCAGGCCTGGCTCGCCGCGCGCGGACCCGGAACTCCACCGGCGCTGCCGGATCCGGTACAGGCGGAGCGCGAGGGTGACACGCTGCGGGTGCGCTTCAACCGGCCCGGTCGGCACAACGCCTTCTCCACCGACGCGCGGGCCGCGCTGCTCGAAGCGCTCGAGATCGCCCGGCTCGACCCGTCCGTCACCGAGGTCGTGCTGTCCGGCAACGGCCCCTCGTTCTGCAGCGGCGGCGATCTGGCCGAGTTCGGCTCGTTCACCGATCCGGCCGACGCGCACCTGGCCCGCACCCGGCACAGCCCCGCGCTGGTGCTCGACGAGTTGCGTCACCGCCTCGGGCCTGCGCTGCGGGCCGAGGTGCACGGTCAGGTGCTCGGCAGCGGACTGGAGATGGCCGCGTACTGCGGGCGGGTGACCGCACATCCACAGTCGGTGATCGGGCTGCCGGAGCTGCAACTGGGCCTCATCCCGGGGGCCGGCGGCACCGTCAGCATCACCCGCCGCATCGGACGGTGGCGCACCGCCTACCTGTTCCTCACCGGCTACACCGTCGACCCCGCCACCGCCCTGCACTGGGGCCTCGTCGACGAGATCGCCGCCGACCGGTAGGACGGCACCGGATCAGCGGCGCGTCAGGTGTGGCTGTGCTGCGTCAGGCAGTAGGTGCGGGCGGGTTCCGGGAAGGCCAGCGCCCTCGCCGGCGGTGTGCATGCGCCGGGGTCGTTGCTGTCGAGGCGCGTCTCGACCTTGCCCGCGGCGTTGGGGTCCGTGCAGTCGACCTTGTTGAACATCGTCTGCACCGAGTCCACCCGGAAGCAGTTGCCCTCCTCGAAGTTGGGGAGGAAGCACCTGGTCCTGCCGGTGGGCGTGGGCTGGTAGAGGTAGGAGCCCAGGCTGGCGGGTCCGTCGGGGCACTGGTCGGGCCCCTCGATGGCGCCCAGTTCGAGCTGGGCGGCGGGGTTCGAGCAGTCGACGACCTCGAAAGGGCCGGTCGCGGGGATGTCGATGACGCAGTCGCCGACGTCGAGCCCGTCGTCGTCGCTGCGCGCCGTCGTCGACGAGGCCGACGACGAGGAACGCTCGGACGACGACGATGTGGGCGACGACGACGTCGCCAGCCGGCCGAGGTTTCCGAGCAGTCCGAGGGCCAGGATGATCGCGCCGGCGATGATCAGGCCGGTGCCCTGTTTCTTCGGCTTCGGCGCGAACGGCGGGTAGCCGGGCGGCGGGTACGGCGGTGGCATGCCCGGTGCGAAGTAGGGCTGTTGCTGCTGCGGGTGGGGCGGCGGATAGCCGGGCTGCTGCGGGTAGCCGGGGTAGCCGCCGGGCGGTGGCGGCTGACTGCCGTAGGGCGCCTGGCCCGGCGCCCAGCCGTACGGTGAGTTGGGTTGCGGTGAGCCCGATTTGCTTCGCTTGACGAGCCCGACGATCAGCAGGACCAGGCCGATGATGGGGATCACGGCATAGCCGACCATCTCGCCGACGTCGGTGGCGGCGGCGAGCACCGAGATGTTGGACGTCACGCTTTCCTCCGCACCCGTCTGGCGCGCACCGTGCGCCGCCCCGACAAGCCTATGACGGATGACGCCGCCGCACCGTCACCGGATTGCGCGTCAGCGCTGCCGTGCGGGCCTGATGATCAGCTCGTTGACATCCACGTCGGCGGGCTCGCCGATGGCATAGGAGATCGCGCGGGCGATCGCGTCGGGCGGGATCGAGTCGGCCCGGTACTCCTGCATCGCGCCCGCGGCCGTCGGGTCGGTGATCGAGTCCGCGAGCTCGGATTCGACCACGCCCGGCGACACCGTCGTCACCCGGATCGACGGGTCGACCTCCAGCCGCAGACCCTCGGTGATGGCCCAGGCCGCGAACTTCGAGGCGCAGTACACCGCGCCGGTCGGCACCACTTCGTGCGCGCCGACGGACGCGACCGTGATGAAGTGGCCGCTGCCTTGCCGCTGGAAATGCGGGAGCGTGGCGGCGATGCCGTGCAGCAGACCGCGGATGTTCACGTCGATCATCCGGTCCCACTCGTCGACGAGCAATGCGTCCAGCCGCGACAGCGGCATCACGCCCGCGTTGTTGACGACGACGTCCACCCGGCCGTGGGCGGCCACCGCGGCGTCGACGAACGCCGCCACGTCGGCACGGTCGGTCACGTCCAGGCGGCGGACCTCGATGCTGCCGCCGTCCTGCTCGATACGGCGCGCGAGGTCGGCGAGGCGGTCCTCCCGCCGGGCGCCCGCCACGACGTGATGGCCCTCGGCGGCCAGGCGTGCGGCGACGGCTTCACCGATGCCGCTGCTGGCGCCGGTGACGAGAATGATCTTCGAATCTGTCATGCGTCCAGCATCGGCCCAGCCATGCCGATCAGCCAGGGTGCACTGCACCCTGCCTGACGCCCGCGGCGGATCTAGGCTGGGACGATGGCCGAGTTGGGTGACTACCTCAAGGGGCGTCGGGCCGCGATCAGCCCCGCCGACGCGGGTCTGGCCAGCAGCGGCGTCCGGCGGGTTCCCGGGCTGCGCCGCGAGGAGGTGGCGATGCTGGCGGGTGTCAGCGTCGACTACTACAGCCGCCTCGAACAGGGCCGGGAGCGCTCGCCGTCGGTGCAGGTGCTGGAGGCGCTCGGGGCGGCGCTGAGGCTCGACGACGACGGCCGCAGGCATCTGTTCCGGCTGGCCGGCCTCGCCCCGCGGGAGCAGCACGCGCGGGTGACCGACCGCGTCGACCCCGGGCTGCTGCGGCTGATGGACGCCTGGCCGAACAACCCTGCGCTGGTCTACAACCGGGCCTACGAGGTGTTGGCGGTGAACGCGCTCGCCGCGGTGCTGTTCGGCGAGTTCGGCGCGGTGGGGAACCTGATGCGGCTGGTGTTCACCGATCCGCGGGCCCGGGACTTCTACGCCGACTGGCGTGCCGTCGCGGCCGACTCGGTGGCCGGGTTCCGGATGGGCTACGGCGCCGCCCCGGACGATCCGCACGCGCGGGCGGTGCTGACCGAGCTGCTCGACGCCAGCGAGGAGTTCCGGACGCTGTGGGGCAGGCAGGACGCCCGGCGGAAGTGTCTGGCGGTCAAGCGGTTCCGTCACCCGGAGGTCGGCCTGCTGACGCTGAGCATGCAGACGTTCGACGTGCGGTCCGCCCCGGGGCAGGAGCTCGTGGTCTACGACGCGGAGCCGGGCAGCCCGAGCGCCGACGCCCTGGTCCTGCTCGGCAGCGTCGCCGCAACCCGCGCCGTCTGAAATCACAATCCGGAGCGGCGCAGCGTCACGCGGTAGGTGTACTGCTCGGGCAGGAAGTGGCTGATCGCCAGTTCGACCGGGCGCCCGGAACTGTCGGAGTAGAGCCGGTCGACCCGCAGCATCGGATGGCCGGGTGCACAGTTCACCGCGGCGGCCACCGCCGCATCGGCCTCGGCGACGGTGATCGACTGCGCCGCTTCGACGATCGGCTCGCGCAGGTGCGGCTCGAGCAGTCCGATGACGGTGTGCGTGCCCGCGGATCCGGTCGTCAGCGCGTCGACGCCGGCGACGGAGGCGGCCACCGATTCGGGCAGGTGCACCGTGGTGGCGACGAACGGAACCCCGTCATGCAGGCGGCGGAACGTGACGGTGTGCACCGCGTCGTGGTCGAGGCGCAGCCGGCTCGCGGCCGCCACGTCCACCCTGCGCGCCAACCCGCTCAGCACCTCCATGGTGGTGTCCTGCGACAGGTTCATCAGGTCTTCGATGGACCCCAGCTGTCGCAGGTAGCGCCGCGCGGAGTCGCTGGCGTAGGTGCCGCGCCCGGGCACCCGGTACACGATTCCCTCGGCGACCAGGTCCTGAAATGCCCGCCGCACCGTCTGGCGCGACAACTTCTCGCGCGCAACGAGTTCGGACTCCGTGGGCAGCCGGACACCGTTGCGGTACCGACCCGCGGCGATCTCGTCGCGCAGCTGGTCGCGCAGCAGTTGGTATGCCGGCGCGGTCAACTCGTCAGATCCCGCCCCGCGCGACGAGCTGGCCGGCGATGACGTTGCGCTGGATCTCGTTGGTGCCCTCGCCGACGATCATCAGTGGCGCGTCGCGGAAGTAGCGCTCGACGTCGAACTCGGTGGAATAGCCGTAGCCGCCGTGGATCCGGACCGCGTTGAGCGCGATCTCCATCGCCACCTCGGAGGCGAACAGCTTGGCCATCCCCGCCTCCATGTCGCAGCGTTCGCCGCTGTCGTAGCGTTCGGCCGCATACCGGGTGAGCTGGCGGGCGGCGGTCAGTTTCGTCGCCATGTCGGCCAGGTAGTTGCCGATGGACTGGTGCTTCCAGATCGGCTTGCCGAAACTCTCGCGCTCCTGGGCGTAGCGCAGCGAGTCCTCGAGTGCCGCGGTCGCCACACCCAGTGCCCGGGACGCCACCTGGATGCGGCCGGTCTCGAGGCCCTTCATCATCTGCGCGAAGCCGTGGCCGGGGGTGCCGCCCAGCACGGCCGACGCGGGCACCCGGCAGTCGGCGAACGACAACTCGCACGACTCGACGCCCTTGTATCCCAGCTTGGGGAGATCGCGCGACACCGTCAGGCCGGGGGTGTCGCGCTCGACGAGCACCACCGAGATGCCGCGGTGGCGCGGCTCGGCGTTCGGATCGGTCTTGCACAGCAGTGCGATCAGGCCGGAGCGGCGGGCGTTGCTGATCCAGGTCTTGGTGCCGTTGATCACGAGGTCGTCGCCGTCGCGGACGGCGCCGGTGGAGATGTTCTGCAGGTCGGAACCGCCACCGGGCTCGGTCAGCGCCATCGTCGCGCGCATCTCGCCGCTCGCCATCGGCGGCAGATAGGTGCGCTTCTGCTCCTCGGTGCCGTACAGCGCGAGCAGCTTGGCGACCACGGTGTGCCCGCCCATCGCGCCCGCGAGGCTCATCCATCCGCGAGACAGCTCCTGGGTGACCTCGACGTAGCAGGGCATGGACACGGGGGAGCCGCCGTACTCCTCGGCGATGGCCAGTCCGTAGATGCCGATCCGCTTCATCTGGTCGATCCACGCCGTGGGGTAGTCGTTGGCGTGCTCGGTCTCACGGACGGTCGGCTTGACCTCCCGGTCGACGAAGGCGCGCACCGTCTCGACGAGGAGTTTCTCTTCTTCGGTCATATGTACGGCCATATTGACACACCCAGTGCCGCACTGCCAGCATGACGCCTTGTGACTTTGTACGGCCAAATCGAGGGCGGCCCCTACTTCGACGATCTGCACGTCGGCGAGGTGTTCGACTCGGCGCCGTCGATGACGCTGACCCCCGGCACCGCCGCCGTGCACCACTCGATCATCGGCGACCGGCTGCGGCTGACACTCGACGCCGAACTGGCCACCGCCGTCACCGGCGCCGCCGCGCCGATCGCCCACCCGGCGCTGGTGTGCGACGTGGCGATCGGACAGTCCACGCTGGCCACCCACCGGGTGAAGGCCAACCTGTTCTACCGCGGCCTGGTGTTCCACCGGTATCCCGTCATCGGCGACACCCTGTTCACCCGCACCGAGGTGGTGGGTCTGCGGCAGAACTCGGCGAGGCCGGGCAGGGCGCCGACCGGTCTGGCGGCGCTGCGGATGACGACCGTCGACCAGCTCGGCCGTCTGGTGCTGGACTTCCACCGGTGCGCGATGCTGCCGCTGTCCGAGGGTGCGGGCGAAACCGGCCACGCCGACGATCTGTCGGCCGTCGGCGCCGACATGGCGCCCGCGCCGGACCCGACCGCTGTCTGGGACGCCGACGCATTCCGCGCCCGGGTGCCCGGTGCCCGGTTCGACGCCGGGCTGGCCGGACAGGTGCTGCACGGCACCGCGGATGTCGTCAGCAGTGCGCCCGAACTCGCCCGGCTGTCACTGAACATCGCTGCGACGCATCACGACTCGCGGGTGAGCGGGCGCCGACTGGTGTACGGCGGGCACACCATCGGTCTCGCGCTGGCACAGGCGACGCGGGCGCTGCCCGACCTGGTGACGGTGCTCGGCTGGGAGTCCTGCGACCACACCGGGCCGGTGCAGGAGGGTGACACGCTCTACAGCGAACTGCACGTCGAGGGCGCGATCCCCGCGCCGGAGGGTCGCGGCGGGGTCTACCGGCTGCGGTCGCTGGTGTACGCGGTCGAACCGGACGGCGGCGCGGATCGCCAGGTGCTCGATTGGCGCTTCACCGCCCTGCAGTTCTAGGCCCGCGGGACAATAACGGCGTGACTGCGCTCGCGATCCCGGCAGCGGTGCTCACCCGTGCCCGCGAGACGGCGGTCGCGGTCGCGACCCTGCTCGGTGTCGCCGTCGACGCCGACGAACTCCTCACCGGCCGGGCGGCGCTGCTCGGCCTGACCGCAGGCGGCCGGTTATCCGCCGGCGGTGCGACTCGGCTACTGGCCACCGGCGACGGCTGGTGCGCCCTCACCCTGTCCCGTCGCGATGACCTCGACGCCGTACCGGCCCTACTGGAAACCGATGCGCTGGAGCCGGATCCGTGGCCGGCGATCACCGCATGGGTCTCACGCCGTACCGCCGCCGACGCGGTGGCACGCGCCCGCCTGCTCGGCCTGCCCGCCGCCGTCCTCGGCGAGACTCCGGCGGCGTCACCCGTGGTGCGCGCACTCGGGCGGAGGGCATCGCCACGGACGATCCCCGGCCTGCTGGTCGTCGACCTGTCGTCGATGTGGGCGGGCCCGCTGTGCGGGCGGCTGCTCGCGCAGGCCGGCGCCACCGCGGTCAAGGTGGAGAGTCCGCGCCGCCCGGACGGCACCCGCGCAGGAGCGCCGGCGTTCTTCGACTGGATGAATCACGGAAAACGGTCGTATGCGGTCGATTTCGACGAGCCCTCGGAGCTCGAGGGATTGCTCCGTGCCGCCGACGTGGTGATCGAGGGATCGCGCCCGGCGGCACTGCGCCGCCGCGCCCTCGGGCCGCAGGATGTCGACGGGCGCGACGGCCGGGTGTGGCTGCGGATCACCGGCCACGGGACCGCCGGTGAGTGCGCCGACCGGGTGGCATTCGGCGACGACGCCGCCGTCTCCGGCGGGCTGGTGGTCGCGGGCGCCGACGGTCCGGAGTTCTGCGGCGACGCCATCGCCGATCCGCTCACGGGCCTGCATGCCGCCCTCGCGGTGGCCGAGTCGCTGGGGCGCGGCGGCGGCGAACTCGTCGAGATGTCGATGGCTGCGGTGGCCGCCTGCTACGCCACCGCGTCCGGCCCCGCTGCGCAGGTGCAGGCCACGGCGCCGCCGTCGCCGGGCCGGGCCGCCGCGTTGGGCGCCGACAACGCGACCGTCGCCCGCATGGTTGCCCGACGGCGGCCTGCGCCGTGCTGATCACCCGGGCCGTGCTGCTCGACGGCACGCCCACCGACATCCGGGTCGGCGATCAGATCCTCGACATGGCAGCCGGACTCACGGCCCGACCGGGCGAGACGGTGCTCGACGCCGCGGGCGGCACGGTGATCCCCGGCCTGCACGACCACCACGTGCACCTGCATGCGACGGCGGCGGCGGCGGATTCGCTGCGGGTCGGTCCGGCCGACGTGCACGGCCGCGACGGCCTCGCGGATGCCCTGTCGGGTGCCGTCCCCGACGCCGACGGCTGGATCCGAGCGGTCGGCTACCACGAGGCCGTCGCGGGCCCGCTCGACAGGGATGTGCTGGATGCGGTGGCGCCGCCGGTGCCGGTGCGGGTGCAGCACCGCAGCGGGGTGCTGTGGACGCTGAACACCGCAGGTCTGCGACGCGTCGGCATGGCCGACCATCCCGACGGCGTGCTGCGCAGCGCCGACACGAGCTGGGCGCCGGAGCGCCGCGGCGCCACGCTGGCCGGGGTGTCGCGCCGGCTCACGTCCTGGGGTGTCACCGGGATCACCGACGCGACACCGGATCTCGCCGAGAGCGACGTCGCCGAACTGCTCGACGCCCGTCGTCGCGGCGAACTCGCGGTCAGGGTGCACGTGCTGGCGCCCGGAAAACGCATCCTGCACGACGACGGCCTCGACCTCGACGAGTTGACCCGCTGGATCGTCGCCCGCCACGACGGCGGCACCCCAGTCGCCATGCACTGTGTGACCGCCGCCCAGCTCGTCGTCACCATCGCGGCACTGCGCGCCGCCGGAACGCGCGCGGGCGACCGCATCGAGCACGCGGCCGTGGTGCCCGACGACTGCCTGGCCGACCTCGCCGAACTCGGGCTCACCGTCGTGACACAACCCAACTTCGTCGCCGAACGGGGCGATCAGTACCTCGTCGACGTCCCGGCCGCCGAACTCCCGCAGCTGTGGCGGCTGCGTTCGTTGCTGGAGTCGCGGGTCAGGGCGGCGCTGTCCACCGACTCGCCATTCGGCAGTGGTGACCCCTGGGCGGCCATGCGAGCGGCCGTGCGCCGCCAGACCCTGGCGGGCGCCGTCCTGAACCCGGCAGAATGCATTTCCGCGGCAACGGCGTTGAGCATGTTCCACGGATCGGCCGAGCAGCCGTCCGTGCCGCGCCGGGTGGCGCCCGGTCAGCCCGGCGATCTCTGCGTGCTCGCCGCGTCCCCGCGCGAGGTGCTCGATGCACTGGACGCCGACCTGGTCGCCGCGACGGTCGTCGGCGGCGAGGTGGTGTACACGAGTCAGTGCAGCCGCAGTCCGTTCGACGACAGATAGCGCTCCGCCAGGACGCAGCTGCCCCGCGCGTAGGTGATGGCCTTGGTGCGTGTCTCTTTCGAGTGGGTGTGGGTGCTCATCCATGCCAGCAGCTTCAGGCGTCGCAGCATGACGAACGACGGCAGCATCTCCTCGTCGGCAGCGGTCATCGGTCGTCGGCTCCGGTAGCCGGCGACCCAGGCGTCCTGCCAGTCGGGAAGCGCCGGATCGTCCTCGATGAACGACACCGCGGCGCCGAAATCATAGAAGTACCAACTGAACCCGGAGTCGTCGAAATCGATGACGGTGGTGTCGGACCCGTCGACGATGAGGTTGGCCAGCCGCAGGTCGGCGTGGATCAGGCCGAATCTGTCGGGCCCGGCGCCGTACTCCGTGAGGCGGTGGTGCAGGACGTCCTGCGCCCGGTCCAGCACTGCGTGCTCAACAGGCCCGACACCGGCGGCCTGCTGCCAGTGCCCCCAGCGGGCGGCCGCCCCGAGCGAACTCTCCCAGTCCCAGGTGAAGCGGCCGAAACCCGCCGGGCGCCGCCAGGATCGGGAATGGTCGTGCAGCGCCGCGGTGATGCGGCCCAGCGTGCGGAAGTCGTCCGCGGTGACCGTGGCCTCGTCGGGCTCCGCGCCGGGGACGAGGGCGAAGTGCACGACATGCCGCGGTGTCCCGTCGACGTCGAGGGTGACCATTCGGCGCCCGTCGCGGGCGGGCAGCACCGTGGGCACCGCGACATCGGCGTCATCACGGCGCAGCGCAGCGAGCCAGTCCAGCTCGGACTCGATCTCGTACGGCCGGTGATAGTTCCGGCGATGCACCCGCAGCACGGAGGTGACGCCGGTGCCCGCGTCGTCGACCAGGTAGGTGGCGTTCTCCGACAGGTTGAGCAGTCGCAGCGTCGACTCCGGTGCGAGCTCGAAGTGCGGGATGGCCTGCCGCGCGACGTGGATGTCGTCGGTGATGATCCCGTCGTCGTGCATCCGGTCACGCTATGGGCACACCGCACGCCCGTCAAAGCCGGTCCGGTGGGTCAGGCCGCGATGTCGAACGCCTTCCGCAGCGCCTCGCACTGGCTCTCGAAGAACTCAACGGCGACATCGGCTTTGGGGACGATGGCATCGAACCCGTGAAACGCACCCTTAACCACCTCGACGTCGCACGGCACTCCGGCGGCGCGCAGTCGTTCGGCGTAGGCGAGACCCTCGTCGTGGAACAGGTCCAGCGTGCCGACCCCCAGCCAGGCCGGTGGCAGGCCCTCGAGGTCGTCGCGGCGCGCGGGCACCGCGACGTCTCGGTCGGCGTCGGCGAGGTAGGCGTCCCAGCCGAACCGGTTGCTCCACTGGTTCCACAGCCGGTGTCCGGGGTTGTCGAGGTCGTCGCGCTCGACGGTGCGGTCGTCGACCATCGGGTAGATCAGCAGCTGCGCCACCAGCGGGATCTCCCCGCGGTCACGGGCGAGCAGCGCCAGCGCCGCGGCCAGTCCACCGCCGGCGCTGCCGCCGGCGATCGCCACCCGGTCTCGGTCGACGGCGGGCAGCCCGGCCAGCCACTGCAGCGCCGCGTAGCAGTCGTCGAGCGCGGCGGGATAGGGGTGTTCGGGGGCGAGCCGGTAGTCCACCGACGCGACCGTGATGCCGAGTTCGGCGGCGTAGCGCCGGCACAGGTCGTCGTCCTGCGCCGGGGTGCCGAGGACGTAGCCGCCGCCGTGCATCCACAGCAGCGCCGGCGTGCTGCCCGTGACGCCGGCCGGCCGGTAGAGCCGCAGCCGGATACCGGAGTGCAGGGTCAACTCCTCGACACCCTTCGGGGTGCGCTTGGGCTGCAGGCGGGTGACGGCGCGCAGCAGCGGCAGGGTCACCGGCGTGACGATCTGCTTCGGGACGTACTTGGCCGCCTTGCGCAGGTCCGGGTGGAAGTGCACGAGGGACTCGGCGGACGGCTTGCGCATCCGCTCAGTATTACCAGCGTCGCCGCGCCGTAATCCGACCCGAGCACCCGCTACTTGATCAGCGGATCGCGCGGCAGGCCGAGGATCCGCTCGGCGATGGTGTTGCGGGTGATCTCCGACGTGCCGCCGGCGATGGTCATCGCCCGGTTGCCGAGATAGCCGGTGGTCAGTGCAGGCGTCGCGCCGGTGACGGCCGCGGTGCCCGCGAGTTCCACGCCCAGCTCGGTCAGCCACTGTGAGTGCTCGGCCACCAGCAGTTTGGTGACGTTGCCCTCCGGGCCCGGCTCCGCCCCGGCGATGGCTCGGCTGGCCCGGCGTAGGTTGAGCAGCCGCAGGGTGTGGCCGGCCGCGATCACCTCACCCGCCCGCCGCGTCCGGGCGGCGGCGACGTCCGCGGGTGCGCTGCCCAGCAGCGCGATCAGGTCGTCGGCGCTGAATCCGGTGGGCGCGCCCGACCCGCCGCCGATCGAGATCCGCTCGTTGCCGAGGGTGGCGCGAGCCACCAGCCAGCCGCGGTTGACGTCGCCGACCACGTCGGCGTCGGGGACGAAGACGTCGTCGAAGAACACCTCGTTGAAGTGGCTGTCGCCGGTGATGCCGCGCAGCGGATTCACCGTCACTCCGTCGGCCTTCATGTCGATCGCCATCATCGTCACCCCGGCGTGCTTGGGTGCGTCGGGATCGGTGCGGACGGTGGCCAATCCCCACTGGCACAGGTGCGCGAGGCTGGTCCACACCTTCTGACCGGTGACCCGCCAGCCCCCGTCCACCCGCTTGGCCGCCGTGCGCACCGCCGCGGCATCGGACCCGGCGCCGGGTTCGGAGAACAGCTGGCACCACATGGTCTCTCCGCGCAGCACCGGTTCCACCCAGCGTTCCCGCTGGTCATCGGTGCCGGCCTGGCTGATGGTCAGCGTGACCCATCCGGTGATGCCCATGTCCGGGACCTTCACGTCGCGGAACTCCTCCTCGATCACGAGCTGCTCCAGCGTGCCCGCCTCGCGGCCCCACGGCTTCGGCCAGTGCGGCACCAGATAGCCGGAGTCGACCAGGAAGTCGCGACGGCGGTCCTCGGGCAGCGCGCGCAGTTCGGCGACCGCGCTGCGGGCGGCCTGCCGGTACTCGTCGGCCTCCGCGGGCAGCGTGAAGGTGGCGCCGCGGGCCTGCCCGCTGCGCTGCGCCTCGACGATGTCGGCCAGCGGGTCCGCGCCGTCGCTCAGCAGCGCCGCGAGGGTGCGGGCGCGCCGCAGATACAGGTGTGCGTCGTGCTCCCACGTGTATCCGATCCCGCCGTGCAGCTGAATGTTGTTCTGCGCGTTGGCGATTTGCGCGCGCACGGCGTGCGACGCGGCGACCGCCGCCGGGAACCAGGCGCTGTCGAGGTCGTCCGAGCGGGCGGCGTCCCAAGTGGCCGCGGTGGTCTGCTCGGCATCCACCAGCATGTTGGCCGCGTGGTGCTTGACCGCCTGGAACGTGCCGATGGTCCGGCCGAACTGTTCGCGCACCTTGGCGTACTCCACCGCCATCTCCAGGCATGCCCAGCTGATCCCCACCGCCTCGGCCGAGGCCAGGATGCGGAACACGGTGCGCGCGTGGCGGGCCGCGCCGCGGATGACGCGGTCCTGCGGCAGTCGCACCCCGCGCAGCACGACCGAACCGATGCTGCGGGTGGTGTCGAGGCCGGTCAGCCGGGTGACGGTGACGCCGTCGGCGTCCGCGTCGACGACCACGAGGTCGTCGCCTGCGGCCAGCACCAGCACATTGGCGTCGGGTGCGCCGAGCACCGCCGGGCTCTCCCCGTCGGCCACGGCGTCCGAGTCGGCCGCCACCGTGCCGGACAGCCCGAGCGCTGACACCGCCGTGCCGTCGGCGAGCCGCGGAAGCAGTTGCGTACGAACGGATTCCGGAGCGCAGCGGTCGATCACCACTGCGGCGGCCACCGTGGGCAGGAACGGACCGGGGCACACCCGCCGGCCCTGGGCCTCCAGCACGACGGCAATTTCGGCCAGGCCGAATCCCGAGCCGCCGTGCTCCTCGGAGAGCGCCAGGCCGGTGAGTCCGAGGTCGGCGTGGGCGGTCCAGAGCCCGGTCGGGTGCGCCGAGCCCTCGTCGAGGGTGGCCCGCGCCGCTGCGAGCGCCTGCAGTCGGTCCAGCAGGCCGGTGGCGGATTCCGCGAGATCGCGGTGTTCGTCAGTGATGGCCAGGGCTGATCTGTTCACGGCGGACGTCCTCTTCGCTTCGTCATCGAGTCGTAACTTGACGGTCGTCAAGTGCACGCTAGCGGCAAAACCGCCGGTCAGAAAGGTGTGACTCCGGTCACATCGCGTTACGAAAGTGCCGCTGGTTGACAACTTCCAGATGTCGTCGTTTAGGAACTGACCTGCGGGGTACAGTCGCGATCATGACCGTGCGACCGGACACCCGGTACCCCGGACCGACAATGTGGACGCGCGCACGTTGGCTCCTCAACGCCAAGCCTGCCGATCACCTGCTCGCCATGAGTGTCGCCTCCGCCTCCCTGCCCGTGATCGGGAAACACCTTGAGCCGCTTGGCGCCCTCGCCGCCATGGGGGTGTGGGGATACCGGCAGATGCCGGAACTCCTGTCCGCATCGGCGAAGTCCTGGTTCGAGCCGGGCAACGACGAGGTGCGGCAGAAGGAGCGCGACATGACGCACTCCGTCACCGACGCCGCCCTTCGCGGCGTCGTCCCCGCCGCCGACCTCGCCATCGACTGGCCGGCCCCGGAGAAGGCGCCGCCGCTGTGGAAGGCCTTCGAGCACCGCCGCAACGTCTACAAGTCCTCGGTTCGCTACGGCCCGTTGCCCTCTCAGCTCCTCGACGTCTGGCGACCCAAGAACCTGCCCACCGAACCGGCCCCGGTGCTGCTGTTCATCCCGGGCGGTGCGTGGGTGCACGGCAGCCGGCTGCTGCAGGGCTACGCATTGATGTCGCACCTGGCCGAGATGGGCTGGGTCTGCCTGTCGATCGACTACCGGGTGTCGCCGCACAACCCGTGGCCGGCGCACATCACCGACGTCAAGACGGCGATCGCCTGGGCGCGGGCCAACGTCGACCGATTCGGCGGTGACCGCAACTTCGTCGCGATCGCGGGCACCTCGGCGGGCGGCCACCTCGCGGCGCTGGCCGGACTGACCATCAACGACGCCGAACTGCAGTGCGAGCTGCCGGAGGGATCCGACACCTCGGTCGACGCGGTGATCGGCATCTACGGCCGTTACGACTGGGAGGATCGCTCCACCGTCGAACGCGTCCGCTTCGTCGACTTCCTCGAGCGGGTGGTGGTCAAGCACCGACTGTCGCGGCACCCGGAGATCTTCCGTAAGGCCTCGCCGATCGCCCGGGTGCACCCCGAGGCGCCGCCGTTCCTGGTCATCCACGGCAGCGGCGACAGCGTGATCCCGGTCGCGCAGGCGCGCAGCTTCGTCGACAGGCTCCGCGCGGTGTCGCGGTCGGTGGTCAGTTACGTGGAACTACCGGGTGCCGGGCACGGCTTCGACATGATCGACGGGGCCCGCACCGGATCGATGGCCACCGCGGTCCGCCTGTTCCTCAACCAGATCCATCGAAACCGGATGAGCGCCGCGGCCAAAGAGGTTATATAGACGCCTCCGACAGGGAGGTATCCGGGTGAAACGGCTTCGCGGGTGGGACGCTGTGCTGCTGTACAGCGAGACGCCGAACGTGCACATGCACACCCTCAAGCTGGCGGTCATCGAGCTCGACGACCTCGGCGGGCGCACCTTCGGCGTCGAGGATTTCCGCAAGGTCCTGCACGGGCGGCTCTACAAGCTCGACCCGTTCCGCTACCAGCTGGTGGACATCCCGTGGAAGTTCCACCACCCCATGTGGCGGGAGAACTGCGAGGTCGACCTCGACTACCACGTGCGGTCCTATCGGGTGGACAGCCCGGGCGGCCGGCGTCAGCTCGACGAGGCGGTCGGCCGGATCGCCAGCACGCCACTGGACCGCAGCCGCCCGCTGTGGGAGATGTACTTGATCGAGGGGCTGGCGGGCGGCCGCATCGCGGTGCTCGGCAAGATCCACCACGCACTGGCCGACGGCGTCGCCTCGGCGAATCTGCTGGCCCGCGGGATGGATCTGCAGACGGGGCCGCAGGCCGATCGGGACTCCTATGCCACCGACCCGGCGCCGAGCCGAGCGGAGTTGGTGCGCACCGCTTTCGGCGACCACATCCGCCAGCTGGGCCGCATCCCGGGCGTGATGCGCTACACCGGCCAGGGGCTCGGCCGGGTGCGGCGTAGCTCGCGCAAGCTCTCGCCCGAGCTGACCCGGCCGTTCACGCCCCCGCCGACCTTCATGAACCACATGATCGACGCGACCCGCACCGTCGCCACCGCGACGCTGGCGCTCGCCGACGTCAAGCAGACCAGCAAGCACCTCGGCGTGACGATCAACGACCTGGTTCTGGCGATCTCCGCCGGGGCGCTGCGAAAGCTGTTGCTGCGCTATGACGGTCACGCCGACCACCCGCTGCTGGCATCGGTGCCGATCAGCTTCGACTTCTCACCGGACCGGATCTCCGGCAATTTCTTCACCGGCATCCTGGTCGCGCTGCCCACCGACTGTGAGGATCCGCTGGACCGGGTGCGCAAGGCGAGGGAGGCGGCCATCTCGGCGAAGGAGAGCCACGAACTGATCGGGCCCGAACTGGTCAGTCGCTGGTCGGCGTACATGCCGCCGGCGCCGGCGGAGTCGCTGTTCCGGTGGTTGTCGAAGAAGGACGGCCAGAACAAGATCCAGAACCTGACGATCTCGAACGTGCCCGGCCCGCGCGAACGCGGGCGGGTCGGTGGCGCGCTGGTGACCGAGCTCTACTCGGTCGGTCCGCTCACCGCGGGCAGCGGGCTCAACATCACCGTGTGGAGTTACGTCGATCAGCTCAACATCACCGTGCTGTCGGACGGCTCCACACTCGACGACCCGCACGAGGTGACCGATGCGATGCTCGCGGCGTTCGTCGAGATCCGCAAGGCCGCAGGGCTTCCCGAGGAGCTGACGGTCGTCGAGACCGCGATGGCACCCTGAGGGCTGCGCCGAGACTACGGTTGTTGCGCGATATCGGCCGGTGAGGTGTCGACATCCGTCGTGTCGGCGGCCGTCGACGAGGACGTGCGGGTGGCGTAGACCCAGGACAGGAACCGCTCGATCGCCTGGCCGGTGTAGTGCCCGCGGGGTGAGCCGAAGAAGTCGAACGCGTGCTGGGCGTGCGGCACCTCGACGTAGGCCACCGGCGACGTCGACACCTTGCGCAGCGCGTCGACGAATTCGCGGCCCTCGGGCACCGGGATGATGGAGTCGTCCTGGCCGTGCAGGACGAAGAACGGTGGGGCGTCGGGACGCAACCGTGCGACGGGTGACGCGTCGACGTACAGCTGCCGGTTGCGGGCGAAGCTCTTCTTGACGACGTACCGCTGCAGGAAGGCGATGAACTCCGGCCGGCCGGTGCCCTCCTTGCCGAACCAGTCGTAGCGGCCGTACACCGGCACGGCCGCCTTCACCGAGGTGTCCGCGTCCTCGAAACCCGGCTGGAACTGCGGATCGTTCGGGGTGAGCGCGGCGAGCGCGGTGAGGTGTCCGCCCGCCGAACCGCCGGTGATGGTCACGAAGTCGGGATCGCCGCCGTACTCCGCGATGTGTTCCTGGATCCACGCCAGCGCGCGCTTGACGTCGACGATGTGGGCCGGCCAGGTGTGCCGCGGGCTGACCCGGTAGCCGATCGACACGCACACCCAGCCGCGTTCGGCGAGATGGCTGAGCAGCGGATAGGCCTGCGGGCGGCGCATTCCGATCGCCCACGCGCCACCGGGGACCTGCAGCACCACGGGCGCCTTGCCGTCACGGGGGAGGTCTGCGCGGCGCCAGATGTCAGCGGTGTTGGAGCGGTGGGGGCCGTACCGCACCGCCTTCTCGGTGTAGCGCCGCCGGGACCATCCGGTGCGGAACACCCCTGACCGGCGACGGGGCGTCGGGGACTTGGCGGTCACGGATTCGTAGTCGGCACCGAGGGTTTCGCGCAGGCCGGCCTCGAAGACCGGCTCGGATCGCACGTTGCGACGCTGGAGGAACACCAGCACCGCCCACGTGACGGCGTTGAGCGCCAGCGCGACAGCACCCCGCTTGCCGGTGAAGTGACCGCGCCAGTACCGCCGCGCGGTGTCGAGCACCGACGCCGTCAGGAACAGCGGCGCCAGCTCGCTGGTGGGCCAGCCGAGGAAGAAGACCGGGATGGTGACATAACCCTTGCGTGCCAGTGGTTGCACACCGTTGGCGGCGTTGGCCAGTTCACCCACCGCGCGCAGCACAGGGCGCGGCTTGACGATCTTCCTGAGCACAGACATCTCCCCCGGAGCGTTGGTGATTGGCCGACGGATAGCCTGTGCGGCCCGCACTGAAACCCGGTCAGCCCAGCACGGGCAGCCGACGGTCGGCGGCCAACTCGTCGAGCGCCCGCTGCATGACGCGGCGGACGTGGGCGTCGACCTCGTCGATGTCGGGGTTCTCGCCGAACTCGGCGACGATGTCGATCTGCGTGAGCACCTGCGTGACGATCTTGGTGGGCAGCGGCATGTTCAGCGGCACCACCGCGGACAGGCCGAACGGGAAGCCGAACGACACGGGCACGATCTTGGTGCGGGCCAGCCGCGCGATCGGGCCGAGCCGCTTGGCCAGCCAGGTCCCGCGGGTGAGGAACAGCTGGGCCTCCTGGCCGCCGATCGAGACCGTCGGCACGATCGGGACACCGGCGTTGAGTGCGGCCTTGATGTAGCCGGTGCGGCCCGCGAAGTCGATCTTGTTCTGGGTCAGCGTCGGGCGGTACACGTCGTAGTCACCACCGGGGAACACCACCACCACCCCGCCCGAGCGCAGCGCGTCGTCGGCGTTGTCGTGGTTGGCCCGGATGAAGCCGATCTTGATGAAGAACTCCGCGGTCGGGCCGGTCATCAGCATGTCGTGGCTGAGCGTGTACACCGGCCGGTCGTAGCCGAACTTCTCGTAGAAGCCGCTGGCGAAGACCGGGACGTCCATCGCGAACAGGCCGCCGCTGTGGTTCGACACCACCAGCGCGCCGCCGGGCGGGAAGTCGTCCAGCCCGCGCACCTCGACCCGGTGATAGGCCTTGAGGATCGGTCTCAGCACCGCCATGACCTGCGCGGTGAACCCGGGATCCCACTTGGAGATCTCCGACGGGATGCTGTCGGTCGAGCTCATGAGGTGGTCCCTCCGGTAGAATTGAAACGTGTTCTAGTTTTCCGATGGTACCGGCATTGCGGCGCCGCTCGCTAGCATCACGTCGTGAGCAACGACGCCGACAGCGCCCAGGACCCCGTACTCGTCGAACAGCGTGACCGCATCCTGGTCATCACCATCAACCGGCCCAAGGCCAAGAACGCCGTCAACAAGGCCGTCGCGGAGGGCCTCGCGGCCGCCGTGGACCGCCTCGACGACGATCCCGGGCTGTCCGTCGGCGTGCTCACCGGCGCCGGCGGGACATTCTGTGCGGGCATGGACCTCAAGGCCTTCGCCAGCGGTGAGCTGCCGATGGTGGAGGGCCGCGGGATGGGCTTCACCGAGCGGCCGCCCGCCAAGCCGCTGATCGCCGCCGTCGAGGGCTACGCGCTGGCAGGCGGCACCGAGCTCGCGCTCGCCACCGACCTCATCGTGGCCGCGCGCGATTCGGCGTTCGGCATCCCCGAGGTCAAGCGCGGCCTGGTCGCCGGCGGCGGTGGGCTGCTCCGGCTGCCGCAGCGGATCCCGTCGGCCATCGCCATGGAGCTCGCCCTGACCGGCGAGGCGCTGCCCGCCGAACGTGCCCACGCGCTGGGACTGGTCAACGCGCTGGCCGAACCGGGTCACGCCCTCGACGAGGCGATCGCGCTGGCCGAGCGGATCACCGCCAACGGCCCGCTCGCCGTGGCCGCCACGAAGCGGGTCATCGTCGAGTCCCGCGGCTGGTCGCCCGAGGAGTTCTGGTCGAAGCAGAACGCGATCATCATGCCGGTGTTCGGCAGCAAGGACGCCCAGGAGGGTGCGATCGCGTTCGCCGAGAAGCGCCCACCCCAGTGGACCGGCAGCTGAAGCGCGTCTTCTCCGGCCACATCGCGGGGGTCGGATCCGAGTCCGGTCACCGCCTCGTCGTCGGAAGCTGGCAGACGTCGCCGTTCGGCGAGTTCACCGATGTGATGGTGCAGCGAGCCGACGACGAGCGGGTGCTGCTGGCGCCCACCCGCGAGGTGGCCGACTTCGTGTCGACCACGTATGCGTTCGACCGGGTGCTCGTCGGGCCGGTGCGCGCCGAGCTCACCGGGGACCGGCTCACGGTGGCGGCCCCGAACCTCGACCTGCGGATCGACATCGGTGCCGCGGCGCCGCTGGACCGGCTGCTGCGGCTGGTGCCTGCGCGGCTGGCCGTCGCGCCGTGGTGGCTACGGGCGATCGACCCGGTGGCGTCGCGCATGGTGTCCGGCGTGCACACCGCGGGCACCGCGGGCAACGGCAGGCGCGAGTACTACGGCGTCCGGCGGTCCCGCCGCATCGTCGGGGTGTCCGGCCGGCTCGAGGGTGAGGACCTCGGCGCACTGGCCCCGCTGCGACCGCCGGTGCGCTTCGGGTTCGCCTCCGCCCCGGCCGAACCGCAGATCGTCTCGGTGACCACGACGATCATCGAGACCGCGTAGCCCGCGTTTCGGTCCCGGCGCTCGGGGGCACACGTCGGAGATGAACACGCTGTCCCGGCTGCGCGACGTGCAGCGCCGAATCCTCAAGGCCCAGCGGCGGGTATGGCTGTTGCAGGCCTCGCTGTGGGTGACGCTGGTCCTCACCGGCCTGTCCGCCGTCGTCGGCGGCGCGTGGTGGCTGACGCACCGCCGCACCGAGACGCCCCAGGCGAGCGCTGCGTCGCGCGACACCGTCAACCCCGCGACCAACGGCCAGCTGACGCACACAGGATCCCGAGGAGACGTCTGATGGCACACGACGAACTGCCGCTGCCCGACTACGACCAGCTGCCGCTGACCGAACTGCGGCACCGCATCCGCTCGCTCGAGGAGCCGGCACTGCGCGTGCTGTTCGACCACGAGACGGCGCACGGCAACCGCATCCCGGTGCTCGAACTGCTGCACGCCCGCCTCAAGGAGCTGCACGGCGGCGCAGAGCCGTCGGGCGGCGACCCGGCCAACGCACCGCGGGTGTCGGGCACCGCGGGAGAGTCCCCGGTCAGTACGGCCACCGCCGCGGAGGCGAACACCCCGCTGCGGCACGGGGTGGCGGCGCAGACCCCCGCCCGCGGCAAGCCCTGAGGACGCTACCGAACACATTTGGTGTTGACCTCAACCACCATTGAGGTCGCAGGATGAGGCGATGACCATCGCCACCACAGTCGACGTCACCGGATACCTCGACCGCATCGGTCATCTCGCAGCGGTGCGGCCGGACCTGCCGACGCTGCACGCCGTCGTGGCCGCGCACAACCGGACGATCCCGTTCGAGAACCTCGACCCCGTGCTGGGCATCCCCGTCGCCGACCTCGGGGCGGCGGCGCTCACCGACAAGCTCGTGCAACGGCGCCGCGGCGGCTACTGCTACGAGCACAACGGCCTGATGGGCTACGTACTGGAGGCGATCGGGTTCGGGGTGGACCGGCTGGCCGGCCGGGTGGTGTGGATGAACGACGACTGGGATCCCGGCGACGACGGCTTCGCCGCCGCACTGCCCGCACAGACCCACCAGCTGCTGGCGGTGACCGTGCCCGGTGAGGACGGCCGCTTCCTGGTCGACGTCGGGTTCGGCGGGCAGACACTGACCGCACCGATCCGGTTGGTGGCCGGGCCGGTGCAGCAGACCCGCCACGAGCCCTACCGGCTGCGTGAGCACGGCGACGGCCTCCTGCTCGAGGCGCTGATCCGAGAGACGTGGCGCCCGCTGTACATCTTCTCGCTGCGGCCGCGGCCACTCATCGATCTCGAGGTCGGGAGCTGGTTCGTGTCGACGCATCCGAGGTCAGGCTTCGTGGTGGGGCTGACCGCCGCCCTGATCGCCGACGACGCGCGCTGGAACATGCGTGGCCGCAACCTCGCCGTGCACCGGGCCGACGGCACCGAGCGGATCCGGTTCGACACGGCGGCGCAGGTGCTCGAGGCGCTGACCGACCGCTTCGGCATCGACCTCGCCGATCTCGGCAACCGCGTCGACGTCGAGGCCCGTGTGCACAAGGTCCTCGACCGCTGATCAGGGACCGACGACGACGTCCCACGGGTCGCCGGTGAGCGCGGCGCGGCCCAGTTGCCTTGCGTACGAGGCGGTGTCGCCGAATTCGTCGGCCCAGCTGCGTGCCCGCATCGTGACCGACCACAGCGGGTGCTCGATCGTCACCCCGATCGCCCCGTGCAGCTGGTGCGCGGCGGTGGTCACCGGCCCGACCGCGCGGCCGATGGCGACCTTGGCCACTGCCACCGCGTATTTCGTTGCGGCACTGTCGAAGCCATGCTCCTGTGCAGCGGTGACGGCCAATGTCACGGTGGCGCGCGCCCGCTCGATCTCACCGGCCATCCCGGCCAGCGCGTGCTGCACCGCCTGGAACGCGCTCAGCGGCCTGCCGAACTGGACGCGACCGCGGGTGTGCTCGACGGTCAGGGCAGCGGCGGCGTCGAGGGCCCCGACGATCTGCACGCACCGCGCCCATGCGCCGCGCCGTACCAACTCCTCGCCGACCTCGGACGGCATCCGCAGGCAATCGGCTACCGCGACGTCCACAGCGACCGCGCCGCGGGGTTCGCCTGCGAGGTTCTGGCCGGCGGTCACCGATGTGTCCGTCAGGTGAGTCACGTACAGCGCGTCCGCGGTGCGGCCGGCCAGCACCATCGCCGCGTCATCGGGCCAGGGCACGTCACGCGCGACGCCGGTGATACGCCCGCCGGACACCCGCACGTCGGCGAGCGCCACGGTCATCGGGCCCGACGCGGGCACCGGCACACCGGCCCTGGCGGCCAGCCAGGCGGCCAGCAGGTCGGTCTCGGCGACGGGGACGGCGGCCGCATGCCGGGCCAGCCCGTCGAGCACGATCGCCGCATCGGCGGGTCCGGCGTCCTCCGCGCTGGTCAGCCGGCTCAGCCCGGTCTCCTCGAGGTGGCGCCACAGCGTGTCATCGAACCCGTCGGGGCGGCGACGCCTGCCTGCGCGCGCGTCGTGTGACCGCTGTCCGAGTTCGTCGACCAGCCGGCGCAGTTCGTCGCTCATCGCACTCCCAGGCCTTTGGCGACGACGCCGCGCATCACCTCGTTCGTCCCGCCGCGCAGCGTGAACAGCGGGGCCTGCAGTCGCGCCGTGGCCAGCATGGCGCGCAGCCGGGCGGCGTCAGCACCCTCGGGATCGAGGCGGGTCAGCAGGTCGGCCACCAGGTCGACGGACTCCTGCTCGAACCGGGTGCCGAGGTCCTTGACCAGCGCGGCGCGGGAGTTGGCGTCCTCGCCTGCGGTGAGCGCGCGGGCGACCGAGATGGACAGCTGACGCAGCGCCGCGACACGGGCGATCAGCTCGCCGACGGCGGCGGCTGCGCTGTCGTCGGCGCCGGGGCCCAGCGCGCGGACCGCCGCGAAGATCAGCGTCGCGGTGGACAGGAACCGTTCGGGCCCACTGCGTTCGAAGCCCAGCTCGGCGGTCACCTGATGCCATCCGTCGCCGACCTTGCCGAGCACTGCGGTGTCGGGGACGGTGACGTCGTCGAAGAGCACCTCGTTGAAGTGGTGCTCGCCGTTCATCAGCACGATCGGACTGACGGTGATGCCGGGGGCGTCGGTGGGCACGATGAACTGGCTGAAGCCGGTGTGCCTGCGGTCCGGGTCGACCGGGCTGGTACGGGCCAGCACCACGATCTGGTGGGCGACGTGCGCGCCGCTGGTCCACACCTTGGTGCCCGACAGCGTCCAGCCGGCGTCGGTGCGGGTGGCACGCATCTGCGCCGCGGCCAGGTCGGACCCGGCGGCGTGCTCGCTCATCCCAATCGCCGAGTACAGCCGCCCGGCCGCGATCCGGGGCAGCAGACGCCGCCGCTGCTCGTCGGTGCCGTAGGCCAGCAGTGCGGGCGCCACCTGCCGGTCGGCGATCCAGTGCGCGGCCACCGGCGCGCCGTGCGCCAGCAGTTCCTCGGTGACGACGTAGCGGTGCAGGTGGCCGGATTCGGTGGGCGGTGCGTGGCCGCCGTATTCGGCCGGGATCGTCAGGCCGACGAAGCCGGCCGCGGCCAGTCGCGCACTGAAGTCCGGATCCCACCCCGTCAGCCAGCAGTCCACCGCCGGCGTCCAGCCGTGCTCGGCGCGGTCGTCGGCCAGGAAGCCGCGCACCTCGGCGCGCAGCGGGGCCAGGTCCCCGTCGTTGGCGCACAGCGCCTCGAATTCACCCACTGAGCAGGTGAGTCTAGTGAGCAGGAATCGTCATGTCCCCGGCGGCGGGTGGCGTCCATACTCGGTCGGGTGAGCGAGCAACCTCCGACGCCCGCAGGCAGGGACCGTCTGCGCGAACTGCTCGACGCGGTGGTGGACGCGGACAACACCGGGGTGGGCGAGATGGCCCGCAGCAGCCACGCCTCGGAGTTCCACTTCTCGCGTGAGGTGCGGCGGCTGACCGGTGAGTCGCCCGCCGCGCTGCGGCGCCGCATCATGCTGGAACGGGCGGCCTGGCGGCTGCGCGGCGGTGAAGGGGTGGCCGCCGTCGCCGCGGACGAGGGATGGT
This sequence comes from Mycobacterium sp. NPDC050041, assembly GCF_049541695.1. Classification (NCBI taxonomy): domain Bacteria; kingdom Bacillati; phylum Actinomycetota; class Actinomycetes; order Mycobacteriales; family Mycobacteriaceae; genus Mycobacterium; species Mycobacterium sp. NPDC050041. Next base: position 591,060 of record NZ_JBMVDG010000001.1, on the reverse strand, counting down.
CGTCGGCCGAGGTGTTCTCCCGGGCGTTCCGGAGGGCGTTCGGGGTGCCGCCGTCGCGCGCCGCCGACGTCGCCTTCCGGGTACCTGCGCCCAACGGTCTGCATTTCCATCCGCCGCAGTCGCTGTGGCTCGACGGCGACGGGGCGACGAAGGAGCCCGACATGTCCCAGCTGATGGTGGCGCACGACATCGCCGACACCGCCTACCTCATCGACCGGGCGGCCGGGCTGTCGGCCGAGCAGTGGACCGCCGCGTTGACACCGGGGCAGGTGGTGCTCGACTGGGACGGTCCCGAGCCCAGCGTCGGCGCGGTGCTCGGCGCGATCGTGTGGGCCAAGGAGGTGTGGCTGGCCACCATCGAGGGCCGTGACATCCCCAGGCGCGACGCCACCGATCCGGCGTCGGTGCCGCCGGCCGGCCTGGCGGCCCATCACGCCGACATCGGAATCCGTTGGGCAGCAATGGTTTCAGAGTACAGCGCCGAGGGCCGGATGGGTGACACCGTGATCGACGCGCTCTGCGAACCGCCCGAGTCGTTCCAGCTGTACGGCATCGTCGCCCACGTGCTGGAGTACGCCGCGCTGCGCCGCGGCCTGGCCCGCGCGATGCTGACCCGCCTCGGCGTCGCCACCCATCGCGGTGACCCGCTGGAATGGATGAGAGGACACTGATGGCGACGGTCTACTACACCGCGTCGAGTCTCGACGGCTACATCGTCGACGAGGCCGACAGCCTGGACTGGCTCACCTCGCGGGCGATCGACGCCGACGGACCGTTCCACTACGACGCCTTCATCGCCACGATCGGTGCGGTGGTGATGGGGTCGGCGACCTACGAGTGGATCGCGAAGAACCATCCCGGCGAATGGATGTACTCCCAGCCGTCGTGGGTGCTGACCAGCCGGCCGGACATCGTGGCGGGCGACCATCCGGTGCGGGTCTTCTCCGGCGCGGTCACCGAACTGCATCCCGAACTGGTGGCGGCGGCCGCGGGCAGGGACGTCTGGGTGGTGGGCGGCGGACTGGTCGCGGCGCAGTTCGTCGAGGCCGGACTGATCGACGAGATGATCGTGTCGTACGCGCCGTGTTCGCTCGGCGCCGGTTCCCGCGTGCTACCGGTCCGCTCGGAGTGGGCGCTGGTCGAGTCGGCGGTCAACGCCGACTTCGTGTGCGCGCGCTGGCGAAAGGCCTGACAGCCAGTCGGCGCGCGCTCGTGACGTGGCGGCGGTGATCCGGCTCCGGAGCCGCCACCACGTCACGAGCGTGACCCCTCGTCACTCCGGGGTGTACCCGAACGGCAGCAGGGTGCTCTTGGCCTGGCAGTACTGCTCGATGCCCTCGGGCCCGTTCTCACGTCCGATGCCGGAGTTCTTGTAGCCGCCGAACGGCGCGCCCGGGTCGAACGCGTACATGTTCACCGCGTAGGTGCCGGTGCGGATCTTGGCGGCGATCTCCAGCGCCTTGCGGTTGTCGGTGGTCCACACGCTGCCTGCGAGTCCGTACACCGAGTCGTTGGCGATGCGCACCGCGTCGGCCTCGGTGTCGTAGGGAATGACCGCCAGCACCGGGCCGAAGATCTCCTCCTGGGCGATCGTCATCGAGTTGTCGACGTCGGCGAACACCGTCGGCTGCACGAACCAGCCGCTGTCGAGGCCTTCGGGCCTGCCGCCGCCGGTGACCACCCGGGCGCCCTCGTCGACGCCCTTCTTGATGTATTCCTCGACGCGCTCGCGCTGCCGCTCACTGATCAGCGGGCCGATCGCGGCGTTCGGGTCGTCCGGCAGGCCGACCGGCATCGCCGCGACGAAGTTGGCGAGCTTCTCGACCACCTCGTCGTACCGCGAGCGGGGCGCCAGGATCCGGGTCTGGGCGACGCACGCCTGCCCGGAATTCATCACCCCGGAGAACGCCAGCATCGGCAGCGACGATTCGAGGTCGGCGTCCTCGAGCACGATGGCCGCCGACTTGCCGCCGAGCTCCAGCGTGCAGGGCTTGAGCCGCTCGGCGGCCAGCTTGCCGATCTCCTTGCCCACCGCCGAACTGCCGGTGAAGGTGAACTTGTCCAGCTCGGGATTCGCGGTCAGCGCGCGGCCGGTCTCGGCGCCGCCCGGCACCACCGACAGCACGCCCTCGGGCAGGCCGGCCTCGGCGAACATCTGGGCCATCGCGAACACCGACAGCGGCGTCTCGGCGGCCGGCTTGAGCACCACCGTGCAGCCGGCCAGCAGCGCAGGGCCGAGCTTGTTGGCGGCCAGGAAGAACGGCACGTTCCACGCCGTGATCGCCCCGACCACGCCGATCGGCTCGCGGGTGACCAGCGTCTGCCCGTAGATGCCGTCGCGGATCTCGGACCACTCGAACTTGTCGGCGGCGCCGGCGAAGTAGCCGAAGGCCGACATCGCCGCGCCGTACTGCATCATGTCGACGATCGTGGCGGGCTGCCCAGTCTCGGCGGTGAGCAGGAATTTCAGCTCGTCGGCCCGTTCGCTCATCAGGTTGACCGCGGCGCCGAGGATCTCCGCCCGCTGCTGCGGGGTCATCGTCGGCCACGGGCCCTCGTCGAACGCCTTGCGCGCCGCGGCGCAGGCCGCGTCGACGTCGGCCGCGGCGGCCAGCGGCACCTGGCCGACCTTCTCGCCGGTCGCGGGGGAGTGCACCTCGATGACGTCGGAGGTCGACGGCGTCACCCAGGCGCCGCCGATGAACAGCTTGTCGTACTCGGTCTTGAAGGCAGCCGCCTGCGCCGTCTGTGTCATGAGCGTCACACTACCGAAGGACGTGCCAAACGAGAACCTGTTCCAGTCACGGCCTCAGGACGAGCACTAGGTTGCTCACCAGGAACTCCCGCAGCAGTGGCACCTCGGTGCACGACCATGCCCATCGTGGGTGGTAGCGGGGGAAAGCGCCGATCAGCGCGCCGGTGCTGCGGGCCCACTGCAGGCCGTCGGCCGCCGACACCGCGAACAGTGACGACCCGTAGTCGTTCTTCGGTCGATGTCCGTGTCTGCGGGTGTACCGGTCGGCCGCCCGCGCCCCACCGAGGTAGTGCGTCAGCCCCATCTCGTGTCCGCCGAACGGCCCCAGCCACACCGTGTAGGACAGCACGACCAGCCCGCCGGGACGGGTGACCCGCAGCATCTCGTTGCCCAGCTGCCACGGCCGCGGCACGTGTTCGGCGACGTTGGACGACAGGCAGACGTCGACGGCGCCGTCGGCGAACGGCAACGCCATCCCGGATGCCCGCACGTAGCGCCCGCTCGCCGCGCCGGTCGCCGGGCCGGCATGCATCTCGCGGGGGTCGGGCTCGACACCGAGGTAGTCCATCTCCGCCCCGGCGAACGCCGCCGCGAAGTATCCGGGCCCGCCGCCGACGTCCAGCACCGTCCGGCCGGCCGGTGAGCCGCCGATGCCGGCCCGCCACAGGTCGGCGACCATCGCGGCGGTGTCGTCGGCCAGTGCCCCGTAGAAGCGCGCCGGGTCGGACTGCTCGAAGCGGAACTCCGAGAGCAGCCGCACCGACCGGCCCAGCGTCGCCCGCTTCGCGAACAGGTCGGTGACGGCCATCGGGCCACCCTATGCAGCCGGGCGGAAATCTCGTGCGCCACGGCGGGTCCGACGGCAAATAGGATGCGAGTTCGCACGACTTTGCCATCGACGGCGTATCCCCGCCGGATCCCCGAGGAGGACTCGCTGTGAGTGTGCCGCCCCAAGGACCGCCGCCGGGATGGCCGCCCCCGCAGGGGCCGCCGCAGTGGGGGCCGCCGCAGGGCCCGCCGCCCGGAGGCCCGCCGCCATGGGGGCCGGCGCAGGGACAACCGCAGTGGGGGGCGTCGCCGCCGCACTGGCCTCCTCCGCAGGGACAGCCGTGGGCTCCCCCGACCGCACCGCGTCCGCCGTCGAAGAACACCGGACTGATCGTCGGGCTGGTGGCCGCGGCGGTGGTGGTCGTGGTGGTCGTCGTGCTGGGTCTGCTGGTCGTGCGCTCCGGGAGTGACGAAGTCAGCGACGAGCAGCGGTTGGCGAACGCCACCACCGCGACGGACGCGTCGGACTTCAACGTCGTGTGCGAGGACGGCTCGGTGAGCAACGCCGCCGCCTACCGGAAGCCGTACACGATCGCCGCGTTCCGCCAGACGACGGGCTTGATCGGAAGAGACGTGATCTGGACCGGTGTCACGCTGGAGGGCTCGTACGCCGCGGACGACGCCAAGTGGTCGGAGATCAACGCGGTGGCCTGTGTGTCCCGGGTCGCCGGCAGCGAGGTGAAGTCCGGAACCTGCGAGTTCGACGACGGCGAGGTGGCCGACCACTATGCGGTCGAGTACGAGATCACGGTGCACGAGGCCAAGTCCGGCAGGGCCGTCGAGAACCTCGGCACGGTCAACGGACCCGCCACCGACTGCCCCTTCATGGCGACCGTCGAGAGCGACGATCCGAGGATCTACGGTTCGCCCGACCCCGCCGCCGTGGACGCCGAACTCGCCGAGTTCGCCGCCGGATAAGCTGGCGCCCGATGTCTGCCCCGGTCCGCTCCGTCCTGCTGCTGTGCTGGCGCGACACCGGGCACCCGCAGGGCGGCGGCAGCGAGACCTACCTGCAGCGGATCGGCGCCCTCCTGGCCGCCGACGGGGTGGAGGTGACCCTGCGGACCGCCCGCTACCGTGGCGCGCCCCGGCGCGAGACCGTCGACGGCGTGCACCTCAGCCGCGCCGGTGGCCGCTACTCGGTGTACGTGTGGGCGGGACTGGCGATGGTGCTCGCCCGGATCGGCCTCGGCCCGCTGCGGCACGTCCGGCCCGACGTCGTCGTCGACACCCAGAACGGAGTGCCGTTCCTGGCCCGGCTGGCCTACGGCAGGCGGGTCGCCGTGCTCGTGCACCACTGCCACCGCGAACAGTGGCCGGTGGCAGGCCCGCTGATGTCGCGTCTCGGCTGGTTCGTCGAGTCGACGGTGTCGCCGCGGGCACACCGCCGCAACCAGTACGTCACGGTCTCGCTGCCCTCGGCCCGCGACCTCACCGACCTCGGCGTCGACCCGGCCCGGGTCGCCGTGGTGCGCAACGGCGTCGACGCCGCACCGGCGCACACCCTGAGCGCCCCGCGCGCCGAGCGGCCGCGCGTCGTGGTGCTGTCCCGGCTGGTGCCGCACAAACAGATCGAGGACGCACTCGACGCCGTCGCCGCACTGCGGCCGCGGATCCCGCACCTGCACCTGGACATCCTCGGCGACGGCTGGTGGCGGCGGCGCCTCGTCGAGCACGCCGCACAGCTGGGCATCGCCGACGCGGTGACGTTCCACGGCCACGTCGACGACGACACGAAACATGCCGCGCTGCAACGCGCCTGGGTGCACGTGCTGCCGTCGCGCAAAGAGGGCTGGGGACTCGCCGTGATCGAGGCCGCGCAGCACGGCGTGCCCACCATCGGCTACCGCGACTCCGGCGGGCTGATCGACTCGGTGGTCGACGGCGTCACCGGTCTGCTGGTCGACGACCTCACCGGGCTCGTCGACGGGCTCGACCGGCTGCTGACCGACCCGGTGCTGCGCGACCAGCTCGGCACCAAGGCGCAGACCCGCAGCGGTGAGTTCTCCTGGCGGCAGAGCGCCGAGGCCATGCACGAGGTGCTGCACGCGGTCCGCGACGGCCGGATGGTCAGCGGCCTGGTCTAAGGCAAGGCCGCGCCGTCCAGCCACTGTGCGATCGCCGCTGCCGCGTCCCCGTAGAACGTGCGGTACTGGTTCTCGGCGACGTAACCGACGTGCGGTGTGGCGAGCACGTTCGGCAGCACCCGCAGCGGATGGTCGGCGGGCAGTGGTTCGGTGTCGAACACGTCGAGCGCCGCGCCGGCGATCGTGTCATTCCGCAGCGCCTCGACGAGGGCCGCCTCCTCGACGATCGGTCCGCGCGACGTGTTGACCAGGCGGGCAGTCGGTTTCATCGCCGCGAAGTCGTCGGCGCCGACGAGGCCACGCGTCCGGTCGCCGAGCACGAGATGGATGGTCAGCACGTCCGCGAGGCCGAACAGCTCGTCCCTGCTCACCCACGAGGCGCCTGCGGCCGCCGCGCGTTCGGGCGTGAGGTTCGGGCTCCAGGCGATGACGCGCATGTCGAACGCGGTGCCGATGCGTGCCACCGCGGTGCCGATGCGGCCGAGACCGAGGACGCCGAGTGTCCGGCCGCTCAGCTCGCGGCCGATCGAGGTCTGCCAGCCGCCGCCACGAACCGAGGTGGCCTGGCCGACGACGTCGCGGACGCTCGCCAGGATCAACGCCCAGGTGAGCTCCACTGTCGCGGCCGCGGAGCCACCGGTCCCGCTGACATGTATTCCGCGCTCCTGCGCGGCGGCGGTGTCGATCGACGCGTTCCGCGACCCGGTCGACGCGATCATCCTCAGCCGGGGCAGGCGTTCGAGGACGCTGCGCGGCAACGGTGTTCGTTCTCGCATCACGCACACCACATCGAACGGCGCCAGCCGCGCCACCACGTCGTCGGGGTCACCGACGTGATCGGTGAACACCGTGATCTCGGCCCGCGTCGCGACGGGCGACCAGTCGGCCAGCTCCAGCGCGACGCCCTGGTAGTCGTCGAGGATCGCGACCTTCACGGCTCACACAGTAGCCACACTCGGAGCGCGTCGACCGTCCCGAATGCCACGAAAAGCACCTTGATCGACGGCGTCGTCGCGCACAGTTGACACATGACTCCGCCGCCGAAGGTCCCGGGCCCCAAAGACGTGAAGGCCGCTGCGCAGTTCGCGGCCGAGACGGCGCAGGGAGCGATGAACGACGCGTTCCGCGGCTCACGCGCGTCGCTGGAGCTCGTCGGTCAGCTGCCGGACCTGATCGAGAACCTCGCCGCGGCGACGGAGCGACTGAACCAGGCGATCGACCGCGCCGAACGCTATCTCGCGCTGGCCGACCCGATGATCAGGACGATGGACGCGGTGCTGCCCCAGCTCGAATCGCTGGTGAACACCGGCAACGACGTCTTCAACGCCGTCTCCACGATGCCCGGGGTGTCGACCCTCGGGCGGTTCACCGGACGCGGCGGCGCGGCCGCCACACCCAAGACCCCACCGCCGTCACGCGGCCGTGGCGCACCGAAGAAGCCGCGCTAGGAACCTGCACCCGCAACACGTCGCCGCCGCAGCGCGGTGACCGCGGTCCCGGTCGCTCCGCCCAGCAGCACCGCGAGCCACGCCAGGTGCACACCGATCATCAGCGCGCGGTGCGGCGACGCGGAGGCGGAGCCGCCCACCCGGTAGACCGTGAGATCGGCGTCCCGGAACGCCAAGGGCAGCCCGAGGTCGCCGGAGCCCGACTCGACGACCACCCAACCCACCCCCGCGGCGGCGAGCTCCTCGCGGGTCGCGCCGCGCAGCACCATGTCCTGCACCTCGCGAGCTCTGGCGCCCTCGCCGGGCACCGTCCGGCCGCCGATGACGAGGTCTCCCGTGCTCAGCACTTCCGCGCGCACCCATCGCGGCAGCGGATCGAGCACCGGCGCAGGCCCTGCCCACCCGAAGCGGCGCATGCTGTCGGGCGGCAGCACCGCCACCGGGCCGGGATCGGCGTCGATCAGTGCGGCCGCCGAGCGCCAGCCGTCCGGGTAGGTCACCGCGGTCATCCGGCCGCCGACGCCCCACGCGAGGTCCGGCAGCGTCGCGATCAGGGCCGCGCAGCACACCGCCGCGACCGCCGCACCCGGCAGCCAGCGCCGCAGCAGGATCACCGCACCGGCGCCGGCCAGCGCGTAGCCGGGAACCGCCAGCGCCACCCATTTCTGGCCGTCGCGCACCACACCGAGACCGGGCAGCGCCTGCACCACCGCCTCCACCGCGGCAAGCCCGGGCCCGGTTGCCATCGCGGCGGGCACCACGACGGCGACGGCCGCCAGCGCGAGCAGCGGGACGGCCGCTGGGCGGCGCACCACCACCGGCAGGCCGACGGCCACCACGGTCAGCAGCACCAGCGTGGCGACGAGCGCGAACACCGTTGTCCGCGTGCCGGGTACCGCGTCGGCGTTCCAGATGCCGCCGAGACCGGCGAGGCTGCCCAGCGTGGCGAGCCCGGGTTCGGCACGCGCGGCGAACGCGGGCACCCCTGCGGCCTGCGACCCCGGCAGCGAGTCCGCCACCGCCGAGGCCACCAGCCACGGCGAGGCGACCAGCAGCGCCAGGCCGAGCGTCACGGCGGGCACCCGCCAGGACCGCACGCCAGGCGCGCACGCCGCCGCCAGCGCGACCGTCGCCGCCAGCATCAGACCGGTCGGTGTCAGGCCGGCCAGCGCCAACCAGAACGCCAGCGGCCACCACCAGCAGGCCCCTTCCCGGCTGCGCAGCACCGCCGCCGCGACCCACGGCAGGCAGCCGTAACCGACCAGCAGGCTCCAGTGCCCCTGCAGGAGGCGTTCGGCGACGTATGGATTCCAGATCGCCAGCGTGGTCGCGACGGCCTGCCCGGCGCGGCCGGCGTCGGGCAGCACCACCGCCGTCAGCCGCGCCGCACCCCAGCCCGCCAGCCACAGCCCGGCCACCAGCAGCGCCTTGACCACGACGCCGCCGTCGACGACATGAGAGCCGAGCGCCACCGCGAAGTCCTGGGGCAGCGCCCGCGGTGCGGCGTCGGACAGTCCGAGCGCGGCGTCGGTGAGGTGCGAGCGCGGGGTGGAGACCGCGTCGCGCAGCAGTAGGTGACCCGGCGCCAGCAGCGGCCCGGTCACCACCAGCGCCAGTGCCAGCGCGTACGCCGGCAGCACGAGCGGCCCGATCAGACCGGTCTGTCGGGCGGCAGGTCGGTCGGCCGTTGCGCCGGGAGTTTCTCGGTCTTGGCCTCGGCGCCCGGCACCTGGATGCCCATCGTGTCGAAGAAGCCGTGGTCGGCCTCGTCGAGTCCGGGGTCGATCAGCGCCGACTCGGCGCGGATGCTGAACGAGCCGAGCAGCGCGCCGCCGACCAGGGCGAGGAGTCCCACCGCGGTGAACGTGATCGGCAGGATGCGGCCCCACAGCGACACCCGGTCGCGCTCACTGCGCGCCGCGGCGACCTGCGTCTCGACGGTCTCCTCGGTGGACGTCACCTTGTAGTCGACGAAGGTGACCTCGGGCTCGAGGGCCTGGCGCGCATAGTAGTGGTAGCTGTGCTCCTCGTTCTTGACGATGGAGCCCGACACCGGATCCACCCACAGCGTGCGCTGCGCCGCGTAGTAGCGGCTCATCGTGATCGGTTCCTCGGGGTCGCCGGGAACACCCCACAGAGCGGCCCGCGCGGTGACCTGGCTGTCGGCGTCGTCCTCGTAGAGCGACGAGTACTTCACCGGCTCGACGAGCTTGCCCTCTTCGTCGTAGCCGACGTTCTGGGTGAACTTGTAGGTGGTGAGCCCGTTGACGTCCTCTTCGCCGTCGTAGTTGGCGTCGTAGGCCTTCTGCGCGATCGGGTCGAACAGCGGGTAGGTCTTCTTCTCGGTGTCGAACGGGAAGCGGTAGGTCAGCCCCTCGTGCGGCAGCGCGATGCTGGTCGGCGGCTGGTCGTCGTCGATGCCGCGGGGCTTCTGCACCGCGCCGCCCGGATTGCTCTCGCTGGAGACCGCCATCGCCGTGGACCGGTCGAGCGTCACGGTGTCCACCATGGCCAGCATCAGTCCGTTGTCCTGCTGCTTGTCGGTGCGCCGAAGCGTCGAGCCGACCTGCAGCGTCACCACGTCGGCGTTCGACGGGGCCTCGACGCTCACCTCCTGCTGCATGCTCAGCGGCACGTCGCGGTCGACGACGAACCGCTCACCGAGCAGCGATGCCGGATCGAAGGCCGTGCCCGACCCCTCGCTGACCAGAGTGGCGTCGATGTCGAGCGGGACCTTGGCCACCTTGCTCTTGGTGTAGGTCGACAGCAACAGCGCGGCGATCAGAAGGGCAGCTCCGAGCCCCATGAGTCCGCATGCCGCAATACGCAGCGCGACTGCGCGGTTCAAACCGTGCCTCCTTCGGCTTGGACTCCGGCCGGATGGCCTGAGGTCGCGGCAAAACCCGTCTGACCCTAACAGCAGACAATAAGGCGGGTACTTACTACGAGGTCGCGGCCCGGGGCCGCTCGAGGGGTGTGGAGGTACTACCCGTTCGACCGCCCGGCACACTGGTCGCCGTGACCGATGCGACCCCATCTGGAGGGCAGCGCGACTTCCTGCCCGCCGTCGAAGGCATGCGCGCCTGCGCGGCGGTCGGCGTCGTCGTCACCCACGTGGCGTTCCAGACCGGGCACACGGGCGGTGTCGACGGCCGCCTGCTCGGCCGCTTCGACCTCGCGGTGGCCGTGTTCTTCGCGCTGTCGGGATTCCTGCTGTGGCGCGGTCACGCCGCGGCCGCCAGAGGTCTGCGGCCCGTCCCGCCGACCGGGCACTACCTGCGGTCGCGGATCGTCCGCATCATGCCGGGCTACCTGGTCGCGGTCGTCGTCATCCTCACCCTGCTGCCCGACGCCAGGGCCGACCTCACGGTGTGGCTGGCCAACCTGACGCTGACCCAGATCTACGTCCCGCTGACGCTGACCGCCGGGCTGACCCAGATGTGGAGCCTGTCGGTGGAGGTGAGCTTCTACCTGGTGCTGCCGCTGCTCGCGCTGCTGGCGCGGCGGGTGCCGGTGCGGGCGCGCATCCCGGCGATCGTGATGGCGGCGCTCGCCAGCCTCGGCTGGGCGCTGATCCCGATCAGCACCCCCGTCGGCGTCAACGCCCTGAACTGGCCGCCGGCGTTCTTCTCGTGGTTCGCCGCCGGAATGCTGCTCGCCGAGCTGACGGTGTCCCCGGTGTCCTGGCCACACCGCCTGGCACGCAGGCGGATCGTGATGGCCGTCCTCGCCGTGGCGGCCTACCTCGTCGCGGCGTCGCCCGTGGCGGGTCCCGAAGGGCTGACGCCCGGCACCACCGACCAGTTCATGGTGAAGACGGCGATGGGCGCGGTGCTGGCCGCGGCGCTGCTGGCCCCGCTGGTGCTCGACCGCCCGGACACCCCGCACCGCCTCCTCGGCAACGCGGCGATGGTGACGCTGGGCCGGTGGTCCTACGGGCTGTTCGTGTGGCACCTCGCCGCACTGGCGATGGTGTTCCCGGTGATCGGCGAATTCGCCTTCACCGGGCACATGCCGGTGGTGCTCGCGCTGACACTGCTCTTCGGGTTCGCGATCGCGGCCGTCAGCTACGCACTGGTCGAGTCACCGTGCCGAATGGCGCTGCGGCGCTGGGAGTACCGCAGGCAACGGCCGGTGCCGCCGCTCGACAGTGCCGTCACCGGGGCGGCGGAACCCATCTCGCACTGACGCCCTAGTGCCCGAGCCTGCGCAGTGTGACGCGCACGGTCTCGGCGACGGCGTCGTTCAGCGGCGGCACCTTCTCGCGGCCGTCGCGTGAGCGGGTCAGCACCGTCACCATCAGGCGCTGGCCGGCCGGGCCGATGAGCAGCCCGGAGTCGTTGGTGCTGCCGTAGTCGCCGGCGCCGGTCTTGTCGGCACTGGTCCACCCCGCGGGCAGGGCGGCCCGGAATCGGGTGCCGGAGGTGACGTTGGCCAGCATCCAGTCCAGCAGCTGCTGCCGCGACGGCGGCAGCAGCACACCGCCGGTGAGCAGTTCGCGGTAGCCGCCGTTCAGAGCGCGGGGGGTGGTGGTGTCACGGGGGTCGCCGGGCTCGGCGTCGTTGAGGTCGACCTCCCAGCGGTCGAGCCGGGTCTGGTCGTCACCGATCGAGCGGGCGAAGGCCGTGATCGCAGGCGGACCGCCGATCGCGCGCAGCAGCAGGTTGCCGGCGGTGTTGTCGCTGTTCATCAGCGCGGCGGCGCACAGTTCGGCCAGCGTCATCGTGCTGCCGACGCGCTTCTCGGTGACCGGTGAGTTCGCGACGATGTCGCCCGCGGTGACCGGCACCGGGGTGATCTCGAGCCGCATCGCGCCCTGGTCGGCTTGCTGCAGCAACCGGCCTGCGGCATAGGTTTTGAACGTCGAGCACATCGCGAAGCGCTGATCCGGCCGGTGCATCAGGGTGGCCGACGACGCCAGATCCACCGCGTACAGGCCGATCTCGGCGTTGAAGCGGTCCTCGAGTCCCGCGATGTCGGCGTCGGCGACCGGGGGCGCGGCCGCGGCGACGCCCGGACAGGCGGCGGCTCCGGCCGCGAGTGCGAGGGCCAGGCCGATGGCGTGGCGCCGGCTCAGTTCTGGGCTCATGGTGTGTACCGAACCATGCCGGCGCGGCGGGCGGGTCACCGGGTCAGCGCGCCGACCTCGCGATGACGGCGTCGCGCACCGCCGACCGCCGGGCCTTGCCCGCATCGTCGCGCAGCGGCTCATCGGTGAACTCGACGGCGCGCGGCACCTTGTATCCGGCGAGGTGCTGCGCGACGAAATCCCGCACCCCCGCCTCGTCCAGCGTCGACTCCGGTGCGGGCTGCACCAGCGCGTGGGGCACCTGACCCAGGTCGTCGTCGGGGATGCCGACCACGAGGCAGGACAACACATCCGGATGCGCCGACAGCGCCGACTCGATCTCGGCGGGATAGACGTTGCGGCCGCCGACGGTGAACATGTCGACTCGCCGGTCGTTGAGGTAGAGGAATCCGTCGGAGTCGAAATAGCCGAGGTCGCCCAGTGATTCCCAGCCGTCGCGGCTCTTCGCGGTGCTGCCGATGTAGCGGTAGGTGGGGGCGCTGCCCGGCGAACGCCGCATGTAGATCTCGCCGACGACGCCCGGCGCGCAGGTGTTCCCGTCGTCGTCGAGCACCGTCATCTCGCCGGCGACGACGGTGCCCACCGATCCTGGATGGCTGAGCCACTGCTCGCCGGAGATGAAGGTCAACGCCTGTAATTCGGTGCCGCCGTACAACTCCCACACCACCTCGGGGCCAAGCAGGTCGATCCACGCCCGCTTGACGGTCGGTGGGCACGGCGAGGCGAGATGCCAGAACCGCCGGATCGACGACAGGTCGTATGCGGCCGGGTCGGCCCGGTACACCGGCAGCAGCCGCTGCATGATGGTCGGCACCGTGGTCAGGAACGTGACCCGGTGCTCGGTGACCAGGCGCAGGAACTCGTGCGGGTCGAACCGCGGCATCACCACCATGTGGTGGCCCATCAGCAGGCCGATCGCGAATGTGGTGAACCCGGTGTTGTGGCTCATCGGCACCGAGATCAGGTTGACGTCGCCGTGTTCGGCGCCAAGCGGCACTCCGATGAGCGCGGGCACCCGGCTGTCGTTGCCTGCTTCGATGAGCTTGGGCCTGCCGGTGCTGCCGCCCGAGGCCATCGACTTCCACACCGGTGAAACCGCTTCCGGCAGTGCGTCCGCCGACACCGTCGAGTCGGGCTCGAAGTCGGCCGCGACGCTGCGCGCCACCCCGTTGGGATCGGCCCTGCCGACCAGAAGCGCAGGCGTTCGCAGCGCGAGCAGCGCGGCCAGTTCGGCATCGGGCAGCCGCGCCGACAGCGGCTGCGGCACCGCGCCGAGCTTCCATGCGGCCAGCACGGCCTGCACCCAACCGATCGAGTTGGGCAGCACGATCGTCACGTAATCACCCTGTCGCACACCGAGTTCGGCGTAGGCGCGGGCGAGCCGGTTGGTCGACGCGTCGAGCTCCGCGCGGGTGAGGGTACGCCCGGCGCAGGTGAGCGCGGGTGCGCCGGGATCCTGCGCCGCCAGCTGCGACACCTGCGTGCCGATCGGGTCGACCGGTGGCATCAGTACCCGCCCCGGCGCTCGAAGATCCGGCGCGGATTGTCGACCAGCATCGTGGTGATCTGCTCCTCGGTCACACCCTGCCGGCGCAGCGCGGGCAGCACGTCGTTGTGGATGTGGAGATAGTGCCAGTTGGGCATCGCTATCGGCAGCGTCGCCTCGGGCAGCGCGTCGAAATAGCACGAGGCGTCGTGCGACAGCACCAGTTGCCCGGCGTGGCCGTGCGCGCACAGCGTGGCGACGGTGGCGACGCGGTCCTCGAACGACAGGTAGGCGTCGACGCCGAAGCGGTCCATCCCGAGATACGACCCCGCCGCCATGAGTTCCTCGAGGTAGGCCAGGTCGGTGGTGTCGCCGCAGTGGCCGATCACGACCCGCGACAGGTCCACCCCCTCTTCGGCGAAGACGCGCTGCTGGTCGAGTCCGCGGCGGGTGGCGGCGTGGGTGTGGGTGGAGATGGGCACACCGGTCTGCCGGTGTGCCTGCGCGACGGCGCGCAGCACCCGCTCCACGCCGGGGGTGAGCCCGGGTTCGTCGGTCGCGCACTTGAGGATCGCGGCCTTGATGCCGGTGTCGGCGATGCCCCGGGTGATGTCGCGGACGAACATCTCCGTCATCACCTCGGGCCCACCCAGCGCGGTGCCCGGGCCCTGGAAGTGGAACCGGAACGGCACGTCGTTGTAGGTGTACAGGCCGGTGGCCACCACGATGTTGAGCTCGGTGGCCGCGGCGATGGTGGCGATGCGGGGCACGTAGCGGCCGAGGCCGACCACAGTGAGGTCGACGATGGTGTCCACCCCGCGCGACTTGAGCTCGTCGAGGCGGTCGATCGCGCGGGCGATGCGGGTGCGCTCGTCGCCCCAGGCCTCCGGGTAGTTCACCGCGATCTCGGTGGTCATGATGAACACGTGCTCGTGCATCAGCGTGACACCCAGGTCGGCGGTATCGATCGCTCCGCGGGCGGTGTTGAGCTGCGGCATCACCGTCGATGCTAGGGCTGTGCGGGTTGCGGCGGGTTCGGTTCGCGGTGATCCGGCACCGCCGACGCGGCCAGCGCCGCCACCGAGATCAATGCCAGCAACTGCACCCCCACCGAGTGCCCGGCGTACCCGTCGACCGAGCGCCAGGGCGTCTGGCTCAGCACGGCGCCCGCCGCGATCAGGCCGATGGCTACGGCGCCGACCGTGATCCTGTCGCGCAGTCGTACCCGGCTGCGCAGCACGTACCGCACGCCCAGTGCGGCGCCGACGACCAGCGCCCCGACCGCACCGGCGACGACGGCGCCGACTCCCACCGCGGCTGCGCCCGCCGGCCACGGACCGGGCCGCCACGGCCGGGCCGGGTGGTCGGGGCGTGGGCGGCGTCGCGCAGGCAACCAGGCCAGCAGCGCCAGCAGCGGTAGCAGGCACAGCCCGCCGACCAGGCCGGCGCGGTACAGCGCGCTGGATGCGAAGCCCAGCGTGATCGTGCCCGACGTGCCGGCAGGCACCACCCAGCCCTGCTGCCAGCCGTTGACGACCACCGGAGTGAGCTCGTCGCCGGCTTCGGTACGGGCGTGCCAGCCCGGGTTCACGCTCTCCGGCACCACCAGCACCCGGGATGCCTGCGCCCCGGGGACCTCGATTTCCCGCCGGTCGGCGCCCCACTGCCCGGTGTCGACGGGAGTCGTTGTCGCAGGCTGTATCTCGCTGGCCTGCGGGCCGGCCAACTGCGCGCCGTCCACCACGAACGTCGGCCCGGGGCTGATCACGAGTTCCTGCTGGCCCGCGGGCAGCGGGATGGGATCGGGGCGGCACGTCTGCGCGGCGATCGGCTCGCCGTCGAGCAACGCTCCCACGGTGGTGCGGACGGACGTCGGCACGAACTGCCCGGCCACACCGATGACGGGGCCGCGCCCACAGGGCAGGACCACCGGACGCGACCGGTTGCCTGCGGCGTCGGCGGCCGCGATCGGCCTGCCCTTTCCGTCGAGCACCTCGATCCCGGCGAGGCCGGGCGGTTTGAGCTGATCGAATCCCAGTGCGGTGCGGTCGATCACGTCGTTCCAGTCCAGCAGTGACACGGTCACCGTGTCGGTGCGGTGCGGGTGCAGATCGATGGTCTGCGACTCGTCCTTCCCGGACAGCCGGCGCACCTGCGGGCCGTCACCCAGATTGACCGCGACCATCGTGGGCCGGGCGGGCGGTTCCACCGCACTCGGCGTGATGCGCAGCGCCGCAACGTCGGTCGCAGCCGGCAGGCGAACGCTGAGGGTGGGTGGGGTGCGTTGCTGCACCACCCGTTGCGGCGCGATCCATGTCGTCCGAGGATCTCCGTCGGTCACGGCGAACGCCGATCCCTGCACGTCGATCAGGTCGGCGTCCCCGGTGGCCCTCGTGGTGCCCGGCTGACCGATCAGGTCCGCCAGCTTCGGGCCCTGCCGGGCGCGCAACCACACGGTCGGCGTCACCGCGACGGCCTGCGGAACGGTCAGCGTGCGGCTGAGGTTCACCGGTTCCTCGGGCGCCAACGCCATCGTCGCCGCACACCGGACCCCGTCGGGGGAGTCGACGCAACCCGGCCTGCCCAGCAGTTCGGAGCCCAGATCCCACTGTCCGACCGTCGATCCGGCCGGCGGGCCGGGCACCTCGACGGTGTGGCGCACCGTGACCGGAGTCGCGAAGCCCCCTGCGTCGTACTGGGTGACCGAGAGGTCGGTGATGCCGAACTGCACACCCCCCGACCCGTCGTCGGTGGCCGCGGCGGTGATCCGGACCCACGGCGTCTCCCCGTAGGGCAGCGCGACCGTCAGCGGCTCGCCGGCCTCCTCGAACCGCACCGAGCTGGTCCCGTTGACCGTCGACACCTCCAGCCGGCGTACCTGGGCGCCGACGGCGGTGGCGCTCGGGGTGATGGTCAGCGTGGCGTTGGTGACCGGGCGGTCGAAGTCGATCTGCAGCCACTGCCCGACGGCGGCCTGCAACGCGTTGGACACCCAGCTGGTCGAGGTGTCGGAGTCGACGGCCGACGCGGGCCCAGCGGCGGGTGCGACGTTGGGCAGCGCGGTCGAGTCCGACGCCGAGCTCGACACGCTCACCCGCCCGCCGGTCCACCGGCCGTACACCGGATCGGCGCCGTCGACGGGGTAGTCCGGGACGCGGTTGAACGTGTGCCGGGTGTCGTCGGGCGTCCGGATCGCCGAGGCGTGGTCGTCGACCCGGCCGTAGTCGATCTCGCGTGCGAGCGGCGTGTCGGTGACCGTCACCAGGGGAGCCGGGAGACCCGCCCGCTCGGCGTCGGCGGTCAGCAGCATCGGCCCCAGCGGCGGCCGGCCGGTCAGGCGGCGCCGTTCGTCGAGCCGCAACAGGGCTTCGGGCGCACCGTCCACCCGGGCCATCGTGTCGGTGTCGACGAGGTAGGGCGCCGCCGGATTCGTCGCGCCTGTGCCTGCGTCCACCCGGTAGATCTCGACCGCCGGGTAGGGCGGGCGAAGCCCGCTGTCGGTGACGAAGCCGTCGAGCGTGCCCGGCCCGACGGGATCACCGAATTCCGCCACCTTCGTCAGCCCGGGGGAGCCATCGACGGCGCGGTGCACCAGCACCGGCCGGGCCGACCGCGACGATTCCGGGTCCAGGTCGTTGCGCACCACGACGTGAGAGATCCCTTGTCGGGCAAGGGTGTCGGCCAGTCCGGCGGACGGCCGTCCGGCAGCGAAGAGGCGTTGCACGGAGTCCAGCGCGCGGATCGTCTCCGGCGGCGTCAGCGGTATCGAGTCCCGCACGCCCCACGGGCTGCGCCCGAGCACCTGCAACGGCTCGTCATGGCTGCTGCCCCACACCTGGGTGGCGAACGGCGCGCCGGGGGCCACCAGCACCCGCCCGGCGGTGGGGGTGCCGGTGTTGTGCTCGTCGAGCCAGTCGGCGGTCTGCTGCCAGTACGGCGGGATCTCGTCGAACGCGCCCGGCGGTGCGAGGCGGCCCGTCCACGCCAGCGACGTCCCCGCCGCCAGCGCCACCAGCACGACGATGCCCACCGCGACCCGCTTGTCGCGTTCGGGATGGCTGAACGCCTCGCGCACCACCGGCCGTGGCGCGCTGCCCGGCAGCGGGATGCGGCCCAGGAGGTGGATCAGCCCGAGCGCCAACGGCACCCGCAGCAGCGGGTCGAGCTTCTGCAGGTTGCGCAGCGGTGTGCCGTCGGCGTCGAGAAACGCCTGCACCGCGTGTGCGACGGGGGAACCCAGCCCCCCGGAGTAGCCCGCGGCCAGCAGCACCACCCCGGTGAGCAGCACGGTGATCAGCCGGCCGCGCGCGGGCATCGACCGCATCGCCAGGCCGGCCAGACCCGCGGCGGCCACCAGCGTCGTCGCGAGCACCGCGACCGAACCGGTCACCAGCGAGCTGCCCGCGGTGGCGCCGGGCGCGACGAACGGCGTCCAGCTGCCGGTGCCGCGCAGCATCTCGGTCAGCGACATCCACTGGGTGGTGACGCCCGACGACTCGATGAAGTCCAGAAACGGCGGGCTGATGCGGCCCAGCAGCAGCAACGGCACCACCCACCAGGCGACCGCGAGCGCCGCACAGCCGAACCACCACGCGGTGAACCGCCACCAGCGCCGGTTCGGCCGGTGACACGCCCACCAGATCACCGCGACCAGACACCCGGTCAGCGTCGCGACCGCATTGACCGCGCCCATCAGCGCGACCGCCACCGCCGAGCGGGCGGCGAGCAGCCGCACCGGTCCGGCGCCCCGCAGCGCCAGGATCACGGGCAGCAGCACCCACGGGGCGAGCATCATCGGCAGCGTCTCCGACGACAGCGCGCCGAGCGTGGTCAGCGCGCGCGGCGACAGCACGAACGCGACGGCGCCGACGACGCGCGATGTCGGCGTGCCGATGCCCAGCGCCTCGGCGACGCGCAACACACCCCAGAACCCGACGACGAGCAGTAGCGCCCACCACAGCCGCTGGGTCACCCAGCCGGGCAGGCCGACGAGGTCGCCGGCGAGGAAGAACGCGCCGTGCGGGAAGAGGTAGCCGTAGGCCTGGTTCTGCGCCTGGCCGAACGGCAGCTCGCTGTTCCACAGGTTGGCCGCGCGGGCCAGGAAGCGCAGCGGGTTCGCGGTGAGGTCGAGTTTGGTGTCGGGCGAGACCTGGCCGGGCGACTGGGCGAACGTCAGGATCAGCGCCGCCGCGGCGGCCACCCACAACCAGCGCCGCGACAACGGCTCGAACCGCTCGGGGGGTGTGGGCGGCCCATCCTCCCGGGCCACCCGGGGGCTAGCTTCTGTCGCCGTACTCGACCCGGTTGAGCACCGATGACGCCGGATCGCCCGCCTGCAGCGGAGGCCTGTTGTCCTGCTGCACCATCAGTGTCACGCCGAACACGGCCGCCGCACCCAACAGCAGGCCGACGACGATACTGGCCGCGGAAGGCACGATGAACCTGTCCATGCCGTCAACGTAGCACGGGCAGGTCAGCGCCCCGGCGGCACGACGAGCACCGGCCGGTGACCGTGCCGCAGCACGTGCCGCGACGACCACGGGATCGATTCCGCGTTCACGTGCCGCTAGTGTCGGGCCCTATGGTCTTTTCCCGCGTGAGCGCGCTGGCAGCGATGGCCGGGCTGCTGGTGGCCTGTGCGCCGGCCGGTGAGCAGTCCACCTCGACACCGCAGCCGAGCCCCGTCAACAGCGTCGTGCCGCAGGCGGCGCCCAATGTGCCGCTGAAGGGCCCGCTGCCCGCGGCACCCCCGGCACCGGCCTGTGGCGACGTGCTGGCGGGCATGTCGGCCCGCGACAAGCTGGCTCAGCTGCTCATGGTCGGGGTGACCGGTGCCGCCGACGCCCGCGCGGTCGTCGACACCCACCACGTCGGCGGGATCATGATCGGCAGCTGGACCGACCTGTCGATCATGGGCGACCAGCTACGCGACATCTCCGGCGCGGCGGGTCCGCTGCCGCTGGCGGTCAGCGTCGACGAGGAGGGCGGACGGGTGTCGCGGCTGGCCGGGCTGATCGGCAGCCAGCCGTCGCCGCGCGAGCTGGCGGCCGGCCAGTCGCCCGAGCAGGTGTACGGCATCGCGCTCGACCGCGGCCGCAAGATGCGCGCCCTGGGCATCACCATCGACTTCGCACCGGTCGTCGACGTCACCGAGGACGCCGACGACACCGTGATCGGCGACCGCTCGTTCGGGGCGGACCCGGTCACGGTCACCGACTACGCCGGCGCCTACGCCCGCGGGCTGCGCGACGCCGGCGTGCTCCCGGTGCTCAAGCACTTCCCGGGCCACGGGCACGCTTCAGGCGACTCGCACACCGGCAGCGTGACCACGCCGTCGCTGGCCGATCTGCAGGCAAACGACCTGGTGCCGTACCGGACGCTGACCACCCAGGCGCCGGTGGCCGTGATGGTCGGCCACATGCAGGTGCCCGGGCTGACCGGGAGCGACCCCGCCAGCCTCAGCCCGGCGGCCTACGCGCTGCTGCGTTCGGGCCAGTACGGCGGCCCGCCGTTCGGTGGCCCGGTGTTCACCGACGACCTGTCGTCGATGCAGGCGATCACCGACCGGTTCGGTGTCGCCGAGGCGGTGCTGCGCAGCCTGCAGGCCGGTGCCGACACCGCACTGTGGGTGAGCACCGGCGAGGTTCCCGCGGTGCTCGACCGGCTGGAGAAGGCGCTGGCCGCCGGCGAGCTGACCCCGGCCGCGGTCGACGCGTCGGTGCTGCGGATGGCCGCGGCCAAGGGCCCCAACCCGCGCTGCTGAGCTACAACCCGTAGACGCGGGTGGCGTTGTCGACGCCGATCATGTCGACGATCCGCACCGCGTCGTCCACGCCGCAGTCGCCCGAGCGCACCCATTCGCCGAGCACCCGCCCCATCGCGCGGCGCCACAGCACCGAGCCCAGCACGTGCAGTTCGGGCGGGCCGAACGCGTCCGAGCTGTACAGCTGCTTGGCGAATGGCGCCGTCTCCAGCGACTCGGCCACCAGCGCCGTCGACCGCACGCCGAGGAAGTTGATGCCCAGCCCGACATCGAAGTGCACGTGGTCGAAGGCCTGGGCGAGGTAGCCGGCCTGGCGGTGAAACGGGTAGCAGTGCAACAGCAGCACCGGGACCGGCGCCATCGTGCGCAGCAGCGGCAGCATCAGCAGCGGGTCGGTGCGGTGCAGGTCCAGATCCCGGTCACCGAAACCCACGTGCACCTGCAGCGGCAGACCGTGTGCGGCCGCCTCGTGCGCGCCGAACGCCGTCATCACCGGGCTGTCGAGCCGCAGCGGTGCCGGACGGGCGGCCAGCCCACGGGCGGCGGCGGCGACGTCGGCGTCCGTCGGCCGGGTCCAGTCGATGTCGAATCCGGTGCGGTAGGCCGCGATCGTCTTGGCGCCGACGACGCCGTCGGTCCCGGCGGCCGTCGCCAGCGCAGCCCGCAGCGCCTCGGGGAACTGCTCGGGCGCGACGCCGCCGCTCAGCAGGTCCTCGGCGAGCGTCTCCAACCGCACCACCTGCGACGCCGGGCTGCCGCTGAGCGCGGCGAGTCCGTCCGGCGTGGTGATCCGGTCGCCCTTGAAGCCGGGGTCGACGATCCACCGCGCCACCCTCGCGGCGGGCAGCATCGTCGTGGCCAGTTCCTCGGCGGTGAACGCGCTTCTGCGCTGCCAGTACTCGTCGGCACCCGCCAGCGGCGCCAGGCCGAGCAGCGGCGCGCACCATCGCCGCACCGCGAGGCCCGGCGGCGAGTCGAACTGCGTCATGAACTCTGGCACCGGGTCGGGGGAGCCCTCGTTCAGCGACGCCTCGAACTCCGGCCGGTCGACCGGCACGGCGTAGGTGCCGTGCACGTGGTGGTCGACGAGTTCGATCTCGCGCAGCCGGTCGGCCAGCGCCTGGGGCACGTCGGCCTCGACGCCGCGGAACACGTCGGGCAGCGGCATGGTGTGATTCTCGCTCAACCACCGCGCCGCGGACGCCGTCCGGTCACCCATTGCTTACCCTGAGGTCATGGCAGGCGGAACCAAGCGGTTGCCCCGGGCGGTCCGGGAGCAGCAGATGCTCGACGCCGCCGTGCAGATGTTCTCGGTGAACGGCTATCACGAGACGTCCATGGACGCGATCGCGGCCGAGGCGCAGATCTCCAAGCCGATGCTCTACCTGTACTACGGCTCGAAGGAGGAGCTCTTCGGTGCCTGCCTGGCCCGCGAGCTCACCCGGTTCGTCGACGAGGTGCGCAGCAAGATCGACTTCTCGCAGAGCCCGAAGGACCTGCTGCGCAACGCGGTGCTGTCGTTCCTGACCTACATCGACACCAACCGGGCGTCGTGGATGGTGCTCTACACGCAGGCCACCAGCTCACAGGCGTTCGCCCACACCGTGCGCGAGGGCCGCGACCGGATCGTCGACCTGGTCGGCAGGCTGCTGCGGTCGGGCACCCGGCACCCCGAACCGGACACCGACTTCGACATGATGGCCGTCGCGCTGGTGGGCGCCGGTGAGGCGGTGGCGACCCGGGTCAGCACCGGCGACGCCGACGTGGACGAGGCCGCCGAGCTGATGATCAACCTGTTCTGGCGCGGCCTGAAGGGCACACCGGCCCACGAGGACGCCCCGTCGGTCGCCGACGCGCATACCTGACGTTGAGATTGCACTCAGATCGCGTCCAGGCGCGAAATCGCGATCTGAGCGCAAAGTCAACGCGCGGCGAGCCTACTTCAGCGCTGTGGCCGTCGCCGTCAGATGCGGGTCGCCCTTGCTCAGGTGATGCAACGCCAACTGCCAGCCGCCGTCGTTCCCGCGGCTGACGTAGAGGCCCGCGCTGGCGGGCAGGACCACGGGCTTGGCGAACCGCACCGTGTACTCGACTGCGTCGGGCAGCTGTCCCTCGATGTTGGCCAGCACGGCCGCGGCGGTGAACATCCCGTGCGCGATGACGCTCGGGAAGCCGAACAGCTTGGCGGCCACCGCGTTGGTGTGGATCGGGTTGTGGTCGCCGCCGACCGAGGCGTATTTGCGGATCTGCGCGGGGGTGATGCGCAGGACGGCGTTCGGCGGGCCCAGCTTGGGCTTCTTCTGCGGTGGGGGTTTGGGCTCGTCGGACAGGCTGGTGCGCTGCTGGTGCAGGAACGTGGTGACCTGGTGCCAGGCGAGGTCGTTGCCCACCTTGACGTCGGTGAGGATGTCCGCCAGCAGTCCGCGCCGGTGCTCCCGCAGGTTCTCCGCATGCACCGACACCCCGACGGTATCGCTCACCAGGATCGGCCGGTGCTGGGTGATGCGATTCTCGATGTGCACCGAACCCATTGCGGCGAAGGGGAAGTCGAAACCGGTGACGAGTTCCATCACGGTGGGGAAGGTCAGCGCGAACGGGTAGGTCAGCGGCACCCGGTCGCCGAACCGCAGCCCGGTGACCGCCGCGTAGGCGGCGACGTTGGCGGCGTCGATGCTCAGCTCGTCGACGGTCAGCGTGCGGTCGGGCAGGGTGTCGCCACGCGGCACGAACGGCAGGGCGCCCGCGGCGGCACGCGCCAGATTGCGCAGCCCGGAGGGTTGTGTCACGTCTCAGGCCCCCAGCATCGCCTGGCCGCAGACCCGGATCGTGTTGCCCGTCACGGCATTCGACGCGGGACTGGCGAAGTACGCGATCGTCTCGGCCACGTCGACGGGCTGGCCGCCCTGGTAGAGCGAGTTGAGCCGGCGACCCACCTCACGGGTGGCCACGGGAATCGCCTCGGTCATCTTCGTCTCGATGAAGCCGGGCGCCACCGCGTTGATCGTGATGCCCTTGTCCGCCAGCTTCTCCGCCAGCGCGTCGGTCAGACCGATCATGCCGGCCTTGGTGGTCGCGTAGTTGGTCTGCCCGCGGTTGCCCGCGATGCCTGCCATCGAGGACAGGCCGATCACCCGGCCGCCCTCGGCGAGTACGCCGTTCTCGGCGAGTCCTTCGGTGAGGTGGAGCGGCGCAAGCAGATTGACGGCCACCACCGAGTCCCAGCGGCCTTCGTCCATGTTGGCCAGCAGCTTGTCGCGGGTGATGCCCGCGTTGTTGACGAGGATGTCGAGGGTGCCGCCGTGGTTCTCGCGGAGGTGCTCGGCGATCTTGTCCACGGCGTCGGCCGCCGTCACGTCCAGCGTCAGGGCGGTGCCGTCGACCTTGTCCCGGACCTTCGCCAGGTCCTCGGCGGCGCCCTCGATGTCGACGACCACGACCGTGGCGCCGTCACGGGCGAACACCTCGGCGATGGTCGCGCCGATGCCTCTCGCCGCACCGGTGACGAGCGCGACCTTGCCTGCGAGCGGCTTGTCCCAGTCCGACGGCGGCACGGCATCCTCGGCGCCGACCCGGTAGACCTGGCCGTCGACGTAGGCGGACTTGCCGGAGAGGATGAACCGCATCGTCGACTCGAGGCCGGTGGCCGCGGGCTTGGCGTCGGGGGAGAGGTACACCAGCGACGCCGTCGCGCCGCCGCGCAGCTCCTTGCCCAGCGAGCGGGTGAAGCCCTCGAGCGCGCGCTGCACGATCTGCTCGTGCGGGCTCGAGGTCGCGTCGGGGTCGGTGCCGACGACGACGAGGCGGGCGCTCGGCGTCAGGTTGCGCAGCACCGGCGTGAAGAACTCGTAGAGCCCCTTGAGGCCTTCGGGTTCGGTGATGCCGGTGGCGTCGTACACCAGGCCGCCGAACTTGTCGGCCCAGCGGCCGCCGATGTTGTTGGACACCACGTCGTAGTCGTCGGCCAGTGCGGTGCGCAGCGGCTCGACGACTCGGCCCTCGCCGCCGATCAGCAGGGCGCCGGGCAGCGGCGGTTCGCCGGCCTTGTACCGGCGCAGTGTCTCGGGCTGCGGGATGCCGAGCTGCTTGGCGAGGAACGAGCCGGGTGCCGAGTGGACGATTTGGGAATACAGATCCGAAGGCATGGGTACGAACTTACTCCAGAGTAAGAAGCGTGGGTACTATGACCCTCATCGATAGCCCTGGATAACCGACAACGGAGGCAGACAAACGTGGCTGACACCAATTCCCGCCGGCGGGTCGCCGTCCTCGGCGGAAACCGCATCCCGTTCGCACGCTCGGACGGCGCGTACGCCAACGCCTCGAACCAGGACATGTTCACCGCCGCCCTGGGTGGGCTGATCGAGCGCTTCGACCTCGACGGCGAGCGGCTCGGCGCCGTCATCGGCGGCGCGGTGCTCAAGCACAGCCGCGACTTCAACCTGATGCGCGAGTGCGTGCTCGGCAGCGCGCTGTCGTCGTACACCCCGGCCTTCGACATCCAGCAGGCCTGCGGCACCGGGCTGCAGGCGGCGCTGGCCGCAGCGGACGGCATCGCGCTGGGCCGCTACGAGGCCGCCGCAGCGGGTGGGGTGGACACCACCTCCGACGCCCCGATCGCGTTCGGCGACAACCTGCGCAAGAACCTGCTCGGCCTGCGCCGCGCGAAGTCCAACGTCGACCGGCTCAAGCTGGTCGGCAAGCTGCCCGCGTCGGTGGGCATCGAGATCCCGGTCAACAGCGAGCCCCGCACCGGGATGTCCATGGGCGAGCACGCCGCCATCACCGCCAAGGAGATGGGCATCAAGCGCGTCGACCAGGACGAATTGGCCGCCGCCAGCCACCAGAACATGGCCGCCGCCTACGACCGCGGCTTCTTCGACGATCTGGTCAGCCCGTTCCTCGGCCTGTACCGCGACAACAACGTGCGGGCGGACTCGTCGGCGGAGAAGCTGGCCAAGCTCAAGCCGGTGTTCGGCGTCAAGTTCGGCGACGCGACGATGACGGCGGGCAACTCCACGCCGCTGACCGACGGCGCCTCGGTGGCGCTGCTGGCCAGCGAGGAGTGGGCGCAGCAGCACTCGATCGAGCCGCTGGCGTACTACGTCGACGGGGAGACCGCGGCGGTGGACTACGTCAACGGCACCGACGGTCTCCTGATGGCGCCCACCTACGCGGTGCCGCGGCTGCTGGCGCGCAATGGCCTGAGCTTGCAGGACTTCGACTTCTACGAGATCCACGAGGCGTTCGCGTCGGTGGTGCTGGCGCACCTGCAGGCGTGGGAGTCCGAGGAGTACTGCAAGGAGCGCCTCGGCCTGGACAGTGCGCTGGGCTCGATCGACCGCTCCAAGCTCAACGTCAACGGGTCGTCACTGGCCGCCGGGCATCCCTTCGCGGCCACCGGCGGGCGGATCATCGCCCAGCTGGCCAAGCAGCTGGCGGAGAAGAAGAAGCAGACCGGCCAGCCGGTGCGCGGGCTGATCTCCATCTGCGCCGCCGGCGGGCAGGGCGTCGCGGCGATTCTCGAGGCCTGAGCCCCGAAATATCGACTCGTGAAAATTTCTTCGGCACGGCTGTAACGCCCCCGGCGAACCGTTCGATACAGGGGATAGCTCCGTGTTGCCGTCTGACCCCCCGACCCGACGGCAACACGGGGCCACTTACTTCGGTGCGACGTATTTCCTCTGGTACGAGGGGTGTCAGAGGCGTACAGTCGGCCGTACGACGGGTTCGGGAGCGACTGATCCGAACAGCCGGCGAGGGGTGAACAGCCGGCGGCGTGTATCTCGTGAGAGACGCCCCCATGTGTCCTCCCGAACCCGCCCTCATGTCTTCTGCCGCCTGAATCGTTGCGGCGCACTCATATCTCGGTAGCCCCTCGTATTCGCGCTCGCCCCACGCAAAAGGCCCCCGGACGAATCCGGGGGCCTCTTGGTCGAATCAGATCAGAACGCAGCCTCGTCGAGCTCCATGATGTCGTTGTCGAGGTTCTCGACCACCTGACGCGTGCTCGTCAGCAGCGGCAGGAAGTTCTTCGCGAAGAACGACGCCACCGCGATCTTGCCCTCGTAGAACGCCTTGTCGTCGCCGGTCGCGCCGGCGTCGAGCGCCTCGATGGCCACCGCCGCCTGCTTCTGCAGCAGCCAGCCGATCACCAGGTCGCCGACGCTCATCAGGAAGCGCACCGAACCCAGACCGACCTTGTACAGCTCCTTGGGATCCTCCTGCGCCGACATCAGGTAGCCGGTCAGTGAGGCCGCCATCGCCTGGACGTCCGTCAGAGCGGTGGCCAGCAATGCGCGCTCGGCCTTCAGCCGGCCGTTACCCGACTCGTTCTTGACGAACTCCTCCATCTGCCCGGCCACGTGCGCCAGCGCCACACCCTTGTCGCGGACGATCTTCCGGAAGAAGAAGTCCTGCGCCTGGATGGCGGTGGTGCCCTCGTAGAGCGAGTCGATCTTGGCGTCGCGGATGTACTGCTCGATCGGGTAGTCCTGCAGGAAGCCCGACCCACCGAACGTCTGCAGCGACTCGGTCAGCTTGGCGTAGGCCTGCTCGGATCCGACACCCTTGACGATCGGCAGCATCAGGTCGTTGACCCTCAGCGCCAGCTCGCCGTCGACGCCGTGCACGGCCTGGGCCACCGCCGCGTCCTGGTAGGTGGCGGTGTACAGGTACAGCGCCCGCAGACCCTCGGCGTAGGCCTTCTGGGTCATCAGCGAACGGCGCACGTCCGGGTGATGGGTGATCGAGACGCGCGGTGCAGTCTTGTCGGTCATCTGCGTCATGTCGGCGCCCTGGATCCGCTCCTTGGCGTACTCGAGCGCGTTCAGGTAGCCGGTCGACAGGGTCGCGATGGCCTTGGTGCCGACCATCATGCGGGCCTGCTCGATGACGTCGAACATCTGCGCGATGCCGTTGTGCACCTCGCCGACCAGCCAGCCCTTGGCGGGCACGCCGTGCTGGCCGAAGGTCAGCTCACAGGTGGCCGAGACCTTCAGGCCCATCTTGTGCTCGACGTTGGTGACGAAGGCGCCGTTGCGCTCGCCCAGCTCGCCGGTCTCGAAATCGAAGAGGAACTTGGGCACGAAGAACAGCGACAGACCCTTGGTGCCCGGGCCCGCGCCCTCGGGGCGGGCGAGCACCAGGTGGAAGATGTTCTCGAACAGGTCGTCGGAGTCGGCGGAGGTGATGAACCGCTTCACGCCGTCGATGTGCCACGAACCATCGTCCTGCTTGACGGCCTTGGTGCGGCCTGCGCCCACGTCGGAACCGGCGTCGGGCTCGGTCAGCACCATGGTGGCGCCCCAGCCGCGCTCTGCGGCGAGCTGCGCCCACTTCTTCTGCTCGTCGGTGGCCTGCTTGTAGAAGATGCTGGCGAAGCCGGCGCCGCCGCCGTACATCCACACCGCCGGGTTCGCGCCGAGCAGGTGCTCGTGCAACGCCCACACCAGCGCGCGGGGCATCGGCATGCCGCCGAGTTCCTCTTCGACACCGACCTTGTCCCAGTCGTTGTCGATGACGGCACGCGCCGACTTCTTGAAGGACTCCGGCAACGTCACGGTGTGCGTCTTGGGGTCGAAGACCGGCGGATTGCGGTCGCCGTCCTCGAACGATGCGGCGATCGGACCTTCGGCCAGGCGGGCGATCTCGCCCAGCATCTCCTTGACCGTGTCGGCGTCGAGGTCGCTGTACACCCCCTCACCGAGGGCCTTGTCGACTTCGAGCACCTCGAACAGGTTGAATACCTGGTCCCGGACGTTGCTCTTGTAGTGGCTCACTATGTCCTCCTCGACGAGAATTGCCACCTGCGGTTGGGTACTTCGGTTAAGTTACCCACCAGTAACTAATGGTCACTATACCGCCCGGTAACTTCAACGCAAAGCGCGCGCGAGCAATTTCCACCGGCTAATCAACCAGGCGGTTGGCCGAACGCTGCCAATCCTCGATTTCGCACCGTTGACCTGCGCAGATGACCCGGTGTGACGATGGTCACGTTCAGCCCGCTAGGGTGATTCAATGCTTCGCGTCGCAGTGTGGGGAACCGGCAACATGGGCTCGACCGCGATCCGGTCGGCCACGGCTTTTCCCGGCCTCCGGCTCGCCGCCGTCATCACCTCGACCGCCGAGAAGGTGGGCCGCGACGCCGCCGACTTCGCCGGGCTCGATGCGCCAACCGGGGTTGCGGCCACCGACGACGTCGACGGTGCCCTGACGGAGTGCGACGCCGTCGCGTACATGGCCTCCGGCGACATCCGCCCCGACGAGGCGATCGCCGACATCGAACGGTGCCTGCGCGCCGGCCTGCACGTGGTGACGCCGTCGCTGTACTCGCTCTACGACCCGGCGTCCGCCCCGCCTGAGTGGGTGCAGCGCCTGACCGCCGCCGCCGAGGAGGGCGGATCGACCCTGCTCGTCAGCGGCGTCGACCCGGGCTGGGGCAACGATGCCCTCGCGGTGACGGCCGCGAGCCTGTGCACCCGCATCGACACGATCACCTGCCAGGAGATCTTCGACTACTCCACCTACAACCAGCCGTTCGCGGTGAAGGTGTCCTGCGGATTCGGCGGGTCGATGGACGAGACCCCGATGATGCTGCTGCCCACCATCCCGACGATGGTGTGGGGCGGCAACGTCCGGCTCATCGGCCGCGGACTCGGCATCGAGATCGACGAGATCACCGAGGAGGTCGAGCGGCTACCGCTCGAACAGTCGGTGGACACCGTGATGGGTCGCTTCGAGGAGGGCACGCAGGGCGCGTTCTTCCTCAAGGTCGTCGGGTGGTCCGGGGGTAGGCGGCGGATCGTCATCGAGCACATCACCCGCATCCACCCGTCCTGCGCGCCACACTGGCCGCAGCCCGATCAGGGCGTCGGCGATCACCGCGTGATCATCGACGGCGACCCGCAGCTGACGATCGTCACCCGCGCGGACGTGCCGGGTGGCACCCGCGCCGACGGCGGCAACACCACCGCCGCGAACCGGCTGCTCGGTGCCCTCAACTGGCTGGTCGAGCAGAAGCCCGGCATCTACGACGGTCTGCAGGTGCCGCTGCGCTCGGCGCTGCCTGCCGACGCCGAAGCCGTCCGCTGGGCCTAGTCGCCCGGCGGGTCACTCCGGAGCGGACGCCGCGACGGTTGCAGGGACCGGTGCCTCCTCCGCCGCCGGCTCCGGCGGCGCCTCCGCGTCGGGCAGCTGAGCCACCAGGTACTCGGCGAGCCCCCCGATGGTCGGGTAGTCGAACACCGCCGTCGCATTGATGGTGAACGCGCCGCCGAACTGACTGTGCAGCCTGTTGCGCAATTCGATCGCCATCAGTGAGTCCGTGCCGAGGTCCAGGAACCGGCTGGTCGCGGCGGGCGGCGACGCCAGCCGCAGGAAGTTCTGCACCTCCTTCTGCAGGAACTCGGTCACGAAGCCCGCACGCTGCGGCACCGGGATCTCCTGCAGCTGCTTGAGCAGCTCACTGTCACCGGTCGCCTCGCCCGCGGCGCTCGGCAGCACCAGGTCGAGGATCGGTGGCCGCGAACTGCCCAGCACCTTGGCCGCCCGCTGCCAGTTCGCCCTGATGACGGTCGCCTGGCCGGTCCCGTTCGCGACGACCTCGCCGAGCGCGCTCAGCGCGGCCGCCGGATCGAGCGGCACGAGGCCCTGGGCACTGATGTTGGCGGTCGCGGCCTCCGAGGACGCCATGCCGCCCTGGGCCCACGGGCCGAAGTTGATGCCCGTGGCGGGCAGTCCTCGGGACCGCCGCTGGGCGACCAGGCCGTCCAGCCACGCGTTGGCGGTGGCGTAGTTCGACTGCCCGGGCGAGCCGAACAGGCTCGACACCGACGAGGACACGATGAAGAAGTCCAGGTCGTCGTCCGCTGTCAGACGGTCCAGGTGCCACGCGCCGTATGCCTTGGGCGCGAGCGTGGTTCGGAACCGGTCGAGGCTCTGCTGCGACAGCAGCGCATCGTCCAGGACACCCGCCAGATGCGCCACGCCGGCCAGCGGCGGCAACTCCGCGCGGATCCGGTCGAGCAGCGTCGCGACCTCGGACTCCTCACCGACATCGGCGGTGAAGACGTGGACGCGGGACTTGTAGCGCTCGGTGATCTCCTCGATCGCCTTCTGCGCGGCCGGATCCGGCGCGCGCCGGCTGGTCAGCACGATGTCACCGGCGCCGAGCTGGGCCAGATGCGAGGCGGTGTGCAGACCGATCGCACCGAGGCCACCGGTGATCAGGTAGCTCCGATCGGGCCGTGGTGTGAGTGGATCGGGGATCTGCACGACGATCTTGCCGATGTGGCGCGCCTGCTGCATGCGCCGGAACGCCGCCCTCGACTCGTTCAGCGGGTAGATCTCGGCGGGCAGGGGCGTCCACTCCCCACCGGCGAGTCCATCCGACACCTCGGTGAGCAGGTCGCGGATGCGATCGGGTTCGGTGAGCATCACGGTGTCCAGTGCGACGATCTCGTAGGCGATGTCGGGGCGGGCCTCGGCCATCTGCTCATGCGGCCAGATGTCGCGCTTGGCGATCTCGGCGAAGCGCCCGTTACGGGCGGTGGCCTTCAGCGTCGCCTCGATGAACCCTTCGCTGGTCAGGCTGTTGAGCACCACGTCGACGCCGGCGCCGTCGGTGTCCGCCAGGATCTGATCGGCGAAATCGGTTGTGCGCGAGTCGTACACGTACTCCACACCGAGCTTGCGCAGCGTGGCGCGCTTGAAGGTGCTGGCCGTGGCGAAGACCGTGGCACCGCACCGCTGCGCCATCTGGACCGCCGCCAGACCCACGCCGCCGCTGGCCGCGTGGATCAGCACCTTGTCACCCGGTTTGAGCTGCGCCCAGTCGAAGGACAGTC
Organism: Mycobacterium sp. NPDC050041; assembly: GCF_049541695.1. Classification (NCBI taxonomy): domain Bacteria; kingdom Bacillati; phylum Actinomycetota; class Actinomycetes; order Mycobacteriales; family Mycobacteriaceae; genus Mycobacterium; species Mycobacterium sp. NPDC050041. Next base: position 559,760 of record NZ_JBMVDG010000001.1, on the reverse strand, counting down.
GAACCGTCAGCGCCGCAGCGGGAATCGTCGCGGCCTCCACCGCGCTCACCCCGTCCGGGATCGGCGCCAGGAACTGCGACGGCACGTTGAACCGGCTGGAGAACGCACCCTGCATGGAGCCGTAGACGCGCTGTCCCACCTCGACGCCACTGACACCCTCGCCCAACTGGGTGACGACGCCGGCGAAGTCGCCGCCGATCGGTCCGGGATCACCCGGGTAGAGGCCGAGGACGTTGAGCACGTCGCGGAAGTTGAGGCCCGCGGCCTCCACCCTGACCTGGACGTAGCCCTCGTCCGGCGGCGGCACCTCTTTCTCGGTGATCCGCAGGTTGTCGATCGCACCGCGCTCGGTCGGCGCCAGCACGTAGTCGGTCCCGCGCGGCACGGTGAGATTGCCGCTGCGCGCCCACGGCACCAATCGGGACGCCAGCAGCTTGCCTTGGCGCAGTGCGATTTCCGGCTCCTCGACCGGCGTGGCCAGCAGGCCGGCGAGCACCTGCACCGCCTCCGGTGATCCGTCGCAGTCGACGAGCCTGGCGCGCAGCGCGGGTTCCTCGTTGATCGTGGTGCGACCGAAGCCCCACAGCGCGGCCTGAACCGGGTCGACCGGTTCGCCGGACTCGGTGGCCACGGCCCGCTCGGTGACGATCCACAGTCCGCCGGGCAGTTTCACGCCGGCGTTCTGCACCGTGTGCACGGCGCTGAGCAGGTGGCCGATCTCGTCCTCGAGCCGCGCGGTCGCGGCTGCGCCCGACTCCCGCACGCCCGGTGCTGCGCTGCGCCAGACGACGCCGGAGAACGGCAGGCCGCGCTCGGCGGCCGCCGCCAGCAGTTGTCCCAGCGGCTCCGGATCGGTGTTCCGGTCGAACGGGATGCAGCCCGGCACCTTCGCAGCGAGTTCGTCGAACCCGGCGACCAGCCAGGTGCCACTGGGCGTGACGGCGTCGTCGCCGGCAGGCGGTGTCGGCACCTCGTGCCAGCCGAGGGTGTAGAGCAGTCGGGTGGCGTCGCCGCCGAGGCCGCGCAACAGCGCCTCACGCGGTGCGCGTTTGACCGTGAACTCGCGGATCCCGCCGAGCGGGCTGCCGTCCCGGTCGAGGAAGTCGAGATCGAAGACCTGCGTCTCGCTGTCGAGGCCGCTGTTGTGCCACCTCGCCCGGCAGTAGAACCGCCGCGGCATCTTCTCCTTCAGCGTCACCTGCCCGTACCGCAGCGGCAGGAAGAGGTCGTTGACGCCCTGCTCGGCCGCCAGCAGCGCCGGGAACGCCGGGAAGGCGACGCCGGTGCACAGGTCCATCAGCACCGGGTGCATCGGCTCGGTCCCGAGGTGCTCGGCGAGTTCCTGTCCGACGAGGATGTCGCCGATCGCCTCGCCGTCGCCCAGCCACAGCGACTTCAGGGATCCCGACCAGGTCGGGCCCCAGGCCAGTTCCAGGTCGGCGAAGGTCTCGAACAGCTCCTGCGGACGCATGCGGGTGCACCGCTCGATGGCCTCGTCGACCGGATCCTGCTCGGGATCGGGGTCGTCTCCTGCGCCGGAGACACCGGTGACCACGAGGCCTTCGGCGTTCAGCGACCACTCGACGTCGCGCTCACCGTAGGGGCGGCTGTGCACCTGGAACTTCGACTCGCCGCCGTCACCGGCGGGGTGCAGTGTCAGCTGCACTTCACGGGAAGCCTTCTCCGGCAGGATGATCGGCTCGTAGAAGAACACCTCTTTGACCCGCGCCGGCGGGCCGACGGCGGCCAGCGCCATCGCCGCGTACGTCGCCCCCGGGACGACGACCGTGCCGTAGATGACGTGGTCGGACAGCCACGGCTGCGATCTGACCGACAACCTGCTGGTGTACACGACGTCACCGGAGGCGAGGTCCTTCGCGCCGCCGAGGATCCCGGAGACGCCTGCGCCGTTGCTGTCGGAGCCGGTGATCGCGGACGTCTTGGGCCAGAAGCGGCGGTGCTGGAACGGATACGTCGGCAGTTCCAGTCGGCGGCGTGGGCCGGGGCGGAATGCGGCGAAATCGGGCTGGTGCCCGCCGACGTAGGCGGCGGCCACCGCGTCGGCGATCTGGCGCCGGTCGCCGACGCCCTTGCGGAGCGAGACGATCGCCCGCGGGGCGGGTAGGTGCTCCGGCCAGACCTGCACCGCGGCTCCGGTCAGCACCGGTTGGGGGCCGATCTCCATCAGCACCGAGCAGCCGAGGGCGGCCACGGTGCGCACACTCTCGGCGAACTGGACCGGCTGGCGGGAATGCCGCCGCCAGTACTGCGCGTCGAGCGGGGTCTGAGCTGTCAGCACCGCGCCAGTGCGGTTGCAGACCAGCGGCAGGGTCGGCGCGGCGAACTCCAATTGCGAGGCATACGACTCGAATTCGTCCAGCACCGGGTCCAGCAGCTCCGAGTGGAACGCGTGGCTGGTCTGCAGCCAGGTGCAGCGGATGGCGTCGTCGGTGAAGGTGGCGACGATCTTCTCGAGGTCCTCGCCCGGTCCGGAGAGAACGGTGTTCGGTCCGTTGTACGCGCCCACCGAGACGCGCGGGTACTCCGCGGCGACATGCTCGACGCGCTTGGCGTCGGCGAACACCGCCACCATCCGGCCGCCTTCGGGCAGGCTGCCGAACATCCGGCCGCGCTGGGCCATCAGCCGTGCGCCGTCCTCGAGGCTGAAGACACCGGCCACACACGCCGCGGCATACTGGCCGACGCTGTGTCCGAGCACCACGTCGGGCTTGATCCCCCACGACTGCCACAGCCTGGCCAGGCCCATCTCGACGGCGAACAGTGCCGGCTGCGCAAAGGACGTGTGCCGCAACCTCTCCGAGACCTCCCGATCGGTGGCGAACAGCACATCGAGCAAGGGGTGGGGCAGCAGGTCGGCGACCGCGTCCGCGCAGCGCGTCACGGTCTCGGCGAAGACGGGCTCGGTGTCGAACAACTCCCGCGCCATCCCGGGATACTGGCTGCCCTGCCCGGTGAACAACCACGCCGTCGTCGGGTTGTGCGTGTGCTCACCGCGGATGACGCCGGGTCGCAGGCGGTTCTGCACCAGTTCGGCGAGGCCGTCGCGCGCACCGGCGACCGAGTCGACCACCAGGGCGGCACGGTGTTCGAAATGTGAGCGCCCGGTGCCCGCGGTGACGCAGATGTCGGTGAGGTCGGCCTCAGGGTGGACGCTCAACCAGTCCTCGAACCGCTGCGCCAGCGCGGCAAGCGCTTCCGGTGACCGTGCGGACAGCGTCAGCACGTCGACGGGTGTCTCGTGCGGGGCCGGTTTCTCGTCGGTGCCGGCGACCTGCGGCGGCGCCTCCTCGATCAGCACGTGGGCGTTGGTGCCGGTGAACCCGAAGGAGCTCACCCCGGCGCGTCGCGGCCTGCCGTTGGCGTGCCACGGGATCGCCTTGTCCACCACCCGCACCGGCAGTGAGGCCCACGGGATGTGCGGCGACGGATTGTCGAAGTGCAGGCTCTGTGGCAGCACTTCGTGTTGCAGCGACAACACGACCTTGATCAGACCCGCTGCGCCAGAGGCAGATTCGAGGTGACCGATGTTGGTCTTGACCGATCCCATCAGCAGTGGCCGGTCGGCGTCCCGCGAGCCGCCGTAGGCCGCGGCGGCGGCCTGGACCTCGATGGGGTCGCCGAGCGGGGTGCCGGTGCCGTGCGCCTCGAGGTAGTCGACGTCGCCGCCGGTCAGTCCGGCGCGGGAGAGCGCCGTGCCGATGAGCCGCTGCTGTGCGCCACCGTTGGGCACCGTCAGACCGCTGGAGGCGCCGTCCTGGTTCACCGCGGTCGCGGGGATGACGGCGCAGACCCGATCGCCGTCGCGCACGGCGTCGCTCAGCCGCTTGAGCACGAGAACGCCGCAGCCCTCACTGCGCACATAGCCGTCCGCGGAGGCGTCGAAGGTCTTGCACCGCCCGACGGGCGACAGCATCCTGGCGCGCGACGCGGCGACCACCGTCACCGGACTGATGAGGACGTTCACCCCGCCGGCCAGCGCCAGGTCGCAGTCGCCGGAGTGCAACGCCTGGACGGCCTGGTGGACGGCCACCAGCGACGAGCTGCACGCGGTGTCGACCGCCACCGCGGGTCCCTCGAGTCCCATTGCGAACGCGACCCGTCCGGAGATCGCGTTGAGCGCATTGCCGGTGATGAAGTGGGGTTCGATCTTGTCGATGGACTCCGACGACAGCAGATGCGCGTACTCGTTGGCGGCAACGCCGACGAAGACACCGGTCTTGCTACCGCGAAGCGCAGCCGGTGAGTACCCGGCGCGTTCCAGGCCCTCCCAGACGGTTTCGAGCATCAGCCGCTGCTGAGGCTCGATCCACACGGCCTCGCGCGGGGAGATGCCGAAGAACTCGGGGTCGAATCCGTCGATGCCGTCCAGGAATCCGCCGAAGCGCGTGTAGGTCTTGCCCGGAGCGTCCGGGTCCGGGTCGTAGAACTCGTCGATGTCGAACCGGTCTTCGGGGACCTCGCGGATCGCGTCGACACCGCCGGACAGCACCTCCCAGAAGGCTTCCGGGTTCGGCGCGCCGGGGAAGCGGCACGAAACGGCGACGATCGCGATCGGATCGTCGGCGGGCGCCGTGGTCACGGGCCGACGTTCCGCCGGGGCCGCCGGCTGCTCGCTGAGGCCGAGCACGTCGCCGAGCAGCCAGTCGGCCGCGTCGGAGAGCCGGGGATGATCCATCACCAGGGTGACGGGGATGTCCTTGCCCACGCCCTGTTCGATGCGGCGCCGGAGCTCGACGGCCATCAGCGAGTCCATGCCGAGGTCGAAGAAGCCGGCGTCCTCACGGATCTCGGCGGCGTCGACGCGGGTCACCTCTGCCACTGCGTCGCGCAGGTAGTCGGTCATCAGCCTCTTGCGCTGCTGCAGGGGTGCGGCGGTGAGCCGCTCGACCAGTGCGGTCTTCCCCGATGAGGTCACGGCCGACGCCGCGGCGGCCGGCTGTGCGGGTACCTCACGCTCCAGTTCCGCGAGGAACGCCCGCCGCCCCGCCTGCTGGTAGAGGGGCAGGAATCGGGCCCAGTCGATGCGGGCCACCACTCCGTGGGCGGACCCGCCGGCCGACGAGGCCGCCACGACGTCGGCCAGACCCGCCAGCGCATCGGCGGGTGACAACGTCGCGACGCCGCGCTGCTCGAGCCGCGCACGTGACTCGGCGTCGGCCATCCCCGCCGTCCACGGACCGAAGTTGACGCTCGCTCCCGCGACGCCCTGCTCGCGCATCCGCCAGGCCATTGCGTCGAGGAAGGCGTTGGCTGCGCCGTAGGCGGTCTGGCCGAAGCCACCCCACACCGAGGCGATCGACGAGGTGCTGATGAAGAAGTCGAGCTTGAGGTCGGCGGCGGCTTCACTCAGATGCCATGCGCCCCAGACTTTCCCGGCGAAGACGCGATCCACCTCGGCGTCGTCCAGGTCGCTCAGCGGAGTGGTGCCGATCTCGCCGGCGGCATGGACGATGCCGGCCAGCGGCGGCAACCCGGCCTGCACGCCCGCCAGCAGGCGGGCGACGTCGTGTGCGTCGGCGACGTCGGCGCTGACGACCCGCACCTCGCAGCCGTGTTGGGCGCCCAGCGCGTCGATCCGTTGCCGCGCGGCGTCGCTGGGCGTCCGTCGACTCGTCAGCACCAGGTGCCGGGCGCCGTTGGCGGCGAGGTGTGCGGCGATCTCGAGGCCGATCGACCCCAGTCCACCGGTCACCAGATAGCTGGCGTCACCGCGCAGCGGCAGGGGTGCGCCGCCGGCGGGCTCGGTCCGGCGGACCAGGCGCGGGACGTGCAGCGTTCGATCGCGCAGCGCCAGTTGGTCTTCCCGGACCGCCGCGTCGTGCGTCGAGGTGATCCGGTCGATCAACCGGGACCATTCCTCGGTCTTGTCCCCGCTGCCGTCCGACAGGTCAGCGAGTCCACCCCAGAGGTGCGGGAGTTCCAGCGCCGCGGCACGGCCGAAGCCCCACAGGCACGTCTGGTCGGGCGACACGGTGTCGGTGTCGGTGATGCGCTGCGCACCACGGGTCACCAACCAGACGGGGCTGCGCAGTTCGGCGGCGGCCGCGGCGCGGAAGAGGCGCCGCGTCCCCACCAGGATGCGATGCTGCATCCGCAGCAGTGACCGCATCGACGGCCCGGAGTTGGCGTCGGGGTCCGCGTCCAGCGCCGCGACGTTCAGGATGCGCAGCGTCGAATCATCCTCTGCCGCTGTGCGTAACGTCTCGACGAGCTGTTCGGAGTCGGCGTCGGAGACCGGCAGCCCGACGAGCCGGTGTCGCTGGCCGCGGGCGTCGAGCACGGCCGCCAGCGGCGCGACGGCATCGGCCGAGTCGCCGACGAGGATCCAGGTGTGGTCGCCGCCGGCGACGGAGACCGAACCGGGCGATTCTGCCCAGCGGAACTCGTAGCGGCTGTCGGTGACGGACTGCGTCGACCGTTGCTGATTGTGTTGTGCGGCAAGTCTGGTGAGGACCTGCAGGGTCTGCTCGTCGCCGTCCGGGCCGTCGAGCAGGGCTGCCAGTTCACCGATCCGGCCGTCCTCGAGAAGCCGGACGGCCTGCGTGCGTGCGGCGGGTGGCAGGTGCGTGCCTGCGCCGTCCCGGTCGTCGGCGCTGTTGTCGGGACGATCGTCGGAGAACCAGTACTGGCGGCGCTCGAATGGGTACGTGGGCAGGTCGAGCTTTCGTGCGTGCGGCTGCCTCATGGCGGCGAAGTCGGGCAGGTGGCCCAGCACGTAGGAGTCGGCGACGGCCTCGGTGATCTGCCGGTGGTCGGCGGTGTTGCGGCGCAGCGAGGTGATCACCCGCGGCGCGGTGGCCGGGTCGGGCCAGGTGCTCAGTGCTGCGGCGGTGAGCACCGGCCGTGGGCCGATCTCCACCAGCAGCTTGCAGTTCAGGTCGGCCAGCGTGCGCACGCTCTTCGCGAACTCGACCGGCTGGCGTGCGTGGCGGCGCCAGTATGCGCCGTCGAGCTTGACGCTCCTGCCGAGCGCGGCGCCGGTCCGGTTGTCGATCAGGATCCGTTGCGGTGCTGCGAATGTGAATCGCTCCGCGTACGACTCGAATTCGTCGAGGATCGGGTCGAGCAGCGCCGAGTGGAACGCGTGACTGGTGTCCAGCCAGTCGCATCGCACATTGTCGGCCGCGAGCCCGGCGACCGCCTTCTCCAGATCCTGTGCGGGTCCGGAGAGCACCGTGTTGGCGCCGTTGTAGGCGGCGACGGACAGTGTCGGGTGTTCGTCGGTGAGCCCCTCGACGCGCTCGGCGGCGGCGAACACCGCGACCATCCGGCCGCCCGCGGGCAGGCTGCCGAACAGCCGGCCGCGTTCGGCCATCAGCAGCGCGCCGTCCTCGAGGCCGAACACCCCGGCCACGCACGCCGCGGAGTACTGGCCGACGCTGTGCCCGAGCACCACGTCCGGGTCGAAGCCCCACGACTGCCACAGCCGGGCCAGACCCATCTCGACCGCGAACAGAGCGGGCTGCGCGTAGGAGGTCTGCCGGAGTGTCGTCTCCGGGCCGTCGAGGTCGAAGATCACGTCGAGCAGCGGCCTGTCGAGCGCGTCGCCGACTGCGGCCGCGCACCGGTTCAGCGTCTCGGCGAAAACCGGCTCGGTGTCGTACAACTCCCGGGCCATGCCGGGGTACTGGCTGCCCTGCCCGGTGAACAACCATGCCGACTTGGGGACGTCCTGGGTGTCCCCGCGCACCAGACCGGGCGCCGGGCGGTCGTCGGCCACCGCGCGGAGCAGTTCGACCGCGGATTCCCTCGAGTCGACCACCAGCGCGGCGCGGTGCTTCAGGTGTGCCCGCCCGGCCCCTGCGGTGAAGCACACGTCGGCCAGGGTGGCCTCGGGGTGCCCGCTCATCCAGACGCGGTACCGGTCGGCGAGCGCGGCCAATGCGGCGGGGGTGTGCGCTGAGAGCGGCAGGATGCTGAATCGGGCCGCCTCGGCGGCGCCGTCGAGCACCGGGGCCGCACTCGCGGCGATCTCTGCGGCCTCGGCGGGCGCCTCCTCGAGGATCACGTGGGCGTTCGTGCCGGCGAACCCGAATGAGCTGACGCCCGCGATGCGCGACCTGCCGTTGCTCTTCCAGGGCATGGTTTCCGTGACCACCTGGACCGGGAGCCGGTCCCAGGGGATGTGCGGTGACGGATTCTCGAAATGCAGGTGCTTCGGCAGGGTTTCGTTCTCGAGCGACAGGATCACCTTGATGACACCGGCGATGCCGGCGGCGGCCTCCAGGTGGCCGATGTTCGTCTTCGCCGAACCGATCAGCAGCGGCCGGCCGGGATCACGTCCGGCGCCGAGCACCGCGCCTGCGGCCTGCGCTTCGATCGGGTCGCCCAGCGACGTCCCGGTGCCGTGCGCCTCCAGGTATCCGACGTCGCTGGGTTCGAGGTCGGCGCGCTTCAGCGCATCGGCGATGACCCGTTGCTGCGCAACGCCGTTCGGAACCGTCAACCCGCCCGATGCACCGTCCTGGTTGATCGCGCTGCCGCGGATCACCGCACGGATGCGGTCACCGTCACGGACGGCGTCCTCGAGGCGCTTGATGACGATGACGCCGCAGCCCTCGCCACGCACATAGCCGTCGGCGGCGGCATCGAAGGTCTTGCACTTGCCGTCGGGCGCGAGCATCTGGGCATTGGAGAACGTGATCATCGTTGCCGGAGTGAGCAGCACGTTCGCGCCGCCCGCCAGTGCGAGGTCGCACTCTCCCAGGCGCAGCGCCTGGCACGCCTGGTGGATCGCGACGAGCGACGAACTGCACGCGGTGTCGACGGCCACCGCGGGACCCTGCAGCCCCAGCCGGTAGCTGATCCGGCCTGCCGCCGCGGCGTTCGACGTGCCGATGGCCAGGTAGGCCTCGATCTCGGGATAGGTCAGTTGGTCGGATGCCATTCCCAGGTAGTCGTGGGTGGCCAGACCCACGAACACACCGGTGTTGGACTCGGCGAGCGCGGTGGGTGCGGTGCCCGAGTGCTCCACCGCGCGCCACGCCGTCTCCAGCAGGATCCGATGCTGCGGATCCATCATCCTGACCTCGCGTGTCGACATGCCGAAGAACGGCGCGTCGAAGCCCGTCACGTCGTCGACGAAACCCGCACGACGGGTCACCACCTTGCCTGCGGCCCCGGGCTCGGGATCGAAGAACGCCTCGACGTCCCAGCGATCGGCGGGGATCTCTGACACCGCGTCACGGCCGTCACGCAACACGTCCCAGAAGCCGTCGGCATCCGCCGCGCCGGGAAAACGCGCCGCATAGCCAACGATGGCAAACCGCTGGGCCGGCTCGGTCGGGTGTTGAGCAGATCCCATACGGTTGTCTCCTAGCGGGGCCATGCGGTAATTTACGCAGCAGTCAGGCTAACCTACTCGACAGTAGTAACGTCCGCGTGAACCAAGATCGAGTGAAGTCCGACGCACACTATGGCACGCCTACCCGACGTATGCGCGCTTCTGTGTCCCGGCTCCGGTCGTGCACGGCGGGTGCGGCCGAACCTCGGGTACGTTGATGCCGCGGCACGATTTGCCGGGTCCGGAAATCGGGCCGACGAGAAGTGAGCGAAGGGACCGGGTTTTGCGCATCGGGAAGATAACTGTTGGCGCACTTGGTGAATGGTCACTGAGTCCGGGATCGGTCACTTCCTGGCATCCGACGGCCGCCGCTCAGGAAACAGCGAGCCGCGCTCCGGTGAGTTCTGTCCCGGTTAGCTACATGCAGAGCCAGCACCTTCGCAACTTCTCCGAACGCGAGGCCGCGGGCCTCAACTTCTCGCGACAGATCATCGCCAGCTGCGAGGTGGCCGGTGTCTGTGACATAGCCGCGATGGACCACGCCGTCAACTCCTACATCCGCCGCCACGACACCTTCCGCAGCTGGTTCGAGCAGATCGATCCTGGCAAATTCGTGAGGCACGCTATCGAAAATCCGGACGCCATCGAATTCGTCCCCGTCGACCAGGGGCAGATGACGGTCGACGAGATCCGAGACCACGTCGTGGCTATCCCGAGTCCGCTGGAGTGGGCCTGCTTCACCTTCGGGATCGTCCAGCACGAAGACCACTTCACGTTCTTCGCCGCCATGGATCACGTGCACGGAGATGCGACCTTGATCGGCACGACGATGATGGAAGCCAACGGCATGTATTCGGCCATGAGCGGCACCGGTCAGGCACTAGCGCTTCCCGACGCCGGGAGCTTCGACGAGTTCTGTGTCCGCGAGCGTGAGCACACCTCGACGCTGACCCTGGACTCGCCGGGCGTGCGCGCGTGGATCGAATTCGCCGAGAACAACAGTGACGGTTTCCCGGAATTCCCGCTGCCGCTGGGCAACCCGAACGACGCCATGAGCAGCGCCTGGTCGTCTCAGGTCCTGATGGACACGGCGCAGACGGACCGGTTCGAATCTGCCTGCAGCGCCGCGGGCGCCCGCTTCGTCGGCGGCCTGTTCGCCTGCCTGGGTCTGGTGGAGCACGAGTTCACCGGTGCCCTGACGTACTACGGGCTCACTCCGAGGGACTCCCGCACCGGTGGCGACAACTTCATGACGCAGGGCTGGTTCACCGGCCTGATACCGATCACCGTGCCGATCGCGGCGACGTCGTTCAGCGATGCCGCGGGCGCAGCACAGACGGCGTTCGATTCCGGCCTGGACATGGCGCGGGTGCCGTACTACCGCGTCCTGGAGTTGGCGCCGTGGCTGAACTGGCCCCAGGCGAACTTTCCGGTGACGAACTTCCTGCACGGCGGCGCGGCACCGTTGAATGCCATTCTGGCGGCGGGCGAGATGGGCTTGGCGAACAACATCGGGATGTATCCCGACAACCGGTTCTCCTACCAGCTGACGATCTACATCTTCCGGTACGGCGAGGGCACGGTCATGGCGATCATGCATCCGGACAACGGCGTCGCCGAGAAGTCGGTCACCCGGTACATGGAGGCGATGAGTTCGGTGACGAGCCGGGTTGCTGACACCGGGCACTGGGGGCGCGTCGCTTAGCGGCGGGCAAAGGAATGGCCATGGGATCTCCGCGATGCGCGACTTCGGCGTGAATGTGAGTGCGAAATGCGACGGCTAGCCGACCTCGTGGTGCGCTGGCCCTGGGCGGTGATCGGGGTGTGGATCGCCCTGCTCATCGCACTGCCGCTGTCGTCGCCGTCCCTCGGGGATATGGCCCAGAAGCATCCGCTGGCGATCCTGCCCAGCGACGCGCCGTCGAGCATCACGGCCGCGAAGATGACCGAGGCCTTCCAGGAACCGGGCAACGACAACCTCCTGCTGGTGGCGTTGATCAACGAGAACGGCCTGGAACCCGCCGACGAGGCGACCTACCGCAAGCTGGTGGACGCCCTGCGTGACGACGTGACCGACGTCGTGTCGGTGCAGGACTTCGTCGGCACTCCCCAACTGCGGCAGTTCCTCACCAGCGAGGACAAGACGACCTGGGTCCTGCCGGTGGGCCTCGCGGGCGAGCTGGGCACGCCGCGGGCGTTCGAGTCGTTCAACCGGGTGGCCGACGTCATCAAGACCGCCGTCGCGGGCAGCACGGTCGACGTGCACCTCACCGGCCCCGCCGCCACGGTCGCCGACCTGACCGTCGCGGGGGAGAACGATCGGCTGCCCATCGAGATCGCCATCGCCGTCCTGGTGCTCGGCGTGCTGCTGCTGGTCTACCGCAGCGCGGTCACCATGCTGTTGCCGCTGGTGACCATCGGATCGTCCCTGCTGATCGCGCAGTCAGTGGTGGCGGCGTTCTCCGAGCTGACCGGCTGGGGTGTCTCCAACCAGTCCATCGTCTTCCTCAGCGCGATCATGGCCGGCGCCGGAACCGACTACGCGGTGTTCCTGATCAGCCGATACCACGACTACCTGCGGGCGGGTAAGGACTACGACCAGGCGGTCAAGGCGGCGATGATCTCGATCGGCAAGGTGATCACCGCGTCCGCCACCACGGTCGGCCTGACCTTCCTGCTGTTGAGCTTCACGCAGATGGGGGTGTTCCGGACGGTCGGGGTGTCGGCGGCGATCGGCATCGCCGTCGCGTTCCTCGCCGGCGTGACCCTGCTGCCGGCGATCCTCGTGCTCGCCGGACCGCGCGGCTGGGTCAAACCACGGCGCGAACTGACCGCCGGCTTCTGGCGGCGCTCCGGGATCCGCATCGTGCGCAGGCCCGTGCCGCACCTCGTGGTGAGCGTGCTCGTGCTGGGCCTGCTGGCAGGCATCGCCGTCTTCGCGCGCTACAACTACGACGATCGCAAGGTGGTGCCCGCCTCGGCCGCCAGCTCGATCGGCTACACCGCGCTGGAACGGCACTTCCCCATCAGCCAGTCGATCCCCGAGTACATCCTCATCCAGTCACCGCACGACCTGCGCAACCCGCGGGCCCTCGCGGATCTGGAGCAGCTGGCGTCGCGCGTCGCGCAGCTGCCGGACATCGGGCTTATCAGCGGTGTCACCCGGCCCCTCGGCGACGTGCCGCCGGAGTTCAGGGCCACGTACCAGGCGGGCCTGGTCGGTGACCGGCTTGCCGACGGATCGGCCCAGATCGGCCAGCGCACAGGTGATCTCAGCCGACTGACGGCCGGGGCGGACACGCTGGCCGACAGCCTCGCCGACGTGCGCGGCCAGATCAACCAGATCGCGCCCAGCATCCAGAGCCTGGTCGACACGTTCTCCTCGGTGCGCACCGAGTACGGCGGCGACAAGCTGGTGCGCGACGTGGAGGTGGCGGCCAAACTCGTGCAGAGCGTCAACGCGCTCGCGAACTCGATGGGCGTCAACTTCCGCGCGGTCAAGGACATGTTCGCCTGGATCGGGCCGGTGCTCACGGCGTTGCAGGGCAACCAGATCTGCGATGCCAACCCCTCCTGCAGCGCCACCCGGATCCAGTTCCAGAAACTCGTCGACGCGGACAACGACGGCAGCCTCGACCAGATCAACGAGCTCGCGCACGAGCTGCAGGACGTCGACAACAAGCAGACCCTCAACGCGACGGTGAGCAAGCTCAACAAGGCGCTCGCCAACGTCACCAAGGCGGTCAACGCGATGGGGCTCAACGGGCCCGGCGGTCCCCAGGCGGGTCTGAAGGAACTGCAACGGGGCGCCAATCAGCTGGCCGGCGGAAGCCGCGAGGTGGCAGGCGGCGTGGACGAATTGGTCAAGCAGGTCAAGGTGATCGCCTCAGGACTGAACGAGGCGTCGACATTCCTGCTGACGATGCGGAACAACGCCGCGGATCCCGCACAGGCGGGCTTCAACATCCCTGCCGAGGTGCTGGGTCTGGCGGACTTCCAGAAGGCCGCCAAGGCCTACATCTCGCCCGACGGCCGCTCGGTGAGGTATCTCGTCCAGACCGAGCTCAACCCGTTCAGCGCGGAGGCAATGGATCAGGTCAACCAGATCGCCGACATCGCCAGGGACGCCCAGCCGAACACCACGCTGGCCGACGCCACGATCTCGATGGGCGGATATCCCGTCGCCCTGCGGGACACGCGCGATTACTACCAGCAGGACATCCGGTTCATCATCGCCGCAACCATCATCGTGGTGCTGCTGACGCTGATGGTGCTGCTGCGCGCCGTCGTCGCGCCGCTCTACCTGGTCGGGTCGGTGGTGCTGTCGTACTTCGCGGCGATCGGCGTCGGCGTCCTGACCTTCCAGTTCTTCCTCGACCAGCAACTGCACTGGAGCGTGCCACCTTTGGCGTTCGTGGTGCTGGTCGCGGTGGGCGCCGACTACAACATGCTGCTCGTCTCGCGAATGCGTGACGAGTCACCACACAGCATGCGGTACGGCATCATCCGGACCCTCGGTTCGACAGGCGGTGTGATCACCGCCGCGGGTCTGATCTTCGCGGCCTCGATGGCAGGCCTGTTGTTCTCCAGCATCGGCATCGTGATCCAGGGCGGTTTCGTGATCGGGGTGGGGATCCTGCTGGACACATTCGTGGTGCGCACCATCACGGTGCCCGCCATCGCCGCACTGCTCGGCCGGGCGAACTTCTGGCCGTCGCGGGTGGCGGCGCAACCGACGGTGTCGCGGACACCGGAACCGAGTGCCTAGCCATGGGCGGCGAGCGCACACACACGATGTATGCAAGGCTTCGGAACGAAGCGGAGCGATCAGGAGTACGGATGACGAAGCTCCCCACGGATTTCAGCGGTACGGATGTTCCCGCGTCGACGATCCTGTCGATGCTGCACGGGCGCGCCAGCATGCGGCCCGACGACGTCGCATTCACCTTCACCGAGTACGCCCAGGACCCGTCCGGGATCACCGAGACCGTCACCTGGTCGCAGCTCTCGCGCCGAACCATGAACGTGGCACGCGAGATTCGGCTGCACGCCGCGGTGGGTGACCGGGCGGTGATCCTCGCCCCGCAGGGCATGGAGTACATCCTGGCCTTCCTGGGCTCCATGCAGGCCGGTCTCGTCGCGGTGCCGCTTCCGCTGCCGCATCGCGGCTCGAGCCACGAGCGCGTGAGTTCGGTCTTCCTCGACACCAGGCCTGCGGTCGTGCTCACGACGTTCGCGGCCGCCGAGGACGTCGGCGACTACGTCGATCAGTCCCAGATGGACACCGCACCGAAGATCGTCGCGGTCGACGCGCTGAACCTCGACGTCGCCGCCGACGGACCGGGCCTCGAGGCGGCTGGATATCCCAGCACGGCGTACCTGCAGTACAGCTCGGGTTCGACCCGGCTGCCGACCGGGGTGATCATCTCCCACCGCAACCTGCAGGTGAACTTCGAGCAGTTGATGCGCACTTTCTTCGCCGATGCGCGGGCGTCCGCGACCGGTGGCACGTTCGTGTCGTGGTTGCCCTTCTACCACGACATGGGTCTGGTGCTCGGCGTCTGCGCTCCGATCCTCAGCGGCTATCCCGGTGTGCTGATGAGCCCGGTCGCCTTCCTGGAGAAGCCGTCCCGATGGCTGCGGGCGCTGGCGGAGAACCCACGCGCGTTCTCCGCGGCGCCCAACTTCGCCTTCGACCTGGCCGCCCGCAAGACCAAGGACAGCGACCTCGACGGCCTGGACTTCGGCGGCGTGGTGGGCATCATCAACGGCGCCGAACGTGTCGAGCCGGCCACTCTGGAACGCTTCGCGGACCGGTTCGCGCACTTCGACTTCCGTGATCACATGCTGCGCCCGTCCTACGGGCTGGCCGAGGCGACGGTCTTCGTGGCCACCGGGACCTGGAGCGAATCGGCCGAGCCCGCCCATTTCGACGTCGACGAACTGTCAGCGGGCCGCGCGAAGCGGTGTGCGCCGAAGGCCGGCTCCGCGCTGGCGAAATATGTTCTGCCGCAATCACCCGTGGTGCGGATCGTCGACGTCGACACCTGCCGGGAATGCCCCCAGGATGTGGTCGGCGAGATCTGGGTGCACGGCGACAACGTCGCGGCGGGCTACTGGAGCAGGCCGCCCGAGGAGCAGCGCTGCTTCGGGGCGACGATCGTCGACCCGTCGCCAGGTACGGCCGAAGGGCCATGGCTGCGCACCGGCGACCTCGGATTCGTCTCCGAGGGTGAGCTGTTCATCGTCGGCCGCATCAAGGACCTGCTGATCATCCGGGGGCGCAACCACTATCCCGAGGACATCGAGGCGACGGTGCAGCAGATCACCGGCGGCAGGGTCGCGGCGATCGCGGTCCCGGTGAACAGCACCGAGAAGCTCGTCACCGTCATCGAGGTGAAAAAGCGCGGCGAGTCGACGGTCGAGGCGGGGCACTGGCTCAGCGGGGTCAAGAGCGATGTCACCTCGGCGATCTCCAACGCCCACGGCCTGAACGTCGGCGATCTCGTCCTGGTGCCTCCGGGTTCGATCCCCACGACGACGAGCGGCAAGATCCGGCGCGCGGCGTGTGTCGAGCAGTACCGGCAGGACGAGTTCGTCCGGTTGGACGCCTGAAGCTGATGGTGAGACACGGTAGATTCGGTTCAGTGCACAGGCGGGAGTGGTAATGCGGAGGCTTCTCGTCTCGGTCACAGCGGTGATGACCGTCAGTGC
Organism: Mycobacterium sp. NPDC050041; assembly: GCF_049541695.1. Taxonomy (NCBI): domain Bacteria; kingdom Bacillati; phylum Actinomycetota; class Actinomycetes; order Mycobacteriales; family Mycobacteriaceae; genus Mycobacterium; species Mycobacterium sp. NPDC050041. The sequence goes on along the minus strand of NZ_JBMVDG010000001.1, from coordinate 543,742 downwards.
CACTGGGATTTTCGGCGGCGCCGGTACCGCGGCGGCCGAGGAACCGCAGCCCGGCTGGACGGCAGATCGCGGCGCACCCGACACCTCACCTCAGCCGGGGATCGGGACGCCCGGCAAGGGCTACGCGCTCGGCGGTGCGCACGTGCTGGGCATCCCGTACGACCAATACATCATGGACACCGGCAAGAAGTGGTTCCCCGCCAACCAGGACCAGAAGCAGATCGTCCGCTACCCGGCGGGGCAGGTGCAGGGACACACGCTCGAGCGGTTCTTCCCGGGAATCGGCGCAGCCGGCGAGGACATCCTGCCGGGTCTTGGTCTCGACGGCCCCAGCGTCGGGGAGTCGGTCACCGTGGGGGCGCCGCAGACCATTCAGGCGATCAAGGCCGGCGGCCCGGGCACCGTGATGGGCCTGTCCGAGGGTGCGATGGTGCTCAACGAGGTGCAGGCACAGCTCGCGAACGACCCGAACGCACCGCCACGGGATCAGCTCAGCTTCGCGATGTTCGGCGACCCGGTGGGCAGGCACGCCTTCGGTGAAGGCTTCCTGACGCAGATGTTCCCGGTCGGTGCCGTGGTTCCGTCGCTGGACTACCGCATCCCCGCTCCGGTCGAAAGCCAGTACGACACATACCAGTTCATCTCGCCCTACGACAGCATCGCCGACTGGCCGGATCAGCCGGACAACAACTGGATGAGTGTGGTCAACGCGATCGCGGGCCTTGCGACCGGTCACACCGCGGTGGCGTTCACCGATCCGAGCAACATCAATGTGCCGGAGCGCAACATCCGGACCACGGTGAACTCCAAGGGTGCGAAGACCACGTCGTACATGGTGCCCGAGCAGCATCTCCCGCTGGTGATGGCGTTCAAGTACCTCGGCGTCGACGAGCCGACGCTGAACAGGCTGGACGGTGTCCTGCTGCCCATGGTCGACGCCGGCTACTCGCGCAACAACGATCCGGCGACCGCGCCGATCACGGTCGATCCGGTCCACGGCTACGACCCGGCGGAGGTCACCGCGCCGTCCACCGACGCATCGTTCGGCGGCGGCGGCACCGACCCGATCTCGCAGTTGCTGTCCGGTGCGCAGTTCGTGCTGAACAATCCGCCGAAGCCGTAGTGGCCTACAGTCCCGAGAGCCCGGCGCCCACCAGCACGCAGCCGACCAGCGTCAGCAGTGCGGCGACGCCGAGGCGGCCGTGAGAGCGCAGCCATTCGTACAGCGCAGCCAGCATGGCGCGGGTCCGGTCCGGAGCCACGACGTAGGCCAGCAGCGGGATCTCCACCAGTGCGAACGCCACGACATTGAACAGCACCAGGGCGCTGACCTGGACGGAGGCGGTGGCGCCGGAGGCGACGATGAGCGCCAGCGCCGCGACGTAGTCGACCGACGGCAGCGCGATGCCGAGGCCCGCGACGCCCGCCGTCCACAGTGACCCGCCGGTGAGCAGTTGGCGCGCCCGGGTGGCCAGCGGCCCCTGGAGTCGGCCCGGTGCTCCGTCGCCGCGCCTGCCGCCCCACAGTCCCGCCGCCACCAGCGCCGCGTTGGCCAGCAGCAGGGCGCCGACCACGATCTGCACCCGGGGCAGCGTGACATGCGCGGACCCCATCGCCGGCCGCAGCACGAACAGCACGATCACGCCCACCGCGGTGCCCATCGCGAAACCGCCGATGAGGAAGGTGACCAGTTGAAGAGCCGGTCGGGGCCGGTTGACCATCAGGACCGTCATGCCGATCCGGAACGGTTCGAGGCTGACCGCTACGGCCATCATCAGTAGCGGTATCCACATGGTCGGCGTCACGTTACCGGCCGCGCGAGAACTTCTCCCGGGTCCTCCGATCGCCTCGCGCCGCTCAGTCGGCGGTACGGCGCCTGGCTTGCGTTCACGACGATCGCGACCGTGGCCGGCGGCGCCGATGACGGCCATCATGGACAGGTGACCTGCTGTGTGAAGATGGGAAGGACATGAGCGCCACAGACCTGAGTCCGGCCACGCTGCGCGAAGCGTTCGGGCACTTTCCCACCGGTGTGATCGCGATCGCCGCCGAGGTGGACGGCATCCGGATCGGACTGGCGGCGAGCACGTTCGTGCCGGTGTCGCTGGATCCGCCGCTGGTGTCCTTCTGCGTTCAGAACAGCTCGACCACCTGGCCGAAGCTGAAGGATCTGCCGTCGCTGGGCATCAGTGTGCTGGGGGAGGCCCACGACGCCGCCGCGCGCAGCCTGGCGGCCAAGACCGGTGACCGCTTCGCGGGGCTGCACACCGTCTCGACGGATTCCGGGGCGGTCTTCATCGAGGGCACCAGCGTGTGGCTGGAGAGCGCCATCGACCAGTTGGTGGCCGCCGGCGATCACACGATCGTGGTGCTCCGCGTCAACGACATCCGGGTGCACGACGACGTGGCACCGATCGTCTTCCACCGCAGCGCCTTCCGGCGGCTGGGTGACTGACACCGGGTCGACGTGTCCCCGTCAGGGACGGGCGGCGAGCTCCTCGCGGTAGTGCTGGATCCGCTGCTCGATCTCGTCCGCGTCGCCGGGCCTACCCTCTTTACGTGCAAGTGCGGCGCGGGTGGAAAGCTCGCGGATGGCGGTGCGGATGTCGTTGACGCTGACGATCTGAGACATGGACGGGCTGCCTTTCGTCGTTGATTGGCCGCTGTTGCCGAGGGTACGCCGATGAGCCCCCGACGGAGGGCCACGAAAGTGAAACGGGGCGGAGACCCTGAGGATCTCCGCCCACGTTTCACACTGGCGACGACGTTGGCGCTAGGCGCTTGGCATCAACTCCGCCGGAACAGCTTGTTGCCCAGCCACACCACCGGGTCGTACTTGCGGTCCGCGACGCGCTCCTTCATCGGGATCAGCGCGTTGTCGGTGATCTTGATGTGCTCGGGGCACACCTCGGTGCAGCACTTGGTGATGTTGCAGAAGCCGAGGCCGTGCTCCTCCTGCGCCATGTTCTGGCGGTCGGCGACGTCGAGGGGATGCATGTCGAGCTCGGCGATGCGCATCAGGAATCGCGGCCCGGCGAACGCCTCCTTGTTCTCCTCGTGGTCGCGCACCACGTGACACACGTTCTGGCACAGGAAGCACTCGATGCACTTGCGGAACTCCTGGCTGCGGTTCACGTCCTCCTGCTGCATCCGGTACTCACCGGGCTGCAGGTCCTTCGGCGGCGTGAACGCCGGGATCTCGCGGGCCTTCTCGTAGTTGAAGTTCACGTCGGTGACGAGGTCGCGCATCACCGGGAACGTCCGAAGCGGCGTCACCGTGACGGTCTCGTCCTCCCCGAACGTGGACATCCGGGTCATGCACAACAGCCGCGGCCTGCCGTTGATCTCCGCCGAGCACGACCCGCACTTGCCCGCCTTGCAGTTCCACCGCACGGCGAGGTCGGGGGTCTGGGTGGCCTGCAGGCGGTGGATGATGTCGAGCACCACCTCGCCCTCGTTCACCTCGACCTGGAAGTCGCGCAGCTCACCGCCGCTGACGTCGCCGCGCCAGACACGCAGGTTCGCGGTGTAGGCAGCCATCTTCAGCCCTTCCGTTCGGGATGCGCGGTGAGTTCACCGTCGGTGTAGTACTTCTCCAGCTCGGACAGTTCGAAGCAGCCCAGCAGGTCCTCCCGCATCGGCACCTGCTCCTCGGACTCCACCGTCACGCCCGGCACCATCTTGTCCACGGTCGCGACGTCGTCGGTGCGACACACCAGCAGCGTGTTGCGCCACTTGGAGTCCATCTCCGGGTAGTCGTCACGGGTGTGCCCGCCGCGGCTCTCCGTGCGCTGCAGCGCGGCCTTGGCCACGCATTCGCTGACCAGCAGCATGTTGCGCATGTCGATGGCCAGGTGCCACCCGGGGTTGAACGCCCGGCCGCCTTCGACCGTGACGTTCTGCACGCGGGCCCGCAGCTCGTCCAGCTTGTCGAGGGCGGACTGGATCTCGTCCTCCTTGCGGATGATGCCGACGAGGTCGTTCATCGACTCCTGCAGTTCGGCGTGCAGGGTGTAGGGGTTCTCCGGATTCTCGTGCGTGTCGTACGGGGCCAGTGCCATCTTGACGGCCTCGTCGACCGCCTCCTGCGACACCTTCGGCCGGTCGTCGGACAGTGCCCGCACGTAGTCCGCGGCGCCGAGTCCGGCACGGCGGCCGAACACCAGCAGGTCCGACAGCGAGTTGCCGCCCAGGCGGTTGGAGCCGTGCATGCCGCCGGAGCACTCGCCCGCGGCGAACAGCCCCGCGGTGGCGGCGCCGCCGGTGTCGGGGTCGACCTCGATGCCGCCCATCACGTAGTGGCAGGTCGGCCCGACCTCCATCTCGTCCTTGGTGATGTCGACCTCGGCCAGCTCGATGAACTGGTGGTACATCGACGGCAGGCGCCGCTTGATCTCCTCCGTCGGCATGCGCGAGGCGATGTCGAGGTAGACGCCGCCGTGCGGCGTCCCGCGACCCGCCTTCACCTCGGAGTTGATGGCGCGTGCCACCTCGTCACGGGGCAGCAGGTCGGGGGTGCGGCGGGCCGAGTCGTTGTCCTTGAGCCACTGGTCGGCCTCTTCCTCGGACTCGGCGTACTGGCCCTTGAACACGTCCGGGATGTAGTCGAACATGAAGCGCTTGCCCTCGGAGTTCTTCAGCACTCCGCCGTCGCCGCGCACACCCTCGGTGACCAGGATGCCCTTGACGGACAGCGGCCAGACCATGCCGGTGGGATGGAACTGGATGAACTCCATGTTGATCAGGCTCGAACCCGCCCGCAGTGCCAGCGCGTGGCCGTCGCCGGTGTACTCCCAGGAGTTCGACGACACCTTGAACGACTTGCCGATGCCACCGGTCGCCAGGACCACGGCGGGCGCCTCGAACAGCACGAAGTTGCCGGTCTCGCGGTAGTAGCCGAAGGCGCCGGCGATCCTGCCCTGGTTGTCGCCCTGCGCCCCGGTCGCCTCGTGTTCGGCGCTGGGGTTGTCGCTCGGCCCCTTGTCCAGGACGAGGTCGGTGATGGAGCACTCGTGGAAGACCCGGATGCGGGCCTCGTAGTCACCGAGTTCGCGCTTGTCCTCCTGCTGCAGCGACACGATCTTCTGCTGCAGGGTCCGGATGATCTCCAGGCCGGTGCGGTCGCCGACGTGCGCGAGCCGCGGGTAGGTGTGGCCGCCGAAGTTGCGCTGGCTGATCCGGCCGTCCTTGGTGCGGTCGAACAGCGCGCCGTAGGTCTCCAGCTCCCACACCCGGTCGGGCGCCTCCTGGGCGTGCAGCTCTGCCATCCGCCAGTTGTTCAGGAACTTGCCGCCCCGCATGGTGTCGGCGAAGTGGATCTGCCAGGTGTCCTTCGGGTTGGCGTTCTTCATCGCCGCCGCGCAGCCGCCTTCGGCCATCACGGTGTGTGCCTTGCCGAACAGCGACTTGGTCACCACGGCGACGCGCAGACCCCGTTCGCGGGCCTCGATCACCGCTCGCAGTCCTGCGCCACCGGCACCGATCACGACGACGTCGTACTCGTGCCGTTCCAGCTCGGCCTCAGCCATGTGTCCTCACTCGTCTTCCATGTCCTGTTGTCTCGAATTGCGCTGTCGGTCGGGTGATCTCAGCCGATGAACCTCAGGTCCGAGATCGTGCCGCTGGCCACCAGCATGACGTAGAAGTCGGTGAGCATCAGCGTGCCGAGGGTGATCCAGGCGTACAGCTTGTGCCGGGTGTTGAGCACGCTGACCTTCGTCCAGAGCCAGTAGCGCACAGGGTGTTTCGAGAAGTGCTTGAGACGTCCGCCCACGATGTGGCGGCAGGAGTGGCAGGAGATCGTGTAGACCCAGAGCATCACCACGTTGACCACGAGAATGATGTTGCCCAGGCCGAATCCGAAGCCGCTGGGCGAGTGGAAGGCGATGATCGCGTCGTAGGTGTTGATCACCGAGATCAGGGCCGCGATGTAGAAGAAGTAGCGGTGGGTGTTCTGGATGATCAGCGGGAAGCGGGTCTCGCCGGTGTACTTGGCGTGCGGTTCGGCGACGGCGCAGGCGGTGGGCGCCTGCCACACCGACCGGTAGTAGGCGCCGCGGTAGTAGTAGCAGGTCAGCCGGAACAGCAGCAGGAACGGCAGCGACAGCAGCGCGTACGGGAAGATCGGCCAGTCCGGCACGAACTGCGGCCAGAAACCGCTCGCCTCGGGCAGGCAGCCGGTGCTGATGCACGGTGAGTAGAACGGCGTCAGGTAGTGGTACTCGGGGACGAAGTAGTCCCGCTGCAGGAATGCCCGCACCGTCGCGTAGATCACGAATGCGGCGAAACCCAGGTCGACGACGAGCGGTGACTGCCACCAGCGATCGGTGCGCAGCGTGCGCTGTTTGATCTCGGCGCGTGTCGATGAGAAGACGCCGGTGCCGTCACGGTCGGCGGTGGGTGCGCTCACTGTTGCCTTTCGCAGATCTGTCGAGGTCGACCAACCGGGCGGTTACCCGCGGCGGTGGGTTTCAAGCGGTGCGCGGGCAGACGTCACCAGCGCTGACTCATCGGGTGCCGCCGAGGCCCTCGTCGTCGACGCCGCGCCAGAATTCGGTGTCGTACTGGGTGTCGGGGATGGCGATCTTCTCTCCGATGTGGTGGTGGCGGCTCATCCCGCGACCGAGCTCGAGCTCCTCGGCGTCGATGTCGAGGCGGTCGACGTCGTTGAGGATGCGTTCGGCATCATTGACGATGCGACGCATCGCGGGCGAGTCGCCGTATTTCGACGCCAGCGAAGCGACGCATCGGCGCAGGCCGCCGATGAGTTCGTGCAGCTCGCTGAACTCGGTTGTGCTGGACAAGTGACCTCCTTGGGCTGAAGGGTGTCGTGAATCACATTACGCAATTGATGCTAGCCACATCACCGACTGCGGCGTGAGACAGATCACGTCAGATGGAGTGATTTCGTAATGGACAAGCAAATTCTGAAGACCCGGGCGGACGAGTTGCTGGCGCTGCACCGCCCCGGTGACCCGGTCGTCTTGCCGACGGTCTGGGACGCGTGGTCAGCCAAGTTGGCGGTCGACGCCGGGTTCGCGGCGCTGACCGTGGGCAGCCATCCGGTGGCCGACTCGATCGGCAGGGCCGACAACGAGGGCATGACGTTCGACGAACTGCTGACCCGCGTCGCGCAGATCACCGACGCCGTCGACGTGCCGGTGTCGGTGGACATCGAGTCCGGTTACGGCGAGGCGCCGACGCGGCTGATCGAGGGCCTGCTCGGGGTGGGCGCGGTCGGACTCAACATCGAGGACACCGTGCACGCCGAGGGTGGCCGCCTGCGGTCGTCGGCCGATCACGCCGAACTCGTCGGCGCGCTGCGCCGGGCCGCCGACGACGCGGGGGTGCACGTGGTGGTCAACGCCCGGACCGACCTCTTCCTGCGCAAGGACGGCGACGACGCCGACCGCGTCGATCGGGCCGTCGCCCGGTTGACCGAGGCCGCGCAGGCGGGCGCCGACGTGCTCTACCCGGTGGGTCGCCACGACGCGGACACGCTGCGCCGGCTGACCGCAGAACTGCCGCTGCCGATCAACGCGATCGGGCTGCCCGACGAGGACGACCCGGCGTCGTTCGGTCCGCTGGGCGTCGCCCGGATCAGCTTCGGCCCGTTCCTGCAGTTCGCGCTGGCCAAGCGGGCCACGGAGTTGCTCGACCGCTGGAAGTAGCCGGTCGAGCCGGCTCACATCCCCGCTCCGCCGCCCGTGAGCACACCGTGATGGCAGCGTCACACAGGGCGACATTGCGGCAATATCGGCTCCTTAGCCTCGGGCCATGCCGTCAACGAAGAACGTCGTGGTCGTCGGCCACGGCATGGTCGGACACCGGTTCGTCGAGGCCCTGAGGTCGCGCGACGAGGCAGGCACCTGGCAGGTCACCGTGGTGGCAGAGGAGGCCGACGCCGCCTACGACCGGGTCGGGCTGACCGCCTACACCGAACACTGGGACCGCGCGCTGCTGGCGTTGCCCGGCAACGACTACGCCGGCGACGACCGCGTCACGCTGAAGCTGGGCAGCCCGGTCACCGCCATCGACCGGGACACCCGGACGGTCACCACCGCCGACGGCACCACGATCGGCTACGACGCGCTGGTGCTCGCGACGGGTTCCTACGCATTCGTGCCGCCGGTGCCCGGCCGCGACCTGCCTGCCTGCCACGTCTACCGCACCCTCGACGATCTCGACGCCATCCGCGCCGACGCCGTGCGGGCCCGCGAGACCGGCCGCACCCCGGTGGGTGTGGTGATCGGCGGCGGCCTGCTGGGCCTGGAGGCCGCCAACGCGCTGCGCGGCTTCGGACTGGACGCCCATGTCGTCGAGCGGTCCCCGCGGCTGATGGCGCAGCAGCTCGACGAGGCGGGCGGCGCACTGCTGGGCAGGATGATCAGCGAGCTCGGGATCACGGTGCACACCGATGTCGGCACCGAGTCGATCAGGCCGGCGCAACGCAACCGGCCGCTGAAGCGGTCCGCGGAGGACGACTCGATGCGGGTGGCGTTGAGCGACGGGTCGTTCATCGACGCCGCAGTGGTCATCTTCGCCGCGGGTGTCCGCCCGCGCGACGAACTGGCCCGCGACGCCGGGCTGGAACTCGCCGAGCGTGGTGGCGTGCTGACCGACCTGTCCTGCGCCACACGCGATCCCGCGATCTTCGCGATCGGCGAGGTGGCCGCGATCGAGGGCCGCTGCTACGGGCTCGTCGGCCCCGGCTACACCAGCGCCGAGGTGGTCGCCGACCGGCTGCTCGGCGGTGCGGCCGAGTTCCCCGAGGCCGACCTGTCCACCAAGCTCAAGCTGCTCGGCGTCGATGTGGCGAGCTTCGGCGACGCGATGGGGCGCACCCCGAAGTCCCTCGAGGTGGTCGTCAACGACGCGGTGAACCAGACCTACGCGAAGCTGGTGCTCTCCGACGACGCCAAGACGCTGCTCGGCGGCATCCTGGTCGGCGACGCGTCGGCCTACGGGGTGCTGCGGCCGATGGTCGGCGAAGAACTGCCGGGTGACCCGATGGCGCTGATCGCGCCCGCCGGAACCGAGGGCGGCGCAGGGCAACTCGGCGTCGGCGCACTGCCTCCTGCCGCCCAGATCTGCTCGTGCAACAACGTCGCGAAGGGCGATCTCACCGACGCGATCAGCGGCGGCTGCTGCGACGTCGCCGGCCTGAAGGCGTGCACCAAGGCGGGCACGTCGTGCGGGTCGTGTGTGCCGCTGCTCAAGCAACTGCTGGAGGCCGAGGGCGTCGAGCAGTCCAAGGCGCTGTGCGAGCACTTCAGCCAGTCGCGCAGCGAGCTGTTCGAGATCGTCTCCGCGACCTCGATCCGCACCTTCACCGGGTTGATCGAACGCTTCGGCACCGGAAGGGGTTGCGACATCTGCAAACCCACGGTTGCCTCCATTCTCGCGTCGACGAGTTCGGACCACATCCTCGACGGCGAGCAGGCGTCGCTGCAGGACTCCAACGACCACTTCCTGGCCAACATCCAGAAGAACGGCAGCTACTCGGTGGTGCCGCGGGTGCCGGGCGGCGACATCACGCCCGAGCACCTGATCCTGATCGGTGAGATCGCCCGCGACTTCGGCCTGTACACGAAGATCACCGGCGGTCAGCGCATCGACATGTTCGGCGCCAGGGTCGATCAGCTGCCGGAGATCTGGCGCCGGCTCGTCGAGGGTGGGATGGAGTCCGGCCAGGCCTACGGCAAGTCGTTGCGCACGGTGAAGAGCTGCGTGGGCAGCGACTGGTGCCGCTACGGCCAGCAGGACTCGGTGCAGATGGCCATCAACCTCGAACTCCGCTACCGCGGTTTGCGGTCCCCGCACAAGATCAAGATGGGCGTGTCGGGCTGTGCCCGGGAGTGCGCGGAGGCGCGCGGTAAGGACGTCGGCGTCATCGCCACCGAGACAGGGTGGAACCTGTATGTCGGCGGCAACGGCGGGATGACGCCCAAGCACGCGCAGCTGCTGGCCGGCGACCTCGACGACGAGACCCTGGTTCGCTACATCGACCGGTTCCTGATGTTCTACATCCGCACGGCCGACCGGCTGCAGCGCACCGCACCCTGGGTCGACGCGCTCGACGGCGGGATGGACCACCTGCGTGAGGTGGTCTGCGAGGACTCGCTCGGCCTGGCTGCCGAGTTCGAGGACGCCGTCACGCGTCACGTCGACGGCTATGCCTGCGAATGGAAGGGCGTCCTCGAGGACCCGGACAAGCTGTCGCGGTTCGTGTCGTTCGTCAACGCGCCGGACGTGCCCGACCCGACTGTCGAGTTCACCGAGAACGGCGGTCGCAAGGTGCCGGTGTCGATCGGAATGCCCACGATCAAGCCCATGCAGGAGACCACATGACGCTCGTCGACGATCGCAGAGAACGTGATCCGCAGCAGGATTCGGGCTGGACGCCCGCCTGCCGGTACGACTACCTGATCCCGAACCGCGGCGTGGGCGTGTTGCTCGCCGACGGCTCCCAGGTCGCCCTCTTCCGGCTGGACGACGGTTCGCTGGCCGCCGTCGGCAACATCGACCCGTTCTCCGGCGCCGCGGTGATGTCGCGCGGCATCGTCGGGGACCGGGCCGGCCGCGCCATCGTGCAGTCGCCGATCAAGAAGCAGGCATTCGCGTTCGACGACGGCAGCTGCCTGGACGACCCGGCGGTCTCGGTGCCGGTGTACCGCGCCAGGGTCACCGCGGACGGATTCGTGGAGGTCGCGCCGGCCTGACGGCCCCAAATCCGAAAACACATGTTTGCCTGACCGCTGCGCGGGTACGCCCGCCGCATGTCGCCGGGTGGTGAATGCGTCGACGAACCTTCGCTGGAGCGCCGCGACATCGGTAGGCGTATCGATGACGCGATCGCGCTCATGGCGAACACCGGTCAACGCCGCCCCAGCACCGAGCGACTGGGTGACATCACCATGCTGGCGGTGCGGCTGCTGCCGGGTGTCGACCACGCGGGCATCACCTGTGTCGGCGAAGGCGTTCTCATTCGGTCGATGGCCGCCACCGACGGCCATCCGCTCGTACTGGACAACATCACCCGCCGCGTCTGCGAGGGGCCGAGTCTCAGTGCGGCCTACGACGGCCGGCCGTACCGCGCCGCCGACCTGACCGACGACCGCCGGTGGCCGGCGTTCGCCCGGCAGGCGCTGGTGAGCACGCCGGTACGCGCGGTGGTGGCGGTTCCGGTGTGCCTCGGAGCTGAGGTCCGGGCGGCGCTGAACCTCTACGCGGACAACGCAGGCGCACTCGAGGACGGCGTCGAGGGAACCGCCGAACTGCTCGCGCGGCACATCGGGCTGCTGATGACAGGGCAGTCGCGTCGCGGGTCGGCCCGCAGGGACGTCATCAACCAGGCGAAGCTGCTGTTGATGGAGAAGTTCGGCGCCGACGTCGCGCAGGCGTACTCGCTGCTCGTCGCGATGGCCAAGGAGCAGCACGACTCGATCGAGTCGGTGGCCCGGCTTCTCGTCGCAGGTGGCCCGCAGGACGCCGACAACGTCAACTGACGACCCGTTCCCCGCTCAGTGCTACGCCGGCACCGTCACCCGCGCCCGCCGGAATCGGCTGGCGATCAGGCGCACCAGCCCCGGATGCGTGCCCAGCGGTGCGGTCACGACGTCGGCGCCGCTGTCGCGCAGTCGATCCTGGAAGAGTCCCTCGGACAGCAGGTAGGAGGCCACCACCACCCGCCGTCGGCCACGCCGACGCAGATCGGCGACCGCGTCGGCCACCCGCGGCTCGCCCGTGGCGGCGAAGGCCAGCTCGACGCGTGATCCGGTCAGCGCCGAGAGCCACGTCGCGGTGGTGTGCAGATCGCGTTGCGCCACCGGGTCCGAGGTGCCCGCCGCGGCCAGCACTACCGAATCGCCCTGCTGCCAGCCTGATTCGACGAGCCGGTCGGCCAGCACCCGGATCAGTTGCGGATCGGGTCCCAGCGCTTCGGTGACCGTCACGTCAGGGTGACCGCTGGCGTCGACGTGTGCGGGGATGTCGACGCCCACGTGGTATCCCCGCGACAGGAAGGCGGGCACCACCAGGGCAGGCGCATCGGGCAACCCCCGGAGGACCTCGGCCGGCGTGGGCCCGAGCACGTCGACGAACGCGACGTGCACCTGACGCCCCAGCGTCGCGGCCGTCTGTGCCGCGATGTCACCGACCAGTGCGACACCGCGCTGCTTGCGGGTGCCGTGCGCCACGAGCACCAGGTTGGCTGCGGGGTTCACCGGGCCGCCGCCAGTCCGTCGTCGACCGCCAGCCGGTACCCACGCTTGACCACGGTCGAGACGATGTGCTTGTCGCCCAACGCTGTTCGCAGCCGCAGCACGGCGGTCTCCACGGCATGGGTGTCGGTGCCGCCGCCGGGCAGGGCATCGAGCAGATCGGTGCGCGACACCACATCTCCCGGCCGGTGTGCCAGCGCGCGGATGGTCGCCATGGCGGCTGGCGAGAGCGACTTGACCACCCCGTCGACCATCACGCAGGTACCTCGGATCTCCAGGACATGCCCGGCGACCTTCACGGTGCGCGACTGCAGCAGCGGCAACTCGTCGGTGATGTGGCGGGCCAGCGCACCGAGGCGCATCCGTTCCGGCGCGGAAGTGGGCACGCCGAGGCGCACCAGGGGCCGCGCGGTGACGGGCCCGACGCACATCGCGTGCACGTCGGTGCGCAGCGCCGACAGCACCCGGTCGGCGATGCCCAGTTCCGTGGCCCGCATCAGCACCGACGCCACCGCGGGCGCCGAGGTGAAGCTGACCGCGTCGAACTTCAGGTCGGCGATGCCCGTCACCAGCTGGTCGAACTCACCGTCGCGTGGGGCAGGGTGCCAGCGGTACACCATGATCGGCACCACCTCGGCGCCTGCGGCACGCAGTTCGTCGAGGAATTCGGGGAACGGGTCCCAGTCGTTCGTGGCGCCGTGCAGCTGCACGGCGATGCGCATACCGGCGATGCCACCCTCGACCAGGTAGTGCACCAGTTCGCGGGAGGACTCCGACTCGGGCGACCATTCCTCGGGCAGCCCGGCGGCGCGCAGGGCCCCGGTGGCCTTGGGCCCGCGGGACACGATGCGTGCCTTACCGAGCGCGGTGATGAGTTCGCCGGCCAGCCCCCAGCCATCGGCGGCGGCGACCCAGCCCCGGAAGCCGATGCCCGTGGTGGCGATGACGATGTCGGGCGGCAGGTCGATCAGCGCCTCGGTGTGCGAGCGCAGCTCGTCGTCGTCGGGCAGCGGCACCATGGTGATGGCGGCGGCGCTGGTCACCGTGGCGCCTCGGCGCCGCAGCAGCGTGGCCAGTTCGTCGGCTCGGCGGGCGGACGTCACCGCTACCCGGAAGCCGGTGAGCGGCGCCCAGTCAGGCTCACTCATGCTCTCTGTCTATTCAGCTCGTGTTTCGGGACGGTTACCCGGCCATTGCCGAGGTATGTCGCTCGTCGCGGTCCGGGGTGATCTCAGCCATGCCGGGACGCCGCACGTAGCGCGCCCAGGTGACGACGGAGGCCACCACGTAGAACACCGCGAAGATCCAGAACGCCGAGGTCGCAGACCCGCTGCTGAGGTAGGACTGCCGCAGCGCGAGGTTGATGCCCACCCCGCCCAGTGCGCCGACCGCGCCGGCAAAGCCGATCAGTGCGCCCGACATCGCCCGTGACCAGTTCACCCGTTCGGCCTCGCTCAGATCGAGCGACCTGCTCCTGGCGTCGAAGATCGACGGGATCATCTTGTAGACCGACCCGTTGCCGAAGCCGGACAGCAGGAACAGTGCGATGAAGCCGACGACGTAGCCCGCCATGGTGGTCGCGGTGGCGGCGCCGACGCTGTGGTCGTCGAACGTGCTGATCGCGACCAGCAGGCCGGCGGCCAGGATCATGCCGGCGAACACCGCGAGGGTGACCCGTCCGCCGCCGATGCGGTCGGCGAGCTTGCCGCCGTACACCCGCGACAGCGAGCCGAGCAGCGGCCCGACGAACGCGATCTGTGCGGCGTGCAGCGAGGCCTCGGCAGGCGACTGCCCGCCCGCGGTGAAGTTGATCTGGAGCACCTGGCCGAACGCGAAGGCGAATCCGATGAACGAGCCGAAGGTGCCGATGTAGAGCAGCGAGATCACCCACGTATCCCGTTCGCGCAGAATGTCTTTCATCGCAGTGAAGTCGATCTTGTGTTGCTCGAGGTTGTCCATGTACTTCGCGGCGCCGATACCGGCGACGGCCAGCGCCACCAGGTACACCGCGCACACCCAGTACGGCTGGCGGTTTCCCGCGGCGGCGATGACGAGCAGACCCACCAGCTGGATCACCGGCACGCCGATGTTGCCGCCGCCGGCGTTCAGGCCGAGCGCCCAGCCCTTGAGCCGCTGGGGGTAGAACGCGTTGATGTTGGTCATCGAGGAGGCGAAGTTGCCGCCACCGAAGCCTGCCAGCGCCGCGCACAGCAGGTAGGGCCACAGCGGGAGGCCTGGATTGGCCAGCAGCAGCATCGTGCCGACCGTGGGAATGAGCAACACGAAGGCGGAGAACACCGTCCAGTTGCGGCCGCCGAACGTCGAGGTGGCCAGCGTGTAGGGGATGCGCAGGCAGGCCCCGACCAGTGTGGCGGTCGCGCCGAGCAGGAACTTGTCGCCCGCCGAGAAGCCGTACACGCTCTCCGGCATGAACAGCACCATCACCGACCAGATCGACCAGATGGAGAAGCCGATGTGCTCGGCGGCAACGGACCAGATCAGGTTGCGGCGGGCGATGTGCTTGTTGCCGGCTTCCCAGGCGACGACGTCCTCGGGATCCCAGTCGGTGATGCGATGCGACATGACGCACACGCTAGGAATGCTGCGTTACCCCAAAGCGCTCCGCGATGACTCGTGCGTGAAATTCCACTCACCCGCCGCAACCTGGTCCTGTGAGGACCGCCCACTCACCAGACGTCGCCGGCGCGCCAGTCGCAGACCAGGTCGGCGGAGCGGTCCAGTTCGACGGACACCGGGAGTACGAACACGCCGTCGTCGTCGTCGGGTGTGCGGACGGTGCCGGTCGGTGTGAGCGCGGACGTCTGGCCCTGCCACGGCAGCCAGCCGCGCGCGACGTACATATCGCGGGCCATCTCCGAGGCGCCGAGCGCCCCGACCTGGTAGGCGCCCCTGATCACCTGCTCGACGGCGTCCATCACGGCACTGCCCAGCCCGCGACCCCGCCAGTCCTCGTGTACCGCGACCCCTTCGACGTAGCCGCAGCGCAGCGCGGTGTCCCGGTGGATCAGCCGGCGCTGCACCACTGCGCCGTGCGCCACGATTGCGCCGTGGTGCCAGATGAGGGCGTGCATGCCGCCCAGCGCGTGCTCCCAGTCGTCGTCGTCGAAGTCACCGTCGAAGGCGTCGACCACCATGCGGCGCGCGCGCTCGCGCGTGTCGGCGTCGAGGTCGGCGGTGTGGACCAGGCGTGCGGTGTGGACCACGGTGTGCACACAGACGTTCTACCAGGATGTGCGCCGGCGCACACCCGGGCCGGTTGTCGTCAGCCGGCGCCGAACGGCAGGCGTGGCCGCGTCCAGTGCAGACGCACGGTCTGACCCGGCCGGATCTGCGCCAGCCTGTCGATGTCGTCGCCGCACACCACACCGATGACGGGATAGCCGCCGGTCACGGGGTGGTCGGGCCCGAGGATGACCGGGAATCCGTTCGGCGGCACCTGGATCGACCCGCGGGTGGCGCCCTCGCTGGGCAGCTGGCGGTCGGTGTTGCGGTAGTCGAGCGGCATGCCGACGAGCCGGATGCCCACCCGGTCGCTGTGGTTGGTGACCTTCCAGTTGGTGCGCACCAGCACGTCGGGGTTGGTGAACCAATCGTCACGCGGCCCGGGGACCACCATCAGTTCGACCACGTCGTCGTCGATCGCGGCCACCGGCGCCTGGTCGAGTTCGGGGAAGTCCGCGGTGTGCTCGCCGACCGGCAGCACGTCGCCGGGTTGCAGCGGTGTCGGCCCGATCGCCGACATCACGTCGTAGCTGCGTGACCCGAGCACAGGCGCCACGTCGATGCCGCCGCGGACGGCGAGATAACTCCGCAGGCCGGAGTGGGGAACTCCCAGTGAGATCACGTCGCCGTCGTGTGCGTAGCGGATACTGTTGGTGCCGAACGGCTTTCCATTCACCGACGGGTCGGCGTCGGCGCCCGTCACCGCGATGGCGACGTCGCCGCCGCGCACCCGGGCGGTGAGACCGCCGAGGGTGACCTCGACGGTGGCCCGGTCGTTCGGGTTGGCCACCAGGCGGTTGGCCAGCGTGTGGGAGCGGCGGTCGGCCGCGCCGGAGCGGGACACGCCGAGATGCGACACGCCGGGCCGGCCCAGATCCTCGACGAGCGCCAGCGGCCCGGTCCGCAGGATCTCCAGCGATGTGGTCATGGGTTCCTCCCCTAGTCGACGGACCGGAACTGGACCCACTTGCCTGGTGTCAGCAGGGCGGGTTCGTCGCGGGTGATGTCCCAGAGCGCCGCCTGACCGTCGGCGGTGCGGCCGATCAACTGCCAGCCGCCGGGGGACTGGCGCGGGTAGACGCCACTGAACTCGCCGGCCAGGCCCACGGATCCGGCGGGCACCTTGGTCCGCGGCTCGTCGCGGCGCGGCACATGGAGCCGGTCGTCCCCGCCGACGAGGTAGGCGAAGCCGGGCGCGAAGCCGCTGAACCCGACGCGCCACAGCGTGCCGGTGTGAGCCGCCACCACCTGCGCCGGGTCCAGCCCGGTCAGGCGCGCGACCTCCTCGAGATCGGCGCCGTCGTAGACGACCTCGATGACGACGTCGGCCTGCCGGTCCGCACTGGAATCCGCGGCGTCCGACTGGTCCGGCCGGATGGTCGAGAGGCGTTGCCGGGTGGGTGCCTGGTACCGCGGCCCAGCAAGCGTGACCAGCACGGTGCGCGCGCCGGGAACCACGTCGAGGACGCCGGGTAGATCGGCCTGGCGAATTGCCGCGGCCCACGCCAAAACCTCGGCGATATCGTCGAAGTCAAGTAAAATCGCCTGATCCCCGTAGTCGTGCACGGTGCCGAGGGTCATCTGCTGAGGTGACTCTGCTGCCACTGTCATCTGCACAAGCTACCGCCGAGTAGCGTCACGTGGGCGAACTTTGTAGAAGTTGCCAGAAGAGCCTTAACGCTCGCTCAGACGGCTGGCTGGTAGGTCGGCTCGCGGTGCTTGATGGCGGCGATGACACGGTAGGTGACGGGCAGCAGCGCCGCCTCCACCGCGGTCTTGTACAGCCAGCCCAGCGCCGCGTACACGGCGAACGAACTCATGTTCCCGAACCCGATGATGGGCGCCGCGATCGCGCAGAACACCAGGGTGTCGCAGAACTGGCCGACGACGGTCGAGCCGAGCAGCCGGGCCCACAGGTGGCTCTCCTTGGTGCGCTGCTTGATCCAGACGACGAGGTAGGCGTTGACCATCTGCCCGGCCAGGAAGCCGCCGAGACCCGCGATCGCCAGCCCCGTGATGGACGCGACGGTGCTGGCCAGCGCCTCCTGGTTGGCGTAGTCGGGCGCGCCGGGCAGCCGCACGGTGAGCCACAGCACCAACACCGCGAGGGCCTGCATCGCGAAGCCGACGAACACGGCGCGACGTGCCGCGCGGAAGCCGTACACCTCACTGAGGACGTCGCCGATCACGTAGGTGAGCGGGAAGACGAGGAAGCCCCCGTCGGTGAGCAGGGGCCCGAACGCCACACCCTTGGTGGCGGCGACGTTCGAGATCAGCACCAGTCCGGTGAAGACCGCCAGCAGTGTCGGGTAGTAGGCCGAGCCGATGCTGGCGGATCCGCGGTGGTCGAGGTCGGTGCTGGTCACCCGGACAGTGTCTCAGGACAGTGCGGCCGCCAGCCGCGGTGGGAGCTGGTCGGCGACCAGCGGGTAGGACAGCGGCGAGGCGAAGGCGATGGCGCCTGCGAGTTCCCGGCCGGTGAAGACGTGCCGGTTTCGGGTGGTTGCCGTCAATTGCGCAATCGTGGGGTCGGCCAGCAACGCGGCCTGCTCCTCGTCGCTCTCGGTCGTCCAGATCAGCACGTCCGCGGCGTCGAGAACGGCGGCCATCTGATCACGGGCGATCAGCGCGGGCACCTCCGGAACGGTGAATCCGAGCGCGGTGAGGAATTCGGTGCGCCAGCCGGGCACGGTGGCCTGCGCGCTGTCGCGGTACAGCGTGCCGCGCAGCAGGACGGCCTTCTTGCCGCCGAACTCGGGATTGTTCTGCCCTGCGGCCGTGAACTTCTCGTCGACGGCACCGATCTGGCCGGCCATGTCGTCGGCCTTGAACACCGCCTGACCGATGACGGTCGCCTGCTGCTTCCACGGCTCGAAGAAGGCAGGCCCGGATTGCGCGACGGTCGGCGCGATCTCCGACAGCCGGGTGTAGGTGTCGGCGTCGAGCCCGGCGTTGGTGGCCACGATCAGGTCGGGCTTCAGTGCCGCGATCGCCTCGATCTGCAGGCCGTCGGCGAGGCTGAGCACCACGGGCTGGGTGGCGCCGAGCCGGGGCCGGGCCCACGGCCAGACGGCGAAGGGTTCCGCGCCGAACCACTCGGTCACCGCGACGGGCACCACTCCGAGCGCGAGCAGGTCGTCCTGTTCCGTGAGGCCCGCGCTGACGACGCGGGTGGGCGGGGCCGGGATGCGCGTTTCGCCGAAGGCGTGGGTGACGGTGACGGACCCGTCCTTGGCGACGGTGCCTGGTTTGTCGGATCCGCACGCGGCCACCAGTGTCGCGACCCCGGCTGAGGCCAGGAAGCCGCGCCTCGACCAGGCCGTGCGCACCGGCCGAGCGTAACCGCTAACCGACCGTGAAGTTGCCGAACAAGACCAGCGCCAGACCAAGTGCCACGACGATGTTCACCACGGTCGCCGAGGCGAACAGCACGACCGGCCGCCATCCGGCTTCCCGCAGGCCCTTCAGCGAGAACTCCAGGCCGATCGCGACGAACGCGAAGATGAGGAACCAGGTGCGCAGGTCGTTGACGGTGGTGATGGCGGCCTTGTCGCCGCCCCACTGCAGGTACAGCGTCCCGACTACCGACGCGGCGATGAAGCCGAGCACGAACTTGGGAAACCGCTCCCAGAACTGGCCGAGGGTGGGCCGGGCGTCCTCCGCGCTGCGCCGCTCGACCTTGAGCGCGAAGTAGGCCGTCAGTGCGATCGCGACGACGCCGATGAGCGCGTTCTGCGTGGTCTTGACGATGGTGGCGATCTGCAGCGCGTCCTCACCGGCGATCGCGCCTGCGGCCGCCACGGCGGCCGTGGTGTCGATGTTCCCGCCGATCCACGCCCCTGCGACGGCGTCGGACAGCCCGAACTCGCCGGCCAGCCAGGGCAGCAGGAAGATCGAGGGCAGCGCGAAGGCGATGACGAGCGAGGCGGCGTAGGCGAGCTGCTCGCGCTTGGCCTGCACCGCGCCCGCGGCCGCGATCGCCGCGCTGACTCCACAGATGGAGACGGCCGACGCGAGCAGCGCCCGCAGCTTGTCCTCGAGTCCGAGCCGGCCGCCGAGCCACCAGGTGAAGCCGAAGACGATCGAGATCAGAAGCAGTGCCTGAATGATCGCCGGGCCTGCGGCGGTGACGAGCAGCTTGAGGTTGATCGACGCGCCGAGCAGCACCAGCCCGGTCTTGATGAAGAACTCGGTGCGGAAACCGGCGGACAGTGCGTCGCGCAGTGCCAGCCTGCTCAGCACCGCGTTGCCCAGCAGGCCGAATGCGATGGCGTAGACCGGGAATTCGATCGCCTTGGCGACCCGCTCGAACGGCGTGCCGTCCGCCCACTGGGGTACCTGTGTCTCGAAGAAGCGGGTCAGGGCGCCCAGCACCAGCACCACGAGCACACCGGCGACGGCGTAGCCGATGCCCCGGTTGTCGCGGCGTTCCTCGCCCGCCTGCCCCTCCTCGGTGGCCTGCTCGGTCACGGGATCACGCTGCCCGGGATCGCCCCGACGAGCACGAGCGCGAGCAGTGCCAGGCCGACGATGACGGCGAGCCAGTCCTCATTCATGGGTTGGCAACCTACCGGTGAGCCGGGCCGCCGACACCGGTTGCGATCAGTGCGAATCCAACACCGCGGGGTCGACGGCGCCCGGTGATAGCCAGATCGCGAAGCGGATCGTCGTCGGGCAGGTCATGGAGCGAACGATCGGACCGGTGCAGTGGGCAGCCCGGCGTACCCAATGCCTCTGCCTCGCAGAGCGACTCGCGGATCGGGCGAGGAGCGGCATCCAAGGGCTCAGTCTGCCGGCGCAGCCCTGATGAATTAAATTGACGCTAGGGAAGACGCAACCCTCGGTCTGCAAGGGTTGGTTCCCACCTCGCGACCCGCTGTCGTGCCGTGTGAGACATCGACGAGTGGATCAGGAGGTCAGGGTGAGTGTCGACAGTGTGATGAGAACGGGTCCGATACTTCGGCACCGGCGGGCACACGTGCTCTACTGCGGAGGTGCGCGGCTCGAGACTCAGGCGTCGAGTTCTGCGGTCGTCGTGAGGCTGGCCGGCTGGGTCGACGCGTCGAATCTTGATCAGGTGATCGCGACTCTGCGGCGGTTCACCTCCATGCGCACGCCGCTGATAATCGATCTGACCAGGCTCGAGTTCCTGGGGGTCTCGGCATTTCGGGCGCTGTTCGCGGTCGCTGACGAGTACTGCGAGACCGGGCTGCAGTGCCTGATGGTCGATGGTCCGGCGCTGCGGCCCTACACGAACCTGGGTGCGCAGAGCCGGTCAGTGCCGATCGTTGACTCCGCTGAATCGGCGCACTCACGACTGGCGCCACCACGCCGGCAGCCCGTCGTTGCACGCGACCGCACTCGCTGCTGACCCACGTCGCCTCAGGAGCCGGCCAGCCGCTTGTTCACCAGCCGGGTCACCTGGGTCTCGGCGGCAGACAAGGGCCTGGAGCCCGTCTTCTCGGCGCTAGGGAGTACCGGTCGGAAGGGCTCCAGGTCACCTCCGAGGCTACGCCGCCGACCTGGGGTCAGCGAGGGGTTTTCGCATCCGGCGGGTGGTCACGACGCGGCGCTCAGCCCGGCAGCGGCGGGGGTGGGCAGGGCGGCGGCGGCGATCGACCGCAGAGCGCGCAGGACGGCCGAGACGTTCGGGTCGTATTGCCTTCCGTTGCGCACCACCGCGCTGATGGTGCGCCCGCCCAGATCCAGGTCGGCGACGACGAGCGGCCGCAACGACACGGGTACCGACAGCGCGGGCACCAGCGCCGACGTCGTCTCGGTCGCGGCCAGGTCGCAGATGTTCTGCGCGCCGACGAGGCGGTGTTCGACGTGTGGGGCGAAGCCGGCCGACTCGCATGCGCGCCGCAACGCGACGTCGAGTCCGGAGTCGCGCGGCCCGCTCACCCACGGGCCGTCCGCGAGGGCCGCGAGCCCGCTGGTGCGGATCCTGGCATGATCCTCGGTCGGTGCCAGCAGCACCAGTGGCTCGAACAGCAGTGCCTCGGTGACGAGCCCGCCGGGAATCTGCTGTCCGACGAAGTCGTAGTGGCAGGTGATGGCGACGTCGATCTCGCCCTGGCGCAGCAGGCGCAGCGCGGCGTCACTGTCCTGCTGCTGCACCTGAACGGCCAACTCGGGTTCCTCCGCACTGATCCGCTGCATCATCGGTGCGGCCAGGGTCGGGACGCCCATGTTGAACGCGGCGACAGCGACGTGGCCGGACACGCGGTCACGGCTCGCGGCGACGGCGCTCATCGCCTCGTCCACCGCGGCCACCACCCGCCGGACGTGTTCGGCCAGCACCTGACCGCTGCGGGTCAGGCCCAGCGTGCGGCCGTCGCGCCGGAACAGGGTGGCGCCGGCCTCTTCTTCGAGTACGCGGAGTTGTTGTGACACAGCGGAACTGGTGATGCGACGACGTTCGGCGACGGCGGCCACCGTGCCGAGATCGGCAAGGTCGTTCAACAGCATCATCCGGCGTAGGTCGAGCATGGGGACCTCGTAGCGGCGAAGGGACGGCTGGGCGGGGCGGGGTCAACGACAACACTGCGCCGCGGCGGGCGCGTTGCGGCGGTCGTTCACCGAGGTCACGCATGTCATGGTGGCAGACGACCGCTCGGGTTACCGGTGCGCTCCGCGCCGCGGGTGCCGACCGACGCCCTGGGCTGGCACTTCGGCGCAATGGCGCAAGAATCAGTGTGGTCGAAACTTCCGTGTGATCACGCCCGGCGGGGCCGCACCGGCGACCGCCGGATTAAGAAGTGCTGCAGGTAATCCGTAGCCGTTCCGCCTTGTTCCGGCACGGGCAGGTGCGCACGCTCGGATGATGACCGAACTCAAGGAGACCGGAATCGGCCTCGACATCGTCCCCGTCGCCGGATACATCGGCGCTGAGATCAGCGGCGTCGACCTGCGGGACAAACTCGACCCGGCCGTCGTCGACGAGATCCGGGGCGCCCTGCACAGCTACAAGGTGATCTTCTTCCGCGACCAGGAGATCGGTCACGGCGAGCAGATCGCGTTCGCCCGGCTGTTCGGCAAGGTGACGCCGGCGCACCCGCACGAGGAGGAGCCGCCCGAGGGCTTCCCCGAGATCCTGCCGATCGACAGCCGCCGCTACGAACGGCACCTCGGCCGCAAGCGCACGTCATATGACAACAGCTGGCACACCGATGTCACGGCACTGGTGAACCCGCCTGCCGCCTCGATCCTGCGGGCGCACATCCTGCCACCCTACGGCGGTGACACCGCGTGGACCAATCTCGTTGCAGCATATGAGAACCTGCCCGCAGACCTGCGTGACTTCGTCGACCGGCTCGACATCAAGCACCAGTTCAGCCCGCGGGCCGTGGCGGGCAGCCAGCGGGACCGCAAGGTCCGCGAGGCCAATCTCGTCGCCTACCACCCCGCCGTCCGGGTGCATCCGCTCACCGGTGAGCGTGCGTTGTTCGTCAGCCCGGGCTTCACGCGCGGCGCCCGGGAGATCCGCGGATTCTCCCCGTCGCAGAGCGAGGCGATCCTCGCGCTGCTGTGGCAGGAGGCGACCCGCACCGAGTACACCGTCCGATTCCGCTGGGCTCCTGGCAGTATCGCCTTCTGGGACAACCGGGCGACCGCGCACCTGGCCATCGCCGATGCCGGACACCTCGACTACGACCGGGTGCTCTACCGCGTCACGCTCGAGGGTGACGTGCCGCGAGGCGTCAACGGCCGCGAATCCGAACTGGTTTCGGGCGCGCCCTTCTACGGATCCTGACCACCCCTAACGGACGGATGATTATATGACCGCGACACTCCCCACCCGCCGCCTCGGCGCCGACGGACCACACGTCTCGGCGATCGGTCTCGGCTTCATGAGCTTTCGCACCTCGGAAGGCCCCGAGGACGAGAAGCAGGCCAGGGATCTGGTCGACGCCGCGATAGACCTCGGCGTCACCCTGTTCGACACCGCCGACGTGTACGGCCCGGAATTCAGTGAGATCCTGCTCGGCCGCGCCATCCGCGGCAGGCGCGATGCGCTGACCATCGCGACGAAGTTCGGCAACGCCCTGGATCGGGACACCAATCCGAACGCGCGCCCGATCGATGGCAGGCCCGAGTATGTGCGCAGCGCGATCGACGCCTCGCTGCGACGGCTGGGCGTGGACCACGTCGACCTGTACTACCTGCACCGGGTGGACCCGGGCGTGCCCATCGAGGACACCGTCGGCGCGCTGAAGGAACTGGTGGTGGCGGGCAAGGTCCGCCACATCGGGCTGTCCGAACCGGGTCCCGAGACGTTGCGCCGGGCGCACGCCGTCCATCCGATCGCGGCGCTGCAGAACGAGTGGTCGATCTTCACCAGGGACATCGAGGACGGCATCGTCGGACTGGCAAGGGAACTCGGCATCGGCGTCGTGCCCTACTCTCCGCTGGGCCGTGGCTGGCTGACCGGCCGGGTTCGCAGCCGCGACGACGTCAGCGGTGTCCAGCTGCGGCACCCCCGGTTCGTGGCGGACGCCTTCGACGACAACCTGACGCTTGCCGGGACCGTCACCGCGGTCGCCGCGGAGATCGGTGTGCAGCCCGGGCAGGTCGCGCTGGCGTGGCTGCTCGCCCGCGGTGAGGACGTGGTGCCGATCCCCGGCACCCGTCACGTCGAGTACCTGCGCGAGAACGTCGGCGCGGTCGGCGTCGAGCTCGCCGAGGAGCAGCTGAGCCGGCTCGACACCATCGCGTCGCGCGTCGCGGGGCACCGGTCCATCCGGCCGGAGAACCTCGGCACGGAGGCGCCTGTCGCGGAGGCTGTCGGGCAGCAGTAGGCCGTCGCCGTCTCCCCCGAGCGTGCGTGTCTGCACACCGACACGCCGCCCGCGGCGGCATTTTGTGCACACTCGCGCCCCGGCGAAGGTGCGGCTCAGCCGACCGCCCGCTCGGGCGTGGTGGCAAGTGGAGCCGGCACCGGCGTTCCGGTGAACCGTTCGCGCAGTGTCGACTCGGTGTACGCGGAGCGGAACAGCCCGCGGTCCCGCAGCAGCGGCACCACTTCGTCGACGAACACCTCGAGGCCGTCCGGGAAGACGTCCGGCATCAGGTTGAACCCGTCGGCGGCCCCGGCGAGGAACCATCGCTCGATGGTGTCGGCGACGTCGACCGGGGTTCCCACGATCACCCGGTGTCCCGCGCCGCTGAACTCGCGGATCGCCTGCCGCAACGTCAGCCTCTGGGATGCGATGAGCCGCACCACCGACTCCCGGAAGCCCAGCGAGCCGCCGAATTTCGCGGGGTCACTCACGGGCGCCAGGATCCGTCCTGGCACCGGGGCGTCGGGGTCGAGTACCGACAGGTCCTCGCCGAGCGTCTGCGACAGCCGATCGAGGTCGTGGCCGACGGGCAGCAGCGCGTTCTGCTCCTGGTAACGGCGCTCCGCCTCGGCACGGCTGCTGCCGATCGTGGTGATCAGGCCGGGCAGGATCCGCACCGCGCCGCGGGGACGACCGTGTGCGGCGGCGACGTCCTGCACGTGCCGGTAGTGCTCGATGGCTGCGCCGAGGTCGAGTTCGGCGCTGAACACGGCGTCGGCGGCGCGGCCGGCCAATGCGCGTCCCTGCGGCGATCCGCCGGCCTGCACCAGCAGTGGATAGCCCTGCGGCGACGGACCCTGCGGCAGCGACCCGCGCACGGTGAAGAACTCGCCGCGGTGGTCGACGCCCCGCCGCGGCTCGCCTGAGGCCGCCGCGTCGCGCCACAGCGCCTGCACCAAGTCGACGAACTCCGCGGCACGGCGGTACCGCGTGGGCCGGTCGGGGTAGTCGGCGAGGCCGAAATTGCCCCCCGCGGAGGGGGAGTAGGTGGTGACGACGTTCCATGCGACGCGGCCACCCGACAGCTGGTCGAGGCTGAGCAGCCGATGGGCGAGCTCGACCGGATCGTTGAACGTCGACGAGAGTGTGCCGATGATGCCCAGGTGTTCGGTCTCCGCGGCGACGGCGGCCAGGATGACGCTCGGCTCGAGAGCCTGCGACGGCCGCACCGCCGGGTGATCGCGCAGCGCAGGCCCGTCTGCCAGGAAGAGGGCGTCGAGGGTGCCGCGCTCGGCGATCCGCGCCATCCGCGCGTAGTAGCCGGGATCGGCGAACGCCGTGGGCGGCTCGGAAGACCGCCGCCAGGACGCAGTGTGGATGCCGAGATTGAGAACGTTGACGTTGAGGATGACGCCCCGGTCGCGCTGGGTCACAGCCGGCCTCCTGGTTGCGGTGCACCGGCGAATGCCGGTAGGTGGGTGATCAGGTCGGGCAGTTCGGGCGGCGGCAGGTGCAGCCGTTCCCGCAGGGTCGCGCCGTCCGGAGCGGTGAGCAGTCCGCGCTGGCGGGCAGCCGACACCTCGTCGAGCGCAGGCTCGAGTGCATCGGCGGTGACGCGCAGCAGCACTCCTGCGGCACCGGCCGTGCGGGACAGCCTCTGGAGCGTCGCGCCGAGCTCATGGAGACTTCGCAGGCGCACCACCGTGGGCCGGCCGGGAACGGGCTCGGCCTCCTCGACGATCACCACGTCGGCGTCCCTCACCGTGGGGCCGTCGTGCTGCCACACCGGCAGGTCGCCCTGGATCGATCCGGGCAGGTTCAGCGGTCCGGCAATCGAATACACGCCGTCGACATCGGCGCGCCGGATCTGCGAGGTGTCGGCGAAGACGCCGGTGTCGCGGTTCCCGTGCACGGATTCGCGCGGCCAGGTGCGCCACAGCGTTCTCACCGCCGCGACTGCCTCGGCTGTGTGAGCCGGGTCGAGGACGGCGCTCGTCCAGGTGTCGTACCCGGCGTCCAGACCGATCCGGTGATCGGCGTCCAGCGCCAGCCACCCGACCCTTCCGCGGGCGGCGTGGTCCACCGACAGCAGCCGGCGTGCCAGGTTGTACGGGTGGTCGCGGTGCGCCGCAGCGGCGACCACCAGGCCCAGGCTGGTGCTGTGCCGCGCGGCCACGGTGGCGACGATCGACGGGTCTGAACTCGCGCGCGAGGCCCCGCTGGGTTCGCCGCGGTCCGCGCCGATCACCCAGTAGTGCACACCGGCATTCTCGAGCCGTGTTGCCAGGGAGAATATTTCGGCTACCGAGTCGTGACCGTCACCGGTGATCTCGACACCGACCGACAAACCGCCGGAAGCAAGCACAGGCATGCGGTCGATGCTACGGTGATCGGCCACCGGTACAACGGTTGCGCTCACGCGTAGCCGAAAGCGCCACGACAGCAACGGTTAAGCCCAGGTTCACGGTCGGATTAACAATTCTTACGCACAGAACCCTGTCCGCGTCACCGCGGCCGCCCTACGTTTCATCGGGTGACCACCTTCGTGCTGCGGCGCATCGGACAGTCGATCATTGTGATCGTACTGGCGTACACCGCAGTGTTTTTCGTGTTAAACGTGTTGCCGGGTGATCCGATCGAGACGCAGATCTCCAATCCGGAGAACCCGATCTCGGACGACGACGCGCAAGCGCTGCGCGACTACTACCGGCTCAGCGACCCGGCCATCGTGCAGTTCGGGGTGTCGGTCCAGCGACTGTTCGCCGGTGACCTCGGATACTCGCTCAACAGCGGCCAGGAGGTGTCGCGCCTGCTCGCCCATGCGCTGCCGTCGACCCTCGCGCTGGCCGGCGTCGCCTTCGTGCTCGCCGCCGCGCTCGGGTTCGTGATAGCGCTGGCCGCGGTGTTCGCCCCGTGGGCGGGTGTGCGAGAGGCCGCCCGCTCGTTGCCGCCCGCCTTCTTGTCGGTACCGGTGTTCGTCACGGGGCTCGTAGCGCTGCAGGTGTTCTCGTTCAGCCTGGGCTGGGTGTCCGCCGTCGACGACGAGGGGCTGAAATCCACGGTGATGGCGGCGCTGCCGCTGGCGCTGCCCGTCGCGGCGCCGATTGCCCAGGTGCTCATCCAGGGGTTGAGCAACGCAGCCGGGCAGCCCTACGTCGAGGTGCTGCGGGCCAAGGGACTCAGCAACGAGCGACTCGTCTTCGGGCACCTGGTGAAGAACGGATCCATCCCCACGGTCACGATCGTCGCCATCACCGTCGGGGAGCTGCTGGCCGGATCGGTGATCACCGAGACCATCTTCAACCGCACCGGCATCGGCTACCTCACCGAATCCGCGGTGCGCAACCAAGACACGCCGATCATCCAGGCCGTGGTCATCACCGTGTCGGTCACGTTCGTCGTCATCAACCTCGCGGTGGACCTGCTCTACCCGTTGATCGACCCGCGCATCGGCCGGATCGCCGGGCCTGCGACGGTGCACCGGAGCCGCCTACTGCGGCGCGCGGAGGTGCCCGCATGACCGTCGTCGAGGCGCTGCCCCGCGTGACGCTGCCACGCGTCCGTCGACGTCTGCCGGTCGACGTCGTCGACGTCCCGCCGCTACTGTTCCTGCTGCTCGTCGCCGCGATGATCGTCGCGCCAGGATTGATCACCCCGTACGACCCGCTGCGGGAGAACCCCGGCGACCCGTTGGCGGCGCCCAGCCTCGCTCATCCCTTCGGCACCGACTACATCGGCCGCGACCTGCTCAGCCGCGTGGTCGAAGGCACGGCGGCCACCATCGCCGGCTCGTTCATCGCGGTGGTCATCGGCCTGGTGGTCGGCACGGCCCTCGGCCTGTTCGCCGCGTATTTCGGCCGCACCACCGACAGCGTCATCAGCCGCATCGTCGACGTCCTGCTGTCGATTCCGACGCTGCTGCTGTCGATCACGATCATCGTCGCGCTGGGTTTCGGGACCGTCAACGCCGCCATCGCCGTGGGTGTCTCGTCGATCGCGGTCTTCGCGAGGCTGGCCCGCTCCGAGGTGCTGGCCACCCGCAACCTGCCGTTCGTCGAAGCCAGCGAGCACCTCGGCGCCGGACACACCGCGCTGCTGTTCCGCCACGTGCTGCCGAACTCGTACTCGGCGGTGCTGTCGCTGGCCGCCCTGCAGTTCGGCACCGCGATCCTGGCCATTGCGTCGCTGAGCTTCCTCGGCTACGGGGCGCAACCCCCAGAACCCGAGTGGGGCCTGCTGATCTCCGAGGGCCGCAACTACATCAACAGCGCGCCGCATCTGGTGCTGTTCCCGTCCCTGGCCATCGTCCTGACCGTGATGAGCCTGTCCCGCCTCGCCCACATCGTCCGAAAGAAGGTCGGTTGACATGAGTCCGACTCCGTTGTTGTCCGTCGCCGGTCTCACGATCGCGTACACCCCGCGGTCGCGCCGGGACCGGCTCAACCAGGAGGGCCCGGTGGTGCGTGATGTCTCCTTCGACGTCGAGGCCGGCGCCGTGCTCGCCGTCGTCGGTCAGTCGGGCTCGGGGAAGTCGACCATCGCCCGCGCTGTGCAGGGTCTGCTGCCGGAGAACGGGAAGGTCACCGGCGGCCGCATCACGCTCGCCGGCCGCGACGTCACCGACCTCACCCAGCGGCAGTGGCGCGAGCTTCGCGGCGCCACCGTGGGTTTCGTCCCCCAGGATCCGCTCGGATCGCTCGACCCGCTGAAGAAGGTCGGGCACCAGGTGGCGGAGGTGCTCATCGTGCACGGTGTCGCGGACCGCCGGGAAGCGCACACCAGGGCGGTCGGCCTGCTGGACCGTGTCGGCATCGCCGACCCGCGGCGCCGAGCCGGCGATTACCCGCATCAGCTATCCGGCGGCCAACTCCAGCGGGTCCTGATCGCGATCGCCATCGCGGGGGATCCAAGACTGCTCATCGCCGACGAGCCGACATCGGCCCTCGATGTGACGGTGCAGCAGCGCATCCTCGACCTGCTCGACGAACTGCGCCGCGAGCGTGGTCTCGGCGTCGTCTTCATCACCCACGACCTCGCCCTCGCCGAGCACCACAGCGACCACGTGGTCGTCCTGCGCGACGGCCAGGTGCGGGAGACCGGTGCCACCGCGGGCGTGCTGGGCAACCCGCAGGACGACTACACCCGCCAACTCATCGCCGACGCTCCGGCGCTGACCCCCGACAAGTACCGCCGTCGCAGCACCGCGGCGCCGGACGGCGAAGCCCTGCTGCGCGTCGACGGACTGATCAAGCGGTACGGCGGCATCGCCGCGCTCGACGGGGTGACCCTGGACGTCGCACAGGGATCGATCCACGCCCTGGTGGGTGAGTCGGGCTCGGGCAAGACGACCGTCGCGCGAATCCTCGCCGGGCTGAGCGCGTTCGACGAGGGCGAGGTGCGCGTCGATGGGCTGGTCCGGACACCCGGGACGCACTTCAGCGCCCTCCGGCAGCGCGCACAGGCCCGGGTGCTGCAGATGGTGCAGCAGAACCCGACGGCCGCACTCGACCCGCGATTCACCATCGGTGACTCCGTCGCCGAGCCGCTGCGGATCAACGGTGTGGGCACGCGCGCGGAACGGCGGCGCCGGGTGGCCGAGGCGCTCGACCGGGTGGGGCTGTCCGATGCCCTGGTCGACCGCAGACCACGGGAGATCTCCGGCGGTCAGCGCCAGCGCGTCGTGCTCGCCAGGGCCCTGGTGTTGCAGCCGCCCATCCTCGTTCTCGACGAGCCGACGTCAGCGCTCGACGTCACCGTGCAGGCGCAGGTGGTGGACCTGCTAGTCGACCTACAGCGCGAACTGGCACTGACGTATCTGTTCATCTCCCACGACCTCAGCCTGGTCCGCCAGATCGCCGACGACGTCAGTGTGCTCGAGCACGGCCGCCTGGTCGAGTCAGGCCCGGTGGCAGAGGTGTTCGCCGCCCCCGCCGCGGATTACACGCGTCGCCTGCTCAACGCGGTGCCCGGCGCCCCGGCGCGGGCGGCCTGACGATGCGGAACAGGGCCGTCTTCGCCGTGGCCGTCACCACGGCATTGCTCGCCGGCGCGTGCAGCGCCAAGGCGGCGGATCCGAACCCGTCGGCAGCAGGACGGGGCGGACATCTGGTGTACCTCGACGCCGAGGCGCCCGCCTCGCTGCAGATCCAGGTGAGCTACTGGCAGAACAGCCTGCTGAAGGATCAGATGCTCGATCGGCTGGTTTACCAGGATCCCAAGACCTTCGAATTCGTGCCGTGGATCGCCGAGAAGTGGACGGTCGATCCGTCGAAGACGCAGTACACGTTTACGATTCGCGACGGTGTGACGTTCAGCAACGGTCAGCCACTCGACGCCGAGGCGGTACGGCGCAACCTGTGGTGGCAGGCCAAGGGGGACAAGCCGAAGGGCATCGTCCGCAACACCTACTTCCCGGAGATCACCGACATCACCGCGGACAACCAAACCCGGACGGTCCGCGTGACGCTGCCCGAGCCGTTCGCCCCGTTCATCCCCGTGCTGACGTTGAACACCTCGGGCCTGGTCGCTGACGCCACCATCGAGGCGACCAAGGAGGAGCAGTCGGTGGTGACCAACCTGATCGGCTCGGGACCCTTCGTCGCAGAGTCGGAGATCCCAGACAAGAAGATCGTGTTGGCCAAGCGGCGTGGATACGACTGGGCGCCGGCGACGGCGCCGCACCAGGGCGAGGCATTCCTCGACACCGTGACGGTCATCCCGGTCACCGAGGACAGCGTCCGGGTGGGTGCCCTGCGTGCCGGTCAGGCCGACGCCATCCGGTACAGCCAGCCGCCGGACGAACGACTTTTGGCGCGTGAGGGTTTCGATGTGCGGGGATTGCGCACGCCGGGCCTGGCCAACACCCTCGACATCCGCCAGAGCGCGCCGTTCATGCGCGATGTCAACGTCCGCAGGGCCATCGGGTTCGGCATCGACCGCCAAGAGATCCTGCGCACGCTCTACACCGACAACTGGAAGCCGGCGCAGAACATCGTCACCAGGAACTTCCCCGGCTACACCGACCGCAGTGACGCCGTCCGGTACGACCCGGCCGAGGCGGTCCGCCGGCTGGAGGATGCAGGGTGGACCCACGTCAACGACGCGGGCTTCCGCGAGAAGGACGGTCAGGAACTGGCGGTCAAGATCTACGTCGATGTCTACGACCACACGGCCAAGCCGATGTACGAGCTGATCCAGCGCCAGCTCGGCCGCATCGGCATCCGCCTGGTGATCCGGCAGACCGACTTCGCCAACTATCCGACAGCCAGCATCGAGGACTCGGTCGGGCTGCGGCGGAACGGCTGGCCCACAGCGGATCCGGTCCGGCTGTGGCAGAACTACGGCAGCGAGTTCGGTGACCTGTACGCCCTCGACGGGTCGGATCCCACCATCGACCGATTACTGCATGAACAGGTCACCGCGACGGATCCGCAGCGGCGGGTGGAGGTGCTGCGGGAGTACAACGACTACGTGATCGACAACGCGTACGCGATCCCGCTGTTGGAGGACACCCAGATCTTCGCCGTCGCGCCGCGGGTGCGCGGCTTCGCCAACGCCGCGAACTCGGTGCCGTGGTTCTACGACGCCTGGATCACCGACGAACAGTCAGAAAGGGATTGACCGCCATGACCCTGGAACCGCTGCTGTCCGAGCGGGGCGCACCGCAGGCGCCCGACGCCGAGGTGTTCGACGAGATTGCCGCCGACTACCGCCGCCGACTCGCGGACGGCGATGTCGAGGCTCCGCTGCGGGGTCTGCGACTCGTGCGCGAGCATCGGCTGCAAGCGGTGCGTCTGACTGTCGAGCGCGGCGGCCGGGGTGACACCGTGCCGGAGTTCTTCGACCACCTGATCACGCTGGCCGCCGCCGATCCCGACCTGGCACACATTCTGCGGGTGCATTATTCGGTGGTCGAGGAGCTGCAGCGCACCCCGCACCGGCCGGAGAACGAGCGGTGGGTGCGGGTGGTCGCCGAGGGCGGACTGATCGGCGGCGCCAGTTCGGAGCAGAGCACCCGTGCGGTCGGCGGGCAGAGCTACGACACCCGGCTGATCCGGGGCGACGCGGGACTGCGGCTGAGCGGGCAGAAGTTCTACAGCACCGGCGCGCAGTTTTCCGACTATCTGCGGGTGACGGCGCAGGACGACGACGGCCGGCCGGTCGCGGTGGTCATCCCGGCCGATCGCAAGGGCGTCGTACACGCCGATGACTGGGACGGTATCGGGCAGCGCCAGACAGGCAGCGGCACAACGATATTCCATGATGTCGAGGTGTTCGGCGACGAGGTGCTCAGGTTGGGCACCAGGATCGGCGTCGACCGGTCACGCGGCGCGTTCGTGCAGTTGTACCTGCACGCGATCGCCGCTGGAATCCTCCGCACGCTGGCCGACGAGGCTGCCACGCTGGTGCGGAACCGCAAGCGCACCTACACCTTCGCGTCGGGCGATCCGACCGCCGATCCGCAGGTGCTGGAGGCGGTGGGGGAGATCGACGCGATCGCGTATGCGGCGCAGGCGCTGGTGCGCAGCGCCGCGGCGGATCTGGCGCCGGCTCTGGACGCCGCGCGGGCTAACGGTGTCGACCCCGAACTGGAGAACAGGGCCGCGATCGCCGCCGCAAGGGTGAAGGTGGCGATCGAACAACCGGCGTTGCGGGCGGCGTCGCGGGTGTTCGACGCGGGTGGTGCGTCGGCGATCCGAGCTTCGGCGCACCTGGACCGGCACTGGCGGAACCTGCGGACGCTGTTCTCCCACAACCCGACTGTGTATAAGGCGCGGGTGCTGGGTGATGTCGCGGTCAACGCCGCGGCGCTGCCGGACTCGGGCTTCTTCTGAGGGCAGGTCAGCCGATGGCGACGGTGACGCCGAGCGCGATCATGATGACGGCGATCAGTCCGTCGAGGATGCGCCACGTCGCGGCCGAGGCGAAAAGTCCGGCCAGCCGGCGGGCTCCGAGGCCGAGGCCGACGAACCACACGGCGCTCGCGGTGACAGCCCCGACGCCGAACAGCCAGCGGTCGTCGCTGTGTTCGTTGGCCAGGGCGCCCAGCAGGACCACCGTGTCGAGGTAGACGTGCGGGTTGAGCCATGTCATGGCGGCGCAGGTGATCAGCACGTCGACGAGTCGCGCGGGTCCCTTCTCGGCGGGCGTGAGTCCTGACGGGCGCCAGGCGCGCCAGGCGGCGAGCATTCCGTAGCCGATGAGGAACAGGGCGCCGCCGTAGCGGGCGACGTTGACCGCGGCGGGGTGGGCGTTGATCAGTGCGCCGAAGCCGGCGATGCCCGCGGCGATCAGCACGATGTCGGACACCGTGCACAGCGTCACCACGGCCGCGACGTGCTCGCGACGGATGCCCTGGCGCAGCACGAACGCGTTCTGCGCGCCGATGGCGGCGATCAGCGTGAACGACGCGAGGAATCCGACGACGACGGGGGTGGCCATGCGGTCGACGGTAGAGATTCGGGATTGCGCAGTACAGCTAAAGATTCTGACCCTGCATTAGGAGCGCTAATGCAAGCGTCGACGGGTCCCTGCCGGCGGGGATACGTCGAAGCGCACCCGAAGGGTCAGGTGTACTCGACGAGGCAGAACTCGTTGCCCTCCGGGTCCTTGAGGACGACGACAATGCCCTCCGGGTACTCGTGGCGCTGACCGGTCTCCCCACCGCCTAGAGCAAGTACACGTTGAATGACCGGGGCCAGGCTGTCGACGGTGACATCAAGGTGTATGCGGACCTTTCCCTGTTTCGCTTCAGGAACCGGTTGAAAGTTGATCCGTGGCTCGTGGTCGTGTCGAGGTTTCAGTTGCACCCATCCCGGGAGCCCAGGCTCGTGATCTCGACCGAGCAGCGCTCCCCAAAACGCGGCCAACGTTTCCGGGGCGGCGCAATCAATCGTCAGGCCGCTCCACTGAGTTCTCATCCGAAGATTGGACCGCGCTTCTGCACCGCGTGCCAATAGATGTGCTGAGCCGAGAGCGCTCATCGGTGCGGACCCGGCGCCGGACCGACGGTCAGCGAACTTCGAAGTATTCGTCGTAGTAGATGCCGTCGCCCGCCGCGCCGTCACCCACGACGACACCGCGGAACACCGCGTGCACCGTATTCAGCCAGCGGTACTCGTCGCTGCCGGTCTCGAAGTGCGCACATCCTCGCAGGACCGTTCCGCCTCCGAAACCCGCCGAGATGTCACAACGACCGTGACTATAGAGATAGATCGCCGCCCCATCCTCGGTTTCCACAGTGCCGCGGGCGTCTACCGTGCCCGTTCCATCCGGACCGATGACGAACCAGTCGGCGTTCGCGCCGCCCTTCGTTTGCGCGCGGATACCGCGCCCCTCCAGCCTGCCGTCCGGCATTTCGACGACAGCCCGTGTACCGGCCGGCGTGTTGGGCAAGATCACGTACGGAGCCAGCCGCCACGCGCCCGTGAAGAGCGGGACCAACGAGATGGCGTTGTCGATACCTGGCAGTTCTTCCTTCACGCGAAGCTTCACTGGGTCTCCCATCGGCGGTTATTACCTTGCCGTGTCAAGGTAGTGGCCATACATTGAACCGTCAAGGTAAACTTCGGGTCCATGACACTGCCGCGAACCCGCCGACGTCCCGCTGAGGCGCAGTCATTGATCCTCAAAGCCGCTGAGGAACTACTGGTCGACGGCGGCCCGCAGGCGGTCGAGGTACGCGCTGTTGCCGACCGCGTCGGCATGACCGACGCTGGTGTCGCCCATCACTTCAAGAGCCGCGACGGTCTGCTCGTGGCCTTGCTGCGTCATGGCGGTGGCCGGATCCGCGCCGCCGTCGAGCACGCCACCCAGGACTGGGTCACTCGCGGAGCTCGGGTGTCCGAGCTCGTGGAGTGCATCGCCGATGTATACGCAGACGGCTACGGGGAGCTGGCGATCGCGCTTCATGCCGCCGGCTGGCGCGACGACGGCCTCGGTCTTCTCGACCCGGTCGTCGACGCCCTGCATGCAGCCCGGAAACCATCCCGTGGTCGCCGTCCTCCGCGCGGTGATACCCGTCTTACCGTCGCCGCGCTGCACCAGGCGCTTGCCACCGAAGCCGCCTATGGGGCGGCGTTTCGCCGCAGCGCGGGCATTGTCGAACCGGAGGCAAGCCGGCACGGGCCGCAACGGCGATGGTGGGCGCGCACCCTGGCAACCGTCCTTGATATCGACGAGACGCCCACACGCGTGAAGGCAAGTCGCTCAGAGCAAAGCGGCGATCGCGGCCAATCGCCGAACTGAAAGGCGACGACGTGCTAGCTGTAGCCCTCAGCAGCCCGATTGGATACCGGGAGTCCCGTTCGCGTTGAGTGTGATCCGGCATCGGCCCAGGCGTAGGGCGTCAAGGACCTTCGTAATCGAATGACGACTACTGTCGGCAATTCTCGCCGGCTCGGTGATGAAAACGTGTCGCGCTCCGGCGGTCAAGCCGGCGAACTCTGGATCGGTAGCCGCTTGGAAGTGAAGCTCCCAGCCCAGCTTGTCTCCCACGTTGCGCGCCATCGACTCGAGCACGGCGATGTCGTCCCTCGTGAGCCCTGCCATGCGACTCACACTATCGCGTCCGCTGGCAGCGTTCGACCCCGAATGTATTGTCGTACTTGTCTATTTGATCGGTGATGACGAGGCGGCTGGTGTTGAGCTGCTCTTGCCAACCCCCCTGATGCTCTGCGTCGTGCCCGCACGTTCTCCGCTCAGAGGGCGGACCGCAGCAGTCGCGGCGGTATGCGGGCCACGATCCTGGACAGCCGCTCGAACCTTGCGGAGGGCAGGCCGAGTGCATCGCACATCTCGTAGCGGTCGAAGAAGAAGTGCTCGCTGGCGATCAACCCTTCTCTGATCGTGAACACGCAGACGAACGGAAGGGTCGCGGTGCGGTGAGTTGCGGGCCAGGGGCCGAGGCGCCCGCGCATGGTCATGCGCAACGTTCCCCAGCATGTGTAGCCGTAGCCATTGAGAACGCTGTCGTCGAGGGTGACGTGGTAGTCGGGGAAGATGCCGAAGAAGGCGTCGAGGAGGCGGCGGACGTTTCGTTTACCCACCGTGGTGTTGTGCACCGCTTCGGTGTGGAGGAGAAAGTCGTCGGTGCACAGCCGCAATGCGGCCTGGGTGTCTTGGCGACTTTTCGCTTCGGCGTAGCGGCCCACCAAGTCGTGAACCGACTCTGCTGACACAAGATCTTCGTCCATGGACTTCTCCGTTCGGTTGCAATACGCGGCACTGAGCGAGGGGTGCCTTCAGCGGGTGATCCACTGCCACCACACCGAGGGGTGTCGCAGCAGCGTCGGCAGCACGGCGAGCGGGTCGAAGTAGGTCACGCGCTCGATCGCTTTGCCATCCCGAAGGACGAGGCGGTTGACCGTCGGCCAGGTGAGGGTGTTCCTGCCGACGTTGGCGTGCAGGGTGAATTCGATGAACACGTGATCACCGTCCGTGACCCAGTGATCGATGCTCGCGCGCAGACCGGGCAGGCAGCGGCAGAACCGCTCAACTGCTGCTGGGCCTGTGTGATTCCGACCGTCGGTTGTGCCAGTGGTTGGCGCAATACGACATCCCGGTGCAGCAGTTCGGGCAGTCGCGCTGGGGACGGCGCGGTCCAGAAGTCGGCGAACCTCGCGACGAAGGCATGTCCTGGCGGGCAGGTGTCCATGCTGTCGAGGCTGCTGGGTGACCCGGTTCGGTGTCACTGCAATCTGCTGCCAAGTCCTGCCTGCCGGCGCGAAGTGCGAGTGCGTTGGCGCACTTTGCGAGCATGGCGCCGACTCCGTTGTCGTAGCTTTGGAATCACTGAGCCTCGACGACACAAGGAACGCCCATGAGCTGGTCAACGAAGAACATCCCTGATCTGCACGGCAAGGTCGCCGTCGTCACCGGAGCCAACGGCGGGCTCGGACTCGCCTCCGCCAAGGCTCTCGCCGGTGCCGGCGCGCACGTGGTGATGGCGGTCCGCAACAAGGCCAAGGCAGCCGACGCACACGCAGAAATCCTCGCTGAGCACCCGGACGCGTCACTCGAGATCGTCGACCTGGATCTCGGGTCGCTCGCCTCCGTGGCGGCCGCGGCGAAGACGATCACCGCCGCGCACGACCGCATCGACATCCTGATGTGCAACGCAGGCGTCATGGCGCTGCCTCAGGGGACGACGGAGGACGGCTTCGACACCCAGATGGGCATCAACGTCCTCGGCCACTGGGCTTTGATCTCCCACCTGCTGCCCGTCCTCGTCACAACGCCCGGCACACGAGTGGTGACCCTGTCGAGCACTGCGCAACACACCGGTCGCGCCGTCGATCCCGCCGACCCGCACATGCGCGAGAACTTCGACGAGTGGCGCATGTACGGCCAGACCAAGCTGGCGATGCGCCACCTGGCGGTCGGCCTCCAGAGGCAGTTCGACGACGCGGGTATCGACGCGAAGGCGCTGTCCGCCCAGCCGGGCCTGACCAACTCCGATCTGCAGACAACCACGCAGGCCCACGGCAGCGCGGGCCTACTCGGCACCGTCTCCGAGAGACTGGTCAAGGTGATCGGCATGTCGACCGACCGCGGCGCGCTCAGCCAACTGCGAGCAGCCGTCGATCCGGGCGCCCCCGGTGGCGGGTTCTACGGACCACTCTGGGGCACGAACGGCCCGCCGGTTCGCAAGCCGCTGGTACGGCCCGGCAGCGACGCCGCCATCGAGGCGCTGTGGCGCGCGGCCGAGAGTGAGACCGGCCTCCGAATCGACGTGGGCGCCGTCGTCGGAGCATGAGCACTCCGGTCGCGCCGTTCCGCCTGTCGCTGCCGTTCGTGCGGGTACTCCTCGCCGATCTCGGTGTGCGGGCGGCGGATCTGCTCGACGCGGCGGGGTTACCTGGGGACCTGCTGGGTCGCGAGGATGCGGCGCTGACCCCGCCGCAGTACTACGCCCTGTTCAGTGCTCTGGACCACCTCGTCGGTGATCGGGAGCTGGCGACGACGATCGCCGGCACGCTGAGCCCCGAGGTCTTCGACCCGCCGATCTTTGCGGCCATGTGCAGTCCCAATCTGCAGGTCGCGGCCGAACGCATCGCCGTGCACAAGCGCCTACTCGGCCCACTTCGCCTTCGTGTCGATGCCGATGCCGACGGAGTGGGCATCGAAATCATCTGGCCGCCAGGGTTTTCGCCACCCGCGGTGTTGCCCGCCGTCGAAGTCGCCTTCTGGGCCGCCCTGGCCCGGATCGGCACCCGCACCCGCGTCGTACCCGCGCGCGTCGTGCTGCCGCAGCCGCCACGCAACCTCGCGGCAGTCGAGGACTGGCTGCGCGCGCGGGTGGAGCGGGGCGACACCACCCTCATCCGGTTCTCCCGCCTCGATGCGAGCCGGCCGTTCCTGACCGCCAACGCCGGCATGTGGGAGTTCTTCGAACCCGAGCTGCGCCGCCGCCTCGACGGTCTCGCGACCGACGCCACGCTCGGCACCAAGGTCCGCGCCATTCTGGTTGAACTACTGCCCGCCGGCGCCGGAACCACGCACGGCGTCGCCCGCCACCTCGGCATCAGCACCCGCACGCTGCAGCGCCGCCTCGGCGAGGAAGGCGCCACGTTCCAGGAAATCCTTGCTGACGTCCGCGAAGACCTGGCCCGCCACTACCTCACCCAGTCCGCGCTGTCATTGACCGAGATCGCGTTCCTCCTCGGCTATGACGACCCGAACTCCTTCCACCGCGCCTTCAGCCGCAGGACCGGGCGCACCCCGCTCGGAGTCAGAGTCACCGCGACCGGATGACGGCGCCGCGAACCATGTGTGTCCGGCGCTTCCTACTGCTCGGTCCGTGTGTTCGTGGTTTCCCGCGTCGACCCTCACAAGTGATCTTCCTCATTCATGCGATCCAAACCATCGCAGGTTTCGAACGCTTGAATGAAATATCCTAAGAATCAGGAGGAGGGGTCCATGAACGCCGATCGACCCGATGTGCTGAATCGGTTGGATTCGACGATGGCCGCCCTGGCAGACCTCAACGCCATCATCGCCGATGAAGAGTCACTGGACGCGGCGCTGTCGCGGATAGCGAGCAATGCGGTCTCGGCTGTTCCCGAAGCCGACACTGTCTCGATCACCGTCATCGGCAGCACGCCCCGCACCGCCGCGCACACAGACGACTCGGTCCTGGAGCTGGATGCGGCGCAGTACGCGGAGGGGGACGGGCCATGCCTGGTGGCCGCGCAGACGCGGCAGCCGGTGCGTGTGGTGATCGACTCCGCCGAGCGGCGATGGCCGCGTTTTCTGGCTGCAGCGCAGGCTGAGGGCGTCCGCGCCACCTTGTCCATCCCGCTCATCGTCGGCGCTGTCGCCGGTGACGACAGCGAGCTTGTCGGATCGGTGAACGTCTACAGCCGAACGGTCTCGGCGTTCGACCTCTTCGACGAGAAGCTGCTGTGCCTGTACACCGACGCGGCGAGCCGGGCGGTCACCGACGCCCATCGCTGGCGGCGTACGCAGGAGACCGTCACTCAACTCGAACAGGCATTGCGCTCCCGCTCCGAGATCGATCAGGCCAAGGGAGCGCTGCGCGTAGCGACGGCGTGCACCGCCGAGGAGGCGTTCGACCTGCTGGTGCGGCGATCTCAACGCGACAACGTCAAACTCCGGGACGTCGCTCACCAGGTGATCGAGGACCTGTCACGCAAGACGGCGCCGTCATAGATCGGGGCGGCCTCGCCGGCTCGTGGTCTGAACCGGCGTGGCCTGAGCGCATGTAGAAGTCGACCTCCACATTCGCCTGGCACACAGTTGCCCCACACACGGCCCCGCAAAACCAATGCGGCCCGAGATCCCGCGCCCTGAGAGAGACTGACTGTGATGACGATGCACGCCGAGCAACAGGACCTGGCCGCACGGATGGCCGAACTGGCCCGCGCGTTGGCCAGCCCGAGCAGGATCGACGACGTGCTCTCGGGGGTCGCCACCGCCGCATTGGAGCTGATCCCCGGTGCGGACGTCGCGGCGATCCTGTTGATCGGCAAGGAGCGGTCCTTCGAGACGCTGCCGGGAGACAGCGATCTCGCGCACAAACTCCACGAGCTGCAGATGGCATTCGATGAGGGTCCCTGCGTGCAGGCCGCACTCGACGACGTGATCGTGCGTACCGACGACTTCCGGGACGAGACGCGGTGGCCGCAGTACGCGCCGGCATGCGTGGAAATCGGCATCTACAGCGGTCTGTCGTTCAAGCTGTACACCGCCGACCGCACCGCGGGTGCGCTGAACTTGTTCAGCTTCCGTCCGCACGCCTGGAGCGTCGAGGCGGAGACCGTCGGAATCGTTCTTGCTGCCCACGCGGCCGCCGCGGTTCTCGCCAGCAGGCAGAGCGAACAGCTGCAGTCCGCGTTGTCGAGCCGGGACCGGATCGGTCAGGCGAAGGGCGTCATCATGGAGCGCTACAAGGTCGACGACGTGGCGGCCTTCGAGATGATGCGCAGGCTCTCCCAGGAGAGCAATGTGCGGCTCGTCGACATCGCGCAGCAGGTCATCGACTCCCGCGAGTGACCGTGCACCCCGAGCCTCAACGGGTGTCGTCGTCGGGCCACTCATCGGCCGGTGGCGCGTCGAGCACCGTCAGTGCCGGGTCGTGCACGTAGGTCACGCGGTTTCCCCCCGCCCGGCGGGCGTCGTACATGGCGTTGGTGGCGACGGCCAACAGCTCGTCGATCACGTCGGGAGCGGGCAGCTTCGCCACCGGCGCGAGCGGCGTGCAGACCACCCCGACGCTGGCAGTGAGTCGGGCTGACGCCGCGTTGATGGTGCCTTGCACCCGCTCGATCAATGGTGAGGTGTCGGGTTCGGTGAAGAGGTCGGCGATCACGAATTCCGAGTCACTGGGATGGGCGAGCACCGCGTTGCTGCGGGCGGTCTCACGCAATCGGCGCGCGACCTCGATCCGGGCCCGGTCGACTCCGATCGTGCCGGCCAGGCTGCGCAGCAGTGAGTAACTGTCGAGGTTGACCACTGCGACGACGAAGAAGCGGTCGTCGGTGCGGCTGCTCGAGGTCAACAGGGTGGCGGCCTTCTCGTGGAACCCGTCGTGGTTGAGCAGACCGGTGAGGGCGTCGAGGTTCGGGTGGAAGATGTCGGCGTCGAGCAGCCAGATGGTCATTCGTCCGGCGAAGGTCACGAAAACGACCACCAGGGCGACGAGAAGTGCCGAGGACACCACGAATGCGACGTCGTGGCCCGCCCACCGAACGGTCAGCACGCCCAACGTGACGGCAGCCGCGGTCCAGCACAGTGCCAGCAGTCGCGGGGTGTGGAAGAGGGCCGTGTAGGCGGACACCAATCCGAAGGTGGCCGCCCCGAACAGGCCGGCGACCGGCTCGGACTGGATCAGGCATGACACCGCGATGCACGCCGTCCCGATCACCACGGTCATCCGGGACTCCGTCGCCGACGGCCAGCGGCGGCGCAGCCACACCGCGCTCATCACCAGGCAGCAGACGGCGATCCCGACGGCGACCGCTCGATTCGTGGGGCCGTGCGGTCCCAGGGGGCTCGCGATCAGTGCCACCGAGATGACACCGAGGCCGATGATCATCGCCGCGACGACACGACAACACAAAGCCTGGACGTCCCGCGAAGCCAGGAACGCCGTCAGAAAATAATAGTGGTCGAGACGTCGCCACAGGTTCTCGGGCATCGTCATCAACGAATCTCCAACTGAGGAAACGATATTTGCGCCGGCACCTCGCTACCAGCGCGCTTCGCTTCCGTCACGTTCATTCGAGCAGGCTAACAGCACCAGCAAACAGCCATCGCTGAGTTTGGCAGCGCCCCCGCGCCATGGTCGCGGGGGCGTTGCATCGGAGGTACTCGGTCAGCTGATGCCGACCACTTCCTGTGCGATCGCAGCAAGGCGGGTCTGCGCCGCGGACACGACGCGCGCACGGTTCTTGTGCGCTTCCTCCCACGCCACGATGACGCGGATGTCCGAGGGATCGCTGAGATCCTTCACCGCGGCGACTGCATCGGCGACAGTCAGCTCGTCATAATTCGAAATCGGCAGCTCGGACGGGTCCAGCACGCCGGTGGCGCTGCGCGCGGAATGCAGCGCGTCCGCGGCTTTGTCGACGCCTTCTTCGCGGGTGACCTGCTCGGCGGCAGCCAGCGCGGCGTCGCGCGATGCGCTCAGCGTCTTGCCGGCCACTTCGGTCACACGCTGGCCGCGGTTGACGAGTTCGGTGAACGCCGGGCCGGTACTGCGCAAGGCTTCGACAGTGCGGTCGACGCCGCGGGTGGTCCAGGTGATGGGCAGGTTCACGGCGCGCACTGCGGCGCCGGTGGCGGCCTGCAGCGGCGTACGGCGCAACGCGGCCGGTCCTCCCAGGGCATCCTCTGCGAGAACGGTGACCAGCCATTCGACTGTCGCCGTGTGCGCGATGATCAGCCGGTCGGCAAGAGACTGCACGTCGCTGTTCTTGGCCGCCACGGCGAGCGCCTTGAGAT
Source organism: Mycobacterium sp. NPDC050041 (assembly GCF_049541695.1). Classification (NCBI taxonomy): domain Bacteria; kingdom Bacillati; phylum Actinomycetota; class Actinomycetes; order Mycobacteriales; family Mycobacteriaceae; genus Mycobacterium; species Mycobacterium sp. NPDC050041. The sequence goes on along the minus strand of NZ_JBMVDG010000001.1, from coordinate 501,030 downwards.
AGCGCGACCGTTGCAGGAGCTGGTCCTCGAGCGCCAGGTCGCCCAGCAGTGCTTCGTCGAACGGCGATGCCTGCTCGGTCATCGCCTTGACTGCGGCGGCGGCGCGGCCGATGAACGGGCCGATGACGTCGGGGTAGCCGCCGAGGTCGCGAATGGCGGTTTCGATGGCCTCGGCGCGGGAGCGGCCGTTGGAGGCGTTCTGTTGCAACTCGGTGCGGACGGCTTCGGTGCGCGCTTGGGCGATGCGGGTCTCGGCGATCTGGATCTCGGTATTGGTCAGGTCGAGAATCGCTCTGAGCTGGGTGAGCAATTTTGCGGTGTCGATGGTGGACAAGATTGGAGCCCCTCTGGGTCGGATGACATGGTCCTGGCGCTGACGCGCACGTGTCCATGGAATTGCCGCCAACGTCACGGGCTAATCGCGGAAATGTGGAATGTGACGAATCACCCAAGATCAGCGTGGCCCCCGTGGCGCTCTGTGCGTTGCGTGGCAACTGAGGCTGACTGACCCGTAACGGAACCGCACAGCCGCCGCGCTTTCATCCGCGATCCGCTTTGGCGACGCGGTAGGAGGTTGCTGACGTAGCGGGTAGCTTCGTTCCATGACCAGTGGCGAGGGGGAATCGGCGTTCACCTGGCCGGGCCGCCGCGAGCTCGTCACGCGGATGCATGAGCAACTCGACGAATTGGTCGCCGTCCGCGATGAGATGGAATTACTGGTGCGGGTCATCGTGGAGATCAGCTCCGACCTCGACCTCAAGGTGACATTGGATCGGATCGTCCACGGGGCGCTGACGCTGACCGGCGCCAGGTACGCAGCTCTGGGTATCCGCGCCGTCGACGGCTCGCGGATGTCCTTCGTCGACGCCGGGATGCCCGATGCCGCGACGCGCCGACTCGGCGACATTCCGGTGGGCTACGGCCTACGCGTCGACGACCTTGCAGCGCACCCGGAGTTGGCCGGGCTGCCGATCCTGGCGCTCCTCGCCACACCGATCACGGTGCGGGGAGCCGCGTTCGGCAACCTGTACCTGGCCGACGACCGGCCTGGCTGGGTGTTCTCGGACATGCAGGAGAGCGCGGTGCGGGCGTTGGCCACAGCCGCGGCCGCCGCCATCGACAATGCGCGACTGTTCGAGCGGGAACGCGAGTCGGCGAGGTGGACCAGGGCGAGCCGGGAGATCACCAGTGCGTTGCTGTCCGGCGATCCTCAGATGGGCCCGCTCCAGTTGATCGTCAACCGGGCACTCGAACTGGCCGATGCCGAGCAGGCGATCCTGCTGGTTCCCAAGGAACCCGATGTGCCTGCTCACGAAGTCGACACGCTCGTGGTGGCCGCGACCGCAGGCCGGTACTCCACGGAGGTGATCGGTCAGCAGGTGCCCATGGATGCCTCCACCACGGGCGGCGTGGCCCGTCGCGGCCTACCGCTGATCACCGATTCGTTCCAGTACCCCATCGAGGGTTTCACCGACGTGGGCGAGCGCTCGGCGATCGTCATGCCGCTGGTCTCCGACGATGCGGTCCTCGGTGTCATCGCCGTCGCGCGTCGTCCTCATCAGCCGCCCTTCGACAACGACTACCTCGTGCTCGTCAGCGACTTCGCCCGCCACGCCGCCATCGCCCTGGCGCTGGCGGCTGGTCGTGAACATGCGCTCAACCAGGAGCTCGCGCTGGCCAATACCGTCGACCAAGCCGTGCAGGCGGCCGCGGAGGAACTCCGGCGGCTGTGGCGGGCACGCCGCGTACTGGCCGTGACGTTCCTCGACCACCGTTCTCCGGCGCGCGGCAATGACCCAGGACCGCACGTGGTGGCGGTCGGCGAGTCGACGCAGTGGGCCGACCTGCCCGCCGACACCCGCCAGGCGGTCATCGCGTTGCGCGACGGCGACCTGATGACGGCCAACGTCGTGCAGCCGGGCACGGCCGCAATTGCGTTGCAGCATCCCGAAGGCGTGCTCGTGGTCTGGATCGACCTCAACGAGGCGCGGTCGTTCACCCTGGAGGATCAGACGCTGCTGACCGTGCTGGCCGGCCGCCTGGGTCAGGGCTTGCAGCGCGTGCATCAGGTCGACCAGCAGCGCGAAACCGCACTGGCGCTGCAGCATGCGATTCTCGGTCCGGCTCAGCTCCCCGACGGATTCGCCGCGTGCTACCAGGCCGCCAGCCCGCCGCTACAGGTGGGCGGTGACTGGTACGACATCGTCGACCTCGACGACGGACGCATCGCGTTGGTGGTCGGTGACTGCGTCGGCCACGGACTCACTGCGGCCACCGTGATGGGACAGGTGCGAAGCGCCTGTCGTGCATTGCTTTTCGACCACCCCAGTCCAGCTGCCGCACTCATCGGGCTGGATCGTTTCGCGGCCCGATTGCCCGGTGCCCGATGCTCCACCGCTGTCTGCGTGGTGCTCGATCCCAGTACCGGTGAGCTGGTGTACTCCAGTGCAGGGCACCCGCCGCCGCTCCTGATACACGCGGACGGAACCATCCGCATGCTCGACGACGCCCACACCATCGCGTTGGGGATGAGAGCCGGATGGCCGCGACCGGAGGCACAGGTGACGATGCCGACGGGCGCCATGCTGGCGCTCTACACCGACGGCCTCGTCGAACGCCGGCGCACCGCGCTGGAAGAGGGCATCGGCCGCCTCGCCGACCTGATCTCCGAGCGACGCGACACGACGCTGAACGACCTGGTCGGCCAAGCCATGTCGAGTCTCGAGCCGCCCAGCGGCTACCAAGATGACGTGGTCCTGCTTCTCTACCGCCATCCCGCGCCGCTCGACCTGACATTCCCCGCCCACGCCGAACATCTCGCCCCGGCCCGCAGCGCACTGCGGAAGTGGTTGAACAATGTCCGCGCCGATCCGGAGCAGGCGATGAAAGTGCTTGTCGCCGTGGGTGAAGCTGTCGCGAACGCCGTCGAACACGGTCACCGCGCTGACCCGGGCGGAGCCATCACCCTGACCGCGACCGCGATCGGTGACGAGGTGCGGATCACTGTCTCCGACACCGGCACGTGGAAGGCGCCGCTCCCGACGAATTCCCTCCGGGGCAGGGGCACCACCCTGATGAGGTCGCTGATGCACCACGTCACCGTCGACACCGACGCCTCCGGAACGACCGTCCACCTGAAAGCGAGGATTGCCTGATGCCAACGCTTCTCACGCTCGACACCGCTCGCCGTGACGACGGCAGGCTGGTGCTCAGAGCCGCAGGCGAGATCGACTTGAGCAACATCGACGACTTCGATCAAGCGCTCTCCGCAGCGACCGGCGCTCTCGGGCAAGGTGAGGAACGGCTGATCGTGGATCTCAGCGCATTGGAGTATCTGGACAGCGCCGCAATCAATGCGCTGTTCGTTCGCGGTGAGCAGATCCACGTCATCGCCCCACAGCTGCTGATGTCCACACTCGCCATGACCGGGCTCACCGAACTGGTTCCGGTGGAAGCCGCGCCGGCTTGAGAACACGCGCGATGTCCGGCTGACTCAGTTGATGATCTCGCCACGATCGTCGGACCGGAGCGCGGACAGCCGTTCCCGCCACGTCTGCAACTGCTCGGGTGTCAGTCGCGTCCACTCGGTGATCTCGCCGGCGATCCGCAGTGGGGCCGCACTGCGGTAGGAACGCGTGGGGTTGCCGGGGAACTTCTTGTCGGTCACATTCGGGTCGTTCTCGAACTCTCCGGTTGGCTCTACTTCGTACACCCTCGGACGGGCGTCGCCGCCGGCGAGCTCTGCGGCGATTTCCGCAGCAAGGCCGGCGCCATCGACGAGGGCGGTGAAGTAGATGTGGTTCATCACGACCTCGGGACGATAGTTCGATCGATGACCCGCAGTGAGGAACTCGCCCACCCTCAGGTCCGCGATCGTGCCATGGAAGAACGGACCCTCATCAAGCGATGTGGACAATTGGCGCCCTACTTTCTATTGCTCGGGACGCGCAAGCATGCAGCACCACCCGGGCCTTGCCGCAAGCCCCCGGTTACGCCGTATCCTGAAGTGGGAAGTGGATGAAGCCCCCCATGTAAGCGCTCGGCCAAAACGCTCCTCGGCCAACACATCCGCCGGTACGTCAGAGTTGGCCGGATATGACCACGGCCGCTCAAGCAGTCACGAAGGCCGAGCTTTGTGCTCCCAGCGACTTGGGTCGGTTTCGAGGGCGCGCCGGTCCCATTCCATCAAGTCGGCGGCCGCGCCATAGGTGAACTCGAGGAAGTCCATCACCGCTTCATCTGGGTTCTCCGCTTGGCGGGCAACCTCGTACGGCAACAGGTACTGCCGCAGGCCGGTGTCGTAGAACGCACCGGCGGGACTGTCCGCGGCGTCGGCATACCCGGGCGGTTCGGGATAGGCGTAGGAGTAGAACGCCCCTTCGGCCGCACCGCCGGGCCAGAAGCCGCAACTACTCAGCTCGTGGGAGTACCCCTCCTCCATCACCCAGTCGCCGCAGTTCGGCGCACCTCCGGGATGCCGGGGAGCCAGGCCACCGGAGAACCGGGTGCACGCCAGGTCGAAAGATCCCCAGAAGAAGTGGACAGGGCTGACCTTGCCGATGAACCGGGCACGGAACCGGCCGATCACCCGGTCGGCTTGCACCAGCTGCCGCCAGAACGCGTTGGCCGCGGCGGGGTCGTAGCCGACATGGGTGTCCTCCGCGAACGGGATGGCGGGGTCCACCTCGTTGGGTCCGTTCGAGATGTTCGCCTCGATGCCCAGTCCGCCCAGCGTGTCCAGCACTGCTCGGTGGAATTGCGCTACGGAGGTGTCGCGCAGATCGATGCTGGCAGCGCCGCCATCACTCACTCGCACCGCGAGCACATGGTCGACGAAGTCGAACTCCATGTCGAACGATTCGGTGCCCACAGGGATCGCCGACGTCGTCAGTCCACGCGGTGACACGTACAGCGGCACCTGCCACCAATGATTGAGCAGCGGCGCGTGCGCCAGCCGCACCTTGCCCACGATCTGGGTCCACATGTGCAGCGATCTGCGCGTCGGCTCCCAGTCATCGACGCGTAATGCCGGCCAGCCTCCACCCGATCGGACCTCTGTCATACGAACCTCCTCGTTCTTTGTGAACCGAACACGAAGTCCGGCGGCGACACCATCCTTCACCTGCGTCGGACGCACCGTCACTGATGCACAGCCGTCTCACAGGCCGCGGGATGTGACGACGACCACAGCGGCGGGTACACGGTCGGCATGACCGAATCCGACTCCCGCCCCGCCGCCGTCCGTGAGCAAGCGCAGCAGCATGCTGAGCAGGCACGACGCAAGATGGCCGAGCGGCGCAGCGGCGAGGACGGCGGGATCAGCGGCTGGCTCAGCGAACGGGCCGGCCAGTGGGATCTGGGCGGTCAAGACGAGGCGACCATGCAGCGCCAGAAGTACCTGTGGAACTTTCTGGTGGATCACTGGTTCCGGATGGAGTTCGACGGCTGGGAGAACCTGCCCGAGCCGCCGGTGCTGCTGGTCGGAATCCATTCGGGCGCCCCGTTCGTCTGGGATGCCTGGACGGTCGGTGTGCAGTGGTGGCGCCGGTTCGGTCAGGAACGCCCGCTGCACGGCACCGCCCATGACGCGTTGATGGCGATACCGGTGATCGGCCGGTACTTCCGCGCGATGGGGGTGCTGCCGGCAGCGCCCGACTCGATGGCCACAGCGCTCGCCGAGGGTCGCGACGTGGCGGTGTGGCCGGGCGGTGAGGTGGATTCGCTGCGTCCGTGGACCGAGCGCGACGTCGCGAACCTGGCGGGCCGCGCGGGCTTCGTCCGGATGGCGATCCGGGCGGGAGTGCCGATCGTGCCGATCGCGACGGTCGGCGGCGCTGATGCGATGCCGGTGCTGATCCGCGGTGACGGTCTGTCTCGGGCGCTGCGTCTGGACAAGTTGTTGCGACTCAAAGTGTTTCCGGTAGCGGTGTCTCTGCCGTGGGGTATCGCGCCTGCGGCACTGCCTCAGCTGCCGCTGCCGGCGAAGATTCGTACCCGGTTGATGCCCGCCGTCGAGGTCGATCACGACCCGGCCCGCGCCGAGGATGACGACTACGTCGAGCAGAAGTACCGCGAGGTGGAGGACAGCATTCAGCGCGGCATGTCGGCGCTGGCGCGCAAGCGGGCGCTGCCGCTGTTCGGCTGAAGGTCGAACAAGCGACCGGCCGGATCAGAGGACGCAGGCCTGACGGATCATCGCGGCCGTCTGCGCCGGCTGTGACATGTAGACGGCGTGGCTGGCGACGACGTCGACGGTGGTGGCACCGGCCCGCTGCGCCATGGCGCGCTGGGCTGACGGCGCGATCATCTGGTCGCGAGTGGCGATCAGGAATGAGCTGCGCCTGCTTCGCCATGCAGGACTGGTCATCGGTTTTTCCATGGCTGCCAGGGCGAATGGGACCTGTGCGTCGGCCAGGAACGCGGCGTCAGTGGCGGACAGGTCAGCGCCGAAAGACCTGTGGAAACCTGATCGGTCCTGGAACAGAAATCCGCCCTGAGCTGACACCAGCGGTGATCCTGGCGCGTCCGGGTCGCCGTTGAGAGTCCTCACCGACTCGCCCTCGTCTGGTGCAAAGGCTGCGATGTAGGCCAGGGCGGCGACCTTCGGGTGGGTACCCGCCGCGGTGATGACCGCTCCGCCGTAGGAATGCCCCACCAGCAGAACCTGTCCGCTCTGCGCGTCGATGATCTGTCGCGTCGCGGCCACGTCACCGTCCAGGGACAAAGTGGGATTCTGGACCACGGCGACGTGGAATCCGTCCCGTGTGAGGAGGTCGTACACCGGCCGCCAGGTGGATCCGTCGACGAAAGCGCCGTGCACGAGAACGACGTTCGTCAGTGCCGAGGCGATGGCCATGGCGACCTCCTGTGTGATCCTCGCCCGCTCATCCGTGCGGATCGTCGACCTTGAGTGGCTGGCCGGTCTCGGCGATGAAGACGACAAGGAGTTTCGCCGGGTCCGTCGTGCTCGTGTTCTCGGTGGCCACGTGGTGGGCGCCGGGCTGCTCGGACCAGTTCTGTCCCGCCTGGTACACCAGCGCGGGCCCGCCCTCGAGCCGGCTGCGCACCGACCCCTCGAGCACATAGGCGTAGACGAAAGCGTCGCCGTGTCGGTGGGGCACCGCGCGGGCGTCCGGCGGGAAGGTCACGATCGCCGAAGTGAAGGTCTTGCCCGCGACACCGGGGAGCGGCTGTTCGAAGAGTGGAGCCAGGGTCTCCGACGGATGCCTCGGAGTTGCGGCGGCCTGCGGCTCCGCCGACGACCCGCAGCCGGCGACGACGGCAGCGACCGCGGCGGCCAGCACGCCCTGGCCAAAATGACCTGCCCTCATGGACGTTCCTCTCCGTCGGTCGCCATCTGGATGATCGTCCGACCGTGCGTGCGCCGACGGTGGGCGAACGCTTCGGCCGTCTTCTCGAGGGGATACACGGCGCCGATCGCGATACCGAGCCGCCCCGTCCGCAATCGCTGGGCCAGGTCCGCCAGCTGCGCACGATCGGGTTCGACCACGAAGAACACGGCGCGACCTTCCCTGGGCTGCACCGTCGGCGGCGTCGCGACGGTCACCAGCGTGCCGCCGGGACGGATCAGTGCCGCCGACTTCTCCAGGACATCGCCGCCGATGACGTCGAACACCACGTCGACGTGGCCGATGCCGTCGAGGGGTTCGTTGCCCAGGTCCAGGAACGCGTGTGCACCGAGGCCGAGCACCACATCGCGGTCGTCGGTCCGTCCGGTGCCGATCACCTGAGCACCCACCTCGCGCGCGAGCTGAACGGCGACGGACCCCACGGCACCGGCGGCGCCGTGCACCACAACGGTCTGGCCGGCGGTGAGGCCCGCATGGACGAAAAGCCCCTGGTATGCAGTCAGACCCGAGATCGGCAGAGCTGCGGCCACGGTGTGGTCGATGTCGGCGGCGAGGGGGGCGAGGTTGCGCGCCTCTACCGCCGTGTACTCGGCCAGCGTGCCGTTCCGTGCCCAGTCGGTGAGGCCGAAGACCCGTTGGCCGACGGTCAGGCCGGTGGTGCCGTAACCCAACTCGGCGACGACTCCGGACAGTTCGTGCCCGGGCACGCTGGGCGTGCGGTCACGGCCGGCCCGGTCGGTCCAGGTGCTGGGCCACTCGAGCTCTCCGGGAGTGAAGCCGGCGGCGTGTACGCGCACGACGACGTCGTTCTCCGCCGCGTGCGGATAGGGCAGGTCGGTCAGTGTGAGCCCGCTGGCTCCGGCGTCCCGGTCTCGTGTCGTTATGGCTTGCATGTCGCCTCTTCCAATCAGCTCGGCCACGGTGAGCCGAGGATGCGTTCGACACTGGTCGTGCGCCGGAAACCGGGCATGAAGTGCTCCAGCACGTCGGAGTTCACCGTTCCGTTGGTCGTCGCCGGTCGATGCTTCAGCCCGTCGAAATAGGCACTCAGGAACTCGTTCTTGAAGTCGCCCCGGGGATGAACGGCGATGATCTCGGCCACCTGGTCGGTGTTCAGCCCGTCGAGGCCGACGCCGCTCACGTCGGTCAGCACACCGAGGTGGGTGGCGGCGATCTCCGGCCCCATCCGTCCCGGGATGCCCGGTGTCGTGTGCAGCGCGATGGCCGTCCACACGGTTTCGGCGGCCGCAGTGGAGAATCCGCGTTCGAGCATGAACGCGCGCCCGTGGTCGGCTCCATCGACCTCGAAACGCTGTTCCGCATCGGAGAAGGGCGTCATGAGACCGGTGTCGTGGAACACCGCGGCCAGGTAGAGGAGTTCGGAAACCGGTGTCATGCCCAGCCGGAGAGCGTGGAGCTGGCCGAAGTAGTACACGCGGAGGGAGTGGTGATAGATGAGCGGACTGGTCGTCGCCTCGACGAAACGAGTCGCCTCGGCGACCGCGGCGGTCTCGGGCACCTCGACACCAGCGATGTTGCCTGACATGACCTCTTCCTTTCGCCGTCTCCGCTTGATTCCATGCTGGTCTCACCGTGCGCTGCGCGCCGGTGCTTTCCTGCCAGGAATCCCTCAATTGCGGACGCCGAAGAGTTGCCGTCGATGTCAGAGCTGCGTGAGCGCGGTTGCCTCACGCCACAGACGTGCCGCGTTGTCGCCGTCGAGCGCGTAGTTCGCGACCCCGCCTGCACGGCCGAGATCCTCGGCGCGTTCGGCGACCACCTCGGCTTCGTTGTTGTTCTCGAAGTACCGTCCGCCGATCCCGTCGACGAGCGGCGACGCCGCCAACAACACCGATGTCGACGCGCCCTGCTCGACGGTCTTGCGGAACTCCTCGGGAGTGCGCAACCCGCCGGTGTGCTTCTGCAGGCCCGTGGCGATCGCGCCCGGATTCAGTGCATTGGCGATGATTCCGTCACTCGCCCACCGCGCCGTCACCTCGACCGCCAGCAGTACGGTGGCCGTCTTCGACTGTCCGTAGGCGGTCATCGGATCGTAGGGTCGAAAACGGTAGTGCAGGTCGTCGAATACCACGGGTGAGAACAGATGGCCGGTGGAGCTGACCGACACCACACGCGCGCCGCCGGCCGAGGCAAGAGGACCCCGCAACGCCACGACGAGCGCGAAGTGGCCGAGGAAGTTGCTCGCGAACTGCATCTCACACCCCAGCGCACTGCGCTGCAGCTCCGGCAGGGCCATCACGCCGGCGTTGTTCACCAGAATGTGCAGCGGACCGTTCCAGCCCTGCGCGAATGACGTGACCGATGCGAGATCGGACAGATCGAGCTGCGCCGCGACGATGGCGCCGTTGCCTGTGGCACTTCGTATCTCTTCTGCGATCTTCCGGCCCGCATCGAGTCGGCGAACACCCAGCACGACCTCGGCGCCGGCCGCGGCCAACGCCCGTGCAGTCTCCACGCCCAGGCCGCTGGTCGCGCCCGTGACGACGGCCCGCTTGCCGTTGAGGTCGACGCCCCGTATCACCTCATCGGTGGTCGACTCGAAGCCGAACGGCGTCATCACCGGCTGCAACACGTCACGTCCTTCGATGCCAGCTGCTGTCTCAGTTCGCCGGCCCGGTGGCCAATGCTCGCGGCATGAAGTCGCGGATGTACCCGCTGATCTCCTCGCCGTGGGTTTCCAGCGCGAAGTGGCCGGCGTCGAGGAGGTGGAATTCGCCGTTGGGGAAGTCTCGACGGAACGCCTCCGCGCCGGCGGCTCCGAAGATTTCGTCGTTCTTGCCCCAGGTGACCAGCAGCGGGGGCTGGTGGGTGCGGAAGTACTCCTGGAATGCGGGATAGCCGTCGAGGTTGAACTGGTAGTCCCAGAACAGCTGCAACTGGATGGCGTCGTTGTCTTTGCGGTCCAGCCCGAGCTGGTCGAGCTGCCAGGTCTCGGGCGCGATCCGATCGAGACGGTCGACGGGTACGCCGTGGGTGTATTGCCAGTAGGTGGTTTCGGGGGTGAACTTCTCGCGCACGCCTTCTTCGTTGGCGGCGCGGTCCTTCGCGTGAGCGAACAGGATGTCCCAGAACGGGGTGAAGCCCTCCATGTAGGCGTTGCCGCTCTGGGTGATCAGCGCGGTGATCCGTTCTGGTCGCCGGCTGGCGATCCGCAGGCCGATCGGAGCGCCGTAGTCGTGGATGTAGAGCGCGAACCGGTCAAGGCCGAGATGAGTGATCAAGCCTTCGGTGATCTCGGTGAGGCGGTCGAAGCTGTACGTGAACTGGGTCGTTGTCGGCATCGCAGAGCGGCCGAACCCGACGTGATCGGGCGCCACCAGGTGGTACGAATCGGCCAGGGAGTCGATCAGGTTGCGGAACATATGCGAGCTGGACGGAAAACCGTGCAGCAGAACCAATGTCGGATTGGCCGGATCGCCGGCCTCGCGGTAGAACACCTCGAGTCCTTCGATCGTCGCCGTGTGGTAACGGGTGGCAAAAGCAGTCAAGGACATCACCTGTTCGGAAGCAATGGGCGTGGTGTGCGTCGGCGCTGCCGACCCCTTGGAGCCGACCACGGAACAGTGCCGGTGCGAATCCGGGATGAACCCCAGTGACGCGGAGCGTCGCACGAGACGGCGCGACGCTCAGGCTGTCAGGAGTGCCGTTCGATGTACTCGTCGGCATCCTTGTCGCGCCCGTCGATGCCCTTGACGGCTTCGTGCTCGGCATAGAACCGCAGCCACTCCATGCCGAGCTGGTGCCGCAGTTCCAGGGAGGCGCTCTTGATGAAGTCGGGCATGGCCTCGCGTTCCTCTTCGTCGAGGTGCTCACCGTTCTCGGTGCGTGCCTTGAACACCGCCTCGAACCATTCCTCGCTGCCCGGCCGGTACTTGCGTGACGAACGCACCGCGTCGCGGATCGCATTGTGGTCGGTGATGGCGTCCTCGGTCTCCTCCCGGGGATCGCCCTCCGGATTCCCGGGGTCCTTGCGACCACCCTGCTTCAGCAGCGCCGGGTAGAACACCGTCTCCTCCGCTTCGGCGTGGGCATCGAGGCGAGCACTGAGGACGTCCCAGACCGCGGCAAGCTCCTCGTCGGATCGTGCGTCGTCGAGGCGGAAGAACTGTCGGCGCAGCCAGTCGTGATCGGCGTACACGAGCTCGATGATGTCTGCCATCTGTTCACTCCTGATTGCTCTCGCCCGTCCCGCGGCCACCGCGCGACGACGAAGGGGGTACCCGTGCAGGGCCCGTCCGAACACGAAGTCATGCCGAAGTGGCGCCACCAAGATTCGGCTAGCTTGGGTCTGGACAGGGGAGATGGCAGGCGTGGAACACATTGAGCGATGAGCGGAATGGCCCCGCCGGCCGGCTCCGCGTCCTCGTCGGGCGCGCCGCGGAGTGCGCGATGCTCGACAAGATCACTACCGCACACCATCCTCGACGAGGCGGTGTCCGGACCGCTGGATCCACGGGTGTCAGCGCGCGTGATCGACGAAACCGGGGGCAACCCGTTGGCGATGCTGGAGCTGCTCGGGGAACTCACCGCCGAACAGCTGGCCGGGCGGTTCCCGCTACCGCGCCGCCTGCCGGTCGGTCGGCGGGTGGACGTGCACTTCCTGGCGCAGGTCGCCACGCTGTCACCGGAGGCACGCACCCTTCTGCTCGTCGCCGCGGCCTGTGCCGACGAGAAGCCGTCGACAGTGTGGCGAGCCGGCGCGCTGCTTGGGGTGGCCGCAGCGGCAGCCAATCATGCTGTGCAGCAGGGAATCATGTCCCTGGAGCCGCGCATCGCGTTCCGGCACCCGCTCATCCGGTCGGCGGTGTATGACGGTGCGACACCCGAGGAGCGCCAGCGCGTGCACAACGCGCTGGCCACGGTGGCTCATCGTGACGGTGATGACGACCAGGCGGCATGGCACCGGGCGGCCGCCGTGACGACGCCCGATGAGCCGATCGCCGCTGACCTGCAGGCCTCGGCGGAGCGCGCCCAGCGCCGGGGTGGCCACATCATGCAGGCCGCATTCCTGACGCGCGCCGCTGAGCTGTCACCCGACGCCCGAGGCGGCGCGCTGCGGTATCTGGCTGCTGCGCAGGCGTACTTGGCGGCCGGCGACGGTCGGCTCGCCGAGGCCCTGATGACTCTGGCGATGCCGGGGCTCGGCGGCGCCGGCATGGACGTCGCGGTGCAACGGCTGTCCGCAGCGATCTCGGTGTTCTTCTCCCGTCACAAGGACGCGCCAGCCGTCTTGTTGGATGCGGCGACGAGAGTCGATCCGGCTGACGTGTCACAGATCCGGCAGATCCTGTTCGACGCCATGCAAGCCGCGATCGTCGCCCGCCAATACACCGTCGGCACCACTCTGGAAGAGGTGGCCCGCACGGCGCTGAGTGCCACTCGCGACCCGCGAAGGCCCCCCAGCGGCAACGACCTACTCCTGGACGGCTTCGCGACTCGAATCGCCAGCGGTTACGCCGACGCAGTCCCGCTGCTGCGCTCTGCGGTGGCGATGATGTTCACCGACGAGACGGCCGCGCACGTCGACATCCCGTCGACGATCCTGGGATGGTTCGCCGCCGACGACGTGTGGGACGAGCAAGGCCGTCGCGCGATGTTCGAACGCGCCCAGGACATGGAGCGCCGAGCTGGGGCCTTGGGAGCGATGCGGATCACCCTGGCCGGCCTCTCGACGTCCCAGGTCTGGGCTGGAGAGATGAAGGACGCCGAGAACAGCTATGGCGAGGCCGCCGAGATATCCGCGCTGATCGGTGTGCCGCCCCCCGCGACGACCGGGGTGCTCTTGGAGGTGCGCGCCTGGCAGGGCCGAGAGAGCGAGAGCCGCGCGGTGGCATCCTCGACCGCGGACTGGGGTCGTCAGAAGGGCGCTGCCGTCCTGGAGGTCTTCGCGTTGATGGGCCTGACCATCTTGGAACTCGGTCTGGGCCGCTATCCGGAGGCCCTCGTATGGGCCTTGCAGATATTTCACGACGACCCGCCGGGCTTCGGTAACCGGGTGCTGCCCGAGGTCGTGGAGGCCGGCGTGCGCGGCGGTGACCGAGCCGCCGCTGAGGCAGCGTTGGCGCGGCTGACCGAACGCGCCACCGCCTCGGCCACCCCGTGGGCTCTGGGTGTCTTGGCGAGGTCGCGAGCGCTGATGGCCGCCGACGCTGACGCCGAGATGTTCTACCTGGAGGCGATCGGTCAACTGGCCGGCACCGCGGTGCGTACCGAGCTCGCGCGGGCGCACCTGCTCTACGGGGAGTGGCTGCGCCGCAGGAAGCGTCGCCGCGACGCGGAGGCACAGCTGCGGACGGCGTACGACATGTTCACCGCGATGGGTGCCGCCGCGTTCGCCGGCCGCACGGGTGCGGAGCGGCGCGCCGCAGGCGGAGCCGCGGCAGACGCGCCGCGAGCGCACGACCCGTTCGGTCTCACACCACAGGAGGCCCAGGTGGCACGCCAGGCAAGTGCCGGCGCGACCAACGCCGAGATCGCCAGCCGACTGTTCGTCACGACGTCCACCGTCGAGTACCACCTCAGCAAGGCCTTTCGGAAATTGGGCGTGACGTCCCGCCGCCAACTCGCGTCCGCCCTCTCCGAGGACGGGCGTCCCGGCCGAATATGAGCAGATGCTCAGGGGCGGTCAGAGCCCCAGATCGCTGAGGCCGGGGTGGTCTTCGGGTCGAGGGCCGAGAAGCGGCCAATGAAACTTGCGGTCCTCGTCAGCGATGGGCAGATCGTTGATGCTGGCGTGACGGGCCCGCATCAGGCCGTCGGGATCGAACTCCCAGTTCTCGTTGCCGTACGCGCGGAACCATTGACCGGTCACATCGTGGTACTCGTAGGCGAACCTGACCGCGATCCGGTCGCCGTCGTACGCCCAGAGTTCCTTGATCAACCGGTATTCGAGTTCCGTGGCCCATTTCGAGGTCAAGAATTCGACGATCTCCTCACGACCCTGGAGAAAGGTCGAACGGTTGCGCCACCGGCTCTCTGTCGAGTAGGCCTCGGCGACCAGCTGGGGATTCCTGGTATTCCAACCATTTTCAGCAGCGCGCACCTTCTGGGTGGCGCCTTCGCGGTCGAACGGTGGGAGCGGGGGACGCGTCGTCATGTCGTGCGGCTCCGTCCGCTTGCCGGAAGTCTCATCGGTCCAGAGTTCCACATCGAAATGATGCGGCGCCTGAGACCGATCCCCGCATTTCTCTATAAACGCAGAGAATGTCGGCTAGGCTGACAGCATCGCTGCATCGAGTGCTTCCAGAGCTGTTCGCCGCTACCGGCTTCACGTCGTTGCCCGCGATGCCGTCGAGGTCGTCACTTCTATCGGGGGATGGGTGTTCGACCAGGCGATGGGTGGGTGGGATGTGCGCGCGAGCCTCACCGATCGGGGTCACGTCCGCGCGTTGCGAATTCTTGGTGTGCGAGTGATCGACATCGGCCCGCCGGCGGTGGCGCGCGACGCTGACGCCGACGACGACGCCGACGCGACGATCCTGGCGGTGTCGCGGGCGGTGTATGACGCCGACCCTGCCGTGCGCGACATGGCGCGTGCCGCGTCGCGCGAAGGTCGTGCCGAGGTGGTCCTGTGGGGTCGTCTTCCCGGCGAGCCGCAGCTCGGCGCCCGCTGTCGCACTGCGTGTTCGAGTGCTGCTGCCCGGGTGTACAAATCCCATGCGATCGCCGCGGCGGGCGGCGTGCATCTCGCCCCGCGCGAGATGCACGGCGACGAACACCTAGAAGTCCTCTGGGGCCCGCCCGTTGCGGCTTCGCGCACCGGCGCCGGCACGAGCCCGACCATCGACGCGGCGAGTCGGCCGGTCCTGCTGGATGCGTCGGCCGAACACAGGTCGCGGTGATGAGCGAGTGGAAACCGTTCGACATGGTGCTTCCTGCGCAGTTGAGCCCGCGCGAGGCAGCCCGCCGGCTGTATGAGCAGGTTCGTCTCAACGCCACCGAGGCCGGTGACTTCGTCGATGAGATCCGCATGGAAGCCACCGGTGAAGAACGCGACGGCTGGCAGCGGTGGCAGGTCGCCTACCGGCCGGGCCCGCCGTCGTCGTTCCCGGCGTTGCCGCGCGTCCTGCCGACCGTGTAGCCGTTGGCGGCGCGCCGCCGTACGCGAATCGGTGATCAGGCGCTTACCGGTATCTTCTGATTCATCAGCGAACGTCGAAAGTACAACGCTCCCGAACGGCGGCGGGAGCTGGCCGACGCTGCCATCGACCTCCTGGGCAGCCGAGGCGCCCGCGAGATCAGTCACGGCAAGGTCGACCGCCACGCCGGGGTCCCGCCCGGCACCACCTCGTTCTACTTCCGCACCCGTCGAGCGCTGCTCGGAGGAATCGCCGAGCGGATGACCGAACTCGACATCGCTGACCTGTCGAGAATGGCCGAACTCTCCGGTGACGCCGCAGAGGGGTTCACCGGCACCCGCGGCCTGGCGGCACTGGTGATGGCGTCCTACGCCGAGCCTTATCGCACCCGCACGCGCGCCCGCTACGAGCTGGCCCTGCATTCCAGTCGGGAACCCGAGTTGGCTGCGAGTCTCGCGCGGTTCACCGTGCGGGTCACCGACCTCATTCGCCGGGTCATCCGAGAGTGGCATGGGGACGACGGCGTGCCTGATCCCATCGTCGAGGAGCAGGCAGCCATGTTGATGACCTGCATCAACGGCGTGATGATGAGCTTCGCCCTCAGCACGCCGGTCGTCACCGATGCCGATCACCTCGACGCCTGGATCCAGACGATCCTCACCGGTGACGAACCGGCGGTGGTGCCGCCACCACGACGTAGGAAGCGCCGTGCGGATCAGCTCTGACCGCGGCGGCGTCGATGTCGTTGTGAGAGTGAGCGTTCACTCGCCGGGTCGCCATCGCCACGTGCGGGGGAGTGTCGAATGCCCAGCGGGTCAGTTGGGCGGATCGACGCAGGTACGGCTGTGCGATCCATCGATTCACGGTGTCGGGCAGGGTCAATCCCGTCATTTCTCGCGCCCACCGCGGCGCCAGGGTCATCCCGGCGCGAAGGTAGAACTGGTGCGCCGCGACGTCCACCGGGCCGGGCAGTGGCGGTAGGAACGGCGCTGCGAGCAGAAAGTCGATGAACGCTCGGGTCTGCTCATTGACGGCCAGCTTCGGACGGACAGCAGCGACGAGTTCGGCCAGCTCGATGGTCGTCTCCGGCACGCGCTCGGCGCCACTCATGCGGCCGATCACGGCCTGCTCGGTCAGATACCGGTCGCGTTCGGCCGGGGTCAGCGGCCGGTTGAACCGCTCGAAGGCGGTCATCACCATCCACGGAATGCACGTGTGTACCCACGCCAGCAGATCCGGGTCCAGGGCGCGGTAGGCGACGCCGTCAGGCCGCGCCCCGGAGACCTGCGCGTGCCGGTTGCGCACTCCGGTGATGAGATCGGTTGCCGCGGTGGTATTCCCGAAGGTGGTGCCCAGGACGTAACCCATGGTGGTGCGGGCACGCCGGAATGGGTCGCGCTGGTAACTGGAATGGTCTTGCACGCCGGCAATCACGGACGGGTGCAGTATCTCCAACACGATCGCCGCCGCGCCGGCCGTGGCCACCGAGCCGATGTCGCCGTTGATCTTCCAGGAGATGCTGCCGGGTCCGCCGCACAGACCGGGATCGCCGGCGGGGCCGCCGTAGAGGTCCGGCTGATCGTGGCGGCCACTGACGTCGTACACCGATTGGGTCAACCGTTCGCGCAACACCACACCGCTCCCTCGCTCAGCCAAGTGATACATATGAGGTCTTAGTCATACCACATGTCTCATACCCAGAGAAGTGCGATGTGGCTCAGGTCGGCGCACTACTGGCATCGAGTCATCAACTCGTGCATCGCAAAGGCGGCTGAGGCGCCGCAATGGGAGCGCCGTTATTCTGCCGGGGTGACGTCAGTGACGTTCGACGAAGCCTTCACCCATCTCGACCCGTCGATCTGGACGGCGGCCTACCTGCCGGCGTGGAGCTCACAGGTGGACGCGGCGGCAACCGTGCAGACCGGTCCGGCCGGGTTGGAGCTGTCAATACCTGTGACACAACCGCTGTGGTGTCCTGATCTGCATGACGGTCCGCTGCGGGTCTCAGCGATCCAGAGTGCCAATCGGTCCGGTCGGCTCGGGTCCTCCGACGCACCGCAGCCCTTCCGGGAGGACCTGATCGTCCGGGAGGAACAACCCACAGTGCTCGGATTCGTGCCGCACTTCGGCCGCATTGCCGTCACGTGCTCGGCCGAGCTGAGTTCGCGTTCGATGTTCTCGGCGTGGATGGTCGGACTCGAGGACGAGCCCGAGCGATGCGGCGAGATCTGCCTGGTGGAGGTCTTCGGCGACAGCGCCCTCGGCGGGCATGCCGACGTAGGACAGGGCATCCACTGCTTCCGCGATCCGGCGCTGCGCGAGGACTTCTCAACACAGTCATGTGCTCTGGATGTCGGAGAGTTGCACACCTACGGGGTGCACTGGCGACCCGGCGCGGTGGAATTCAGCATCGATGGTGTCACCACCCGCACAGCGCAGCAGGCCCCCGACTATCCGATGTTCCTGATCCTCGGAGTGTTCGACTTCCCCGATCGCCCCGGCGATCCCGCCCACGTGCCGCGCCTGCGCGTGACGCGAGTGACGGCGAGCCCATTGACCTGAGGACGAAGCGGTGCCGACCCTCACCCGCCTCGGGGCGATAGTGTGCACACGTGCGCCTGAGCCGAGGTGAACGTGACCAGATATTCATGGCGGTCGCCGCCGAGCGCCGGTCCATCGCCGAACTTGTCCGTGGCCTCGATGCCGAACAGCTGGCCACGCCGAGCCTGTGCGCCGGCTGGGATGTGAAAACCGTTGCTGCGCATCTTGTCAGCGACTTCGAGGACGGCTTCCGGGGGTTCTTGATCAGTGGCATTCGTCATGGCAGCCTCGACCGCGGGATCGACGCGCTGGCCCGTCGTCGGGCGCGCGACTCGGCCGTCGACATCGCGCAGGCCCTCGAACGAGGGGCCGATCACCGGCTGAGCCCGCCCGTGGCCGGGCCGTTGTCGGGTCTGGCCGACATGTTGGTGCACGGCGGTGACATGCGCATCCCCTTGGGTATCGAACACCGACCAGATCCTCTGCTGGTGGCCCGCGTCATCGACTTCCTGACGGGACCAACGCAGATCGGCTTCTTCCCCCGCCGTCGCCTCCGCGGTATCGCCCTGTACGACGAGGACACCGGCCGATCCTGGGGTGAGGGCGCGGCGGTCCGTGGGCCCGGCGTCGCGGTGATGATGGCGATATGCGGGCGGACCGTGGCATTCGACCTGCTGACCGGGTCCGGTGTATCCGTTCTGCGGTCACGTCTCGCATGACCGGCGGCCGCCCTGGGGACGCGAAGAGCATTAGCCGAAGGAGACCGCGGACATGAGCGACGAATGGCGAGCGAAATATGGGCCGTGGGCGCTGGTTGCGGGCGCATCCGACGGAGTCGGTGCGGCCTTCGCCGAGGCGGCCGCCCAGCATGGGGTGAACGTCGTTCTCCTGGCGCGTCGTGCGGAGGTGCTCGACGAGGTCGCCGACTGCATCCGTCGGCGCACCGGCGTCGCCACCCGGGTGCTGGTCACCGACCTGTCCGCGCCTGACGCGGTGCCGTCGATCGTCGATGCCACCTCCGACCTCGACATCGGATTGATGATCTACTGCGCGGGGGCCGACGCCGACTTCGCTCCCTTCCTCGAGAACTCCGTCGCGGCGGCCGAGAGCATGCTGCGGCGGAACTGTCTGGTTCCCATGCAACTGGCGCATCATCTCGGCCAGTCGATGGTGCGACGCGGGCACGGCGGCATTGTCGTCCTCAGTTCGGGCGCGGGTTTCGTCGGCGCTCCGAACATGGTCACCTACGGCGCGACCAAGGCCTTCGACATGATCTTCGCCGAGGCGCTGTGGTGCGAATTGCAACCGCAGGGTGTCGACGTCCTGGGTGTCATCCTCGGCGAGACCGACACGCCCTCACTGCGTCGTCTGCGCACCGCTCGGGGTCTTGCCGAACCGGATGCCCCGGTGCCTGGCGCCACGACGGTCGACGAAGTCGTCGACGCGGCGTTCACGAATCTCGGCAAGGGTCCGACGTGCATGGCAGGCAGGCAGATGCGGTGGGGTGCTCGCCTCATCAACCCGATTCCTCGTGGTCTTCTCGTTCGACTGATGGTCCGAATGAGTCGCCGCACGATGGGATCCGCGTGATGAAGCGCCTGCTGCTCAGGCGGGGTCGGCGGTCCGTCCGATGACGATTCCGGCTCGAGGCGAAGTGCCTTTCACGCATCTGCTCGCGCTCAATCCGGGCGGCCAGTCACTCGTGAGAGTCGATGTGTCCGACGGCTCGGTGACCGAATTGGTCGGCGGGCTGTCCGCATTCCCCGACGGAATCGTGGTCGACCGGCGTCGTCAGCTCGTCTACTGGACGAACATGGGCGCGCCGACGCTGCCTGCCGGTCGCGCTCCATCACAGGAGAGCGATCTCGACTTCTATGCCCGCAACGGCTCGATCGAGAGGGCCGCTCTGGACGGATCCGGGCGGACGTGGCTTCTGCGGGAAGGAAGCTTCGTGACCGGCAAGCAGCTGGCCGCGGCATGGTCCAGAGGCCGTCTCTACTGGGCTGATCGGGAGGGCGCAGCAGTGCGGAGCGCCGCTCTCGACGGCACCGGCATGCGCGATGAAGTGCTCACCGCGCGAACGGATGCCGAACGTCGCGTCGCACGAAATCAGTGTGTGGGGATCGCGGTCGACGAACAGCGCGGGCATCTCTACTGGACGCAGAAGGGCCCGTCCGACGGCGGCGACGGCCGGATTCTGCGTACGCGCCTCGACATTCCCTTCCGAGCGAGGGCAGACGGTCGCGAGGTCGAGGTGCTCTGGGCCGGGCTACCCGAACCGATCGATCTCGAGATCGACTCCGGCGCAGGCCTTCTCTACTGGACCGACCGCGGCGCGCCGCCGTCGGGGAACACCCTCAACCGAGCTGAACTCCCCGACGAAGGCCAGGTCGGCGGCGCCGTGGACATCGTGTCCTCGGGGTTCCGCGAGGCAATCGGGCTGGCGGTGGATTCCGGCGCCGGCATCGCCTACGTCAGCGACCTCTACGGCGACATTCGCGCCGTTCCGCTGGGCAAGGGCAGTGAACGCGTGGTGGCGCACGTCGCGGGTGGCCTCACAGGACTGGCCGGCGTCCATGCCGCGTAGCATCGTATGACCCTCGCTGACGAAGGATGCATGGTGCGATACCGCGATCAGCCCACCGTCGAAGTCACACAGATCGTGGCCTGCGACACCGAGACCGCATGGCAGTACGTCGCCGACATCGAACTGCCCGTGGGCCGTTCGGCTGAACTCAAGCGCGTCGAGTGGCTCGACGGTGCCGACCACGTCGAAGTCGGGGCCCGCTTCCGCGGGTGTAGCCAGCACGATGCCCTCGGCGACTGGCAGACCATCTGCGAAGTCGCCGAAGTCGAACCCGGCCGGCGCTGGACCTGGAACGTCCACGGCGCCGAGGGTGTCACCGCTACGTGGGGCTTCGAAGTGGAGCCTTCCAGCCGGGGCGCCATCGTCCGCCAGTGGGCGAGGATGGGCCCGGGTCCTTCGGGCCTCACCTTCGCCATTTCCGCCACGCCGGAGAAGGAAGCCAGGATCGTCGCCCGACGCCTCGAGGAGTGGCAGCAGAACATGCGCGCCAATCTCACGTGGCTCGCCGAGCAATTCGGCCCTGCGTCGTGAAGGTCGGCCTCGTCGTCGAGCCCCGCTTGCCGGGCGCCGCGGACTTCGCCTCCGAGGTCGAGCAGCTGGGAGTGCACTCGCTGTGGGTGCCCGAAGTGTGGGGCTACGACGCCCTCACCGGCCTCGCCTACCTTGCCGCGCACACGGAACGCATCGGACTGGGAACCTTCGTGGTCCAGCTCGGTTCGCGCAGTCCCGCACTGCTCGCCACGTCCGCGCTGAGCCTGCAAGAACTCTCTCACGGCCGATTCATGCTCGGTGTCGGAACCTCCGGACCACGGGTCATGGAGGGATGGCACGGCGTTCCGTTCCGCAAACCCGTCCAAACCACCCGAGAGACAATCGAAATCCTCCGGATCATCAGCCGCGGTGATCGGCTGCAGCACTCCGGTGAGATCTACCCCCTGCCGCTGCCCAACAGCAGCGGCGCTGCACTGCGGCCACTCGTGTCACCGCGCCACGTCCCCGTCTACATCGCCGCCATGGGTCCGCGGAACCTTCGACTGACCGGCGAGGTCGCCGACGGCTGGCTGGGAAACGCCTTCATTCCCGAGGCCGCAGAAATCTTCCTCGGTCCACTGCGGGAGGGTGCCGGCGCCGCCGGCCGCATCCTCGGCGACCTCGATCTGGTGGCTCCCGTCGCCCTCGAATTCCACAGCGACACAACAGCGGCCGACGCCGCCGCCCGCCGTCACGCCGACGGCTACGCGTTCACCATCGGCGCCATGGGCGATCGCGGCCGCAACTTCTACAACGACGCGTTCAACCGCCTCGGTTATGAACGCGAGGTGGCGCGCGTCATCGAACTCTGGCAGGCCGGGCGACGGGACGAGGCGCGGGCCGCAGTCCCCCTCGACCTGGGCCGCCTCACCAACCTTCTCGGAACATCGGAGGCCGTCGCCGAGCGCATCGCCGCGTACCGCGACGC
Organism: Mycobacterium sp. NPDC050041; assembly: GCF_049541695.1. Taxonomy (NCBI): domain Bacteria; kingdom Bacillati; phylum Actinomycetota; class Actinomycetes; order Mycobacteriales; family Mycobacteriaceae; genus Mycobacterium; species Mycobacterium sp. NPDC050041. The sequence goes on along the minus strand of NZ_JBMVDG010000001.1, from coordinate 478,974 downwards.
ATCCATCACCACCCTGCTGGTCAAACTCGACGGCGATCACCACCACCAATTGGCCACGTTGAAACGTCTGATGCCGATCGTGTGAGCCATGTCACCGTCGAATGCGGCGGTGAACGGATTAGCTGAGCTAGGTATTTGACGCGAAGCGATATTTCTTGAGGCCCCTGAGCTGCGCATTCAGCGGTTCAAGACGTGGAATCGAAAATCGGAGGTTTCGCTGCCCGGCCGCGGGGAATCTATGGGTCTGCGAGCCGGGGGGCGAGCACACGCTCGGGGTCATACGGCTCCAACAAACACCACAATTGGAGGAGTACGCACATGCGCAAGACAGTTGTCATCGGCACCACCACTCTGACCCTGCTGTTCGGCGGGGCCGGGGTCGCGCAGGCGACCGAACTGACCTCGCCGGCGCCCGCGACGACCACCACGGTGGCGCAGCAGGCAGAGGAAGAGGATGGCGACAACACCGGTCTGTGGGGCTTGGCCGGATTGCTCGGCCTGATCGGGCTCGCGGGCCTCAAGCGCCGTAAGGATGCCGACTTCCCGACCACGCGGGGAACGGCAGCCGGCCCCGGAACTCCGCGCGCCTAGCGAGCAGGTGGCCGCCCCCGCCGGTACAGCACCGGCGGGGGCGCCGTCACTCTCGCGCTGAATGCGTTGCAGTACAACCGCACCCAGAATCGGATCCGCCGTGGGCCGACCTGGTGACCGGCGCCTTGGACCGGCACCGTTACCGTCCCTGATATGGAATCAGTCTCGATCATCACCGGCGGCGCCGGCGGCATGGGCCTGGCCACGGCCAAGATCGTGGGACGGCAACACCGCATCGTCCTCTGCGACGTCCGCGACGACCGTCTCGACGCCGCGACCGCAACGCTCGACGATCTCGGTATCACCGCGACCGCGGTGCACTGCGACGTCACCGATGCGGACGCGGTTGCGGCACTGCTGCAGACCGCGACCGATCTCGGTCCGATCGCCTCGGTGGTCCACACCGCAGGCGTGAGCCCCAGCATGGGCGACGCCGACTACGTGATCACGACGAATGCGATCGGCACGGTCAACGTCAACGAAGCCTTCTTCAGCGTCGCCGGTGAGAACGCCGCCATCGTCAACGTGGCGTCGATGGCCGCACACATGTTGCCCGACAGCCTGATTCCCACCGGACACTTCCCGCTGGCCGTCGCCGACCGGGATGCCTTCCTGGCCGAGATGGCGACGGCGTGCAGCATCGCGCCCGAGGAGGCACGCTCCGGACTGGCCTATGCGCTGAGCAAGAGCTTCGTCAAGTGGTACAGCATCGCGCAGGCTGAACGGTTCAACGGCCGCGGACTGCGCATCGTCTCGGTGTCCCCGGGTTCGGTGGACACCGAGATGGGCAGGCTCGAGGAGAAGGCCGGCGCCGGCGCCATGGTCGCCGACGCCGCGGTCCCGCGTTGGGGCACCGCGCAGGAGATGGCCGAACTACTGGCCTTCTGTGTGAGCGACAAAGCGGGATACCTCACCGGCACCGACATCCTCAACGACGGCGGCGTGATCGCCTCGATCACCGAGCGGGCCAGGCGGAACGCCGAAACCGGGTCAGCATCACCGTAGTCGTCATCGACTTTGCGTTCAGATCGCAGAATGCGCGGTGACGGCGCTCTGAAAACAAAGTCAACGCCGAAACCGGCCGAAACCGGCCGCCGGTAGCATCGTCGCGGCGAGGGGGTGGGCATGGCAGACGCGGACCGACCGGGAGTCCTGAAACAGATCCACGAGTACTTCATGGCGCTGTCCACCGCCGGACGGCTCATCCTTCTCATCTCCCTCGTCGCGGTGATCGGCCTGCTGGGCTTCGGGCTTGTGCAGTGCTCGAACGAGATGGCCTTCAATGACTGTGTCGACAGCAGGAGAGCCGAATACGGCATCGAGGGTGGTGGGGGCGTGATCGCCACACTCATCGAAGAGGATTGCCGCAAGATCACCAGCTGATCGCCTACGGGCACTGTTAACGCTCCCGGGTAGCGGGGCGATAAACAGTGTGGGGGGTCGCGACAGGGTCCGTACCACTCGAGTTTGCGGTGGTGGGCCGCGTTCCTGCACAACGCGTGCGTTGTCTTCACGACACGGCTTCGCGCGAAGGAAAGGAAGAACAATGCGGAATTTCAAGAAAATCGCGGTCACCTCGATCGCTGCGGGCGCCATGGGCGCCACCGCGCTGGGACTCGGCGCAGGCCTGGCTCAGGCCGAACACGACGACTACTGGGTGCCGGTGCCCGGTATCCCGCGCGTGGACTTCCAGGCGCCGCCGGGACAGATCGCCAACGTGACGGGTATCCCGCCGGGTCAGTTCAAGAAGCTGCCCGGCCCGTTCAACGGGGTTCCGCCCGGTCACTGGGACGACGTACGTCTGCCCCGATTCCCGGGACACATCGGCCGCTAGCCGGATTGAAAGATGGCCGCCTCGCTCGCCAGCGAGGCGGCCATCGTCAGTGCGTCGAGGGTTCGCCCGCGTCCGGCGCGATCGTCAAGGTCACCGGTTTGCCGTCGCGAAGCACCTCGAGCGGGGCGTCCTTCCCGACCTCGAGTTGCCGCACGGCGACGATGAAGGAGTTCAGGTCGGAGATCTCGCGATCACCGAGCTTGACGGCGATGTCGTTCTGCTTCACCCCGGCCCGCTCCGCTGGACTGCCGGCCTTGACCTTCTGGATCTGTGCGCCGCCCTCGGCCTCGTCGCCTACAGACTTCGCTTCGACCCCGATGGTGGGGTGAGCGATGAACCCGTCACGCATCAGCGTCGAGGCGACGCGAGCAACCTCGTTGACCGGGATGGCGAAGCCCAGACCGCTGGAACTGCCGGACGCCGACTTCGCGGCGGAATTGATGCCGATCACCTCGGCGTTCATGTTGATCAACGGTCCGCCCGAGTTGCCCTGGTTGATCGACGCGTCGGTCTGCACGGCGGCGATCACGGTCGACTCGTCGCCGGATTCGTTCCGCGGCACCGCAACCGCACGATCCAGTGCGCTGATAATCCCCTGGGTGTCAGTGCTGCGCAGGCCGAGTGGCGCCCCGGCGGCGATGACCTCCTGACCCACCCGCAGTGCGTCGGAATTGCCGAGCCGGGCGACGGTGAGCTTGTCGACGTTGTCCACCTTGAGCACCGCCAGGTCGGTGTCGGGGTCATGGCCGACGAGGTTCGCCGGTACCGTCTTGCCGTCGTTGAAGATCACCGTCAGCTTGTATTCCTTCGGCTTGCGAGCGGCGTCGGCGATGACGTGAGCGTTGGTGACGATGTAGCCACGGCCGTCGACGACCACACCCGAGCCCTGCTGGCCCTGGGACTCACCCATCGCCTCGATGGTGACCACGGAATCCGCGACCGCGGCGGCCACCCGCGCGAAGCGGCCCTCGGGCGCCTCGTCGGGGTCGGCCTGGGACAGCTCGACCTTCGGGGTGGTGAAGGCCTCGATGATCGACGTCGTCTTGCTGCCGATCCAGCCGCCGAGCAGCCCGCAGCCGATCGCCAGGACCGCGACGAGGACGAGCGCGAAGCGCGACACCTGCCCGCTGAACAACAACTCCCGCACACCCAACTTGGGTCCGCGGACTTCGGGCGGAGCCGGTGCGGGCGGCGGTGCGACGGCGGGAGTGGCCTCGTCGTAGGCAGGCTGCGCCGGCACCGTCTCGGACGCGTCGTCGGACCGGCCGTCATCGACGTCGGTGCGGCCGAACGCCGCTGCGAGCACCGGCTCGGGCGACTGATTCGTCGGGGCGTCGGCGCCGTCGGCGGGCGACCGGTCGGGTCCGGCGAATGCGCCCTGAACGCCGTCGGGCCGACCGAACACCCGGCGGGTGGCCGGATCGGGTTCCGAAGGCGAGCCGGAACGCGACGTCGGGCCATTCGCGGCGGACTGGTCCTCATCGGTCACGCGTGCATCACCTTCTTCCTGACACGGCGCAGCCCAGCCTACCGACGTCCCGCTCTCGCCTCGGACATGCAGGTGAGCGCCGCCTCCACGACGGCGATGCGATGAAGCAAATCTGCAGTCGAACTGTGAAGATTAGAATTGCTGAGGTGAACGTCGACGGTCAGCAGCTCGCCGCCTTCGCCGCGGTGGTGGAACTCGGCAGTTTCGACGCCGCGGCCGGCCGTCTGCACGTGACCCCGTCTGCGGTGAGCCAACGCATCAAGGCCCTCGAACAGCGCGTCGGCCAGGTACTCGTCATCCGGGAGAAGCCGTGCCGGCCCACGCCGTCGGCGGCTCCGCTGCTCCGCCTGGCCGCACAGTCGGCGATGCTGGAGGCCGAGGCGCTCGCGGAGATGAGCGGTGGCTCCGCCGCCCCGCGGGTCGCGCTGGCCGTCAACGCGGACTCCATGTCGACGTGGTTCTCCGCCGTGCTCGACGCGCTGCCCGACGTGCTGCTCGACATCGCCATCGAGGACCAGGATCACTCCGCCCGGCTGTTGCGTGAGGGCGCGGTGATGGGCGCGGTGACCACCGAGCGCACGCCGGTGGCGGGATGCCGCGCCGTGTCACTCGGCGTGATGCGCTACATCCCGGTCGCGGCGCCGGGGTACGTGCAGCGCCGGCTACCGGCGGGATTCACCGCCGACGCGGCCGCGACGGCCCCGTCGCTGGCGTGGAACCGCGACGACGCACTGCAGGACATGTTGGTGCGCAAGACCTTCCGGCGCAACATCAGTCGCCCTGTGCACTACGTGCCCACCGCGGACGGATTCGGTGCGGCGGTGCATGCCGCACTCGGCTGGGGGATGTATCCGGAACAGTTGGCGGAGCCCCAACTCGAGGACGGTGCGTTCGTCCGCATCACCGACGTGCATCTGGACGTGCCGCTGTTCTGGCAGTGCTGGAAACTCGACAGTCCGCTGATCGACGCCGTCACCGCCGCGGTCCGGTCAGCGGCGGGGAGCCTGCGCTAGCGGGGGCTCAGCCACGCGGACAGCTTGTCGTACACCCGCGGATGGTTGAGCAGGTCGAAGTGGTGCAGGCCCGTCAGCACCAGGCCGTGGTGTTCTTCGAACGGAATCCGTCGGGTTCGCCCACGCCCCGAGGCGCTCGACGGGCGCACCAGATGGTCGCCGAGCACCGCCCCGACGGCGGCGGGGGCGATCGACGTCGCCACGAAGTGATACCTCGCGTGCGGAAGGAACGGCACCTCGTTGCAGCGGTCGCGCAGGAACTCGTCGGGGTCCGCGTCGGACCAGTCGGTGTCGGTGAGGGCGCCGAAACGCAGATCCTTGATGCCGTCGCTGCGCAGGTTGAGGAACTCGGCGACGGCCCGGGTCTCACGGAGCTTCGCCAACAGCCAGGACGCGGCGTTGACGCCCTTCTCCAGGTCCGCGCCCAGGTGCGGCGAACCCAGGCAGACCACCTGTCGCACCGCCCGCGTCCACTCGTGGTCCGCCTGGTCTCCGTGATGGCAGGCGCTGCGCACCACCAGACCACCCATGGAGTGGCCGACCAGGCTGATGTCCCGCACCGGCACCGGCCACAGCTCGACGAGCCGGGTGAGCAGCTCGTCGAGCTGCCGGCCGTTGGTCGAGATGTGCAACCCGGTGTTGTACCGGATGTCGACCGGCGTGAAGCCGAGGTTCTCGCGCAGCCGTTCGCCGTAGGACCGGGGGTCGGCGTCCTCCACGGGACGCGGCGAACGCCGCCACGACGACTCCGTCTGGCACAGCCCGTGCACGAAGACCACGATGCGGTCGGTCGGTCGGGCGAATGCCGCAGCCACCCCGTCGGGGGTCAGCTGGACAGGCCGGCCGTCGACGCGAATCGACAGAGGTGCGGCGAACTGGTTGCCGCGCTCGGCGAGCTCGTCGCCGTAGATCCCGTTGAGGGCGGCGATCGCTTCGGCCACCCCTGCGCGTTCGTCGAGGGGACGGTCGTCGTCGAAGGCCACGCCGGCCGCGGCGAAGGAGCCGATCGCCGGGGGCAGTCGGTGCCCCGCCGCGTCGATGGTGTTGTAGACGGCGCCCGCGATGACGTCGTGGACAGCCTCGACGGGTCGGGCCACCGGGCCGATCGTGCTGAACACCCGCCCGACGATTCCGGTGTGCACGCCCCTCACCACGCTGTTGAGCACCGTCAATCCTTCTGTGACGACGCCACCGAGTGCCTCCATGTCTGCCGTACGCATGTCCTGGTTGTACCCGTCCTGGCCGGCGATGCGCAGGCGAAGCGGCGGGATGTGAGGCGACGCCGACGTGCGACCCCCGTGCGCCTCGCGGCACAATCGGACCGCGGCTGTGACCATCGGCATATCCGCTGCGCAATCGCTTCCACCCGACCCGGGTGTCCAACACACTGACAGAGGAGGGTGACGATGTCAGAGGTGGCGGAGGACGCGGCGGGGCCCGATGAGGTCCTCGATTCCGGCGATGTGGCGATACTGAGGCCGGGGGACACGTGTTGGCGCACCGGGCATGCGGACCGGTTCGCCCGCATCGTCGACGGCGCGGACTACCTGCGCCACGTCAAGGCGGCCATGCTGGGTGCGCAACACCGGATCATGGTGATCGGCTGGGATCTCGACTATCGGACCTTCTTCGAGCGGGAGCCGACGCTGCCCGGACCCAACAAGCTGGGCCCGTTCCTGCACTGGCTGGTCTGGCGTCGGCCGGAGCTCGAGGTGTATCTGCTGCGGTCCAACCTGCGGCTGCTGCCGGCGTTCGACGCGTTCTGGTACGGCATCACGCCGGTGTCCCTGCTCAACAGGGTCACGTCGCGGCGCATGCACTTCGCGGTGGACGGCGCTCACCCGACCGGCGCGGTGCACCACCAGAAGATCGTGGTGGTCGACGACGCCGTGGCGTTCTGCGGCGGCATCGACCTGACACTCGGGCGGTGGGACACCCGCGCCCACGCCCAGGACGACCCGGTGCGCTCCATGGCCGGCGACAGCTACGGACCGCGCCACGAGGTCGCGGCCGCGGTGGACGACGTTGCCGCGGGCGTCCTGGCCGAGCAGGCCCGGCAGCGGTGGGAGGCCGCGACCGGGACGACGCTCGAACCGGTGACGTCGGACCGGTCGATCTGGCCGGCCCTGCTGCGACCGATGCTGCGCGACGTCGAGGTGGCCGTCGCCCGCACTCAGCCGGCCCTGCCCGAGCGCGACGAGGTCCGGGAGGTGGAAGCGCTCAACCTGGCTGCGATCGCCGCAGCCCGCGACGTCATCTACCTGGAGAACCAGTACCTCGCCGCCCGCAGTCTCACCGAGGCGCTGGCGGCCCGCCTGTCAGAACCCGACGGCCCCGAAGTCGTCGTCATCCTGCCGCGCAGCGCGGAGAGTCGGCTCGAACAGGAGTCGATGGACAGCGCCAGGGAACGGATGCTTCGCGTGCTCTGGGCCGCCGACGAGCACGACCGCCTCGGTGTCTACTGGCCGATGGCCCCCGGCGGGGTCTCCACGTATGTGCACTCCAAGGTGATGGTGATCGACGACCGGTTGCTGCGCATCGGGTCGTCGAATCTCAACAACCGCTCACTGGGCTTCGACAGTGAATGCGACGTGGCGATCGAGGCGATTCCCGGCGACCCGGCGGGCGATCGCATCCGTCGCGAAATCCTGTACACCCGAGACGATCTCGTGGCCGAACACCTCGGCTACTCCGTCGAGGCGTTCCGCGCCGAGCTGGCCAGGTGCGGTTCGTTCCGCGCCGCGGTCGACGCGTCGCGCACCAGCGGTCGGTCACTGCGCAGCTTCAGCCGCCTCATGGTGTCCGCGGACGTGGGCCCGTTCGCCGAGAACGATCTGATGGATCCGGACCACGTGCCGCCGTCGCTCACCGAGAGTGCGCGCACGCTGCTGGGCCAGGTGGCGTTGTGGCCGTTGCGGAAGGTGCTGCGGCGCGATTGACGGCCGGGCGCTCAGTGCTTCTCGCGCTTGCCGAACGGCAGCACGTGCACGATCGCGACCACGACGGCGCCGACCACCAGGCCGATCACGGCGGACGCCGCGGTGTTCGTCAGCCACGCCAGCACCGCGCCGACCCCGGCGACCGCGTGGTGGACGGCCTCCTCGGCGTGGTGGACCAATTCGTAGGGCGTGTGCCAGCCGAGCGTGTTGGTGCCGAGGAGCAGGATGTGCCCGCCGACCCACAGCATCGCGACCGTGCCGATCAGCGCCAGCGCGCCGAGCAGTTTCGGCATGAACGCGACCAGGCCGCGGCCGATGCGCTGGGCGAACTTCGACGAGCGCTGCGCCAACGCCAGCCCGACGTCGTCCATCTTCACGATGCCGGCCACGACCCCGTACACCGCGGCGGTGATCACCACGGCGACGATGGCCAGGATGACCAGGCGCGGCCAGAACGACTGGTCGGCCACCTCGTTGAGCGCGATCACCATGATCTCGGCGGACAGGATGAAGTCGGTGCGGATCGCTCCTGTCACCATGAACTTCTCGGCGTCCTGACCGGCGGCGATGACCGGTGCGGCGCCGGCGTCGTGTCCTCGGATGCGCCCCCACACCTTCTCGGCGCCCTCGAAGCACAGATACGTCGCGCCGAGCATCAGGATCGGGGTCAGCAACTGCGGCAGGAACTGGCTGAGCAGTAGCGCCGCGGGCAGGATGAACACCAGCTTGTTGCGCAGCGACCCGATCGCGATGCGCTTGATGATCGGCAGCTCCCGCTCGGCCGCCAGACCGTGCACGTACTGCGGCGTCACTGCGGTGTCGTCGACGACGACTCCGGCGGCCTTCACGGTGGCGCGCCCGGCGGCCGCGCCGATGTCGTCGATCGATGCCGCCGCGAGGCGGGCGAGCACGGCCACGTCGTCGAGAAGGGCGAACAGACCGGCGCTCATCGGGTCTCCGTCATGGTGAGCAGATTACCGGCCACGGCCTGGTTCAACCGTCCCGATCACGCACCGACGAGGGACTCGATCCAGTCGCGGGCGAAGTAGAGCAGGAAGCCGGCGGCGACGACCCACAGCAGCGGGCTGACCTCACGCGCCTTGCCGACGGCCGAGCGCAGCACCACCCAGGCGATGAAGCCGACACCGATGCCGTTGGCGATCGAGTAGCTGAACGGCATCGTCGCCACGGTCAGCACGACGGGCAGCGCCACCGAGAATTCCGACAGGTCGATGTGGCGCAGGTGCGAGACCATCATCGCGCCGACGACCACCAGCGCCGCCGCGGCGACCTCGGTCGGCACGATGGAGGCCAGCGGGGTGACGAACATCGCGGCGAGGAACAGCGCGCCGGTGATCAGGTTCGCCAGCCCGGTGCGCGCGCCCTCCTCGATACCGGCGCCCGACTCGATGAACACCGTGTTCGACGACGCCGACGTCGCACCGCCGACCGCCGCGCCCGCGCCTTCGACGATCAGCGCCGACTTCAACCGCGGGAAGGTGCCGTCGTCGTCGGCCAGGCCCGCCTCCCGGGACAGGCCGGTGAACGTGCCCATCGCGTCGAAGAAGTTGGTGAAGACCAGGGTGAACACCAGCATCAGCGCGGCCAGCACGCCGATGCGGCCGAAGCTGTCCAGGCTGAACGCGCCGACCAGCGACAGGTCCGGCAAGGCGAACGGCGAACCCGACAGCGTCGGCACCGACAGGCTCCAGCCGCCCGGTCGCTCGGTGGCCTTGCCCAGCTCCCAGATGGCCTCCACCGCGACGGCCACCAGGGTGCCGGCGACGAGGCCGATGAGGATGCCCCCGCGCACCCGCCGGGCCACCAGCACGGCGGTGACCAGCAGGGTGAATACGAAAATGACCGTCGGGACGGTGTTGATGGAGCCGACGCCGCCGAAGCCTAGGCCCACCGGCGGGGACGGCGACCCAGTCGACCCGATGAAGCCCGCATCGACCACCCCGATGAAGAGGATGAACAAGCCGATGCCCGCGGTGATCGCCAGCTTCAGCTCCATCGGCACGGCGTCGAACACCAGCCTGCGCAGGCCCGTCGCGGCGAGCAGCACGATGATCAGGCCGTTGATGACGACCAGTCCCATCGCCTCCGGCCAGGTGAGCTCGCCGACGACGGTGGTCGCCAGGAACGAGTTGATGCCCAGCCCCGCGGCGAATGCGAACGGCATCCGGGCGATGACGCCGAACAGGATCGTCATCACGCCGGCGGCCAGCGACGTCGTCGCCGACACCTGGTCGAACTCGAGACGGCCGCCGGTCACGTCCTCGGAGCTCGACAGGATGATCGGGTTCAGCACGATGATGTAGGCCATCGCGATGAACGTGACGACACCGCCGCGGATCTCGGTGCCGACCGTCGACCCGCGCGCCGAGATCTCGAAGAAGCGGTCGAGACGATTCATTGCTCGACCCTAAAGCGATCCGGCGTTGCCGTCCTGTTCATCGGGCGGCTTCGTACCGTCGGTGCAACGGTAAGTGGCCCACTAGGGTGAGGGCAGACCGTTCGACGGAGAGAGGTCCGAAAGTGATCAAGGTGATGGACGGCGTGCGGGTCCTCGAGGTCGCACAGTTCACGTTCGTTCCGGCCGCGGGGGCCATCCTCGCCGACTGGGGCGCCGATGTGATCAAGGTGGAGCATCCGGTCCGCGGCGACACCCAGCGCGGGTTCATCAACATGGGCGGCAAGCAGCTCGACCCGAACCGCCATCCGCTGATCGAGCATCCGAACCGCGGCAAGCGCAGCGTCGGCATCGACGTGTCCACGCCGGGCGGCCAGGAGGTGCTCTACGAGATCGCCAAGACCTCCGATGTGTTCCTGACCAACTACATGCCCGCGCAGCGCCAGAAGAACAAGTTCGACATCGAGCACATCCGCGCCGCCAACCCGGACATCATCTACGCGCGCGGCAGTGCCTACGGCGACAAGGGAGCCGAACGCGACACCGGCGGCTTCGACGGCACCGCCTTCTGGACCCGCAGCGGCGTCGGGCACGCGCTGACACCCGAGGGGCTGGGAGGCGCGCTCTCGCAAGGGATTCCGGCGTTCGGCGACTCGATCGGCGGGATGAACATCGCCGGCGGCATCTCGGCGGCGTTGTTCCACCGCGAACGCACCGGCGAGGCGGTCGAACTCGACGTGTCGCTGCTGAGCACCGCGTGGTGGGCCGCGGGAGCCAGCGTCACACAGGGGATGGAGACCGGCGAGACCATGCGTTCGCTTCTGCCGGACGCCGTGGGGCCGACGGTCAACCCGTTCCTCGGGAACTACCTGACCTCCGACGGTGGCACCATCAACCTCTGCATCGTGAGTCCGACCGGGTACATCCGCGACGCGTTCGAGCATCTCGGACTGCCGGAACTGGCCGACGACCCACGGTTCAGCGATGTCCTGCCGTTGATCGAGAATGCTGCTGCCGCAGCAGGACACATCGCGGACTCGATCCGGAGCAAGCCGTTCGACTACTGGCGTGACCACCTCAAGACGATGAAGGGGCAGTGGGCGCCGTTCCAGAGCCTCGTCGATCTGGGCGCTGACGAGCAGGCGCTGGCCAACGACATGGTCGTCGAGGTCGAGGCCAACGACGGCGGCGCGCCTTTCAAGGTCGTGCGCGGCCCGGTGCAGTTCAACCACGAACCGCTGGAGACCACCCGTGCCCCGCAAGCGTCGGAGCACACCGAACTGGTGCTGATGGACATCGGCATGGACTGGGATCGCATCGACGCCCTCAAGGCCGCCGGCGCCATCGCCTGATCCTTGACCCGCAGAAAACGGAGACCTCATGACCGACGTGCAGGATCGCCTCGACCTCAGCGATGTCCTGGTGCGCTACGCGACCGGTATCGACCGCCGGGACTGGCCGCTGTTCCGCACGGTCTTCACCGACGACTGCGTCCTCGACTACGGCGAGATCGGCAGCTGGGACGGGGTCGACGCCGTGACGGACTTCATGGAGCAGACGCACGCGATGGCCGGCCATACGCTGCACCGGATCACCAATCACGCTGTCGTGGTGGACGGCGACACGGCGTCGGCGCGCAGCTACGTCGACGCGCTGATCATGTCCGCCGACAACACTTCTGGGGTGAATGCCGTCGGGTTCTACGACGACGAATTCGCCCGCACCGCCGCGGGCTGGCGGATCTCGCGGCGCCGCTTCACCGTCGTGCGGGTGGTCGCGGTCGCCGGGGGGTGAGCTTCGCTGATGGCCACCGACCCCGCCGGTGCGGAGGCGACCAGCAGGCCCCGCTGGTGCCGCGGACTCAGCGCGGCCAACCGGATGTCGCCGCCGTAGTGCTGCACCACCCGCCAGTCCATCACCCGTCGCCACAGCGGCGGCACCATGGCGAGCACGAGCATGGTGGCGTAACCGCCGGGCAACTGCGGCGCCTCGTCCGCGTGGCGCAGCGACTGATAGCGCCGCAGCGGATGGGCGTGGTGGTCGGAGTGGCGCTGCAGGTGGAAGAGGAAGACGTTGGCGACGACGGTGTTGCTGTTCCAGCTGTGCGCGGCGCGCACCCGCTCGTACCGACCGTCGGGAAGCTTCTGCCGGCGCAACCCGTAGTGCTCGAGGTAGTTGACCGCCTCGAGGAGGCAGAAGCCGATGATCGCCTGCCCGATCAGCCACGGCAGCACCGTGATTCCGAACCACGCGACCAGCACGACGAACAGCACGGCACTCATCAGCCAGGCGTTGAGCACATCGTTGCGCAGCGTCCAGCGGGACCGGCCGAGGCGCTCGTACCGTGCGCTCTCGATCCGCCACGCGGAGAGAAGGCTGCCCAGCACCGAGCGGGGGATGAACGCGTAGAGGCTTTCGCCGAATCTCGCGCTCGCGGGATCCTCGGCGGTGGCCACCCGCGCGTGGTGGCCGCGGTTGTGCTCGATGTAGAAGTGGCCGTACCAGGTCTGGGCCAGCGCCACCTTGCTCAGCCGCTTCTCCGCGGGTGCGCGCTTGTGGCCGAGCTCGTGGGCGGTGTTGATCGCGATGCCGCCGATGATGCCGACGGTGACCATCAAGCCGACCTTGTCGGCGACCGACATCGTCAGCCACCCACCGCCGGCCCAGAACCAGCACGCGAGCAGAAGCGACCCGTACTGGTTGGGTAGGTACAGATAGGTCGCCCAGCGGTAGAGCCGGTCGTGCTCCAGCCACGCCAGCGCGCTGTCGGGTGGGTTGTCGGCGTCGTCGCCCACCACCCAGTCCAGGACGGGCACGGCGACGAACGCGAGTGCCGCGGTGAACCACCAGAACAGGCCGTTACCGGTGAGGTACACGGCCAGCCAGGACGCGGCGACGTTGGCGGGCACGACGGCCCCCAGTAGCCAGAGGTACCGCTTCGGGTCGTGCCATCGAGGAATGGGGATCTCGCCGCGCTCGGTGTGCACGGTCCGGGGGCGACTGGGCGATGCAGTGGATCCCATGGACTATCTATCTACCTTGCTGTTACCAACTCTGCAAATGTGGTAACACGTTCGTAACATAAGCCTGTTTACAGTTTCGCGCGGCCCGCACGTGGTCGGCCCGCGCGAGAGGAGAGCAACAGTGGGTTCGGCGTTCTGCCCGGAATGTGGCTACCGGTACGACGAAAATGCAGGCCACGACCGTGAAGGATTCCCGCCCGGCACGCCGTGGACCGCGGTGCCGCCGGACTGGAACTGTCCGGACTGTGGCGTCCGAGACAAGTCAGACTTCGTCTTCAGGACATGAAGGACACACAGGATTGCATTTTTAGTTAAGTATTGTAGATTCGCTCTAGTCCGAGTCGACGGAGGATCGGAGGGCCGGGGATGACGGTGCTGTCGCGACGACGGTTCCTTCAGGCCGGCGCGGCGGCCGTGGCGGCCACCGCCGGCGCCGCTGGCGCATCGGTGTGGCTGGAGTCAGGTGCACGCCCGACGCGCACGCGAAGCCACTATCCGGCGATCGTGGTCGGAAGCGGTTACGGCGGCGGTGTGTCCGCGCTTCGGCTCGGGCAGGCGGGCGTGCAGACCCTCATCCTCGAGATGGGACGGCTCTGGGATGCCGCCGACGACGACGGCAAGCGGTTCTCCCGGATGCTGCCCGCCGACACCCGGGCGGGCTGGTTCACCGAGACCCCGCCCAGCCTCGTTCCGTCGTTCCAGGGCATCTCGATGGAGATGGTGGCGCAGCGGACGCCGTCGGCCCAGCCGGTGCAGGCGGGCATCTGCGAGAAGGCGGTGCACGGCGCCCACAACGTCTTCCGGGGAATCGGGGTGGGCGGCGGGTCGATGGTCAACGCGGCGATCGCCGCGATCCCCACCACGGCGCAGCTGCGGGAGGCATTTCCCGACATCGACCCCGCCGAGTTCCTCGGCACCTACGTCGAGCGAGCGAAGTCCACACTGCGCATCAACTACCGCGACATGGACTGGTTCGAGCGCACGCCCTACTACCAGTACGCCCGGGTGGGCCGGCAGTATGCCGCGGCGGCGGGTTACTCCGTCGACTACAACGGCAGCGCCTATTCCTTCGACTACATGAAACAAGAAGAGGCGGGGCAGGTTCCGCGGTCCGCCCTGGACTTCGAGCAGCAGTTCGGCAACAACCACGGGCGTTTCGGCAGCGTCGATCAGACCTACATCGCGGCGGCGCTGGCCACCGGCAACGTCAGCCTTCGCCCCCTCACCGAGGTCACCGACATCCGTCGCGAGCGCAGCGGCGAGTACGTGGTGTCGGTGCGCGAGATCGACCGCTGGGGGGCCGAGGTGGCCCGCGAGGAGATCGGCTGCGATCAACTGCATCTCAACGCGGGAGTGCTGGGCACGACGAAGCTGCTGCTGAAGGCTCGCGACACGGGCACGCTGCCGAACCTGAGTTCCGAGATCGGCGGCGGCTACGGTAACAACGGCGACATGATGGTCGCGCACATGCTCAGTGACAACACACCGGCAGGCACGCAGCAGTCGATCATGGGCATGATCAACCTCGACGGCCGCGACGATCCAGACAACCCGGTGTACGCGAGCATGTTCTCGATTCCGTTACCGGTGGAGACCTATGCGCTGGGCTACTACGTGATGGTCAAGACCGGTGACCGCGCCGCGATCACCTACGACAAGGGCTCCGACTCGATCGACATCCTCTGGCCCCAAGGCCATACCGAACACCTCACCGCCCGGGCCCGCGCGGTGTTCGACCGGATCACCCAGGCCAACGGTGTCGAGTACCGTGACGACATCTTCGACGGGGAGGTGTTCGCGCCCAACACCGTTCACCCGCTCGGCGGATGTGTGCGCGGCCGCGCCACCGATGGCTACGGCCGGGTCAACGGATACGACGGCCTGTACGTCAACGACGCGTCGCTGCTGCCCGGCCACCTCGGCTGCAACCCGTTCATGTCCATCACCGCGCTGGCCGAGCGCAACATCGAGGCTGTGCTGCAGGGACGCAGGTGAATCGACCCACCGGCCGACGAAAGCCGCGGAGCCAGGTGGCTCCGCGGCCTTCGGGTCGTCGGGAGAACCGCACCGCCGGTGTTCGGCGGCGGCGATCGGATCGATCAGTCGCCGCTACGCGGCGGCGGGATGACTTTGGTGGTGGCGGCGCTTCAGCAGGAATGACAGCCAGCGGACGTCAATCAACATGGTTATCTCGACTTTCTCTAGGCGGTCTTGGTCAGCAGCGGCAGCAACCGGCGGCGAGCCAGGATGCCCTCGCGGAAGTGGTGCATGGCTTCAGGCACCGAGCCAACGAGCGGGAAGTCGGACTCCGGGCCGGTGGCCCGCAGCGCCTGCAGCACCGGAGCGCTGGCGATCAGTGCCCACTCGACACCGGTGCGGTAGCAGTCGTCGTCCAGATCGAACAGCAACTCGACGGCCTGCATGGAGAAGGACGTCACGCTGCTCATGTCGATCACGAGCGGCTTCTCGGCGAGGATGTTGCGCTTGGCGTAGGCGCGGACGCAGTTGGCGTTGCTGGTGTCGATGTCTCCGCTGACCGTCACCACGGTGGCCAGCTGGCGGCAGCATGCCCGCATCCGGACGCCGTCGCAGTCGGTCGCCGGGTTGCCGTATCGAAAGGCAACACCGGGGGTTGAGTCGACGCTTCTCAGTGCCATGACCTGCCTCCCTCCGTTGGTTCGCTGTAGCGGCGTTTCGCTTGTTGCCGCTCCGAACATGACCCCAAAGCTAAGCGGCCAATCTAAGGCGGCTGGGTAGTGACCGCTAAGCCTTTGGTAAGAACCCAATTTCGGCAGGTCTCAACGGCTTTTGTTACCCACCGGTTTCACATGGAGGTCTTAGGATCCGGCCGCATATCCTTAACGTTGCGTGGGTACGGGGCCGTTTCTCCGAGTTCTCGACAGGTGTTCGCTCAGCGATCCCGCATCTGACCGCCGGAGTAGTTCTCCCACGGGTTGTAGTCGGCGAGCAGTTCTTCCTGCGGTGGCCGCTGATCCTGCGGAACGTGCTGGAGGTTGATCCGGATCCGGTACCAGATGGAGCTCGGCCCCCGCATGCCGTCCACCAGCACGTCGGCGGGCTCCAGGCGTTCGGCGACCGCGGGATGCCGACCGCGCCACGTGTCCAGCGCCGCCATCGCCTCGTCCTTGGTCTTGGTCCTGGCGATCTCGATCAGCGGCATCGTCGACTGGCGCCGTCCGGTCCCCGCAGTCGATCCGCGGGCGGCCCCCCGCGGCGCCTTCTCGGCCGGCCCCAGCCGGTCCGCCAGGTCGAGCAGCCCGTCCAGGGCGCCCGGGTGGTCGTCCATGCCCTCCCACGGGTCGCCGAGTTCGGCGAACCGGGCAGGCACGGTCGCGACGGTGAACGCCTCCGGTCGGCACCCGGCCACCTCGTCCCACCGCAGCGGCGTGGACACCCGGGCGTCGGGAAGTGCGCGCACCGAGTACGCCGAGGCCACCGTGCGGTCGAACGCGTTCTGGTTGAAGTCCACGAACACGCCTTCGCGCTCCTCCTTCCACCACCGCGCGGTGGCGAGGTCGGGCGCCCGCCGCTCCACCTCGCGGGCGACCGCCTGCGCGGCGAGCCGGACGAACTTGAACGGCCAGCGGCGGTGGATGCGCGCATAGATGTGGAAGCCGCGCGAGCCGGACGTCTTCGGCCACGCCGTGAGTCCGTGGTCCTCGAGCACCTCGCGGGCGACCTGGGCGACAGCGACGATCTGGCGCCAGTCGACGCCGGGCATGGGATCCAGGTCGACGCGCAGCTCGTCGGGATGGGCGAGGTCGTCGGCGCGCGTCGGATGCGGGTTGAGATCGACGCAGCCCATGTTCACCGCCCACGCCAGGCCTGCGGCGTCCCGGATGACCGCTTCCTCCGCCGAGGTGCCCGACGCGTAGCGGAGCTCGGCGACGTCGACGAAATCCGGACGGTTCTTCGGGGCGCGCTTCTGGAACACCGCTTCCTCGGAGATGCCCTTGACGAAGCGTTTCAGGATCATCGGCCGGCCCTCGACGCCGCGCAGCGCACCGTCGGCGACCGCGAGGTAGTAGTGGATCAGGTCGAGCTTGGTGACCGCCGGACGGCTCTCGAATGCCTCGAAGACGACCTTGTCCGGATGGGTGATCGAGACCTGCCGACCGGCCACCTCGAGCGACTGACCCTTCGACGCGGATCCGGCCATACCAGCAATGGTAGGGACTGGCGATACCGCCCTCCGGTGCGACATGGAACACATAAGGTGTGGGCATGCCGAAGCTGACTGATCTCCCGTTGCAGGCTGCCGCGAAGGCCAAGCAGTATCTCGACCGGGGCTCGGCCGAACTGCACTACGCGCGCAAGATGTTCGAGGCGGGGGCATTCAAGGTCGAGCCGCCGCAGAACGTCGCCGCCATGCTGGCCGACATCCGCCGATGGGGCGAGTTCGGCATGATCCCGGCGCTCAACGCCCGCCGCACGCCGCACCGCGCGGCCGTGATCGACGACGACGGCGAGATGACGTTCGGCGAACTCGACGCCGCCGCGCACGCGGTCGCCAACGCCCTTCTCGCGAAGGGCGTCAAGGGTGGCGACGGAGTCGCGATCCTGGCGCGCAACCACCGCTGGTTCCTCGTCGCGGTGTACGGCGCCGCACGTACCGGGGCCCGCATCATCCTGCTCAACAGCGAGTTCTCCGGCCCGCAGGTCAAGGAGGTGTCCGAGCGCGAAGGCGCCAAGGTCATCATCCACGACGACGAGTACACGAAGGCGATGGCGCAGGCCGAGCCCGAGCTGGGCTTCCTGCGGGCACTCGGCACCAACCCCGACACCGACGAACCCTCCGAGAGCTCCGCGGAGACGCTGGCCGAGATCGTCGAGCGCAGCAGCAAGACCCCGGCGCCCAAGGCGTCGAAGCACTCGTCGATCATCATCCTCACCAGCGGGACGACCGGCACCCCGAAGGGCGCCAACCGCAGCACCCCGCCGTCGCTGGCGCCCATCGGCGGCGTGCTGTCGCACGTGCCGTTCAAGGCCGGTGAGATCACGTCACTGCCCGCACCGATGTTCCACGCGCTGGGCTTCCTGCACGCGACGATCGCGATGATGCTGGGCTCGACGCTGGTGCTGCGGCGGCGGTTCAAGCCGGCGACCGTGCTCGACGATCTGGAGAAGCACGGGGTGACGGCGATGGTCGTCGTCCCGGTGATGCTGTCGCGGATCCTCGACCAGCTGGAGAAGACGGACCCCAAGCCCGATCTGTCGAAGCTGCGGATCGTGTTCGTGTCCGGTTCGCAGCTGGGCGCCGAACTCGCGACACGCGCGATGAAGGACATCGGGCCCGTCGTGTACAACCTCTACGGGTCCACCGAGATAGCGTTCGCCTCCATCGCCCGCCCGCAGGATCTGCAGAAGAACCCGGCCACGGTGGGTCCCGTCGTGAAGGGCGTCAGAGTCAAGCTCTTCGACGAGAACGGCAAGGAGGTGGCCAAGGGCGAGGTGGGCCGCATCTTCGTCGGCAACACCTTCCCGTTCGAGGGCTACACCGGAGGTGGCCACAAGCAGATCATCGACGGGCTGATGTCCTCCGGAGACGTCGGCTACTTCGACGAGCACGGCCTTCTCTACGTCAGCGGCCGCGACGACGAGATGATCGTCTCCGGCGGTGAGAACGTCTTCCCCGCGGAGGTCGAGGACCTCATCAGTGGCCACCCGGAGGTCGTCGAGGCCACCGCGCTCGGCGTCGAGGACAAGGAGTGGGGTCACCGGCTGCGGGCGTTCGTCGTCAAGGTCGACGGCGCGAGCGTCGACGAGGAGACGATCAAGACCTACGTCAAGGAGAACCTCGCGCGCTACAAGGTGCCGCGCGAGGTGATCTTCCTCGACGAGCTACCGCGCAACCCCACGGGAAAGATCCTCAAGAGGGAGCTCCGCGAGATCACCGTCGGCGGAGACGACGAATAGTCGCACGTGGAGAGCTGACGGAATAGTCGGGGAGCCGAGGCCGTCGTAATCCACTGTGAACATCGATCTCGGCGGTAAGACAGCACTCGTCACCGGTTCCACCCAGGGCATCGGCCTGGCGATCGCCCGCAGCCTGGCGGCCGCCGGCGCCCGCGTGGCGGTGAACGGCCGCAGTCGTGACCGGGTGGACGAGGCGGTGGCCGCGCTCGACGGCGACGTGGTCGGCATCGCGGCCGACGTCAGCACCGACGACGGCGTCGCCGAGCTGCTGCGCGAACTGCCTGCCGTCGACATCCTGGTCAACAATCTCGGCATCTTCGGCGCGGTGCCTGCGCGGGAGATCACCGACGACCAGTGGCGCACCTATTTCGAGGTGAACGTGCTCGCCGCGGTGCGACTCATCCGCAGCTATCTGCCCGGGATGACCGACCGCGGCTGGGGCCGGGCGATCCAGATCGCCAGCGACTCGGCCATCGTCATCCCCGAGGAGATGATCCACTACGGGGTGTCGAAGACGGCGCTGCTGGCGGTGTCGCGGGGCTTCGCCAAGGATGCCGCGGGTACTGGCGTCACGGTCAACTCGGTGATCGCCGGGCCCACGCACACCGCGGGTGTCGAGAAGTTCGTCTACGAGTTGGTGGATTCCTCGCTGCCGTGGGACGAGGCGCAGCGCGAATTCATGCGCCTGCACCGGCCACAGTCGTTGTTGCAGCGCCTCATCGAACCCGAGGAGATCGCAAATCTCGTGACGTACCTGGCGTCTCCGTTGGCGTCGGCCACCACGGGCGCGGCGGTGCGGGTGGACGGCGGGTACGTCGACTCGATCCTGCCGTAGGACCGTGTCGGAGGCGACGTGACCCCGGCCGCAGTCGCACACTGAGCGGAACGACGAGCAGCAGGGCCACCACGGTCAGTGCGGCCGGCATCACGCCGAATCCGGCCATGCCCCACCGATCTATGCCCCAACCACCCGCGACCGCTCCCACGGCGATGCCCAGATTGGCCGTCGAGATGTTCAAGGTCATCGCGAATGCCGGCGCCTCGGCACCCGCCATCGTCACCCGCACCTGGCTGAGCGTGACACCCGCCGTGTGCAGCACGCCCCAGACGAGCAGCGGAACAACAGCCGCCAGTATCGAACCTCCTGTCCATGCCGCGATGTTGACGGCGATGGCGAGCACTGCCGACGTGACCACCGTCGCCGCCAACGGCCGCCGGTCCGCGACGCGTTCTGCCACTGAATTGCCTGCGACGCCAACGGCGCCGAACAGCAGCAGTGCAAGCGCGAGGCGGTTCAGATCCAACCCCATGACGTCTTCGAACCAGGCTCCGAGATACGTGTAGGCCGAGAACATGGCGGCGAAGATCGCCACTGACAGCGCGAGGTGACCGAGGAACAGGGGCCGGCGCAGCAGGGCGAGTTGACCGGCGAGACCTGGTGGCGGCCCGTCGTGCGCCCGCCGACTGCGTGGAAAGAGCAGGCCCACGGCGAGGGCCACGGGCAACGGAACGATCGCGAGCACGACGAATGACAGCCGCCAGTTGCCCCCTTGCGCCAATGCGATGCCCGCGGGCAATGCGAGCAGCACGCCGAGGACGAAGCCGAGATTGGCCCTGGCGAGGGCGCGGCCGCGCGACGCCGCGGGCGCCAGGCGCAGGACTTCGGCCGTTCCCAGCCCGACGAACGGCGGCAGCAGCGCCCCTTGAACGGCGCGCGCCAGCAGCATCGGCGTGAGATCGGTTGCCAGCGCGATGACGCCGTTGCCCGCCGCGTACAGGACGAGCACCCCGGCCAGCAGAGCCCGCGGTGGTACACGGCTCACGACGAGCGTGACGGCCGGTCCCGCCACCGCCGCGGCGATCGCGAAGACCGCAGTCAGCCGGCCGGCGATCGAGAGCGGCACGCCGAGGTCGGTGGCGATCGACGGCAGCAGGCCGACGACGATGAACTCGGTCGCCACCACCAAGGCGATCGCGGGCGCGAGCAGTATGAACACCCGACGCAGCGCCCGGTCGGCATCTGCGTCAGCAGACGTCACGCGTTGGCTCCGCCGTCCACGGTCAGCCCGGCTCCGTTGATCGAGCCCGCCTCCGGCCCGGCCACGAACGCGACGAGGGCGGCGACGTCCTCCGGCTTGCCGTACTGCGGTATCGCCATCCTCGCGCGTTGCGCCTCGGCCTGCGGTCCGTCCGCCGGGTTCATGTCGGTGTCGGTGGAGCCGGGATGCACGACGTTGACGGTGATTCGGCGCGGTCCCAGGTCGCGGGCCAGGCCCTGCGTCCAGCCGATCAGCGCAGCCTTGCTCGCCGAGTAGAGGCTCGCCCCGGCCTCGGGTACGCGGCTCGCCAGGTTGCTGCCCGTCGAGATGATGCGCCCCCCTGCCGGCAGGTGGCGCAGAACTGCCTGCGACGCCAGCATCACGGCCCGGACGTTGACATTCAATGTCGCGTCGACGTCGTCGAGTGTCATCTCCTCGATGGGGCCGCCACGATAGATGCCTGCGTTGTTCACCAGGATGTCGAGACCTCCGAGCGCCTCGGCCGCCTCGTCGACGGCGCGCGATATCGAGGCGGGGTCGTCGGCGGCCATCTGCACGGCGACGGCACGTCCGCCCGCGGTGGTGATCTCGTCGACGATCGCGTGCGCGGTGTCCGCCGACCGTTCGTACCCGACCGCGACGGCGGCACCGTCGCTCGCCAGCCTCCTCGCGATCGCTGCGCCGATGCCTCGGCTTCCGCCCGTCACGAATGCGCGCTTCCCATCGAGTGTCTTCATTGCCCGCTCCATTTCTGCAGTGATCGCTGCAAATTTAGGCAGGTGGACGGCGCGGCGTCAAGACCTTTCTGTAGTATTCGTTGCAGAATCTGGTCAGGAGGCGGGAACGCTATGGCGCCACGCGGCAGGCCGAGGGGGTTCGATCGAACCCGCGCGCTCGAGCGGGCGATGGAGTTGTTCTGGGACAAAGGGTTCGAGGGCACCTCGATCGCCGATCTCACCTCGGCGATGGGGATAGGTTCGACCAGTCTCTATGCCGCCTTCGGCGCCAAGGACGACCTGTTCCGTGAGGCGGTGAGCCACTACACGCAGACCGTGGGCGGCGAGATCTGGTCTGCGCTCACCGACGCCGACACCGCGTTCGGCGCCGTCGAACGCTTCCTCCTGGCGACCGCCAGCTCGTTCACCCGCGGCGATTGCCCGGCGGGCTGCCTCGTGGTCCTCTCGGCGCTGCACACCAACGGTGCGACTGACGCCGTCCGCGCCGACCTCACCGAGATGCGCGAACAGAACACCCGCGACCTGGCTGCCCGGCTCACCGAGGGCGTCGAGAACGGCGAGATCCCAGCGAGCGCCGATGTATCGGCCATCGCCCGGTTCTACGTCACCGTCCAGCAGGGCATGTCCATTCAGGCCAGGGACGGCGCGGACCGGGCGACGTTGGAAGCCATTGCACGCGCGGCACTCTCGGCCTGGGACGCGCTGATCTCGGTGGGCGGCTGAGCGTCAGGCGACGGCCTGCACCGCCATGATGGCCGCGCCGGGTATCGACAGCGCCACCAGCATCAGCGCGAGCAGGAACCACCCGGCGCCCTGCCAGGCCGGCCAGGCGCCACGCGCCTTCCACACCCGGTAGGTCTTCACGAAGGCGCCGATGCCGCCGAGCAACAGGATGGCCGGCACCGTCGAGGCCACCACCAATGAATCGCGCGCAGCAAGCGCGTAGATCGCGAACGCGATGCCCGCCACCACGACGACCACGGCGGTGTAGGTGATCGCCGCCCGGAAGGTCGGCGGATCGTCCCACCGCTTCTCCACATCGTTGGTCATGGACACCGGCTACCCGGACCGATCGCCTCGAACCGTCTCGCGGGGCAGGCTGGGGACATGACGGCCCTCGAGGACAGGATCCGCGCGGCGCTCGTGGCGTTCGCCGTCGGGGACGCCACAGGTGTGCCCTGGGAGGGTTACCGGCCTGCGGCCATCGACCCCGGCGCCGTGGCGGAGGTGCCGCGTCGGGCGGGGTGGCCGCCGGGCGCCACCTCCGATGACACGGCACTGATCCTGCTGGTGGCCGACTACCTCGCCGACCACGGCGCCGAGGTGGACGAGCGGGACTTCCTGACCCGTCTCGCCGACGCGGTGCCCGGCATCCGCGGGATCGGTCCGAGCACCCACGCCGCCGTCGAACGATTCGGTCGAACCGGCAGTCTGCGTGCGCCCACCGGCGACACGAACGGCGCGGCCATGCGGTCACTGCCGATCGGCTGGGGCATCCCGACGGCGGCGGCCGGGCTGCGGCGCCGCGTCGTGACGCGGCTGTCCCGCACCACCCATGGCGCCGCGGGGGCGACCGGCGCCGCCTGCGTGGTGACGGCGATGGCCGCGGCGGCCGTCGAAGCGGCCGGCATCGATGACCTCCTCGACGCGGCGTCCACCGAGATCCGTTACCTCAGAGGCCGGTTCGCCAGGCCGGACACCGTGTGGGCGCCGTTGTCCGACGCCGTCACCGGCCGTTGGCAGCCGGGTCACGACGGTGTGTCGCTCGACGGGATCGAGACGGCGGCCGCGGCCATCACGGTGGTCCGGCGATCCGGACAGCACCGCTGGGGTCTGGCCGACGCGGCGCGCGATGCCGTCATGCTCGGCGGCGATACCGACACCGTCGCGGCGCTGGCCTGCGGAATCCTCGGCGGGCTGGGACACCTCGACATGGACGTTCCCTGGCTTCCCGCGCTGGCGCTGCCGGAGCCCGGCCGGCTGGATCGCAGTGCTGCGGCGCTGGCGGCGCTTCGCGCGACGCTCGCCTGACGCCGCGGGCTGCCCGCTCCCGCCGCCTCAGTACTCGATGGCTTCGATCAGTGGGCCGGGCTCGTCCATCAGGGCCCAGAACCGGTCCCGGATCGCGACGGTCATCGGGCCGGGCGCGCCGTCGCCTACCGGCTCACCGTCGAGCGAGTTGATGGGGGTGACGCCACCGGCGGTGGTGACGGCCATCAGCTCGTCGGCGTCATAGAGCTCGTGGCTGGTGACGTCGCGCAGCGTGGCCTCGATGCCCATCGCGTCGGCGAGCTCGAACACCGTCTTACGGGTGATGCCCGGCAACGCGTTTCGTGACGGCGACGCCAGTACGCCGTCCTTGACGACGCAGACGTTGAACCCCGGGCCCTCGGCGACACAGTTGTCCGAGTCGAGCAGGATCGCGGTCCGCGCGCCGCGGTCCTTGGCCTCGAAGCTGGCGGCCGTCAGATCGCCCCACTGGTAGTTCTTGATCGTCGGGTCGACGGTGTTTCGGCCGGCGCGACGCACATGGCGGGGGACGATCGCGGTGGTGCCGAAGATCTGCTCCTGGGGTGGGAACGCCCACAGGTACGGGATCGCGTAGATGTACACCTGGTGGGCGAGCTTCGTCAGGTCCTTCTCGCCCTTGCGTTTTCCGTAGCCCCGCGTGACCGTGAGGTTCACGAACGACTCACGGAGTTGCGAGAGGCTGACGCAGCGTTTGGTGATGTCGGCGAGTTCGTCCTTGGTCATCCCCGCGTCGAGGCGCAGCTTGCGGGCGCCGTCTAGCAACCGATCGAGATGGTCACCGAGCCGGAAGATGTTGCCGTGCCAGACATGTGCGACCGTATAGGTCAGGTCGGAGTGGCCGAACCCGGTGTCGAAGATCGAGATCCTGGCGTCCTCGGCGGGCATGTACTCGCCCTCGATCCACGCCACGCCGCCGGCGAACGGACTCGAGGTGTCGAGTTCGTAGTCGCTGTACTGGATCACCGAACCGGGCGGAGTGGCCTCGCGGATGGCGCCGGGCTCGACGGCGACGAGATTGCTGGTGCCGAGAGTGCTGGTCATGTTGTGTCCTTTCGAAAGTGTTGACTGTCAGGAAGTCAGGACGGGTGCGTCTTGGCGTAATCGGGCCCCGCCTCACCAGTGGCCAATCGCCTGCGTAACCCGGTCGCCGCCCAAGCGCCGGCCAGCACGACGAGGCCCAGGAAGACCCACTTGTTGCCTGCGAACTGGGGCAGCAGGATGAGCGCCGCACACACCAGGGAGAACACGATGAGGCCGACGATGTAGATCGGCATCCGCGCGCGGCCGAGGTCGAAGGTGCCCGGTTCGGCAGCGGGGATGGTGCCTCGGCGGTGCCCGATGATCAGGGCGACGGTCTGCAGCACATAGGTGGCGAAGACGGCGAGTGCCGAGAGCCCCAGGATGAGGAAGAAGGCCTTCTCGCTGACCAGGGCCAACAGCAACAGCGCCGTCGAGAGGCCGAACAGTCCGAGCACCGCATATGTGGGCGTGCGGTTGGTGGGGGAGACGTGCCGCCACACTTGCGAGAACGGCAGCATGTTGTCGCGTGCCATCGAGTACGTCAGCCTCGTCGCGACCAGGATGTTGGCCAGGATGCACGCCATCACATTGGTGAGTGCCACGGCGACGATGATCTTCGTGACCACTGGGCCCACCTGCTGGGTGATGATCTCCTCGATCGGTGCGGCGCCGTTGGCCTCGACGGCTGCGGCGTCCTTGATCGCCAGCACGTAGACGACGTACATCAGGAACTCGATGATGATCGAGGCGGTCAGCGCGTAGAACATCGTGCGGGGGATGATCCGCCGCGCGTCCTTGGTCTCCTCGGCGACGTCGGCGCTGGCCTCGACACCGATCAAGCCGAAGAACGGTCCGAGTGACGCGGCCAGCCACGCGACGATGTAGGGAGTGCTGCCCTCGGAGGTGCCGCCGGTGAAGAGCACCGAGAACGACTGGTGGTTCTCCGGCGCGGAGAAGGCGACGATCGCCACCAGGATCGTCGCGCCGATGGTGATCACGAACTCCAGGCTGACGCCGATGTTGTTGACCATCGTGGCGAAGCGCACGCCGTAGAGGTTGACGAGCATGCAGACCGCCATCACTCCGATGGCGACGAAGATCTGGACGGTCTGCGTCATGTCCCAGCCGAACAGGCCGCCGAGATAGCCGGACAGGATGAAACCGACGCCGGTCATCCCGCAGACCCATCCCGCGAGAGCCATCACGCCCGTGAACCACGCGAGCGTCGAGCCGTGGATCCTGCTCGTCCACTGGTACGCGTAGCCGGCCAACGGGATCTTCGCGGTGAGGTCGGCGGCGATGAACACCCAGATCAGGAACACTGCAGCGGCGAGCAGCAGCGTCCACACGAAGGGTGCACCCGCTGTGAAGTAGCCCGCACCGAAGCCGGTGAACACCGCCGTGGTGGCGCTGATCGTCGCGAAGCCGATGGCGAAGGACGCAAGCTTGCCGACGGAGCGGTCCAGTTTCTGGGTATAGCCGAAATCTGACAGCCGGGCGTCTTCGTCGTCCGTCGGTGGCGGTGTGGTGACTGCGGGGGCGGTGTCGGTCATCAGATGCTCCTGTCGGAGGGTCGAACAGGGTTTGCGCCTCACTCGGGGATGGGGCTGGTCGAGTGATCCGAGGAAACCCCACTTCAGCGCGCCTGGGAAGTTCCGATTACTGATCTACTGATAAGCGCGCGTTATCAGCGACGCCATTGATCAGTAATACGTCGCTGCACGTTCCGTCGACTGGCCGTCCCCGAAATTCCACTCGTTGCGCACTTGGCGGATGAGCGCCGTCGCCTCCTCGCTCAGTCCCGCAGGGTGCCACGCCAGCGCGGTGTAATTCCGTGGGCGGTCGACGATCGGTACGTAGGCGATGCTCTGGCGGTTGTACAGGCGCGCGCTCGCCTCACTGGTGAAACTGATGCCCAGCCCCCGCGCGATGGTGGTGGTCTCCTCTTCGTACGTTGCGGCAACGGCGGCGACCGTCGCAGGCTTGCCGTTCCTGGCGTCCATGGCCATCCAGTAGTCCCGCCACCGCCCCGCACTCGTTGGCGCGACGACAATCGGGTCGTCGAGCAACTCCGTGATCGACAACTCGGACCGGTGTGCCAGGCGGTGATCGCGGGGCAGGCAGGCCACCCAGTCCTCGGCGTCGAGAATGAGCATCCGATGGTCGGGGAGGTCGACCGGTGGCCTGATGATCGCCACTTCGGTGGTGCGGTCGGCGAGGCCGGCCGTCGGGTCGGAGAAATCGAACTCCCTTGTCTCCAAGGTGATCTCGGGGTGGGCCGCCTCGAAGTGGCGCACCAGGCGGAACAGCAGGTCGGCGCCGGTGCCGATCAGGTAGCCGAGTTTGATGCGGCGGCGGTGCGAGGAGAGCGCAACGAGCTGCTCGAAGGCCGAATCGACTCCGTGCAGCGCCTCACGCACCGTCGGCCACCAGAGCCGGCCCATCTCTGTGAGCGTCACCTCACGTGTGCTGCGAGTGAAGAGCTGCACACCGACCTGATGCTCGAGGTGTTTGATCGCCGTCGACAACGCGGGCTGGGTGATGAACAGGCGTTCGGCGGCGCGCCGGTAGTTCAGTTCCTCGCCGAGCACGACGAAGTACCGCAGCTGCCTCAGCGTGACGTCGGCGCTCGTGGTGGACCTCCTCGCGAGTGTGAACCCCACGACGAGTCTGGCACCGAAACCGTCGCGAGGTTCACGCTCGGGCGAGCGGCGGCCTACGGGTCGCGCGGCAGGCCGAGCAGCCGTTCGGCGATGATGTTCAGCTGCACCTCGGTGGTGCCGCCGTAGATCGTGGTGGCCCGGCTGCCGAGGAGGTACTCGACCCACTTGCCCGGCAGCGTCTTCGGGTCGCCGATCACGCCGTCGGTGCCGAAGGACGAGACCGCGAATTCCGCGTAGCCCTGGCCGGTGCGCATCGAGAGCAGCTTGGAGATCGCCGCCGACGGCATCGCGTCGCCGCCCGCGAGGGTGAGCAGCGTCGAGCGCAGGTTGAGCAGCTTGGCGGCATGGCCCTCGGCGATCAGCTGCCCGGCGCGGTGCTGCGCGATCTGGTCGAACTGCCCCTCGCGCACGAAGTCGACGAAGCCCTCGAGGTTGGCCAGGAACGGCGGCTCACTGCTGCCGATCGACACCCGCTCGTTGGTCAGCGTGTTGCGGCTGACCTCCCATCCCCGATCGACCTCGCCGAGCACCAGATCGTCGGGCACGAACACGTCGTCGATGAAGACCGTGTTGAACATCGCGTTGCCGGTCAGTTCGCGCAGCGGTTTGACCTCGACGCCGTCACTGGCCATGTCCAGCAGGAAGTAGGTGATGCCGTTGTGTTTCGGCGCGCTCGGATCCGTACGCGCCAGCAGGGCACCCCACTGCGAGTACTGGGCGCCGGTGGTCCAGATCTTCTGGCCGGTGATGCGCCAGCCGCCGTCGACCTTGGTGGCCTTGGTGGTGAGGCTCGCGAGGTCCGAACCCGCGCCGGGCTCGGAGAAGAGCTGGCACCAGATCATCTCGCCGCGGAACGTCGGCGGGAGGAAACGCTGCTTCTGCTCGTCGGTGCCGAACGCGACGATCGACGGGATCAGCCAGGCGGCGATGCCCATCTGCGGGCGCTTCACCCGCCCGGAGGCGAATTCCTGGGCGATGAGGATCTGCTCGACGGGGGCGGCCGCCCGGCCCCACGGCCTGGGCAGGTGCGGTTGCACCCAGCCGCCCTCGACGATCGCGGTGATGCGCTCGCCTCGCTCCATGTCCTTGAGCGCGGCGACCTCGGCGCGGATCTCCTCGCGCAGCTTCTCGGTGTCCGGATCGAGGTCGATGTCGATGCTGCGCATGCCGGTGGCCGTCGCGGTGTCGACGACCTGCTGGGTGTAGTCGGCGGTCCGGCCGAAACTCGCCGCGAGCGCAAGCGCCCGCCGGTAGTACACGTTGGTGTCGTGTTCCCAGGTGAAGCCGATGCCGCCGTGCACCTGGATGCACTCCTGGGCGCAGTGCTGACCGGCTGCGGGCGCCAGGGTGGCCGCCACCGCGGCCGCGAATTCGTAACTGTTGTCCGGATTTTCGCGGGCCTCGTCGATCGCTCGGGCCGCGTCCCACACGGCGGCGGTGGCCCGTTCGGTGTCGGCGATCATCTCGGCGCACTTGTGCTTGATCGCCTGGAACTGGCCGATGGGCCTGCCGAACTGCTCGCGGATCTTGGCGTAGCCGGTGGCTGTGTCGGTGGCCCACCGCGCGACCCCGATGGCTTCGGCGGACAGCAGGGTCGAGATGAGCGCGCGGGCCAGGGCGCGGCTGACGTTCGACAGCACCCGGTCCTCGGACACCTCGACGGCGTTGGCGCGCACGTCGGCGACCGGCCGCAGCGGGTCGACGCTCTGGACGGGTTCGATCTCGAGTGCGTCGGCGTCGAGTACCACCCACTCCTCACCGCTTTCGATCGCGACGGGCAACACCAGCACCGAGGCCTGGGCGGCCGCGGGTACGGCGCGCACCTCGCCGCGGATGACCAGGCCGTCACCGTGGCGGGTGGCGGTCAGGCCGGAGTCGATGGCGTAGGAGGCGATGACCTCACCCGAGGCCAGTCCGCTCAGCGCGTCGGTCTCGGCGTCGTGCGCGGCGATGAGCGCACTGGCGATCGCCGACGGGACGAACGGGCCGGGCACCGCGCCGTAGCCGAATTCCGCGACCACGATCGCCAACTCGAGGATCCCGAACCCCTGGCCTCCGACGCCCTCAGCCAGGTGCACTCCCTGCAGACCCTGCTCGGCCGCGGCCTTCCAGAACGGCGGCGGATTGGGGATCGGGTTCTCGAGTGCCTCGTGCAGCACCTCCGACGGCGCGACGCGCGCGACCAGGGACCGCACCGATTCGGCGAGGTCAGTGTGTTCGGGGGTGATCGCAATGGGCATGCCGTGCCTCCTGGGGCGCCGTCCCTATTAACCGGTCGGTTGGGAGCCAGGTTACCCCGGCTGGTTCACCACGTTCACCAGGTCCCGGCCCTCATGCAGGCGCAGGCAGTTCTCCACCCCTTCTGCCAGGTAGCGACGCATGGTGTCCGCCGTGTACCAGGCCACGTGCGGCGTCACGACCACGTTGGCCAGGCCGAACAGCGGATGGTCGGCGGGCGCGGGCTCCTCGCCGAAGACGTCGAGGCCCGCAGCGGCCAGCCGTCCGGAGCGCAGCGCATCCGCCATGGCGGCCTCGTCGACGATCGGCCCGCGCGAGGTGTTGACGAGCACCGCCCCCGGCCTCATGCGGGCAAGGGCCGCCCGGTCCAGCAGTCCGGCGGTGTGTGCGGTCAGCGGAAGGTGCAGGGAGACGACGTCACTGGTCGCCAGCAGATCGGGCAGTGTCCGCCAGCCCGGACGGCCGTCGTCGCGAGTGCTGGTGTGCAGCACCGTCGCCCCCATCACGGCGACGACGGCGGCCACCCGCTGTGCGACGTTGCCGTAACCGACCAGACCGACTGTCGCACCGCCGATGTCGCGCACGGTCTCGCCCAGACTCGGATCCGTTGGCCAGCCCTCGCCGGCTCGGGTGGCGCGGTCGAGCTCCGGCAACCGGCGTAGCGCGGCGAGCATGAGCAGAACGGTGCCCTCTGCCACCGAGGGGGCGTTGGCGCCCGGCATGTTGGCGACCGCGATGCCGCGTTCGGTCGCCGCATCGACGTCGATGGTGTTCACCCCGGCCCCGAGCTTGTGGATGAGGCGGCAGCGGGTGGCCCGCCGGACGTCGTCTCCCGACAGCGGCCGAAGAACATGCCAGATCACGTCCGCGCCCGGCAGCTCGCGGTGCAGGGTGGCGTCGTCTTCCTCGGCGCAGAATCGCACGTCGAGCCAGTCGGACTCGGCAGCGAGGAGATCGAGCACCTTCTGCCCGGGCGTGAAGTGCGCCAGCACCCGCACGGTCACAGCACCTCCCGTGCCGGCGATGCGCATGCGGCGTCGCCGACGACGGAGTCTAACGCCAGTGCTTGCCGATCCACTTGGCGACGAGATCGGCCTTCTCGCTGCGTGCACCCGGGGTGGTGAAGTAGTGGTCGGAGTCGATCGAGCGCATCGTCTTGTCCTCACTCGCCAGAGCGCCGCAGATGCGCTGGGCATCGGAGGGGAAAACGCCGGTGTCCTGCTCGGCGTTGATGATCAGGGCGGGGCAGGTGATGCGCGCGAGGTGCGGCTCTGCCCGTGTCTGGGAGTGCCGCAGGCTCCACATACTGATCCAGTTGCGCAATGTGCATGCCGAAGCGACGCCGTGCGCCGAGCGGTTCGCCTTCGCCGGCGGTCCGACGTAACACATGTTCGGTGGCCGCTTGCTCGCATCGAGGGTGGGGTCGACCATGCGCGGGTCCGCCCAGGTGCGCATCACGTTGAACGGGCGGTCGGAGAAGCCGGCGGCCTGCACCCGCTTCAACTCGGCCTCGGCCCAGTCGGTGATCGCCTCGTTGCGTACGACCTGGGCCGCGCGGTAGCTCTTCACGAACTCGGCCGAGTAGGGCGGCCCGTTGCCCATGTCGAACAGGTCGAGATCGGGATCGGTTGCCACCGGGTCCTTCTCGTCGATCACAGCGGCGTCCATCCAGGCGGTGAGCACGTCGGGCCTGCCGGGATGTGCCGCGCTGGCGATGTAGCCGTCGGCGGGCGGCAGGTCCATGAAGCCGGCCGCCGGGCGCATCCCGTCCAGCGGAGTGATGTGGCGGTCCAGCGCCTGCGCCTGGTATGCGGCCATCAGCGACCCACCGCCCGAATTGCCAAGCAACACAACGGTTTCGATGTTCTGTACCTCACGCAGATATCGGACACCGACACCGATGTCGACCAGCGCGTGATCGAGCAGGAAGCTGCTCTCGAATCCGCGGAACCGGGTGTTCCAGCCCAGGAACCCGATGCCGCGGGTGGCCATGTACTCCGCGAGGTAGTGCTCGGAGAAGTCGATCTGGTAGTGCGCGGCGATCATCGCGACCTTGGGCTTACGGCCCACACCCCGGTAATAGATGCCCTGACAGGGGTGCCCGCCGGAGCCGGCCCGGCGGGCGGTGGGCGAGTCGAGCCCCACGAACTCGCGGGTGACCCCCGGTGTTCCTGCTGTCCTGGTCATGTTCCCCCAGCCCCCTGGTGGTAGATCGTCCGACGGAAGACGTCGGCGGGGGTGGAGGCGCACGCGTCGTCGTCGGCGTTGCGCGCAGCCTCGCCCCCCGACCATCGTGTGTAGCAGAAGTGGTCACCCATCGACAGCACCGCCACGGCACATCGGCAGTTCGCGCATGTCGGAACGGTATTCGGCGAGGCGATCGTCGACCAAGGCCAGGCTTCCCTCGCGGGTGGGCGCCGTGGGCGCCGACGAGTCGGTGGCCGCACGGTTATGCCGGCCACCGGCGGTGGGCAGGGCGTGGCGGGGCACGGTCGTCACAGCCGGTGAACCCCTCTCCGGGCATTGAGCGGGTCTGAATGCGATGTTAGATTCAGTTCTGCCGCTTGACCGGTTTTTCGCCATAACCACAGGAGCCGAGCATGATCAAGCCGCACAATCCGAATCGCGAATTCGAGCTCGGCGGAATCAACCATGTGGCACTGGTTTGTTCGGACATGGAGAAGACGGTCGACTTCTACAGCAATGTGCTGGGTATGCCCCTGATCAAGTCGCTCGATCTGCCGGGTGGCGTGGGTCAGCACTTCTTCTTCGACGCCGGGAACGGTGACTGCGTCGCATTCTTCTGGTTCCGCGATGCGCCGGACGGGGTGCCGGGGGTGTCCTCGCCCGCGGCGATCCCGGGCATCGGCGAGATCGTCAGTGCGACGGGGTCGATGAACCACCTGGCGTTCCACGTGCCCGCAGAGAAGTTCGACGAGTATCGCCGCAAGCTCAAGGAGAAGGGCGTGCGCGTCGGGCCCGTTCTCAATCACGACGAGAGTGAGATGCAGGTGTCGGCGACGGTTCATCCCGGTGTCTACGTGCGATCGTTCTACTTCTTCGATCCCGATGGCGTCACACTCGAGTTCGCCTGCTGGACACGTGAATTCACCGACGAAGAGGCGCAGACTCCGCCCAAGACGGCGGCCGACCGGTCGCTCAGTCGCGGAAGAGCCGCGGCGCACTGAGGTCGTCGATGATCGCCGTCAGCTGGTCGACGAGCTGATCGGGAGCCAGCGCCAGCTCGCCGTCCAGCCAGGCGCTGATGGTCTGCCCGACGCCGCCGACGACGAAATGTGCTGTCGCCTTGATGCGTTCGTTCGGGTCGCGACGAAGCGCTGCACTGACGTGCTGGCCGGAGAGCATGGCGAACAGGGCGCCTGATTCTGCACGCTTGCGCACCACGACGGCGTTGGACAGCTGCGAGCTGAACAGCAGGCGGCCGATGCGGGCGTCACCGTCGACCGTGCGCACGATCTCGGCCATCACCGCCCGCGTCCGGTCCTTCGGTGTCGCCGCGGCCGCCGCGGCCTGGGTGGTGGCCGCGATGTCGGCGATCACCCAGTCGAACACCGCGCCGACGAAGTCGTCCTTGTCGATGAAGCCCTCGTAGAAGTACCGGACGCCGACACCGGCCTGCCGGCAGATCGCCCGCACCGTGAGGTCCGCCAGGTCGTCGCCTGCGGAGCCGAGCAGGGCGAGACCGGCCTCGAGGAACCGGCGCCTGCGCTGGGCCAGCCGTTCGGGCGCCTCGACGCCGCGATAGGGCCGGACCTGTGCCATCCAGCCATCTTGACACCCGTCAGCGGGGCAGGGCAATATCAGGAAACATTCGTTATCACTTTTATCGACGAGGAGTGCCCGATGACGGTCACCGAGCCGGTCCCGCACGTCGAGCGCCCGGTGAGCGAGCCCGCGCGGCCGCGGGCGGCAGCCCGCCCGTCGCTGCTCTCCATGCGCAGGGCCACCCGCGACGACGGCCTGATGGGGGTGGCGCTGCTGGCCGGTCCCGCGAACGTGATCATGCAACTGGCGCGGCCCGGCGTCGGCTACGGCGTCTACGAGAGCCGCGTCGACAGCGGCCGCATCGATCTGCATCCGATCAAGCGGGCCCGCACAACGTTCACCTACCTGGCCGTCGCCACCCGCGGCACCGAGGCGCAGAAGGCGGCCTACCGGCGCGCGGTGAACACGGCGCACGCGCAGGTCTACTCGACCGACGAGAGCCCGGTGAAGTACCACGCGTTCGACAAGGACCTGCAGCTGTGGGTGGCCGCGTGTCTGTACAAGGGCGGCGTCGACATCCAGCGCATCTTCATCGGCGAGATGGACGACGAGACCGCCGACGAGCACTACCGCGAGAGTGCGACGCTCGGCACGACCCTGCAGGTGCCACTCGAGATGTGGCCTGCCGACCGTGCGGCGTTCGACAAGTACTGGCAGGAGTCGCTCGACCAGGTCCACATCGACGACACGGTGCGCGAGTACCTGTTCCCCATCGCCGCGGGCCGCGTCCGCGGCGTGAAGCTGCCGCTCGCCGTCCAGCGCCGCCTCGATGCGGCCAACCTGCTGATCACCACCGGCTTTCTGCCGCAACGGTTCCGCGAGGAGATGCGGTTGCCGTGGGACGCCGGACGCCAGCGCCGGTTCGACCGCCTGATGGCCGTGCTGCGGACGGCGAACGACCTGGCGCCGGGCTTCATCCGGCAGTTCCCGTTCAACGTCCTGCTCAAGGACCTCGACCGGCGCATCCGCACCGGCAAGCCGTTGGTCTAGTGTCGGCGAGCGGAGCGGGCCGGCCCGGAGCGGGGCTCGCCGCGCAAGACCGGTCCGGAGGTCGGGATGTGGGGGACGGGATCCACCGAAGTCGGCTGTCCGGCGGGGACCGTGGAGGTCAACCGGCTTCCTCCGCACCGGGCAGACGGGTTCACCTCGCGCAGTGAACCGTTCGGATTCGGGGTGTCGTTCACCGGCCACCGCGCGGCGGAGATCCGCGTGGGGTCGGAGGCCTCGCAGGTCCGGTCCTTCACTGCGGGCACGGTCGGGTTGACCGGCCCGCGCAGCATCACCTGGCTCGACGTTGCCGAACCCTCCGAGAGCGTGGACATCCGTCCGACCGTTGCGCTGCTCGAGGAGGTTGGCGCGCGCACCGGCTGCCGCTGGGCGGACCTGGAGGAGTACCGCCAGCTGCCCGATGACGACGTCGTCTGGGGCACGTGTGTCGCGTTCCGCGCGGTGGTCCTTCGCGGCGCCGCGGTGGCGCCGTCCGCCGCGTCAGCACTGATCGAAAATGTGGCGCTGCACGTCGCGGTGACCCATCTCGGCGGCCGACGCCCTCGTGGGTACGGCGGCCGGCTCGACGCCGCCACGCTGAGGCGGGTGGGCGTCCACCTGCGCGCCCATCACCGCCGGGTGGTGACGCTAGACGAGATGGCCGCAGTTGCGGTGATGAGCCCGTACCACTTTCACCGAGCATTCCGGCGGACCGTCGGTGTCACACCGGCGACCTATGCGATGGGCATCCGGATGGAGCGTGCGCACCGTTCGCTCTCCGCAGGCGCCACGGTGCGCGCGACGGCCGACGAGGTCGGCATCGCTGACATGTCGCAGTTCCGCAGGACTTACCGGCGGTTCTTCGGCGATCCCGGCGCAGCGTTCTGAGGCAGTCCCCTTGGGGTCCACACGGACCGATCTTGCTCATTTCGCGTTCGATCGGTGCCCGGTACGGGCGGCCGTACTAGCGTCGGTTCGGTCACGGCCGAGGAAGCGCTGCTCGCGGAGGGACCCTGATGAAAACCGTGGTGATGACAGCAGCAGTGCTGATGTCGACGTTCGGGATGACGGCCGTGCCAGGCGCGGCGCAGACCGGCTCGTTGACCACCGAGGATCGGCTGGCGATCACCGACGCCGTCACGGGTGTCGGGCTGTTCGCGGATCTGCGCCAGTGGGAGCGGGTGGGCGCACTGCTGGCCGACGAGGTGACCACTGACTACGTCAGTGTGTTCGGCGGTGAGCCGGCCACGGTGACGCGCGCGGCCCTGCTGGAGCAGTGGCGCGCCACGCTCGGCGGTCTGGACGCCACCCAGCACCAGATCACCAACGTGGTGGTGTCGCCGGAGGGTGCGGGTGCGATCGCGCTCTCACATGTGCGGGCTGCGCACTGGTTCGACGGTCGGTCCTGGACACTCGGCGGGGTCTACACCCACCATCTACGACACGGGCCCGCCGGCTGGCAGGTCACCGTCATGGCGATACAGCGGCTCTACGAAGAAGGCGACCGCGGCGTACTGCAGGCCGCGGCACGGTCATAGGACGCTTCATGCGGTATCGACTCCTCGGCAACAGCGGCCTGCGGGTCTCCGAGATAGCTCTGGGAACAATGACTTTCGGTGCCGAGGGGTGGGGTACCGGGGAGGGCGAGGCAGGTGCCATCTACTCGGCCTTCCGCGACGCCGGCGGCAACTTCGTCGACACGGCGAACGAGATCTACGCCGCGGGCCGTTCGGAGGAGTACCTCGGCCGGCTGATCACCGGGCACCGCCACGAGGTGGTCATCGCCACCAAATACACCGATGCGCCGCCGGGCACCGACCCCAACGCCGCAGGCAACAGCCGCAAGTCCATGGTGCAGTCGGTCGAACGGTCGCTGCGGCGGCTGGGAACCGACTACGTCGACCTGTTGTGGGTGCACGCCTGGGACTTCCTCACTCCGGAGACCGAGGTGATGCGCGCGCTCGACGACCTGGTCCGCTCCGGCAAGGTCCTGTACGTGGGGATCTCGGACGCGCCGGCATGGGTGGTGGCGCGCTGTCACACGATCGCGGAACTACGCGGCTGGTCGCCGTTCGTCGGCCTGCAGATCGAGTACAACCTGATCGAGCGCACCCCGGAGCGCGAACTCCTTCCCATGGCCCGCGCACTCGACATCACCGTGGTGGCGTGGTCACCGCTGGCTTCGGGCATCCTCAGCGGCAAGTACGCCGACGACGGCCGGGTGGGCCAGGGCGGCCGGCGTCTGGACACCGTCAGCTTCCGAGCACTCGACGAGAGAAGCCTGGCGGTCGCCCGCGCAGTCGGCGACGTCGCCGCCCAGCTGGGACGTTCGTCGCCGCAGGTGGCGCTGGCGTGGTTGCGTCAACGGCAGCCCGCACAGGTCATCCCGATCATCGGCGCTCGCACGGTAGCGCAGTTCGAGGACAACGCCGGATGTCTGCTGGTGACGCTCGACGCCGACATCATGACGCGCCTCGACGAGGTCAGCGCAGTGTCGATGGGGTTCCCGACCGACTTCCTGGCCACGACGAGTGAGCCCACCTACGGCGGCATGCTCGAGCGCATCGACTTTCACCGCGACCGCGGGATGTGGCCTGCGCCGGAGTGATCCGGCGAGCAGACACGTGCGCCGAGACTACGGTTGTTGACGGGAATCGGCGGAAAACGTGTCAACAACCGTAGTCTCGGCGGGCTCAGCGGCCAGGATCCTGTCAGCGAGGCGGCGTAGCCTCACTCGCGTGCGCACCGACGACGACTCATGGGACATCACCACCTCGGTCGGCTCCACGGCCTTGTTCGTCGCCGCGTCGCGGGCGCTTGAGGCGCAGAAGGCCGAGCCGCTGGCCGTCGACCCCTTCGCCGAAGTCTTCTGCCGCGCGGTCGGCGGTGACTGGTCCGCCCTGCTGGACGGCAAGGCGCCCGACCACCCGCTCGCCTCGGAGTTCGGCGCGGCCTTCGTTGACTTCCAGGGCGCACGCACCCGCTACTTCGACTCGTACTTCACCGCCGCCGCCGAAGCCGGTGTGCGGCAGGTCGTCCTGGTCGCGGCGGGCCTGGACTCGCGGGCCTACCGGCTGCCGTGGCGGGACGGCACCGTCGTCTACGAACTGGACCAGCCCCAGGTTCTGCAGTTCAAGCGGGAGGTCCTCGCGGCCCACGGTGACACCCCGCGCGCCGAACGCCGCGAAGTGGCGATCGATCTGCGCGACGACTGGCCGGCCGCGCTCGCCGACGGCGGATTCGACCCTGCGGCGCCGTCGGCGTGGCTCGCCGAAGGGCTGCTGATGTACCTGCCCGGCACCGCGCAGGAGCAATTGTTCGCCGGCATCGACAGGCTTGCCGCGGCAGGCAGCCGGGTCGCGGTCGAGGAGGCCACGCCGATGCCGTCGGCGGTGTTCGAGGCAAAGCGTGCCGAGGAGCGGGCAGCCGGTGCGGACAACTCGTTCTTCACGCTGATCTACAACGAGCAGCACGCGCCCGCCCAGGACTGGTTCACCGCCCGCGAGTGGACCGCCGAAACCACCCGTCTCGCCGATTACCTGCGGCGAGTCGGCCGCCCGGTGCCGGCGGCCGACACCGACGCGGGCCCGATGTTCCAGACGATCTCCCTGGTCAGCGCCGTCAAGCGGTGACCTGGCTCACGTTTGTGGGCGAGACCGTGAGTCTCGACAGTGAGGCTAGGTAATGCTAACTTTCAGCAAAAGTTAGCTTTGCCTACATAAGGGGAGAAAACGGGGGCTGCCCGGCGGGACTGTTCCGCCCGGGGTTCGCTTCCCGTGCACAGACATGGGTAATGACACGCTTGCCGCTCTCTCGCACGGAGCGCCCCGAATCGACCGCGACGTGGTCAGTCGGTTCGCCACCTGCTGCCGGGCGCTCGGCCTCTCCGTCAATGATCGCCAACGTCCCGCGGATCTGACCGGCGCGCGGTCGGGCTTCGCCGCGCTCGCCCACGTCGCCCACGATCACTGCGACGCCTGGACGGGCCTCGCCGCCGCGGGTGACGTCTCGGGGCATGTCATCGAATCCATCTGGCGCACCAGGCGCTCGGCCGGTCTGCTGCAGCGCGAGATCGACCTCGCGCCGGGCGCGCTGGCCTTCACCTACGACACCGGGCTGTATCTGCAGTTCCGGGCGTCTGACCCCGATGGCTTCCAATTAGCTTGGGCGGCAACGCTGGCCGACAACGAGGCCTACGCCGACGCCGACGAGCTGGTGGGCGAACTGCTCGACCGGCGACCGGGCTGGGTGCAGGCCCGGTGGGTGCGGGTGGCGATCAACTATCGGGCCGAGCGCTGGTCCGACGTGGTGCGGCTGCTGACACCGGTGGTCAACGACACCACTCAGGACGAGACCTTCTCGCACGCCGCGCGCATCGCGCTGGGCATCTCGCTGGCCCGGATCGGCATGTTCGCCCCGGCGCTGTCCTACCTAGAGCAGCCTGCGGGCCCCGTCGCGGTGGCCGCCGTGGACGGCGCGCTGGCCAAGGCGCTGGTGCTGCGCGCCGAGGGGGAGGACGAGGACGCCGCCGACGTGCTGCAGGAGCTCTATGCGGCGAACCCGGAGAACGCGCAGGTCGAAACGGCGTTGACGGACAGGACGTTCGGGATCCCCACCACCACCGCCGCCCGGATCGAGGCGCGCAGCAACCCGTGGGATCCGGCCACCGAGCCCGGCGAGGCCGACTTCATCGACCCGGGTGCCCAGGACCGCAAGTCGCACCTGCTCGTGGAGGCCGAGGCCGAACTCGCGGAGTTCATCGGCCTCGAGGAGGTCAAGTACCAGGTCGCCCGGCTGAAGAGCTCGGTGGCGATGTCGCTGCGCCGCCAGGAGCGCGGGCTCACCGTCGCCCAGCGCACCAACCACCTGGTGTTCGCCGGCCCACCCGGAACCGGTAAGACGACCATCGCCCGGGTGGTCGCCAAGATCTACTGCGGGCTCGGCCTGCTGCGCAAGGAGACCGTCCGCGAGGTGCACCGCGCCGACCTGATCGGTCAGCACATCGGCGAGACCGAGGCCAAGACCAACGCGATCATCGACAGCGCGCTCGACGGCGTGCTGTTCCTCGACGAGGCCTACGCGCTGGTGTCGACGGGCGCCAAGAACGATTTCGGACTCGTCGCGATCGACACGCTGCTGGCCCGGATGGAGAACGACCGTGACCGGCTCGTGGTGATCGTCGCGGGCTATCGCAAGGACCTCGACAACTTCCTCGACACCAATGAGGGCCTGCGATCACGCTTCACCCGCAGCATCGACTTCCCGTCCTACTCGGGCGCCGAGCTCGTCGAGATCGCCATGCGGATGGCCGAGAAGCGCGACAGCGTGTTCGAGAAAGCGGCGCACGACCACATGGAGGACCTGTTCGAGAAGCTCGCCCGGTCCACCACGCCCGATGGCAACGGCGTGGACCGGCGCAGCCTCGACATCGCCGGTAACGGCCGTTTCGTGCGCAACCTGGTCGAGCGTTCGGAAGAGGAGCGGGAGTACCGCCTCGACCACATGCCGCGGACTGCCGGCACCGCCGGCGCTGCCGACGACTTCACCGACGAGGAACTGATGACCATCACCGCCGAGGACGTCCGCAACTCCGCCGTGCCGCTGCTCAAGGGGCTGGGCCTGACCGTGCCGGAACTGTCGGTGCAGGCATGACATCTCCTGAGGACCGGCGCTCCTTCACGTCTCGAACCCCCGCCAACGAGAACCCCGACCGCGTCGAGTACCGTCGCGGCTTCGTCACCCGCCACCAGGTGTCAGGCTGGCGATTCGTCATGCGCCGCATCGCTTCCGGCGTCGCTCTGCACGACACCCGCATGCTGGTCGACCCGCTGCGCACCCAGAGCCGCGCCGTGATCACCGGGGCGCTGATCGTGGTCACCGGGCTGATCGGCTGCTTCCTGTTCTCCTTCATCCGGCCGTCGGGGTCCGCGGGCACGGACTCGATCCTCGCCGACCGCTCGACCGCCGCTCTCTACGTCAAGGTCGGGGACCAGCTGCACCCGGTGCTCAACCTGACGTCGGCCCGCCTCATCGCCGGCCGCGCGGACAACCCCACCACCGTCAAGACCAGTGAGATCGACCAGTTCCCCCGCGGCAACCTGATCGGCATCCCCGGCGCACCGGAACGCATGGTGCAGAGCACCGCCGCGGACGCGGACTGGACTGTCTGCGAAGCAGTCTCGGGACCCGACACCGGCGTCACCGTGATCGCCGGTGCCACCGGCGCAGGCGGTGAGCGCGCCGCGACGCTGGCCGCGGACCAAGCCGTCCTGGTGCAGAACACCGAAGGCACCAACGCGGGCACCTGGCTGCTGTGGGACGGTAGGCGCAGCCCGATCGACCTGGCCAACCGCGCGGTGACCGACGCGCTCGGCTTCGGTGGCGACATCCCGTCGCCGCGCCCCATCGCCGCCGGCCTGTTCAACGCCATCCCGGAGGCTCCGGCGCTGGCCGCACCGCCGATCGCGGGTGCCGGTGCGCCACCGCAGTTCCCGCTGTCCACCCAGGCTCCTGTCGGCGCCGTCGTCGCGGCGTTCGAGGCGGACAACTCCATCCGCTACTACGCCGTGCTGACCGACGGCCTGCAGCCGGTGTCACCGGTGCTGGCAGGAATCCTGCGCAACACCAATTCCTACGGCCTGGCCCAAGCGCCGAGGCTGGGCGCCGACGAGGTGGCCCGTATGCCGGTCGCGCGCGGCATCGACACCGCCGCGTACCCCGATTCGACGGTCGACCTGGTCGACACCTCGGCCGATCCGGTCACCTGCGCACGGTGGACGAAACCGTCGGGCGCCACCGAGAGTTCGCTCGCCCTGCTGTCCGGCGCCACCCTGCCGCTGCCCGAGAACCAGCGCACGCTCACCCTGGTCGGTGCGGGCAGTGGCACGACGGCGAACCGGGTGGCGATCACCCCCGGCAGCGGCTACTTCGTGCAGACCGTCGGCCAGGCCCCGGGCTCGCCGACCGCGGGTTCGCTGTTCTGGGTCAGTGACACCGGCGTCCGCTACGGCATCGACACCGGCGCCGAGGACGATGCCGTCGCCGCACTGGGCCTGACCTCCCCGCCGCTGCCCGTCCCGTGGTCCGTGCTGGCGCAGTTCGCCGCGGGCCCGACCCTGTCGCGCAGTGACGCTCTGCTCGCGCACGACACCCTGCTGCCCGACCCGAGCCCCGTGCGACTGGAGAACCGATGAGCCGCTTGATCTTCGAGGCCCACCGGCGGCTTCCGCAGCCGACCACCCGCAAGGGCACCATCACCATCGAACCGCCCCCCGAACTACCGCGGCTGGTGCCGCCGTCGCTGCTGCGCCGGGTGCTGCCGTACCTGATCGTGATCCTG
Organism: Mycobacterium sp. NPDC050041; assembly: GCF_049541695.1. Classification (NCBI taxonomy): domain Bacteria; kingdom Bacillati; phylum Actinomycetota; class Actinomycetes; order Mycobacteriales; family Mycobacteriaceae; genus Mycobacterium; species Mycobacterium sp. NPDC050041. The sequence goes on along the minus strand of NZ_JBMVDG010000001.1, from coordinate 436,892 downwards.
ATCGTCGGCATGATCGTCGCGCTCGTCGCGACCGGCATGCGGCTGATCTCGCCGCAGATCCTGTTCTTCCCGTTCGTGCTGCTGCTGGCCGCCACCGCGCTCTACCGCGGCTCGGACAACAAGATGCGCACCGAGGAGGTCGACGCCGAGCGCGCCGACTACCTGCGCTACCTGTCGGTGGTCCGTGACAACGTCCGCGCGCACGCCGCCGAACAGCGTGCGGCACTGGAGTGGTCGCATCCCGATCCCGAGGTGCTGGCGACCATCCCCGGCACCCGCAGGCAGTGGGAGCGCGATCCGCGGGACAACGACTTCCTGGTGCTGCGGGCGGGCCTGCACGACACCCCGCTCAACGCGACGCTGAGGGTGAAGGACACCGCCGACGAGATCGACCTGGAACCGGTGTCGCACAGCACCCTTCGTGGGCTGCTCGACGTGCAACGTACGGTCCGAGACGCCCCGGCCGGCATCGACATCGCCAAGCTGGCCCGCATCACGGTCTTCGGTGAGGCCGACGACGTGCGTGCCGCGGTGCGCGCCTGGCTGGCGCAGGCGGTCACCTGGCACGACCCGGCCGTGCTCGGGGTCGCCCTCGCGTCGCCCGACGTGGACGGCGACGACTGGTCCTGGCTGAAATGGCTCCCGCACGTCGACGTCCCGGGTGAGACCGACGGCGTCGGCCCGGCGCGCTACCTGACCACCACCGCAGGTGAACTGCGCCAGCTGCTCGCCCTCGCGCTTGCAGGCCGGGACGCCTTCCCGGGCAACACCGACGGTGCGGTCAAGCACCTCCTGATCGTGGTCGACGACCCGGAGGCCGACCTCGACGCGATCGTGCGGCGGTCCGGATTGGCCGGCGTCACCGTCATCCAGCGGACCACCACGCCGCCGAACCGCGAGCAGTACCCCGACCCCGAGCGGCCGATCCTCAAGGTCGCCGACGGCCGGATCGAACGGTGGCAGAGCGGCGGCTGGCAGCCCTACGTCGACGTCGCCGACGGCATCGGCGCCGACGACTGCCGCCACATCGCGCGGCGGCTGTCCCGCTGGGACTCCAACCCCAACCACGCGCGGTCGACGACCACCGGTGGTTCCACGTTCACCACCCTGCTCGGCATTCCGGACGCGTCCGCACTCGACGTGGCAGCGCTGTGGGCACCGCGCAACCGCGACGACGAACTGCGGGTGCCGATCGGCGTCACCGCCACCGGCGAGCCGCTGTACTTCGACCTCAAGGACGAGGCCGAGGGCGGCATGGGCCCGCACGGCCTGATGATCGGTATGACCGGTTCGGGCAAGTCGCAGACCCTGATGTCGATCCTGTTGTCGCTGTTGACGACACACTCGGCCGATCGGCTCATCGTCATCTACGCCGACTTCAAGGGCGAGGCGGGCGCCGACATCTTCCGCGATTTCCCGCAGGTCGTCGCCGTCATCTCGAACATGGCCGAGAAGAAGTCGCTGGCCGACCGGTTCGCCGACACCCTGCGCGGGGAGGTGGCCCGTCGCGAGCAGCTGCTTAAGGAGTCGGGCCGGCGCGTGCAGGGCAGCGCGTTCAACTCCGTCACCGAATACGAGGCGGCCATCGCAGCGGGACATGACCTGCCGCCGATGCCGACCCTGTTCGTGGTCGCCGACGAGTTCACGCTGATGCTCGCCGACCATCCCGAGTACGCCGACCTGTTCGACTACGTCGCCCGCAAGGGCCGGTCGTTCCGGATCCACATCCTGTTCGCGTCGCAGACGCTCGATGTGGGCCGCATCAAGGACATCGACAAGAACACGTCGTACCGCATCGGCCTGAAAGTGGCCAGCCCCAGCGTCTCCCGGCAGATCATCGGAGTGGAGGACGCCTACCACATCGAGTCGGGTCGCGAGCACAAGGGCGAGGGTTTCCTGGTGCCCGCCCCCGGCGCGGTGCCGGTCAAGTTCCGCAGCACCTACGTCGACGGCATCTACGAGCCGCCGCGGGTGGAGAAGGCCATCGTGGTGCGGGCGCTGCCGCAACCCCAGGAGTTCACCGCGACGCGGGTGGAGCCCGAGCCCGACACCATCATCCCGTCCGCGGACGCCGACATCGAGGTGCTGCCGCCGCGCAAGCTGATCGCCACCATCGGCGAGCAGCTGGCGCAGTACGGCCCCAAGGCGCCGCCGCTGTGGCTGCCGCCGCTGGAGGACTCCATCCCGCTGCTCGATCTGCTCCAGCGTTCGGGCGTGAACGCTCGGCAGTGGCGCTGGCCGCTGGGCGAGATCGATCGTCCCTTCGAGATGCGGCGTGACGCACTGGTGTTCGACGCCAACTCGGCCGCAGGCAACATGGTGATCCACGGTGGGCCCAAGTCGGGCAAGTCGACGGCGCTGCAGACGTTCATGCTGTCCGCCGCCGCGCTGCACTCACCTCGCGACGTGACCTTCTACTGCCTCGACTACGGCGGCGGCCAGTTGCGCCCGATGGCCGAACTGGCCCACGTCGGCAGCGTCGCCACTCCACTGGAGCCCGAACGCATCCGGCGCACCTTCGGCGAACTGGAACAGCTGCTGCGGGCCCGTCAGGAGCGCGGCGCGGTCTCCCGGTCCGAGGACATCGCAGACGGCTACGGCGAAGTGTTCCTGGTGATCGACAACTTGTACGCGTTCAGCCGCGACAACACCGACACGTTCAACACCCGCAACCCGTTGCTCGCGAAGGTCACCGAACTGGTCAACAGCGGGCTGGCCTACGGCATCCACGTGGTGATCACCACGCCGAACTGGCTCGAGGTGCCGTTGAACATGCGCGACGGTCTCGGCCTGCGACTGGAACTCAAGCTGCACGACGCCCGCGACAGCAATGTGCGGATCGTCGGCGGGCTGCGCAGGCCCGCCGAGAGCGTGCCCGCCGATCAGCCCGGCCGTGGTCTGACGATGGCGGCCGAGCACTTCCTGATCGCCGCGCCGCAACTGGATGTGATCCGGGCGATCAACAACCGGCACCCCGACGTCACGGCACCGCGGGTGCGGCTGCTGCCGACCGATCTGCGGCCGGAAGTGCTTGCCCCGCTGTACACGCCGCCGGAACGGGTGGTCATCGGCCAGCGGGAACAGGACCTGGCACCGGTCGCGCTGGACTTCGAGCGCAACCCGCTGCTGATGGTCTTCGGTGACGCCAGGGCGGGTAAGACCACCCTGCTCCGGCACCTGATCCGGACCGTGCGGGAGAACTCGCGGCAGGACGACGTGGCGTTCACCGTGATCGACCGGCGGCTGCACCTCGTCGACGAGCCGCTGTTCCCGGACAACGAGTACACGCCGAACATCGACCGGATCACTCCGGCGATGCTCGGGCTGGCCGCGCTGATCGAGAAGCGGCGCCCGCCTGCAGGTCTCACGCCACAACAGCTGAGCAGCTGGGGATATGAGGGCGAAACCCACTACCTGATCATCGACGACGTCGACCAGATCCCGGACAGCCCGGCGGTCAGCGGCCCCTATGTGGGTCAGCGGCCGTGGACGCCGCTGCTCGGTCTGCTCGGCCAGGCCGGTGACCTCGGGCTGCGGGTGATCGTCACGGCGCGGGCGACGGGTTCGGCGCACGCGATCATGACGGCGCCGTTGCTGCGCAGGCTCAACGACCTGCAGGCGACGACGCTGTTGCTGTCCGGTAATCCGCAGGACAGCGGAAAGATTCGCGGCCACAGGTTCAGCCGCCTACCTGCCGGTCGCGGCATGCTGCTGGACGACGGTGACCTCCCGACATTCGTGCAGCTCGTCAACCCACTCGTCGGCGAGGCCGCCACCCAGGGCGGCCGAGGGACGGACAGCAACGGAAAGGAATACAGCTGATGACGCTTCGTGTCGTACCCGAGGGCCTGACCGCGGCCAGCGCCGCAGTGGAGAGTCTGACCGCGCGGTTGGCGGCGGCGCACGCCGCGGCCGCACCCGCGGTGACGGCGGTGCTGCCGCCAGGAGCAGACGTGGTCTCGCTGCAGACGGCGGTGGGCTTCAGCGCGCACGGCAGCCAGCACGCCGCAACCGCTGCGCTCGGCGTCGAGGAACTCGGCCGTTCGGGTATGGGCGTGGGCGAGTCGGGCGTCAGCTACGCCACCGGTGACGCGATGGCGGCGTCGTCGTACCTGATCGCACGCGGCGGCTGAGATGACCGCCCCCATCTTCATGGCCCTGCCACCCGAGGTGCATTCGACGCTGCTGAGCAGTGGTCCGGGCCCCGGATCGCTGCTGGCCGCCGCGGGGGCATGGCAGTCGTTGAGCGCCGAGTACGCCTCAGCCGCAGCGGAGTTGACGGCGCTGCTGGGCACGGTGCAGGCGGGCTCGTGGCAGGGGCCCAGCGCCGAGCAGTACGTGGCGTCGCACCAGCCCTACCTGGCGTGGCTGGCCCAGCAGAGCGCGAACAGTTCGGTGACCGCGGCGCAGCACACGACGGCCGCCGCGGCGTACACGACGGCGTTGGCGATGACGCCGACGATGCCGGAGCTCGTCACCAACCATGTGGTGCACGGGGTGTTGGTGGCCACGAACTTCCTCGGCCTGAACACCATCCCGATCGCGGTCAACGAGGCCGACTACGTGCGGATGTGGATCCAGGCGGCGACCGCGATGAGCACCTATCAGGCGATCGCAGGCGCGGCGATGGCCGGCACGCCTGCCTCACTGCCGTCGCCGTTCATCCTCACCCCCGGCGTCGGCGAGGCTGGTGCCGCGATGGCCGGCCTGCAGCAGACCGGCGCCCAGGCGCAGGCGACCGAATCCGGTTCGGCGCTGAACAATTCGGACTGGCTCTCGGACCTGCTGAACCTCTTCCCCGGTGGTCAGGACATCGCCGACTTCCTGCGGGATCCGATCGGCAACACGATCCAGCTGATCACCGACTTCCTGACCAACCCGGCTGCGGCGCTGCAGACCTGGGGACCCTTCCTGTTCGCCGTCGCCTATCAGGCCATCTCGTGGATCGGGGCCTCGCTGACCTACCCCCAGCTGCTGATCCAGCCGCTGCTGGCGCTGACCCTGGGAATCATCGGCGGCGTGCTGCAGTACCTCAAGCAGCTGCCGGTGCCGCCACCCGACGTGCCGGCCGAGGCCCCCGCCGCGCCCGCCCCTCAGGTGCCGGCCCGCGCCGACCAGCCCGCCTCCTTCACCGCGGCAGGCCTTCCGCCGGGCAGCGTGTCCGCGACCGCAGGTGGTGGTGCAGGCACCGGCGGGACCGCCGCGCCGTCCGCGCCCGCACCGGCCCCCGCGGCGGCGCCGATCGCGCCGTACGCCGTGGCCGGGTCCGACCCGGAGGAGGGGTTCTCCCCGACCTTCCGGGAAGGCTCGAGTGCCAAGGCGCCGGCGTCGGGCATCCCTGCCGCGGCCGCCGCTGCGGCGCTGACGGCCGCGGAGCGACGGAAACGGCGTCGCAAGAAAGCCGCCGAGGTCAAGGGACGCGGATACGCCGATGCCTACATGGACTACGAGGACGAGCCCGACGGCGACTCGCCGTCGGCCGACGAGCCGCGGGTGAGCGCGTCGACCCGCGGTGGCGGACCGATGGGGTTCAGCGGTACCGCGGGCCGTCCGGATGCCGCGGCCGCGGGGCTGACGACGGTGTCCACCGACGCGTTCGACGGGGGCCCGGTGGTGCCGATGCTGCCCACGTCTTGGGAGTCCGAGCAGTACGGCCCGGAGGGGGGATCGCGCAACTGAGCAATGCGCTGGGGGACAGTCTGTTTCGAACGAACAACGGTGAAGGGAAGCAATAGATGAGCATGTTGGACGCGCACATTCCGCAGTTGGTGGCCTCCGAGGCCGCATTCGGCGCCAAGACCGCGTTGATGCGGTCGACCATGGCGCAGGCCGAGCAGGCGGCGACGTCGGCGCAGGCGTTTCACATGGGTGAGTCGTCGGCGGCGTTCCAGGCCGCGCACATGCGGTTCATCGAGGTGTCGGCGAAGGTGAACGCACTGCTGGACATCGCACAGGTGAACCTCGGCGATGCGGCAGGCACCTACGTGGCCGAGGACGCCGCGGCCGCGTCGACCTACACCGCGATCTGACCGGAATTCCGAAGGCGAACGAGAGGGTTTGTGATGTCACAGATCATGTACAACTACCCGGCGATGATCGCTCACGCCGGCGAGATGTCGACCTATGCCGGTGCGATGCACGCGGTGGGCGCGGACATCGCCAGTGAGCAGGCGGCGCTGGCCGGCGCGTGGCAGGGCGACACGGGTATGACCTACCAGGCGTGGCAGGCGCAGTGGAACATGGCACTCGAGGAGTTGGTGCGCGCCTACCGGGCGATGGCGTCGACCCACGAGATGAACACCACGTCGATGAACGCCCGCGACATGGCCGAAGGCGCCAAGTGGGGCTGAGCCCCTCGAGCGGCGTCAGGCTCAGTGAGTCCTAACGCCGTCGAACTGACCGTCGAGCAGGCGTGGTTCGTCGCCGACACCCTCGGTGCGGGGTCCTTTCCGTGGGTGTTGGCGATCACGCCGCCGTACAGCGACCTGTCTCAACGGTCTGAGTTCGAAGCCGAACGCACCGCCGAGTTGACCGCGCTCGGGGTGATGAACGCCGACGGGATGATCAATCCCGCGGTGGCACAGTGGGTCCGGGTGACGACGCGCGCCGAGCAGTGGCTCGATCTGCGCTTCGTCTCCGGGCCGGGCGATCTGCTGCGCGGCGTGATCGCGCGCCGTGAGGGCCGCACCGTGGTGGTCCTGCGCAATGCCCACCTCGTGACGTTCACGGAGATGGCGATCGACCACCCGCACGCGCTGGTACCGGTGCTGGCCGTCGGACTGTCTGGGCGCAGACCCGCTCACTTCGACGAATTCGCCCTGCCCGCGGCGCTGGGTGCCCGCTCCGATCAGCAGATCCGCGACGGTGTGCCGCTGGCGGAGGTGCTCGACTTCCTCGGGATCCCGGGGTCCGCGCGGCCGGTCGTCGAGGCCGCGTTCTCCGGCACCAGGACCTATGTGGAGATCGTCGCGGGCGAACACCGTGACGGCCACCGCGTCACCACCGGCGTCGGCGTGAGCATCGTCGACACCGTCGCAGGCCGGGTGCTGGTCAGCCCGACCAAGGCGTTCGACGGGGAATGGGTCTCGACCTTCGCTCCCGGCACCCCGTTCGCGATCGCCGCCGCGGTCGAACGACTGACCGGCTCGCTGCCCAGCGGAGCCTGGTTCCCCGACCTCAACCTCACCCGCGACTTCGACGCGGAGACAACCGAAGACACAACGAGAGATCCGAGAAACGAGCAATGTCCGACAACACTGTGATGCCGATCGTGCGCGTGGCCGTCCTCGCGGCCGGCGACGACGGCGGCCGGCTGACCGAGGTCGCGCTGCCGGCCGACCTGCCGCTGCGCGAGATCCTGCCCGCGGTCCAGCGCCTGGTGCTGCCGGCGGGCGGGTCAGACGATCCCGACACCGAGGTGCCCGACCCGGTGCGGCTGAGCCTGGCGCCCATCGGAGGGGCGCCGTTCAGCCTGGACGCCACGCTGGACACCGTCGGCGTCGTCGACGGTGATCTCCTTGCGCTGCAGCCCGTTCCGTTGGGTACGCCGGCACCGCGGATCGTCGAGGACATCGCCGACGCGGCGGTGATCTTCTCGGCGGCACGCGCCAAGCCGTGGGGCATCGAGCAGATCCAGCGCGGTGCGACGCTGGCGGTGCTGGGTCTGGTGCTCGTCGCCACGGCGCTGTCCGTCACCCACCGGGTGGTGACCGGCGAACTGGTCGGCCTCTTCACCGTCTGCGGGCTGGCTCTGGCCACCGCGCTGGCCGCGCTGCTCGCCCGCCCGGGTGCCGCCCGGTTGGGCACCGCGCTGTCGGTGGTGGCACTGGCGCCGGTGGCGGCCGCGTTCACGCTGTCCGTACCCGGCGAGTTCGGGGCGCCGCAGATCCTGCTCGGCGCGGCGGGCGTGGCGGCCTGGTCGGTCATCAGCCTCACCACCGGGGCCCGCGCCATCGGCTTGTTCACCGCGACGGCGACCGTGGGGGTCGGCGTCCTGCTGGCTGCGGGCGCGGCCACCGTCTGGCAGCTGAACCCGACGAAGATCGGCTGTCTGCTGATCGTCATCGGCCTGCTGGTCACCGTGCAGGCGGCGCAGCTCTCCGCGACGCTGGCCCGGTTCCCGCTTCCCAACATCCCGGCGCCGGGTGACCCGACGCCGTCCGCCCAGCCGCTGCGGGTGCTTCAGGACCTGCCGCGCCGGGTGCGGATCAGCCAGTCCCACCAGGTCGGCTTCATCGCGGCCGGTGTGCTGCTGGCGGTCACCGGCTCGCTGTTCCTGGTCGCGCCGTCGGACGCCTCGCCGTGGGCGTGGTACGTCGTCGCGGCAGCCGCCGCGGGGGCCGCTCTGCGTGCCCGCGTGTGGGATTCGGCGCCGTGCAAGGCCTGGCTGCTCGGTCACTCCTACCTGGTGACCACCGCGCTGCTGGTGACGTTCGCGGTGACCGACCGCTACCAGGCGGCGTGGTGGACGCTGCTCGCGCTGACCATCCTCGTCCTGGTATGGGTGGTCGTCGCGCTCAACCCGAAGGTGGCGTCGCCGGAGAGCTATTCGCTGCCGATGCGGCGTCTGGTGGGCTTCGCCGCGGCCGGCGTCGACGCCTCGCTGATACCGGTGATGGCCTACCTGATCGGGCTGTTCACCTGGGTCCTCGAACGATGACGCCGCGGTGATGCACAAGGTATTGGCTTCGCTGACCGCGACGTGCACGGTGCTGCTGATCAGCAGTCCGCCGGCCGCCGCCATCAGCCCGCCCGAGGTCGATCCGCTGCTGCCGCCGCCGTCCGGCAGCGCCGGACCCGCGCAGCCGATGGAACAGCGCACCGAATGCGTGGCGAGCGGCGTGATCGGCGGAAGCGACCCCGGCGCGGTCAGCCCGAACACCGTCGCACTCGACCTGGCCGGCGCATGGGAGCACAGCAGGGGTGACGGGCAGACCGTCGCGGTCATCGACACCGGTGTGCAATCTGGCCCGAGGCTGCCCGACGTGCAGCCGGGTGGCGACTTCGTGGAGTCGACCGACGGCCTGACCGACTGCGACGGGCACGGCACCCTGGTGGCCGGCCTGATCGCGGGCAAGCCCGGCGCCGACGGCTTCTCCGGGGTGGCGCCGAACGCCCGGATCCTGTCCATCAGGCAGAACTCCGCGGCGTTCTCCCCGCGGAACCCGGGGGAGGACCAGGCCACCGCGCGAGCGGCCGGCGACGTGACCAGCCTGGCCAGGGCGGTGGTGCGGGCAGCCGATCTCGGGGCCCGCGTCATCAACATCTCGGTGGTGACCTGTCTTCCGGCGAACAGGTCGGTGGACCAGGCCGAACTGGGCGCCGCGCTGCGGTATGCCGCCGTCGACAAGGACGCGGTGGTCGTGGCGGCCGCGGGCAATCAGCGCGGCGGTCTGACCACGGGGACGGCATGCGAGTCGAATCCGGTCGCCGACGCGGGCAATCCTGCCGACACGCGGAACTGGGCCGGCGTCACCTCGGTCTCGATCCCGTCGTGGTGGCAGCCATACGTGCTGTCGGTCGGATCCCTGACCCCCGGCGGGCAACCGTCGGACTTCACCATGGCCGGGCCGTGGGTCGGCATCGCGGCGCCCGGCGAGAACATCACGTCGGTGAGCAATGCGCCCGGCGGCGGACTGGCCAACGGCCTGCCCAACGAGCGGCAGGAGTACAACCCGATCAAGGGCACCAGCTACGCGGCGGCCTACGTGTCGGGTGTCGCGGCGCTGGTCCGCAGCAGGTATCCGCAGCTGTCGGCCGAGCAGGTGGTCCGCAGGCTGACCACCACCGCCCACGGTGGCCCGCGGACGCCGTCGAGCGTGGTCGGTGCGGGCAGCGTCGACCCGGTGGCGGCGCTCACCTGGGATGTACCCGAAACCGCCACGGCGGCAGCCGTTTCCAGCAAGCCGGTGGCTGCGCCACCGGAACCACCCGCGAAGGACGACACCCCGAGGATCGTGGCGTTCGCCGGTGCGGGCGCGCTCGCACTGATCGTGGCGGCCGTCGCGGTGTTCGGCTCGGACCGACGAAAGGATTTCGCATGACGGTTCGGATCACGCTGGCGGCGCTCGTCGTCGCCGCGGCCGCGCTGGCCTACCCGTGGCAGACCACCCTCGACTGGTGGGTGCTCGGCGTCGCCGCCGCGGTACTGGTCGTCGTCTTCGCCTGGTGGCGTGGGCTCTTCGCCACGACGATGGTCAGCCGGCGGCTCGCGGTGTGGCGCCGCAATCACGGCAAGCGGCACGCCAAGCGGTCCGGCCGGCATGCGGCCCATGCGACCGTGGTGCTGCGGCTCGATCCCTCGGAGCAGCGCGCAGTGCCGTTGCCGATCGTCGCGGGCTACGTCGAGCGCTACGGGATCCGTGCCCACAAGGTGAGGGTCGTCAGCCACGACGCCGGCGGCACCCGCACCACGTGGGTGAGCCTGACGCTGGGAGCGGCGGACAACCTGGCGGCGCTGCGAGCCCGGTCGACGCGCATCCCGCTGCTGGAGACGGCCCAGATCGCCGGCCGCAGGCTGACCGACCACCTCCGCGAGGCCGGCTGGAACGTGACGCTGGAAGAGCGGGCAGACACCCCCGTCCCGCCCGCCGCCAAGGAGACCTGGCGCGGCCTGCGCGACGAGTCCGGCTTCGTCGCGGCATACCGGATCGCGGTGAAGGACAACCTCTCCGACACACTCGCCGCCGTTCCCGCGCTGTCGTCGGACACCTGGACCGCGTTGGAGATCACCGGCACCGCCACGCGTCCGAGCATCACCGTCGGGTGCGCGGTCCGCACCGTGGAGCGGCCGGGCGCCCGTGCACCCGTCGCCGGCCTCACCCCGCAGCGCGGACGGCACCGCCCGGCGCTCGAGGCGCTCGCCCCGGCGTCCGACGAGCGGCTGGAGGGCGACCCGACGGCGCTACCGGACGGCCTGCTCGGCCGGCTGTGGTGGCCGACGGAGCAGTCGCGCCGCGATGAACCCGTCGCGCAGGAAGCCGTTGCCGCTCAGGCCAGCATGTAACCGCTCATGAAGCGGGTCATCCGGCGCAGGTAGTCCGGCTGGCTGACGTGCAGCAGGTGGTTGCCGGGGAACCAGTGGAACGCGCACCGATCCCAGTGCTCCCAGAGCATCTCGGCCTGCTCCGGCGGGGCGAGCCGGTCGCCGAGGCCGGTGATGATGAGCCGGCGTTCCCTCGGCACCAGCGGGGTGTAGTTCAGCGGCGAGGAGTACCTGGCGGCGGCCTCGGCGATCTGCGGGTCGGTCTGTGCGACAGCGCGATTCAGCGCGACCAGCTTGCTGGCGGGGAACCACTCGTCGACCGTGCGATCCGGCGTCACGACGGGAACGTTGGGGATCACCACCTGGATCCGCTCGTCGACGGACGCGAGCAGCGCCGAGGTGTAGCCGCCGAGTGAGATGCCGGTCAGCGCGACGCGGTCGACGCCGGTGAACTCGAGATAGTCCAGCAGCGAACGGAAGTCGTGGACGGCCTGCGCCATCGCCTCGGCGAATCCGGGGGCGCCGCCCGCGAAGTAGCCGTAACCGCTGAACGGCGACCACTTCTCGGCTCGCCTGCCGTGGAACGGCAGGGTGTAGAGGAGCACGTCGTAGCCGGACCGGTAGAACCACGGCAGCGACAGGAACAGGCCGTTGGCGAGGTACGCCGAGCCGAGGAACCCGTGGATCACGCACAGCGTCGGGTGCGGGCCGTCGTCGTGGCGCCAGTGCTGTGCGTGCACCACGTTGTTGCGCTGGAAGCCGCTGCACCGCTCCCGCATCGCCGGGTTCACCGCCTCGAAGCTGCTCGTGAACCTGATGTTGTGCACCCGCCCGTGTGCGATCCACTCGGCGACGGGATTGGCCGGTCGCGACGAGATCCGCGGCGGCTCCTTCGGCGCCGAAAAGGACACCGCGGGGTCGCGGGCCGCCGCCAGTTCGCCGTAGAACCGCAGGTTCTCCTGCTCGATGCCGGCCTGTTCTGGGCGGAACAACGAACCGATCACCGACGGCAGCATCGCCGCACCGAGCATCGACGCCAACCCGGTCCGCAGCGCGATGTCGGCGACGGCGGACGAGTCGACGATCAGCCGCTGGCGGACGGTGAGGTCTTCGCGACGGGGCAACCCGCGCGCGCCTGCCTCACCACCGGGCACATCGGGGACGGGGATGGGAGGATCGACCGGGTCGGTGCTGGACGGCTCCACGGCTTCCGATGGTAGCGAAGTGGGACACTGGCGGACATGTGGAATCCCGACACCTACCTGGCCTTCGCGGACCACCGCGGGCGGCCGTTCTTCGACCTGCTGGCGCGGGTGGGTGCGCAGGATCCCCGCCGGGTCGTCGACCTGGGCTGCGGGCCTGGCAATCTCACCGTCACCCTCGGCGAGCGGTGGCCCGGCGCGGTGATCGAGGCCTGGGACAGCTCGCAGGAGATGGTGGACGCCGCCCGCGGGCGTGGCGTCTACGCCCGGGTGGGTGATGTGCGCGCATGGACACCGGCGCCGGACACCGATGTCGTGGTGAGCAACGCCACCCTGCAGTGGGTGCCCGAACACCGCGAGGTGCTGGTGTCCTGGACGCGCGCGCTGGCCGCGGGCGCGTGGATCGCCTTCCAGGTGCCGGGCAACTTCGACGCGCCGTCACACGTCGCGGTGCGTGACCTCGCGAGCAGCGCCGAATGGCGAGACGTATTGAGCGACATCCCTTTCCGGGTGGGGAAGGTGGTCGACGCGCCCGACGGCTATGCCGAGCTGCTCACCGGGGCGGGTTGCACCGTCGACGCGTGGGAGACCACGTACCTGCACGAGCTGACCGGTGAACACCCGGTGCTGAACTGGATCACCGGCACCGCGCTCACCCCGGTGCGCAGCCGTCTCGACGACGACCAGTGGCAGCGGTTCCGTACCGAGCTGATCCCACTGCTGGACGCGGCCTACCCAGCCACGCCCGACGGGCGGACGTTCTTCCCGTTCCGCCGGGTGTTCGTGGTGGCACGCGTGCAGTGAATCGCCCTACGGCGAGCGCTTCTGGTCGAGCAGTTCGAGAACCTGGGCGACCAGCGAATCGATGTCGGCGCCCGTGGTGTCGAGTACCAGGTCCGCGTTCTCCGGCGCCTCGTAGGGCGCGTCGACACCGGTGAGCCCCTTCAGCTCTCCGGCGCGGGCCCGCTTGTAGAGACCCTTGGGGTCGCGCTTCTCGCACTCCTCGGCGGGCGTCGACACGTACACCTCGATGAACGGCAACTTCGCCGCGTCGTTCAGTGCGCGGGCGATGTCGCGGTCGGACTTCAGCGGCGACACCAGCGACGCCAGCGCCACCACACCCGCGTCGGCGAACAGCCGGGTGAGATGCCCGACCCGACGGATGTTCTCGGCACGGTCGCCGGCGGAGAAGCCCAGATCGTCGGACAGGCCGTGCCGGATGTTGTCGCCGTCGAGCAGGTACGCCACCTGACCCGATTCCACCAGGGCGCGCTCCACCGCCACCGCGATCGTCGACTTGCCCGACGCAGGCAGGCCGGTGAACCAGATCGTGGCGCCGCGCTGCCCGGTCGCCGTCCACCGGTGGTCGCGGTCGAGAGACGAGGGATGCCAGCGGATGTCGTTGCGCGTCTGCTCGCCGGGCTTGACCTCCCGCGCTTCGGTGATGGTGCCGGCGCCGACGGTGTCGTTGGTGGTCTCGTCGATGAGGATGAACGCGCCGCTGTCACGGTTGTCGACGTAGGCGTCGGCCACCACGATCGAACTGGTGCGCAACGTGACCGAGCCGATGTCGTTGAGCGACAACTCGACCGGGTTGTCGACCTCCTCGAGGGTCTCGGGGTCCAGCCTGCTGTGCAGGGCCTGCACGGTGGCCCGCACCGTCCGGGTGCCCTGCTTGAACGCCAGCCGGTCGCCGGCCCGCAGCGGGGTGTCGCGGAACCAGCACACCGTGCCGTCGACCTCGCGGGCCAGCACGGGCAGGGTGCCGTCCTCCTCGCCGCTGACGAAGACGTCGCCGCGGCCGACGTCGATGTCGTCGGCCAGTTCGATCGACACCGACAGCGGCGCGACAGCGACCGGCCGGTCGTCGTCGAGGGTGTCGACCACGGTGACCGTCGACCTGGTGCCCGACGGCAGGCTCACCACGGTGTCACCGACGCTCAGCGTGCCCGCCGCGAGCCGGCCGGTGTAGCGGCGGCGCTGCTCGGCGGTCGGTCGGGACACCCACTGCACGGGCAGCCGCAGCTTGCTCGCCTCCGGTTGCGGCGCAGCGAGTTCGACGTTCTCGAGGTACTCGAGCAGTGTCGGCCCCTCGTACCAGGGCGTGTTGTCGGAGCGGTGCACCACGTTGTCGCCGAGCTTCGCGGCGATCGGGATGACCGTGAGGTCGAGGCCGCCGAGGCGGGCCGCCACCTGATGCAGCTCCTCCTGGACCTCCTCGAAGCGGTTTCGGTCGAAGTCGACCAGGTCGATCTTGTTGACCGTCGCCACGAAGTGCTTGATGCCGAGCAGCTTCGCGATGCGGGCGTGCCGGTTGGTCTGGCGCAGCACACCGGCGCGGGCATCCACCAGCAGCACCGCGGCGTGGGCGTTGGACGCGCCGGTGAACATGTTGCGGGTGTAGCGCTCGTGGCCGGGGGTGTCGGCCAGGATGTAGCTGCGGGTCTCAGTGGAGAAGAACCGGTAGGCGACGTCGATCGTGATGCCCTGCTCGCGCTCGGCGCGTAGCCCGTCGGACAGCGCCGCCAGGTCGGCGACCCCCTCCTCGTCCTTGACCGCCTCCAGATGGTCCAGCGGGAGACTGTCGGTGTCGTGCAGCAGCCGCCCGATCAGCGTGCTCTTGCCGTCATCCACCGATCCGGCGGTGGTGATCCGCAGCAGCTGGCGGGTGACCGGGGTGGTCGGTGCGGACACAACGCTGGTCATCAGAAATACCCCTCTCGCTTGCGGTCCTCCATGGCGGCCACCGAGGTGCGGTCGTCGGCGCGGGTTTCGCCGCGCTCGGAGACGGTGGCCGCGGAGATCTCTTCGATCACCTTCTCGATGTCGACGGCGCGCGAGCGCACCGCACCGGTGATCGTCAGGTCGCCGACGGTGCGGTAGCGCACCCATTCGACCGCGGAGGTCTCGTCGCCCTGGGGTTGCACGTACTGCGACACCGCCAGCAGGATGCCGTCGCGGGCGACCACCTCGCGCTCGTGGGCGAAGTAGATCGACGGCAACTCGAGGTTCTCCAGCTGGATGTATCGCCAGATGTCGAGTTCGGTCCAGTTGCTCAGCGGGAAGACGCGGACCTGCTCGCCCTTCTTGATGCGGCCGTTGTAGAGCGACCACGGCTCCGGGCGCTGCGCGCGGGGGTCCCACTGGCCGAACTCGTCGCGGAAGCTCAGGATCCGCTCCTTGGCGCGGGCGCGCTCCTCGTCGCGCCGCGCGCCGCCGAAGGCCGCGTCGAAGCCGCCGGCCTCCAGCGCGTCGAGCAGCGTGCGGGTCTGCTGCCGGTTTCGGGACGCGGTCGGCCCCGGGTCGGGGACCCGGCCGCTGTCGATCGACTCCTGGACCGACGCGACGATGAGCTTGTGGCCCTCGCCGGTGGTCCGGCGGTCGCGGAACTCGATAACCTCGTCGAAGTTGTGGCCGGTGTCGACGTGCATGATCGGGAACGGCAGCGGCGACGGCCGGAAGGCCTTCTCCGCCAGCCGCAGCAGCACGATGGAGTCCTTGCCCGCCGAGAACAGCAGCACCGGCCGCTGCAGTTCGGCGACGACCTCGCGGATGATGTGGACGGCCTCCGCCTCGAGCAGGCGCAATTCGTCGACCCGCAGGTCTTCGATGGTGGTGGTCATGTCGGAAGTCCTTCCCTCTGCGCGTCGGCCTTGTAGCGGTCGACCCATTCGTCGGAGCGCTGATCGGCCTGGCGTTCGAGCACCGGTGAAGGTGCCAGCCGGGGGTCCAGGCCGAGCCGTTCGAGGACGTCGCCGACGACCTGGGTGAGGTTGCGCCACAGTACCGGGTAGGGCACGTCGACGTAGTCGACGTTCTCCTCGGCGAACCAGGCGTGCCAGCCCTCCTCCTGGGCGCGCAGCATCTTGACGACGTGGGCGATGGCGCCCGCGTGGTATTCGGCGCGGGCGTCGCGCACCGGGTCGGGCCTGCCGCGCCAGACCCTGGTCTGCACGGCCCGCCAGAACGACACCGCCTGGGAGATGACGTCGGGCCGGTACACGTGCACCAGCAGCGGGTCGGAGCCGACGACGTCACGGATCGCCGCGAGCAGGCCGTCGCCCGACCGGTCGGGCAGATCCTTGGCGCGGTCGAGCAGCAGCGGCGTCTGGTTCCACATCAGCTTGCCGCCCCAGACGCCGTTGGGGGTGCGTCCGACGGTGCGGATGTAGTCGCGCCAGATCGTGGCCGGGGCGAGGTCCGGTGTGCCGGCGTCCAGCGGGTCGAGCAGCTGCAGGATCGACTCGTCGGCGACATCGGCGAACCACTCGCGGGGCTGGGGCGCCTGGCTGGTGCGGGGCAGGTACTGGAAGAACTCCTGCGGTTCTCCGGCGACGCCGGTCGCCCGCAGCGACTCGACGAGCAGCGTGCTGCCGCTGCGCTGCGACGCCAGGACGAGATACGCCGTGGGATGGGCAGGCATGCGCGAGAGCCTAACCGTGGCCGTATTGCGTTGCAGAACGGGCTATTTGAATCACGGTGATCCTGACTATTGTGTGGCGCTGTGCTGATCTTCGATGCCGCGCTCGGACGCGAGTGCCGACCTGCTGGTGATCCTTCCGCCGTGGATGCGCAGGTAGGTCTCGGTGAAGCGCTCGGAGATCCGGGTACCCGCGAAATCGGAGGGAATCACGTCGTTGGTCTTCTGTCGCCAGTCGTGCAGCAACAGGGCCAGGTCGTTGGCCACCGCCTCGGCCTCCGCGGTCGCGTCGGGGCCGAGCAGATTGTCCTGCTCCGCCGGGTCGGTGCGCAGGTCGTACAGCTCGCGTTGCGGCCGTTCGGAATTCACCAACGGCGCCACCGCCCGCCCCGGTGCACTGGCGGCGATGTCCCACGGCAGGTCGAGCAGCGGCCGCGCGGCGTAGTTCTCGATGTAGCTGTACTCCTTGGTCCTGATCGCGCGGATGGGATCGAACGAGTCGTGGTAGGTCTTCGTGGAGAAGAGGTGGGTGCGGGTCTGGTCAGCGTGCGCCGGCGGCGCGACCAGGCTCGCCGCGTGGCTCATGCCGTCGATCTCCTGGGGCACCTCGAGGCCGAGCAGCTCGAGCAGCGTCGGCACCAGGTCGACACCGCTGAACAGGTCGTCGTACGCCATCGGCGCGATGCCCGCGTCCCGGGGTGGCCGGATGATCATGGCGATGCCGGTGCCTGCGTCGTAGAGCGTCGACTTGGCGCGCGGCAGAGCCGGGCCGTGGTCGGTCATGAACACCACCCAGGTGCTGCGGTCCAGGCCGGTCTCTTCGAGGGTGTCGAGCAGCCGGCCCACCGCGGCGTCGGCCACCGTGATCGATCCGTAGAAGTCGGCGAGGTCCTGGCGGACCTCGTCGCTCTCGGGCAGGAACCCCGGTACCGCCACGCTGTCGGGGTCGGCGGGGGTGTACCGGTCGTGCGGATACGGCCGGTGCGTCTCGAAGAACCCGGCGGTGAGCAGGAACGGCCGGTGCGGGGACTGCCGCAGCCAGTTGGCGGCGTGCTCGACGACGTACTCGCAGAACGAGTTGGACACGTCGAACTCGGTGAAACCGAGCCTGGCCGGGAAGGACGTCTCGTGCTGCATGCCGAAAAGGGCGGTGTGGTAACCGGATTCAGCCAGGATGTGCGGCAGGGTGCGGATACCTGAGCGGTACTCCCAGCCGTGGTGGGCCAGGCCGACCAGCCCGTTGTTCTGTGGATAGCGGCCGGTGAACAGCGACCCGCGCGACGGTGAGCACAGCGGCGCGGTGGCGTGGGCGCGGGTCAGCAGGAAGCTCTCCGCGGCGAACGCGTCCAGGCGCGGGCTGGTGACGTCGGGGTGGCCGTAGACGCCGAGGTAGCGGCCCAGGTCGTGCCAGTGCACGATCAGGACGTTGTCTCGACGGGTGCCGTCTCGGCGTGGCTGGGTCACCGAACTCCTCTCGCTGGTGTGCTGTCACCGCACAGCGTCCGGTGTCGATGCGCAACCCTTTGCCTCATCCAAAAGATTCCAAACCCATCGCCCGTCGGACGGCGCGAAGGGACTACCTCGTGGAAGGCCGAGGGCCGGCGCCCTGCTGCACGTGGCGTGTCACCCACTGTGCGGCCAGCTTGACCAGTCCGGACTGCGGATAGCGGACGTGGGCGTCGAAGTCCTGTCCGAGCGAGCAGACCGGGTCGTTCGTGTTGCACAGGTCGGCGGTGCGTGCGCCGAAGTCGGGGCTCATGCGGGTCAGCGGTTGACCCACCCGCGCCGAGGGATTGCCGAAGACGGTGATCGCGGCGATGTGCGGGACGGCGGCGGCCGGAAGCGGCGCGGTGTAGCCGAGCCCAGCGATCGGTGACGTGGCCACGACGTCGATGACCGCCGCTCCCTGCGAGTAGCCGCCCAGAACGATCTTCGTGTCGGGACACTTCGCCGCCGTCGACTGGACGCGTCGGCTGGCGTCGTTGGCGCCGGCGGCCACCTGGACGAAGTCCCACGACGCCGGGTACTCGACGGCGTAGGTGCCGATGGATTTCCCCTTCACCATCGGACGCAGCGCACCGACCAGTGCCTTGCCGACCACCCCGAGGCCGGGCGGTTCATCGGTGCCGCGGGCGAAGATCACCTCGATGTCGGAACACTTGGGGGCGGCGGACGCCGTCGGGGCGCCGGGTATGGCGAGGACGGCGAGCGCGGTCGCCGATGTGGCGACCGAGACCGCCCATCGTGCGAACCGGCTGTCGACGGACACGAAGACTCCTCGGTAGGAAGATCTTGATTTTATACCCAGAATTCACAGAGATCACTCCCGTCACAGCTGACCTGGCGTTGAGCGGCTCAGCCCGCGGGGCGCCACCCGTGCATCGCGGCGTCCATCTGTTTCTCGTCCAGCGCCTCGACGTCGAGGGGTTCCTGCCCGTCGCGCCTGCGCATGCCGTCGAGCAGCAGCGCCACGTACCGCCGCCACAGTCCGGGCTCGACGTGCCCGGCCCACTCGCCGACGGTGCCCGCCAGCAGTCCGAGGCAGGGCACGTCGGTGGGCTCGATGTCGGCCCGCAGATGGCCGTCGTCGCGCGCCCGCTCGACCAGTTTCGACGTCAGCGGGGCGATGCGCTCGCGGGCGCAGTCCACGCCGTAGCCGCCGTAGGCCGTGCTGTAGACCATCTGGCGCAGGCCGCGGTCAGTGGCCGTGAGTTCGCAGAGCTGCTCCACGAACCACACGAAGCCCTCCCATGAATCCTCCTGCTGCAGTGCAGCTTCCGCGAGGGCGACGACCTGCTGGATTCCGTGTTCGAAAATCGCGTCGACGAGTTCCTCTTTGGTCGCGAACCGCCGGTAGACGGTGCCGACGCCGACGTTCGCATGCTGGGCGACGTCGTTGAGGGTGGCCTCCATGCCCTTCGCCGCGAACAGTTCGCGCGCGGCCTCGAGCACGCGTTGCCGATTGCGTTCGGCGTCCTTGCGCAGCCCTCGGCATGGTTTGTCAATCATCACGGCCACTTTAGTGATGTGCGTAACGGGCGTCCATAAGTGGATTGACGCTATCCACTTAGCGGCTTAGATTGCCTTTCTAGATCAATCGCCGCTGCATCCGCGGCAGGGACCTCCCCGAAAGGCCGACGTGACCGCAGTCTTCGTGATGCTCAAACGCGTCTGGCTGCCGCTTCTGTTCGCGGTGGCCATCGCGGTCGGCGTCGCCAGCGTCGCGCACCTGCGTTCGGTCTTCGGCTCGGACGGCGCAGTGGTGACCCCGGTCGGCACGGACACCGCCGACAACTTCAATCCCAAGGTCGTGGTCTACGAGGTCTTCGGATCGGGCGGCACCGCGGTGATCAACTACACCGACCTCGACGGGCTGCCACAGCGGACCGGCGAGGTGACGCTGCCGTGGTCACTGCGGCTCGAGACGACGGTGCCCTCGGTGACGCCGAATCTCCTCGTCCAGGGCGACGGCCAGTCGATCGGATGTCGCGTCACCGTCGACGACGAGGTGAAGGACGAAAGGACGGCCCAGGGAGTGAACGCCGCGACGTACTGCTTGGTGAAGGCGGCATGAGCAGCCTCGACGGCTGGGACGCAGGAGCCGGAACCGACGACCCTCCGACCGACGCCATGCCGCCCGCGCGGCACGCCGCGCGCCCGAGGGTGGCGAGGTTCATCCGCGCCTTCGCCGTCCCGATCGTGCTGGCCTGGGTGGTGATCGTCGGCCTGCTCAACACCGTGGTGCCGCAGCTCGAGGAGGTGGGCAAGCTGCGCGCGGTGTCGATGAGTCCGAACGACGCTCCGGCGCTGGTCGCGACCAAGCGGGTCGGCGAGGTGTTTCAGGAGTACGACACCAACAGCAATGTGATGATCGTGCTCGAAGGCGACGATCCGCTGGGGGCGGACGCGCACATCTTCTACGACGAGCTGGTGCGCCAGTTGCGTGCCGACACCGCCCACGTCCAGCACGTCCAGGACTTCTGGGGCGACACGCTGACCGCGGCGGGCGCGCAGAGCGTCGACGGCAAGGCCGCCTACGTGCAGGTGTACATCGCCGGCGATCAGGGCGAGGCGCTGGCCAACGAATCGGTGGAGGCGGTGCGCGCCATCGTCGCCGGCGTCCAGCCGCCGCCCGGCGTTCAGGCCTACGTGACGGGTCCGGCGGCCACCACCACGGACCAGAACGCCGTCGGCGACGCCAGCATGAAGACCATCGAGGCGCTGACGTTCGCCGTCATCATCGTGATGCTGCTGCTCGTCTACCGGTCGGTGGTCACCATGCTCGTCACGATGGTGATGGTGGTCGTGGGCCTGCTGTCGGCCCGCGGCATCGTCGCCTTCCTCGGCTATCACGACGTGTTCGGCCTGACCACCTTCTCGACGAACATGGTGGTGACGCTGGCGATCGCCGCCGCCACCGACTACGCGATCTTCCTCATCGGCCGTTATCAGGAGGCGCGACGGTCGGGCGAGGACCGGGAGTCGGCGTACTACACGATGTTTCACGGCACGGCGCACGTCGTGCTGGCGTCCGGGCTGACGATCGCCGGAGCCACACTCTGCCTGCACTTCACCCGGCTGCCGTACTTCCAGACCATGGGCATCCCGCTGTCCATCGGCATGGCGATCGTGGTCGCCGCGGCGCTGACGCTGGGTCCCGCGCTGATCTCGATCGCGAGCCGGTTCGGCCGGGTGCTCGAGCCCAGGCGGTGGGGACGCTCACGGGGATGGCGGCGGGTCGGCGCCGCCACCGTGCGGTGGCCCGGCGCGGTGCTGGTGATGGCCGTCGTGCTGGCCCTCGTCGGGCTGCTGACCCTGCCCGGCTATCACACCACCTACAACGACCGCATCTTCCAGCCCGACGACGTGCCCGCCAACATCGGTTACGCGGCGGCCAACCGGCACTTCTCCGAAGCGAAGATGAACCCAGAACTGGTGATGGTCGAAGCCGATCACGACCTGCGCAATCCCGCCGATTTCCTGGTGATCGACAAGATCGCCAAGGCGATGGTCCGCGTGCACGGTATCGCGCAGGTGCAGACCATCACCCGCCCGGACGGCAAGCCGGTCGAGCACGCGTCGCTGGCTTACACGATGAGCCAAAGTGGCACAGGGCAACTCATGAACAACGACAACCAGCAGCGGGTGCTGGAGAACACGCTGAAGCAGGCCGACGAGATGCAGGTGACCATCGACTCCATGGAGAAGATGCAGTCCATCACGCTGCAGATGGCCGACGTCACACGGCGGATGGCCGACAAGTTCAACTCCACTTCCCTGACCGTCGCCGAGGTGCGCGACCACCTGGCCGACTTCGACGACTTCTTCCGCCCGATCCGTAACTACTTCTACTGGGAGCCACACTGTTTCGACATCCCGGTCTGCTGGTCGCTGCGGTCGATCTTCGACAGCCTCGACGGCATCGGCGCACTCTCCGACGACTTCCAGGACCTGGTGCCCGACATCGAGCAACTGGCTGATCTGACGCCGCAATTGGCGGCGTTGATGCCGGCGATGATCCAGACGATGAAGAACCAGAAGCAGATGATGTTGAACCAGTATCAGGCGCAGAAGGCGCAGCAGGACCAGAACATGGCCACCCAGGAGGACGCCACCGCGATGGGCAAGGCGTTCGACGCCGCCCAGAACGACGAGAACTTCTACCTGCCGCCGGAGGCGTTCGAGACGGCCGACTTCCAGCGCGGCATCAAGCTGTTCCTCTCGCCCGACGGTCATGCCGTCCGGTTCACCGTCTTTCATCAGGGCGATCCGCTGACCGAGGAGGGCACGTCGCACATCGAGCCGCTGCGCATCGCGGCCGCCGACGCGATCAAGGGCACCCCGCTGGAGGGCTCGACGGTCTACATCGGCGGCAGCGCAGCGATGTTCACGGACATGCAGCAGGGCGCCGACTACGACCTGCTGATCGCCGCGATCTCGGCGCTGATCCTGATCTTCCTGATCATGGTGGTGCTCACCAGGGCCGTTGCGGCCGCGGCGGTGATCGTCGGGACCGTGGTGCTCAGCCTCGGCGCCTCGTTCGGCCTGTCAGTCCTGTTGTGGCAACACCTGATCGGGATACCGCTGCACTGGATGGTGCTGCCGATGTCGGTCATCGTGCTGCTCGCGGTCGGCGCGGACTACAACCTGCTGCTGGTGTCCCGGATGAGGGAGGAGATCCACGCCGGACTGAGCACCGGCATCATCCGGTCGATGGCCGGGACGGGATCCGTGGTCACCGCCGCGGGACTGGTGTTCGCCTTCACCATGATGTCCATGGCGAGCAGCGAGCTGATCGTCATCGGTCAGGTCGGCACCACCATCGGCCTCGGGTTGCTGTTCGACACCCTGGTGGTGCGGTCGTTGATGACACCGTCGCTGGCGGCGCTGCTCGGACGCTGGTTCTGGTGGCCGCAGAACGTCCGCCGGCGTCCGGTGCCGCAACGCTGGCCGAGCCCGCGGCAGGCCGACGCTTCGGAGCACGTGCCCGAGAACGCGCTGTCGTGATCAGGGCAGCAGTCGCTGCAGCACGCCCTTCGAGACCTCTTCGGGTCGGTACTGCTCGGCCGCATAGGAGCCGATCGCGACGATGCCGCCGGTGAGTGCGGGCACCGCCCACTGGAGGATCTTCAGCTGCTTCTGTGCCGCGGCGACGTCCGGCGGGGTGGCCGCCGCGGGAGTGGTGCCGTCGGCGGCTGGGACCGCCCGGTGCTCGGAGACCTTCTTGCCGAGCACCCTGCTGTAGGCCGTGACGCCGAGCGCCGCGGCGGTCAGGGCGATCTTGGTGGCAGCCATGGCCGGTACGCCCTGCTGTGCCCGCAGTCGGCCGAGGTCGTGCTTGAGCAGTCCGACGGCGCCGGCGAGGTGGACGCCGATCGCGGCCGCATTGACCGGGGTCCAAGCATCCCAGCCGGCATTGGCGACCGCGCCGACCCGGGACGGGTCACCGCTTGCGGCGGCGGCGGGATTGAGTGCGACGGCGTTGGCGAGGGTGCCGCCGAACCAGGCCGCGAGGCCGAGATCGTGAAGTTGGTGCGAGAGAGTGGCGCGGGCCATGTGAACTCCTGGGGACGTCGAGCGGTCGAGTGCCCGGCTGGTACCCCGGGACCCGGACGCCAAACGGCGACCCCGCCGACGCCTCAGGGGTGGTAGGGGACGCCGACGGCGCGGAACACCCACTCCGGCGGCACGTCGAAGGCCAGCGTCCGTGCGGGCAGGCGGCTGAGCACCTCGTCGGGGATGTCGTGCTTGTAGTACAGCGAGAGGCTGCCTTCGCAGCGTTCGTCGACGGCCGCGATGTCGACGTCGAGTTTCAGCCCGGAGGGCGAGATCTCGGCGGTCACGGCGCCGGTCTGCGGCGCCGACCACGGCTGGTCGATGGTGCGGCCCGCGAGCTTGGGCACCGTCGACAGTGTCGCCAGCACCCGCTGGTCGGTCAGGGCGAGCGAGCCCGCGTAGCCGGCGACGCTGCCGGTGGCGCGCTTGCCCGGGATCGACCCGCTGAACCGCCGGGTCACCGGGACGTATTCGGCGAGCAGGAGCACACCCTCGGACTCGACCTGGGAGCGCAGCTCACCCGGTAGCTTTCCGATGCGCAGCAGCTTGCGGACGATTACGGCCATCTCTGCACGGTAGCTCAGCCGCGGGGGATGCCGAGAGCGCTGTAGACGAACTTGGGGGGAACATCGAAACCGATGGATCGGGTGGGAATTCGGGTGAGCACGTCGGCGGGCAGGGCGGTCTTGTAGGTCAGCGAGAACTGGCCGGAGAAGTCGGGATGGACGACGGCGAGGTCGGCGATGTCGAGGAGCAGGCCCGTTTCGGACAGGGTGCCGGCGACCATGCCGCTCTGCGCGGCGGTCCACGGCTGGTCCACCGACCGCCCGGCCTTGCCCGGGATGGCCGAGAGCGTCGCAAGGACGCGCCGGTTGGTCAGCACGAGTGCGCCGCCGTAGCCGCGGACCAGTCCGACCGACCGCCGGCCCGGCACCTGACCGGTGAACCGCACCACCGCGCTGAGGAATTCAGCGGAGAAGATGACGCCCTCGGCCTCGACCTGCGCGCGCATGTCGTCGGGGAGTTTGCCGATCCGGAGCAACTTGCGTAGCAGCGCCATGATCAAAAGGTAGCTGAGGGCCCGGCGTGATACAGCTGATGAGATGAATCGGCGCGCGGTGCTCATCGCTTCCGCCCTCGTCGCCGTGGCGATTTACGCGGCGTTGTGGGTGGGCTTCGCGCAGGGCTGGCATTGGCAGCAGGCGATGGATTCGGCCGCGCTCGACCCGCTGCACCGGTTCGGCTCTGCCCATCCGGCCTGGGTGACCGGCTGGGACGTGTACTGCACGGTGGTCAACCCGGTGGTGATCCGGATCCTGTCGGTGTTCGTGATCGTCTGGGCGTTCGTCCGGCGGCGGCATCGCCTCGCCGTGTTCCTGGTGTTCTCCGTCGTGTTGAGCGGCCTCGTCACCGAGCTGGCGAAGGCCGCAGCCGACCGCCCGCGGCCATCCAGCGCCTTCGTCGCCGCCAACTCGACGTCGTTCCCGTCCGGGCATGCGCTCGGGCTGATGGCCATCGTGCTCGCGGTGCTCACCGTCGTCTGGCCCGCGGTGCGGCCGGGACGTCGCGTCCCGCTGGCGGTGTTCGGCGGCGTGGTCGTGGTGACCATCGGCCTCGCCCGTGTGGTGCTCAACGTCCATCACCCGTCCGACGTGCTGGCCGGCTGGGCGCTCGGCTATGCCTGGTTCGTACTCTGCCTGCTGCTGGTGCCGCCGCGGGTCAGGGCAGCGGACGAAACACCTGCAGTGCCCGGTAGCGAACGCTGAAGCTCGCCTTGTCGCAGACGGTTCCGATCTCGCCGTCGCGGGCCAGCTCCGTCGGCCCGTCCACCGCGGTGAAGGTGAACTCGGGCACCCGCATCTCGTGGTAGAGCGGGCTGCGGGTGAGCCGACCGAGCATCAGGGCCACCAGGATCCGCAGTCGGCTGAACCGCCTGCCGGTCTCGAGGATCCGCACATCCATCAGGCCGTCATCCATCTTGTGTCGCCGGGCGGGCGCGAAGCCCGACGGCAGATACGTCGAGTTGCCCAGGAAGAACAGCGACGTCTGCAGCGTGTGGTTGTCGTACTCGATGCGCACGGGTACGCCCCGCCGCAACGTGTAGAACATCGCGTAGACGCCGGCCAGCGGTTTGCCGATGCGGTGCTCGAACTTCTCCCGGGTCTGGACGAACATCGGGTACGCCCCGATGCTGGCGGTGTTGATCACCGTGTCCTTCTCGTTCAGGCACACCAGGTCCACACAGGAGACGTGGCCCCGCCGGATGGTGTCGACCGTCTTCGCCACGGTGTCGCAGCCGATGTCCTTGGCGAAGTGATTGAACGTGCCGCCGGGGAACACCGCCAGCGGCATCCCCAGTTCGACGGCGACCTCGGCCGCGCACGCCACCGTCCCGTCGCCGCCGCCGACGGCCAGCACCTCGGCGCTCTCGGCAGCCGACCTCATGACCGTCTTCAGGTCCTCGTCGCCGCTCAGTTCCACGATCTTGGCCTGGGGCAGCGCCTGGCGGACCTCGTCGACCACCCGGGCTCCGGTTCCGCTGCCCGACGCCGGGTTGATCACCAGCGTCACGCCTGCGCCCTCGGGGCGCGGATCGGTCTCGACGCGCAGCGGTGCCGCCGTCGGCATCTTCGTCGGCACCGCGGTCGGCACGATGCGTCCGCCGAGGACGGCCAGACCTGCGCCGAGACCCAGGCCGGCGAGGACGTCGCCCGGATAGTGCGCCCCGACCGCGATGCGCGACATGCCGACGAGGCCGGCCAACAGCGCCAGCCCCAACCCCACCGGGGGGCTCTCCAGCCCCACGCCGACGGCGAAGGCCGCCGCACTGGCGGAATGGCCCGACGGCAGCGAGTTCGATGTCGGGAACCGCCGGGACCGCCGGGCCAGCGGCACCATGATGTAGTTCGGCCGGGCCCGCTTCCAGATCTTCTTGGCGCCCTGGTTGGTCACCAGGCTGGTGGCCGCCAGGGTGATCACCCCTCGGGCGGCGCCGCGTTTCACCGACGCGCTGCCGAACGCTCCGAGCGCGGCGGCGAGGGCGAACCACAGCTTCGAGTGGTCCGCGGCCCGCGTCAGCCGGGGCATCACCGAGTCGAGCAATGGGCTCGGGGATTCGGCGATGGCTTCGAAGACCTCGCGGTCGAGTGTCCCCAGCCCACGGCCGATCTGGCGGAGGCCTTCACGGCGGCGGCGGATCGGCAGTTCCATGGCATCAACGTAGCCGCTCCCCTTGACAACAAAACCGGACCGGCCTCGGCCGCGACGCTCCCACCCGGTTGCGACCTGATCGTGTCCCAACGTTGACAGGACCGAGAGCGGCGGCGTCGACGATGGGTGTGTGCGCCGGTTGTCGATCCTGCTCTGTGCGGCGGCGGTGCTCTCCGTGCTGCCTGCGGCGCCTGCGGGTGCCGCAGCGCCGTGGTTCGCCCACTCGGTCGGGGCCGCCACCCAGGTGATATCCGTTGTCGGCGTTGGTGGTTCGAAGGCAAAGGTGGACGTCTACGAGCGCACGGCGGCGGGTTGGCAGCCGGTCGGTGCCGGGATTCCGGCGTTCATCGGCGCCAACGGGATGGCTCCGCAGACCCACGACGGTCAGATGAAGACGCCGATGGGGGTGTTCACCCTGGACTTCGCCTTCGGCACCGAACCGAATCCGGGTGGGGGACTGCAGTACGTCCAGGTCGGACCGGACCACTGGTGGGACGGCGACATGAAGAGTCCCACCTACAACACCATGCAGGTGTGCAAGAAGGACCGGTGCCCGTTCAACACGTCGCCCGCCAGCGGCACCGAGAATCTCCAGATCCCGCAGTACGCCCACGCCGTCGTGATGGGTGTCAACAAGGCCAGGGTGCCCGGCAACGGCGGCGCGTTCTTCCTGCACAGCACCGACGGTGGACCCACCGCTGGCTGCGTCGCCATCGATGATCGGACCCTGGTGCGCATCATGCGCTGGCTGCGCCCCGGCGCGCTGATCGCCGTTGCCCAGTAGGGCACCGGGCGGTGTCTACAGGTGCAGCGCGCGGCCCTTCTTGAGTTTGAAGTTCAGGTTCTCCAGCGACATGCTCGCGTCATACGTGCGGTCGTAGCCGGTGGCGCTGATCTTCCAGCCGTCGGGAGTGCGCCGGTAGCGGTCGCGGTAGAACGCGGCGCCGATCAGCATGAAGTTGAAGTCGGCCGCGATCACCCGGTCCTGCAGATACCAGGTCCCCGATGCCTCGTCGCCGTCCACCGTGATCTCCGGGTGGCTGACGCGGTGCTCGGTGACGATCTCCGGCCCCAGCGACGTGCGCATGAACTCCACGAGACCGTCCCGGTCGGTGAAACGGTGGTCCTCGCCCAGTGATTCGCCGTAATCGCCGGAGACGTCCTCGGTGAGGGTGGCGGCGAACGTCTCCCAGTCCTTGGTGTCCAGCGCTCGCAGGTAGCGGTACTTGACCTGCTTGATGTCGTCGATGTCACCCATGCGCTGACTGTACGGATGCAGTCAGCCCCCTGGTCGCAGGACCCTCCAACAGCGTGCCGTCCGGCGCGAACCGCGAGCCGTGCAGCGGGCATTCCCACGCCTCGTCGGCGTCATTCCAGTTGACGATGCCGCCCAGGTGCGGGCACACCGGTGAGACCCGGTGTTCGACGCCGTCGACCACGCAGCGGGCCTCCAGGTGCCACGGCGGGCCGCTCACCACCCCGCCGGACTCCGGCGACCGGTCCGAGATGCGGGTGACCGGCGTGATCCAGCCCTTGGCCAGGTTGAAGCCGACCTCGAGGTTGGCCTGCAACGCCTTCGGGATCCCGGACAGCTCGTGCGGACTCCAACTGGCGAAGGCGTCGGCCCAGTCCATCCGGCCACCGAGGATGCGGCCGGACAGTGCCAACGCCGCTGCGACACCGTTGGTCATCCCCCATTTGTCGAAACCCGTTGCCACGAAGATCTTGTCGTCGCCGGGCAGGATCGGCCCGACGTAGGGCAGCTCGTCGGCGGGCGTGTAGTCCTGCGCTGACCAGTAGTGGGTCTGCATGGCGCCCGGGTAGTGCTGCTTGGCCCAGGAGTCGAGCTCCTGCACCGACGACGACGGACTCTTCTCGCGGCCCACGGGATGGCCCGCCCCGCCGACGACCAGGCGATCGCCGTCGGGGGTGGGCGCGTAGCGCACCGACCGGGTGGGCGAGTCGACCGAGAGGTACATCCCGCGAGTCAGGGTGCCGGGCACCTTGTAGGCCATGCAGTAGGACCGCTGCGGCTTGAGCCGGGCGAAGAAGCCACCGCGGTCGAGGATGGGGATCCCGGTCGCCAGCACGCACTGCTTGGCGTGAACGTCGAATTCGTCGCCGGCCGAGGTGCGCACACTCAGCGCGAGCCCGTCACCGTGCCCGGACACCTTCTGCACCCGCGTGCTCTGCACCAGCCGGCCGCCGCGCTCGTCGAGTTCGACGACGAGGCTGTCCAGGTACGGCATCGGATCGAACTGGGCCTGATCGGCAAGGCGCACACCGCCGTTGAACTCGAACGGCACGTCGGCGTCGTCGACCCAGTCCGCGGCCAGGCCGGCGGCCTGGCAGGCCTCGAGTTCCTGTCGCGCGGAACTGACACCCTTCTCGGTCTGGGCGTAGGTGAAGGCGTCCTCGCGCTGTACCGAGATGCCGCGCGCGTCGCAGTAGCCGAGCAGCCACTCCTGACCCTCGCGGTTTCCCTCGGCGTACATCGTCGCGATCTTCGGCCCGTGCTTGCCGAGGATCTTCGACATCTTGCTGCCCTGCAGCAGACTGATCTTCGCGGTGGTGTTCCCGGTGGCGCCGGCACCCACGGTGAACGCCTCGAGGACGAGCACGTTGCGGCCGGCGCGGGCCAGCAGCACGGCCGTGGTGAGGCCGGTGATGCCCGCGCCCACCACCACGACGTCGGCGTTGCGGTCGAAGTCCGAGGACACCGATGAGGGATGTGCCGCCTGTTGAACGCGGTCGGCGAGCCAGAGTGACGTCATGGACACGAGATACCCAGCGGCGCTGTCGCCAAACGCGCCCGCCCCGCACGCCGAACGGTTGCCGCGCGCGCGTCAATTACCGGTGACGCCGTTGGTGGAGCGTTGCTGAGGATGCCAAAACCTTGTTGGCCGAACGCGGTTGGCGCAGCTCGGCGCGGAGTGTCTGGCGGCCGAACCGGTTCCGGGGCGCTAGGGTGTGGGGCGTTATGAGCGACCCCCTGGGGTTGTCGATCGGCACCACCAACCTGGTTGCGGCGCGAGTCGGCGACCGACCCGTGACGCGACGTTCGGTGCTGACCCTGTTCGGCGACCGCACGCCCCAGGTCGGCTCGACTACCGAACACGGTGCCGGCCCTGGCGTGGTGCTCAGCGGATTCGTGGATCGGGTCGGCGATCCGGTGCCGCTGGTCGCCGCCGACGGTTCGTCCTACCGGGCGGAGGCGCTGCTCGTCGAGGCGCTCGACGCGATGATCGATGTCGCCGGCGGGACCGGCTCGCCGGACGTGTCGATCGCCGTGCCCGCGCACTGGGGCGCCTCCACGCTGTGGGCGCTGCGCAGCGCATTGCGCACCAACCCGCGATTCGCGCCGGGCGGTACGCCGGTGCGGCTGGTGCCCGACGCCGTCGCCTCCCTGTCGGCACTGAACGCCGACCCCGGGCTGCCGTCGCAGGGCGTGGTGGCACTGCTCGACTTCGGCGGCAGCGGCACCAGCATCACCCTGGCCGACGCCGGGGCGCTGTTCGAGCCGATCGACGAGACCACCCGGATCGCCGACTTCTCCGGCGACCAACTGGACCAGGCGTTGCTCACCCACGTGCTGGAGGGCGTGGCCGCCGCGGGGGGCGTGGATCCGGCCGGCACCGCGGCCGTCGGATTGCTGAGCCGGCTGCGGGACGAGTGCCGCGCGGCCAAGGAGCGGCTCTCGGCGGTCACCGCGACCGAGCTGCCCGTCGAGCTGCCCGGCTTCGGTTCGACGGTCCGGGTCACCCGCGCCGAGCTCGACGACATGGCCGACATCCCGCTGAACGGCGTACTGTCCGCGCTCGACAATGCGTTGGAGCGCAACAGGATCGGATGGGCGAATGTCTCCGCCTTGGTCACCATCGGTGGCGGGGCGAGCATTCCGCTGATCACCCAGCGGCTCTCGGAGTACTCACGGGCGCCGGTGGTGACCACACCGCAACCGGCTCTCGACGCCGCGGTGGGCGCCGCACTGTTCGCCGCCTACGGGCCGACGTCGGACGCGCAGACCGGCGTTGCGCCGACGGTCGTCGTCCCGCCGGTGGTGGAGGGTGCAGCGGACGCGCCCGGTTCGGCGACGTTCCGGGCACTCGCCTGGTCGCAGGACGACGACAACGCCGCCGAGCCCGTGGCGTACACCGGCGGCGAGGCGTACGACAGCCCCTACTCCAGTGGCTTCGACAGCGGACTCGACGGCGGCGCGACCGGAGCGCGGCCGCCCGTTCAGTACGTGCCCGGCACTGGACCGATCGAACAGCGCCGACCGTGGCTCGGTTTGCCGCAGATCGTGATCGGCCTGGCAGCTGTGGTGGCCCTCGTCGCGGTCGGCGGCGTGGCCTACGGGCTGACGAGTTCGAGCAGCACCACGCCGAGCACGCAGGTGGAGACCACCAAGGTGCCTGCCGGCGCGCCGCCGCCCCCGAGCGCGGCGCCACCGCCGCCGGCGCTCACGGTGATCAGCGAGCCACCGCCCCCACCACCGCCGCCGCCACCCACGACGCAGGCACCCGCGCCGCCTCCGCCGCCGCCGTCGACGCAGGCCGTCACCACCACGGCGGCGCCGACGACCACCACCACCACCACGACCACCACCACGACCACGACGACGCCGTCCACGACGACGACACCGCCGACCACCACCACGACGCGGACCACCACGACGAACCCGATGACGACGACCTACGTCACGGTGCCGTTCGTCCCGGTGCCGATCCCGATCCAGGTGCCGGCTCAGCCCCAGAACCCGTATCAGCCGTCGCCGTTCGGACCCTGACGCCGCGCCCGCCGGCCTCGTGGAGGCGCCGCCCTGAACCAGGGACCGACTGCGGCCCTACGCCCGAGATTGCACTGAGGGCTGTTGAATCGGAACGCGCACAGCCCTGTTCGCATTCTCAGGACTAGGCGAACGACCTGACTGCACCTTGACAGGAGCGTTGCCCCTCGAGATGCGTTCGGGCCCTGACACCGATCAACCGCGGCGGTGTGGCCGCAGAACCCCGTCAGCAGCCGAGGATCTCGTTGCCCTCCGGATCCGTCTGGGGCAGGTCTCCGTCGTCGGCCGCGAGGACGAGGTGGACCCGGTTGCGCACCATCTTGGGCGTATCGACGCGAATGAACTCCACCCAGAAGCGTCCCTCCTGGCGCAGCGACGCGAACTGCGGATGTGACCGGGTGAGAGGCAGCCCGGTCAGTCCGGCCCAGAACTCCGCCTGCGCAGGGGGATCGAGCGCATCGATCACGACCGCGGCGACGGGTCCGACACCGCGGTACTCCTCGCGCGGTTCCAGCACGCAGAATTCGTTGCCGCCGGGATCCGCCAGCACCACCCACGGCACATCCGACTGGCCGACGTCGACCGGTTGCGCACCGAGTCCGCGGGCGGTGCGAACCAGGTCGGCCTGATGCTCGGCGGAGGTGGAGGCCAGGTCGAGGTGCAGTCGGTTCTTCACCTGCTTGGGCTCAGCCGTGGCGGCGAACCGCAGCGCCGCACCCTCGCCGAGGTTGACCGCCCTGTCGTCGACCACCGGCGGTTCCAGCAGGGCCGACCAGAACTGCAGGAGCGCCGCGGGATCGGCCGACTCCACCAGGATGTGGCGAATGAGGTGGGGCATCGGCGTCACGTTAGTGACCGGTACTGACATCACTGTGCTCGAGCCACTTCGGTCGTTCGGGCCCATTCAACCGGCGCCGATGCCTATGGTTGAATCGGGGCAATTTGCTGGACGGCGGGAGGCGAATGGCCGGTGGGTTGCGTTTCGGGGTGAGCACGCAGGGAGGGCCGCTGGCCGCGCAGGAACTCGCGGAGGTGGGTGACGCGGTGGGCACTCCTCCCGAATTCGAGCTCTGGTACGAGGATTTTGCCTCTCCACCGCCGGTGGCGAAGATCGATGCGGTGATCGGACGAGCCGCCGAACCCGTCATCACCTGGGAGCCCCGGCTGTGGCACGACGCGTCCGCAGAAGCCGTCGGCGCCATTCTCCCCAAGATCAATTCGGGTTGCTACGACGATTACCTCCGAGGGTGGGCCGACGAACTCGCCGGTGTGCGCCACGGCGTCCTTCTCAGATTTGCCCATGAATTCAACGGCACCTGGTATCCGTGGTCCACCGGGGCAGGAACGTCCGCCGAGGAGTACGTCGCGGCGTGGCGGCACGTCCACCACATCTTCTGCGAGCGCGGCGCCACCAACGTCCGATGGGTGTGGGCGCCGGACGCGGGGCCGATCTCCGATGAACCGCTCGCCGACTGGTACCCGGGCGACGAGTGCGTCGACGTGCTCGGGATCGACGGCTACAACTGGGGCACCACCCTGCCCGGGAGCCGGTGGACCGGACCGACGGAGATCTTCGGCCACGGGCTGTCCGAGCTGCGCCGGCTCAGTGACGGCAAGCCCATCCTGGTCACCGAGGTCGGTTGCGCCGAGGCGGGCGGCGACAAGGCCGAGTGGATCGGCGAGCTCGTGCGCATGACGGCCGCCGAGCCGCAGGTGACCGGCTTCATCTGGTTCCACCACGACAAAGAGACCGATTGGCGACTGACCAGCACCGCGGCCGCGGCCGCGGCGATGGCCGCATCGCTGGGTGAGGTGGCGGCATGAACACCGATACGTTGCTTCAGCGGTACGCGCTGCCGCCGGAGGTGGAGGACGAGAGGGTGCGTTCCCTCGAGCAGATGCACATCCTCGACACGCCCCCAGAGGACCGGTTCGCCCGCATCACCCGGATGGCGCGCTGCGTGTTCGGCGTGCCGATGGCATCGGTGAACCTGATCGATCGCGACCGCCAGTGGTTCAAGCAAGCCGACGGCCTCTCCCTGGGCCCCCAGACGACGCGGCGCAACTCGGTGTGTCAGGCCACCATCGCCCGCACCTACCAGCACCCGGAGGAGCCGGCGTTGATCCTCGAGGACGCCGCCGACACCGAGTTCGCGTGCGTGCCGGGCGTCGGCGGTGACGGCATCAGGTTCTACGCGGGCTACCCGCTCTACGGCCCCGGCGGTCACCCGGTGGGAACCTTCTGCATCTTCGACAACAAGCCGCGGGCACTGGCGGGCTCGGAACTGGAGGCTTTCAAGGAGCTCGCCGCATGGGCACAACGTGAGCTGGAGAGCACCGACGACCTGGAGCGGGCGTCGGCCGTCCAGCGGCAACTGCTTCCCCGGCCGCTGGGCGACCTGCCGGGTTACTCGGTGTGCGCGATGTGCCTACCGGCCTACGCGGTGGGTGGCGACTTCTATGACCACTACCGCGTGCAGGGCGGCGCCATGTTCACCGTCGCGGACGTGATGGGTAAGGGACTGGGCGCCGCCATCCTTGCGGCCAGCGTGCGATCGTCCCTGCGGGCCGCCTCAAGGGCAGTCGACCGCCTCACGGCGACCGCTGTCGACGTCGCGGACACGGTGAATTCCATTGCCGCGCAATTGAGCGAGGACCTGGCCAGTACCGACACCTTCGTGACGCTCTTCCACGCCAAGCTCGACACCGACAGTGGCCGGGTGGAATTCGTCGACGCGGGCCACGGCTTCGCGGCGGTGATCCGCGACGATTCCCGGGTGGAACCCCTCAACAGCGCCGACCTCCCCGTCGGCGTGCTGCCCGGATACAGCTGGACGCGCGGCGAGGTGACGCTGCAACCCGGTGACACGCTGGTCATCGCCTCAGACGGAGTCCTCGATCTGGTCGGCGACGGCAGCGACGTCCGGCCCGCGCTGCAGCTGGTATCCCAGTACCGCGAACCGGCCGAACTGTGTGACTTCGCCCGCAGCCTGCATGCGAGTACCCCGCCGCTGGACGACGTCACCCTGGTGGCCGTACGCCGCGAGCTGCCATGAGGCACCAGATGCCGCACGCCGCCGCCGGGCGGTATCCCTCCCCATGGCTGCGAGGCCTGATCCTGGCGACGGTGATCCTGGGCGTCAACTACATCGTGTGGCGGTGGGTGGCGTCGGTGAACTGGACGGCGTGGTGGATCGCCGTTCCGTTGGTGGTGGCGGAGACCTACAGCGTGATCGACTCCCAACTCTTCGGGTTGACGATGTGGCGGATGCTTCGCCGGAATCCACCGGAACCGCCGCCCGACGGCGCCACCGTCGACGTGTTCATCACCACCTACAACGAACCGATCGAGATGGTGATGGCGACCGCCAAGGCGGCGCAGGACATCCGGTACCCGCACAGCACGTGGATCCTCGACGACGGCGACCGTCGGGAACTGGCCGATGCCGCGGCCGGCAAGGGCGTCGGCTACATCACCCGGTCGGCGCATTGGACTCAGGACAAGCCCCGCCACGCCAAGGCGGGCAACCTGAACAACGCGCTGTTCGAGACCGACGGCGAATTCATCCTGATGCTCGACGCGGACCAGGTACCGGTTCCGGAGATCCTGGACAACACGCTCGGTTATTTCCGAGATCCGTACATGGCGCTGGTCCAGACGCCGCAGTTCTTCCACAACGTCCCCATGAGCGACCCGCTGGGCAGTCAGGCGCCGTTGTTCTACGGCCCGATCCAGCAGGGCAAGGACGGCTGGAACGCCGCGTACTTCTGTGGCTCCAATGCGGTTCTGCGCCGGGAAGCGCTGATGCAACTCGGCATTCGCGGATATGTGCGGGCGATCGAGGAGGGCATCAAACGCACGCTGTACACGGCGGACAAGATCCTCAAACAGACCGCAGGACAGATCGGATCCGATGAGCGGGAGGCCCAGGCCGCCCTCGACGCGGTCCGCGACGCCGTCCGCGACGCCCGCCGGGAACTGCGTGACAAGCGACCACTCGCCGACATCACCTATACGTTCCAGCAGCGGATCGACGCCGCGGCGCGCACCCTGGTCGATTCCGACATCATGACGATGCGCGCAGATCTCGAGATGATCGCCGCCATGAGTGCCGACCTCGAGGACCCGTCGGCCGATCTCCTGTTCGACGACGAGGCCCTCGCCACGCTGGCGGACCGCGAGTGGTCGCCGCTCGGTGCGATCGAGTCGATCCGGGCCATGATCCGGGCGGTGGACGTCGATCGTGACGACGAGGCGCAACCGGTGCTACCGATGGCGACCATCTCGGTCACCGAGGACATGGCGACGTGCATGCGACTGCACTCGATGGGATGGCGATCGGCCTATCACCACGAAAAGCTCTGCGAGGGACTGGCACCGGAGGACGCCGGCACCATGCTGACCCAGCGCCTGCGATGGGCGCAGGGCACGATACAGGTGATGCTGCGGGAGAATCCCTTCGTTCAGAAGGGTCTCAGCCTGGGTCAGAAGTTCATGTACTGGTCGACCATGTACAGCTACCTCGCCGGTTTCGCCGCCCTGGCCTACATCGCAGCCCCTGCCATCTACCTGATCACCGGCATCATGCCGGTGCAGGCCTACAGCTGGGATTTCTTCGGGCGGCTCATTCCGTTCCTGCTCCTGAACCAACTGATGTTCATCATCATCAGCCGGGGCACCCCGACCTGGCGGGGCCAGCAGTACAGCCTGGCGCTGTTCCCGGTGTGGATCCGGGCGTGTGTGACCGCATTCCGCAACGTCTACTTCGGACGGCCACTCGGGTTCGCGGTGACGCCGAAGACCCGTCAGGCGGTCGGCGCCACGCCGTGGCACCTGGTCAAGTGGCAGCTGGCGGCGATGGCGATGCTGGTGGTCGCGTCGGTGATCGGGATCATCCAGCTGTACCTGGGCGCCATCTCCGTCCTCGGCGTCGGGGTGAACCTCTTCTGGGTGCTGTTCGACCTGCTGATTCTCAGCGTAGTGATCCAGGCGGTTCGCTACCGCGGATATCGATCGGAAGGAGCGCTATGACTCAATATCCCACGCGTACAACGGCATCCGATACGACGGTGATCAGACCGGAGGGGCGGCTCAACATGGTCGCGGCACCCGGTCTGCGCAAGCAGCTGCACTCCCTCGTCGAGGCGGGCAGCACGAAGCTGGTCGTCGACCTCAGCGGAACCGAATTCATCGACTCGTCGGGCCTGGGCGCGCTGATCTCCGGACTCAAGGCGGCCCGTCAGGCCGGGGGTGACCTGCGCATCGCGGCGCCGACGCGGCAAGTGGTCACCGTGCTGGAACTGACGAACCTCAATCGCGTGCTGCGCGTCCATGATTCAGTAGACGGTGCGTTCGATGGCGCAACCTGACGGGCCCCATGTCCTGCACACCACCACCGGACCGGACACGCTGGACGCGATCCAGCAGACCCTCGACAGTGTGTGGTCCGCGCACGATCTCCCGGAGATGGTGCGCATGCACATGGATCTCGCCGCCGGCGAGATCGGGGCCAACATCATCGAACACTCCGGTGGTGGCAGGCCCGTGCACCTCCGGATGGAGGTGCACGTGCTTCCCGAATCGGTGCGCGCTGTCTTCACCGATGACGGCCGTCCGGCTCCGGTCGACCTGTCGCAGGCCGAGATGCCCGACGGCCTGTCGGAGCGAGGTCGTGGTCTGGCGATCGCCCACCGGGTGCTCGACGAGTTGTCCTATCGTCGCGACGCCGACGGCAACCATTGGACGTTGGTGCGTAGCCGCGCGGAGTGAGCCGGAAATGTGTTGACGCCTGCGAATATTTTTGCCGAAAGTGGTGCCGGTGTGGCTGTCGGGGTCTAGTTTGGGGCGACCGGCGGCCGTGCGCCGCCGGAACTCCTTTCCGTCGGGGGAATGGCTTCGAGGGCGGAACAATGGGTGCATCGGCGTACGTGGGGCGTGTCGGCGGACTGGCAGTGGCGCTGGGGGTAGGCATCGCCGTGGTCTCCGGCGGTACCGGGGTGGCATGGGCGGAGGAGTCCTCCACGTCCGACACCACATCGAACGACACGTCGCAGGACGAGTCCAAAGACACCGCGAAAGACACCGCGAAAGACACCTCGAAGGACGCGGCGAAGGATGCGGCGAAGGATGCGCCGACGGCAGCGGATGACGAGGCGCCCGCCACAGGTGTGAAGAAGAAGAAGTCGTCATGGCCGTCGCGTCCGGCGAGGCGCTCGGGAGTGTTGAAGACGTTGGACGCCATCGGTGTTCAGCTCAGCCCGAAGGTCAGCGGGAAGAAGGCAGGCGAGGACGCCGAACGCGCCGAGGGATCCGACCTCGTCGACGTCGACGACGAGGGTATCGAGGAAGTCACCGGCGATCCGGCCACCCCCGCGGGGGGCGGAGGTCCGGTGGCGGAGGCGCCACGTGAGCCGTCGTCCGCCTCGATCCGGCCCCGGACGTCGGCACGAGACGCCCGCGCGCCCAAGATCCAGGTCGAGATCGCGCGCCCGACGGCCTCCGCACGCGCGGTGGTCGTCGACAAGGTCGCGTCCGGGCCCGAGCTGGAGACCAAGGCACTCACCGCGGTGAGCGAGACCCGCTCCGTGGCGACGGCGGTCACCACGGCGGTGACGTCGGTGGCGTCGGCCAGTGCGCAGGTCGCTTCGGCGCTGGCTGCCGCTCCCACAGCGGCGGTGCCGGCACCGGCGCCCGCGACGCGCATCGTCAACCGGCTGCTCGCGGCCTTCGGCCTCGGATCACTGTCCAATCTGCCCGCCGCGCCGACGTCGCCATGGGCGCTCGGGGCGCTGATGGCGGTGGCCGCACGACGGGAGACCGAACAGGTGACGTCGACGGCCGCCGTCACGTCGAAGACCGCCGCGGTCACGACGGCCGCCACCTCGCTGACGACGGCCGCCACCACCTCAACGGCGCTGGTCGCCACCCCGGACCCCGCCACCAGCAATGTGGTCACACCGGTTCCCGTCAGTGCCAACACCGACTTCATCACCGCCGTCACCGGCCGCAACAGTTTCAACAAGACCTACGACCGATTCGGTATCGGTGGCACCGATCTGGGCATCATGTGGGACAACGGCATTCGCGACAACCCGCTCACGCCGGTCAACGAACACCAGGTGCTGGTCGCGTTCGGCGACACCTTCTACGGCGACAACCCGGTGCGGCAGACCGGGTGGCGGATGAACACCCTGTTCCGCAGCTATGACAACACGCTGTCCAATGGAATGTACGTGCAGGACGGCATCATTCACGACCCCGGCACGTACAGCGGATCGCCGATGTCGGTCGACAGGTACTCGCGCGAGATCATCGGGAAGTACGGCTACGCCGTCGGACCCGAGGTGACGATCATCCCCACCGCGGCGATCTCCGTTCCCGGCGCGGGCGTCAACGGGGCGACCCGGCAGTACATCAACTTCATGTCGGTTCGGTCATGGGACACCCCGGGCCGGTGGACCACGAACTACTCGGCGATCGCGTATTCCGATGACAACGGCCAGAATTGGCGCACCGTTCCGGTGTCCTCGGTGCGGCCCGCCGCCTGGGGACGCTCGACCCAGCCGTTCGTCGCGGGCAACGAGAACTTCCAGCAGTTCGCCTACGTCAAGGGCGCGGTCGTCGACGCCAACGGTGTGCCGGTCACCGATCCGGTGACCGGGGAACCGAAGACGGACGGCTTCGTGTACGCCTTCGGCACGCCGGCCGGCCGCGGCGGCACCGCCTACCTGTCGCGGGTCAACGAGAAGGAGATCCTCGACCAGACCAAGTATCAGTACTGGAACGGCTCGTCGTGGGTGAACAACAACCCGGCGGCGGCGAAGCCCATCCTGCCGGGGACGACGACGACATCGTGGTTCGGCCTGGTCAAGAACACCACGTACCCCACCGTGGGCGAGATGTCGGTGCAGTACAACGCTTACGAGAAGAAGTACGTGATGCTCTACACCGACCAGAACAACAACGTCGTCATGCGCAAGGCGGACCGGCCGGAGGGCGTGTGGTCGGCGCCCACCACGCTGGTGACCTCGTCGAAGATGCCCGGCCTCTACGCGCCGATGATCCACCCCTGGTCGTCCACCGCCAACGTCTCCGCCAGCGATCAGCAGTACCTCTACTGGAACATCTCGACGTGGGACGACTACCAGGTCAAGACGATGCGAACGGATCTGAGCAAGGTGTGAGCTCGCCGCTCAGCGGCGAGTGCCTCTGGCAGCGGACGCCCTGACCCGCAGGGCGGCGATCACCAGAACGGCCAGGCTCGCGCCGATCAACCCGATCACCAGCACCGCGCCGGCGCCGAATTCCGGCGTCCGGCCGATCATCGCCGCCCGCCCCCACGCCACCCAGCCGATCAGCACGACCTTGGCGATCAGGATGACCGACACGATCGCCGACACCCTCCGAAGCCTCATTCTCTCAGGGTAGCCGCGCATCGCCGCAGGTAGCGGGCTCGGCGTAGCCAGGGATTGCACCAACCCGGGTGGACGACGGTAATCTCGGTCCGACTGACAAGCAGATCGGGAACGTATCAGTGGACCTAGTACTCGGCCTCTCGATAACGTCGGCTGCCATTCGTTTCGTGCTGGTCGAAGGGGCGACCGGCGAGGGAGCCACGATCGACAAGGGCACCCTGGAACTCGGCGGCGCCGACGACGGCCTTAATGACCTGGTGGACGCGGTCCTCGGCGAGGGCCCCTTCGCCGCGGTCCCGGGCCGCCGTCCTCGCGCGATCGGGGTCACCTGGCTCGGTAGCGCCACCGCTGCGGCTTCAACGGTGCTCGAACTGCTCGCCGACAAGGGTGCGGACAACGTGATCGCGGTGTCGGAGTCAGATGCCGCGGCCGCCCTGGCGACGGGGATCGGCGACATCGCGGGCGTCGACGACGTCGCGGTCTGTGTGGTCGAACCGGATGCGGCGGTGGCCGCGGTCGTCGACGCGCACGAGGTGGTGGTCGACGTCGTCGAACGCTTCGGTGCGGGTGACGCCGCCGACCTGGCGCACTGGCTGACCGCGCTGGTCGACGGCTGCGCGTCCGAACCCGCCGACGTCTACGTGCTCGGCTCGGCCGGCGATCTGGACGATGTGGTCGTAGCACTGGGCGCGACGGGACTCGCGGTGATCTCCGCCGCAGAAGCCGACCTGGCGCTCGCCCGCGGCGCAGCGCTGGCCTCTGCCCGCAGCACCTACGATCTCGACCTCGGCTTCGCCGCCGCGCCGGCCCCCGCCGGCACGCGACGGTTCGTCACGCCGCGGGTGGCTGCGGTGGGCGGGGTGCTCGTCGCCGCGGTGGTCACCTTCGTGGTGTCGCTGTCGGTCGCCCTGACCCCGAGTTCCACGCCCGAGCACGAGCAGACGGCCAGCGAGTCCGAACAGACGGCCAAGGCCGCCCTTGTCCAGGAGCCGGTGGAGCAGCTGCCGTCGCGCCCCCAGAAGCTGCCGCCGCGCCCCGCGCCTGCCGCGCCGCCCGTCGACATCGACCCGCCCGCGGCGGCTCCGGCGCCGCCCGAGGTGCTGCCGGTCGAACCGGTGGAAGCGGCGCCCGCACCCGAGGCGCCTGCCTGGGAACCGCCGGCCGCCGATCCCGCGCCGCAGGGGTTGCCCGAACCGGTAGTGCCGGCCTATGTGCCGCCCGCACCGCCGGCCTACGTGCCGCCGGCCGCTCCGTCGGTGCCTGCGGTCGAGGGCGCGCCGCCCGGGTTCACGCCCGGCAACCCGGCCTATGTGCCGCCGCGCCCCGACGGCACCGTGCCTCCGGTCCAGCAGCCCCAGCCGCGCCTTCGCGACCGCATCATCGGCCGGCTGCCGCTCATCAACCGGTTGCAGGGTCCCGGAGGCTGACGGATCTGTCGGTGGCCTTCGGCAGGATCGCCTGCCATGAGCCGGCCACGACGGTCACTGACCCTCACCCGATCCGCGGCGGTGCTGATCACCGCGGGTATCGGCATCGCGAGCTTCGTTCTGTCCTTCGCCGCGCTGCGTGACCTTGCGGCCCGGGCCGGCATCCCCGCGCAGCTCGCCTGGCTGTGGCCGCTGATCGTCGACGGGACGATCCTGCAGGCGACGATGGCCGTGGTGGTGCTCGCCGGGATTCCCGACCAGGCACGCAGCCGCCGCTACTTCTGGGCCGTGCTGACGTGCGCGGCCGCCGTGAGCGTCGGCGCCAACGCCCTGCACGCGGTCATCCCGGCAGGCGGGCCGATGAATCCCTGGCTGGCGGCGGCGATCGCCGTGGTGGCGCCGGTGAGTCTGTTGGCGGCCACGCACGGCCTGAGCCTGCTCAGCCGCATTCCCGGGCCGCCGGAGACCGACGACGTCGAAACCGACGTCGGCGGCGCGGACAGCGAGGCCGACGCAACGGTCACCGAGCTCGCCGAGGAACCCGGCCGCCGGGTCTCGGCGGACATCGGCACCGCGG
Organism: Mycobacterium sp. NPDC050041; assembly: GCF_049541695.1. Classification (NCBI taxonomy): domain Bacteria; kingdom Bacillati; phylum Actinomycetota; class Actinomycetes; order Mycobacteriales; family Mycobacteriaceae; genus Mycobacterium; species Mycobacterium sp. NPDC050041. Next base: position 394,812 of record NZ_JBMVDG010000001.1, on the reverse strand, counting down.
CCCGTCAGCCCTGGGAGACGATGGCGGAGGCGATCGCGTCACGCGACAACCTGCGCGGGCTTTCCGCCGACGATGTCGCAGGCGTGCTGCACCTGAGCTACGAACGCGAGCTGACGCCCCAGGCCATCGCCCGCCAGCTCGGGTTCGACCGTCGGGCGGTGTTGCAGATCATCGACGCGAGCGCAGAGCTCCTGCGTTCGGGTGACGTCAGCGTCGAACGTCTGGCGGTGTGACCGTTCACGCGTCGCGGCTGACCGCGTCGTGCCGTGTCGTTACCCGGACCGATCGCACTAAGAATTCATTGAGAGAAAATTCGGGGGTGATCAGCGGTGATCTTCGACATCACGCGGCTGAGCTGCGGATTTGCGGCCGATAATGGTGAATCGGCCGAAAGGTCCGATTCGTTGCCGTGACAACTCCGTGACTCGACCGTGACATTCGCGGGAATGTCCCTCTATGGTGCATCGGGTGGGTAGGCATTCGATGACCGCCGACCGCCGACGGGTATCGGTACTCCTCGGCGCGTTCGCTGCCCCGGCCGCCGTCTTCATCGCCGCGGGCGCCGACGTCTCGCCCGACGCCAAGCGGCCCGAGGCCCAGGTGGCCCCCGCTCCCGATCAAGGGTCGCCGTGTTGCGTGGAACTCGTCGCCGGGGCCGCGCCCGCGCTGGCGTGGATGCCGGCGTCGGCCGACCCGATCCCCGTGCAGGCGCCTCCCGCGTCGAGGTACCGGATCGTCGAGACGGCCAAGGCCGAACGGATTCTGCAGGCCGGCGACGCGCCCGAGAGCGGTCTGCAGGTCAAGACGATCCTGACCGCGCGCAGCATCAGCGCCGCCTTCCCGGAGATCAACGAGATCGGCGGCGTGCGGTCCGATGCGCTGCGGTGGCATCCCAACGGTCTGGCCCTCGACGTGATGATCCCCAACCCGACGTCGGACGCGGGCATCGCGCTGGGCAACGAGATCGTCGCGTTCGTGCTGAAGAACGCCGAGCGGTTCGGTATGCAGGACGCCATCTGGCGCGGGCGCTACATCACACCGAGCGGGGTGCGCGGCGCAGATGGCCACTTCGACCACGTCCACATCACCACCACCGGCGGCGGCTTCCCAACCGGGGATGAGCTCTACTTCCGCTGACGGCCGGCTCACCGCGCCTCATGATTGGCCGAGTTAACGGGCTCGGCACGGGCAGCGTCCCCATCGGCCGGGTGTAGGCGGATTCGATAGAAATTCGACTGACGCCGAAGCGACATTGCGCTACGGAAACACGACGGCCCCCTCTTCGCCGAGGGGGCCGTCGCTGTTACGGGTTTCGAGTCAGCTCTCGGAACCTTCCGACTTGTTGTCGTCGGACTTGGGCTTGTCGTCCTTGGTGTCGGTTTCTGCCTTGGTTTCGGCGTCGCCCTTCTTGTCCTCCGACTCGGTGGTCTTCTTCTTGGGCTTCAGTGAGTCCGTGAAGCTCTTAACGCCCTTGTTGAAGTCGTCCCCGGCCTTCTTGAGCGCCTTGAGACCGTCACCAGGCTTGTAGCCCTTCTTGACCGGCGTGGTCGCAGCGGGAGCCTCGCCCGCGCCGTCAACCTCGATGATCTCCTTGACCTCGCCGGTGCTCGGCACCGTGGTCGCATCGACGATCGTCGCGCCTGTCGACGGGGTGCCGAGGGCGGCCGCGGGGGCGGATTGCGGCTTGACCTCAGGGGCCTGTTCGATCGCCAGCGTCACGGTGCTTGCGGCCGAAGTCACTTCACCGGATGCCACGCGAGATGTCTCGACCGATGGAGCGTTGAGACCGGTGACCGCCTGCGTCGTCGGAACCTTCAGCGCCGCTGCGATCGCGTTGGGCAGGTCGACTGTGAAGAAGTCGACGGGTCCCCGATCGCTGAGCAATCCCTGCCACGAGGAACCGATTCCCTCGCCGGAGGGGTCGAACCCGTTGACGAAGGCATTCAGCGCCCTCCCCGGCAGGTTGATCAGGTCGCTGAGCGCCTGTTCAGTGTCTCCCGCCTCCAGGGAGGCGCGCACGTCATCGAGGATGATCGCTGTTTGCAGACCCAGGGTCAACGCCGGCGCGAGCAATGCCCTGGCATAACCACTGGCGCGTCCGACCAGCAGTGAGTCGACCAGCGCGCCGGGGATCTGCCCGCCGGGAAGACTCGCCAGGAAGTCGCCGGGGATCTCGAGCACCGGGAACAGTGGTCTGGCCGGGCGTTCGAGCAACTGAACGAGGAAATAGATGTCGAGCTCGCTGAATGCTTCGACGAACTCACCATCGGCGAGGAAATTGAGCGTGTTTTGCAGGACGGTGGGCAGATTCTGCAGCGCTGTCTGCGTCGCGGCAGAGGACCCTTCGAAGCCCGTGCTGATGATGGCCCCGTAGGTTTCCTGGAACTCGGCCAGTTCAGTCAACAACGGAAGTGGATTCAGGATGTTGCCACCGACGAAAGTCGCCAGCTGTTCGTAGAGCGCGGGACTGGTCAGTGCCTGACCCAGGGCGTTCGACGAGACCTGAGTTCCTGCGCTGATGAGACTCAGATTTGCCAGCGCTGCGGTGATGGTTTTCTGGTACTCGGTGATGGGGTTCGCCACCGCTGAGAGCTGTATTGCGCGCTCCTGAATCCTGATGTCGTCGGTAACGGGTGACACCGGACTGACGGCGATCGCACCGGCTCCGACGACCGCCACACCGGCGGCCACGAACTTGCTGACGCGCGACTGCGAATCGGCGTGATGCCGGCCCGAGTCGAGGCTTGGGACTTGCTGCACTTGGTCTCCTGGTCTAAGTAACTGAGGGTTGCCTTATCAGGCAGACGGACAGTAGCTGAGCGTTACCTGAGGAACAATGCCTACGTCTCACCTGCGGAGACGATCTCGACTCGAAAATCGGCTGTGAGGAACCTGAGACAAAACTGTCAGCGGATCCCTTAGCTGTCACGGTGTCGGCAACTTGACGCAGAATTGCCTGCCGCGTCAATGAGGCGGCTGTCCGATCGGCGAAAGGTAGCGCCCCACGGCGGCATGGTCGGCCGTAATCTGAGCGAACTCGGCGGTATCGACGGCACCTACCCTGACCGTTGCTTATAGGGCAGGCTAGCCTAAATAAGCTACCCTAAGTATGGAGCGATGTGGCGGACGCCTTTTGAGCGATGCGAAGGCCGGTGTTCGCTTCAGAAAGCAGTAAAAGTGAATAGTGGTTCGCGCAGGAATTCGCCTACGCTCGGCCCTCGCGGAGGCGTACATGTGATCCCTGTCACAGCATCGCCCTGAGGGAAATCTCAGCTCGCGCGGTCGCGGGTCAGGCCGGGTTACAGAGCTTCCACACGCCGTCCTCGCGCAGGAGCTTGAGCGTGACGCGCGGCGCGGGCGGACGGGTGACCTCGACGGTGGCGTTGTCGCCGTCGACGGAGATGGCGCCGAAATTCACGGCACGGCGGTCATCCGCTTTGATGGGACCGCCCTCGTCGGTGCCCTCCATGCCGTCGGCGAACTGCTCGGCTTCGGCCTCGCACATGAGCGCCGACATCTTGTCGGTGTCGGCCGTGTCCGATGCCTCGGCGAACTGGTTGACCGTGTCGCGGATGCCGGCCAGCTGCTTCTCGCTCTGGTGATGCAGGTAGCCCCAGACGCCCCCGGCGATCGCCGCCACGGCCAGCACGCCGACGACGGCGACGATCACCCACTTGCGACCCGGGCGTTTCGGCGGCGGCCCGCCGTAAGGAGGTCCGCCGTGCGGGGGTCCGCCGTAGGGAGGTCCGCCGTACGGCGGCACGCCAGGAGGTCCCCACTGCGGCGGCGGGGGTGGCGGCCCCCAGCCCGGCGGCCCTGTCCACTGCTGTGGCGGCGACGGTTGCTGCGGGTGCGAGAAGGGGTCCGGCTGGGGCCCCGGCCACGGTCCTGGGAATGTCATGGTCACTCTTCCAACGGCATGGTCATGAACAGGTCGAGGGATTCGCCGAACGGCTTCAGCTCGAAGTCGGGTTCGAAGTACGTGACCGCACTCCCGGCGGGCAGGTCCGGGGACGTCAGGAGGTCACCGTGCGGTCCGCGACCGGTGACCCGCAGTAGGCGGCGCATCTCGGGCGGATCCGCTTCCGTCTCGTACCACTCGATCCGGGAGGAGTCCTCGGGATCGCCCCAGTGCGCCGCGAGCGTGGTCATGATCGAGGGCGGGGTGAGACCGCACGACTCGCGGTCCCACGTAGTGAAACCGGCGTGCACCCGGCGCAGGAAGGTCTGCACGGGCTGCGGCAGCGAGTCGAACAACGGCGGATCGTCGTCGCCGAACGTCGCCGGGTTCTCGCCCATCCACACGGCGTACCCCTCACCGGCGCTCACGGCCACCACGTAGTCGAGCGACGGAGCGCCGATCCAGGGGTGTTCGACGACGCGGACGTCGACGAGTTCGTCGCGCAACGCCTGCGCGAATTGCGGTATCAGCGCCAAGAATTCGTCGTTCCACAGGGCGAGTGCGGCATGCTTGCGCTCCTCGGGATCGGCCGATTCGGCGATCGACCACCATTCCTGCGGGATCACCGCCCGAGTCTGTTCCCCGGGCTCGAGGATCGTGAACGGATCTGTCTCCCAGGGCATCGCGGCCGCGAGTGCCTCGTAGTCCGTTCCGGCCATCGATGGAACCTCCCGCCGCTAGGGCTGCTGGCTGTCGGCCAGTTGCGCGATCAACTCGGTCAGTTCGCGACGCTTCTCGTCCTGCAGGGCGACCTGCTCGTCCTGCCATTGCGGATCGACACCCTGCATGTCGGCGGCCGAGCGCGAGTTCTTGTTCTTCGCATTCACCACGGTGGGCAGCCATTGCAGGTTGACCGGCGCGTTGAGCACGAGCCACATGTTCTCGGGTGTCAGTTCGGTGAACCGCGGCAGGTACATGATCTCCACCTTCGGCACGATGTGATCGGCCGAGACCGCCGGTCCGCCTCTGGCATTGGTCCCGATGGGCCTATCCGGCTGCGACGGGTGCCTGTCGGTGCTCGCCGGTCGCGGCGCGCCCTGCAGTGAGACGTTCGGATAGGGATACTCCGGGCTCTTCTGCTTGTTGACGGCATCCCATAGCGGCTTGAGCGGGCTGTTCGGCGGGATCGTGATCCGCGTGCCGAGTGTGGGCAGCGGACTGGGCGGGGTCCACCCGCTCGGGATCTTCGTCTTGCCGTCGCTGATGTTGTCCAGCGCAGCCTTGTTCAGCGGTTTTGTGGGCGGACCCCCGGCGCGGAGCTTGTCGGTGACCGCGGCACAGGCCTGCAGCTGGCCGAGTTTGGCGGCCTTCTCGGCGTTGAGTTGATCGGCTTCACGGTTGTACGGGCCGACGATCTCCGGCGGACCGACCCCGCCGGGGAGCCCGCGCGCATTGTGGTCGTCGATCTTGGCCATGGTCGCTTGAAGCGAGGCGACCTGGGCGGGGCATGCGGCCTCGTCGGCGTGGGCCGGGGGAGGCGACCAACCACCGACCACCACCGCGATCAACACGGCCAGGGCCGTCACCAGTGCGCGGAAGGACTGCCGTGTGGCCATGACTGATCTCCCCGTGACAGCCGAAGGTGTGGATCGATCCTAAGGCCGTATCTCGGGTCGGGGGGACGGCATTTCTGGTGCCGTGCCAGACCCGTTGCCGGCCATTCGAGAGACATTGGGGGGGTTTGCACCCAGTTTTCCGTCGGTTCCGTTTACGGTTTGGGGGTGTCGAGCATGGATCGCCGAAGCGCAATGTTGATGTTGGGGTTCGGTGTGGCGGTTGCCGCGCTGCCCCTGCCCAAGGCTGGGGCTCAGCCGGTGATCGGCGACGCGCCGCCCGGGCCGCCCCCCGGTGTGCCGGGCCTGCCGGTGACCGCCGCGGACCCAGGAACTGGGCTTTTGTTCTCCGACGAATTCGACGGACCGGCCGGTGCGCCGCCGAATCCCGCGTCGTGGTTCATCGTTCCGGCCCGCGAAATGATCCGGAACCCCGTCGAATGGGACAAGCCCTTCAACATGGGCCGTTACGTCACTGACCAGGAGCACGTGTTCCAGGACGGAGAGGGGAACCTGGTCATCCGGGCCACCCGCGGTGCGGGCGCCACCATCCAGGAGAAGTACGCCAGCGCGAAGGTCATCGGCAATTGGCGCGGCGGTGTCGGGACGACCTGGGAAGCCCGGATCAAACTCAACTGCCTGACCGACGGCGCGTGGCCGGCCTTCTGGCTGCTGAACGACAACCCCGTGCGAGGCGGTGAGGTCGACCTGGTGGAGTGGTACGGCAACCGGGACTGGCCGTCGGGCACCACTGTGCACGCGCGGCTGGACGGGACGCAGTTCCAGACCAACAAGCACCCGGTCGACTCGGAATGGCACACCTGGCGCATGACGTGGTTGCCGACCGGGATGTACTTCTGGAAGGACTACCAGCCCGGGATGCAGCCGTTCTTCGAGGTGCCGTCGAACTCTCTGCCGGAGTGGCCGTTCAACGACCCGGGTTACACGATGGCCCCGGTGTTCAACATCGCCGTCGGTGGCTCCGGCGGTCGTGAGCCTGCCGGAGGGAATTACCCCGCCGACATGCTGATCGACTGGATCCGGGTGTTCTGACGGGCCGTCCTGATGCGGGATTACGCTGCCGCGGTGAGACGCGAGTAGCGGTGTCCGCGAGTGTGATTCACCGACGCGGGCTGCGGGCGGGCGCCGATGCGGGTCGCGATCGTCTGACTGATGGCAGCGGTGACGGGGCGCGCGGCCTCGTCGAGGAGCATGTGTCCCGCCTCGGGGAGGTGCACGTGCGCGGCGCCGGGGATGGCGGCGGCCATCTCGTGCCCGTGGGACGACGGGGTGAGCACATCGGCGCCGCCACTGAGGACGATCGTCTCGGCCCGGATCGAGCCGAGCGTCGAAAGCTGGTCGAAGGACCGTAGGCCGGGCAGGAACCCGGCGGCGGTGTCGACGGACGTCGCTGCGGCCGAGGTCTCGGCGAACAGCCTCGAGAGTGTCGAGCGGGCGTCGGCATCACACCGCAGCGCCAGCGCCGCGTACACCGGCTTGCTGAGCAGAGAAATGACGCGGTGAGGCGTGACGGCGGCGAGCCCGCACAGGGTGTTCGTCGCCGGATTGGCCAGGAGGCGGGGGATGCCGCGCTCGGTGAGTCGGCCGGCGGCCGTCGCGGCGAGGACAAGCCCCGTCGGCTCGACGGGCCGGTCAGCCCGGGGCCGGCCGAGGTAGGCGAGGGCGACCATCCCGCCCATCGAGTGTCCGGCGAGGGTGAGCGGGCCGGTGACGCGCAGGGATGTCAGCACCTCGGCGAGGTCGTCGGCGAGTTGCGCGACCGTGTAGGTGCGCTTCGGGGCCGAGTCCGATCGGCCGTGGCCGCGGTGGTCATAGCTGATGATCCGGACGCGATCGCCCCACTGCCGAGTCAGGTGATCGACCTGGCCGGCCCACGACTCTTGGTCGAGGCACAGACCGTGCAGGAGGACGACGGTGGACTCGGCGTCCGCGGGTCCCTGGTCCCGCACCGCGAGCTTCACGCCGCCGCGGACGGTCACGGTCCGTTCGGTGACCTCGGGATGCCGGCGCCCGGTGCAGGCAGTGCGCGGGTGGCGACGCACGGGCCTCGGGGTGCCCGTGGAGATCGGGGCGGTGGGTGCCGAGGTCGCTGTAGCCATGAAGAAATGGTCGCGGAACTGGGGGTGGCGCCGTAATCGACGGGAGGCCAGAGTTCACCGCGGGACGGCAACAGTTTCCTATCCGCGGGGTAAGCCTCGATCCGACTCAAGCCCCTTCGAAGTAGGACTGGAGCTTCAGCGCGGCCCATGGCCGTCGACCGCCGACGATGAAAAGACCTCTGCGCGCCGCACCGATCGGCCCGATGCGCTGGTAGAGCATCTGGGTCAGTACTGACGCCGGAGTGCGCATGACGGCGTCGGGACGATCGTCTGGCCGGCGCTCGCGAAACTCGGCGGTGCCGTGATGGATGTGGATGACGTAGGGCCGAGCGCCCGGGACCTTCAACGCGACGCAGAGGTCAGTGTCGGGTGAGAGGTCGCTTCGCACCCAGGCGTGGCCCATCTCCATCAGCCCACGGGCGATGAGCAGCATGTCGCGCTCACGAATGTCGAACGGTGCCTTGGCCGCCCGGGCGATGTCCTCGCCATGGAAGACGAGCTCACCCAACCAATTGGTCTGCGCAGCGACCCCGGAGATCTCGATGTCGCAGTGAAACGGGAACATCGACTCGTCGGTGATGGTGTCGAAGAACGCGTCCATGTCCGCCGCGATGGCTCGGAGTTGGTCGAGTTGCTCGATCATGTCGGGCTGGGGCGCCATGATCGCGTCGAGTTCGATCTGGTTGATCACGTCCACGTCGCGTGGCGAGCTGGCGCGGCGAAACATCCGGCCGTCCATGATCTCTCGGTACCGGTACGCGACTGTCAACACGTGGGCGACGATCTGATGAGCCGTCCATTCCATGCGCGGCGGCCGGGCCATCGGATCCGCCGACCGAGCGACACGATCGAAGTGCTTCCACGCTGTCGCGATGCGCTCGCGCAACTCCGCTCGGTCGGTGTCGACGAGTGCGACGTATCCAGTGTGGTTCATGTCCGCCCCTTACTCCAGTGTGGAGCTATACTTACTCCACACTGGAGTATTGTCAAGGGATGACTTCTCCACCGACGGCGACGTCGTTCGCGCTCCTCGGCCTGCTCGGCATACAGCCGTGGACGGCCTACGAACTCGTCGGCCAGGCCAATCGCAGCCTGCACTTCATCTGGCCGCGCTCGGAAGCCCACCTGTACGCCGAGCTCAAGCGACTCGTGGCGCGTGGGCACGCCGACGCCGAACTCGTCGACGGCCTGCGACGCCAACGCACGCGCTACACGATCACCCCGGAGGGCCGGGCGGCGCTGAAAGAATGGCTGACCACCGAGCCGGCCCCACCCACGGTGGAAGTCGAGGGGTTCCTGCGCATGTTCCTCGGCGACCAGGGCGACGGCGACGACTTGCGCGCCGCTCTCGAATCCACCGCACGGCAGGCCCGCGCGTTGAATGCCCGCGGCAAGGCTCTCGTCGGGGAACACCTGGAGACCGGAGGACCATTTCCTCAGCGAGTGCATCTCATCGAGCCGATTGCACATTTCTACGAGGGGTTCTTTCGACTCCTCATCGGATGGTGTGAAGAGACCATCGCCGAAATAGACACGTGGCCCGACACCAAGGATCTGGGGATGACGCCGCGGGTCCGGCAACGCTATCGCGCAATGGTCGACAAGCCTGACCCCTAGACTCCGGGATTGCGACGTGCCGGGACGAAGGGAGAGAAGGTTCCGTCCTGTAGCTGCCGGCGGGCCTCAGGGTCGTAGGCCGGAAGCGCCTGGTTCTCCTCGATGAACGCGCCGTATGCGGCCATGGCCGACTGGACTTTCGGATGGCCGAACATCGCCAGGAGTCCGGCCTGCTCGACCTGCAGACCGTCTTTGAGCGGGAGGGAACCCCCTTCGAGCACCGCGCGCTTGATCACCGAGACGGCTGGTTTGTAACGCATGGAGAGCTTCTCAGCGGTCGCGCAGGCGGCCTCGAGAAGCTCGCCATGAGGCACGACCTCGTTCACGAGGCCCACCCGCTCGGCATCTGCGGGGGTGAGGACGTCGCCGCTGAGCATGATCTGCAGCGCCGCGGCACGACCGATCAGGCGCGCCATTCGTTGCGTGCCCCCGCCCCCGGGCGGGAAGCCGAGGAGAACCTCGGGCTGTGCGAGTTCACCGCGGTCGGAGAGGTAGCGCAGATCGCAGGCCAGCGCGAGTTCGAGTCCGCCTCCGGCTGTGGCGCCGTTGATCGCGGCGATGTAGACGACACCACTGCGCCCCATCATCAACAACGTCTCGTGGAAGCGCTGAAGGGCCACGACACCCCCGACCTGTGAGTCCTCGAGACGCGATTCGAGTCCAGGAATCCGCGTGAGCCGGCGGACCAGGCGCAACGCGATGCCGGCTCGCGCTTCGGAGATGGGTGGTGCCTGACGGGCGGCAGCCAGGAGTTCCGCGACGTCGTAGTGCGCAAGGAACAGGTCAGGCTGTGCGCCGGTCAGCACAACCGCACCGATTCCGTCGTCTACCTCGGCGCGTCGCACCAGGCTGTTGAGCTCTTCGACCATTTGCATCGTCATCAGCCCGTACGGCGGATTGTCGAAACGGGCGACCACCACCCGGCCATGCTGCTCGGCGCTGATCGTCATACCCACTCGGCTCCGCCTCTCGTGTCGATTTGCAAGAGCTCTACCGCGATCGGCCCGAAGCACGGACCTGACGTCACAGCGTATCGACCGCCCCGGATTGCTCGAGGGAACTGCACGCATCTCCGGTCAGGGCTGGATGAGCCGCGCACTCACCAGTGTCCGTTCAGGTGAATACGAGTTGAAGCCCGTCGTGTCGGCTGCCGGCCAGGCGAACCAGGGTCTCCGGCGCTTCGGACAAGGGCGTGTAGTCAGTGATGATGTGCCTGGCGATGTCCTTGCCGTGGGCGGCCAGGAGCGCCAAGGTCTCGGTGCTGAGGCGTTCGCGGTCCCACAGGTGGCTGGTCCCGCGCGGCACCCGTCCGATCTGAGCGCAGCGCAGGCTCAGTCCGTTGTGGTGGAACTCCTCTCCCAGTCGGACTTCTTCGCTTCCCCCCGGGTAGAACGCCAAGTCGATGACCGTTCCTTGCGGGCGCAACATACGAAGAGCCATGGCCAGTGCACTGGCCTGCCCGCGACATTGGAATACGATATCGGCTCCACGGTCCCCGGCCGCGTGACGCCATCGGCTTTTCAGCAGGACGGCCGGGTCGACAGCGTGAGGATCGACGACCTCCAGGCCGAGATCGGTCGCGACATGGCGGCGTGACGGAGTGGGCTCGACGAGGACAACCGATTCTGCGCCGTGCAGGCGGGCGAACAGCGCGGTCAGCAGGCCCACGACGCCGGCCCCGGTGACAGCGATTCGGCGACCGCGTACGCCGTCGGCGAGGCCGCGAACATCGGTGCCATGAACGTCGGCAGCAGCGTGGAGTAGCCCGTTCGCGCAGATCGGTCCCATGTGTGCGGCATAGATGCCCAGCACCGGATCGAGTGAACTCGGCAGTGTGACGAAACGGTCGCTCAGCGCGTCGGCGCGGTAAGCGCTGCGGTGCCCGTAGGTCATGGCGACCAGGTCACCTGGCTGCACGGCAGGTGTTGCGCTCTTCGTGACCCGACCGACCTGCATGTAACCGAACTTGTCGATTGGATAGCCCACGTCTGGGGCGCCCGGCATGAACAGGCCGAGTTCGGGGTCCCACCTACGGTGCAGGGCGGGGTTCGTGCCCTTCACCCAACTGAGGTCCGTCCCTGTCGACAGTCCACTGAAAACGGTCTCCACGTCGAACTGGCCGTCCTGCAGAGGCGGCGGTGGCGGCTCATCGCGCAGTGTGACCACGCCGCAGCGCTCGACCACGACGGTGAATCTGCGGTCAGTCATGGAGTCTCACCGGCCGGCGGTCCCTGGCCGAAGCCGCTATGGCGCAAGCTAGTTCATGGGTCCGCAGCGCCTCGCCGTAGTCCACCAGGATCCCGTCGCGCGCCGCGCCGTTGTCGAGCACAGCGTCGATGAACGCACGATCGGCCGCCCGCTTGGCGTCGTCGGGTAGCAGACTGCGCTGCGTGGTTCCCTGCGCTGTCCTCGCGACGATTTCGTCTTCGTGAATCGTGACCGACAGACCGTCGGCATGGAGTTCGAGACCCGCCCGGTGCTTCCAATCGAGGCAGCATGCGGCGGCGACGGTTCCCACCGCTCCGGATTCGAACCTCAGGATCGCGACGGTGGCTCCGTCGACATCGGCGTCCGGCACGCCCGGCGGCGCGGCGTTGGCGTAGGCGTCGACTTCGACGACGTCGCCGCAGAACAGCCGAATCAGATCCAGCACATGCGCCGCCTGCTCGACGATCTGACCGCCCGACATCGCCCGCCTGCTCCACCAGGGCACCGGGGGCACACGGTCGATCCATGACCCCACCGCGAGCCGAACGGGTCGGCCGTCGAGTAGTTCACGGACGAGGTCGACGGCCGCCGAATAGCGCCAATGATGACCGACCGCGGTGACGACGCCGGCCATCCGCGCCGTGTCGGCTATGCGCTCGGCGGTCGGCAGGTCCAGTGCCAGCGGCTTCTCGACGAACATGGCGATGCCTGCGCCGAGCACCCGTTCCTCGATCGCGCCGTGCGCATGCGGGGGAACGCAGACATACACCGCATCCGGCGACGTGTTCAGTAGTGCCTGCAGGTCAGGTACCACGACGCCACCCGTCGCATCGGCGAATGACTCTGCGGCCGCCGGAACCGGGTCTGTCACGGCAAGGATGCGTACATCCCTCAGTTGAGCGAGATGGTGCGCGTGCCGCAGGGCAACACCACCCGCGCCGACGAATCCGACATTGCAGCGGTCCACAGCTCATCTCCCGGGTCGGCCTCGATGCCGATTACCCTCGCCAACTGGCGTCACTCCACCCTTAAGGGTGGATTTGACGTCGGTGTAAACGGTAACCCGACTGTCATGCACGAACCAGATGAGCACACTCCGGCCGGGGTGGACCCCGAGGTATGGAAGTGGCTGCCACGGCGGTCCAGTCGCGGGACGTCGTGGACGCTGCAGCGGGTCATGCGGGCTAAGGGCGCCAGACGTATCAGCGTCGTGCTGCCCGCTCGCGACGAGGAGCAGACCGTCGGGGGAATCGTCGCGCAGATTCGGCGCCTGCTCATGGAGGACGTCAGTCTGGTCGACGAGCTCATCGTCATCGACTCCCGATCGTCCGACTCGACGGCGGCAGTCGCGGCGTCAGCCGGGGCGACGGTGTTTCACCAGGACCAGATTCTGCCCGACCAACCGCGCATGGACGGCAAGGGCGATGCGTTGTGGAAGGGGCTGGCTGCCAGCACCGGCGACATCGTTCTCTTCGTCGATTCGGACCTGCGCGACTTCACCACGCATTTCATCGTCGGACTGCTCGGCCCTCTGCTGTGTGAATCGGACGTGGTGTTCGTCAAGGCGCATTACCTGCGCCCGCTGATGACCGATCAGGTCACCGTCCCCGGTGGTGGCGGTCGGGTCAGCGAACTCGTCGCCCGGCCCCTCATCAACATGTTCTGGCCCCGGTTGGCCGGCTTCGTTCAGCCGTTGGCGGGCGAGTACGGGGGATATCGAGACGTACTCGAACAGATTCCCTTCACGACCGGCTACGGCGTCGAGTTCGCCATGCTGGTGGATCTGCTCAACCTCGTCGGACTCGATGCGCTCGCCCAGGTCGATCTGGGCACCCGCACCCATCGTCACCACGACATCGAAGCGTTGGGTCGCATGGCGGCTCAGATCTTGCACACCGCGAGCGTGCGGCTCCAGCGCGAGCACCGCGGCGTCGCCGAGGCGCCGGCATCGAGATGGCTCACCCAGTTTCGCCACGACACCGCGACACCCGTGCACCACCAGCTGATGGTCTCCGATGTCACCGTCGAAGAGAGACCGCCGCTGGCTGACGTCCGCGCCGTTGCCGACTTGCTTGCCACCGCTCCCGGCGCCCGTTCCTGGCCGCTCGAGAATCAGCGGCCATGACTCTGACGGTGTTGATCAATGCGGGACCGTGGCTGACGGTTCCGCCGGTCGGCTACGGCGGAATCGAGAACATCATCGCGACGCTCATTCCGGAGCTACGCCGGCGAGGCGTGCGCGTCGTTCTTGCCACCGTCGGTCAGAGCACCATCGACGTCGACGAAGAGATCCACGTGTTCGACGAGCCGCAGTTCGCCCACCTCGCAGAGCCTTACAACGATGTAGTCGGTGTCGCTGCAGCGCATTTGCAACGCATCGCCGCCGAATTGCGGCGCCGATCGGACATCGACCTGGTTCACGACCACATGGAGGTGTTGGGCCCGAGCATGCTCACGACCATGGGCGCCGACCGGCCGACCGTGCTCCACACCCTGCACTGGGATCTGACGAAGCACCGCGCCTTCTACCGCGGATTCGGCAGGCACGATCGATTTCACGTCAACGGTGTCTCCGCCGAGCAACTGCGGCGCGCGCCCGATGCGCTTCGCCACCACACTCTCGGGCACGTCCATCTGGCCACTCCGCTCGCACACCACGCCACACGTCGGTCTGCCCCAGCCGGGAACGGTCATCTCGTTCTGGTCGCGCGAATCAACCGTAGAAAGGGGCAACACATCGCCGCGCGCCTGGCGCAGAGATTCGGCTGGGAGCTGGTGCTGGCCGGGCCGATCGGGCCGTTCACCACGCCGGAGCAGCTGAGCGCCGAGCCGAATGCCGATCGATATGCCGATGTTCGGTATTGGCGCGAAGAGGTTGCCCCACACGTCGACGGTGACCGGGTGCGGTGGATCGGAAACGTGACCGGAGATGATCGTGACCACCTCGTCTCGACCGCGCTCGCCACATTGTTTCCGGTGTGCTGGGACGAACCCGGGGGTACCGCGGTCATCGAATCGCTGGCCCTTGGCACACCTGTGGTCGGCTACCGCCGCGGCTGCCTGCCCGAGCTCGTCGAACCCGGCACGGGACTGCTCGCGGAGTTCGGCGATGAGGCGGCGCTGGCTCAGCTGGTCACCGCCGTCGACAGGCTTGATCCCGCACACTGCCGCGCGGTGGCGGAACGTCGGTTCGCCCCGGAGGTGATGGCCTCGGCCTACCTCGATCTCTACGAACAGTGCATTGCGGGCTCACGCCCCAAGGTCTTCGCGTAACGCGTTTACCGGAGCGCCGACCCGGGGACCCCCCACACCATGCCGACGCGGGTGGGCCGGGCGGTTCATGCCCATCTTTCCGCCGCAGACGAGCACTTCGGGCTGCGGCTCGGCGTGGGCCTGCTCGGCACGCTCGTCGCCGGGGCAGGCTTCGCGCTCGTTCTCCTCCTCGTCCGCGCGGGCTGGCCGCCACTGCGAGCCCTCGACGCCGGGGCTGCGGACGCGTTTCACCGCTTGCACACCGACCACCCGCAGTTGGCGCAGACAGCCGAGATCGTCAGCGATACCTTCGACCCGGTCGTCTTCCGTGTCGGCCTGACGGTGGTCGCGGTGGTGTATCTCATCAACGGTGAACGACACCACGCGGCGTGGCTGTTGACCACGGTGTTCGGTGGCGCGGGACTCGGCCTCGCGTTGAAGGAGATGGTCGGCCGGGCCCGCCCCGTGCTGCCGGATCCGGTTTCGACGGCGCCGGGGATGTCGTTCCCGTCCGGCCATGCGTTGAGCGCGACGATCGGCTGCTGCCTGCTCCTGTTGCTCACCCTCCGTTTCCTGCCGCGAGGCGGCCGGATCGCCGCCGTCGCGGCGGCCGCGGCGGTCGTTGCGGCGGTCGCGTTCGCACGGGTGGTGCTCGGCGTGCACTTCGTCAGCGACGTCCTGGGCGGCGTCACGCTCGGCGTCGGCTGGGTGGCGGTCACGACATGGGCCTACGCCGCGTGGCGCCGGGAAACGGGCCAGCCCGTCGCGGGTCCGGCCGATGTCGGGACCCGCGAACAGCCGTGGGCACGGCGGTGAGCGCGCCGCCCACCGCTTGACGGCATTGTCAAAGGGGTAATCCACGTCGATGCATGGCATGGCCGGCCACCGTCGTGACGTCGGGCGGTTACTCGTCGCCGCCGTGTGCCTCATCGGGTTGATGGTGGCGTTGGGCTACCTGCTCACCCATGTGCTGCCGCCGACCGCGTTCGGTAGGTGGGACGCCGAGTTACCGGCCCGGCTGGTGAAGCACCGTCAGGGACAGGGTTTTTCGGAGAGTGCGGTGATCACGACTCTCTCGGCCACGCCGACCATCGTCGTCCTCACAGCGCTGGCGGCGACGGTCTTCCGCTGGGTGTTCGGCCGCTGGCGCGAATCGGTGCTCGTGGTGTGTGCAGTGGCCGGCGAGACTGCCGTCTTCATGGCGACCACACTGCTCATCAGTCGCCCGCGGCCGCAGGTGCCGCACATGGACGAGGCGCCGCCGACGTCGTCCTTCCCCTCCGGCCACACCGCGGCGGCGGTCTGCTTCTACGGATCTGTCGCGGTGATCGCCCTGTGGCACAGCCGGTATCGCTACGTCACCGCGGCTGCTGTGGTCGGCTGTGCCGCAGTGCCGCTGTTGATCGGCGTCAGCCGGGTCTACCGCGGCATGCACTACCCGACGGATGTGCTCGGCGGCTTGATCCTGGGCGGCATCTGGCTGAGCGTCGTCCTGTACGTCGTGCACGCAGGGCCCGCTCATCGTGGAGCCGATGACGGGAAGCGAACCCGCGTATTCAGCTTGGGCAGCTGATGTTCTGCGCCCGAACGGACACGCCTGCCACTACACGGCTGAGTCGGGCAGCGATCAGCTGCGATGCGGGGTCGCTCTCAGGTTCACGCGCTCCACTCGGCCAAAGGCGCCACGGCCACCGGCGATGAGGCGCTTGGCGTCGAGTCCTGCGACGTCTTTCATGGCTGCGCTGCCGAAAGTCGCGTGGTATCCGCCGGGCAGCGTGGCTTCGACGCCGAGGAGAGCACTGCGCGCTGGCCGCCGATGTCCCGCACCTTCGATGTTGTCCCCCACCACGCCGTCGATCTCCATTGCAGGGCAGGAGAGTCCGACCGCCCTGGCTGCAGCGGCGACGTCGCGACACAACGCAGCGCCGCCTGCGGCGAGACTCATGTTCTCGATATCGACATGGACTTCTCTGTCGTGTGTCGTCTGTAGTACCGGCGAGAGAGCCGTTGGCCGACCATCGAGTGCCGCCTTCACAGTGTCGCCGAAGGCTTTCAAATCCGGTTCGTCGCGCTCCTGCGACGGCAACATCACACCAGGGTTCAACAGGCCATCTGGGTCGAAGGCCCGCTTGATTGCGCGGAACGCGGCCAGCTCGACGGCCCCGAACGCCTTTCGCATCTGAGCCCGCTTCGCAGTGCCGATTCCGTGCTCACCCGTCAGCGTGCCACCAAGCGCCAGCGCTGCGTCGGCGATCTCTTCGGCGATTCCCTCGACGATTGCGAGCTGGGCAGGCTCGTAGAGGATTGTCGGGTGTAAGTTGCCGTCCCCGGCGTGCCCCACAACTGGGACATCGAGTCCGTAGCTCGCGGCAATCTGTCGGCTACGGGCCATCATCTCGGGTATTCGCTGCCGCGGTACGGTCGAGTCGCAGATATAGAACGCTTTTCCAGTCGCTCGTATCGCGAATCCCGCAGCGAGACGACCTGCCCAGAGTGCCGTGCGTTGTTGCTCGTTGACCGCAGTGCGCAGCGTGGGATCCCAACGCCGAAAAAGCTTTTCGAGTGCAGGGGTCTCCCGGGCGATGTCGTCGGGCTCACCGTCAAGCTCGACGATGAGCATCGCCGCCTTGTCCGTGGGATAACCGGATGGGAGGTGAGCCTCCATGATCTCGACGAACCTCTGGTCGCACAGCTCCAGCGCCGCAGGCAAGATTCCCGCGGCAATGATCTCGGAAACTGCCAACGCCGCGTCTTCGACTCGGTCGAAGGCTGCGAGCGCCGTCCAACGGACCGCAGGGATAGGCATCAGTTTGAGGACGGCACGTGTGACCACTCCGAGGATCCCTTCGGATCCGATCACCACCCCCAACAGGTCGACTTCGTCGTCGTCGGTGAAGGTGACCAGGCGACCGTCGGCGAGGACGACGTCGAGGCCGAGCACGTGGTGGAATGTGACACCGTGTTTGATGCACCCAGGACCACCGGCGTTCTCCGCGATGTTGCCGCCGATGGTCGAAATGGGTGTCGACGCCGGATCCGGCGCATAGACCAAACCTGCGGGCGCGGCTGCGGCCTTGAGATCGGCGTTGATCACACCAGGTTCGACGACCGCGCGCCGTGCTTGCGCATCGATCTCTAAGATCCGATTCATACCCGTGAGATCGAGCACCAGGGATTCGTCACCGGGCGCGATCGCCCCGGACAGGTTCGTCGCGGCGCCGCGGGGGACCATTCGCAACCCATGCTCGGATGCATACCGGAGCAGTGCCACGACCTGGTCGCTCGACGTCGGTCGAGCGACTACAGCTGGGATGCCGCGCTGTGTGATGAAGTCTGTTCCCGCCAGCACGCGAGCCGCCTTGTCGGTCATGATTGCATCAGACCCGACCAGCCGGCGCAGATCCGATCCGAGCGCATCCGCTGTCATGCCGCCCAACTTATGTTTTCTCTCGTCGGGCCGACGTTGTTATGCCCGTAAGGCTGCAAGGCGCGCCGAGTCCAAGTGGTGCTGGCAATGAAACCGGGGACATCGCCGTGAGCGCGTCCGTTTATTGCTGCAAGCGCACCACCGCAACGTTAGAAGCGGAGCCGATGACGGGAATCGAACCCGCGTATTCAGCTTGGGAAGCTGATGTTCTGCCATTGAACTACATCGGCGGTGTGGCTAGTGAGGTTAGCACCACGGGCCGATACGCTCGGCGCGTGCTCCTTTCCGATCGCGACATCCGCGCCGAGATCAACGCCGGCCGGATGGGCATCGATCCGTTCGACGACACCCTGGTCCAGCCATCCAGCGTCGACGTGCGCCTCGACAACCTTTTCCGGGTCTTCAACAACACCCGCTACACCCACATCGACCCGGCGCTGCGCCAGGACGACCTCACCACGCTCGTCGAACCCAAGGAGGGCGAGCCGTTCGTCCTGCATCCGGGTGAGTTCGTGCTCGGGTCGACGCTGGAGCGCTGCACGCTGCCCGACAACCTCGCCGGCCGCCTCGAAGGCAAGTCGTCTCTGGGCCGGCTCGGCCTGCTGACCCACTCGACCGCCGGCTTCATCGACCCGGGTTTCACCGGCCACATCACCCTCGAGCTGTCCAATGTGGCCAACCTGCCGATCACGCTGTGGCCGGGCATGAAGATCGGCCAGCTCTGCCTGCTGCGGCTGACCAGTCCCGCCGAGCATCCCTACGGCAGCAGCAAGGCCGGGTCGAAGTACCAGGGCCAGCGCGGCCCCACGCCCTCGCGGTCCTATCAGAACTTCATCAAGCACCCCGATCCCCGCTGACTCAACGCAAGAGGGAATGAACCGAACATTCCTCGTTGTCGTTGATCCGAGTAGGGTCGAAGTACCGGCGTCCGCGGGCATTCGGTGCGTCGCGATCCGGCCAGGGCTCCACCGCGCACAGCTAACAACGTCGGAATGTAACGACCACGCTGCTCGCGACGATGAAGTTCTAGTTGGAGACTCGTGACGGTCGACTGCGCAACGGCGAACGAGCAGGCGTAGCAAACACATTGGAGGATCTGGTGGACATCGTACTGGGTGTGTCGATGACACCTACGACGGTCCGCATGGTGCTGGTCGAAGGGGAGAAGGCCGACGGTGTGACCGTCGACCACGACGTCTTCGAGATCACCGCAACCGAGGGCTCGGCAACGTCGAGCGCGGCCGACCAGGTCGTCGCCGCGGTGCTCGGCACCAAGGAGAGCGCCACCGAGGGCGGCCACGATCTGAAGTCGATCGGCGTCACGTGGAGTGACCACGCCGAGGCGTCCACACTGCGCGACACACTGACCGCCCGCGGCATCGACGACGTCATGCTGGTGTCCGAGGGGCACGCCGCCGCTGCGCTCGCGCAGGCCGTCGGCCGGACCGTCGGATACGCCACCACCGCGCTGCTGTTCATCGACCGGGACACCGCCACCCTGTCGGTCGTGCAGACCGACGACGGCTCCGTGGTCAAGGTGCTCAGCCGCAGCCTGCACAGCGACGACGCGATGGCTGTGCTCACCGAGATGGCCGCCGCGGTCGACGCCCAGGACTCCCCGCCCGACGGCATGTTCGTGGTCGGCTCGGGTGTCGACGTCAGCTCGGTCAAGGCCCACCTGGAACACATCGTCTCGCTGCCCGTCAGCGCACCCGACGAGTCCGCCATGGCGCTGGCGCGCGGCGCTGCGCTCGCATCGGCGCACGCCCCCGCCCTCGAGGCGTCCACCGTCGGACTGGCCTACTCACAGGATCCCGACGACGGCCCGACCGCGGGCGGTGCCTACGCGGCGCTGGCCGCGGCTGCCACCCAGATGCGACCGGTCAGCGAGCCGGTGCCCGCGCCCGAGGACTTCGTCGCCGCCGGGGCCGACCTGCCCCACGACGAGACCCGCAAGCCGTTCCTGCTGGTCGGCAGCGCACTGACCTCGGTCTTCGTGGTGGGTGTGGTGGCGCTCGCGATCTCGCTGGCCGTCAGCATCCGGCCGACCGCCGATCAGCGGCCCAGCCCGGCGCAGAGTGCGATCGTCCCGAGCATCACCCAGGCCCCTGCGGCGCCCGCCCCCGTCCGGGAGGCCCAGCCCGTGCAGGCTCCGCCGGCCGCGCCGCCGCCGGAGACCATCAAGGCTCCCGTGCAGGTGGTGCAGCAGGCACCGGTGCAGCAGGCACCACCGCGGCAGGTGTATGTCGAACCCGCGGCACCCCCGCCCGCTCCGGCGCCCGCCGCTCCGCCTCCCGCTCCTGCGCCGCCGCCGGCCGCGCCCGCACCGGTGATCGCGCCGCCAGCGGTGTTGCCGCCGCCGGTCGCCGTCTATCCGCGTCCGCGTTATCCGGTCTTCCAGCCGCCACGCGTCTACGAACCGCCCAAGTCGCCCTGGAAGCCACCGTGGACGCCCCCGTGGCAGAACGACGATCCGCCGAAGAGTGACTCGGACTGGCCGCAGGTGCCTCAGCAGCCGCAATACCCGCAGTATCCCCAGTACCCGCAGTATCCCCAGGTGCCGCAGACCCCTCGGCAGCCGTCGTTCCCGTTCCCGGGTTCCGGCTCGGATTCGGGTGGCCGGGGCGACTACGGGGATTCCGGGTCACGTGGGCGTGGTGACTACGGGGCGGGCTCGGATTCGCGGGGTCCCTCGGGCGGGGACCGCGGATCCTCGGGCGGCAACGGCGGGTCGCCGTTCTGGCCGTTCCCGTCGCTGGGCTGATCACCCACGTCTGATCGTCACCTGGTGTTGGGCTGCCGATCAGTGTCGCGTAGCGGTTAGCTCATCGCGCCCACCTATTCAGGCAGTATGCGATGCACCGTATTCGGCACGGGATACCTCGGCGCGACCCACGCGGCCGGGATGGCGGCGCTCGGCCACGAGGTGATCGGTGTCGACATCGACCCCGGCAAGGTCGCCAAGCTGGCGGCGGGCGAGATCCCGTTCTACGAGCCCGGCCTGGCGGAACTGCTCAACGAGAATCTGGCAGCCGGCCGCCTGCAGTTCACCACTGACTACGAGCAGGCCGCCGAGTTCGCCGACGTGCACTTCCTCGGCGTCGGGACTCCGCAGAAGAAGGGCGAATACGGCGCCGACCTTCGGCACGTGCACGCCGTGATCGACACCCTGGTGCCGCGATTGCGCCGGAACGCGGTGATCGTCGGCAAGTCGACCGTGCCGGTGGGCACCGCCGCCGACCTCGCCGAGCGGGCCCGCAATCTGGCGCCCGACGGCGTCGACGTCGAGGTGGCCTGGAACCCCGAGTTCCTGCGCGAAGGCTTCGCGGTGCACGACACCCTGCACCCCGACCGCATCGTGCTTGGTGTGCAACGGGACTCGGTGCGCGCCGAAGCGGCGGTACGCGAGCTCTACGCACCGATACTCGCCGAGGAGGTGCCGTTCCTGCGCACCGATCTGCAGACCGCGGAGTTGGTCAAGGTGTCGGCCAATGCCTTTCTGGCCACCAAGATCTCGTTCATCAACGCCATCTCCGAGGTGTGCGAGGCCGTCGACGGCGACGTCACCCTGCTGGCCGACGCGCTGGGCTACGACCCCCGCATCGGGCGGCGCTTCCTGAATGCCGGCCTGGGTTTCGGCGGCGGCTGCCTGCCCAAGGACATCCGCGCCTTCATGGCCCGCGCCGGCGAACTGGGCGCCAACCACGCGCTGACCTTCCTGCGCGAGGTCGACAGCATCAACATGCGGCGCCGCACCCGGATGGTGGAACTCGCCACGTCCGCCTGCGGCGGCTCACTGCTCGGCGCCAACGTCGCCGTCCTCGGCGCGGCCTTCAAGCCGGAGTCCGACGACGTCCGTGACTCCCCGGCGCTCAACGTCGCCGGCCTGCTGCAGCTCAACGGGGCGACCGTCAACGTCTACGACCCCAAGGCGATGGAGAACTCGCAGCGGGTGTTCCCGACGCTGAACTACTCGACGTCGGTGATCGAGGCCTGCGACCGCGCCGACGCCGTGCTGGTGCTCACGGAGTGGCCCGAATTCGTCGACCTCGACCCTCGTGAGCTGGCCGCCACGGTGCGGGCGAAAGTCGTTGTCGACGGCCGCAACTGCCTGGATCCGGAGCGGTGGCGCGCCGCCGGGTGGCGGGTGTATGCGCTGGGCCGACGCATCGCGGAACCGCCCGCGGCGTAGCGTCGGGGTGTATGACGGTATACGCGCTCAACCTGTTCGACGTCGCGAACGCCGACGAGTACCGGGCCTACTCCAAGCGCTCCCCGCAGGAGGTCGCCAAGCACGGTGGCCGGGTGGTGGCACTCGGAAAGTTCCGCGAATCGATGATCGGTGAACTCGAGCCGCGCCAGGTACTGATCCTGGTCGAATGGGACTCCCGCGAAGCCTTCGAGAGCTATCGCGACGACCCCGCGCTGGCCGACCTGCACGCCCACCGCGAGAAAGGCACGTCGTCCTACATCTGGCACCTGTTCGACCGGTTGGACGACCTGCGACCCGTGCTGGGGCTCGAACGATGAGCATTCATCTCAGACAACGCATCCGGTGGGTCGCCCTGCACGGCGTGATTCGCGGGCTGTCGACGCTCGGCGCGCGGCGCGGCGACCCGCAGGCCCGCCTCATCGCCGACCCCGCCGTCCGGGAGAACCCGGCCGCCTTCGCCGACGAACTGCGGCCGCGCGGCCCCGTCATCCGCGGCAGAGCCGCACTGCTGACGTTCGACCACGCCGTCATCACCGACCTGCTGCGCAACGACGACTTCCGCACCGTCCCGCAGGGCAGCAACCTGCCCGCCCCGCAGCGCTGGATCACCCGCAAGACCGAGACCGGACTGATGCACCCGATCCAGCCGCCGTCGCTGCTGTCGATCGAACCGCCCGACCACACCAGGTGCCGCAAGCTGGTGTCGTCGGTGTTCACGGCCAGAGCCGTTGCCGCCCTGCGGGACCGCGTGCAGCAGCGGGCCGACCTGCTGCTCGACGACCTGGCCGCCGTCGACGGCGCCGTCGACGTGGTGCAGCGCTACTGCGCGCAGCTGCCGGTCGCGGTGATCAGCGACATCCTCGGTGTGCACGAGCGCGACCGGCCGCAGATCCTGCGCTTCGGCGAACTGGGCGCGCCCAGCCTCGACATCGGGCTGTCCTGGCAGCAGTACCGGCAGGTGCACGAGGGCATCGTCGGATTCAACACGTGGCTGCGCGGCCACCTCGCGGAGCTCCGCCGCAACCCCGGCGACGACCTGATGAGCCAGTTGATCCAGGCCAGCGCGGCCGCCGACGCCGAAAACCGGCTCAGCGACCCCGAACTCGAGGCGCTCGCCGGACTGGTGCTGGCCGCGGGCTTCGAGACCACGGTGAACCTGCTCGGCAACGGCATCCGGATGCTGCTGGAGACCCCGGAACACCTCGACACCCTCGCCGCACGCCCGGAGTTGTGGCCGACGGCGGTGGAGGAGATCCTGCGGCTCGACCCGCCGGTGCAGATGACCGCAAGGGCCGCGCTCAGGGACGTCGAGGTGGCGGGCACAGCGCTGCGCCAAGGCGAGACCATCGTGTTGCACCTGGCCGGCGCGAACCGTGATCCGGCGGTGTTCGCCGATCCGCACCGGTTCGACATCGAGCGCGACAACGCGGGCAGGCACCTGTCGTTCTCCGGTGGCAGGCACTTCTGCCTCGGCGCCGCCCTGGCCCGGGTGGAGGGGGAGGTCGGCCTGCGGTCGTTCTTCGAGCGATTCCCCGACGCGCGGCTGGCCGGCTCCGGCAGCCGCCGCGACACCCGGGTGCTGCGGGGGTGGTCGAGTCTGCCGATCACGCTCGGTACGGCGCGCGCGGCGCTAGGTTCGTGACGTGGATTTCCGTGCCGCACTGCTCGAACAGACCGATGCCTTCGGCGCAGTGATCGCCACCGGCGAGCCCGACGCGCCGGTGCCCACCTGTCCCGACTGGACCCTGACGCATCTTTTCCGGCACGTCGGCCGCGGAAACCGTTGGGCCGCACAGATCATCGCCGACCGGCGCAGCGAGGCCCTCGACCCGCGCGAGGTGCGCGACGGCAAGCCGCCGGCCGAACCCGCCGCGGCACTCGACTGGCTCAACGCCGGCGCGCAGCTGATCGTCGACGCGGTGGAGCGGGTGGGCAGTGCCAGGGTGTGGACCTTCGCCGGACCGCGGCCGGCCGGCTGGTGGATCCGGCGCCGCCTGCACGAGGTGCTCGTGCACCGGGCCGATGCGGCACTGGCCGTCGGCGGTGTCTTCGAGGTGCCCGCCGACCTCGCCGCGGACGCGATCAGCGAATGGGTGGAGCTGATGACCAACCCGACATTGATCGCCGGTGCGCTGGACCGCGGACAGACGATGCACCTGCACGCCACCGACAACGGCCTGGGCGTCACCGGCGAGTGGACCGTCGTGCACGACCATGAAGGCGTCTCGTGGACGCACGACCACGGCAAAGGCGATGTGGCCCTGCGTGGTCCGGCCCGGGACCTGCTGCTGGCCATCACCCGGCGCCGCACGGCCGCCGAGCTCGGCCTCGAGGTGTTCGGAGACGCCGCGGTCTGGGACACCTGGTTGCAGCGCACGCAGTTCTGAGCCGAAACGGCTCGGGCAGTGCGATCCCGGGTCGATGAGCTCATCGGCGTCGCGCCGTAGGCTACCGTGCGAGCATGAGCACTTCCGAGATCGCGACCGTGCTGGCATGGCACGACGCGCTCAACGAGCAGGACTTCGACACACTGGTCGCGCTGTCCAGCGACGACATCGAGGTGGGCGACGCCAACGGTGCGGGCCAGGGGCACGCGGCCCTGCTCGAGTGGGCACGATCAGCGGGCGTCACCGCCGAACCCGGGAAGCTCTACGTGCGCGACGGCGTGGTCGTCGTCGAGCAGCGGATCGCGACGCCCGACGGGAGCAGGGCTGCCGCGTCGGCGTTCCGGGTGGTGCACGACAAGGTCACGTCGGTGTTCCGGCACGACGACCTGGCATCGGCGCTGGCCGCCACCGAGCTCACCGAAGAGGATCTGAGCGGCTAGGAGGCTTCGTGTGAAGGGCATCATCCTGGCCGGTGGATCGGGCACCAGACTGCATCCGATCACGCTGGGCGCGAGCAAGCAGCTCATGCCCGTGTACGACAAGCCGATGATCTACTACCCGCTCTCGACGCTGATGATGGCGGGCATCAGGGACATCCTGGTGATCACCACGGCCGCCGACGCGCCGGCCTTTCACCGCCTGCTCGGCGACGGCTCGGCGTTCGGGATCGACCTCACCTACGCCGTGCAGGACCGCCCCGACGGACTCGCCCAGGCGTTCGTGATCGGCGCGTCGCACATCGGCACCGACTCGGTGGCACTCGTGTTGGGCGACAACATCTTCTACGGTCCCGGTCTCGGCACCAATCTCAGCCGGTTCGGCGGGGTGAAGGGCGGAGCGATCTTCGCCTACTGGGTGGCCAACCCGTCGGACTACGGCGTGGTGGAGTTCGACGACAACGGTGTCGCGCTGTCGCTCGAGGAGAAGCCCGTCACCCCGAAGTCGCACTACGCCGTGCCCGGGCTGTACTTTTACGACAACGACGTGGTGGACATCGCCCGGTCGCTGAAGCCCTCGGCCCGCGGTGAGTACGAGATCACCGAGGTCAGCCAGACCTACCTGGAGCAGGGCCGGCTGTCGGTCGAGGTGCTCGCGCGAGGCACGGCGTGGCTGGACACCGGCACGTTCGACTCGCTGCTGGACGCCGGCGATTTCGTCCGCACCATCGAGCGTCGCCAGGGTCTGAAGATCAGTGTGCCGGAGGAGATCGCCTGGCGCCTCGGCCTGATCGACGACGACCAGCTCGCCGCCCGTGCCCAGGAACTGCTCAAGTCCGGCTACGGCGCCTACCTGCTGGAGCTGCTGGAGCGGTAGGCGTCGCCAGCACCGCCGCGATCCCGGTGGTGAGCGGCACCGAGAGGGCGAGCGCGATACCGCCGACCGCGGACCTGGCGATCTCGATGGCCACGCTCTCACTGGTCAGCACGTCGCCCAGCGCGCGGTTGGCGACGCTGAAGAGCAACAGCAACGGCAGCGCGCTGCCTGCGTAGGCCAGCACCAGGGTGTAGACGGTGCTGGCGATGTGGTCACGACCGACCCGCATGGCGCCGACGAAGATAGTGCGCCTGGTGGCGCCCTCGAGCTCGGCGAGCTCGAACACCGTGGAGGCCTGCGTCACCGTCACGTCGTTGAGGACGCCGAGCGAGCCGATGATGAAGCCGGCGAGCAGCAGGCCGGTGATCGACACGTTGCCCAGATAGGCGGCGACCTCGTTGTTCTGATCCTCCGACAGTCCGGTCAGGTGCGCGAGTTCGATTGCCAGCCAAGACAACAACGCTGCAAGCAGGAGTGCGGTCAGGGTGCCGAGCAGTGCCGCACTGGTGCGCAGGCTGACCCCGTGTGCCAGGTAGATGACCGCGTACAGGATCACCGCGGACGCCACGAGAGAGACAGGCACGGCCGACGCGCCGTCACGCAGGGCCGGCAGCAGGAACACCACCAGCACCCCGAAGGCCACCACGATGCCGATCAGCGCCCGCAATCCGCGCCACCGCGCGACCGCGACCACGACGACGGCGAACACCGCCGCCATGCCGAACAGCGGCCACGCCCGCTCGTAGTCGTAGAACGAGTAGCTCGTGGTGCCACCCTGATCGACCTGGCGGATGATCCGGATGTCGTCCCCGGCCATCAGATTCGGCTGGCCCGGTCCGCCGCCGAACTCCACCAGCGTGTTCGCGCCCTTGTTCGGCCCCGAGTCGATGGCGATGAGGGTCTGCACGCATTCGGCGCCCTCGCCCTGCGCGGGCACCGGGTCGGCGGTCAGCACTGCACCTGCCGACGGGCTGCCGCAGGTGCCGAGGCTGGTGGACACCACGTGGCCGCCCTCGGTGGTCACCGCACCGCCCTGGGCGTTCTGGAACGGCAGCGGGATGTCGACCTTCTGCTGGCCGGGCCACAGCAGTGCCGCACTCGCGAGCACCGCGATGCCGATCGCGATCAGTAGGCCGACGACGATCTTCGCGGCCAGCGGGCCCAGTGGCGCTGGGCCGCTCAGGGAATGGGAGTGGGCATGGGAGTGCGTCACCCGGTCAGGGTAGAGGGCGACACTGGCGGCTCACTGCCGGTAGCTCACCAGGAAGTTGCCGAGCCGTTCGATCGCGTTGGACAGGTCACGCGCCCACGGCAGCGTGACGATGCGCAGGTGGTCCGGGGCAGGCCAGTTGAACCCGGTGCCCTGGGTGACGAGGATCTTCTCCTGCAGCAGCAGGTCGAGCACCAACTGCTCGTCGTCGACGATGTCGTACACCTCGGGGTCCAGGCGCGGGAACGCGTACAACGCGCCCTGCGGCTTCACACACGACACTCCGGGGATCTCGTTGAGCTTCTCCCACGCCACATCTCGCTGCTCGAGCAGCCGGCCACCCGGCAGCACCAGGTCGTCGATGCTCTGATGGCCACCGAGGGCGACCTGGATGGCGTGCTGCGCGGGCACGTTCGGGCACAGGCGCATGTTGGCCAGCAGGCTGATGCCCTCGATGAAGCTGCCCGCGTGCTCCTTCGGGCCGGTGATCACCAGCCAGCCCGCCCGGTAACCGGCGACGCGGTAGGCCTTCGACAACCCGTTGAACGTCAGCGTCAGCACGTCCGGCGCCACCGAGGCCATCGCGATGTGCTCGGCGTCGTCGTAGAGGATCTTGTCGTAGATCTCGTCGGCCAGCAGCAGCAGTTGGTGCTTGCGGGCCAGTTCGGCCATCTGCTCGAGGACCTCCCGGCGGTACACCGCACCCGTCGGGTTGTTCGGGTTGATCACCACCAGCGCCTTGGTGCGGTCGGTGATCTTGGACTCCAGGTCGGCGATGTCGGGCTGCCAGCCCTGGGTCTCGTCGCAGATGTAGTGCACGGGGGTGCCGCCGGCCAGCGACGTCGACGCCGTCCACAGCGGATAGTCCGGAGCGGGGATCAGCACCTGGTCGCCGTTGTCGAGCAGGGCCTGCAGCGTCATCGTGATCAGCTCGGAGACGCCGTTGCCGAGGTAGACGTCGTCGACGTCGAAGCGCGGGAAGCCGTCGACAAGTTCGTAGCGGGTGAACACCGCGCGGCGCGCGGGCATGATGCCCTTGGAGTCCGAGTAGCCCTGCGCGTACGGCAGGGCCTGGATGATGTCGCGCATGATGACGTCGGGCGCCTCGAAGCCGAACGGCGCGGGGTTGCCGATGTTCAGCTTGAGGATGCGGTGGCCCTCGGCCTCCAGCCGGGAGGCGTGCTCGTGTACCGGGCCGCGGATCTCGTAGAGCACGTCCTGCAGCTTCGAGGACTGGTTGAACGTCCGCGGCCGCGGCGTGTGGCTGGTGTGCCACATCTTCTCCGCGGGCACCTGTTGGCTGGTCACGTCTCCCATGGTCGCACCGGCGTCCAGTGAATTAGAAATTTCGGCTGTGGCGGCGGCGCCGTGATTTGTGGAGTCGTAGCCGCGGTGAGCGCGGTTACGACTCCACAAATCGCACAGAAACGCCGCTGCGGCTACCGCTTGCCCGGGCGGCGGGCGCCCTTGGCGATGCCGAGACCCTTCACCGGGGCCTCGTCGCCCACGACGCGGGCCTCGCCGCCGTCGGATCCGTTCGCGTCCGATCCGTTCGACGACGGCTCGGCAGGCGCCGGGTCGGCATGGGCCTCGCCGTTGGTCTCCGGCGTCGGTTCCGGCGTCGCCTCAGGCGCGGGCGTGCTGGGCGCGGCCTTCTTGGCCGGCGCCTTCTTCGCCCCCGGCCGGCGGGCGCCTGCGGCGATGCCGAGTCCCTTGACCTCGGGCTCCGGACGGGCTTCGTGCTCCTCGAGGCCGCGATCCGAGTCGGCGGTGTCGTCCGGTTCCGTCCCGGCCTCCACCTGATCGGGGTCGACGTTGGCGGGCTGCACGACCGTGGCCTCACCCTCGTTCGGCGACACCTTCTTCGCGGGCGCCTTCTTCGCGCCCGGGCGGCGTGCGCCCGCGGCGAGGCCGAGACCCTTGACCTCGGGCTCCGGCGTGGCAGGCGCCTCCGCCTCGGCCTTGGCCTCTGCGGCAATCGGCTCGGCCTTGGCCTCTGCGGGTGCGGCGGCGGTCTTCTTGGCGCCGGGTCGCTTGGCGCCGCCGGCCAGGCCGAGGCCCTTGACCGGTGCGGCGGCCGGCTTGTCGGCGGCGGGTGCGTCGGCCTTGGCCTCTGCGGGTGCGGCGGCGGTCTTCTTGGCGCCCGGTCGCTTGGCGCCGCCGGCCAGGCCGAGGCCCTTGGCCGGTGCGGGCGCAGGCTTCGTCTCGGTCTTGGCCTCCGCGGGTGCGGCGGCGGTCTTCTTGGCTCCGGGCCGCTTGGCGGCACCGGCCAGGCCGAGGCCTGTCACCGGCTTGACCTCGGCGGCGTCGTCCGCCTCGGCCGGTGCGCCGGCCTCTTCGGCTTCCTCCTCGACGGCAGGCGCCGCGGAGACGGTCTTCGCGGCGACCTCGGCGCGCTCCTCGGCCTGCTTGGCAGCGGTGCCCTTCTCGGGCAGCGTGACCGAGCTCTTGTCGATCGAGCCCAGCAGCAGCTGCGCGACGTCGAGCACCTCGACCTTCTCGATGTCCCGGGCGGAGGCGACGTCGTCGACACCGTCGGTGATCATCACGCGGCAGAACGGGCAGCCGGTGGCGATCGCCGACGCGCCGGTGTCGATGGCCTCCTCGGTGCGCTCGGTGTTCACCCGCTTGCCGATGTGTTCTTCCATCCACATGCGTGCGCCGCCGGCGCCGCAGCACAGGCCGCGGTCGGCATGGCGGGGCATCTCGGTGAGCTTGGCTCCCGAAGCCCCGATCAGCTCACGCGGGGCGCTGTACTCCTTGTTGTGCCTGCCGAGGTAGCACGGGTCGTGATACGTGATGTCCTGGCCGCTCGGGCTGCCGTCGACACCCGTGACCGGCACCAGCTTCTTGTCGCGCACCAGCCGGTTGAGCAGCTGCGTGTGGTGCAGCACGGTGTACGTGCCGCCGACCTGGGGATACTCACGGCCCAGGGTGTTGAAGCAGTGCGGGCAAGTGACGACGACCTTGCGGTCCACCCGCTCGACGCCCTCGAACAGGCCGTTGAGCGTCTCGACGTTCTGCGCGGCGAGCTGCTGGAAGAGGAACTCGTTACCCGAGCGACGGGCCGAGTCGCCGTTGCAGGTCTCGCCCTCGCCCAGGACGAGGAACTTCACGCCCGCGGTGGCGAGCAGTTCGGCGACGGCCTTGGTGGTCTTCTTCGCCCGGTCCTCGTAGGCGCCGGCGCAGCCGACCCAGAACAGGTACTCGAAGCCCTCGAAGGTCTCGACGTCCTTGCCGAACACCGGCACGTCGAAGTCGACCTCGTCGATCCAGTTGGTGCGGTCCTTGGAGTTCTGTCCCCAGGGGTTGCCCTTGTTCTCCAGGTTCTTGAACAGCACGCCGAGCTCACCGGGGAACTCCGACTCCATCATCACCTGGTAGCGGCGCATGTCGACGATGTGGTCGATGTGCTCGATGTCGACCGGGCACTGCTCGACGCACGCGCCGCACGTGGTGCATGACCACAGCACGTCGGGGTCGATGACGCCGCCCTGCTCCAGGGTGCCGACCAGGGGACGGGTGGCCTGCAGCGGGCTGTCGGCGGGGATGCGCTCGAAGCCGGATTCGGGAACGTGCTCGTGGGAGTGTTCCTCGCTGTGCTTCTCGCCGCGCGCCTCTTCGCCGAGGCCGCCCTCCGGGGTGTTCTCGAGCGGGCTCTCCTTGCCGTCGAGGAAGTACGGCGCCTTGGCGAACATGTGGTCGCGCAGGTTCATGATCACGAGCTTGGGCGACAACGGCTTACCGGTGTTCCAGGCCGGGCACTGCGACTGGCAGCGGCCGCACTCGGTGCAGGTGGTGAAGTCGAGGAAACCCTTCCAGGTGAAGTCCTCGATCTTGCCGCGGCCGAGCACGGCGTCCTCGGCGGGATCCTCGAAGTCGACCGGCTCACCCTTGGACTCCACCGGCAGCAGCGGGCCCAGGCCGTCGGGCATCCGCTTGAACGTGACGTTGATCGGCGCCAGGCCGATGTGCAGGTGCTTGGAGTGCAGCACGATCAGCAGGAACACCAGCATCACGGCGATGTGCCCGAGCAGCGCGATCGTCTCGATCCACTCGTTGGCAGTGACGCCGAGCGGGCGCATGATCCAGCCCATGGCCTGAGAGAAGAACGCGCCGTTGCCGTAGGGCAGGTTGCCGACGACGGCCGCCGCGCCGCGGACCAGGGCGTAGGTCCAGATGACGTTGAAGATCATGAACAGGATCAGCCAGGCGCCACCGGTGTGCGAGCCGTAGAAGCGCGAGTCGCGGCCGTGCTTCTTGGGTTCGCGGACGATCCGGATCACGGCGAAGGTCGCGATGCCGGCCAGCACCATGACGGCGAAGAAGTCCTGCAGGAAGCCCAGCGCATCCCAGCGGCCGACGAACGGGATGTGGAAGTCGTGGTCGACGAGCAGGCCGAACGCCTCGACGTAGACCGAACCCAGGATGAAGAAGCCCCACATCGTGAAGAAGTGCGCGATGCCGGGGATCGACCACTTGAGCAGCCGGGTCTGCCCGAAGACCTCTTCGAACTGCGTGGTGATGCGCTTCTTGAGGTTGTCCTTGCGGTTGTTCGCCTCGCTCGTCGGCTGACCGGAACGGATCAGTTTCGTGAGCCAGAGGAACCGCTTCACCGCGAGCGCGCCGACCACGGCGATCATCAGAACCCCGGCGATGATTCTGATCAGCATCTGCGTGTCCACGCGCGCCTCCCCGGCTAGGTAAGTTACTCAACGGTAACTTAGACGATGTTACTCGTCAGTAACTTAGGCTATGTGCCTGCTCATAGTGACACCCCGGCCCTGGGCGCCGCCACGAAGGTTGACCTAACTAGTCGGTCGGTTACCCCTGCGGCGCCAGCATCGCCCGCAACATCGAGAGCATCTCCGAGCGCGACTCGGCGCCGAGGCGGCGACGGATCCGGGCGACGTGATGCTCGACGGTCTTCGCCGAGATGAACAGCTGCGCGCCGATGTCGCGGTAGGGCATGCCGAGCAGCAGGAGTTCGGCGACCTCCCGCTCGCGGTCCGAGAGCCGCGAGGAGGCGGGCGCCGACGCCGGGGTCGACGACGGTGTCCGCAGAGGTTGAGGCAGGTCGGTGGCGTGGATCTCGACATCGTCGCTTCCGACGGACTGCTTCAGGTCCCGGGCCAGCTGCAGCATGGCCTGAGAAACCCGGCCGTCGGGTGTCTGCAGCGCCGCCTGCCCGGCCAGCCTGGTGGCATCCCAGGTCAGACCGAACTGCGACAGCGACCGCGCCGCCGCCGTCACCTCGGTGACGTCGACATGGTTGGCCAGCACCCGCAGCCAGGTGCGACCCGCAGTGGCCAGCGACTTCGCGAAGGCACTGCTCCCGGCCGCCGCGGTGAGGGCCTGGCCGTGTGGGGCCACCGCATCGGGAGCATTGGCCAGGATCCCCGCATGCACTCCGGACCAGTGCAGCGGCGTCGACCACAACACCGGATTGCCGAGCGACTCGAGCAGCCCGAAAGCCTCCGCGAGCGGATGCGCCAGCCGGTCCACCTGACGCATCCGGGCGGCCGCCACCCACAGCTCACCCAGCGGAAGCAGGGTGAACAGGTCCACCGAGTACTCGGCGAGCACCTCCATCGCGGCGTACCAGTGCTTCTGCATGGCGCCGCTGTCGCCGCTGCGCCGGGCGATCGCCGTCTGCAGCGCCGCCGACCACAGCGCGTCGCGCCGGTGCAGGGTGGCGTTCGCCGTGCCCGCCACGCCGGCCGCCGCCGCGCCGAGCTGGCCGTCCTGCATCCGCACCCAGCCCGCCAGCAGGCGGTGTCGGTGGGTGACGAAGATCTCACCGTCGGCGCCGTCGGTTTCCCGGACCGCGCGGCCGATCACACTTCGCGCCCGCACGGGGTCACCGCCGTGCATCGCCGCCAGGGTGACCAGCGCAGCCGGGGTGTCGGGCGCGACTACGGGTGAACCGCGCTCGGCGGTGATCGCCTGGCTCAGCCGTGCGACCGCAACGGGATACGGCTGGTCCAGCGACTGCATCAGACCTTCGGCCAGGCTGCGCGCCGCCCGCGCCGTCGACGTCGGTGGCCCGACGCTGTCGGCGGTGAGCACCGTGCGCGCCGTGACCGGGTCACCCGCGGCCACCGCGACGACGGCGCCCGCCGCACTGACGACCGCGTCGGGGTAGGGGCCCAGCCAGCGGAACAGGTCGGCGGCCTGCGCGGCGCCGCCGTCGTGCACCGCGATGCTGGCCGCGACACGCACCGCGGCGGCCCGTTCGGCCGGGTCGTCAGAGGCCAGCAGCTCGTCGGCGAGGCGGCTCGCAGTGGAGCAGTCGCCGGTGAGCGCCAGGGCGTCGGCCAGGCGGGCGTCGAGCGCGGTGGCGCCGGCGTCGGCGGCCGCCCGGTAGAGCCGCGCGGCGCGGGCCGGTTGGCCACGGACCCGGCCCGCGAGTTCGGTGAGCGCGGCGGCCAGCCGCTCGTCCCGCAGCCCGTGTTCGGCCAGCTGAAGCGCGAGATCGGCTGTCAGCGTTGACATCTCGATCTGGGTGCCGAGCAGGGAGATCTCGATCTCGTGATGCCGCGCCGCGCCCGCGATCTGCGCGGCGCCGTGGTGCACCGAACGCAGGAAGGCCGGGTGGTGCGACGGGTCGATCAGGCCGCTGGCGCGCGCGCCGTCGACGAGGTCGAGCGCGACGGCCTGGCTCACCCGCAGCGCCGCCGCCACGTCGTCGGGCCCGAGGTCCGCACTCAGCGACGACACCAGCAGGGTGTCGAGGACCGGTCCGTCGACCCGGCGCAGGCGCTCGGTCAGCGCGACCGCACCGGCCCTGCGGATCGCAGCGGGAGCGGTGGCCGCGGCGCTCAGCCCGTCGGCGGCCAACGCGGCGCGCAGCAGGAACGGCACTCCGCCGGTGGCGGCGGACAGCGCCCGCACCAGCTGCGCCTGCGGCGCCACGCCCAGCGCGGCGGCCGCGGCGCGGTGCACGTCGGCCGGACCGAGCGGGCCGAGCGCGACCACCGGGTTCTCCCGGGCGAGCGCGGTGCTCAGCGACTGCAGCGCGGCATGCCGCAGGCGTGCCTCCGCCGACACCACCACCGTCGAGGCGGGATCGGCCGCCCGGTCGGCGATCAGGTCGAGTTCGGCGTCGCCGAGCAGGTGCGCGTCGTCGACGACGAGCGCCGCGTCGGCCGGGTCCTCAGGACGGGGCGGGCGGGTGAGCACCGTGCGGCCCGCGTCGCGCAGCGCGGCCCGCACCGCGGCGAGGACAGCACTCTTCCCGGTGCCGATGCCGCCGGAGACCAGCACCTTCACCGGCGCGGTCGGGGCGGCGAGCAGCGCGGTGACGAACGCGCCCGCGGCCGGCGGAACGTCGGTCAGGCGGTCCGGCGCCGGGTTGGGCATCGGCGGGTCAGGCGCCGTCGCCCGGCACGATCACCGTGGTCGGCGGATCCGGCGGATCGGGCGGGTCCGGAGGATCGGGCACTACGGAGGTGGTGGGCGGCGGCTGCGTCGTCGTCGGCGGGGTCGTGGTGGGTGGCGTCGTCGTGGTCGTCGTCCGCGTGGTGGTCGTCGTGGTCGCGGTCGTCGTGGTGGTGGTCGGCGACGTGGTGCTCGTCGGCGACGTGGTGGTGGTGCTGCTCGGTGGTGGCGGAGGCGGTGGCTGGCTCACCGTCGTGGTGGCACGGCCGTCGGGCCCGACGGTGACGGTGGTGACCGGCGGCGGCAGCGGAGCCGGCGATGGCTCCATCGAATAGGTGGTGCTGGTCTCGGTGACGGGGCCGGAATCGCCGGTGCTGCTGGTCAGCGTCACCGCGAGGCCACCGATCGCCGCGAGCGCGGCCACCGCGGCGGCGCCGAACAGGATCGGCGGCCGCTTGTACCAGGGCAGCGGTTCGGGTTCGGGCGGATACTGCTCCTGCTCGCCGCCGGGGGCGAAGGCGATCGGAGGTCGTGCGGCGCCGGTGCCGGCGTCGACGGTGTAGTCCTCGCCCGCGTAGGGCACCGGCTCCTCGGTCGGTGCGTCGTCCTGGGACCAGGCCAAGGCGCGGAAGGTGGCCGACGACGCTCCGTCAGATGCGGACTCGGCCGCCGCCAGTCCCGCCGCGCCCGCGGCCCATGCCGCCGGCGCCATACCCGTCGGCGCATCTGCGGCAGGGGCCAGTCCGGTCGGCGCGTCGGCGGGGATGGGCGCCATCCCGGTGGGTGCGTCGGCGCTGAGCCCGCGGCCGGCCACCAGCGCCGCGCCCGCCGCGATGTTGAGCTGTGACTGCGGGGTGGTGACGACGGGTGCGCGCAGTCGCTCCGACAGCTGCTGGGTGACCAGCGGGATGTGGGCGCCGCCGCCGACAGTCGCCACCGCCGAGACGTCTGCGGGCGCAATGTTGTTGCGCCGCAACGTGTCCTCGACAGCCGCCAGCACACCGGCCAGCGGTCCGGCGATGAGTTGCTCGAGTTCGGCACGCGTCACCCGGAAGTCCGTACGCACACCCGGCAGCTCGGCGGGCACCACCGTCGCGGTCTCCGCGGACAGCCGCTCCTTGGCCTGCCGGCACGCATCGCGCAGACGGGCCAGCGAACTGACCGCCGCGGTGCCTGCCGGGTCGGCGTCGTTGGCGTCGGCCAGACCGGAGATGACGTGGTTGAGCAGCAGCTGATCCACGCCGTCGCCGGAGAAGTCGGTGTGACGGACGGTCTGGCCGACGGCGTCGAGGTTGGCCGACGCGTCGGCGAGCGTGATGTTGGTGCCACTGCCGCCGAAGTCGCAGAGCACGACGACACCCGTGTCGGGCAGTCCGGGTGCGGCCTGCAGCGCGGCCAGTGCGGCCACCGAGTCGGGGATGAGTGCGGCCGGGGAGCCGTCGGAGGCGAGACCCGGATGGTTGCGCAGCGCCCCGCGCAGCGCGCCGACGGTCGCGGGACCCCAGTGCGCGGGGACCGCGATCGCGACCGGGGCGCCGCCGCCCGCGGTGCGCGCCATCGAGTCAAGCGCCTCGGCCAGCACCTGTTCGCCGCGGTGAGCCGAACCGTCGGCCGCCACCAGCGGCACGGGATCGCCGACGCGGTCGACGAACCCGCTGAGCACCATCCCGGGGGAGGTGCGAGGCGGGTTCTCGGCGGCCAGCCCGACCTCGGGCGGGCGGTCGTCGAAAACGGTGAGAATCGACCGGCGCATGACCGGATCGCGGCCGAAGCGGGCCGCGACGAGATTGGTCATTCCGATCGACAACCCCAGCGAGTCGGTCATCTACTGTCACTCCTGCTGTCTCGGCCGGTGTTCACCTTAGCGGCTCGGCCCCCGAAGTCGCGGAACATCCCCCTAGTGGCGCGAATCCCCTAACGCGCCGTCCCCTAACGGCCGCGCCGCGAGGCTGGGTTCGGCACCGATCCCGGGGCGCACCTGCGCCGATAGCATCGTGGGACATCGGCGAACCGCCGAAGGACACCGACATCATCAAGGGGGACGGGCAGTCATGGCCAACTCGCTTCTCGACTTCGTCATGTCGCTGGTGCGAGACCCCGACGCCGCGGCACGCTACACCGCCGACCCGGCCGGTGCCATCGCCGACGCGAACCTGACCGACGTGACGAGCGTCGACGTCGACAACCTCATCCCGGTGGTGTCCGAATCGCTGTCGATGACCGGTCCGACCAGCAGCTTCGATGCCTTGGGCGCCGAAACGGCGGGCAACGTCTGGGCGAGTGGCGCGGCCACCGCGGCGTTCGACGCCTTCGGCGATCCGGGCGCAGGCCCCGCAATCCACGACACCGGGACCGTGATCACCGACGTCGCCGACGACTCGGCCGGTCAGCTGACGGATGCCGGGCTGGACGACCTCGACGGCACGATCGCCGACCCGGCCGCGCAGTTCGACACCGCCTTCGCCGATGTGCCTGCCGGCACCGCCGCCGACTTCGCCGCCGATTGGGGGCAGGCCCCCGCCGAGGACCAGCTGCCCGGCGCCGACGGCCAGGGATTCGACCTCTTCGACTGACCCGCCCGATATCTCCCCTTCACCCGCACGGACGTCTGTCCGTGCGGGTGAAGTCGTTTGAGCAGCGAAAACATGTCGTAGCCGACTGGCTGCGCCGTTCACCCCCGGGTATCCCCTAATCCCCTAACGGGGCTGATGCGGGGAACCCAGTACGGAGGCTTTGGGGGATGGGAGGCGACCCCGTTCCCCGGTGGTCCCGGAATCCATAACGTTGTCGCCAGAACGCCGGAACGCCCGGCGGGCAACCACCTCCCAGAGTCCGCGAGGACACGCCGGGAAAGACAGAAAGGAAGTTCCATGAACCTCATCGACTTCATCCTCGACCTCTTCCGCAGCCCGGTCGAGGCGGCCCGCTTCGTCGCCGACCCCGACAGCGCACTGCGCGACGCCGGTCTGCCGAACGTGACGGCCCAGCAGCTGGCCTCGGTCGCGGCCACCGCCGCTCCCGCCGGCTACGCCCTCGGCGGCGGCGACCCGATCGTCGGCCTGCAGCGCGCGGTCGCCGATCACCACCAGCTGGCCAGCAACATCGCCTCGCCGTTCTCGCCGCAGACCTCGTTCGCGCCGACCACGGAGTTCGCCAGCCGCAATGACACCGACCTGCTGAGCGGCAACAACGTGCCGATCGCCAGCCCGGATCAGAACGCCGGCGCCAACGCCCAGAACGGCGCGTTCAACCTGGGCTTCGGTGACATCACCCTCGGTGACAAGACCAGCAACACCGCCACCAACGGCGGCGTCGTGGTCGGCGGCGACAACGACGGCGACATCGTCAGCGGTGACGGCGCGGTGCTCGGCGACGGCAACACCACCAGCAACGGCGACATCCTCGCCGGGTCCGGCTCGAACGTCGTCGTCGGCAAGGACAACGAGGTCGAGGACAACTCGCAGACCGCGGGCGGCGACCTGATCACCGACAACGACGCGCCGGTGATCAACGACGTCGACATGAGCGGCGGCAGCGGCGGCGGTGCCGTCGGTGGCGGCGACACACTGCTCGGCGTCGGGGTCGGCAACGGCAACGCGGCCGGCGGCGACGGCGGCTCGGCGGGCTCGATCATCATCACCGACACGAGCACCAACACCGGCAACACCGAGGTCGGTGGCGACTTCGGTAGCGACAACACCGAGGACAACTCGACCAACACGTCGGTGCAGACCGAGGTCACCACGTCCACGGAGAGCTCGATCGAGGACAACTCGTCGACCTACGAGTCGAACATCGGCTCGGGCAACGACACCGCGATCGGCTCGGGCAACACCACCGAGTTCGAGACCAACACCGACATCGCCTCGAACAACGACGTCGCCTCGAACAACGATCTGGACGCGTTCTGATCGACATGACCGCGTGACGCAGCTGGCGGGGACCGCAACGGTCCCCGCCAGTTCGCGCGTCTACCGTGAGATCGACCGAGGGAGAAGGGCCCCATGACGCAACCGAACGACCCGCGCAAGGTCAAGGTGATCGTCGAGCTCATCGACCACACCAGCAAGATCGCCGCGACCTACGAGCGGGGCGACCTCGTCGACCGGCTGGCCAGGGCCAAGGGGCGCATCAGCGATCCGCAGATCCGGGTGGTGATCGCGGGTCAGCTCAAGCAGGGCAAGAGCCAGCTGCTCAACTCGCTGCTCAACATGCCGGTGGCGCGGGTGGGCGACGACGAGTCGACGGTGCTGGCCACCGTGGTGTCGTACGGCGAACAGGCCTCCGCCCGCCTGGTGGTCGCCAATCCGGACGGCGAGGAGCCCGACCTGGTCGAGATCCCGCCCGCGGACCTGCGCAACGACCTGCGCCGCGCGCCGCAGGCCGGCGGCCGCGAGGTGCTGCGCGTCGAGGTGACCGCTCCCAGCCCACTCCTCAAGGGCGGCTTGGCGTTCGTCGACACCCCGGGGGTCGGCGGGCACGGCCAGCCGCACCTGTCCGCGACGCTGGGCTTGCTGCCCGACGCCGACGCGATGCTGATGGTCAGCGACACCAGCCAGGAGTTCACCGAACCCGAGATGACGTTCATCCGGCAGGCCGTCGAGATCTGCCCCGTCGCCGTCATCGTCGCGTCCAAGACCGACCTCTACCCGCACTGGCGGCAGATCGTCGACGCCAACTCCGTGCACCTGCGTCGCGCGGGCATCTCCACGCCGATGATCCCCGCGTCGGCGCAGTTGCGCAGTCACGCCATCCAGCTCAACGACAAGGAGCTCAACGAGGAGTCGAACTTCCCGGCGATCGTGAAGTTCCTGTCCGACCGGGTGCTCAGCCGCGAGAACGACCGGGTACGCGACCACGTCGTGGACGAGATCCGGGCCGCCGCCGAGCATCTGGCGATGGCCGTGGACTCCGAGCTGTCGGCGTTCAACGATCCGCAGGCCCGCGGCCGGCTGACCGAGGAGCTGGAACGGCGCAAGCAGGAGGCCCAGGACGCGCTGCAGCAGACCGCCCTGTGGCAGCAGGTGCTCAACGACGGCATCACCGACCTCACCGGCGACATCGACCACGACCTGCGGCACCGGTTCCGCAACATCGTGGCGCACACCGAGAAGGTGATCGACTCCTGCGACCCGACCCTGCAGTGGGCCGAGATCGGCGCCGAACTCGAGAACTCCGTCGCCACCGCCGTCGGCGACAACTTCGTGTGGGCCTATCAGCGGGCCGAGGCGCTGGCCGCCGAGGTGGCCCGCACGTTCATGGAGGCCGGACTGGACGCGGTGCAGATGCCCGCCATCGACGCCCGCGACATGGGCGCCGGGTTCGGCGAGTTCAAGTCGCTGGCCCGGCTGGAGGCCAAGCCGATCAAGACCGGGCACAAGATCGTCACCGGTATGCGCGGTTCCTACGGCGGCGTGCTGATGTTCGGCATGCTCACCTCGTTCGCCGGGCTCGGGATGTTCAACCCGCTGTCGCTGGGCGCCGGCTTCATCCTCGGCCGCAAGGCCTACAAGGAGGACATGGAGAACCGGATGATGCGGGTGCGCAACGAGGCCAAGACGAACATGCGCAAATTCGTCGACGACGTCGCGTTCGTGGTGTCCAAGGAGTCCCGCGACCGGCTCAAGGGCATCCAGCGCCAGCTGCGCGACCACTACCGCGACATCGCCAACCAGACCACCCGTTCGCTCAACGAGTCGCTGCAGGCCACCCTCGCCGCCGCCAAGCTCGAGGAGAACGAGCGCAACGCCCGCGTCAAGGAACTCGAGCGTCAGCGCAACATCCTGCGCCAGGTGATCGACCACTGCGAGAAGCTCGGCGCCGTCGGCGAGCCGGTCGGCGCGCCCAGCAACTCCTAGCCCGGGCGCCGCGTCGACCGCGTGCGTGCACTGCGCGCCCGGCGGGTGCCTAAGCTGGACAGCCGACATGAGCACGAGCGATCAGGTGCGGGCGATCCTGGGCGGCACCATCAGTGCCTACCGGGCCGATCCGGCGTACCGCGACCGTCCCGACGTGCACAACGAGCTCGACCGGATCGGCCGCAGACTCAACCAGCCGATCCGCATCGCGCTGGCCGGGACGTTGAAGGCGGGCAAGTCCACACTGGTCAATGCGCTGGTAGGGGAGGACATCGCGCCCACCGACGCCACCGAGGCCACCCGGATCGTCACCTGGTTCCGGCACGGGCCCACTCCCAAGGTGACCGCGAACCACCGCGGCGGCCGCCGATCGAACGTGCCGATCGGGCGCGGCGCGCAGGGCTCGCCGGACCACCGGGGCCTGACATTCGACTTCGCCCGGCTCGACCCCGAGGACGTGGTGGACCTCGACGTCGAGTGGCCCGCCGCCGAACTGATCGACACCACGATCATCGACACCCCCGGCACGTCGTCGCTGTCGCGGGACGTCTCGCAGCGCACGTTGCGGCTGCTGGTGCCCGACGACGGCGTGCCGCGGGTCGACGCCGTGGTCTTCCTGCTGCGCACCCTCAACGCCGCCGACATCGCGCTGCTCAAGCAGATCGGCGAGCTGGTCGGCGGTTCGTCGGGCGCACTCGGCGTCATCGGGGTGGCGTCCCGGGCCGACGAGATCGGTGCGGGCCGCATCGACGCGATGATGTCGGCGAAGGACGTCGCCAAGCGGTTCACCACCGAGATGGACAAGACGGGCATCTGCCAGGCCGTGGTGCCGGTGTCGGGGCTGCTCGCGCTCACCGCGCGGACCCTGCGGCAGAGCGAGTTCGTGGCGCTGGAGAAGCTGGCCGGTGTCGACGCGGCCGAGCTGGCCAAGGCGATGCTGTCGGTGGACCGTTTCGTGCGCGAGGACTCCTCGCTGCCCGTGGACGCCGCCACCCGCGCGGCGTTGCTGGACCGGTTCGGGATGTTCGGGGTGCGGATCTCGATCGCGGTGCTGCGGGCCGGTGTGACCGACTCGGTGGCGCTGGCCGACGAACTGCTCGAGCGCAGCGGACTGGTCGCCCTGCGTGACGTCATCGACCAGCAGTTCGCCCAGCGGTCCGACCTGCTCAAGGCGCACACCGCGCTGATCTCACTGCGACGCTTCGTCGAGCACCATCCGATCTACGCGACGCCCTACATCGTCGCCGACATCGATCCGCTGCTTGCCGACACCCATGCCTTCGAGGAGCTCCGGCTGCTCAGCCAACTGCGTTCGCGGCCAACCACGTTGAACGAGGACGAGATCGTCTCGCTGCGGCGCATCATCGGCGGGTCGGGCACCGACGCCGCCAGCAGGCTGGGCCTGCAGCCCGACGCCCCCTACGACGGACCGAGGGCCGCCTTCGCCGCCGCCCAGCGCTGGCGCCGCCGCGCCGATCACCCCCTCAACGACCCGTTCACCACCAGGGCCTGCCGGGCCGCCGTGCGCAGTGCGGAGGCCATGGTCGCGGAGTTCGCCGCCCGCGGCCGCTGAGCCGGTGAAATCGGTCGCCCGACCCGCATAACGAATCGCGGTCCCGCGGCGACATACAGGTATGCGCAGCTTGCTGGGATTGTCAGTCGGCGTCACGAACCTGGTCGCCGTGCCGCTGGCCGGGCCCGCCGACCGCCCCGTCGTCCGCCGGTCGGTGCTCACCCTGTTCGGGCACCGGCCGCCCGAGGTGGGCCTGCCGGGTGAGAACCCCGCGCTCGACGAACGGGGCCTGGTGTTGTCGGCCTTCGTGGAACGCGTCGGCGACCCCGTTCCCATCGTCGCCGCCGACGGTTCCACCCATCGCGGCGAAGACCTGACGGTGACGGCGGTGACGGCGCTCGCCCGCTCGGCGGGCCGGGCCGACGTCACGGGCCTGGCGCTGCCCGCGTACTGGCCTGCCGCCGCGGTGGACGCCGTACGGGCGCGGATGCCGCACGCCGTCGTGGTGTCCGACGCAGTCGCGGCGCTGACGGCGCTGCAGTCGCGTCCCGGCCTGCCCGCCCGCGGCCTGGTGCTGCTGTGCGACGTCGGCGCCACCGGCACGACGCTGACACTGGCGGATGCCGGCGCGGGCTTCGCGCCCGTCGGCAGCAGCGTCCGCTGCGACGAGTTCAGCGGCGAGGCGATCGACCGGGCAGTGCTGACGCATGTGCTCGCCGACCTCGACGCCGAGGAGTCCGGCACGTCGGCGGTCGCGTCGCTGTCCGCATTGCGTGACGAGTGCCGGCTCGCCAAGGAGCGGCTGTCCTTCGACACCGCGACGGGATTGACCGGTCCGCACTCGGCGCTGCGGCTGACCCGCGCCGAGGTCGAGGCGCTGATGCAAGAGCCCGTCGACCAGCTGCTGGCCGCCGTGTTCGACCTGCTGCACCGCAACCGGGTGGCGCCCGCCGCGCTGGCCGCCGTCGCCACGGTCGGCGGCGGCGCCCGCATTCCGCTTGTCACGCAACGGCTTTCCGAGGAACTGCGGTTGCCGGTCACGACGATGCCCCGGCCCGAGCTGGCCGCCGCGATCGGCGCGGCTCTGGTGGCCCGCCGCGTTCAGGAGCAGGAACCCGTCACGGCGCTGGCCGCGGTGGCACCCGCCGCCACGGGCCTGGCCACCGTCGCCGCCGCGGCCGTCGCCCCGCTGGCCTGGTCGGCCGCGACCCCTGTGGGCGACGACGCCACCGATGAACACGGCATGTACCGGGAATCGTTCGACACCGGGATGGCGCGACCCGACGTGCTGTTCGACCACTCCGGCTACGACGCCGCAGAAGCCGAGCCGGCGGCGTGGTACCGACGGCCTGCGGTGCTGTTCGCCGGGGCCGCATGCTTCGCCGCGTTGGCCGTCGCCGGTCTGGTGTTCACCTCGAGTAGTGGCGGCGCAGGCACCGCCCCGGCCGCGGCGACGGCTCCGATCGCTCCTGCCGCACCGGCTCCGGCGCCCGGTACGCCCGCGGCCGCGCAGCTTCCCGCGCCCGCGCCGGTGACCCGGACCGTGGTGGCGGATCGTCCGCCCGCTGCCGCGCGGCCCGCATCGCCCGAAGCGGCTCGGCGGGTGGCCGCCGGGGCGTCGCGTCCCGCCGCGCCGCGGCCTGCAGCGCCCCGGCCCGCGCCGCGCGCCGTTCCGCGCCCCGCGCCCGCGCCCGCCGCCCCGGCGCCGGCCCCCGCACTGCCGCAGGTGCCGATGGCGTGGCCGCAGATCCCGATGGATTTCCCGTCGCTGCCCGCACCGCAGGACCCGGCGCCCCAGCAGCCCGCGCCACAGCCGGAACCAGAACCCGCGCCCGAGCCCGAGCCCGCGCCCGAGCCGGCACCTGAACCCGCACCCGAGCCTGCGCCCGAGCCGGCACCTGAGCCCGCACCTGAGCCCGAGCCTGAGCCCGCGCCGGCACCCGAGCCTGAAGCGGCGCCGGCGCCCGCAGCAGAGCCGCCGGCCGAGTGTGTCCCGTCAGCCGAAGTGACCTGCTGACGCGACGCACACCGGGAGGCGCCTACCCGCCGGCCGCCTGCACACGACGGTGCTCATGCGGCTGTGCACAGCCCTCAGTGCGCTTTCGCCCGTAGGGACCGAACGAGTCCGCTGACCGCGGAACCGGCGGTTCGACCGCCGGCGCGAAATCGGATCAGCCGCCCGGCGGGACCAGCGTCGGCACGGTGATCGTCACCGTGCTGGTGCTCGTGCTGGTCTCCACCGACGTGGTGGTCGGAGGCGTCGTCGTGGTGGTCGTGGTGGTCGGAGCCGTGGTGGTGGTCGTGGTTGTCGGGGCCGTCGTCGTGGTCTCCGGTGCCGACGACGACTCGGTCACCGTCTCCGTAGGCGGCGGGCCCACCGGCGCCGACGTCTCGTCGGTCGACGTCGTCGTGGTCGTCGTCGTGGTGGTCTCGCCGGACGGGGAGTCGTCGGACGTCAGCTGGACCACCAGCCAGATGATCACCGCGATCAGCAGCGCGACCAGCGCGCCGAGACCGACCAGGGCAGCCG
Source organism: Mycobacterium sp. NPDC050041 (assembly GCF_049541695.1). Lineage (NCBI taxonomy): Bacteria > Bacillati > Actinomycetota > Actinomycetes > Mycobacteriales > Mycobacteriaceae > Mycobacterium > Mycobacterium sp. NPDC050041. The sequence continues at coordinate 350,269 of NZ_JBMVDG010000001.1, read as the reverse complement.
GCTTGCGGTACCAGGGCAGCGGTTCCTCCGGCGGTGGCGCACCACCGCCGGGCGGTTCGCCGTAACCACCGCCGTAGTCGCCGTACTGCGTCGGCTCGTTGCCGTAGGCCTCACTGCCATAGGCCTGGCTGCCGTACTGCGTCGGATCATCGTCGCTGTAGTTGTTCGGATCACGCGCCACGGGCATCGATAGTAGGCCCTCAGTTGGGTCCCGGGTACAGGGAGCGGGTCTCGTTGAGGCGCGGCCGGCGGCGCGTCGAGGTGGGTTCGTCGTCCTCGCTCTCCCTCGTGCGGGGTCCGCGGGACCGGGTGTTGGAGGACTCCGGTGCCGACGTCGGAGGCGGCGGCGTCAGCGCCGGGTCACCGGGGTTGATCTCGGTGGTCTGGATCGACCGGGTGGTGGTGATCGTCGAGGTGGTCGAGGTCGTCGAATCGGAGGGGGCCGCGCTCGAGAACGTCGAATCCACGAACTCGGCGGGCGTGTTGTCGGGTTCGTCCCGGGACACGGCCGTCACGCCCCAGACGACGAGCGCGATGGCGGCCAGGCCGGCGGCACTCGCCCCCAGCAGCTGGGAGGTCGACTCGTGCCACGGCGGCTCCGCAGGGTCCTGCCCGTCGCGGTCATCGTCGTCGCCGGTCACGGGCACCGATCCTATCCATGCCCGGCCGTCCGGTCAGTTCAGCTGCGGGACGACCTCGGCCGCGAACTGCGCGAGATGGTCGAGATCGGACATGTCGAGCACCTGCAGGTACACCCGCTGCACACCGGCATCGAGGAACGGGCCGAGCTTGTCCACGATCTCCGCGGGCGTCCCCGCCGTCGGTGAATTGCCGCGCAGCTCGTCGACCTCCCGCCCGATCGCGGCCGCCCGCCGGGCGACCTCCGCATCGTCGCGACCGGCGCACAGCACGAAGGCCACCGAGTAGGTCAGCGAGTCTTCCGGCCTGCCCGCCTCGGCGAGCGCCGCGGCGACCCGGCCGTACTGGGTCTTGAGCGTGTCCAGCGGCACGAACGGGATGTTGAACTCGTCGGCGAACCGGGCGGTGAGCGCCGGGGTCCGCTTCGGTCCGCCGCCCCCGATGATGATCGGCGGCCGCGGCGACTGCACCGGCTTGGGCAGAGCAGGCGAATCCGCGACGGTGTAGTGCTCGCCCGCGTAGTCGAACGTCTGGCCAGACGGCGTCGCCCACAGTCCGGTGATCACGTCGAGCTGCTCGGTGAGCCGGTCGAAGCGCTCGCCCAGCGGCGGGAACGGGATGGCGTAGGCGCGGTGCTCGGCCTCGAACCAGCCGGCGCCGAGCCCCAGTTCGATTCGCCCGCCGCTCATCTCGTCGACCTGCGCGACGGAGATCGCGAGTGGGCCGGGGTGGCGGAAGGTGGCGGAGGTGACCATCGTGCCCAGCCGGATCGAGGTCGTCTCCCGCGCGATCCCGGCGAGCGTCACCCACGAGTCGGTCGGCCCGGGCAGGCCGTCGCCGCTCATCGCGACGTAGTGGTCGGAGCGGAAGAAGGCCGAGTAGCCCAGCTGTTCGGCGGTGCGGGCGACTGCGAGTTGGTCGGCGTAGGTCGCCCCCTGCTGGGGTTCGACGAAGACACGGAAGTCGGCGAGGTCCACGTCGGTCGAACCTACAGACCCTTGGGCGCGTCGCGCAGCGCCTGCACCGCCTGCGGCTCGCCGTCGAGGTCCACGCGCGCCTCCCGTCCCGCCGCGAACAGCAGCAGCTCCTCCGGCCGGCCCGTCACCGTGACCGCCGCACCCTTGCCTGCGGTCACCAGCGTCTTGCCGTCCGGCGTGCGCAGCGCGGTGCGGGTGGGCGCCTTGGCCAGGGTCAGGCGCGCGAACAGTGACAGCGTGCGGGTCAGTCCCCTGACCGCGTCGGCATCGAGGTCGCGCGGCTCCCAGCCGGGGTGCGCCCGCCGGACGTCCTCGTGGTGGATGAACATCTCGGCGAGGTTGGCCACCGGGTCGAGCAGCTTGAACGGCGACCAGGCCGGCGGACCCGACGCGATCTTGTCGAGCAGTGTGTCCCAGTCGGTGGACTGCGCCACCTCCTCCTGGATCCTGTCGGTCCGGCCGGCGAAGTAGGGGATCGCGATGCCTGGCGCGGCGTCGAGCCGGTACTCCCGGATCACCAGGTGTGCGGCGAGGTCGCGGGTGTCCCAGCCCTCGCAGAGGGTGGCGTCGTCGGGCGCGGTGGCCCGCATGGTCTCGACGAGGGCGGCGCGTTCGCGCCGTGCAGCGGTCATGGTGTCATTCTCCGTCCAGTGCGCGGTCGAGGTTGATGGCGGCGCTGATCAGGGCCAGATGGGTGAACGCCTGCGGGAAGTTGCCGACCTGGTTGCCGGTCTCGCTGACCTGTTCAGCGTAGAGCCCGACGTGGTTGGCGTAGGTGAACATCTTCTCCAGCGCCAGCTGCGCGGCCTCCAGTCGGCCCGCGCGGGTGAGCGCCTCGACGTACCAGAACGAGCAGATCGAGAACGTGCCGTCCTCGCCGTCGAGGCCGTCGGCGCCGGGTTCGTAGCGGAACACCAGACTGTCGTTGACGAGGTGCTCCTCGACGGCGTCCAGCGTCGACAGGAAGCGCGGGTCCGCCGGCGACAGGAACTTCAGCATCGGCATCAGGAGAACCCCTGCGTCGAGGGTGGCATCGCCCTCGACGCGGGTGAACGCCTGCAGGTCGGCGTTCCACGACTTCGTCATGATGCGTTCGTAGATGTCGTCCCTGGCCTTCGACCAGGCGACCAGATCGCCCGGCAGCCCCCGCGCGCGGGCGATGCGGATGGCGCGTTCGATCGCCACCCAGCACATCAGCCGCGACACCGTGTAGGGCCGGTATTCGTCGCGGACCTCCCACATGCCCGCGTCGGGTTGGTCCCAGTTCTCGGCGACCCAGTCGACGATGCCCGAGACGTCGGTCCACCCGTCGTGGCTGATGCCCGGACCGTGCTTGTTGAACAGGTACACCGAGTCGATGATCTCGCCGTAGATGTCGAGCTGCAGCTGGCCGGCGGCGGCGTTGCCGACCCGCACCGGCGAGGAGTCGCGGTACCCCGACAGGTGGTCGAGCTCGACTTCCTCGGGCAGGTTTCCGTCGATGTCGTAGAGCACGCGCAGCGGTCCGAGGCGCTGGTCGTCGGCACCCCCGGTCTCGTGGTGCCTGCCCATCCGTTCGGACAGCCAGCGGATGAATTCCCTTGCCTCCTCCAGGAATCCGAGCCGCAGCAGTGCGTACACGCTGAACCCGGCATCGCGGATCCAGACGTAGCGGTAATCCCAGTTGCGGTTGCCGCCGATCGGGGCGGGCAGGCTGGTGGTCGGTGCGGCGACGATGGCCCCGCTCGGCTCGTGGGTGAGCAGTTTGAGGGTGATCGCCGAGCGGTGCACGGTCTCGCGCCACCGCCCGGTGTAGGTGGACTGGGACAGCCATCCGCGCCAGAACGACGTGGTGGCGTCGAACAGAGCGTCGGTCTGCTCGATCGACCCGGCGTCGACCTCCTCGTCGTCGCCGAGCAACTCCAGTACGAATTGCGCGGTGTCGCCGGTACCGATCTCGAATTCGGCGGTGACGACGCTGTTCTCGGCGCCGTGGTCGATGTGCAGGTCGGTCGACGCGACAAGGCCGAGGCGGACGCCGTCACCGGTGATGAGCACGCCGTCGCCGCTGCGTTCGGCACCGCACGACTCGCGGGCGTAGTCCGGCCGGGCGTCGAGTCCCATCCGGAGGCGCAACCGGCCGCGCACGCCGGTGACCCGCCGGACGAGTCGCTGGCGGTGCGTGAGGTCTCCGCGGGCCAGCACCGGCATGAAGTCGTGCACCTCGGCCACACCGTCGCCGGTCAGGAACCGGGTGATCAGGACGGCGGTGTCGGGGTAGTAGAACTGCTGGGTACGGGTCACCTCGGTGGTCGGCCGCAGGTGCCACCCGCCGCCCTTCTCCCGGTCGATGATCGACCCGAACACACTCGGCGAATCGAATCGCGGCGCGCAGAACCAGTCGATGGTGCCGTCGGTGCCGACCAGTGCGCAGGTGCGCAGGTCGCCGATCAGGCCGTGCTCCGCGATCGCGAGGACGTCCTCACTCATCCGGCAGCCGCCAGCCGGAGTCACCCGGCAGGGCCAGCGCCTCGTCGGGTCCCCAGCTTCCCTTGGCGTAGGCGCGAACCGGTGGCCGCGCGTCGAGTACCGGTTGGCACACCTGCCACAGTCGGTCCACCTCGTCGGCGCGGGTGAACAGCGTCTGGTCGCCGCGCATCACGTCGAGCAGCAGCCGTTCGTAGGCCTCGAGCGGGATGTCGCCGTCCGGGTCGGCTTCGGCGAGGTCGATGTGCAGGCTCACCGGCATCAGCGACAGATCGGGGCCCGGTCGTTTGGCCATCAGGTGCGCGCCGACGGCGGCGTCGTCGCTGAGTTCCAGCACCAGCTGGTTCGCCCCGTAGGTCTCGTCGCCGAAGCGTCCCATCGGCGGGCTGCGGAAGGTCAGCGTGACGGTGCGGCGGGTGCCGCCCATCGCCTTGCCGGTGCGCAGGTAGAACGGCATCCCCTGCCAGCGTTCGGTGTCGACGTAGGCCTCCAGGGCGACGTAGGTCTCGACGTCGGAGTCGTCGGCGACGTCGTCCTCGTCGCGGTATCCCTCGTACTGGCCGAACACCACGCGCTCCGGGTCGAGCGGCCGCATCGCCTGGAACACCTTGGACTTCTCGTTCCGCAGTGCCGTCGCGTCGAGGTGCACCGGCGGCTCCATCGCGACGAACCCCAGCACCTGGCACAGGTGGGTCGAGATCATGTCCCGGAAGCAGCCCGTCGACTCGTAGAAGCTGCCCCGTCCCTCGGCGGTGAGTTCCTCGGGCACGTCGATCTGCACCGACTCCAGGTGCTCGCGGTTCCAGGCCGGCTCGATCAGGCCGTTGGCGAACCGCATCGCCAGGATGTTCTGCACCGCTTCCTTTCCCAGGAAGTGGTCGATGCGGTACACCTGCTCCTCGCTGACGACCTCCTTGAGCGCCGCGTCGAGTTCGCGCGACGACCCCAGATCGGTGCCGAACGGCTTCTCCACCACGATGCGGGCGTCATCGGTGAGGTGCTCGCGGCCGAGCATGCCGATCATCGGCCGCATCGCCGTCGGCGGCACCGACAGGTAGATCAGAACGCGGGCGTCCTCGCCGAGCTTCTCGCGGGCCTGCCGGACGGCGCCGGCCAGGTCGCTGCCGTCATCGGCGTCCGATGTCTGAAAACTGATGCGCTGCAACAACTCCGTCAACACATCGTCGTCGATGTCGTCGACCGTGTCGCGCAGGCCGTCGCCGACGGTGTCACGGAATTCGTCGTCGCTGCCGGGCGAATGGCGCCCGGACCCGATCACCGCGTAGTCGGCGGGCAGCCGGGACGCCGCGGCCAACTTGTACAGGCCGGGGAAGAGTTTGCGCTTGGCGAGGTCGCCCGTCGCGCCGAACAGCACGAACACCTGCGGCGGTGGCCGGTCGTCGGTGGTCATGCGGCTCTACCGATGCTGGCTTCGAGGGGATGCACGTCGGTGAGTTGCCCGGAGGCGTCGCGGCAAAACAGGTGTGATGAAGAACGTCAGAAAGTGTCGACCCGTTCGACGGCGACGAACATGCCGTGCCGGGTGCCGTCGTTGGTGAAGCGGGTGCCGTCAGGGGTGGCCTCGATCGTCCAGCCGACGGCGCGGTAGCTGCGGTAGTCGAGCGTGACGGCGGGGATGTCGCCGAGATTGCCGAGCACCCATTCGATGCCGCCGCCCGCGCTGACGCGGACACCGTTGGCGGGGGCGCCGTCGACCTCGGGGGCATCGGTGAACGGCGCTTCGCAGCCGACCTCGCCGGTGTCGAGTTGGCAGCGGGTCTTGCCGGACTTCGTCTGGATGAACACGTAGCCGTTCTCGGCGGGCAGTTCCTGGGCCGGCGGCGGCGCCGGTGGCGTGGACGCCGGCGGCTTCGCGGCCGGGGTCCGACTCGGCCTCGGCGTGGGGAACGTCGGCTCGGTCGGCGAGATGGGCTTGATCCGCGGTGGCGCCTCGGGGGCGCTCTGGCAGCCCGGAACGAGCGCACCGATGGCCAGGACGGTTGCGATGGCCGGGGCGAGCCTCATCCGCTCAGGCTACCGAGTGTGGGGCGGCAGTGACGGAAGTGACGCGCGTGGATTGGCGTCACAGTCGGGTGGCCAGATACGGCGCCGTCCTGCTCCGTCGCGATGCGGCCACCGCGTCCGGGGTGCCCGCGGCGACCACACGGCCACCGTCGTCACCTGCGCCAGGACCGAGGTCGATCACCCAGTCGGCGCCCGCGACGACGTTCATGTCGTGTTCGGCGACGACGACTGTGTTTCCCGCGTCGACCAGCTGGTGCAGCTGGCGTTCCAGCCGCTCGACATCGGCGGGGTGCAGGCCCGTGGTGGGTTCGTCGAGCACGTAGAGCGTGTGGCCGCGCCGACTCCGCTGCAGTTCCGACGCCAGCTTGATGCGCTGGGCCTCGCCGCCGGACAGTTCGGTCGCCGGCTGCCCGAGCCGCAGATAGCTCAGCCCGACATCGCGCAGCGTGGCGAGGCTGCGGGCCGCGCCAGGAAGGTCGGCCAGGAAGTCACCGGCCTCGTCGACGGTCATCTGGAGGACGTCGGCGATGGTGTGGTCGCGGTAGGTGACCTCGAGCGTCTCGTCGGAGTAGCGGGCGCCGTCGCAGGTGGGGCACGTGGCGTAGGTGCCGGGCAGGAAGAGCAGTTCGACGGCGACGAACCCTTCGCCCTGGCAGGTGGGGCAGCGTCCCTCGGCGACGTTGAACGAGAACCGGCCCGCCGACCACCCGCGCCGCCTGGCCTCCTCGGTCTCGGCGAACGCGCGCCGCACGGCGTCGAACATGCCGGTGTAGGTGGCGAGATTGGACCGCGGCGTGCGGCCGATCGGACGCTGGTCGACGCTGATCAACCGGTCGATGAGCTCGACGCCGTCGGCACTCACCCCGATGCTGGCGTCGAGGTCGATGTCGAGCATCTGGTCGGCGTCGTCGATCTCCTCGGCGGATTGCATTGCCGCACCGCCGGATCCGAGGTGACGTGCGACCACGTCGCCGAGGACCTTGCACACCAGAGTGGACTTGCCCGATCCGGAGACGCCCGTCACCGCGGTGAACACGCCGAGCGGCACGTCGACGTCGAGGTCGTGAAGGTTGTGGAAGTCGATGCCGCGCAGCTCCAGGGTGCTTCGCGGCGTCCGTCGCTTCCCGGTCTCGCGTGCCGCGTCGTCGAACAGGTAGCGGCGCGTGGTCGACGCGGCGACATCGGCCAGCCCGGCGACCGGTCCGCTGTAGAGCACCTCGCCGCCGTGCTCACCCGCACCCGGTCCGACGTCGACGATCCAGTCGGCGCGACGCACCACGTCCATGTCGTGCTCGACGACGAAGAGCGAATTGCCTGCGCGGCGGAGCCTGTCCAGCACCTCGAGCAGCGGTTCGGCGTCGGCCGGGTGCAACCCCGCCGACGGCTCGTCGAGAACGTAGAGCACGCCGAACAGTCCGGACCGCAACTCCGTGGCGAGCTTGAGACGCTGCAGTTCACCCGGCGAGACCGTCGGTGTGCGGCGGTCCATGCTCAGGTAGCCCAGCCCGAGGTCCACCAGGATCGCGATCCGGGCGACGAGATCGGCGGTGATCATGGTGGCCACCTCGGTGAGCTCGCCGGACTCCGTCGACTCGAAGGCGGGTGCGAAATCCGTGCGAACGGCCGTGGGCCGCAACGCCTCGGCGAGGTCAGCCAGCGGCATGGCGATGTAGTCGGCGATGGAGCGACCCGCGAAGGTCACGGCGAGCGACTCGGGGCGCAGCCCGGCGCCGTGGCAGACCGGGCACTCGGCGCTGTCGACGTACTGCAGCACCCGGCGGCGCATGGTGGCGCTCTGCGAATTGGCCAGCGTGTGGCGGACGTGGCGTTCGGCGCTGGAAAAGGTGCCGTTGTAGTAGTAGTCGGCCGTCACGGGGTGCTCGCCGGGATCGATCTCGACGGTCGGCTGGTCGTCGGTGAACAGGATCCAATCGCGTTGCCGCTTGGGTAGTTTGCGCCAGGGTCTGTCGATGTCGTAGCCGAGCGTGATGAGGATGTCGCGCAGATTCTGCCCCTGCCACGCGCCCGGCCACGCCGCGACCGCGCCCTCCCGGATGCTCAGCGACGGATCGGGCACCAGCGTTTCCTCGGTGACCCGGTGGACGCGGCCGAGGCCGTGGCATTCCGGGCACGCGCCGACGGCGGTGTTGGGGGAGAAGGCGTCGGAGTCGAGTCGTTGGGTGCTCCCGGGGGGATAGGTACCGGCCCGGGAGAACAACATGCGCAACAGGTTCGACAGTGTCGTCACCGTACCGACCGTCGAACGCGAAGACGACGAACCCCGCCGCTGCGCAAGCGCCACCGCCGGAGGGAGGCCGGTGATGTCGTCGACCTTCGGCGCTCCCGCGGGCAGCAGCAGCCGCCGGGCGTACGGAGCGACGGACTCGAAGTACCTGCGCTGCGCCTCGGCGTAGATGGTGCCGAACGCCAGCGAGGACTTGCCGGAACCAGACACGCCGGTGAAGGCGACGAAGGCGTCGCGTGGTGCGGCCACGTCGACCGACCGCAGGTTGTGCACCCGTGAGCCCCGGACGCGGACGTACGGATCGAGTGCGTCGCGATCGGGACCGGGCGTCATGTCAGCCACCCTGTCACGGCGATGTTCGCGTGGGACGAGAAGCGCAGCCGTTGTGAGTGTCAGGCCTCCGGATGCCAGCGCGCGATCCGGCAGGCGAAGGCGTACCACCCGTCGTCGACCCTGATCCTGGCCACACCGGAGATGCGGCCGTCGAGACCTTCGTCGAGCACCGTGAAGTCGGGGGTCGACCTCGCGTCGGCAACCGGTGGGATGAATCCCGTGCCGACGTCGTTGTCGTCGATGTCGTCCTCCTCGATCACCGACACCTCGACCCCGTCGAGATAGACCGTTCGCGGGGCGGAGAACTTGTCGCCGACGGTGCGTACCGCGTCGTCCTCGAAGTCACCGATGACCGAGTTGGGGAGGTCGACGATCATCTGCCCGTCGGCGCGCACCTGCAGGGCGATGTCGTCGGCGCCCCAGCCCGACGTCTCCTGCTGGCAGGTCAGGGTGGTCTCGATGGCGGGCGAGGTGAGGAGCAGATTGATCGGCGTGCGCAACACGATCTTGAACTCGACCTTGCGTGACGGGTCCGTCGTGCGTTGCACCAGGACGAAGAAGTGTTCGTTCTCCTTGGCTTCCCACCCGACGTTCGGCTGGCTGTCGGGCCCGGAGTCGAAGAGCCACTCGGCGGGGACGTTGACGCCGTCCCAGCGGCCCACGGTCAGCAGGACATCGGTGGGGTACGCACCGTCCACGACCGCGTACTCGACGTCGACGAACAGTTCGACCGGTCGCGGCAGTGCGATGCGCGGCGTCTCCACCAGGAACCACTTGCTCTCACTGTCGTCCCAGTCGGCGTCGCCGGTATCGATGTTGAAGGGCTGCTCCGGAAACCATTCCGTGCGCGCCTTCTCGGGTATCAGCACGATCGCGTCGCGCCACGTCCGCCCCTCGTGGCGGTGCATGTGCAGTGTGAAATTCCCTTCGCTGCGCCGCTTTCGCAGGAACACCTTGATGAAGAACGGCGCCATCAGCACGAACCGCTCGCCGAGTTCCGGGTCGCTCGGGTTGCGGTACGGCGGCTGCGGTGTCGAGAAGTCGTCGCCGAGGTAGATCTCGAACCCCATCGGGGTGCGGTGCACCTCCAGCCTGATGTCGTAGGTGCCCGGCACGTCCACGCGGAACCACTGCACGGAACCCTCCTGCAGGGTCCCGCTGCCGGTGTAGTCCACCTGGCTCGGCACGTCGACCGCGGTCGCCGGTGTCCGGAACGGATTGGCCTCGTGGAAGTCTGCGCGCAGCGGATGGTGGTCGCTGAGGTACGGGACGAGCCCATGTGGGTCGGCCAGCTCCCTGTCGATGCGCAGGTGCTGCACGGCCAATCGGCTCGTCGCCGAGGTGAACACATAGTCCAGCCGCTGCCGGTACGGCGGGTACACCGCGTCGGCGGTGAATCCCCGGTCGTTGCGCCCACTTCCACCGCCCGGGCACTGGTCACGTCCCCACCGATCGACGACCTGGTCGTGCAGCGGCGCACCGGGCTTGCCGAACAGGGACCTCCACTCGTCGCCGGCCTCGCCGGGAGCCGGTGCGCCATCATGGTCACGATGGCCCACGACGTTCAGGTCGCCGAGGAAGAACACCTCCTGGCTGAAGGGCGGCGATTCCTCGACGCATCGTTCGATGAACTTCGCCACGTCTCGCATCTGCTTGCGGCGGTCGCCGGTGTTTTCGCCGATCTTCTCGGTGTCGGCCTGGGTGTGGCTGATGAAGACGTGTCGCTCGTCGGTGCCGGACGGCTTCAGCCGCGCGTAGAGCACCCCCTTGGCGGCGAACTTGTCGTTGTCGGATGCCGCGGCGTACATCAGGAACCGCACCACGGGGACCTTCCCGGCGAACGCCGGGTCGAGCAGGTCGGCGGCATCGGGCGGCGCGGGCACCGTCGCGAACGGGTAGCGGCTCGCCAGGAACAGGCCGCTGTCCTCGAACTTCAGCGCAGCCAGGCCGGCGAGATCCGCCAGCGGGCCCATGGTGATCTCCCAGACCGCCTCCTGCAGGTCGCCGGCGAATCCGGGTCTGACGATGCGGGTGTGGAACGTGTCGGCCTTGGCCACCTGGTAGGGGAACTTCGCGCGCAATTTTGCGCTGAGCACGTCGCGGGCGGGTTCGTCGAAGACCTCGTTGAGGCAGACGACGTCGATCTCCTCCGGGCTGTTCAGGATCGCCTTCGCGATGAGCGCGGCGCGCTGCGGCGCGGTGTAGACCGGCGGTATCGACGGCGGGAAGCCCATCTCCATCAGCGCCGAACGCATCTGGACGTTGTAGGTGAGGATTCGCATCGAGTCGCTCACGATCCGAGCCCTCCTATCGAGTCGAACAGCGGCACAACCACATCGGGTGGACTGCCACGTAGCCGTGCCACCTCGTCGTAGTCGTCGCCTGCCGGTTGCAGTAGCCGCAGCTCGCTGGCCCGCAGATCGGCGACCACCAGGTTGTCACCGGCCGCCGCGACGAAGGTGGGGGCCGGCCACGCCGAACCGTCGAGTGTCACCGCCCGCGTCCCGGCGTCGTCGACGATCAGCAGCCGGCGGTTGCCGACGTCGACGAGCGCGACGCCGTCCAGATAGGCGCAGACGCCATACGGCACAGTGGGTTTGGCGCCGCCCGGCAGCGAGATCTGCGTCCACCCGCCGAGATCGCCGTCGATGCGGGTGAGCCGGCGGGCGCCGGGGTCGGTGACCCAGATGCGGTCGCTCGTGTCGACCGCCAGTCCGCGGGGATCGGCGTACGCCCCTTCCGCCGGATCCGCGACGGTGGGGGCACCGAGTTGCCCGTAGGTGGTCCAGCCCCCGCCGCCGATGTCGTCGATGAACACCAGTCGGGAGTTGCCGCCGTCGAGGACCACGATCCGCCCGCCGCTGAACGCGGTCGCCACCGGTCGTCGGAACTCACCGGTCCCGCCGCCGGACGAGCCGAAGCGGGTCCACCCGCCGCCGAAGTCCGCCGCGGCGACGCTGTCCGCGGTCAACTCGGCGATCGCCACTGCTCCCGTGCCGTCCCGCGCGGCCCCCGACGGACCGGACAGCGTGGCGCCGCCGAACTCCATCAGCGTCCCCGCATCAAGGGTGTCCGCGTCGACCTCGAACACCCGGCCGCCCAGGAACTCCGTGAACAGGACTGTCATCGGCTCAGTCTGTCGGCTCGGCCGCCGCGGTGGGGGTGATCTTGACCGATGGGGTAGTCGGCTACCCGCCGCGCGGAGACGGAGTTTCAATTTTTGATCTTCGGGTAACGCCGTCTACCAAACACAACGACAAGGGAGTTTTCACCGTGGACACTACGAAATTGGCCGGAGTCGTCGCCGCCGGCGCAGTGATGGCCGGCATCGGTACCGCGTCGCCGGCGGCGGCAGAGAGCAGCATCCAGGTCGCGGGAAGCGAGGCGACAGCGAATCAGAACGGCACTCAAGTCGCGTACACGGTGAGCAGGATCGTGCCGAGCTCGGCCCCCATCGCACCCCCGGTCGGCGGCCAGCTCTACGAGGCCACGGTGATGGCCAAAGCACTGCAGGGCACGGTCATCCCGGCGGTGCCGTCCTTCACCGCCCGCTCTGCGAGCGGTGCCAGCTATCCCGTGCGGTCCGACGTCTCGAATCTCAGCACATTCCCTCTGCTGCAGGGCGATACGAGAAAGGGCCAGATCTACTTCGACGTCGTCGGGGAGGCGCCGAACAGCGTGGTCTTCAACAACGGGGCCGGGGATGTGCTGACCTGGGTGCAGGCCGGTCAGCCGCTGCCCGGCAGCGAAGGCGAGGGCAGCGATTCGGCAGGCGGCGAGGGTGGCGGCTCGCAAGGAGTGCCCGATGAGACCGACGAGGAACTCGGCCTGCCGTACCTCGAAGGTGAAGCCGTGGACACCGAGGAAGGCGGCGAAGAGGACTCCGGCTAGATCGCCCTGCCTCTGGCGCGGCGGTCACGAGCCATCGTGGCGGTTTCCGGTCGGAGCGGACCCACGGAGCCGTAGATTCGACGCCGACCGCCCGACGGAAGGGGCCGCCATGCCCAAGAGCGGACTGCTGCTCGATCCCAACGCCTATGACCCGCAACATTTCGACGCCGAGACCCGCAGGCTGCTCCGTGCGCTGATCGACTGGTTCGAGACGCGCGGGAAGACCAGGCTTCTCGACGACGATCTGCAGGCCGCCTGGGTGTCGGATTTCCTCGACTTCATCAAGAGGGAACGGCTGTTCGCGACGTTCCTGACCCCGTCCGAGTACGGCGGTGGCAATCCGGACAAGCGCTGGGACACCTCCCGCAACGCCGCACTCAGCGAGATCCTCGGCTTCTACGGCCTGGCCTACTGGTACGCCGAGCAGGTCACGATCCTCGGGCTCGGGCCGATCTGGCAGAGCGACAACATCAAGGCCAAGGAGAAGGCCGCCGCGCAGCTCGAGGACGGCGGGGTGATGGCATTCGCGCTCTCCGAACGTGAACACGGCGCCGACATCTACAACACCGACCTGCTGCTGACGCCGGCGAGCGCCGACGACGACGAGGGAGTGGTGTTCCGGGCGTCGGGCGAGAAGTACTACATCGGCAACGGCAACGTGGCGGGCATGGTGTCGGTGTTCTCGCGCCGCACCGACGTCGACGGGGCCGACGGTTACGTGTGGTTCGTCGCCGACTCCGGACACGAGAACTACGAGTTGATCGGCAACGTGGTGCACGGCCAGATGTTCGTGAGCAACTTTCGGCTCAACGAGTACCCGGTGCACGAGGAGGACATCCTGTGCACTGGGCCCGACGCCTTCTCCGCCGCCCTCAACACCGTCAACGTCGGCAAGTTCAACCTGTGCAGCGGCTCGATCGGGATGTGCGAGCACGCCTTCTACGAGGCGATCACCCATGCCAACAACCGCATCCTGTACGGCAACCCGGTCACCGACTTCCCGCACGTGCGTGCGGGATTCGTCGAGGCGTTCGCCCGCCTGGTCGCGATGAAACTTTTCAGTGACCGCGCCGTCGACTACTTCCGCAGCGCGAGTCTCGACGACCGCCGCTACCTGCTGTTCAACCCCGTCACCAAGTCGAAGGTGACCTCGGAGGGCGAGAAGGTGGTGACCCTGCTGTGGGACATCCTCGCCGCCAAGGGTTTCGAGCGGAACACCTACTTCTGCGAGGTCGCCCGCCTCATCGGCGCCCTGCCGAGGCTCGAGGGCACCGTGCACGTCAACGTCGCGCAGATCCTCAAGTTCATGCCGAACTACATGTTCAACCCGGCGGGCTATCCGGAGATCGGCACCCGCCGCGACCCGGCCGACGACGTGTTCTTCTGGTCCCAGGGCCCGGCCCGGGGTGCGTCGAAGGTCCAGTTCGCGGACTGGGCGCCGGTGTACGAGAGGCACCTCGGCGTGCCCAACGTGGCGGTGTTCTACGAGCAGGTGCAGGCGCTGAAGGACCTGCTGACGACGTCACCGCCGGACGCCGACCAGCAGCGCGACCTGGACTTCGTGCTCGTCGTCGGGCACCTGTTCTCCCTGGTGGTCTACGGCCAGCTGATCCTCGAGCAGGCCGAGATCACCGGCCTCGACGCCGACCTGCTCGATCAGGTCTTCGATGTCGCCGTCCGCGATTTCTCCGGCTACGCCGTCGCGCTGCACGGTAAGCCGAGTTCGACCGACGCGCAGCAGAGCTGGGCGGTGTCGGCGGTGCGCAAGCCGGTGGCCGACGCCGACCGGTTCGACCGGGTGTGGACGCAGGTGGTGTCCTACGACGGCGCCTACGAGATGCGGCCCTGACGGCGGGGACGTCCGCCCGTCACGCGCGCGCCATCGCGGCGTACCCGTCGGCGAGCGCGTGCAGCTGAGCTGCGCCGTCGCCGGCGAACGAGGCGCCGTGCATCGTCGCCAGCGTCGTCGGACGCAGGTCCGCCAACGCGGTCAGCGTCGGCGCCAGCGTGTCGGTCAGGCCCGTCGCGCGGAAGAACTCCTCGGCCTGCAGGGCGGGCCCGACCAGGTCGGACTCGGCGAGCGGCGCGCACCTGCCGACGTGGGTGAACAGGTCGCCGGTCAACAACGTGCCGGTGCTCTCGTCGAACCAGAGGCCGGCCTCCCAGTTGTGCGGGACGTGGGGTGTCGGCAGGAAGCGGAGGCGGTGCCCCCCGGTGTCGAGCGGCTCGTCGGTGGCCGCCACTGGCGGGCGGTCGCACATGTCGTTGAGCGACAGCATGCATGCCAGCGGGCCGTGGATCACCTCGGCGTGCGGCGCGGCCGCCAGCCAGTGGTTCACCGCTCCGCACTCGTCGGCCTCCATGTGGCCGAAGGAGATCCACCGCAGCTCCTCGACGGGCATGACCCGGCCAAGCGCCGCGGACACCAGCGGGAACAGCTGGCGCTGGCCGCAGTGGAAGAGAAACGGTTCGTCGCCGGTCAGCAGGAACTGGTTCATCGTGAAGCCGTGCTCGGTGATGTCCGGTATCCAGGTCGACAGCCGGAAGACCCCGGGTGCGATCTCGTCCACAACGGTGTCCATGCCTCGATCGTCCGCCGACCGGGACCGTTTCGGACCAAATACGCCGTCGGGAACAAATCGGCGGGCGGCCCCGTTGAGGCTTTCGAACAAGTTGAGTGAATCAGGCTCAAGTCTGGGTTGACACGAAGCGGTCAGCGGTTGCAGTCTTGAGTGCGGTCCGCTCAGACCCTACGTATCTAATCAGGAGGCAACACCATGGCTCGTGCGGTCGGAATCGACCTCGGGACCACCAACTCCGTGGTCGCGGTGCTCGAAGGCGGCGATCCCGTCGTCGTCGCGAACTCGGAGGGCTCGCGCACCACACCGTCGGTCGTCGCATTCGCCCGCAACGGCGAGGTGCTCGTCGGCCAGCCCGCCAAGAACCAGGCGGTCACCAACGTCGACCGGACCATCCGTTCGGTCAAGCGCGAGATCGGCACGGAATGGTCCGTGGAGATCGACGGCAAGAACTACACGCCCCAGGAGATCAGCGCGCGCATCCTGCAGAAGCTCAAGCGCGACGCCGAGAGCTACCTGGGTGAGGACATCACCGACGCGGTCATCACCGTTCCGGCGTACTTCAACGACGCCCAGCGGCAGGCCACCAAGGAGGCCGGCCAGATCGCCGGCCTGAACGTGCTGCGCATCGTCAACGAGCCCACCGCGGCCGCCCTGGCCTACGGCCTGGACAAGGGCGAGAAGGAACAGACCATCTTGGTCTTCGACCTCGGCGGCGGCACGTTCGACGTGTCCCTGCTGGAGATCGGCGAAGGCGTCGTCGAGGTGCGCGCCACCTCGGGTGACAACCACCTCGGTGGCGACGACTGGGACGACCGGATCGTCGAGTGGCTCGTCGACAAGTTCAAGGCTTCTGCGGGCATCGACCTGACCAAGGACAAGATGGCCATGCAGCGGCTCCGTGAGGCGGCCGAAAAGGCCAAGATCGAACTCAGCTCGAGCCAGAGCACCTCGATCAACCTGCCTTACATCACCGTCGACGCCGACAAGAACCCGCTGTTCCTCGACGAGCAGCTCAGCCGGGCCGAGTTCCAGCGCATCACCCAGGATCTGCTGGACCGCACCCGCAAGCCGTTCCAGCAGGTGATCAAGGATGCCGGCATCTCGGTGTCCGACATCGACCACGTCGTGCTGGTCGGCGGCTCCACCCGGATGCCCGCGGTCTCCGAGCTCGTCAAGGAGATGACCGGTGGGCAGGAGCCCAACAAGGGCGTCAATCCCGACGAGGTCGTCGCGGTCGGCGCGGCCCTGCAGGCCGGTGTGCTCAAGGGTGAGGTCAAGGACGTCCTGCTGCTCGACGTCACCCCGCTGAGCCTTGGTATCGAGACCAAGGGCGGCGTGATGACCAAGCTCATCGAGCGCAACACCACGATCCCGACCAAGCGGTCGGAGACGTTCACCACCGCCGACGACAACCAGCCGTCGGTGCAGATCCAGGTGTTCCAGGGTGAGCGCGAGATCGCCTCGCACAACAAGCTGCTCGGCAGCTTCGAGCTGACCGGTATCCCGCCGGCTCCGCGCGGCGTGCCCCAGATCGAGGTGACGTTCGACATCGACGCCAACGGCATCGTGCACGTCACCGCGAAGGACAAGGGCACCGGCAAGGAGAACACGATCCGCATCCAGGAGGGCTCCGGCCTGTCCAAGGAGGAGATCGACCGGATGATCAAGGACGCCGAGGCGCACGCCGAGGAGGACCGCCAGCGTCGCGAGGAGGCCGACGTCCGCAACCAGGCCGAGTCGCTGGTCTACCAGACGGAGAAGTTCGTCAAGGAGCAGCGCGAGGCCGAAGGTGGCTCCAAGGTCCCCGAGGACACGCTGACCAAGGTGGACTCCGCCGTGGCCGACGCGAAGTCGGCGCTGGCCGGCACCGACATCTCGGCCATCAAGGCCGCGATGGAGAAGCTGGGCGAGGAGAGCCAGGCGCTGGGTCAGGCGATCTACGAGGCCACCCAGGCCGAGCAGACCGCGGGTGGCCCTGCGGGCGGCTCCACCAACAGCGATGACGACGTCGTCGATGCCGAGGTCGTCGAGGATGACCGGGAGAACAAGTGAGTGAGAGCGATCCGCACGAGCCGGTGACCATCACCGACAAACGGCGCATCGATCCCGACACCGGTGAGGTACGCGAGGCGCCGGCTCCCAGTGAGCCGGCGCCCGCCGCCGGCGCCCCCGAGTCGGACTCCGACGAAGTCGCCGAACTCAAGGGCACCCTGCAACGGGTGAAGGCCGAGTACGACAACTACCGCAAGCGGACGCTGCGCGATCAGCAGCTCATCGCCGAGCGGGCCAAGGTCGCGGCCGTCACCCAGCTGCTGCCCGTGCTCGACGACCTCGACCGGGCGCGCAGCCACGGAGATCTGGAGTCCGGCCCGTTGAAGTCGGTCGCCGACAAGCTGGCGACCGCGCTGGAAGGACTGGGGCTCTCCGGATTCGGCGAAGAGGGCGATCCGTTCGACCCGGCGCTGCACGAGGCCGTGCAGCACGAGGGCGAAGGCACCCATCCGATCGTCGGCACCGTGATGCGACGCGGATACCGGGTCGGCGAACAGGTGGTGCGCCACGCGCTCGTCGGCGTGGTGGACACGGTGCCCGAGGCACCGGCCGGCGGTGCCGGTGAGCAGTCCGGCCCCGCTCAGGACGCGGAATGAGCGCCGGCGGTCGGGGGTCGATGTGCCCCCGGCCGCCGCTCTTCCGGCGGGCGGGAGCCACGACACCTGCGGCACGTCGGCCCGGAAACCCGGCCGGCGGGCCCGCCAGGCAGCACAATCGAACAACACCCGACTTCAGAAAGGTGAGGGGGTGACGCGGTAATGGCCCAACGAGAATGGGTCGAGAAGGACTTCTACAAGGAGCTGGGCGTCTCCTCTGACGCCAGCGCCGACGACATCAAGCGTGCCTACCGCAAGCTGGCCCGCGACCTGCACCCCGACACCAACCCCGATCCGGCCGCCTCTGAGCGGTTCAAGGCGGTGTCGGAAGCCCACAGCGTGCTGTCGGATACGGCCAAGCGCAAGGAGTACGACGAGACCCGAAGGCTCTTCGCCGGAGGCGGTTTCGGTCGCGGCGGCCGGTACAGCGGCAGCACGTTCGGCACCGGTGGTGACGGTGCCGAGTTCAACCTGAACGACCTCTTCGACGCGGCAGGCCAGACCGGCGGCGCCAACATCGGCGACCTGTTCGGCGGGCTGTTCGGCCGGGGCGCCGCCCAGCCACGGCCTACCCGGCCGCGGCGCGGCAACGACCTCGAGACCGAGGCCGAACTGTCGTTCCTGGAAGCCACCAAGGGCGTGGCGATGCCGCTGCGGCTGACCAGCCAGGCGCCGTGCACGAATTGCCATGGCAGCGGTGCCCGTCCGGGCACCAGCCCCAAGGTGTGCCCGAACTGCAACGGCTCGGGTGTGGTGAACCGCAACCAGGGGGCGTTCGGCTTCTCGGAGCCGTGCACCGAGTGCAAGGGCAGCGGCTCGATCATCGAGCACCCCTGCGGTGAGTGCAGTGGCTCCGGCGTCACCACCCGCACCCGCACCATCAACGTCCGGATCCCACCGGGTGTCGAGGACGGTCAGCGCATCCGGCTGGCCGGCCAGGGCGAGGCCGGGCTGCGCGGGGCGCCCTCGGGTGACCTGTACGTGACCGTGCATGTCCGCCCGGACAAGGTGTTCGGCCGCGACGGTGACGACCTGACCGTGTCGGTGCCGGTGAGCTTCCATGAACTCGCACTAGGCACAACACTTTCGGTGCCGACACTGGAAGGCAAGGTCGGCGTGCGGGTGCCTCGCGGCACCTCCGACGGCCGCATCCTGCGGGTGCGCGGACGCGGCGTGCCGAAGCGGTCGGGTGGCCACGGCGACCTGCTGGTCACGGTGAAGGTCGCGGTGCCGCCGAATCTCGAGGGTGAGGCCGCCGAGGCACTGGAGGCGTACGCGAAAGCCGAGCGCGCCAGCGGATTCGACCCGCGGGCGGGATGGGCGGGTGCGTGATGCCCAAGCGTGCCGACGACGCTCGCACGTTCCTGATCTCGGTGGCCGCCGAACTGGCCGGCATGCATGCGCAGACGCTCCGCACGTACGACCGGCTCGGTCTGGTCAGCCCGCAGCGCAGTTCCGGTGGCGGACGGCGGTATTCGCAGCGCGACGTCGACCTGCTGCGTGAGGTGCAGCGACTGTCCCAGGACGAGGGCGTCAACCTGGCCGGGATCAAGCGCATCATCGAGCTGACCAATCAGGTCGAGGCGCTGCAGTCTCGGCTCAAGGAGATGGCCGCCGAGATCGACGAGCTGCGCGCCGGTCAGCGGCGCGATGTCGCGGTGTCGTCGAAGGCGCTTGTGGTCTGGCAGCCGCGCCACAAGCGCTAGCCGATGGTGATGGTGAACGTGGCGGTGTCCCCCGAGTGGGGCCCGTCGCCGGGCTCCGCCGTCCTGTAGCCGCCGCGTCGCAGTGCGTCGGTCGGCGCGGTCATCGGCTCGATGCCGACCACGGCGTCGCTGCCCGGCGCGAAGAGCTGGGCAGCGGGGTACCCGCGCACGTAGGTGACCTCGATCCGCCGGCCGCCGCCGGACAGCGCGAACACCGCCCCCTCGGGCACCTGGTCGAATCCGTCGTCGAGTTCGCGGCGTCCTAACGGTTCCGATTCGGCCGCCCACTCGGCGTGGTCCCCGGTCGGGATGCCGCGGTCGTCGGTGGGCAGCCGCCGCATGGCGGGGGTCTGCAGCTCCCACTCCTCGCGCGGCACACCGGGCACCGTCAGGTACGGGTGGTAGCCGTAGCACAGCGGCACCGGGGTGTCGGTGGACGCCGTCACGGTGGTGGCCACGGTCAGCCTGCGGTCCTCCAGTGCCACGGTCATGGTCAGCACATGCGGGAACGGGAACGACTCCATCAGCCGCGGCGTCGCGCCCCAGTCGAGGCTCGCGACCAGCCGGTGGTCGTTCTGTTCGACGACGTCCCAGCCGGGATCGGCGGCCAGCACGCCGTGGATGGGCGTGCCGTGTTCGTCGGTGCGCACCCCCGCCTCGCCGGGGGTCAGGGTGACCTGCTCGCCGTCGACGCCGTAGGTGTTGGCGCCCAACCGGTTCGCCCACGGGTACAGGATCGGGATGCCCATCGTCTTGCCGGCGTCGATGTAGGCCTCGACCCCGCGGCGCTGGCCGAGGAACTCTTCACCGTCGTCGGCCAGGGACGTGCAGATCATGCCGGCCGACGGGACGTAGGTGGCGGTCAGCGAGGACGACGGATCGCGCAGGGTGACGGGAGTGTGGTCAGGCATCGTCCGAGTCTGTCACGGACGGTCAGCTCGCGAGCGGGTCGTGTTGGATCCGTTCGGCCGGTGCGCCTTTGGCGATCAGCGCCGATTTGGTCGCCTCGACCATCCGCGGGCCGCCGCAGACCAGGATCTGCCGGTCGCCCCAGTTGCCGTAGCGGGTCACCACGTCCGGCAGCAGTCCGGTCTGCCGGACGTGCAGGCCACGCGGCGGTCGGACGTCGGGGAAGTCGGCCGCCCACGGCGGATCGGTGCTGAACTCCGACACCGGCGTCACCGAGAGCCACGGGTTGGTCGACGCGACCTGCCACAGCGTGTTCAGATCGTAGAGGTCGCAGGGGAACCGGGCGCCGAAAAACAGGTGCACCCGCGGGTTGTCGCCGAACCGGGTCATGTCCATGATCAGGGTCCGTAGCGGCGCCAGCCCGGTGCTGCCCGCGACCATCAGCACGTCACCGCCCGCCCGGTCGACGTGCAGGCCGCCGTGCGGGCTGGACAGCCGCCACCGGTCGCCGTGCTGCGTCTCGCCGATGATGGCGGTGCTCACCATGCCGCCGGGCACCGACCGGATGTGGAACTCGATCGCCCCGCCGCGGTCCGCGGGGATGGAGGGGCTCAGGTAGCGCCAGCGCCGGGGCCATTGCGGCACTTGGACGGTCACGTACTGGCCGGGGTGGTAGAACAGCGGCTGGTCGAGCTGCAGCCGCACCACCGACACGTCCCGGCAGGCGCGGATGTGTTCGATCACCGTGCCGTCGCAGTAGGCCGGCGCCGCCTCGGCGTCCGCGGCGCCGCGCATCACGCCGGTGGCCAGCGTGACCGCGTCGTGGGTGGCCTCGGCCAGCCGGTCGTCCCAGTGGTCGCTGAGCCGGTCGCGCAGCGCCGTGGACAGCGCGTGCGCCATCGAGTCGTAATGCGCCTGGGTGACACCGTATTTGCGGTGGTCACGACCGAGCTGAGCGAGGAACGCCACCGGCTCCTCGGCGCGCTGGGCGATCAGTTCCCCGAACAGCCAGGTCATCGCCTGGGCGAAGACCCTGCGTTGCTGCTCCATGTCCGGGGGGAACAGGTCGCGTGCCGAGAGGTCGATGGCGAACCAGTGGGTGTAGAACCGGCGGATCGTCTCGTCGGAGCCGAGGGCGGGGTCGACGGCATCGCGCAGCAGCATCAGCGCGTCACGGTCGTCGAGTCCCACGCCGTTCGAGTCTAAGTGACCCTGTTGCGGCGCATCGCGGCGATGAACACCAGCGTCGCGCCGAAGACCGCCCAGCAGGTCAGGACGGCGATCGCGGTGCCAGCGCCGTGGCCGGAGAAGAACGCCGTCGACCGCAGCAGCGTGGCGGTGGCGCCCTGCGGCAGCAGCTGGCCCAGCTCACCCCAGCCGCTGGGCAGCAGTTCCGGCGCGGCGGCCAGGCCCGAGAGCGGGTTGCCGAGCAGCACGGCCACCAGGGCACCGGCGATCAGGCCGGGCCGGCCGAACAGCGATCCGAGGCCGAGCAGCAGCAGCCCGGAAGCCAGCACGCCGAGCGTGAGTCCGGCGGCCACGCCCCAGAGGTTCTGGTCGATCGAGCCGAAGACGTAACGCAGCAGGGCGGCGACGGTGAGGCCGGCCACCGGCGCGTACAGGACGACGGCCGCCAGACGCGTCCATACCTCGCGGCGCAGCACGAGCACCAGCGCGATCGCCGGCAGCATGCCGGCCAGGGTGATGGGCAGCGCCGAGGCCGGCAGCCCGACGCCGCGGGGATCGTCGGCGGTGGGCGGGGCCAGGTCCTCGGTCTGGAGGGGGGCACCGGTTTGTTGGGCGAGGCCGTTGCCGAGCTGGGTGAGCATCTGCGCGACGGCCGGGCCTGCGCCGGTGGCGATGAGCAGGCGCGGGCCGTCGGGTCCGAGGGCGATGCCGCCGTACACGTCGCGGTGCAGGATCGCGTCCCGTAGCGCGGTCTCGCCGGGGAAGTAGGTCACCGCGAAGGCGCCGGGCGCCTGGCGGTCGAGCCGTTCGGTGAGCTGTCCGTTGGCGGCCTGCGGGCCGGCGATGCCGATCGGGACGTCGTGCGGAGCCGATTTGGTGGCGGGCAGCGCGAAGGCGATCGCGATGGTGGCCAGCCCCACCGTGAGGACGGCGAGGATCCCGGCGGCGCGCACCGCGGCCGGCGGTTCGTGGGTGGGCACCGCGTGCTGGGCGTGCGGTGCGGAAGTCGTCGCCATGACCGCTCCTTTTCATTGACCGTTGAATTCGATGCGAGGAGCGTATCGCTGCGCGGACAAGTTTTCAACAACTATTGAAATGATATTGTCGTCGAATGGCTCCACCAGCGAAGACGGTGCGCCGCCGGGGCCGGCGGCAGGGTGAGCCGGTGTCGCGCGACGCTGTGCTGGCCGCGGCCAAGAAGCGGTTCGCCAGCGAGGGGTATGAGCGCACCACGTTGCGTGCGATCGCCGACGACGCCCACGTGGACCCGTCGATGGTGCTGTACCTGTTCGGCTCGAAACTCGACCTGTTCCGCGAATCGCTGCGCCTGATCCTCGAGCCGCAGATGCTCGTCGACGCGCTGGCCGACGGCGACGGCGATGTCGGCACCCGGATGGTGCGGGCGTATCTGCGGATCTGGGAGTCGCCCGACACCGGGCCGAGCATGGTGACGATGCTGCAGTCGGCGACGTCGAACACCGATGCACACGAGGCGTTCCGCAGCTTCATGCAGAACTACGTGCTGACCGCCGTGGCCGGCGTGCTCGGCGGCGACGAATCAGCCCGGCTGCGTGCGATGCTCGCGGCGACCACACTGGTCGGCACCGCGATGCTGCGCTACGTGATGAAGATCCCGCCGCTGGCCACGTTGACCGGCGACCAACTCGTCGGCCTGCTCGCACCCACCGTGACGCGCTACCTCACCGCCGACCCCGACGACCTCGGGCTGCCATCGCCGTGATCCGGTAGCGGTCGACAGGACTGCGGGATAACGTTCTGCGACGAGCCGGGTCCGACGGCTGTATTTCGCTGGAGGTCGCCGATGAGTGGCGCTGCGGTCGACGCGACAGGCGGCGCGGCCACGCTGATCATCGGTCAGCGCGTGCGTGACGGGTACGACGACGAGTACCGGCGCTGGCAGCAGGAGGTCAACGCCGCCGCCGCACGGTTCCCCGGTTACCAGGGGTCGGACATGCGGCCACCCACCGGAATCCAGCAGGACTGGCTGGCGGTGTACCAGTTCGACTCGGTCAGCCACGTCCAGGACTGGTTGAACAGCGCCAGGCGACTCGAACTGCTCGAGGAGGCGGGAGCATGGTTCGACGGCCCCGGCACCGCGCAGGTGATCGCCGAGGGCGGCCGCGAACCCGACACCCTGGTCACGGTTGTGGTGACGCACCGGGTCGCCGAGGCCAAGATCGACGACTTCCTGAACTGGCAGCGACGGGTCGACGAAGCCGAGGGCGCGTTCCCGGGCTACCGCGGCTCCGAGGTGTTCCGCCCGGTCGACGGCGTGCAGGAGGAGTGGACGATCTCCTACCGGTTCGACACCGCCGAGCACCTCGACGCCTGGCTGACGTCCGACGAACGCCGGCGCCTGCTCGATGAGGCCGACGATTTCAGCGACTACACCCTCAGCAGGATCGACCATTCGTTCGGCAACTGGTTCTCGTTCGGCGACAAGGCACAACCGCCGCCGTCGGACCTCAAGACGTCGGTCGCGGTGTGGGTCGGCCTCTACCCGACGGTGATGATGCTCTCCCTGCTGACGGCGCCGCTGGGTATGCCGTTGTGGCTGGCCATGCTGGTCGGGAATCTGCTGTCCAGCTTCGTGATGAGCTACGTCGTCATGCCGCGGTACGTGAACCCGCTGCTGGGCTGGTGGCTCACGCCGCGGCGGGGGGCGCGCCAACCGGCGACCGACCTGCGCGGTCTGCTGGTGGTTCTCCTCGTCAATGCCGCGTGGGTGCTGGTGTTCTACCTGATCACGGTCGAATTCTGACGAGGGAAGTCCATGACCATTGATGTCCACTACGGGCACGTCTTCCACCTGGCAGGTAGCCCGACCGTCACCGAGGCGGCCGACGCGCTGGTCTCCGTCCCGGACGGCGCGCTGGTGGTCGGTGACGACGGCAGGGTGCTGTTCGCCGGTGAAAGAGCCTCGGTACCAGCCGAATACGCATCGGCGACGGTGCACGACCAGCGCGGCGGCTACCTGCTGCCGGGGTTCGTCGACACCCACATCCACTTCCCGCAGACTTACGCGGGGGACTCCTACGGCGGTGGGCAACTGCTGGAGTGGCTGAACAACTGCATCTTTCCCTCCGAATCCAGGTACGCGGATCCGGAATTCGCGCAGGAGGCGGCGGTGGAGTTCACCCGGCGCCGGATCGCGGCGGGCACCACTGCCGCGATGGTGTTCGGTTCGGCGTTCCCGCACGCCCAGGACGCCTTGTTCACCGAGACGCGGAAGGCGGGTCTGCGGATCGTGTCGGGCCGCGGCATCCAGACCCGCGGCCCGGACAGCGCCGGACCGCTGATCACCTCGGAGGAGGACGCAATCCGGTTGACGCGCGAGGAGATCGAGAAGTGGCATGCCGCCGACACCGGCGACGTGGACACCGCGCTGCTGCACGTGGCGATCGTGCCCAGGTTCTCACTGTCGGTGACCACCGAGACCCTGCGGAATCTCGGTGAGCTATACGACGAGTTCCGCGACCGCGGTGTCTACGTGCACACCCACCTGAACGAGAACAACCGCCCGGGCACCGGCGAGGTCGACTCCACCAAGCAGGAGTATCAGGTGGGCACCTACCTCGACACCTACGACGGGAAGTTCCTGCCGGGCTCGCAGGTCGGCGGCAAGAGCCTGCTGGGCCGACGGACCATCCTCGCTCACTGCGTGCACTGCCAGGACGCCGAGCTGGCGCGGATGGCGGAGACCGGCACCTCGATCGCGCACTGCCCGGTGTCGCAGCTGTTCCTCGGCTCCGGGACCATGCCGTGGAAGCGGACCATCGCCGCAGGCGTGAACGTCGCTGCGGGAACGGATTTCGGTGGGGGAGACGAGTGGCTGGTGCCGCGGGTGCTCGGGGACGCGTTCAAACAGCACATCAACGAGGACGGCGCTGCCGGTGTCTCGCTGCATCCCGCCGAGTTGCTGTTCGTCGGCACGCTCGGCGGCGCCCGGGCTCTCGACATGGAGGACAGGTTCGGCAACTTCGACCAGGGCAAGGAGGCCGACTTCCTGGTGGTACGGCCCGAAGGTGCACTGAAAGGATTGCTGCACAATGCCATTCGCGCCGACGACACCCGCCTGGCCGGTGATCAGACACTCTTCGCGCTGCTGATGGGTCTGCGGGAGTCGTCGATCGCCGAGGTGTACGTGCAGGGCCGGCGCGTGGTCGCCTAGGTCGCCCGAGACCATGGACCAGGCGACAGCGGTGTCGGTGTTCCACCCGGTCGGCGGTGCGCCGTTCGGCGAGTGGGCCCGTTCCCTGACGGCGTGCGCCGCCGACGCCGACGGGTGCGTCTCGACGCGTATCGCCCTCGAGGGCGGGCAGTTCGAGCCCGCGGTCGCCGTCACCTTCTCTGACGAAGAGCGGCTGGACCGGTGGCTGGACAGCACCGCACGGGCCGAGGTGCTGCGGGCGGGCAGGGAGAAGGGTTGGTGGCCGTCGGCGCCGGTGCTCGTGCTGGCCGCCGACTCGCCGCCGCCACCGGGCGTCGCGGCCTTCCGGCACCGGGTCGCCGCGGGCAGACGCACCGAATTCCTCACCGCCCAGGGCCTGCTCACCGACGCGGCGGCCCGATTCAGCGGATACGAGGGGACCTCGCTCTTCCTCGACGACGCGGGCGGCGAATCGCTGTCGGTGCTGCGCTTCCGAACCGACCGGCAGCTCGCGGTGTGGACGTCGTCGCCGCAGCGCGTCGCCGACCTGCCCGACCTGCGTTCCAGCCTGAGCCGGGACTTCGTACCGATGACGAGCACCACCCCGCTGGGCACCACCGTGCGCAACGAGCACGGCCGCATCGTGATGACGCCGAACTGGAAGTCGGCGATGCTCCTGCTTCTGGTGCTCTATCCGACCGTGATGGCATTGTCGCGGTATCTCGGGCCCGTGCTGGACCGGCTTTTCGCGCCGCCGTGGCTGGCGTTGTGGCTGAGCCAGGTGGTCAGCGTGTCGCTGATGCAGTGGTGGCTGATGCCGTGGGTGTCGCGGCCGTTCCGGCGGTGGCTCGACCCGGTGGAGGGCACCGGCTGGCGGAGCAACCTGGCCGGTGCGGCGGTGATCGTGGTGCTCTACGCCGCCACGCTGTTGCTCTTCGAGACGCTCGCCCGGCGGTGACCCGCCGGCTAGATCACGCCGTGAATGCCCTTGTACAGCAGCAGAAGACCGATGACCACGAGGATTCCGGCGACGAGTACGGCATGCCTGCGCTCCATCCAGTCGCCGACCCGGCGCAGCGTCGCGTCGAGGCGGTCGGTGAAGAGCGAGTACGCCACGATGGGAAGCAGCACCGTCGACCCTGCGACGAGGGCGAAGTAGACGGCGGCCGACCACGCGCCTGCGACGCCCAGCCCGCTACTGCCGATCGCCATACCCGATGCGGCGCTGATGAAGAACACCTTCGGGTTGACGACCACCAGCGTCAGTGCGGTGACGAACGCGCGGGCGGGCGACAGCGTCGTCAGCGAGGTCATCCACTTCGGAGTGTGCGTCTCGCCGCGCCGCGTCCAGCGGTACACCCCGAGCCCGATCAGGACGACGCCCACGAGGATCCGCAGCCACGACGCCCACGCCGGCGGCTTGTCGAAGTTGCCGATGAGACCGGACAGCAACAGGAAGGCCGCGGCGAGGGCGAAGATCCCGAGTAGCCAGCCGGCCAGGAACAACAGGCCTGCGGGCCGCGGTCGCGCGGAGCGCAGCACCAGCACCGCGGGGATGATCGACAGCGGTGAGAGCGCGATCACGAGCGCCAGGGGGATCAGTTCGACCAGTTCCGACACCCAACGCCCGGTCATGGTCTCGAACCTAGCAAGCGCGCACGCCGAATAGGGGGTCGACGGGGCGCGTCGTCAGCCCGGGATTCGCAGCGCTTCGGAGACCGCGGCGTACATGGTCGTCTTGATCGCGCCGAGCGTGCCGGGATCCTTGCCGAGGATCGGTTGCAGCCGTTGCGCCGCGGCCTCGACCACGCCCGCCTCGGGTGCGGTGTCGTCCACGAGGGCCGCGGCCAGCGCTTCGCGGCCGCCGTAGCGGTGCCCGGTGGTCATGGCGGTGACGGCGGTCTGCGGAGGGAGTTTCGCCTGGATGAGCGCGGCCATCCCGGGGGTGAAGGGAATGCGGATGTCCACCTCGGGGAAGCAGAAGTAGCCGCGGTCGTCGCGCATGACGCGGTAGTCGTGGGCGATGGCGAGCATCGAGCCTGCGCCGAACGCGTGGCCGTTCACCGCCGCGACCGTCGGCAGTGGGAAGGTCAGCACGCGGTCGAGCAATTCCTGCACCCGGCCGACGTACCAGCCCAGCCGGTCGCCGTTCGCGGCCAGCCAGTCGAGGTCGAGGCCGTTCGAGTAGAACTTGCCGATCCCGGAGGTGATCAGCGCCTGCGCCTCGGTCCGGACCTCGTCGAGCTGGGTGTGCACGGTGTCCAGCCATTCGACGGAGAAGCGGTTCTCGTCGTCGCCGAGGGTCAGCACGGCGATCGTGTCGCGGTATTCGAGTGTCGGGGGCATCGGGGTCGTCCTTTCGGGGTGGTGGAATGCCTTGTGTCAGGCGGTGTCAGGCGGTGGCGGGTGGAACGGTCAGCACGGCGCGCACAGCGGCGGCGAGGCGTTCGCGGGCGGCGGGGTCGGCGGTGCGGTCGCCGTGCAGCAGCAGTGCGGTCGGCAGTTCGACGACGCAGTCGCGGATGAGGGCGACGGACTGCCTGTCCGCACGGCCCCACAGGCTGCGCGACAGTTGCACGAAGAGCTCGCCGAGGGCCATGTCGAGCCTGCGCAGCTGATCGGCGACGCCGTCCGGTATCTCGCCGGACCGGAGGAGTTCGTCGCGCGGAACGGTCAGCAGGAAGCGCGTCGACGTCGGTCTGCGGTCGGAGAACAGCGCCGGGCAGAGTGCCGCCACGACAACGGCTTCCACCGCGCTCGCGTCACCGGCGTCGTCGCCCGCGCCGGAGAGCGCCTGCTCGACGACATCACGCTGGAGCTGCAGGAAGCTCTCCGCGGCACGCACCCACGCGCGGCCGAGCAGGCCGGCCCGTGACCCGAATGCGTGGTACAGCGCTCCGTTGGACACCGACGTCGCCTCCGACAGGGCTCGGATCGTCACCGCGGCGGGCCCCGCGGTGACTGCGAGCTCCTCGGCGGCGTCGAGTACCCGGTCGAGGTCGTGCATGCGGGGCCGGGGCATGGCCGTCACAGTAACAGAGCGCATGCTCTGTAACTCGCCGTGATGAGTCCGGCAGGGTCGAGGGGTCTACAACTCGACGACGAATACGAGAGAAGGGAGTGCTCCTCATGTCGATCGAGCACGTACTGGCCGTGGTCCCGGTGTCCGACCTGCAGAGCAGCCGGGAGTGGTACGCCACGCTGATCGGGCGCCCGGCGGACAACGACCCCATGCCCAGCCTCACCGAGTGGCAGGTGCTGCCGGGCGGGTGGGTGCAGGTGTTCGTGGACCCGGAGCGGGCAGGCAAGGGGCAGCTGAACCTCGCCGTCGACGACCTGGAGGCTCACCTCGACGAGGTGCGTGGCCGGGGCATCGAGCCCGGCGAGATCGTCGAGGCGAACAAGGGCGTGCGGTTCTCGCAGATCGCCGATCCGGACGGCAACGTCGTCGGCTTCATCGGGGGCTTCCGGCCCGATTACTGAGTCTGGCGAAAAAACATAGACTTGAGCGGAACAGACTCAACCTTGACGGCGTTGAACATGCGGACAAGCATTTTGACCACCCCGTAGAGACTGAATCGGAGGTTGTGGTGGATTCGTTCAACCCGACGACCAAGACGCAGGCCGCGCTCACGTCGGCCCTGCAGGCGGCCACCGCCGCAGGAAACCCGCAGATCGCACCCGCGCATCTGCTGATGTCGCTGCTCACGCAGAACGACGGCATCGCCGCCCCGCTGCTCGAGGCCGTCGGCGTCGAACCCGCGACGATCCGCGCCGAGGGGCAGCGGCTCGTCGACCGGCTGCCCCGTGCCAGCGGCGCCAACAGCCAGCCCCAGCTGAGCCGCGAGTCGCTGGCCGCGATCACCGCCGCCCAGCAGCTGGCCACCGAGATGGACGACGAATACGTCTCCACCGAGCACCTGCTGGTCGGCCTGGCCACCGGCGACTCGGACGTCGCCAAGCTGCTGACCGGCGCGGGCGCATCACCGCAGGCCCTGCGGGAGGCGTTCGCCAAGGTCCGCGGCAGCGCACGCGTCACCAGCCCCGACCCCGAGGGCACCTACCAGGCGTTGGAGAAGTACTCCACCGACCTCACCGCCCGCGCGCGGGAAGGCAAGCTCGACCCCGTCATCGGTCGCGACACCGAGATCCGTCGCGTCGTGCAGGTGCTGAGCCGTCGCACGAAGAACAATCCGGTGCTGATCGGCGAGCCGGGCGTCGGCAAGACCGCGATCGTCGAGGGCCTGGCCCAGCGCATCATCGCCGGCGACGTGCCGGAGAGCCTGCGCGACAAGACCGTCGTCTCGCTCGACCTCGGCTCGATGGTGGCCGGCTCGAAGTACCGCGGTGAATTCGAGGAGCGGCTCAAGGCCGTCCTCGACGACATCAAGAACTCGGCCGGGCAGATCATCACGTTCATCGACGAGCTGCACACCATCGTCGGCGCCGGCTCCACCGGAGACTCGTCGATGGATGCGGGCAACATGATCAAGCCGATGCTGGCCCGCGGCGAGCTGCGCCTGGTCGGCGCCACCACGCTGGACGAGTACCGCAAGTACATCGAGAAGGATGCCGCGCTGGAGCGCCGCTTCCAGCAGGTCTACGTCGGCGAGCCGTCGGTCGAGGACACCGTCGGCATCCTGCGTGGCCTCAAGGAGCGCTACGAGGTACATCACGGCGTCCGCATCACCGACTCGGCTCTCGTCTCCGCTGCCACCCTCTCTGACCGCTACATCACCGCCCGATTCCTGCCGGACAAGGCCATCGACCTGGTCGACGAGGCCGCGTCGCGGCTGCGGATGGAGATCGACTCCCGGCCCGTCGAGGTCGACGAGGTCGAGCGGCTGGTCCGTCGCCTCGAGATCGAGGAGATGGCGCTGGCCAAGGAGGAGGACGACGCCTCGAAGGACCGGCTGGTGAAGCTGCGGTCCGAACTGGCCGACAAGAAGGAACAGCTGTCCGAGCTGACCACCCGCTGGCAGAACGAGAAGCACGCCATCGACGCGGTCCGCGAGCTCAAGGAACAGCTGGACGCGCTGCGTCAGGAATCCGAGCGCGCCGAGCGCGACGGCGACCTGGCCAAGGCCGCCGAGCTGCGCTACGGCCGCATCCCCGAGGTCGAGAAGAAGCTCGACGCGGCGGTGCCCCAGGCCGAGGCGCGTGAGGACGTCATGCTCAAGGAGGAGGTCGGCCCCGACGACATCGCCGAGGTGGTGTCCGCGTGGACCGGGATCCCCGCCGGCCGCATGCTCGAGGGCGAGACCGCCAAGCTGCTGCGCATGGAGGACGAGCTGGGTAGGCGCGTCGTCGGCCAGAAGAAGGCCGTGCAGGCCGTCTCCGACGCCGTCCGCCGCAGCCGCGCCGGGGTCGCCGACCCCAACCGGCCGACGGGCTCGTTCATGTTCCTCGGACCGACCGGCGTCGGTAAGACCGAGCTGGCCAAGGCGCTGGCGGAGTTCCTGTTCGACGACGAACGCGCGATGGTCCGCATCGACATGAGCGAGTACGGCGAGAAGCACTCGGTGGCCCGCCTCGTCGGTGCGCCCCCCGGCTACGTCGGCTACGACCAGGGCGGTCAGCTGACCGAGGCGGTGCGGCGGCGGCCGTACACGGTGATCCTGTTCGACGAGATCGAGAAGGCCCACCCCGACGTGTTCGACGTGCTGCTACAGGTGCTCGACGAGGGCAGGCTGACCGACGGCCAGGGCCGCACGGTCGACTTCCGCAACACCATCCTCATCCTGACGTCCAACCTGGGCGCCGGTGGTTCGGAGGAAATGGTGATGGCGGCAGTGCGTTCGGCCTTCAAGCCGGAGTTCATCAACCGCCTCGACGACGTCATCATCTTCGACGGGCTCAACCCCGAAGAGCTGGTCTCGATCGTCGACATCCAGCTGCAGCAGCTGGCCAAGCGGCTGGCGCAGCGCCGCCTCACCCTCGAGGTGTCGCTGCCCGCGAAGAAGTGGCTCGCCCAGCGCGGATTCGATCCGCTCTACGGCGCCCGGCCGCTGCGCAGGCTGATCCAGCAGGCCATCGGCGACCAGTTGGCGAAGCTGCTGCTCGCCGGCGACGTGCACGACGGAGACGTGGTGCCGGTCAACGTGAGCGCCGACGGCGACGGCCTGGTGCTCGGCTGAGCTGATGCGCCGAGACTGCGGTCAGATTGCGATTCGTGAACGGATCGCGATCTGGCCGCAGTTTCGCGTGTGGGTGACCTAGGGGTCGATCAGCATCGCGACCTGAGCGCTGACGACCTGGCGCACCGCCTTCAGGTCTCGCAGGTCCGCCTCGACCACGTACCGGTCGACGGCCGCCACGCAGTGGAACCTGTCGGCGGCGGTGAAGCGCAGGCATCTGCTTTCGGGGAGGCCGGTCACGGGCGCCTGCGGCCTAGCGTGGTCGTCGAGTGCGGCGATCAGCCGCTGGGCAAGTGTCGCCGCCGACGCGCCATCGCTGGCCCGGTAGACGGTCGCCTTCCCGTTGGCCACCAGATCGACGCCGGTCGCATCCATCGCCGCCGCGGTGCTCACGGGCCCACGCAGGAAGTGCAGGGCGCCGCGCGGTTCGAACACCGCGAGCGCCGTCCGGTTGACGCCGAGATCCTCGGGCGGGATCGGGACGGTGCGGGCGAGCAGCCCGGTCGGATCGATCGGCGCATCGGCGAGCGCGGCGGAATCGGTCGCAGAGAACGAATCGGCCAACGGGATCTGCAGATCCAGAGTCCTGGCGATCCGCGCGACCGCCGGCGCCAGACCGTCGACGGGCAGCTCGGGGAACAGCGTCTGCTGAACCAGCACATAGGGGCCGTGCGCGACCACCGACCGCACCGCAGTGTGTCGGTGCGACACGACGCCATCGTCGACGCCGGGCAGCAGCATCGCGTCGTCCTCGGCCTCGTCGTAGTGATGGGTCGCCGCGATCGCCTCGGGGTGCCCGGGGATGTCCACTTGCGCCGCCGCCCCGTCGGACGCCCCCGTCCCGTCGTGCGCCGCAAGCGCGGCCTCGCCGATCGCCGCCGCGGCAGCCGCCGCCGACCGCGCGTCCGCGAACCGGTGGACCTCGTTCCACAGAGTGTCGTCGGGCGTCTTCGTCCGGCCGGAGTGGACGCCGACGACGTACTTGTCGGGCGGGGTCACCGCGCGCCACTGATCCCTGGTCAACCAGCGGATGGGCGAGGTGGCCCGATGCGAGGTGGCGGTGGCGAACCACGCGCTGCTCGCGAACGCGTCGTCGAACAGGGTGGGCATGTGGCCGCCGCCGGTGAGCCCGCCGTCCACCTCCCAGGGGCCGACGACGTGGTTCGCCAATCGGCGCCCCTCGACCAGCGCGGCCTCTTCGTCGGTGCCTGCTGTGCCGAGCGGCCCACGTGGCCGGGTCGGATAGCTTCCGGTGTCCAGTCGAGCCGGGTCGACGGGCGGGGGCAGTGGTGCGGACGACGTGGCGCTTGTCGGGGCCGCGCCGTGCGGCTGTCGTACGTCGACCGTTTCGCTGCAACCCACGATCAGGATCGCCACCACCCCGGCCGACAGGGTGCCGCGAAGAAGGGCTGCGCGCCGCCCGACGTCTTGCATGGCGGTGAAGATAGTGGGCGGCACCGCCGGCATGGGTCGACACCGTGACTGATGTGACGGGAGAGACGCGTGACAGTCGCCGAGACGTGGTTGTGACCAACTTGAGTTCGGGCGAAAGCGGTACCAGCAAGTAGGCTAGGACCAATGGTCCCGCTCTGGTTCACGCTGTCCGCGCTCTGCTTCGTGGGTGCGGCCGTGCTGTTGTACGTCGACATCGACCGTCGACGCGGGCTCGGCCGCCGCCGGAAGTCCTGGGCGAAATCGCACGGTTTCGACTACGAACACGAGTCGGGTGACATCCTCAAGCGCTGGAAGCGCGGGGTGATGTCCACCGTCGGCGACGTCAACGCCCGCAACGTGGTGCTCGGCCAGATCCGCGGCGAGGCCGTCTTCATCTTCGACCTCGAGGACGTCGCGACGGTGATCGCGCTGCACCGCAAGGTCGGCACGAACGTCGTCGTCGACGTGCGCCTCAAGGACATCAAGGAACCGCGCGAGAACGACATCTGGCTGCTCGGCGCGATCGGGCCGCGGATGGTCTACTCCACCAACCTCGACGCCGCGCGGCGCGCCTGCGATCGCCGGATGGTGACGTTCGCCCACACCGCGCCGGATTGCGCCGAGATCATGTGGAACGAGCAGAACTGGACGCTGGTCAGCATGCCGGTCACCAGCACCCGCGCCCAGTGGGACGAGGGTCTGCGGACCGTGCGGCAGTTCAACGACCTGCTGCGTGTGCTGCCGCCCGTCCCGCAGCCCGCCGCCAGCCAGCCGGCGCCCAGGCGCAGCGGCTCGCCGAGCCGTCCGCTCAAGCCGGCCCCCGCGCCCCGCGCCGAGATGGCCGCTGGCCGCGCCGACGCGGCGCCCGGCCGCGCCGACGTCACCCGCTACCCCCAGCGGCCCGAAGCCGCTCGCGCCGAAGGCCCCCCGGCCGGCCGCGCCGGCGGTCCGTCCCCGGTGCGTGCCGAGCCGTCGCGCCGTCCGCCGCAGGCCCGCAACGCCAGGCAGTCGCCGCACTACCAGCGCTGACCTTCCGCGGTTGTCGGGCGGCACACGCCGCCAAGTAACCTGTCGGCATGGCCCGCCCCGTCGCACTGATCACCGGACCGACGTCCGGACTGGGTGCGGGATTCGCCCGCCGCTACGCCGTCGACGGCTATGACCTGGTGCTCGTCGCCCGTGACGCGGGCCGCCTCGAGCAACTCGCATCGGAACTGCGGGCCGAGGCGGGCGCCACCGTCGAGGTGATCCCCGCCGATCTCGCCGTCGCCGGTGACCGCGCCAAGGTTGCCGACCGGCTCGCCGCCGGGGTCCAGGTGCTGGTCAACAACGCCGGATTCGGCAC
Source organism: Mycobacterium sp. NPDC050041 (assembly GCF_049541695.1). Taxonomy (NCBI): domain Bacteria; kingdom Bacillati; phylum Actinomycetota; class Actinomycetes; order Mycobacteriales; family Mycobacteriaceae; genus Mycobacterium; species Mycobacterium sp. NPDC050041. The sequence continues at coordinate 315,573 of NZ_JBMVDG010000001.1, read as the reverse complement.
CGCGGGCGAGTTCTGGACCGCCGACCTCGCGCTGCTGCAGTCCCAGCTCGACGTCAACGTCACCGCGGTGATGCAGCTGACGCACGCGGCACTCCCGCCCATGCTCGCCGACGGGCGCGGCACCGTGATCAACGTCGCCAGCGTCGCGGGGCTGCTGCCCGGCCGCGGGTCGACGTACTCCGCGTCCAAGGCCTGGGTGATCGCGTTCAGCGAGGGGCTGGCCAACGGGGTCGGCGGCACCGGCGTCGGTGTGCATGCGCTGTGTCCTGGGTTCGTGCGCACCGAATTCCACGCCCGCGCGGGCATCGAGATGGCGGGCACACCGTCGTTCCTGTGGCTCGAGGTCGACGACGTGGTGCGGGACTGCCTGGCCGGCGTCGCCAAGGACAAGGTCGTCATCGTGCCCGGCGTGCAGTACAAGGCGCTCACCACCGGTGGCCGGGTCGTCCCGCGAAACCTGGTGCGCGCCATGACCAAAGTGGTGGGCAAGGGCCGTGGCAGGACTTGACGCCGACCGTGAACACCAGTGCGTAGGCTGACCGCGGCCGTCGCGGCCGTGGTCCTCACCGCGGTGTCCGGCTGCTCGGACGACGCCGCCACCGACGAGAACCATTACGGCGCAGAGGCTGTCGCCATCGGTGAGTCGCAGTCGGTGCTGGGCTGGAACCTCTCGGTGGCGAACCTGCGGTTCGACGGCGACCTCGTGCTGGTCGATGTGGACGCGGCCCGCAACGCCGACGATGCCGCCCCCGCGGACAGCCTGCGCTTCGGCCTCTACGGCGCGCTGTACCACCCCATCGAGGCCAACGCCGTCGGCGGTTGCCGGGACGCCGAGACGCTGGACATCCGGCCCGCGGCGTCGCCGACGCCCGACCGGCTCAGCGGCACTGTCTGTCTCGGCCCGATGCGCGACCAGAGCCAGGTGCGGGGCGTCTATGTCTATTCGCCGAAGGACCGGGTTCCGGGCACCACCGTCGCCTATCCCGCCGCATTCCCGGTCGGGATGGTGGCCACCCCCGGCACGGACACCGGTCTGAGCCTCAAGACCACCAGCGTCGACGCCTTCGATGCCGATGGCGTGCAGATAGCCCCGACCGCCATCGGCGCGCCGGACGCGTTCATCGGCGATGGCTACATGCTGATGGGACTGGAGATCACCGGCGCGTCGACCCGCTACCGCGACGACGCGGTCCGGCGCGGCGGCCCGCTGATGGTGGTCGTCGGGCCGACGCTCCCGCCGCCGGGGCTGAGCTACGCATGCTCCACCTACGGGTCCTCGGTGCTGGTGCTGCCCGATACCTCACGTGACGCCGTCGCGCTCAACGCGTCGCTGTGTACGCAGGGCGAATTGAACGCCGCGCTGCTCTACGCCACGGTCTCGGTGGTGGGTACCCACGCCGCCCTGTGGACCACCCGTGACTGACCAGGACGCGCCGGGCCCCACCGAGTGGCACGCAACGCCGGGGGTCGGACCGTGGCCCGGGCCTGCGCCCACCGACCCGCGCTTCGATCCGGACCTGCTGCGCGACGGGGACACCCGCAACGTCGTCGACGCCTACCGGTACTGGACGCGGGAGGCGATCGTCGCCGACATCGACCGCCGTCGCCATCCGCTGCACATCGCGATCGAGAACTTCGGCAACGACGCCAACATCGGCGCGGTGGTGCGCACCGCCAACGCGTTCGCCGTCGACACCGTGCACATCGTCGGCCGCCGGCGCTGGAATCGCCGCGGCGCCATGGTGACCGACCGCTACCAGCGGCTGTGCCACCACGACAGCACCGCCGAACTGCTGGCGTTCGCGGCGGACGCCGGCCTGACCGTCGTCGCGGTGGACAACGTCCCTGGTGCGACCCGCCTCGAGCAGACGACCCTGCCGCGGCACTGCCTGCTGATCTTCGGGCAGGAAGGCCCCGGTATCACCGAGGATGCGAAAGCCGGTGCGACGTCAACGGTTTCGATTGCACAGTTCGGTTCGACCCGCAGCATCAACGCCGCCGTGGCCGCCGGCATCGCCATGCACGCCTGGGTCGTCCAGCACGCCGACCTCGGCCTGGCCTGGTAGCGGTGCGCTGCGCAGCAGCAGCCACACGCCCAGCGCCGACACCAGCATCAGCACCGCGCCTGCGCCGGAGGCGAAGGCCAGCCCGGAGGTGAACGCCTCCTGCGCGGCGGTGCGAAGCGCATCACCCTGGGCGGCGGGAAGTCCCTCGGAGACCTGGACCGCGGCGGCCAGCGAATCCTGGGCGTGCGCGGCCGCTTCCGCCGGAGTGCCGGGCGGCACGACGAAGCCGCGGTAGACGCCGGTGACGATGGACCCGAGCACGGCGATGCCCAAGGCCATGCCGAGTTCGTAGGCGGTCTCGGACACCGCGGCCGCCGCGCCCGCTCGCTCCTTGGGCACGCTGGCCAGGATGACGTCGCTGGCGACGGTGAAGGCCAGCCCGAGCCCGACGCCGACGATGAACAACGTCACGCCCAGTTGCGGATACGGCGTGTCGGGGCGGATCAGCGTCAGCGTCGCCATCGCCAACCCGACCATCGTCAGGCCCGCGGTGAGCACCGCCCGCTGGCTGAGGTAGCGCACCGCGACGCCGGCCAGCACGCCGAACACCGTGGCCGCGAGCGCGGCAGGCACCTCGGCCAGCCCGGCCTGCAGCGGGCCGTACCCCTTCACCAGCTGGAAGAACTGCGAGAGGAAGAACACCAGGCCGGAAAGGCCGAGCACGGAGAGCAGGTTCGCGCCGACCACACCGGAGAAGGCGCGGTTGGCGAACAGCCGTACGTCGATCAGCGGGCTGGGCAGCCGCAGTTGGCGCCGGACGAACCAGGCCAGCGCCGCGGCGCCGACCACCGCCGCGATTGCTCCGTCGAGGCGGAAGCCGTGGGCGGCGGTCTCTTTGACGGCGTAGACCACGGCGAGGATGCCCGCCATCGACAGCGCGACCGACGGCAGGTCCCACGGACCGGGGTGCGGGTTGCGGTGCTCGGGGAGCAGCAGCAGGCCACCGGCCACCAGCACGACCATCACCGGCACGTTGATCAGGAACACCGAGCCCCACCAGAAGTGCTCGAGCAGCACACCACCCAGCACCGGGCCGAGCGCTGCGCCTGCGGAGAACGTCGCCGCCCAGATGCCGACGGCGAGCGACCGTTCGCGGGAATCGGCGAAGATGCTCCGGATGAGCGCCAGCGTGGCAGGCGCGAGCGTCGCCCCGGCCACACCCTGCAGCGCCCGGCCCGCGATCAGCAGTTCGGCTGTGGGTGCGTAGGCGGTCAGCGCTGAGACGGCGCCGAATCCGGTCGCACCGAACAGCAGCAGCTTGCGCTGGCCGATCCGGTCGCCGAGGCTGCCCATCGTGATGAGGAGGCTGGCCAGGACGAAGGAGTAGATGTCACCGATCCAGAGGATCTCGGTGGCGGTCGCGCCGAGGTCGCGGCTGATGAAGGGGGTGGCCAGCGCCAGCACCGTGCCGTCGATGCCGATCAGCAGCACCGCCAGGGTCAGGATGCCCAGGGCGAACCAGCGGCGGCTCATGGTGTCTGCACTCCGTTCAACAGCAGTTCGGTGATCATCCGGTTGAAGTCGCGGGCCGGCACCCGGCCCACCTGGCTGGCCCAGCCGTATCCGGCGACCAGGCTGTAGAGGGCCTCGGTCAGCCACGCGGCCGTGAGATCGGGACGGAACTCCCCGGCGCGCTGGCCGCGCTCGAACAGCCTCGTCATCTCCGCGTCGACCTCGGCCCAGCCCTCGAGCGAGGCGTCCATGTCGACGTCCTGGCTCTGGCTGTACAGCAGCGCGAGGTAGGGCGACACCGGCTCGCACGCGGCGACCAGCCTGCGCAGCGCGTCGGTGGCCGAATCCTCCTGCAGGCGCGCGCTGTTCAGGGCGCCGCGCATCTCGGCGATCGCGAGGTCGTCGAGCGCGGCGAGCAGCGCCGGCTTGCCGGCGAAGTGCCGGTGCAGCGTGGCGCGGCTGACGCCGACGGCCGCGGCGATCTCGTCCTGGGTGGCGTTGGGCCGGCGTCCGAGGAAGTCCGCGGCCGCCCGCAGCAGGTGTTCGCGATCGACGGCCATGAGACGACTATAACCCTGATGAGACAGAATTGTCTCATGACTTTCCGCCGAGCGACCCTCCCGCATGCCGCCCGGTGAGGCAGGATCAAGGCCATGGATCAGCTGTGGGCCAATCGCGCGGCCAGCGCCGAAGCCGCGATCACCAAGCGCCATCTCAAACGGCTGTGGGGCCTGCCCGGCACCCAGCTCGGCGTGGTGGCCTGGCCGGCGGCGCGGCGCCATTCGTGGTTCGGCACCTGGCACTACTGGTGGCAGGCGCACCTGCTGGACTGCCTCGTCGACGCGCAGGTGCGCGATCCGCAACCGGAGCGGCAGAGCAGGATCGCCCGCCAGGTCCGGTCACATCGGCTGCGCAACAACGGGTCCTGGGTCAACGACTACTACGACGACATGGCGTGGCTGGCCCTGTCCCTGGAACGGGCCTGCCGGCTGGCCGGGGTGGAGAAGCCGCGGGCGCTCAAGAAGCTCGCCGATCAGCTCGTCAACGCCTGGGTGCCCGAGGACGGCGGCGGCATCCCGTGGCGCAAGCAGGACCAGTTCTTCAACGCACCGGCCAACGGCCCGGCCGGGATCTTCCTCGCGCGCTACGACGACCGGCTGCGACGCGCCCAGCAGATGGCGGACTGGATCGACGAGGTGCTCATCGACCCCGAGAGCCACCTCGTCTTCGACGGCATCAAGGCCGGCTCCCTGGTGCGTGCCCAGTACACCTACTGCCAGGGCGTCGTGCTCGGGCTCGAGGTGGAACTCGCCGCACGCACCCAGGACGACGACCACGCGCCCCGGGTGCACCGGCTCGTCGCGGCCGTCCGCGAGCACATGGCGCCCGACGGGGTGCTCAAGGGGGCGGGTGGCGGCGACGGCGGCCTGTTCCACGGCATCCTCGCGCGCTACCTGGCCCTGGTCGCCACCGACCTGCCGCAGCGCACCCCGGAGGATGCCGCCGCCCGTGACACCGCCCGCGATCTGGTGCTGACCTCGGCTCAGGCCGCCTGGGACAACCGGCAGACCGTCGACGGCCTCCCGCTGTTCGGCGCGTTCTGGGAGCGCACCGCCGAGGTGCCGACGCTCGCCGGCAAGGAAGCGGAGTTCGTCGAGGGCGCCGTCAACGCATCCGAGATCCCCGAGCGCGACCTCTCGGTGCAGCTGTCGGGATGGATGCTGATGGAGGCCGCGCACACCGTCGCCGAATCGGAGGCCGCCACGACGTGACGACGGCCTTTCCCCGGATCGTCCGCCTGCTGCCGACCCGGTTCAGCCGGGACCCCAGCACGCCGCGATCCACCGAGAACACCGCCGCCGCGCTGCTGCTGCTGTTCACCCTGCTGGCCATCGGGTGGGCGAATTCGCCGTGGGCCGAGACGTATTCGGAGTTCTGGAACACCGACATCGGGTTGAGCTTCGGCGAACACCACACCGAGATGTCGGTCAAGCACCTCGTCAATGACGGCCTGATGGCTTTCTTCTTCTTCATCGTCGGGCTCGAGGTCAAGGCCGAGTTCGCGATCGGCGAGCTGACCGACCGGTCGCGTGCCGCGGTGCCGGTGGTCGCCGCCGTCGCGGGGCTGATCCTGCCCGCCGTGATCTTCCTGGCATTCAACCCCTCCGGCGACGACGCCCAGGCCTGGGGTGTGGTGATCTCCACCGACACCGCCTTCCTGGTCGGCGCGCTGGCGGTGATCAAGCCGAAATTCCCGGCGCGGCTTCGCATCTTCCTGCTGACCCTGGCGGTGGTCGACGACGTCGGCGCGCTCGGCGCGATCGCGCTGTTCTACACCGACGACCTGCGGGTGACCCCGCTGATCGTCGCCATCGTCCTGATCGGCGCCCTTGCCGGGGTGCGGTTCCTGCCCAGGCTGCGCGGTCCGGCATACGCGGCGCTGGGCTTCGCGCTGTGGATCGCGCTGTACATCGCCCACGTGCACCCGACTCTCGCCGGGGTCGCCGTCGCGCTGCTGATCCCCGTGTTCACGCCCGAACGGCGACAGGTCGAGCAGACCGTCGACCTGATCCGCGCGTTCCGCCAGTCACCCAACCCCGAGTACGCGCGCGCGGTCACCCGCGGCCTGCGCGAGTCGATCTCGATCAACGAGCGACTGCAGACCGCCGTCGGCCCCTACGTCTCGTTCCTGGTGCTGCCGATCTTCGCGCTGGCCAACGCGGGCGTCCGACTGGACGAGCCGACCGTCATGGCCGCGCTGGGCTCGACCCTGACGTGGGGCATCGTCGCGGGCCTGGTGCTCGGCAAGTTCGTCGGCATCACCGCGGCCACCGCCGTGATGCGGGCCACCGGCCTCGGCCAGCTCTCTCCGGGCATGTCGCTGCGCCGGGTCGCAGGCGGCGCGCTGCTCTCCGGCATCGGGTTCACCATCTCGCTGTTCATCGTCGATCTCGCCATCGACGACCCGCTGAAGCAGGACGAGGCGCGGGTCGGCGTGCTGATCGCCTCGGTGCTGGCGTTCGTGCTCGGCTGGGCGTTCTTCCGGATCACCGACCTGATCAGCCCTCCGGAGGCGGTCGGGATGAAGCTGGTCCGCCCCATCGACCCCGACCGGGACCACGTCAAGGGACGGCCGGACGCGCCGCTCTCGCTCGTCGAGTACGGCGACTACGAATGCCCGTTCTGCAGCAGGGCCACCGGGGCGATCGACGAGGTGCGGGCACACTTGGGCGACCGGCTCATCTACGTGTGGCGGCACCTGCCGCTGGAGCGGGCCCATCCGCGGGCCTTCGACGCCGCCCGCGCGGTCGAGGGCGCCGCGCTGCAGGGCAAGTTCTGGGAGATGGGTCGTGAACTGTTCGCCCACCAGGACGACCTGGAGTGGTCCGACATCTACCGCTACGCGGTCGGCGTCGGCCTCGACATCGAGCGCTTCGACCAGGACGTGCGGGTGCACGCGTCGAAGGTGCTGCACCGGGTGCAGGACGACGCCCAGGACGCCGAGGTGATGGACCTCAACTCCACCCCGACGTTCTTCGTCAACGGCAAGCGGCACAAGGGTCCCTGGGACGCCGCCAGCCTGATTCGCGCGCTGGAGGCCGGCCTCTCGGGCGATGCGACCGAGGTCCCGCGCTGAGCACCCGCCCAGTACCGTGGTCGGCGTGAGGGACGTGTTCGCCGACCTGCTCGCGGTCTGGCGCGACGGCGGCACCGCGGGGGTGGCGACGGTGGTCCGCACCTTCCGCTCGGCGCCACGCCCGCCCGGCGCGTCGATGGTGGTCGCCCCCGACGGCACGGTCAGTGGGTCGGTGTCGGGCGGCTGCGTCGAGGGGGCGGTGTACGAGCTGGCCGGTGAGGTCGTGGCCGACGGCACGCCGCGGCTGCAGCGCTACGGCGTCAGCGACGACGACGCCTTCGCCGTCGGGCTGACGTGCGGCGGCATCCTCGACGTGTTCGTCGAGGCCGTCTCGCAGCACACGTTCCCCGATTTCGACACAGTGGTCGAGGACATCGACGCCCACCGCCCGGTGGCGACCGCGACCGTCGTCACCCATCCCGACCCGTCGTGGGTGGGACGGCGGCTGGTGGTGCGTCCCGACAACGCGGGCACGCCCGTCACCGGCACACTGGGTTCGGCGCGGGCGGACGCGGCGGTCACCGACGACGCCCGCGGTTTGCTGGACGCCGGCCGCAGCGAGGTGCTGACCTTCGGACCCGACGGCGAGCGGCGCGGCGTCGGCATGGAGGTGTTCGTCGCCGGCCACGCGCCGCGGCCGCGCATGTTGGTGTTCGGGGCGATCGACTTCGCCGCGGCGGTGGCCCGGCAGGGGTCGCTGCTCGGCTACCGGGTCACGGTGTGCGACGCCAGGCCGGTGTTCGCCACCCCGGCGCGCTTCCCGACCGCCGACGACGTGGTGGTCGAGTGGCCGAACCGCTATCTGGCGGCGCAGTCCGAGGCGGGCGCCGTCGACGGCCGCACCGTGATCTGCGTGCTCACCCACGACCCCAAGTTCGACGTGCCGCTGCTCGAGGTGGCGCTGAGGCTGCCGGAGATCGGCTACATCGGCGCGATGGGGTCGCGGCGCACGCACACCGACCGGCTCGACCGGCTGCGGGCGGCCGGGCTCACCGACTCCGAGCTGGCGAGGCTGGCCAGCCCGATCGGCCTCGATCTCGGCGCGCGGACCCCCGAGGAGACCGCGGTGTCGATTGCGGCCGAGATCATCGCGCGGCGCTGGGGCGGCACCGGGCGACCACTCGGCGCCACCGGCGGCCCCATCCATCACGAGCATGACGGGCCGGCGTCTTGCCTTCATGATCGGCCAGGGACGACACTGAGCGGTATGGAACAGTACCGCCGCGGCGACCTGGTGTTCGACGTCAAGGACGTGGGTCCGCCGGACGGGCCGGTGGTGGTGCTGCTGCACGGCTTCCCGCAGCACAACGACAGCTGGGACGCCGTCATCGCCCGGCTCAGCGCGCAGGGTTTCCGCTGCCTGGCGCCCAATCAGCGCGGCTACTCGCCCGGCGCCCGCCCGCGGCGGCGCCGTGACTACAAGACCACCGAGCTCGTCGCGGACATCGGCGCCCTGATCGACGCCAGCGGCGCGGACAAGGTGCACGTGGTCGGCCACGACTGGGGCGCCGCCGTCGCGTGGGGCGTCGCGTCGGAGTACCCCGACCGGCTCGCGACGGTGTCGCCGGTGTCGGTACCGCACCCCGCGGCGTTCCTCAAGTCCATGCCGACCAGCAAGCAGGGCCTGGCGTCCTGGTACATGTACGTCTTCCAGTTGCCGTGGCTGCCGGAGTTCCTGCTCACCCGCAACGGCGGCGCATTCTCGACGAAGTCGCTGCAGCGCATCGGTCAGACCCGGCAGGCCGCCGAACGCGACACCCGCGCGATGCTCGAGCCGGGCGCGATGACTGCAGGCCTGAACTGGTACCGGGCCATGCCGCTGACCGACCTGCGGCGGGCCAGCGGGGAGATCACCGTGCCGACGATGTACGTGTGGAGCGACAACGACGCGGCGCTGCTGCCCAAGGCCGCTTATGAGACCGAGCGGTACGTCGCGGCGGACTACCGCTTCGAGGTGATGCCCGGCGTCTCGCACTGGATCCCCGAGGAGAAGGCCGACGAGCTGTCGGACCTGCTGCTGGAGTGGTTCGCCGCCCACCCGATCACCTGACTCGACACCCGTCGAGTTAAGTTGAGCGGGTGACTGATTCCGGTAAGCCCGAGATCGCCTTTCCGTCCCGCGTCGGTGTCTGGTGGGCCAGCGAGACATGGTCGATCACCGAGGCCCAGGACGTCGCCCGCGAGATCGAGGCGCTCGGCTACGGCTCGCTGTTCATCCCGGAGGTGACCGGCAAGGAGTGCCTGACCCAGTCGGCGGCATTCCTCTCCGCGACCGACCGCCTGGTGGTGGGCACCGGAATCGCGAACATCCACATCCGGCTGCCATCGGCCGCCGAGACCGGCGGCCGCACCCTCAACGCGCAGTATCCCCACCGCTTCGTGCTGGGCCTCGGCGTGAGCCACGCGCCGCTCGTCGAACACGGGATGGGCGGGACGTACTCGAAGCCGCTGGCGACGATGCGCACCTATCTCGACAAGATGGCGGCGGTGTCCGAGATGATCGAGCCGGGCGCTCCCCGCCCCACCCGGCTGCTGGCGGCGCTGGGCCCGAAGATGATCGAACTCTCCGGCACCCACGCCGACGGCGCCCACCCGTATCTCGTCACCCCGGCGCAGACCCAGACCACCCGCGACATCCTCGGACCCGACAAGTGGATCGTCTCCGAGCAGGCCGTCGCCTTCGGCGGCACCGACGAGGACCAGCTGCAGCGCGCGCACCAGCATCTCGACGTGTACAGCGGGCTGCCGAACTATCGCAACTCGTGGCTGCGGCAGGGCTTCGAGGAATCCGACCTGGTGCGCGGCGGCTCGGACCGGCTGGCCCGCGGCGTCGTCGGCCTGGGCTCGGTTGCCGACGCGGCGGCCTCGGTCACCGCCCACCTCGACGCCGGCGCCGACCACGTCGTGGTGCAGGTGCTCGGGGACAACCCGATGGCCGACCCGCGGCCGGCCCTGCGGGAACTGGCCAAGGCGCTCCCGCTGGGATGAGCCCTAGTCGTAGATGACGTCGAGCCCCTTGCGCCTCAAGTCGGCGAGGCCATCGCGCATGGACTGCAACTGCTCGGCTGAGTGGCCCACCCAGTCGGTCAGTTCGCCGACGATCTTCACCGGCTCACGGGTGCGGTAGGAGCGGGTCGGATTGCCGGGCAGCTTCTTGTCCGTGACGTTCGGGTCGTCCTCCAGTTCGCCTTCCGGTTCCACGATGTAGATGCGGCACCGGCCTTCGCCGGCCGCCATCTCGGCCCCCCACACCGCGGCGTCGAGCGTCTGCGTCACGTAGACGTGATTCATGATCCGTCCCGCCTCGTAATTCGATTCGCGCCCGGGCACCAGGAGATCACCCACCGACAGGTCGGCCCTGGTGCCGTGCAGGTACGCGCCCGTCGGGTGAACCTCGAACGGTTTCGGCGTGTTCGTCACTCTCAACCCCCGTAGATCGTTACTGGCCGGAGGATTGTGCAGCACGAACGGGGCCTTGCGGCAAGCCCCCACCCCTGCCTTAAAGTGAGAGTGGGAAGAGGCGCGACGCGCTTCCGCGAGTGTGAATCTGGCGGCGAATTTCGCCGCAAATCGTCGTGACGTTCACACTCGGATGACTGTTCAGAGGCCGACCATCGCCATGCCGGCCGGGTTGTATCGGTCGCCTTGCACGCCGACCCGTGCGGCCAGGACATCGAGCCCCGCGACGTCATCGGCCGACAGCGCAATCTCTGTGGCACCTGCGTTCTCGTCGATGCGGCTACGGCGGCGGGTGCCGGGGATGGGCACGATCCACGGCTGCTGGGCGAGTAGCCAGGCCAGGGCGATCTGCCCCGGCGCGGCGCCCTTGGCCTCAGCGAGCGTGCGCACCTGGGTCACCAGCGCCTCATTCGCGGCAATGTTCTCCGCGGTGAACCGCGGGATCGTCGCCCTGACGTCACCGGTGGCGAAGTCCGTTGTCTGCGAGACGGTTCCAGTGAGAAACCCCTTGCCGAGCGGGCTGAACGGGACGAACCCGATGCCCAGTTCCGCGCATGTGGGCAGCACGTCCGGCTCGGGATCCCGGGTCCACAGCGAGTATTCGCTCTGCACCGCCGTGACGGGATGCACGGCGTGGGCGCGCCGGATGGTGGCGGCCCCCGCCTCCGACAGCCCGAAGTGCCGCGCCTTTCCCGCCTGCACCAGGTCCGCGACCGTGCCGGCGACGTCCTCGATCGGCACATTCGGGTCGACCCGATGCTGGTAGAACAGGTCGATGACGTCAGTCCGGAGGCGGCGCAGCGACGCGTCGGCGACGCGCCTGATCTGTTCCGGGCGCGAGTCGGTGCCGACCATCTTGCCGTCCTGGATGTTCCAGCCGAACTTGGTGGCGATCACCACCCGTTCGCGCAGCGGCGCCAACGCCTCGCCGACGAGTTCCTCGTTGACGTAGGGCCCGTAGACCTCGGCGGTGTCGAAGAACGTCACCCCCGCTTCTTCGACCGCATAGCGCAGTACGCCGATCATGTCGTCGCGGTCACCGGGGTTGGGCCCGTAACTCTGCGACATCCCCATGGCGCCGAGCCCTACCGCCGAAACGCGAAGTCCCTGGCCAAGTGTGCGGGTGTGCATGCTCATGCCTCCGGGATCTTGATGCCGTAGTTCTCGCGGGTGACGTCCTCGGGCTCCGGGCCGCCGCGCACACCGGTGTCCAGCGCGTCGATGGCGGCCAACTGCTCGGTGTTCAGGTCGAAGTCGAAGACGTCGAAGTTCTCGGCGATCCGTGACGGCGTCACCGACTTCGGAATCACCTGGCGGCCCTGCTGCAGATGCCACCGCAACATCACCTGAGCCGGTGTCTTCGAGTGCGAAGCCGCGATCTCGCCGATGACCGGGTTGTCGAGGGTCGAGGTGTGCGGGCCCTCGCGGTAGAAGGTGATGCCGCCGATCGGCGCCCAGGCCTGGTTGAGGATGCCGTGTTCGTCGTCGAACGCGAGCAACTCCGACTGCCGGAAGTAGGGATGGATCTCGATCTGGTTGACCGCAGGCACCACCTCCGTTTCGGCCCGCAGCTTCTCCAAGTGGGGCGGCATGAAGTTGGAGACGCCGATCGCGCGGACCTTGCCGTCGGCGTAGAGCTTCTCCAGCGCTTTGTACGCACCGATGGTCAGTTCGAACTCGCCCGGCAGCGCCTGGTGCAGGATCAGCAGGTCGAGCTGCTCGACGCCCAGCTTGCCGACGGCCTTGTCGAAGGCGTGCAGCGTGGCGTCGTAGCCGAAGTCGGTGATCCAGACCTTGGTCTCGATGAAGATGTCGTCGCGGGCCAGGCCGGACCGGCGGATCGCTTCGCCGACCTCGCGCTCGTTGCCGTACGCCGCCGCGGTGTCGATGTGCCGGTATCCGGTCTGCAGCGCCGTCTCGACGGCGGCGATGGTCTCGTCCGGCGCGGTCTGGAAGACGCCGAAGCCCAGCACGGGAATCTCGACGCCGTTGTTGAGGGTGAAGGTGGGGAGGCTCATGTCATCGACGCTAGGCGTCGCCGACGGCGTCTGGGAGTGCCTGATCAGCGGGGTACCGGCAGTACCTCCCAGCCGCCTCTGCGCCTGCCTACGGTGGAGCCATGACCGCGATCGACCTGCGCAGCGAGGTCCGTGAATTCCTCAGCTCACGGCGTGCGCGCATCAGCCCAGAACAGGCGGGACTCCCGGCCTACGGCGGCAACCGCCGGGTCAAGGGACTGCGGCGCGAAGAGGTCGCGATGCTGGCGGGGGTGTCGGTCGACTACTACGTGCGCATGGAGCGCGGCAGTCTGGCCGGCGCGTCGGAGGGCGTGCTGGACGCGCTGGCATCCGCGCTGCAACTCGACGAGGCGGAGCGTGAGCACCTCTATGCGCTCGCCAGGCAGTCCGGGACCGGGAGCAGTCGTCGCAAGCGCAGGACGCCGGGGACCGTCCGGCCCGCCCTGCAGCAGGTCCTCGATGCCATCGGCGACGCGCCCGCCTGGATCCGCAACGGGCGCCACGACGTGCTCGCGATGAACCAACTGGCCCGCGCGCTCTACGCGCCGGTGCTCGCCGACCCGCGCCGGCCCGCGAACACCGCGCGGTTCGTGTACTTGAATTGCGAGGCTGCCGAGCAGTTCTTCGTCGACTACGACAAGATCGCCCGCGATGCGGCCGCGATGCTTCGCCTCGAAGCGGGTCAGAACCCGCACGACGAGGACCTGATCGCCTTGGTCGGTGAGTTGTCGACCCGCAGCGAGCTCTTCCGGAAGCAGTGGGCTTCTCAGGATGTCCGCTTCCACCGATCCGGGCGAAAGCGGTTGCGCCACCCCGTCGTCGGTCAGCTCGATCTGGACTTCGAGGCGATGCCGCTGCCCGCCGACCCCGGTCTTCAGCTCAACGTCTACACGGCGCCTGCGGACACGCCCACCGCCGACGGCCTCAAACTGCTCGCTTCGTGGGCGGCCAGCCAGGACGGCCTCGCCACGGAACGGGCCGCAACCAAAGGATGAGGCGCGGCCGGCGACGGTCCTACTGTGTCTCACCCTCGGGTCGGGCGCGCGTCGACCGGAGCCTCGGCGGGACATCGGAGTCGCCGCTGTCGGTCGCCGCCCAGCTGGCCAGGAGCGTGAGGTTGTCGGCGGACTTCGATGCCGGTTCGGCGGTGTATGCAGTCAGCGAAAGGCCCGCGCCCCCAGGGATGTCCATGACGTCATAGGCCAGCTCCAGCTCTCCGACGGAGGGGTGACGGAAGGTCTTGGTGCCGCTGTAGTGCGTGCGGACGTTGTGTGTCGCCCAGCGTTGGCGGAACTCATCCGACTGGGTCGACAGCTCCCCGACGAGGGCGGACAACGCGGCATTACCGGGAGTCCGGCCGGCCTCGGTGCGGAGCAGAGCGACCGCGACGTTGGCCGCGCCGTCCCAGTCGGGGTAGAAATCGCGCGCCGCGGGATCCATGAATGCGAAACGGGCGAGGTTCGGGACTTCGGGTTCGGCGTCGTAGGCCGGTGAGTAGAGCGCCCGGCCCAGCATGTTGGCGGCCAGCAGATCCATGCGGCCGTTCCGCACGATCGAGGCCACCCCGGTCATTCCGTCGAGCACCCGCTGGATGCTGGGGCTCAGGCGTGGTCGTTTCACGCCTGCCGCCCTGCTGCGCGGTGAGGAATTGGCGGCGCGGGCCAAGCGGTGCAGGTGCAGCCGTTCGGCCTCGTCCAGCTGCAGGGCGTTGGCGATCGCCTCGAGCACCGTCTCCGACACCCCGGCGAGGTTGCCCCGTTCGAGGCGGTTGTAGTAGTCCACGCTCACCCCGGCCAGCGCGGCCACTTCTTCGCGGCGCAGCCCGGGCACGCGGCGGGTGCCGTAAGACGGCAGGTTGACGCGCTCAGGGGAGATCCTGGCGCGCCGGGTCACGAAGAACTCCCGGATGTCGCTCCTGCTGTCCATGAGCCCAGGGTAGGCAGTCACGACGCGGTCAGGGGTGCCCTGTCAGTACATGGAACAGCCGAACCTGTTACCGGCCTATGAGAACGGGTTTCGTGGTCATCGGAAGAAGTCGAGCATCACCCCGGAAACCGAGGAGTCGAACCCGCCATGAACCCCGCTCGCAGCGACGGCAGCACCCGATTGCCGCTGTTGGTGTACGTCCTGGCAGCAGGAATCTTCCTGATGGGCACAACTGAATTCATGCTCGCCGGCGTTCTCCCCGAGGTGGCCGCCGACCTCGGCATCAGTGTCGCCAAGGCGGGACTGCTCATCACCGCGTTCGCGGTCGGCATGATCGTCGGTCCGCCGGTCATGGCGTTGGCCACGCTGCGGATGCCTGCGCGCGCCACCCTGGTCGGTGCACTGATCGTGTTTGCCGTCGGGCATGCGGTGGCGGCGGTCAGCGAGTCCTTCGCCGTGCTGACCGTTGCGCGCGTCATCACCGCGCTGGCCACCGGGACGTTCTGGGCGGTCGGAGCGGTGGTGGCCACCGCGGCGGCCGGCCCCACGGCCGGTGCGCGAGCGCTGGCAGTGATGTCGGGCGGCTTGAGTCTGGCTGTGGTGGCAGGTGTGCCGCTGGGCACCTTCGCCGGCCTGCTCACGGGGTGGCGGGGTCCGTTCTGGCTTCTGGCCGGCCTGTCGGTGGTCGTGGCTGTCGCGGTGCAGCGACTGGCACCCGCCACGAACGGCGACCGATCCGCCGAGCTGTCCGTCCGGAGTGAGGTCGAGGCGATCCGGCCCTGGCGGGTGTGGGCGTCGCTGGCGGCGATCGTGTTGGCCCAGGCCGGTTTCCTTGGCACCTACAGTTTCATCAGCCCGTTGTTGACCGGTCGTTCCGGGGTCCCGGAGGCGCTGGTGCCCGTCGTGCTGGCGGGGTTGGGGATCGGCGCACTGGTCGGCACCGCCGTCGGGGGTCGCTTCGGAGACCGTCATCCGCTGGCCGTCATCGCCCTGGCGACGGCGTCATCGGCAGCGGCGATGCTGACTCTTGCGGCCGCAGCCGGCCATACGACGATCGCGGTGATTCTCGTGGTGCTGCTCGGCGCGTTCGGGCTCGGCGCCAACCCGGTGTTGATCGCCCAGGTCCTCCGTCACGCCGGCGGTGGTTCGACCCTGGCCTCGTCGCTGGCCACTGCCGCGTTCAACATGGGCACCGCAGGCGGATCCGCACTCGCGGGCGCCATGCTCTCGACACCGCTGGGACTGACCGGACCGGCCGTCCTCGGTGCGCTGATCACCGGTTCCGCACTGATGCCGCTGACGATTCTGGCCGTCGCCCACCGCCGGGCCGGACATGGTCGGCACTTCAACCGCACGCCGAAGTCATTGCCGGACAGGCGATTCGAATATCAACGTTAGGAGTGAACATGACGATCGACGTCAATCAGGACCGTGAAGCGCAGAACCACAGGGGCTTCGGCCGCCGCGGACTGACCGTTGCCGCATCGGTGGTGGCGATTCTGGCCGCTGCCGGTTGCACGGCCTCCCAGCCGGGCGGCTCACCTGCACCCCCGGTGCCCGCGGCCGCAACGCCGGATCTGCCCCCCGGCGACATCGGCCGAGGCGCGGACAACTTCTACAGCAGCGACCAGGTGACGGTCCAGAAGGTCACGTTCAAGAATCAGTATCAGATGAACGTGGTGGGAAATCTGTTCGTCCCCAAGAACATGGCGCCGGACGCCAGCGCTGCCGCGATGGTCGTCGGTCACCCGATGGGAGCGGTCAAGGAGCAGAGCGCCAACCTGTACGCCACCAAGATGGCCGAGCAAGGATTCGTCACGATGTCCTTGGATCTGTCGTTCTGGGGTGAAAGTGACGGCCTGCCACGCAATGCCGTGTCGCCGGACATCTACGCCGAAGACTTCAGCGCGGCCGTCGATTACCTGCGCACCCAACCGTTCGTCGACCGCGAACGCATCGGCGCTCTGGGCATCTGCGGCAGCGGCAGCTTCGTCATCAGCGCCGCGAAGATCGATCCGCGCATCAAGGCCGTCGCCACGGTCAGCATGTACGACATGGGCGCCGCCAACCGCGACGGGCTGCGCAACGCCGTCAGCCTCGAACAGCGCCGGGAGGTGCTCGCACAGGCCGCACAGCAGCGCGACGCCGAATTCACCGGTGCGCCGACGGAATTCACCGGCGGCACACCTGAGGAGCTGTCCGCAGCGTCGTCGCCGATCGACCGCGAGTTCTACGACTTCTACCGCACCGCACGCGGACACAGCCCCGACACCAGCACCCACCCCACGCTGACCAGCAACGTCAAATTCATGAACTTCTACCCGTTCGCCGACATCGAGACCATCTCGCCTCGACCCATGCTGTTCATCTCCGGTGACCAGGCCCATTCGCGCGAGTTCAGCGAGGACGCCTACCGGCTGGCCGCCGAACCCAAGCAGTTGGTGCTCGTTCCCGGAGCCGGGCATGTCGACCTGTACGACCGGGTCGACCTCATCCCCTTCGAGGCGCTGACCACGTTCTTCCGGACCAACCTTTCCCCTGCATGAGGACATATGAGAGGACGACACAGATGAAGCCGATCCTGGCGATGACTGCCCTGCTGGCTGCGGCCACCTCGTTGACCCTGGCGAAGGCAGGCCCCGCCGGCGCCGACGACGGCATCCAGATCTCAACCGATCAGGAGCGGCCGACCGCAGCGGGGCCCGCCGAGAACTTCACCGGTCAGGTCGGGGTGAAGCCGCTGTTCAACCCGAACGGCGCCCGCACATTCGGCGCGGCCGAGGTGACCTTCAGCCCGTGCGCACGAACGGCATGGCACACCCATCCCGGCGGACAGACGCTCATCGTCACCTCGGGCACCGGTTGGGTGCAGCAGTGGGGCGGTCCCAGGCAACCGATCAACTCCGGCGACGTGATCTGGACCGAGCCCGGCGTGAAGCACTGGCACGGCGCCCAGCAGGACACGGAGATGACCCACATCGCCGTCCAGGCCACCGTCGACGGGCGTCCCGTCGACTGGATGGAACACGTCACCGACGAGCAGTACCACGGATGACCGACCGGCCATCGACGACAGTTCACGAGAGGAAGGGATCGCCATGCGTGGCGTAGTGATGCACACCCCCGGCGATGTACGGGTCGAAAACCGGGACGACCCGGAGATCATCGAGGCGACCGACGCGATCATCCGGGTCGCCGCAACCTGCATCTGCGGCTCGGATCTGTGGCCGTATCGCGGCGTCGAATCCGCCGACCATCAGGTCATGGGACATGAGTACGTCGGCGTCGTCGAGGAGATCGGCAGCGCGGTGAGGACCCTCGGCGTCGGAGACTTCGTCGTCGGGTCCTTCTTCGCGTCCGACAACACCTGCGAGATCTGCCGCGCCGGATATCAGAGTCGCTGCGTGCACGCCGTACTCATGGGCGCGGCGATCGGCACCCAGACCGAACGCGCCCGCATCCCCCTTGCCGACGGCACCCTGGTCGCCACACCCGGCCACCCCGACCCCGAACTGATTCCCTCGCTGTTGGCGGCCTCCGACGTGCTCGGCACCGGTTGGTTCGCCGCCGTGGCCGCCGAGGCGGGGCCCGGCAAGACGGTGGCCGTCGTCGGTGACGGCGCGGTGGGCCTGATGGGCGTGCTGGCCGCCAGGCAGCTCGGCGCCGAGCGCATCATCGCCATGTCGCGACACCCCCAACGGCAGGAACTGGCGCGCTTCTACGGTGCCACCGACATCGTCGAAGAACGTGGCGACGAAGGAGTCGCCAGGGTCAGGCAACTCACCGACGGGCTCGGCGCCCACAGCGTCATCGAGGCCGTCGGCACCCAGGAGTCGATGTTGCAAGCGATCCGGTCCGCCCGGCCCGGCGCACACGTCGGCTACGTCGGGGTCGCCCACGACGGTGTCACACTGCCCGCCGATGAGCTGTTCTTCTCCGCGGTGCATCTGCACGGCGGCCCGGCGCCGGTGCGCCGATTCCTTCCCGAGCTGATCCAGCTGATCTGGGATCGGACGATCGATCCAGGCAGGGTGTTCGACCTGTCCCTGCCCCTCGACCAGGCCGCCGACGGGTACCGGGCCATGGACGAACGCCGGGCGGTCAAGGTGCTGCTCACCTGCTGACCGGTCGGATCGGCCTAGTCGGCGGCCGGCTCGATCGGCGGGGCCGGGATTCCGGCGCGGCGGGCCGCGCGGCGCCGCTTGATGAACTCGATCAGCATCGGCAGCACCGACGCCAGCACGATCGCGATGAAGATCGGCTCCAGCAGCTTCTGGATGATCTCGAACTGGCCGAGCCAGAAGCCGAGCAGCGTCAGGCCGACGCCCCACACCACCGCACCGAGGATGTTGTACAGCGCGAACACCGGATAGCTCATCCTGGCGGCGCCCGCGGTCAGCGGGGCGAGCGTCCGCACGATGGGCACGAACCGGGCCATCACGATCGCGAACGGTCCGCGCTGCTCGAAGAACAGGTGCGCCTCGTCGAGGTAGCGCTGCTTGAGGAAGCGCGCGTCCGGTTTGAACATCGCGGTGCCGAGGTTGCGGCCGATCCAGTAGCCGACCTGACCACCCAGGATGGCCGCGATCGGGATGAACACCAGCAGCTGCCAGAGCTGGAAGTCGGGCACCTCTTTGCCCTGTTCGGCCGCGGCGGCGGTGCCTGCGGCCAGCATTCCTGCCACGAAGAGCAGCGAGTCGCCCGGCAGGATCGGGAACAGCACCCCGGACTCGACGAAGATCACCACCAGCAGTCCGACGAGCGCCCAGGTGCCGAAGTACCCGAGCAGGGTCATCGGATCCAGGAATTCGGGCATCAGCGCCAGATGGGTGGTCGGGGTGGTCATGGCACCCCAAGATACCGGCGCGGCCACGGCGTCCCGAAATTCAGCCGCGCGGCCCGGGCCGGTGAACTTCCTGCTAACGGCAATCCATCAAGCTATTCGCATAGCTAGGGTTGTATTCATGGCTACCCACTCCGCCGCCCAACTGGCCGCGGTCGGCGAGAAGCTGACCCTCGTCGACGTCGAGACCACCGCCCCCGGGCGCGACCACGTCCGCATCGACGTCGCCGCGTGCGGTGTCTGCGGCACCGACCACGCCTTCGTCAACGGCGCCTTCCCCGGTATGACGTGGCCGCTCACCCCGGGTCACGAAGTGGCGGGCACGATCGCCGAACTGGGCGACGGCGTCGAGGGCTTCGAGGTGGGCGACCGGGTGGCGGTCGGCTGGTTCGGCGGCAACTGCAACCGCTGCGTTCCCTGTCGTAAGGGCTTCTTCATGCAGTGCGAGCGGGGCCAGATACCCAGCCTGAGCTATCCCGGTGGCTATGCAGAGTCGATCACCGTCCCGGCGACCGCGCTCGCCCGCATCCCCGACGAGCTGTCGTTCGCCGAGGCCGCCCCGATGGGCTGCGCCGGGGTGACCACCTTCAACGCGCTGCGGCAGACCCGGGCCGTCGCCGGCGACCTGGTCGCGGTGCTCGGCATCGGCGGGCTCGGCCACCTCGGTGTGCAGTGGGCCAGGGCGATGGGCTTCGAGACCGTCGCGATCGCCCGCGGCGCAGGCAAGGCCGACGACGCCAAGGCCCTCGGCGCGCACCACTACGTCGACTCCACCGCCGGTGACGTCGGCGAGGCGCTGCAGAAGCTGGGCGGGGCCGCGGTGGTGCTCGCCACGGCGGCGAACTCGAAGGCCATGGCCGACACCGTCGGCGGACTCGCCCCGCAGGGTGAGCTGGTCATCGTCGGCGTCACCGCCGACCCGCTGCCGATCAGCCCGATGCAGCTGATCACCCCCGGGCTCAGCGTGACCGGCCATCCGTCGGGCACCGCGCGCGACGTCGAGGAGACCATGCACTTCGCGGTGCAGTCCGGCGTGCGGGCGATGATCGAGGAGCGGCCGCTGGCCGAGGCCGCCGAGGCGTACGCGGCGATGGACGAGGGGCGCGCGCGCTACCGCATGGTCCTGACCATGTGACGACTCGCCATGTGACGCCGGCCCGATCGGCGCATACTGGCTCCCATGCCGATCGCCACGCCCGAGGTGTACGCCGAGATGCTCGGCCGCGCCAAAGAGAACTCGTTCGCTTTCCCCGCCATCAACTGCACGTCGTCGGAGACCGTCAACGCGGCGATCAAGGGCTTCGCCGACGCGGGCAGTGACGGCATCATCCAGTTCTCCACCGGCGGAGCGGAATTCGCATCCGGCCTCGGTGTGAAGGACATGGTGACCGGCGCCGTCGCGCTGGCGGAGTTCGCGCACGTGGTCGCCGAGCGCTACCCGGTGACCGTCGCACTGCACACCGACCACTGTCCGAAGGACAAGCTGGACACCTACGTCCGCCCGCTGCTGGCGATCTCCGCCGAACGGGTGGCGGCCGGTCGCAACCCGCTGTTCCAGTCGCACATGTGGGACGGGTCGGCGGTGCCGATCGACGAGAACCTGTCGATCGCGCGGGAACTGCTCGCCCAGGCCGTCGCCGCGAAGATCGTGCTGGAGATCGAGATCGGCGTGGTCGGCGGCGAGGAGGACGGCGTCGAGGCCGAGATCAACGACAAGCTCTACACCTCAGCCGAGGACTTCGAGAAGACCGTCGATGCACTCGGGTCCGGCGAGCACGGGAAGTACCTGCTGGCCGCCACCTTCGGCAACGTGCACGGCGTGTACAAGCCGGGCAACGTCAAGCTCAAGCCAGAGGTGCTCGCCGAAGGACAGCGGGTGGCCGCCGCGAAGCTCGGACTCGGTTCCGACGCAACGCCTTTCGACTTCGTCTTCCACGGCGGCTCGGGCTCGCTGAAGTCGGAGATCGAGGACTCGCTGAAGTACGGCGTGGTGAAGATGAACGTCGACACCGACATGCAGTACGCGTTCACCCGGTCGGTCGCCGCGCACATGTTCACCAACTACGACGGTGTGCTCAAGGTCGACGGCGAGGTGGGCAACAAGAAGGTCTACGACCCGCGCAGCTACCTGAAGAAGGCCGAGGCGTCGATGTCGGAGCGCGTCGTCGAGGCCTGCCGAGACCTGCACAGCGACGGCAAGTCGGTCACCGCCTAGTTGGCGGGCGCTTGGCAGATCTTCCACTGGTCGTCGCGGAACTGCAGGTCGAAACTCCGCGTCGAGCGGGTCTGCGGCGCGAACGCCATGAAGGTGGTGACGTTGGCCTCGGCGTGATCACCGTTGACCACCACCTGGTCGATGCTCGCGACGACGGGATACTGCTTGGCCGCCGACACCCGGGCGTGGGTGTCGGCCCACGTCCGGTCGTTGTACTTGACGTAGCTGTCGCGGGTGGCGCCGCAGGTGATGCTGCGCAACGTCGCGAGGTCGCCCTTCTGCATGGCGGTGTCGTAGTTCTGGATGGTCGTGCGGACCTGTTCCTCCTGCGACACCCCACCGTCCGAGCCGCGGGTCAGCAGCAACGTGCCGAGGATCGCGATGGCCGCCAGCGCGGCGATCACCAGCACGACGGCCGCGACCCAGCCCCAGCTGCGCTTCTTCGTGGGCTGCGGTGGCCGCGGCTGCTCGCCGCGTGGCGGGATGAGTTGCGGGGTGGCCGCTTTCGGCTGACCCGCCGAGTCGCCGCCTGCCGGAGCTGCGGATGTCGCGAACACCTCGGTGGCCGGCTCCTGCGGGCTGTCGATCTTCTGCGTGGTGCCCGCGTCGAAACCGGACGGCGCGGTGAACCGACGCTCGCCCGCCTGCGACTCGGCCTGCGGATCGGTGGGCTGCGAGGTGGAGGCGAAGACCTCGGTCGCCGGTTCGTGATCGTGCTCGACCGGCACCAGGACTGCGTCCTCGGGTTCGGCGTCGTGAGGTTCGGGTTCCCGCGGCGTCGACGCGATCGCCTCGGTGGCCGGCTCGTGCCCGCCGTCCGCCTGCTGGACGTCGATGACCTCGGTCTCGGCGGCGTACTCGGGGGTCGGCTCCGATTCTCCGGATTCGGCCGTCGGAGTCTGCTCCTGCGCGTCGGCCGTCGGCTCGGTCGGCTCTTCGCCTCGTTGCGGCCCTGGTGGGTTCGACATCCCTGCTGCTTTCCTCCTCCGCGCGTCCTACGCCGGAAGCTTATCGACCCGGCTCGGGTGGTGCGCTGGAGTGCCACGCCGAACCGCACGGCACAATGGCCTCATGACGCGGATGGGCGACCTCCTGGGACCGGAGCCGGTGCTGCTGCCCGGAGACAGCGAGGCCGAGGCCGAACTGGACGCCGGCGAGAATCCGTCCATCGTCGCCGCCGCGCATCCCTCGGCGTCGGTGGCGTGGGCGACACTGGCCGAACAGGCCTTGGCCGCCGACCAGGCGGTCGCGGCCTACGCCTACGCCAGGACGGGCTATCACCGTGGCCTGGACCAGCTGCGCCGCAACGGCTGGAAGGGCTTCGGCCCGGTGCCGTTCCGGCACGAGCCCAACCGCGGCTTCCTGCGCTGTGTGGCGGCGCTGGCCAAGGCCGCCGACACCATCGGCGAGACCGACGAGTACGCCCGCTGCCTGGATCTGCTCGACGACTGCGATCCCTCGGCGCGCGGCGAGTTCGGGCTGGCCTGACCTCACGGCGCCGGCCGCGGCTACCAGTTGCTGTTCTCGCAGTTGCAGTCCGCAGCGCCCGCCGGCGGCTCCACCTGCACGGTCGCGTGGTCGAGTCCACGAGCGGTCAGCACCGCGCGGGCGTCGTCGAGCACCCGGGCCGAGTCGGCCTCCGACGTCAGGTGTGCGGTGACCATGTCCTTGCCGGGCACCAGGGTCCACACATGCAGGTCGTGCACCTCGGTGACGCCGTCGACCGCGCAGAGCGCCGAGCGCAGTTCCTCGACGTCGATGTGCTGGGGTGAGGACTCCGACAGGATGCGCAGGGCGGCCCGGGCCAGTGCGATCGCCCGCGGCAACACCCACAGCGCGACGAACACCGCGACCACCACGTCGGCGTAGGGCCAGCTGGTGGTGACGGTGACGATGCCGGCGATCAGCACCCCGATGCTGCCGACGGTGTCCGCCACCACCTCCATGTAGGCGCCCTTGACGGCCAGGCTCTGCTCGGACTGGGAGCGCAGCAGCAGCACCACCACCGCATTGGCGAGCAGGCCGGCGAGCGCGACCACGATCAGCGGGACGCCCGGCACCTCGGGTGCGTCACCGAGCCGCTCGAACGCCTCGTAGAGGATGAACACGGCCACGCCGAGCAGCAGGACGGCGTTGGCGACGGCGGTGAACACCTCCGCGCGGTGCCAGCCGTAGGTGCGCGCCGGCGACGCGCTGCCGTGCCGGGCGAGCAGCACCGCCGTCAGCCCCATGAACATCGCGACGAGGTCGGTCAGCATGTGCCCGGCGTCGGCCAGCAGCGCGATCGAGTCGATCCACAGCGCGGTGACGAGTTCGAGGACGAAGAACGCGGACAGGATCGCGGCGGCGATGATCATCCGGCTCACCCGGGTGTCGCCCCCGCCGTGACTGTGGTCGTGCCCGGCGCCCATCCCAGCAATCTATGCGTAAAGACGCATATATCGCAAGGGTTCCCCTACAGCCAGGCCGACCAGAAGCGCGTCAGCTGGTTGCCGACCGCACTCAGCCCCGACGGCACACCCGAGAGCTCGAAGAGCCAGTACACCCCGCCGAAGAACCACTGGTTGAGCTCGGGCACCAGCAGCAGCACCAGCAGGATGAGGAAGCCCCAGCCCTTGACGGGCTCCAGCGACCGCTGCGTGTCCGGGCTCAGGTGCGGCTCCAACGCGCCGTAGCCGTCCAGCCCGGGCACCGGCAGCAGGTTGAGCAGCGCACCCGTCACCTGCAGGAAGCCCAGGAACGCCATGCCCGCCCAGAACACCGCGTGCGCGGGGTCGTACAGCAGCCGGGTCGACGTCAGCAGCAGGATGGCGAGCGCCACGTTGGCCGCGGGCCCGGCCAGGCTGACCAGCGTCTTCTGCCGGGCCGTCATCCACGACGTGCGCAGGTAGACCGCACCGCCAGGCAGCCCGATGCCGCCGAGCGCGATGAACAGCACCGGCAGGCCCAGCGACAGCAGCGGATGGGTGTACTTCAGCGGGTTCAGCGTGAGGTACCCGCGCATCTCGACGCTCTTGTCGCCGAACCGCCACGCAGTGAAGGCGTGCCCGAACTCGTGCAGGCACAGCGACACCAGCCAGCCGGAGATCACGAACACGAACACGCCCGCATAGGCCAGCGGCTTCACGGTGTCGGCGGCCAGCCACGCCAGCACACCGCCCGCCGCGGTGAGCGCGACGATGGCCAGGAAGACCGGGCTGGGCCGCACCGACTGGCGCGGCGAACGAATGCTCACGATTCGACGCTACCGATCTTCGGTAAGAAGGACCCATGACGACGATCGCTCCTCCCGCGCCACCTCCTGCGCTGCCGCCGCCGGTCCCGGCAGGCCCGCCGCCGTCCACGCCACTGCGCACGGCGGCCCGGCTGCTGCTCGCGGGCGCGATGGTGTTCGCCGGGCTGAGCCACCTCTTCTGGGGACGCAAGGACTTCCAGGCCCAGGTGCCCGACTGGGTGACGAAGACCGCGCCGATCGACACCGACGGCGTGGTGGTGGCGTCCGGCGCCGTGGAGATCATGCTCGGGGCCGGGCTGGCCGTGCTGCGACGCGACCGGGTGCTCGTCGGGCGGCTGCTGGCGGCGTTCTTCGTCGCGGTGTTCCCCGGGAACATCGCGCAGTACCTCGGCAAGCGCGACGCCTTCGGCCTGGACTCCGACCGCAAGCGCCTGGTGCGGCTGGTGTTCCAGCCGGTGCTGGTGGCGTGGGCGCTGTGGTCGACGGCGGTGCCCAGGTCGCGCTAGAGGCGGCGGGTCAGCCGACGCGCAGCCAGCCCGTGGTGTGCCGGTAGAACGTCGAGCGCTTCACCGGCCGCGGCGCCGCGACGCCGTCGCGGGTCAGCGTCGCCGCCGGGGTGCCGAGCTGCACGGCGCGCCCCGAGACCCAACCGCGCGGCCGCCCGCGCGGCGAGAGCACCGCGGCACGCAGACCCGGCAGTGACGCCGTCGGTTCGATCCGCACACCGTGTACGTCGCCGTCGAAGAGCACGGTGTCGTCGACGACGGCCTCGCCCGTCAGCGGTGTGCCCTCCGGGGAGCCCGTCCAGGATGCCGCCCCGACCAGCGCGGTTCCGGTGTCGTCGCGGATCAGCGGCACCTGCCTCGCCGGCGCGGTCACTGCCCGCCTCGCCCCGAACCGGCCTGCGACGGCGACCTCGACGTCGAGCCGGTCGGCGCGCAGCAGCCGGGTCAGCACGGCGGCCAGCTGTGCGGCGTCCCCGGCCACGACCACCCGCCTGCACCGGTCGACCCCGTCGAGATCGACCGTCGGCAGCATCCGCAGCGGCCGCGGCGCCGGCCGGTCGCCGCAGCGCAGCACCGCGACGTCGGTGGTGGTCAAGGAAAGCTCCTCGCAAACGGGTATGTGTCCGGTCGGATAAGGTAGCTCACCGGCTGCACACGTCATTTTCACGCACTGAAGCGGAGAAGCCATGCCGGCAATCGTGCTCATCGGCGCCCAGTGGGGCGACGAGGGCAAAGGAAAGGCCACCGATCTGCTCGGTGGGCGCGTCCAGTGGGTCGTGCGGTACCAGGGCGGCAACAACGCCGGCCACACCGTGGTGCTGCCCACCGGCGAGAACTTCGCGCTGCACCTGATCCCGTCGGGGATCCTGACGCCCGGCGTGACGAACGTGATCGGCAACGGCGTCGTCGTCGACCCCGGCGTGCTCCTCACCGAACTGCGCGGGCTCGAAGACCGCGGTGTCGACACCGACCGGCTGCTCATCTCGGCCGACGCGCACCTGCTGATGCCCTATCACGTGGCGATCGACAAGGTGGTCGAGCGGTACGCCGGCAGCAAGAAGATCGGCACCACCGGCCGCGGCATCGGGCCCTGTTACCAGGACAAGATCGCCCGCATCGGCATCCGCGTCGCCGACGTGCTCGACCCCCACCAGCTGACCGAGAAGATCGAGGTGGCACTGGAACTCAAGAACCAGATGCTGGTGAAGATCTACAACCGCAAGGCTCTCGACGCCGCCGAGGTGGTGGACAATCTGCTGGCGCAGGCCGAGGGGTTCACCCACCGCATCGCCGACGCCCGGTTGCTGCTCAACGCGGCCCTCGAACGCGGTGAGACGGTGCTGCTCGAGGGTTCGCAGGGCACCCTGCTCGACGTCGACCACGGCACGTATCCCTTTGTCACGTCGTCGAATCCGACGGCCGGTGGGGCGTCGGTCGGATCGGGGATCGGGCCCACCCGCATCACCACGGTGCTGGGCATCCTCAAGGCCTACACCACCCGCGTCGGATCGGGCCCGTTCCCCACCGAACTGTTCGACGAGTACGGCGCCTATCTGGCCAAGACCGGCGGCGAGGTCGGGGTCACCACCGGACGGCCGCGGCGCTGCGGTTGGTTCGACGCGGTGATCGCCCGCTACGCCACCCGCGTCAACGGGATCACCGACTACTTCCTGACCAAGCTCGACGTGCTGTCCAGCCTGGAGACCGTGCCGGTGTGTGTGGGTTACCGGGTGAACGGCAAGCGCACCGACGACATGCCGATGACGCAGTCCGACATCGCGATCGCCGAGCCGATCTACGAGGAACTGCCGGGCTGGTGGGAGGACATCTCCACCGCGCGCGAGTTCGACGACCTGCCCGCCAAGGCCCGCGACTACGTGCTTCGGCTTGAAGAACTTGCCGGAGCCCATGTTTCGTGTATCGGCGTCGGTCCCGGGCGTGAGCAGACGATTGTGCGCCGCGACATCCTGGCGGCCAAATGACAGACGACCCGCGGCTTGTCGATCCCGAATACGACAGGCACGGCGGGTTTCCCAACTTCGAACGGGCGGACCCCGGCCCCGGCTTCGCGCGGTTCCTGACCGCGATGCGCCGCGCCCAGGATCTGGCGGTGTCGGCCGCCCCGGACACCGAGACGTGGGAGAAGGCCGCTGAGCACGTCGAGGCGCTCGTCGCGCTGCTCGACCCGTTCGAGGCCGCCGAGGGCGTCGGCCCGGCCAACCGGGTGCCCGAGCTGCCGGGCGCGGGCAGCCTGCTGATGGCGCCGTACCGGGTGACGAAGTTCGACGCCGAAGCCGTGGAGCTGACCGTGCAGTTCAGTCGCTTTCACGTCGGCGGCAACTACGCGGTGCACGGCGGGGTGCTGCCGCTGATGTTCGACTCGGTGTTCGGGATGGTCATCCACGCCACCGGCAGGCCGATCAGTCGCACCGGGTTCCTGCACGTCGACTACCGCAAGGTGACGCCGATCGACACCACGCTGACCGTGCGGGGCTGGGTCCGCGAGGCACAGGGCCGCAAATCGTTCGTCAACGCCGAGATGCGCGATCCCGAGGGGAATCTGCTTGCCGAGGCGAACGGCCTGATGATCAGATTGCTGCCCGGACAGCCCTGAGCGTGACACCATGACCGCGTGGTCGAACAAAATCTGCGCAGGCTTTCGACGCCCAGGGCCGCGGCAGTGGCGGGGGTGTTGTTCGCGCTGTTGTTCGGCGCCGCACTGATTCTCATCCGTACCGCACTGCCCGACGGTGGCGCGCCGGGCTCGCAGTGGGTCGATGGGGCCAGTGGCCGGCTGCGGTGGGCGTCGGTGCTGATGCCGTTCGCGGGCATCGCCTTCCTGTGGTTCATCGGCGTCGTCCGCGACGGCCTCGGCCGCTACGAGGACAAGTTCTTCGCGAGCGTGTTCATCGGCAGCGGACTGCTGTTCCTGGCGATGATGTTCACCACCGTGGCGGTCGGCGAGGGCCTGATCGCCACCAGGGTGGTGTCGGAGAATTCCGCGGTGCACGCCGAGGTGGTGGCGTTCGGGCAGACACTGCTCAACGCGCTGAGCAAGACCTACGGCGTGCGGATGGCGGCGGTGTTCATGGTCTCGCTGGCGACGATCTGGCTGCGCACCGGGCTCATGCCGCGTCCGCTGGTGTACGCCACCTACCTGGTCGCGGTGGCGCTGCTGCTCGCCGGCGATGTGAGCGCGTGGCTGGTGCTGGCGTTCCCGGTGTGGGTGCTGCTCGTCAGCGTGCTGCTGCTGGCCCGCGCCGGCGTGGTGCACTGGGGCGACCACGAGGCGGGCGAGCGGCGTTAGCCGCCGGCGACCGCTCGGACAAGATCGCGTTTGACGGAATCCGTCGTGGGTAGGCGTTATTAGATGTCTGGGGTCACATCATCAATTCTTCTCATCGCCGATCCAGGTGCACCGGCGGCAATGGCCGAACGTCTATCTGAATCGCTCCCGGAAGTGCTGCCCGAAGGGAGCTCTGCCAAGCGCGGGTGGGACGTGTCCACGCGCCGCGAGGCGTACGCGATCGACGAGCACGATGGCGTCCCTGATCTGGTCCGCACCATCGACCCGGCGGGTGAGGACGCGGACATCGTCGTCTATTTGACGGACCTCGCCCGGCGCGTGGGGACGACGCCGACGATCGCCGACATCAGCGTGCAGCACCGGTTCGCGGTGATCTCTATTCCCGCGATGGGCGGCGTACGCCTCGATCACCGCGTACGTGCGATGGCGAGGACGGTGGTGGCCGAGGTACTGCAGTCCGGCGAGCTGGACGGCTCGGCGAAGCGACTGACTCGCACTGAGAAAGACGGCGTGGTGCGCTACTCTGCGCCGTCTGCGCTGTCACGGTTACGGCTTCTCTCCGGGATGGTCTACGCGAACCGCCCGTGGCGGTTGGTCTCCGGCATGTCCAAGGTGATGATGGCGGCGTTCGCCACCGGGGCGGTGAGCCTTGCCTATCCGACGATCTGGCAGTTGTCCGACACCATGGGCCCGTGGCGGATGATCGCGGCGACGATACTCGCGAGCGCCGCAATGATCGCCTGGCTGATCCTGGACCACGAGCTGTGGGAACGCCCTCAGTCGGCCGATGAACGGGAACGCGCGAGGTTGTACAACGCAGCGACCGTCGTCACGCTGACACTCGGCGTCGCCATCTTCCATGTCGCGCTGTTCCTGCTGTTGTTGGTGACCGCGTGGTGGACCATCCCGCCGGGGTTGATCGCTCAGAACATCGGCCATCCCGTCGACCTGTCGACCCTGTTGCTGCTGGCGTGGCTGGTGGCTGCCATCGCGACCCTGGGTGGTGCGCTCGGGTCCGGGATGGAGGATGACGAAGCCGTGAAGTCGGCGGCCTACGGCGTCCGGCAACGCCAGCGGTTCGACAGGAAGAACTGACGCCCGGCCCCCACCTCACGGTGCCAGCTGCACCACCGGCGCCGGGTCGAGAACCGGCGGCGCGAGCGGCGCCAGCGGCTGCAACACCGGCTCGGCGGGCGGGTCGGCCGGTGCAGGAGCCGGTTCGGCGGCGGGGGCGGGGTCTGCCGGCGCCGGGTCGGCGGGAGCGGCCGGAGCCGGATCCACAGGAGCGGAAGCCTGCGGCAGCGGCGGCAGCTGCGGCACCGGGATGTTGAGGACGACGACTGGGGCCGGCACGACAGCCGGGGCGGGCGCTGGTGCGGGTGCGGCCGGTGCGGCGGCGGGAGCCGCGACGGGCGCCGGACGCACCGGAGCCTTGACCGGGACCGCCGGGCGGTTGTTGCCGACGCGGACCGGAACGGGCTGGTGGTTCGCGGGTGCCTTGACCACGGTTGGGACGGCGGCAACCGACGGAGCGGTCGGCGCCGCGGCCGGGGTCGCGGGCACGACCACCGCGCCGGGTGTCACCGCCACGGGCGCCGGCGGATGCGGCTCGGCGTAGTACTGCGAGACGACCACGCCGAGAACCGCGAATGCGCCGACGGCACCCGCCATCGCCGCTGCCACCACGCCGTTGCTGAACGCCTTCGACCGGCCGGGCCGGGCCTCGCCGTCGATCGGGTCCTGGTCGTCGATCGAGTCGTCGATCGGGCCGTGGAGGTCGGCGAGCGCGTTCGACCACGCGGACGCCTGCGTGCTCTCGGCGGAGAGCACCGCGAGATCGGCGGACCGGATGGTCTCGTGGTCGACCGCGCCGGTGTGGGCTGCGGTGTCGAGGTTGTCGGCGGCGTTCATCGGGTGCTCCTCGGTGGTCTCGTCCTCGGCCGTGTCGGCCGTCGTGGGACAAGTACAGAGGGGGACCCGGGCTACCGATCCCAATTACTGCCGGGCTCGGGCGCTAATCCTCCGCGGCGATCCGCAGCGCCGAGGCCGGGCACAGCTTGACGGCCTCGCGGGCGTGGTCCTCCTCGCCGGCGGGCACCTCGTCGACGATCACCTCGACGATGCCGTCGTCGTCCTGGTCGAACACCGCGTCGGCGACCATGACGCAGTTTCCCGACGCGATGCACGCGTCCTGTTCGGCTTCGACCCTCATCCGCTCATCACCACCCTGCTACCAACTCACTGCCAGCGACCGTAGTCCGTAGATGAAGTGGAACGACCGGAACTGCACATCCTCGAACGGTTCGGCGAGCGCGAGCCGCGGGAAGCGGCGCAGCAACGCGGGGAAGGCGATCCGCATCTCCATCCGGGCCAGCGGTGCGCCGAGACAGTGGTGCACGCCGTGGCCGAAGGCCAGGTGCCCCATCGCGCCGCGGGAGATGTCGAGCCTCTCGGGTGCGTCGACGAAGTGCGGGTCCCGGTTGCCCGTCGGCAGCGACACGAACACCAGCTGGCCGGCCGGGATGTGCACCCCCGCAACTTCCACGTCGGTGGTGGTGATACGGGGGATGGCACTGTGCACGATGGACAGCCAGCGCAGCAGCTCCTCGACCGCGGGCGCCACCGCATCGGGATCGTCGCGCACCGCCGCCAGCTGCTCGGGATGCCGCAGTAGGGCAAGGGTGCCCAGCCCGAGCATGTTCGACGTGGTCTCGTGGCCCGCCAACAGCAGCAGGCTCGCCACGCCGACGAGTTCGTCGTCGGTCAGCTCGTCGCCGTGCTCGCGCACCAGCATGCCGAGGATGTCATCGCCGGGCTCCACCCGCGCCCGGGTGACCAGCGACTGCATGTAGTCGCGGCTCTGCCGCTGCAGCTCGAACCGGTCGGCGATCGGGATGGACAGGTCCAGCTGGCGTGCCGACCGGCGCTGGAAGTCGGCGCGGTCCTCGTACGGCACGCCGAGCAGCTCGCAGATCACCAGCGACGGGATCGGCAGCGCGAATCCTTCAACGAGATCTGTTGGCGCGCCAGCCTTTTCCATTGCGTCGAGGTGTTCGTCGACGATCGCGACGATGCGCGGTTCGAGCCGCTTGATCCGCCGGATGGTGAACTCGGGGGTGAGCATCCGGCGCAGCCGCTGGTGGTCGGGCGGGTCGAGGCCGAGCAGATTCCCCGAACGGTTGCGCTGCTGTTCGTCCTCCGAGAGCACCGGCGCGCCCGGGATCACGAAGCCGGGCGGTCGCCCGTTGGAGAAGCGCTGGTGATCCGACAGCACCGCCTTGGCGTCCTCGTGGCGGGTGACCAGGTAGACGTCCATGCCGAAGGCACTCTTGGCGACCCGCACACCCGTGGACTCGCGGATCTCCCGCAGTTCGGGGGTGGGATCGAAGTCGTTGCGGCGCATGTGCAACGGCGGCAGCGGCTCCGCCTCGACGTCGGTCATGTCACGACGCTACCCGCGGGCGAGGAAGTCCCCGGTCAGCGTGTTGACGAGGGTCGGATTCTCCAGTGCCGCCAGGTGGGCGACACCGTCGAGCACGACGAACACCGAACCCGGGATGGCGTCGGCCATGGCGGCGGTCTCGGGGACCCGGAACGTCGCGTCCTCGGCGCCGGCGACCACCAGCACCGGCGTCCTGACGTCGGCCAGCAGCGCGCGCTGGTCCGGGCGCATCGGCACCACCGAGCGCACCGCCCACCGGGCCGAGTCCACGTCGACGCGTTGAACGGCGTCCCGCACGTAGGCGACCACGTCGGGCCGGGTCCGCAGCGTGGTGGGTCCGAGAAACGCCTTGAGCACCGACCTGGTCAGGGGCGGCCGGATGCCGCGCAGCAGGCCCGCCATTCTCAGTAGCAGCCCGTATTCGAGCCGCTGCCTGCCGCCTGCGGCCGAGGCCGTGCAATTCATCAGCACCGCGCGTCCGATCCGGTCCGGATGGCGGGCGGCGAAGGTGGCGCCGATCATCCCGCCCCACGAGTTGCCGACGAAGTGTGCCCTCGGCGCACCGACGGCGTCGAGGATGTCGACGACGCAGCGCGCGCATTCCTCGAATGTGAATGTCGCCGTGAGCTTTGCGCTTCCGCCGTGGCCGGGCGGGTCGACCAGCACGACGCGGTGCCCGGTGCCGAAGTGCGCCGCCTGAGCCGACCACATGTCACCGGTCATCAGCAGGCTGGGCCAGAACACGATGGTGTCGCCGGACTGCGCGCCGCCTACCGTCGTCCGAAGCCGGCCGAGTGCGGTGTCGATCAGGCGTTCCTGCACACCGTGTGACGCTAGCGGTCCGGCCGCAGCGCGGGCCACCAGATGCGCGGTCCGATCAGGGTGAACAACGCGGGGATGATCACAGTGCGCACCAGGAACGTGTCCAACAGGATGCCGAGCCCGACGATGATGCCGACCTGGGTCAGCACGATCAGCGGCAGCACGCCCAGCACGCAGAACACCGCGGCCAGCACGATGCCTGCGCTGGTGATCACGGCGCCGGTCGCGGACACCGCGCGCACGATGCCCTGCCGGGTGCCGTGTTCGGGCGTCTCCTCGCGGGCACGGGTGACGAGGAAGATCGTGTAGTCCACGCCGAGTGCCACCAGGAACAGGAACGCGAACAGCGGCGTGGAGTTGTCCAGCGCGGGAAAGCCGAACAGGTGCACGCTGGCCCAGCCGCCGAGGCCGATCGCGGCGAGTGCCGACAGCACGGTCACCGCCACCAGGACGAGCGGCGCCAGCGCCGAACGCAGCAGCGCGTACAGCACGAGCAGCACGACCGCCAGGATCGCCGGGATCACCACCAGTCGGTCGCGCGTGGCGGCGGCGCCGATGTCGCGGGCCTGCGCGTCCGATCCGCCGACCAGCGCCGCGGGATCCGCTTCGTGCACCGAATCACGCAGCCGGTCGACGATGTCGAAGGCCTGCTCGGAGGCCGGTTCGGCGTCGAGCACCACCGACCACTGCGTCAGACCCGACGGCGACTGGCCGGCAGGACTCACCGACACCACGCCGTCGGTGTCGTCGATGGCCCGTTGAAGCGCCGCGGCCCGCGCCGTCGGGCCGATCACCCGGGTGGGATCGGTGAGGCCGCCGGGGAAGTGGTCGGCCAACCGCTGGTAGCCCGTGACCGATTCGGCCTGGACCCGGAACTGCTCGGTCTGCGACAGCCCGAGCGGGGTGCTCAGCAGGCCGGTGCACAGCAACGCCAGCGCAGCGATCGACACCACCGCGACGCGGCCCGGACGGCGCGCCACCGCGTCGGCGATCCGGTGCCAGACACCGCTGTCGGTGAGCGGCGTCGCGCCGGTGCGGGGGATGAACGGCCAGAACAGGCGCTTGCCGAACAGGCGCAGCAGCGGTGGCAGCACCAGCAGCACGAACACCGCGGCCACCACCAGACCGGACGCGGCCTGCACGCCGAGGCTGCGGGTGCTCGGTGCGGACGCGAACACCAGCGTCAGCAGGGCCAGCACCACGGTGGCGTTGCTCGCGACGATCGCCGGGCCTGCGCTGCGCACCGCGACCCGCAGCGCGTTGCGGTGGTCTTCCTCGCGGCCGAGTTCTTCGCGGTAGCGCGAGATCAGCAGCAGCGCGTAGTTCGTGCCCGCTCCGAACACCAGCACACTGGTGATCCCGGAGGTCGAACCGTCGGGGCTCATGCCGAGGGCTTCGGCGACGGCGGTGCCCGCCACGGCGGCCACCCGGTCGGCGAAGCCGATGACGGCCAGGGGCACCAGGAACAGCACCGGCGACCGGTAGGTGACGATCAGCAGCACGGCCACCACCGCCGCGGTCACCGCGAGCAGGGTGATGTTCGCGCCGGCGAAGGAGTTGGCGATGTCGGCCCCGAACGCCGGGCCGCCGGTGACCTCGGCCCGCAGGTCGGCGGGCAGGCCGTCGGTGGCGGCGGTCCGCAGTCCCTTCACGGCGTCGTTGAGGGCGAATCCGGACAGGTCGCCGCTCAGCGGCACGGTGGTCACCGCGGCGAGGTCGTCATCGGACACCACCACCGGCGGGCCCGCGGCGCCGTCGGTCCGGGCGACGGCCAGCATGCGTTGGCGCGCCTGTTCGGTGGCGTCGACGTCTGCGGCCGTCAGGGCGGTCCCGTCGGTGCGGGTGACGACGAGGACGGCAGGCACCAGGTCGCCGTCGGGGAAGTCTGCGCGCAGGGCGGTGACGCGCGCCGACTCCGCGTCGGACGGCACGGACACGGGCGACTGGCTGCCGGAATCCCCGCTGCCGACCAGACCGAGCAGCGCACCGGAGAACGCGACGACGATGAGGGCGAGCACCCAGGAGAAGCGACCGGACATCGTTCGAATATTTCAGAAACTGAAATATTAATCAAGTGAACGAATAGCGGTTACGCTGTCGGGGTGGACCGGACGGAGCTGGAGGCGGTGATCGCCGCGGACGTGCGGGCACTCACCGCGGAGTCCGAACGCGTCGGCCGGTTGTTCGCGGCGCGGCACGACGTCTCGGTGAACGACTTCCGCGCACTTCTGCACGTCATGGTGGCCGACACGGCGGGCGCGCCGCTGACCGCGGGCGAACTGCGGCAGCGGATGGGACTGTCCGGAGCGGCCATCACCTACCTGGTGGAGCGGATGATCGCGTCGGGGCACCTCGAACGCGAGTCGGACCCGACCGATCGGCGCAAGGTGCTGCTGCGGGTGGCCGACCACGGCATGGCCGTGGCGAAGGGTTTCTTCGCGCCGCTGGCCGACCACAACCACCGCGCCATGTCCGGCCTGTCCGATCGCGATCTCGCCGCCGCGCACCGCACCTTCGCCGCTGTGCTCGAGGCGATGCTGGCCTTCCAGCGCGAGGTGGACGGTTAACTTGACCCTCACGCGACGTGAGGCCTCAGCCTGATTGACGTGACGCAGGAGATGCAGGTGGACGAACTCACCGTGGGCGAGGTCGCGGAGCGGTATGGCATCACGGTGCGGACGCTTCACCACTATGACGACATCGGGTTGTTGACCCCTGGTCGGCGTACCTCCTCCGGGTATCGGGTGTACACGGCGGCGGACCTGACGCGCTTGTCGCAGGTCATCGTGTACCGCCGGCTCGGGTTGTCGCTGGAGGAGATCGCGAGCCTGCTGGACGAGGGTGACGTGGTCAGCCACCTGATTCGCCAGCGCGAACGCGTCATGTCTCAGCTCGATGAGATGAAGGACCTCATCGAGGCCATCGATCAGGCATTGGAGAAAGCAATGACGAACACCCCCATGACCGACGACGACATGCGTGAACTCTTCGGTGAGGGCTTCGACGACTATCAGGCAGAAGCTGAGCAGAAGTGGGGCGAGACGGCTGAGTGGCAGGAATCGCAGCGCCGAACCAAGTCCTACGGCCGCGACGAATGGATCCAGATCAAGGCCGAGGGCGAAGCTGTCGAGAAGGCGTTGTCCGACGCCTTCCGTGCCGGGCTCTCAGCCGACTCCGAAGAGGCGATGAATGCGGCGGAGAAGCACCGGCTGCACGTGAATCGCTGGTTCTACGACTGCCCGCCGGCCTTCCACCGCAAGCTGGGCGACATGTATGTGAGCGACCCCAGGTACGTCGCCACCTACGACGAGTCGTTCGGGCTCCCGGGCCTCGCGGCCTACTGCCGCGAGGCGATTCACGCGAACGCGGATCGAACGGGCAACTGACGAGTTCGGCGCGACCGGGTTGGGTTACGTGACTCGGTGTGCGCACCGGGTGGGGGTGAGGATGCGCGGGCCGGACTCGGTGACGGCGATGGTGTGCTCGGAGTGCGCCGCGTTCGACCCGTCCGCTGAGCGCAGCGTCCAGCCATCGGCGTCGATGACCAACCGGTCGCTGCCGCGTGCCCACCACGGCTCGAGTGCGAAGGTCATGCCCGGCCGCAGCAGCAGGCCGCGGCCGGGGCGTCCCCGGTTGGGGATGTGGGGGTCCTCGTGCATCGTGCGACCCAGGCCGTGCCCGCCGAATTCGACGTTGACTCGATAGCCGGCCTCTGCGGCGACGCGGCCGATCGCGGCGGAGATGTCACCGAGCCGGCCGCCGGGCACCGCTGCCGCGACGCCCGCGTCGAGAGCTCGCCGCGTCGAATCGATCAGCGCCGTGTCGGCCGCGTCGGCGGCGTCCCCGACGATCACCGTGACGGCCGCGTCGGCCACCCAGCCGTCGATCGACACCGCGAAGTCCAGGCTCAGCACGTCGCCGTCTCGAAGGATGTGGTCGCGCGGCATGCCGTGTAGCACAGCGTCGTTGACCGACAGGCAGATGACGTTCCGGAACGGCCCGCGACCGAACGACGGCGCGTAATCCCAGTAACACGACGTGGCGCCGCGGTCGGCGACCAGCGCGCGGGCACGGTGCTCGAGATGCATCAGGTTCATCCCGGGTTCCGCCTCGGCCGCCAGCGTCGCCAATGTCTGCGCGACGAAGTCGCCCGTCACCGCCATCCTGTCGATCTCTGCGGCGGTCTTCAGTTCGATCACGTTCGTGCCTCCGTGCACCCTCGGTATTTTTATACCGTCACGACGGTACCAGCTCCGGTATTTGAATACCGGCTATGCTGACCGGCATGGTGCGCGTACCCCTGAGCCCGGAGCAGGTGAGGGCCGGACAACGCCTCGGCGCGCTGATCAGGGCGGCCCGCGCCGGACGCGACCCGGAGACGATCGCGCGTGACGCGGGCATCTCACCGGAGACGCTGCGCAAGATCGAGGTCGGGCGGATGCCCAGTCCCAGCTTCGGAACGGTGATCGGGCTCTGCAATGCGCTCGGCCTGCCGCTGCAGGACGCCGTCGACGCGTGGCACGGGGCCGACGAACGCCGGGTGGCGATCTAGATCGCGAAGCGGCCCGCGAACCCGCGCAGCGGCACGTCGGCGCTGGTGAGCAGTCCGGGCGGCGCGGCCACCACCGAGCGGATCGCGTTGAGCGCAGGCAGGCCGGTGACGGTCATCCCGATCGACGCGAAGTTCTCCGGATTCGACAGGTCGACACCGGGTTTCGGGAAGATCATGTGCTTGTTGTAGACACAGGGATCGCCCTTGATCTGAGTGATGTAGCAGCCCTTGATGTCCCAGCTCGGATCGGTGTGCGGGGTCATCTGCCATTCCAGGTGGGTCTCCACCCGCGGCACGCCGCCGATCATGCCCTGGTACTTGATGTAGTTGCCGCCGAGCGAACCCTTCGGCAGTCGGTACCAGCCGAGGTCGACGTCTTTGGTGCAGGCGCCGAGTTCGTAGCTGAACGCCACCTCGTCGAGTTCGAGGCCGAAGCAGTCGGCCATCATCAGCACGCTGTCGGCGAAGACCCGGGTGTACTTCTCCAGCTTGCCCGGAATCGACGGATCATCAACGGGCAGGCCGTAACCGACCTCGATCCAGGTGTCCTTGGAGTGGTGGCACGACACGTCGACCGACTCGATGGTGGTGACGTTCTCGATCTCGGCCACGTCGGCAGAGCAGGCCACCCCGAGGATCTGGTTGACACCGGGATTCATGCCGGTGCCGTAGAACGTCGAACCGCCCTTCGCGCAGGCCTCCGAAAGTAGTTGTGAGACCGGCTTACCCGACGGGTGCGGGTGGTTGGTGTCTCGGTGCCAGCCGGTGATCCAGTCGGCGGTGGTGACGATGTCGATTCCGGCTTCGAGCACCGCGACGTAGAGATCCTCGTCGGGGAACACGCCGTGGAAGGTGAGCACGTCCGGCTTGGCGGCGATGATCTCGTCCACGGTGCCGGTCGCGGTCACCCCGATCGGGTCGATCCCGGCGATCTCTCCCGCGTCGCGACCCACCTTCTCGGGTGTGTAGCAGTGCAGCCCGACCAGTTCCAGGTCGGTACGGTGCTGCAGGCGGCGGATCATCTCGGAACCGACGTTGCCCGTCGCCACCTGGAACACCCGAATCGGTGAAGTCATGTTGCTGAACCCTTCTCGGTCATCGAGGCGAGGTCCGCGGCACTGCCGCCGCGGCCGTCGGGATAGAACTGGATCGCCCACTTGCGGATCGCGGTGAATCCCTCGTACTCGGCCGTGGCCAGCGCCGGCGGATCGGAATAGCGCTGGTGCGACCAGATGTGGATGTCCTGGGCGAACTGGCGGATCACCTCGTCGCCGAACGCCTCGGCCTTGACGCGGGCCCGCTCGAGGTCCCGTACGGGCTTGCCCGGCCTGCCGATGTAGACCATGAACCGGACGTCGGAGGTCGAGTCGTCGACCGGGGTGACTGCGGAGATGGTGCGGTTGTCGACCATGCCCCAGCTCTTGGTCACCGCGATGCCCAGCCCGCCGTTGATCGCCTCGACGCCGCTGCGGACGTCGTCGATCGACTGCTGGTCGTCGCCCTCGAAGGTGATCGTGAAATCGACGTAGGAGACCGGTTCGGCGAAGTCGTGGCGGGTGAACACCGGAACGATCGGCGTCTCGTGCACGTACTTGAAGTGCGCGAAGTCGACCCCGTTCTCGAGCACGTACTGCGGGTGCATCTCCAGCCCCTGCCGGCACAGCCGCTGCTGGGGGAAGTAGTCGGCGGCGCTGCTGCCGTCGGCGAACGACGCGAACACGTCGGGGGCTTCGAAGAACGGCTCCCGGCCCTCGACGTCGTGCCAGATGTAGACGGCTTCGTTGCGTTCGGTGACCGGGTAGGTCCGCATGCGGCGGCCGCGGTTCGGCCGGTCCTGGTATGGGATGCACACGTTGCGCCCGTCGGCGTTCCACTGCCAGCCGTGGAAAGGACACTGGATCACCTCGCCGACGACGTGACCGCCGAAGCCGAGGTGCGCGCCGAGATGCTCGCAGTAGGCGTTCATCACCACCACCCGGCCGGTCTCCGACCGCCAGGCGACCATGTCCTCGCCGAAGTACCGCATCGTGTGCACGTCGCCGACGCCGACCTCGTCGGACCAGGCCACTTGGAACCAGCCCGTCGGCTTCATCGAAAGCGGCGGTTTCGCCATGTGGACGAGAATCACAGAGGGCTCTACGATTCGTCAAGTGTCGGCATCGCAGAGCGAGAGCACTCGGCGAACCAACCGGCGTGGCCAGGCCACCCGAGACGGGATGCTCGACGCGGCGCTGCATGCCCTCGCCACCGGCGACACGGCCGCCGCCTCGGGAAACCGCATCGCCAAGGATGCAGGCGCGACGTGGGGCGCGGTCAAATACCAGTTCGGCGACATCGACGGGCTGTGGGCGGCCGTGCTGCGCCGCACCGCCGAGCGTCGCGGCAGGCTGCCGTCCGGGGCGACGCCCGGCGCGCCATTGCGCGAACGCGTCGGCGCCATCATCGACCTGCTCTTCGACGGCCTGTCCGCGCCGGACTCCCGCGCGATCGAGACGCTGCGCGCCGCGCTGCCCCGCGACGGCGCCGAGCTGGAACGGCTCTACCCGCAGACCGCGGCGGAGCTCCAGTCGTGGGGACGCGGCTGGATCGAGGCCTGTCAGGCGGCATTCGCCGACGTCGACGTCGACCCCGAGCGCATCCGCGAGGTGGCGTCGTTCATCCCCGGCGCCATGCGGGGCCTGGTGTCCGAACGTCAGCTCGGCTCGTACTACGACCTGGACGTCGCGCGGCGCGGCCTGACCAACGCGATCGTCGCCTACCTCGAACCGCAGGCCTAACGGCGGTTGAGCGTCGCCTCCTCCAGATCCAGCCCGCGCAGCACCGAGCGCAGCACCTCGTCGTCGATGCGTCCGGCGTCGCGCTCGGCGATGAACGTCTCGCGCTCGGCCGCGAGCATCTCCAGCCGCAGCCGCCGGAAGGCCGACGCCGGGCTCTCGCCGATGTCCTCCTCGTCGCGGCCCAGCCGCTCCCACGCCGAATTCGCCCTGCGGTTGTTCCACCCCCGCAGCACCTCGGCGGCGCGTTCGTGCACATCCGAGCCGGGCTCCTGTTCGGCCATCAGCTCGTCGAGCCGGTCGGCAGCCGCCTGGGCCGCCTTGGACTGGGCGGCGGCTGCCGCCAGCGCGTCCCGCTGCGCTTCGTCGCCCTGCACTCCGAGCACCCGGATCAGCCACGGCAGCGTCAGGCCGTGCAGCA
The DNA here is from genome assembly GCF_049541695.1 of Mycobacterium sp. NPDC050041. Taxonomy (NCBI): domain Bacteria; kingdom Bacillati; phylum Actinomycetota; class Actinomycetes; order Mycobacteriales; family Mycobacteriaceae; genus Mycobacterium; species Mycobacterium sp. NPDC050041. The sequence goes on along the minus strand of NZ_JBMVDG010000001.1, from coordinate 274,898 downwards.
GCAGCGTGCCGACGACCACGACGAAGGTGAGGAACACCAGCTGCGGGCGGCCGGGGAACTCCGCCCCCGACAGCGTGGTCATCGGGACGCCGAAGGCGGCGGCCAGCGACACCACCCCGCGCATCCCGGCCCACGCGACGACGAACACCTGCGCCGGCGGGGGCGCAGGCTCGCTGTGCCGGACATGCGGCGACACCCACCGCGGCAGGTAGGCGAACAGGAAGACCCACACCAGCCGCACCACCAGCACCGTCCCGAACACGGCCGCCGAGGCGACCACCAGTGTGCGGGCGGAGATCCCGGTCAGCTCGCCGACGACCTTCGGCAGCTGCAGCCCGATCAGCAGGAACGCGAAGGACTCCAGCACCAGCTGCACGGCGCGCCACACCGCGTCGTCCTGCAACCGGGTCGCGTAGCTCGCGCGCACGGAGCGCTGCCCGGAGATCAGGGCGGCCACCACCACCGCGATCACCCCGGAGCCGTGCGCCTCCTCGGCGAGCAGGTAGATCGCGAACGGCGCCATCAGACCGATGGCGCTCTCCACCACCGGATCGCTCAGCCTGGCGCGGATGGCGACGATCAGCACTCCGAGCAGCCCCCCGACCAGCACACCGCCCACAGCGGCGAGTGCGAAGGTGCCGAGCCCGTCGCGCCAGCTCACCGCCGTGCCGACCGCCGCACCGAGGGCCACCTTGTACGCCGTCAGCGCGGTGGCGTCGTTGAGCAGGCTCTCGCCGCCCAGCAGCGTCATGGTCTGCCGGGGCAACCCGAGGCGCCGGCCCACCGCGGTGGCCGACACCGCGTCGGGCGGCGCCACGATCGCGCCGAGGGTCAGTGCGGCCGCCACGGTCAGCTCGGGAACGGTGTGGAAGGCGACGAAGCCGACCGCGAACGTGGTCGCCAGCGGCAGCCCGACGGCCAGCAGGCCGATCGGCCGGACGTTCCTGCGCAGCGCCACGGAACTGCTCTCCAACCCCGCCGACCACAGCAGCGGCGGCAGGATCACGAACAGCACCAGCTCGGGGTCGAGCTGGATGTCGGGCAGGCCGGGGATCAGGCCGACGCCGAGGCCCGCCACCACGAGCGCCAGCGGCGCCGACACGTCCAGGCGGCGGGCCACCGCGGCCAGCAGCAGCGACATCACCAGCACCGCCAGCAGCACGGCATTCACGTCGCGACCTCCGGGTAGTGCGTCCGTATCGTTGTCCAGCATGCTTGGCAGAACATGTTGAGGAGATCACGATCCCGCGACCGCGGACACACCGCACGCCCGGGCTCGCGCTCCACGACGCTGTGCGAGCACCTGGCCGACGACGACTCCGCACACGTGCCGCCGGCGTCGGGCCGCTGCCAGGGCTGCGCGGCGCTCGGCGAGACGCTGTGGGCGCACCTGCGGGTGTGCGTGACCTGTGGCCACGTCGGCTGCTGCGACTCCAGCCCGCACCAGCACGCCACCGAGCACTTCCGCGCCACCGGCCATCCGGTGATGCGTTCGGCCGAGCCGGGGGAGAGCTGGCGGTGGTGTTACGTCGACTCGTGTCTGGGCTGAGCCCGTCGCGCCGCGAGCCGATCTGGCAGGCTTGACGAGCGATGACTGAATCACTCGAAGGCGAATCGACAAGCGAGCCCGTCACGCCGGTGGAAGGCGTCGCGCCTGAGGCGTCGTCGCAGCAGGCCACCGCCGCCGAGCCCGCGGACCACCGCGCCACCGTGATGCTGCTGGGGTCCGGCGAGCTCAGCCGCGAGCAGGCGCTGGCGTTCCAGCGGCTGGGCGCCGTCGTGATCGCCGTCGACCGGCACTATGCCGCGGCGCACGGCGTGGCCGACCGCTCGGCGGTGGTCAAGATGAACGACGCCGAGGAACTCACCGCGCTGATCCGCCGGGAGAACCCGCGCTACGTGGTCGCCGAGTCCGGCGTCATCGCCACCGACGCGCTGCTGGCGGTCGCCGAACGCGACGACGTCGAGGTCTTCCCCACCCCGCGCAGCACCCGGCTGGCGCTGGACCGGGAGGGCATGCGCCGGCTGGCCTCCGACGAATTGGGCCTGCCCACCGCGCCGTTCTGGTTCGCCGGTTCGGCCGAGGAACTCGGCGCGGTGGCCGAGCACGCGGGCTTCCCGCTGGTGGTCAAGCCGGTGTCGGGGGTGCTGCGCGACGGTCAGTCGGTGCTGCTGCGCCCCGAGGACGTCGAGCCGGCGTGGCAGCGGGCCATCGCCGCGGGCCGCATCGCGCACAGCCGGGTGATGGCCGAGACCGTGGTCGAGGTGGATTACGAGGTCACGCTGCTCACCGTGCGCACCACCGGGCCCACCGGGCCGGCACTGACGTTCTGCGAGCCGATCGGGCACCGCCAGGGCGACGGCGACGAGGTGCTCGAGGTCTGGCAGCCCCAGCAGATGAACCCCGCCGCGCTGGACGCGGCCAAGTCGATCGCGGCCCGGATCGTCAACTCGCTGGGCGGACGCGGTGTCTTCGCGGTGGAGCTGCTGGTCCGCGGCGACGAGGTGTACTTCTCCGATGTCCGGACCCGCCCGCACGACACCGGCCTGGTGACACTGCGCTCGCAACGGCTGTCGGTGTTCGAGCTGCACGCGCGGGCGATCCTCGGCCTGGCCGTCGACACGATCATGATCTCACCGGGCGCCGCGGAGATCCGCTACGGCGGCGCGGAGGCGCCGGTGACCGAACCCGCCGCCGCCGACGTCACCGCCGTTCTCTCCGAGGCGCTGGAGACCCAGGAGAGCGACGTGCGGCTGTTCGGCCGCCCCGACGAGACCGAGGACCGCCGCAGGTTGGGCGTCGCGCTGGCCACCGCACCCGACGTGATCATCGCGCGGGACCGGGCCCGCCGGGTGGGCGCCGCGCTGCGCAAGCTCTGGTGATGGCCGAGCCCACCGACCCTTCCGGAGCGGACGGCGAACCCGACCGGGACCGGCCGACGGTCGCGCCGTTCCTGGGGGCACTGGCAATCATTGTCCTCGTGGTGATCACAATCGGGCTGGTCAACCTGTTCGAGGGCGACGGGGAACTGACCGCCGAGCAGCAGGTCGCTCGCGCGGCCGTCGCGCAGAACGACGCCCTGCAGCGGGAGGCCTATCCCGACTTCCGTGACAACACCTGCGCCGCCCAGCATGGCGATGAGACCGAATTCCTTGCCCGGCACCGTGACTCGAAGGACAAGAAGGGTGCCCGCTTCGTCGACGACGTCACCGGTGTGGCCGTCGACGGGGACCGCGCGACCGCCACGGTGACCTACTACTTCGAGAAGGCTCCGGACACCAAGACCGGGGTCCCGACCACCTTCGCGCGGCAGGACGGCACGTGGAAGGTCTGTTCGACCGGTCCCAGCTAGGTATGGGAGACTCGCGGCCGTGAGCTACGCCGGAGACATCACGCCTGAGGAGGCGTGGAAGGTCCTGAACGACAACCCCGACGCGGTGCTGGTGGACTGTCGCACCGACGCGGAGTGGAAGTTCGTCGGCGTGCCCGATCTGTCATCGCTGCAGCGCGACGTGATCTTCATCGAGTGGAACCGGGTCGACGGTTCGCACAACGAGGACTTCGTCACCGACCTCCGGTCGGCCGGGGTCTCCGGCGAGCGGCCGGTGGTGTTCCTGTGCCGGTCGGGCAACCGGTCCATCGGCGCCGCCGAAGCGGCCACCGAGGCCGGCATCGGCCCGTCGTACAACGTGCTCGACGGCTTCGAGGGCAATCTGGACGAGCATCGCCGGCGCGGGAGCACCGGCTGGAAGGCCGTCGGCCTGCCCTGGGTCCAGTCGTGAGCCAGGCCGACTCCGAGGACGCAGTCCCGTCCGTCCGGATCCCCACGCCGCTGCCCGACGGTGTCAGCCAGGCCACCCTCGGGGTGCGCGGCGGCCTGCTGCGGTCGGGCTTCGACGAGACGTCCGAGGCGCTGTACCTCACGTCGGGCTACGTCTATGACAGCGCCGCGGCGGCGGAGAAGGCGTTCACCGGTGAGATCGACCGGTACGTGTACTCGCGCTACGGCAACCCCACCATCTCGATGTTCGAGGAGCGGCTGCGTCTGATCGAGGACGCGCCCGCGTGTTTCGCGACGGCGACCGGGATGGCGGCGGTGTTCACCTCGCTGGGCGCGCTGCTCGGCGCCGGTGACCGGTTGGTGGCGGCGCGCAGCCTGTTCGGCTCGTGCTTCGTGGTGTGCAGCGAGATTCTGCCGCGCTGGGGCATCGAGACGGTGTTCGTCGACGGTGACGACCTCGCGCAGTGGGAGGAGGCGCTCTCGGTGCCCACCCAGGCGGTGTTCTTCGAGACGCCGTCCAACCCGATGCAGTCGCTGGTCGACATCGCCGCGGTGTCCGAGCTGGCACACGCCGCCGGTGCGAAAGTGGTGCTGGACAACGTCTTCGCGACACCGCTTCTGCAGCAGGGGTTCCCGCTCGGCGTCGACGTGGTGGTTTACTCGGGCACCAAGCACATCGACGGTCAGGGCCGGGTGCTTGGCGGGGCGATCCTGGGCGACAAGGAGTACATCGACGGCCCGGTGCAGAAGCTGATGCGCCACACCGGCCCGGCGATCAGCGCGTTCAACGCGTGGACGCTGCTCAAGGGCCTGGAGACGCTCGCGGTGCGGGTGGACTATTCGAACCGGTCCGCGCACCGCATCGCGGAGTTCCTCGAGCAGAACTCGTCGGTGTCGTGGGTGCGCTATCCGTTCCTGGAGTCGCACCCGCAGTACGACCTGGCCAAGCGGCAGATGACCGGGGGCGGCACGGTGGTCACCTTCGCACTCGACGCGCCCGAGGGCCGCGCCAAGGACCGCGCGTTCGAGGTGCTCGACAAGTTGGCGCTGATCGACATCTCCAACAATCTGGGCGATGCGAAGTCGCTGATCACGCACCCGGCCACCACCACCCACCGGGCGATGGGCCCGGAGGGCCGGGCGGCCATCGGCCTCGGCGACGGGGTGGTGCGCGTCTCCGTCGGCCTCGAGGGCACCGAAGACCTGATCGCGGACCTGGACCGGGCGCTGGGCTGACGTGTCCCGGCGGTCGGAGGCGAAGAAGGCGCGCAGGCGCAAACGCCGGGCCGTCCGCGACGAACGGCGGGTCGGCGGCGACCCGCTCAGCCTCGAGAGCGTCGACGAGGTGCTCACCGACCGGGGCTGGGAGTTCGACGTGGAGAACTCCACCGAGGACATCGCGACGTGGTTCTTCCCGCCGTCCGGAGTCGAGATCCCCGGCGACACCGTCGAATCCGTGACGAGGGTCTGGCTCGGCGCCGACGACGAGGACACGTGGCACGTGATCTTCGTGGGCGCGGACGCCGAATCGGTCGACTACGTGTTCACCGCCGAATCACTGCTGGAGAACATCGAGGCCGTCGAAGAGTTCCGCCACGGCGACCCGGCGCCGGCATTCGACTAATTCGTGCCCGGTCCCTCCACCACGCCCTGTGCGGCCTGCGCGCGCTGCTCGTAGCTCTGCCGCTTGGTGGTGTCGAACTCCAGGAACACGTTGTCCAGGCCCAGTTTCCGGTTCATCCACCGGCGGCCACGCGGGCCGAGCAACTGGGCGGCCTGGGCGGTGAACCGCAGGAATGGCGGCACCGCCACGTGGGTCTTGGGCTTGTCCAGCGTCTTGACGATCGCGGCCGCGATATCCTCGGGCTCAACGGGTTTGGTGCCGATGGTCTCACGGGTGCCCGAAATGAGGTCGGTGTTGGTGAACGGCGGCATGACCACCGAGACGTGCACGCCGTGCGGGGCCATCTCGTCGGCCAGCGCCGCCGAGAGGCCGACGACGCCGAACTTGGCGCCGACGTAGACGACCTGACCGGGCACCGGGATCACACCGGACAGCGAGGCGATGTTGATGATGTGGCCGCGGCGCCGCGAGATCATGTCCGGCAGCGCCAGCTGGCACCCGGCGATCACGCCGTAGAGGTTGACCTCGATCGACGACCGGATCGACTGCTCCGACTGCTCGAGGAACGGCCCGATCGGCATCACGCCCGCGTTGTTGATCAGCACGTCGATGTGGCCGCCGCCGTCGGTACGCGCCTTGTCCAGGAACGTCGCGAACGACTCACGGTCGGTGACGTCGAGCGGGTAGCCCGACACCTGGCCGAGATTGGTCAGCTTGGCCACCGAGGATTCCTGCAGTGCCACGTCACGGTCGCCGATCACCACGCGGGCGCCGCGCTTGAGCAGCGCCTCGGCGGTGGCATAACCGATACCGCGGGCGGCGCCGGTGATCGCGATGGTCTTGCCCCGGATGTTGTCCATGGCGACGAACTTTACACGTGTCAAGTTTTGATCGGAAGTGGGTGGGCGGCCTGATTTCGCGCTCGTCTGCGGGGATTTTCGCTCACGGTGAGTAGATGTGCGGCCGTGGAATGCGCGCCGCCGCCGCGCGTTGGACAGTGAGGTGATGACCGTGTCGACAGTGCCGCCACTGCGCTTCGTGGCCGTGGATCAGGACGATCCGCTGGCCGCGCCGCTGCTCGCGGAGCTCGCGACGGAGTACGCCGAACGCTACGGCGGCACGCCCGACGCGGTGGCCCGCTGGCTGCGGTCCTACCCGGCCGCGGAGTTCGCGCCGCCCGACGGCGCGATGCTGGTGGGGCTGGCCGACGGGGTCCCGGTGACGGGTGGAGCGTTCCGCCGCTTCGGTGTGGTGGACGGGTTGCCCACCGCCGAACTCAAGCGGATCTGGACCGACAGCGGGCACCGCAGACGCGGTCACGCCCGGGCCCTGCTTGCGGCCCTCGAGTCCGAGATCGCCACCGCGGGCTACCGCCGGGTGTACCTCACCACCGGTGACCGGCAGCCCGAGGCGGAGGCGCTGTACCTCGCGGCCGGCTACACCCGGCTGGCCGAGCCGCTACCCGCCGAGGGCGAGGTCTATCCCGTCGCGTTCGAGAAAGCACTGCCATGACCAATCACCTGCACCTCGGGGTCGCGCTGGACGGCTACGGCTGGAATCCGCAGGCCTGGCGGCACACGCCGGACCTGCCGTCGGTGCTCGGCGGCCGGTACTGGGCCGGACTTGCCGCCACCGCCGAGCGCGGTCTGCTCGACTTCCTCACCGTCGACGACTCCCTGATGCCCCAGCCGGGGCGAGGGCAGCGCATCGACCCGCACCGGCACGCCGGCCGGGCCGACGCCGTGCTGGTGGCCGCGCGCATCGCCGCGGCGACCCACCACATCGGCCTGATCCCCGTCGCGACGGTCACCCACACCGAGCCGTTCCACATCTCCAAGGCCATCGCCACCCTCGACGTCGTCTCGCACGGCAGGGCCGGATGGCAGCCGAGGGTCAGCGTCACCGCGCACGAGGCGGCGCTGTTCGGCAGGCGGTCCTGGGCCGGCGCCGACGACCCGGGTTTCGTCGACGGACTGTTCGACGAGGCCGCCGACGCGGTGGAGGTGGTCCGCAGGCTGTGGGACTCGTGGGAGGACGACGCCGTCATCCGTGACGTCGCGTCCGGCCGCTTCGTCGACCGGGACAAGCTGCACTACATCGACTTCACCGGTCCGCACTTCTCGGTGAAGGGCCCGTCGATCACGCCGCGGCCACCGCAGGGACAACCCGTGGTCGCGGTGCTGGCCCATGCGCCGCGGGTGTACGAATTCGCGGCGCGCAGTGCCGATCTGGTGTTCGTCACACCCGCCGACGAGGCAGCGGTGCCCGCCCTGCTCGACGAGGTCACGGCCGCGGGCGGAACCGACCTCAAGGTGTACGCCGACCTCGTCGTCTCACTCACCGGCGAGACCGACTTCCGTTCCGACGCTGCCATTTTCGGCGGCAGCGCAGACGAGCTGACGGACCTGCTGCTGGCCTGGCACGACCTCGGGGTCGACGGCGTCCGGCTGCGCCCGGCGGTGCACGCCACCGACCTGCCCGGCATCGTCGACGAGGTGGTGCCCCGCCTGCAGCGGGCGGGCCGCTTCCGCACCGGCTATCCCGACGAGACGCTGCGCTCGCGGCTCGCGCTGCCGGTGGCCGACAACCGATACGCCGCGGTGCGGGCATCATGACCGTCCCACTGTCCGTGCTCGACCTGTCGCCGATCCCCGAGGGCGGCGACGCGGCGACCGCCCTGCGCAACACCGTCGACCTGGCCCGGCACGCCGAGCAGTGGGGCTTCCGGCGGTTCTGGGTCGCCGAGCACCACTTCGTGGCGGTGGCCAGCTCGTCGCCCGCCGTGCTGATCGGCCAGATCGCCGCGGCCACCGACCGGATCCGGGTCGGCTCGGCAGCCGTCCAGGTGGGCCAGACCACCGCGATCGCGGTGGCGGAGAGCTTCGGCACGCTCGACGCCTTCCACCCCGGCCGCATCGATCTCGGGCTGGGCCGCTCGGGCCAGCGCCGCCGCGATGCGGGCAAGCAGCCCGCCGCGGAGAAGCCGGCCCCGCGCCGCGACTGGCTCGACGTCGACGGGGTGGTGGTGCCCCCGCCGTTCGACCCGCGCGCGCTGCTGACCAAGCCGCGCTTCACCGCCCGGATGGCGGCGTTGCAGCAACCGGGCGCGGAGTCCCCCGACTTCGCCGAGCAGGTCGACGACATCCTGGCGATGCTCGCGGGCAGCTACCGCGTCGGCGACGTCGAGGCCCACGCGATCCCCGGCGAGGGGGCGGGCCTGACGCCATGGGTGTTCGGCAGCAGCAAGGGCGAGAGTGCCCAGGTGGCAGGCGCGCGCGGACTGCCGTTCGTGGCCAGCTACCACATCACGCCCGCGACGGCGCTGGAGGCGGTCGACGCCTACCGTGACGCGTTCACCCCGTCGGCGTGGCTGGCCGAACCCTACGTGGTGGTGTCGGCCGACGTGCTGGTCGCCGACGACTCCGAGACCGCGCACCGGCTGGCGGCCGGCTACGGGCACTGGGTCTACTCGATCCGCGCAGGCGACGGCGCCGTGCCGTATCCCGATTCCGCGCGGTGCACACAGCTCACCGACGAGCAGCGCGCCGTGGTCGCCGATCGGATCGCCACGCAGTTCGTCGGCGACGCCGACGAGGTGGCCGACCGACTGGCGGCGCTGCAGCGGGTCACCGCCGCCGACGAGCTGGTGATCACGTCGGTCACCCACCGCCACGACGACCGGCTGCGCTCTCACGAGTTGCTCGCCAAGCGCTGGGGACTGAGCGGATGAACGTTCGTAACGGCAAGCACCGCAAGCCCATTCACCTGGCCGCGCATTTTCCGGGCGTCAACAACACCACGGTGTGGACCGATCCCGACTCGGGCAGTCAGATCGAGTTCGACTCGTTCGTGCACCTGGCCCGCACCGCCGAACGCGGGAAGTTCGACTTCTTCTTCCTGGCCGAGGGGCTGCGCCTGCGCGAACATCGCGGCCTCATCCACGACCTCGACGTGCTCGGCAGGCCGGACACCTTCACCGTGCTCGCGGCGCTCGCCGGTGTCACCGAACGCCTCGGCCTGGTCGGCACCATCAACACCACCTTCAACGAACCCTTCGAGGTGGCACGGCAATTCGCGTCGCTCGATCACCTCTCCGACGGCCGGGCCGGCTGGAACATGGTGACGTCGTCGGATGCGTTCACCGGCGAGAACTTCCGTCGCGGCGGCTATCTCGACCATGCCGACCGCTATCGCCGCGCCGCCGAGTTCATCTCGGTGGCCCGCGAGTTCTGGCGGAGCTGGGCGCCCGGCGCGGTGGTCGCCGACCGGGATGCCGGCGTCTACGTCGACCCGGCAGCGATCCGCGACGTCAGCTACCGAGGAACGCAGTTCGACGTACGCGGTGTCGCGACGCTGCCCGCGGGCCCGCAGGGGGAGCCGCTGCTCCTGCAGGCCGGCGATTCCGCCGACGGCCGTGAATTCGGTGCGCAGCACGCCGACGCGCTGTTCACCCTGCACTCCGCACTGGAACCGGGGCAGCGCTACTACGCCGACGTCAAGGCTCGGGCGGTCGCCGCGGGCCGGGACCCCGACCGGCTCAAAGTGTTCCCGGCGGCCACCTTCGTGCTGGGGGACACGGCCGCCGAAGCCGCCGAGCGGGCGCGCCACATCCGCCTGCAACAGGTCAGCGGGCCGACGGCGATCGCCATGCTGGAGCAGGTGTGGCAGCGCGACCTGTCGGACCACGACCCCGACGGCCCGCTGCCCGACGTGGAACCCGCTGACGACCCCACATTGACCCAGGGCCGGGTGCGGCACGCCGACCCGAAGGCGATGGCGGCCGCCTGGCGTGAGCGCGCGGAGGCCGAGAAGCTCTCCATCCGCGAACTGGTCATCGCCGTCACCAACCGGCAGCAGTTCGTCGGGACACCGGCCGAGGTGGCCGACGAGATCGACCTGCACGTGCAGTCCGACGCGTGCGACGGGTTCATCCTGGTGCCCCATCTGACGCCGCACGGGCTCGACGAGTTCGTCGACCGGGTGGTGCCGCTCCTGCAGGAGCGTGGGGCGTTCCGGACGAAGTACAGCGGACACACACTGCGCGAGCACCTGGGGCTGCCTGCCGGCGGATAGGCTGTATGGCACGCGAGACCCGTGGGGGTGGTCAAGGGTGTCTCAGGCGGCCGTGGGATGGCTGATGCTGGCGGCGGCGATGTTCCTGCTGGTCGGCGGTCTCTTGCTGCGGTCGTTCGTCGGCCGCCGGGCCGATCGCAGCGCGCTCGGCCGGATGCTGCGGCGGTTCCGGACCACCCGCTTCGGCCGGCTGTTCTTCGGCCCGGTGCACGGCGACGCGCTCGAGCCCGAGGAACTCGACCAGATGATCCTGATGCCGGCGATCGTCGTCGCGTGCGGGATCTGCCTGACGGCGCTGTTCCTGCTCGGCTACGTGCTGCTCGCGCCCTGAGCGCAAAGTCAACGGGACGGGCGGGCCTGCTCGACCAGGTCGCTGATCGGACCGCGCCACACCGGGCCGTGGCCGGGCAGCAGCACCTCGGTGTCGAGCAGGCCCAGCGCGGCCAGGCTGCGCACACAGCCGTCCTGGTCGTGATTGAACACATCGGGCAGCAACTGGGGCCGGTCGTGGCGCAGCAACGGGTGGCCGGTCACCAGCGCGTCGCCGCTGACGAGCACGCCGTCCACCACGAAGGAACAGTGACCGCCGGTGTGGCCTGGTGTCGGGACTGCCCGCGGTGCGCCCGGTAGTCCCGCCGCGTTTTCGTCGGTCAGGGCCTGGGCGGTCGGGATGCCGTCGTGCACCATGCCGCCTTTCCGGGTGATCGCCACCGTCCAAGCAAGCCACCGCGGCTGCCAGATGTGCCGCGCGACGTCGACCGGTGCGACCTGTTCGAGGTAGTCCCGCCTGGCGTGGCCCACCTCGTCGGCATGGCAGAACACCGGGATGCCACGGTCTTTCGCCAGCCCGATGGCCGATCCGAAGTGGTCGACGTGGGCGTGGGTCAGCAGGAACGCCCGGATGTCGTCGTCGCCGAATCCGGCGTCGCGCACCGACTGCAGCACCTCGTCGCGCTGCCCCGGGAAGCCGGCGTCGATCACCAGCACACCGCCCGAACCGGTCACCAGTGTCCAGTTCACCAGCTCGGTGTGGGCGAAGTGCACGTGCTCGGTGATCTGCGTCAGAGCCGCCGCCATCCCGCGAGTGTAGGCAAGAGAGTAGAAACGAACGCGTGGCTGAAACCAAACATGGACTGAAACTGGGCTACAAGGCGTCGGCGGAGCAGTTCGCGCCGCGCGAGCTCGTCGAACTGGCGGTGGCTGCCGAGGCGCACGGCATGGACAGCGCCACGGTCAGCGACCACTTCCAGCCGTGGCGGCACGAGGGCGGCCACGCGCCGTTCTCCCTGGCGTGGATGACCGCCGTCGGTGAGCGCACCAAGACACTGCAACTGGGTACCTCGGTGCTGACGCCGACGTTCCGCTACAACCCGGCGGTGATCGCGCAGGCGTTCGCCACGATGGCGTGCCTGTACCCGGACCGCATCTTCCTCGGCGTCGGCACCGGTGAGGCACTCAACGAGATCGCCACCGGCTACGAGGGCGAGTGGCCGGAGTTCAAGGAACGTTTCGCGCGGCTGCGCGAGTCGGTGAAGCTGATGCGCGAGCTGTGGCTCGGTGACCGCGTCGACTTCGACGGCGAGTACTACCGCACCAAGGGCGCCTCGATCTACGACGTGCCCGAGGGCGGGGTCCCGGTGTACATCGCCGCCGGCGGCCCGGTGGTGGCCAAGTACGCCGGCCGCGCGGGCGACGGCTTCATCTGCACCTCGGGCAAGGGCGAGGAGCTGTACAAGGACAAGCTCATCCCCGCGGTCAAGGAGGGGGCGGAGAAGGCCGAACGCGACTCCGACGACATCGACCGGATGATCGAGATCAAGATCTCCTACGACACCGATCCCGAACTCGCGCTGGAGAACACCCGCTTCTGGGCTCCGCTGTCGCTGACCGCGGAGCAGAAGCACAGCATCGACGACCCGATCGAGATGGAGAAGGCCGCCGACGAGCTGCCGATCGAGCAGGTCGCCAAGCGCTGGATCGTCGCCTCGGATCCCGACGAGGCCGTCGAGAAGGTCAAGGACTACGTGGACTGGGGGCTCAACCACCTGGTCTTCCACGCGCCAGGGCATGACCAGAGGCGCTTCCTGGAGCTGTTCCAGCGCGATCTCGAGCCACGCCTGCGCCGGCTGGGCTGATCCGCCGCGCCGCGGATGCGGATGCTCCTGACCGTCCTCGGCGTGCTGGCCCTGGGCACGGCGGCGCTCGGCCTGGCAGGCCGGTACGTGCCGATCGACGGGCACGCCGTGCTCATCGTCGCGTCGGCGGCGCCGTACCTGATGCTCGCCGCGCCCGTCGCCGTGGTGCTGCTGGGCATCGGCAGGCGCTGGGTGTTCGCAGGCCTGGCGGCACTGCTCTCGGTGGCGTTGCTGGTCGTCATGCTGCCCCGCTACCTCGGCCCCGAACGCGCCGCCGAACCGTCCACTCAGCTGCGCGTGCTGACGGCCAATCTGGGCATGGGACGGGCGGATCCGCGTGCCCTCGCGTCAGCGGCAGACGCGTCCGCCGATGTGCTGGTCGTCGAGGAGATGACGCAGGAGGCGGCGACCGGGCTGTCGCGGGCCGGTCTGGACCGCGCCTTCCCGCACCGCATGCTCGACCCGCATCCGATGGCGGGCGGCATCGGCGTGTGGAGCCGCCACCCGATCACCGACTCCGGCTTCGTCGAGGACTACACGCTGTCGACGCTGCGGGTGCGCATCACGGTGCCAGGGGTGGTCACCGACCCGACCGCGGTGGCGATCCACCTGCCCGCGCCGTGGCCGATGCCGATCGAGGACTGGCGGCGTGATCTGGCCCGGCTGCCGACGACGCTGCGTGATCTAGGCGGCCAGGCCGGGCCGGGCGCGGTCATCGTGGCGGGCGACCTGAACGCGACGATGGACATGGCGCCGTTCCGCCGGCTGCTCGACGAGGGCTACCGCACCGCGACCGAACAGGCCGGCGCCGGTCTGGGCCGCACGTTCCCCGGCCAGCGCCGCATCCCACCGGTGCTCGGCATCGACCATGTGCTGGTGCGCAACTGCATCGCCGCCTCGGCCCGCACCGTCGGCCTCCCGGGCTCGGACCACCTCGGCCTGCTGGTGGGTGTGGAGCTCCCGCTCGATCCGTAGGCTTTGACTCGTGCCCGAGGCCCGAGAACCCCGAGTGTCCGCCATCTACGTCGCATCGCCGGAAGGCGACACCGGGAAGTCGACCATCGCGCTCGGCATCCTGCACCGCCTGGCGGCGACCGTCGCCAAGGTGGGTGTGTTCCGGCCGATCGCCCGCATTTCAGACGAGTCGGAGCGCGACTACATCCTGGAACTGCTGCTGGCGCACACCACCGCCGGGCTGTCCTACGAGGACTGTGTCGGGGTGAGCTATCAGCAGCTGCACGAGGACCCCGACGCCGCGATCGGCGAGATCGTCGACCGCTACCACCGGGTGGCCGACCAGTGCGACGCGGTGCTCGTGGTCGGCAGCGACTACACCGACGTGGCCGCCCCCAGCGAGCTCAGTGTCAACGCGCGGATCGCGGCGAACCTCGGCGCCCCGGTGGTGCTCGCGGTCAAAGCCAGGGACCGCAGTCCCGCCCAGGTGGCCCAGGTGGTCGAGGTCTGCCTCGACGAGATCGCCGGCCAGCACGCACTGACCGCCGCGGTGGTGGCCAACCGCTGCGACCCCGACCAGTTGGCGGCGGTCGCCGATGCGCTGCGCAGCGTCGGACCGCCTGCGTACGTGCTGCCCGAGGAGCCGTTGCTGGTCGCGCCGTCGGTGTCCGAACTGCAGGTCGCCGTCGACGGCACGCTGATCCTCGGCGACGAGGCCCTGCTGCACCGCGAGGCGATGGACGTGCTCGTCGCGGGCATGACCGCCGAACACGTGCTCGAGCGGCTCACCGAAGGCGTCGCCGTGGTCACGCCGGGCGACCGCTCCGACGTGGTGCTCGCCGTGGTCAGCGCCCATGCCGCCGAGGGCTTCCCGTCGCTCTCGGGCATCATCCTCAACGGCGGGCTGGAGCTGCACCCGTCGATCTCCGACCTGGTGTCCGGGCTCGGGTTGCGGCTGCCGATCATCGCCACCCCCTACGGCACGTTTGAGACGGCCAGCCGGGTCGCCGCCACCCGCGGCCGGGTCACCGCGTCCTCGCAGCGCAAGATCGACACCGCGCTGACGCTGATGGACAGCCACGTCGACACCGCCGATCTGATTGCACAGCTGTCGATCTCGGTGCCGACGGTGACGACGCCGCAGATGTTCACCTACCAGCTGCTCGACCAGGCACGTTCGGACCGCAGGCACATCGTGCTGCCAGAGGGCGACGACGATCGCATCCTCAGGGCCGCCGGGCGACTGCTGCAGCGCGGGGTCGCCGACCTGACGATCCTCGGCGAGGAGACCCAGGTGCGATCGCGCGCAGCGGAACTGGGTGTCGACCTGTCGGCGGCCACGGTGCTCGACCCGCAGACCAGCGACCTCTGTGACCGGTTCGCCGAGCAGTACGCCGAACTGCGCAAACACAAGGGCGTCACGGTCGAGCAGGCTCGCGAGACGATCCACGACGTCTCCTACTTCGGCACCATGCTGGTGCACAACGACATGGTCGACGGCATGGTGTCGGGTGCCCGGCACACCACCGCACACACCGTGCGTCCGTCGTTCGAGATCATCAAGACCCTGCCCGACGTGTCCACCGTGTCCAGCATCTTCCTGATGTGCCTCGCCGACCGGGTGCTGGCCTACGGCGACTGCGCGATCGTGCCGGACCCGACGTCCGAGCAGCTCGCCGACATCGCGATCTCCTCGGCGCGCACCGCCGCGCAGTTCGGGATCGACCCCCGGGTGGCCATGCTGTCCTACTCCACAGGCACGTCGGGCACCGGCGCCGACGTCGACAAGGTCCGCGCAGCAACCGAATTCGTGCGGCAACGGGAGCCGGACCTGCTGGTCGACGGTCCGATCCAGTACGACGCCGCCGTCGAACCGTCGGTGGCCGAGACGAAGATGCCCGACTCGCCGGTCGCCGGCCGGGCGACGGTGCTGATCTTCCCGGACCTCAACACCGGCAACAACACCTACAAGGCGGTGCAGCGCAGCGCGGGCGCGATCGCCATCGGCCCGGTGCTGCAAGGCCTGAAGAAACCGGTCAACGATCTGTCCAGGGGGGCGCTCGTGGAGGACATCGTCAACACCGTGGCCATCACGGCGATCCAGGCGCAGGGCAAGTGAGCGCCGAGCGCACCGTCCTGGTGCTGAACTCCGGGTCGTCCTCGGTGAAATTCCAGCTGATACAGCCTGATTCCGGAGCTTCACTGGCCGACGGCATCGTCGAGCGGATCGGTGAGCAGTCGTCGTCGGCGAGCCTGACCGTCGGCGAGCGCGAGGTCAGCCGCGAGGATCCGGTGGCCGACCACGACGCCGCGCTGCGCACCGCGTTCGAGCTGTTCGACGAGGCCGGAGCGCAACTCGGGTCGATGGGGCTGATCGCGGTCGGGCACCGCGTGGTGCACGGCGGCCCCGACCTCTACCGGCCCACCCTCATCGACGACGGACTGGTCGCCGAGCTCGAGGAATTGGCACCGCTTGCGCCGCTGCACAACCCGCCCGCGGTGCTCGGCATCAACGTCGCCCGCAAGGCGTTGCCCGACCTGCCGCACGTCGCGGTGTTCGACACTGCGTTCTTCCACGACCTGCCGCCTGCGGCGGCGACCTATGCGATAGACCGGGAGATCGCCGAGCAGTGGCACATCCGGCGCTACGGCTTCCACGGCACGTCACATCAGTACGTCAGTGAGCAGGCGGCCGCCTACCTCGGGACGCCGCTCGCTTCGCTCAACCAGATCGTGCTCCACCTGGGCAACGGCGCATCGGCGTCGGCGATCGTCGGCGGACGCCCGGTGGACACGTCCATGGGATTGACGCCGATGGAAGGGCTGGTGATGGGCACCCGGTCCGGGGACATCGATCCAGGCGTCGTCATGTACCTGTGGCGGACCGCGGGCATGAGCGTCGAGGACATCGAGACCATGCTCAACAAGCGCGCCGGCGTGCGCGGTCTCGGTGGCGAGGTGGACTTCCGGGTGCTGCACGAGCGCATCGAATCCGGCGACGAGCAGGCGCAATTGGCCTACGACGTCTACATCCACCGCTTGCGCAAGTACATCGGCGCCTACCTGGCACTGCTGGGCACCACCGACGTCATCAGCTTCACCGCCGGTGTCGGCGAGAACGATGCCGCCGTCCGGCGCGACGCCCTCTCGGGGCTGGCGCCGCTGGGGGTGGAACTCGACGAGCACCTCAACGCGAGCCCCGCAAAGGCCGCCCGCCGCATCTCCGCCGACACGTCGCCCACCACGGTGCTCGTCGTGCCGACCAACGAGGAACTGGCGATCGCGCGGGCGTGCGTCCAGGTCGTCGACGGATAGCGGCGGTGCTGCGCCGAGACGTCGGGCCTTCAGAGCCGGTGCATCTCGCGCGACATGGCCGCTTGCTCCATGAAGCTCTCCCGTCGCGCCGGCCGCTGCTGCTTCGGCTGTGCGGTCAGGCCGGACAGGTAGTGCGCGAGCGCACCGGCGATGGCCGCGAACGGCTTCCGACGAGGCCGGGAGCGCATCAGTGGTGTGGTGCCGGCATGGAAACCGGCGAGGGAACCGATCGGTGGGCGTGCGCCCAGGTCTGCCGTTGTCATGATGCAACGCTATGAACTGCGGGGTGCCGCACGCATCGCCCCGCAGTTCGATCTTGGGGTCCGACCCTGGACGGGCGCGGACTCATACCCCGGCATGATGCCGGTGACCGTGCGGTGGGGTCAGAAGGTGCTCATCGGCCGGACGCTGTTCGCCAGGTCCACCAGCGCGTAGCGGTGCGCCTGGGTGGGGGCCACCCTGGCGAGACTGCGCAGTGACGCTTCCACGCCCAGCTGCAGGCCGTGCTCGGTGAACGGGAAGCCGAGGATGTGGTTGGTGCTAGCGGTGTTGTCGGCCAGCCAGTCCATGGCGGTGCCCAGCACCAGCGCCCGGATCTGCAGCACCCGTGGCTCGGTGTCGGGCAACGCCTCAACGCGCCGCGCGGCATCGCGGATCTGCTGTTCGGTGATCTCGGCCGCTGACCGTCCGGACAGCAGTGTCACCGCGCTCGTCAGCCGGGCGGTGGTGAAATGCCTCGAGGTGGCGGGCACCTCGTCCAACGTCCGGACGGCCGCATCGCGGTTGCCCGCGACCGAATTCGCGCGTGCCAGCCCGAAACCGGCCGAGATGACCCCGTTGTCGGTGCCCCACACCGTGTCGTAGAACCGCTGCTCCTCGGCGCCGCCCGCGAGTTCGGCCGTCGCTGCGAGTGCCAGTTTCGGCGCCAGCTCACCGGGCTGGGTGTCCAGCACCTCGGTGAAGTGCTTCATGGCCGACTCGTAGTCGGCCGACAGGAGTTCGGCGACCGCCCTGAACCACACCAGCCGCCATCGCCAGCCCACCCGCTCGGCGAGGTCGTCGAGCTTGCGGTTGGCCTTCGCGACGTCACCCAGGTCGAGCAGTGCGCGCGCCTCCATCAGCGGCAGCTCAACCGATTCGGCCAGGTCGATGCCCTCCGAGTCCAGCGCACCGTGCCGCGCCGCGCGAAGTTGATCGAGCGTCTGCACCGGCTGGCTGAGCACGCTCGCCGACAGCACCGCCGCCCCGACGTCGGCAGGGTCGACCAGTGGCACCGGCAGCGCCTTCACGATCTCCTGTGCGGTGAGCTTCTCCGAATGCACCTGACCGTCGACATAGACGTCGGTGTGCGCCACCAACAGGTCGATCCCGAACGTCGAGCGAGTCGGCGAGAAGACCGTCGACAGACCAGGTCTCGGCGATCCCGTGTCGAGCGCCACCACCTCGCGTAGGACGCCGAGAAGCTGCGCCGACATCTCTTCGGACGATCCGAACCGGCGGCGCGGGTCCGGGTCGATCGCCCTCCGCAGCAACCGGCCGAACGAATCGTATTGCACGAGAATCGGATCGTCGTCGGGCAGACCGTCGACGTAGCGACCCTTGCGGGTGCGTAGGTCCAGCGTCAGCGCCGCGAGCGTCCGCCCGACGGTGTAGATGTCGGTCTGCACCGTCGGACCGGTGCGCACGATCTCCGGTGCCTGGTATCCCGGCGTGCCGTACAGGTATCCGAACGAGTTGATCGTCGACACCGCACCGAGGTCGATCAGCTTCAGCTGGTCCTCGGTGAGCATGATGTTCTCGGGCTTGAGGTCGTTGTAGGTCAGGCCGATCGAATGCAGATAGCCCAGCGCAGGCAGGATCTCGAGCATGTAGCCGATCGACTGCGCCACCGGAAGACCGGATCCCTTGGCCTGCTTGAGCGACGTTCCGCCGACGTACTCCATCACGATGTAGCCGACCGGATTGCCGTGCTTGTCGTTGTGCTCGACGAAGTTGTAGATCTTTACGATGCCGGGATGGGTCACCTCGGCCAGGAACTGCCGCTCGGCCATCGCGATGGCCTGGGCCTCGGCGTCGCCGGTGTGCACCAGGCCCTTCAGCACCACAGGCCGGTCATTCACGTTCTTGTCGAACGCCAGGTACACCCAGCCCAGCCCGCCGTGCGCGATACAGCCCTTGATCTCGTACTGCTCGGCGACGATGTCGCCGGGGTTGAGCTGCGGCAGAAACGAATACGGGCTACCGCAGTGCGGGCAGGAGCCCTCCGAGCGCGCCTTGCCGTCCTTCGACGACCTGCCCACCGGGCGCCCGCAGTTCCAGCAGAACCTCTTCGACTCGGCCACCACCGGGTTGACCATCAACGCGTCGAGCGGATCCTTTGCGGGCACCCGCGGCATCTCCACCAGCCCACCGCCGAGCCGCCGGATCGGTGAGAGCGTGCGCGTCACGGTCGTCGGATGATCGTGGCCTTCGGTGTCCTCGGTGCGCACCGAGATGCTGTCCGTGTCGTCGAACTGCGGGCGGAACACCGCTTGTGTCGCCATCGGCCGCAGCGTCGCCACGGAGTCCATGTCGAGATCGTCGAGCGACGCAGGTTGGGTGCCCGGGCCTTCGTCCTCCTCCACGGCGGGCATCAGTCGACGTACCTTGCCACCGGGGGAGCAGGCGCCGGGCCGAGCACCGTCAACCACTTGCGGTACAGCGTGTTCCACGTCCCGTCGCGGCGCACCCGCTCCAAGGTGCCGTTGACGAAGCGCACCAGTCCGGTGTTCTCCAGGTTGATGCCGATGCCGTAGGGCTCCTCGTTCATGCTCGGCCCGACGATGTGCAGGTAGGGATCCTGGGCCACCAGCCCCGCGAGGATCGCGTCGTCGGTGCTGACGGCGTCGACCTGTCGCTGCTGCAGCGCCACCAGGCAGTCCGCCCACGTCACCACGGAGACGATGATCGGTGACGGGCTGATCTGCTGGATCCGCCGCAGCGACGTGGTGCCCTTGACCACGCACACCCGCTTGCCCGACAGGTCGGACGCCTGCGAGATGGCCGAACTGCGCGGGGCCAGGATCCGCTGGTTGGCGGTCAGGTAGACGGTGGAGAAGTTGACCAGCTTCTTGCGCTCACAGGTGATGGTCATCGTCTTGACCACCACGTCGACCTGGTTGTTCTGCAGCGCCGCGATGCGGTCGGCCGACGACATGATGCGGTACTCGACCTGCGCGGGTGAGCCGAAGATGTCGCGGGCGATCTCGCCGGCGATGTCGACGTCGAAGCCGGTGATCTCCCCGGTGATGGGATCGCGGAAGGAGAACAGATTGCTGCCGATGTCGAGTCCCACGATCAGCCGGCCCCGGTCCCGGATGTAGCGGACCGCCGCGTCGGCCTCGTCGCGGTCCCCGAACGGGCGCAGGCTCGCCCTGCGGTTGCAGTCGTCGTCCGCGGTCGTGGGCAGCCGCACCGGCTCCGGCGGCAGCTCCTGCATGCCCGCGGGAGTGGGCGGCGCCAGGGTCACCCCAGGCGCGGGTGTCGAGGACGTCGCCTGTGCGCACCCGGTCAGCATCGCGGCGACGGCGATCAGGGCGAGCAGGATCCTCATCAGCGGCTGTCTCTTCTTCGCGCAAGCGCTCATCAGCGGCCGTCTCTTCTTCGCGCAAGCGCTCATCAGCGGTACTCACTGAGTCGTGGCCACAGCCCCAGCGCCACCGCGATCGCCGCGATCACACTGAGCACCGCGGCGCCCGCGGTGGCGCCCGACAGCACGCGGCGGGCGTTCATGATGTCGCTGCGCAACTGGCCGCGGCTCTCCTCGATGCCCTTGTTCAACGCGTCGTTGAGCTTGTCGAACGCCGGGGTGGAATCGTCCTCGCCGGTGCCGAGCGCCACCTGTGTCGCGGCCTGGTAATTGCCGACCGCGATGTAGGAGTTGATCCGGTCGTCGGCGGCGCGCCACCGGGTCAGCAGGCTCTCGGCGTCGGCCAGATCGGTGGTGTCGATGGTGTTGTCGCGGGCGAGGTAGTCGGACAGTTCCTGCTGCATCATGTCGATGCGCTGGTAGTAGGACTGCTTGCGGACGTTCTCGTCGCCGCGCCGGATCAGCGCCAGCGTCTCGTCGGCGCGCGCCTGCTGGGCGGTGATGGCCAGGGTCGTGATGGTCCGCAGCGATTCCGCCCCGGCGCCCTTCGCGCTGCGGCTGTCCGCGGTGGAGATCGCGAGCGCCGTTCCCACCCACACCACCATAATCAGCACCGCCAGACCGCCGGCGACGAAACCAATGTTGACCCGGCGCCGGGTCCGGCGGGCCAGCCAGCGGTTGGCGAACGCGCCGAACAGCAGCGTCGCCAGCACCACCAGGATCACCGGATTCGGGATCCGGGTCGAGGCCGTGGTCTCCTCGTCCACCCGCGCCGAGGTCTCCTGATAGAGCCGCTGCGCGTCGGGCAGGATCTGCGTCTGCATCAGCGACGACGCCTCGGACAGGTAGGACGAGCCCACCGGGTTGCCCGCCCGGTTGTTGGTGCGGGCGGTCTCGACGAGCCCGGTGTAGACGGCCAGTCGCGCGTTGATCCGGCCGAGCAGCTGCACCAGCGGCTCGTCGGTCAACCCGCTCGAGGCGCGGGTGAGGGCGACGGCGGCGTCGGTGATCGCCTGCTCGTAGCGCTGCCGCACGTCGCGGGGTTCGGTGCCGGCGATGAACGCGGTGGCCGCGGCGGCGTCGGCGACCGAGAGGCGGGTGTAGAGCTGGCCCGCGGCGAACGACAACGGCTCGGTGTGGTCGAGCACCGTGGTGAGCGCCTGCTGGCGGTCGTTGATACTGGTCGACGTGGCGAAGGCGCAGGCGATGGCCAGCGCGGAGAGCACCATTCCGATCGTCAGGATGCGGCCGGGAGTGGTCCACAGGAACCACCATCGCGGATGCGCCGGCGTCGTCGGGGACCGTGACGCCAGCGGCTCGGTTGACGGGTGCGCCAACTCCACAGTCACCTGTGTGCGGTCCTCATCTATCCGGCTGCTTCCACGACTCGGCCAACTCTATAAAAGAATCCTAAGAGGTCGGGGGAGGACGCGCGCCCGATCGGGGACGGCCGTCTTCGGTCGGGCAGTCCTATCCTGTACGGATGCGCGGCGACGGTGACGGTTGGGTGTTCTCCGACAACGGCCGCTTCTGGGGCAGACACGGCGCGGCCGGGTTGCTGCTGCGCGCGCCCGGGCCGGACGGGACGCCCGCCGTGCTGCTGCAGCACCGCGCGGTGTGGAGCCATCAGGGCGGCACCTG
Organism: Mycobacterium sp. NPDC050041; assembly: GCF_049541695.1. Classification (NCBI taxonomy): domain Bacteria; kingdom Bacillati; phylum Actinomycetota; class Actinomycetes; order Mycobacteriales; family Mycobacteriaceae; genus Mycobacterium; species Mycobacterium sp. NPDC050041. The sequence continues at coordinate 252,746 of NZ_JBMVDG010000001.1, read as the reverse complement.
GGGTCTGCCCGGGGGCGCGCGGGACAGTCACGAGACGGCCGAACAGGCCGCGGTACGGGAGGCGCACGAAGAGGCCGGCCTCACCACCGACCAACTCACCGTGCGTACCACCGTCGTCACCGCCGAGGTGGCCGGCGTCGGCGGCGCGGCCTGGAGCTACACCACCGTGATCGCCGACGCGCCGGAACTGCTCGACACCGTGCCCAACCGGGAGAGCGCCGAACTGCGCTGGGTGGCCGAGGAGGAGGTGGCGGCGCTGCCGCTGCACCCCGGTTTCGCCGCCAGCTGGGAGCGCCTGCGGTCGGTGACGGCGTCGATTCCGCTGCTGGTCAACGGGCAGCAGTAGCGCAGCCCAAATTCCCGCGAACATGCGTACCCGACTACTCGTGACGTATTGAGGTCGTCGTGCGAGCTTCGAATCCGGGGAAGGGATTCGAATCATGTCGTGCCAAACAAGAAACATTTCGTCGAAGCGACCTCGCGCGGCCGCGGCTACCTGCCTGACTGCGTGCGCGGTCTCAGTCGTGGGCTGCTCCGCTGGGCCATCGCCCCTACCTGAACCCCCACGAGCCGTCACGGTCACTGTGACGAAGCCGGCTTCGGCCCCTGGCTCGGGGCCACCGGTGTGGACGCCGCGGCCGCCCCTAGGTGGAACCGCCCCGGTCGACGATGCTGTGCCCGACGTTCCGCCTGAGGTGGATCTGCCCCCCGGTATCGGCGGGCCCCCGGAGGGGAGGATGTGTTCGGGCCCCTCGGGGGGCTTCGTGGTCCCCGAGTCGGAGGAATGCCCGCCCGAGACCACCGACCCGTCGACGACATCGCCGCAATCCACAAGTGATGTCGCGCCGTCGGAGGACGCCGTGATCGACGAGCCGGTTCCATGACCGCGGGCGAGGAGACGACACCTCCAGTCCAGAAATGGATCGGATTGGTCGGGTTGTTCGTCGCGCCAACCACTGTGATCACTGCGCTCTGCTTTTACTTCGGCTACCACTACCTCAACAGGTACTTCGATTACTTCGGCATCGAGTCGAATGCACTCGGATTCACCACCAGCGATTACGTACTCAGCAGTGTGCGACCGCTGTTCCTGCCTATCATCGCGTTGTTGTTCGTATCGGTCGCGACCATGTGGCTCGGGCAGTTCCTCGGCCAGCTCGTGAATTCTGGTCGCCGCACGCGCCTCGTTCAGAGCATCGCAGTTGCGGCGATGATCCTCGGCGTGGTGGGGATCGTGCGCGGCGTCGTTGGTATGACCGTCGCCAGTTACGAACTCGACGATGTCCTCGCGCTGACTCCGGTGGGACTCGGCTTCGGCAGCGCCTTGCTCATCACCGGGTTGCGGCTGATGGCGTCGTCCAAGCATCGTGATGGCGCCCATACATTCGCGGCCACAAAACGGGCGAGCATGTTCGCGGCCGCCGCCGCAGTGGTCTTGGCGCTGTTCTGGCTCACGAACATGTATGCGAGTTCCCGCGGCGAGGACGACGCGGCGGCAATCGCGAGCCGTTTGTGGAGTCGCGAGACGAGTGTCGTCCTCGACACTGCGGAGCGCCTGGCAGCGCCTGACGATTTGGTGGCGGAGGCCAAGCTGCCGAAGGAGGACGTCGGCGCCGCGACCACCTACCGTTACGAGTGCTTCCGCGCGCTGATTGTGCGGGGTGACACCTGGGTGCTCGTTCCTGCGGGCTGGCGGGTGAACCACGGATATGCGCTCATGATCGCGGCCGGCCCGACTAATCGCATATCGATGACCAAGAACCTCGGTATCGCGAAGACGGCGGCGAACGACCGAGCCGGCGGGTGGCAATGCCCTGAGGTGGCACCCCGGGAGGCCTTGGTCAACGACCAGTCGTGAGCGCCGCCTTCAATCGCCGCGCCGCCGCCTGCGGGTCCTCGGCGGCGGTGATCGCCCGCACCACGACGATGCGCTGAGCGCCTGCGGCCAACACCTCGGGTAGCCGCTGCTCGTCGATGCCGCCGATCGCGAACCACGGTTTGGCCGGCCGCAGCTGCGCCACCTCGCGGACCAGGTCGAGTCCGGGGGCCGGCCGCCCCGGCTTGGTGGGTGTCGGCCAGCACGGGCCGACGCAGAAGTAGTCCACCTGCTCGGCGACCGCCGCCCGGGCCTGCGCGAGATCGTGGGTGGACCGGCCCACCACCGGACCCGGCCGCAGGATGTCGCGGGCCAGCAGCAGCGGCAGGTCGTCCTGTCCGAGATGCAGGCCGTCGGCGCCTGCCGCCCGCGCGACGTCGGCGCGATCGTTGACCATCAGCAGGGCGCCGTGCCGTCGGGCCGCCTCGCCCAGCACCGCGAGCGCCTCGATCTCCTGGCGCGCCTCCAGCGGGCCGAACCGCTGCTCACCGGGCGATCCCTTGTCGCGCAGCTGGATGAGATCCACCCCGCCCGACAGCGCGGCGTCGGCGAACTCGGCGAGATCGCCCCGCTCGCGGCGGGCGTCGGTGCACAGATACAGCGAGGCGGCGGCCAGACGTTCGCGCGGAGTGAGCACATCGCGACGCTAGCCGAAGGCAGGTAGCGGACTACTCTAGGCGGCCGCCGGACCCGGGGAGATCATCCATGAGCAGGTCAAACCCCGAAAATTAGGTGGCGACATGAACAGAATCGGCGAACACGCCGTAGTGCTCGGCGCGAGCATGGGCGGGCTGCTGGCCGCCCGGGTGCTCGCTGATATGTATGACGCCGTCACCGTGGTGGAACGGGACGCGCTGCCGCAGGTCAGCGCCAACCGCCGCGGGGTGCCGCAGGGACGGCATGCGCACGCCCTGCTCGCGCGGGGCAGGGCCGCCCTCGATGAGCTGTTCCCCGGGTTCACCGCCGACCTCGTCGCCGCGGAGGTGCCCGCACTCGACTATCGGGACATGACCAGGGTGTACTCGCACCTCGCGGGCCACGAGGGCATCCGCAGCGGAGCACTTCCGGGCGTTCCGCCGCTGTTCGTGCCCAGCCGGCCGCTGCTCGAAGGCCTGGTGCGGCAGCGCCTGCACGCGAGGGCCAACGTGACTGTGCTCGACGGTCACGACATCGAGGGGTTCACCTCGTCCCGGGAGGGCGACCGGGTGACCGGCGTACGGGTCCGCGCTCATGACTCCGGCTCCGAGGCCATCCTGTCGGCCGATCTGGTGGTCGACGCCTCCGGCCGCGGGGCGCGCACGCCGGCGTTCCTCGAGAGCCTCGGATACGGGCGGCCGGTAGAGGACAGCGTCGCCGTGCGGCTGGTGTACTCCAGCCAACTCCTCAGAATCCCGCCGGGGACCCTGCGGGAGATGCTCGCCCTGGTGAGCCCGACGCCCGATCGTCCGACCGGGATGGCGCTGTTCGGCTACGAGCACGACGCGTGGATGTTCACCGTGTTCGGCATGGCGGGCCATGAGCCGCCCGGTGAGCTGTCCGAGATGGTCGACTTCGCGACCGGCCTGGTGCCCGACCACATCTTGTCCGCCGTCCGGGCCGCCGAGCCGCTGACCGACGTGTGCCGCTTCCGCTACCCCGAGAGCCGGTGGCGCCGCTACGACCGGATGCGGCGCTTCCCCGCCGGCCTGGTGGTCCTCGGTGACGCGCTGTGCAGCTTCAACCCGATCTACGGCCAGGGAATGACGGTCGCCGCGCTGCAGGCGCTGGCGCTGCGGGAGTGCCTGCAGGACGGCGACCACGATCTCGCCCGCCGCTACTTCCGGGCCGCGGCCAAACCGATCGGCGTGGCCTGGCAGTTCGCGGTCGGTTCCGATCTGCGGCTCCCCGGGATAGAGGGCCGCCTGCCGCTGTCGATGAGGCTGACCGGCAGGTACGTCGAGCGGTTGCAGAACGTCGCGGAGTACGACCCGGAGGTCGCCGCGCAGTTCCTGCGGGTGGTCGGCTTCCTCGACCCGCCGCAGGCGCTGATGCGCCCGAAGGTTGCGCTGCGGGTGCTGGCGCCCCGGCGGCGGCCATCGGCACAGACGCGGCGCGTTCGGGTCGCGGAGGTCAGCGCCGGGTAGTCTGGGGGCTCGACACGGGAGTCCCGGCACCGGGGACTGAGAGTGGGCGCGCGCCGCCCTTACCGTCGGACCTGATCCGGATCATGCCGGCGAAGGGAGCAGAAATGCCTCAGAGATCGCTCGCCGTCATCGGCGGCGGCGTCATCGGACTCGCCGTGGCCCGCCGGGCCGCGCTCGACGGCTGGCAGGTGACGGTGCACCGGGCCGACGCGCACGGTGCGTCCTGGGTCGCCGGTGGCATGTTGGCCCCGCACAGCGAGGGCTGGCCGGGCGAGGAGCAGTTGCTGCGGATCGGCCTGGAGTCGCTGCGGATGTGGCACGAGGGCTTCCTCGACGGGATGCCCGACGGCGTGGTGACGGCACGCGAATCGCTGGTGGTCGCCGTCGACCGGGCCGACGCCGCCGATCTGCGGACCGTGGGTCAGTTCCTGGCGGAGCAGGGTCACCCCGTGGCGACGACCACGTCCGCGCGCGACATCGAACCGATGCTGGCGCAGGGCATCCGGCACGGCTTCATCGCGAAAACCGAACTGGCGGTGGACAACCGGATGGTTGTCGACGCCCTGGCTGCGCACTGCGAGCGGCTCGGTGTCCGGTGGGAAGGCCCGGTCGACCAGCTGTCCGACGTCGACGCCGATATCCGGGTGATCGCCAACGGCATCGACGCACCCGCACTCTGGCCCGGGCTGCCGATCCGGCCGGTCAAAGGTGAGGTGCTGCGGCTGAGATGGCGACGCGGATGTATGCCGGTGCCGCAGCGGGTGATTCGTGCCCGGGTGCACGGACGGCCGGTCTATCTGGTGCCGCGGGCCGACGGTGTGGTGGTCGGCGCCACCCAGTACGAGCACGGTCGCGACACCGCGCCTGCCGTCGCCGGGGTGCGTGAACTGCTCGACGACGCGTGTGCGGTGATGCCGGCGCTGGGGGAGTACGAGCTCGCCGAGTGTGCGGCGGGGCTGCGGCCGATGACACCCGACGGGGTGCCGATCGTGGAGCGGCTCGATGAGCGCACCATGGTGGCGGCGGGTCACGGCCGCAGCGGGTTCCTGCTCGCGCCGTGGACCACGGAGCGCGTCGCGGCCGAACTGAACGTCATGGCAGAGGTGAGGGCATGAGAGTCACGGTGAACAACGAGGACGTCGACCTGGACGGCCGGCCCACGGTGGCCGACCTGCTCGATCGGATGGGCTTCCCGGACAAGGGCATCGCGGTGGCGGTGGACTGGTCGGTGCTGCCGCGTTCGGAGTGGGAGACCCCGCTCGCCGACGGCGCCAGGGTCGACGTGGTGACGGCGGTGCAGGGTGGCTGATCCGGTGGGCAGGAGCAACGCGACCGGGGATTCGGGAAAGCTGACCATCGCCGGGCGGGAGTTCGGCTCGCGGCTGATCCTGGGCACCGGCGGCGCGGCCAACCTCGCGGTGCTCGAGCAGGCGCTCGTCGCGTCGGGCACCGAGCTGACCACGGTCGCGATGCGGCGGGTGGACGCCGAGGCCGGCACCGGGGTCCTCGACCTGCTGAACCGGCTGGGCATCACGCCGCTGCCGAACACCGCGGGCTGCCGCGGCGCGGCAGAGGCGGTGCTCACCGCACAGCTGGCGCGCGAGGCGCTCGGCACCGAATGGGTGAAGCTCGAGGTGATCGCCGACGAGCGCACCCTGCTGCCCGATGCCATCGAATTGGTCCGGGCCGCAGAACAACTCGTCGACGACGGATTCACGGTGCTGCCCTACACGAACGACGATCCGGTGCTGGCGCGGCGGCTGGAGGACACCGGCTGCGCGGCCGTGATGCCGCTGGGTTCGCCGATCGGCACCGGTTTGGGGATCGCCAACCCGCACAACATCGCGATGATCGTCGAGCAGGCAGGCGTCCCGGTGATCCTCGACGCGGGAATCGGCACCGCCAGTGACGCGGCCATGGCGATGGAACTGGGCTGCGACGCCGTGCTGCTGGCGACCGCCGTCACCCGCGCCGCCGACCCCCCGGTGATGGCCGCGGCGATGGCCGCCGCCGTCACCGCAGGGCGCCTCGCCCGGCAGGCCGGCCGGATCCCCAAGCGGTTCTGGGCGCAGGCGTCGAGCCCATCGCTGTGAACGGCCGTTACGTCGCGCTCGGCAGTTCGATGGCGGCCGGACCCGGGATCCGCCCGTCGGCCGACGGTGCGCCGTTCCGGGCCGGCCGGTCTGCACGCAACTATGCCCACCTGGTGGCCGCGGCGCTCGATCTCGACCTGGTCGACGTCACCTACTCCGGCGCCACCACCGCCCATGTGCTCGACGAGCGGCAGAACGGCGAGCCGCCGCAGATCGAGGCGCTCGACGGGGACGAGCGGCTGGTCACCGTCACGATCGGCGGCAACGACGCCGGCTACGTACCACTGCTCACCGTCGCCGCACTGCCGCGTTTCACCCGCTCGGTGCCGCTGCTGGGCGCGCGGATCCGCGACCTGCTCGACCCGACGGCGCGCGACCGCGCCCTGGTGCTGGTCGCCGATTCGCTGCAGCGGGTCGGACAGGCGGTCCGCGAGCGTTCGCCGCGCGCGACCGTGCTGTTCGTCGACTATCTGACGCTGCTGCCGCCGGCGGGCTCACCCGCACCGCCGCTGGCAGGCGTCGACGCGGCGCTGGGCCGGCGGGTCGCCGACACGCTCGAGCGGTTGACCGGCGAGGCCGCGACGGCGACGGGCTGCCGCTGGGTGCGGGCCGCCGAGGCCAGCCGTGGCCATCACGCGTGGTCGGCACAGCCGTGGACGACCCGCCCAGGATTGCCGCTGCCCGGCCGTCCGGCGCCGCTGCACCCCAACGCCGCGGGGATGCGCGCCGTCGCCGATCTGGTGCTCGACGTTCTGCGCTGACGGCCCCCGAATTCGTGCATCCGCGGATGCCGGGTGCATGCGACGATGGTTGTCGACGGCCGTACGACGGCGGCCGAAGCCACCGAGGAACCCGAGGAAGTGACGATGAGTTCACCGCTGGGCGTCGACCCGAACGTCCTGCGCGAGCAGGCTGCCAAGATGCAGGAGTTCGCTGATCAGCGTGCCGAGCATGTGGCCAACGTCGTGCGGATCTCCTCGACGTTCACCGGGGCGTGGACCGGCCAGGCCGGTACCGCGGTGCAGAAGGCGCTGGAGAGCTACGTGCAGGAGGCGTCCGACACCCGGCGCGAAGAGATGGAGATCGCCGACGCGCTCATCCAGGCCGCCGCCCAGTACGACCAGACCGACGCCGGCGCGGCCGGCGGCCTGTCCCGCCAGATGGGCATCTGAGAGGACCCCGATGACCGAGATCGTCCTGAACTTCAGCGAAGCCCAGCAGGCCGTCGACGACCTCAATGCCGAAGCCGCCAAGCTCGAGGAGTTGACCGGCGAGGAGGGCGCCCTGGTCGACCAGATCGCGGGCGACCAGTGGACCGGCTCCGGCGAAGAATCCTGGGAGCAGCGCCAACGCGAGTGGCAGAAGGAGTCCGTGGAGGAGTCCGCGGCGCTGAAGCGCCTGGTACTGGCCGTGGAGGCGGCGCACGGCCGGATGAGAGACACCGAGACCCAGGTGTCCGGATTCTTCAGCTGACCCCGGCCCCGAGCCGTCGCGACGCGTGACGGCCACTCGGTCAACGGGTTTGCCCGGGCACTCCAGCCGAGCGGCTAACGTGTGTGCCATGGGGCGCAGAACATCGGCCGTGCTGACCGTGCTGGTGGTCACCGCGGCATTGGCCGGTTGCGGCCGCGATTCCGAACCGGAGTCGGCGCCGGCGACGCAGGAGTCGTCGCCGAACGCGACGGAATTCGCCGACCAGTTGCGCTCGCGGGTGACCGTCGACGCGATGATGGGCCACCTGGACAGGCTCCAACAGATCGCGAACGACCACGGCGGAAATCGGGCACTGGGCACGCCGGGTTATGCCGCCAGCGTCGACTACGTCGCCAATGCGTTGCGCGAGAAGGGGTTCGACGTCCAGTCGGACGAATTCGAGGTGAAACTCCCGTTCGCCGAGGAACCCGAACTGCGCGTCAGCGGCCGGAGCGTGCCCGCCCGCCCGCTCGAATTCACCATCGGCACGCCGGCCCCGGGGGTGACGGGACCGCTGGTGGCGGCCCGTGTGGAGGACTCACCGGGGTGCACGGCCGAGGACTACGACGGATTGCCGGTGCGCGGTGCCGTCGTGCTGGTCGACCGCGGCACATGCCCGTTCGGTGACAAGCAGACCGCCGCGGCGCAACGCGGTGCGGTCGCGCTCGTCGTCGCCGACAACGAGGACGGCGACCAGATGGGCGGCACGCTCGGTGAGACGACCGACGTGAAGATCCCCGTCGTCAGCGTCGGCAAGGCCGACGGCAAGCAGCTGCGCGACAACCCCGGTGAGACCACCCTGCGGTTGAAGGCGGGTGTGCGCACCGAGCGCACCCGCAACGTGATCGCGCAGACCAAGACCGGTTCCACCGCCGACGTGGTGATGGCCGGCGCGCACCTCGACAGCGTGCCCGAAGGTCCGGGCATCAACGACAACGGCTCGGGAGTGGCCGCCGTGCTGGAAACCGCGCTGCAGCTCGGCAGTTCGCCCGATGTCCGCAATGCCGTGCGCTTCGCCTTCTGGGGTGCCGAGGAACTCGGCCTGATCGGTTCCACCGAGTACGTCAAGTCGCTCGACCAGGAGGGGCTCAAGGACATCGCGCTCTATCTCAACTTCGACATGGTCGGCTCGCCCAACCCCGGGTACTTCACCTACGACGGGGACCAGTCCTCGCGGCCCGATCCGCGCGCCGGCGTGCCGCGGGTGCCGGAGGGTTCGGCCGGCATCGAGCGCGCGCTGGTCGCCTACTACCAGGGCACCGACAAGAAGGCGCAGGACATCTTCTTCGACGGCCGGTCCGACTACGACGGGTTCACCGCTGCGGGCATCCCCGCCGGCGGCACCTTCTCGGGCGCGGAGACCAAGATGACCAAAGAGCAGGCGGACCTGTGGGGCGGCGAGGCCGACCAGCCGTTCGACCCGAACTACCACAAGAAGACCGACACCCTCGAACACATCGACCGCACCTCGATGGAGATCAACGGCGGTGCAGTGCCGTACTCGGTGGGGTTGTACGCCCAGGATCAGCGCGGCCGCAACGGAGTTCCGCTCCGCGACGACCGCACCCGCCATCCGCTGTCCGACGCATGATGCTCGCGCGGGCAGTCGCCGCGATCGCGGTGACGGCGCTGCTGGCGGCGTGCTCCTCGTCGGCGCCGCCGCCCACCGACCTCGCCGCCGACCTGGCGGGCCGGGTCGGCATCGACGCGATGGCTGCCCACCTCGACGCGTTGCAGGCCATCGCGGACCAGCACGGCGGCAATCGCGCCGAGGGCAGACCCGGTTACGACGCCAGCGTCGACTACGTCGCAAAGCTCCTGCGGGACAAGGGGTTCGACGTCCAGACGCCCGAGTTCGAACGCTACGGCTCGACCAGGGGCGGGAAGCCCCGCGTCACGGCCGCCGGCCGCGATCACCCGGTGCAGCAGACATCGCTGCTGGTGACCACCCGCCCCGGCGGACTGAACGCCGAGACGTTGCGGCCCGCGACACCCGCCGGATGCACCCGTGCGGACTACCGCGGTGTCGACGTGAACGGTGCCATCGCCGTGGTCGACGACACCGGGTGTTCGGTGGTCGCCAAGCACGACGCCGCCGTGGCCGGCGGCGCCATCGGCCTGCTGGTGGTCAGTGCCCGTCAGAACACCGCGCCGCCCGGGTTGTTCACCCCCGGCTACTACCGCGACCTCGAGATCCCGGTCGGCGTCATCGACGCCGATGCCAGTGCGGCGCTGCGCCGCACCTCCGCGCCGGTGCGATTGGTGCTCGACGGGGAGCCGGTGCTGATCAAGTCACGGAACGTGGTGGCGCAGACGAAGACCGGTGACACCGCCAACGTCGTGCTGGCAGGCGCGCACCTCGACAGCGTCGCGGGCGGGCCCGGCATCAACGACGACGGCTCCGGGGTGGCGGCGGTGCTGGAGACCGCGCTGCAACTCGGTGCCTCACCCGATGTGCGCAACGCCGTGCGATTCGCGTTCTGGGGTTCCGAGGAGATCGGCCTCGCCGGTTCACAGGCCTACGTGCGCGGCCTGGATCGCGACCAGCTCAACGACATCGCGCTGTACCTCAACTTCGACATGCTCGGCTCGCCGAACCCCGGCTACTTCACCTACGACGGTGACCAGTCCGCCTCGGCCGGACCGGCCGGTGCGACGCCGGAAGGCTCTGCGGGCATCGAACGCACGCTGGCGGGATACCTCAACCTCGCCGGCGTCCGGCCGGCCGACATGCCGATCGGCGACCGCACCGACTACCACCCCTTCGTCACCGCCGGGGTGCCGATCGGCGGCATCACCACAGGCGCGGCGCAGCGCAAGACCGCTGTGCAGGCCCGGCTCTGGGGCGGTCAGGCCGACGTCGCATTCGACCCGAACTACCACACCCCGCGCGACACCGTCACCAACGTCGACCGGCACGCCCTGTCGGTGATGGGTCCCGCGGTGGCCTACGCGGTGGGCGCCTACGCCCGATCCACCGACGGCGCCAACGGTGTGCCGGCGCGCGACAAGCGCGACCGCAACCTTCGGTGAGCTAGCCGACCGGCGATGTCGGATCCGGGTCGCGGTCGTCGTCGCGGACACCGCGCACCATGCCCAGCAGCCGCATGCCGTGATACACCAGCAGCGCGGCGATGGAGCCGAGAGCGATTCCGGTGAACGTCAAGCTGCCTGCCTGCCAACTGAAGTCGGCGATGCCGATGATCAGCGGGATGGCCGCGGTCAACTGGTTGACCGGTTTGGCGAAGTCGACGTCGTTGGTCAGCCAGATCCGCACGCCGATGATGCCGACGAGGCCGTAGAGCACCACGGTGGCCCCACCGAGCACACCGTCGGGTGTCGCCGCGATCACCGCTCCCACCTTGGGGCACAACGCGAGTGCGATCGCCACCACGGCCGCCACCCAGTAGGCGGCGGTCGAGAACACCCGGGTCGCCGCCATCACGCCGATGTTCTCGGCGTAGGTGGTGGTGGCCGATCCGCCGCCTGCGCCGGCCAGGGTGGTGGCCACACCGTCGGCCATCAGGGCGCGGCCGATCAGCGGATCGGCGTCGGTACCGGTCATCTGGCCGACCGACTTGACGTGCCCGATGTTCTCGGCTGCCAGTGCGATGGCCGCGGGCAGGAAGAGCGGGAGCACCGACCAGGTGAACGACGGCGTCTGGAACTCCGGCAGCCCGATCCACGCGGCCGAGGCGATGGCGGCCTTCTTGTCCGGGTCGAGGTCACCGAGCGCCAGCGCCAGCAGGTAGCCGGCCACCACCGCCAGGAAGATCGCCAGCCGGCCGACGATGCCGCGGAAGAACGCGAGCACCGCCACCAGCAGCACCAGGGTGACGACGCCGACCAGCGGACCTTTTTCGAAGTTGTCCTTCGCCGCCGGTGCCAGGTTCAGCCCGATCAGGGCGACGATCGCACCGGTCACCACGGGCGGCAGGATCAGGTCGAGCCACCGCGTGCCGACGACGTGGACGACGGCGCCGATGACGATCAGCAGGACACCCACCGCGACCAGTCCGCCCAGGGCGCTGCCCGTGCCCTGCGCGGCGACCGCGCCCGTCACCGGGGCGATCACCGAGAAACTCGAACCGAGATAGCTCGGCAGCCGGTTGCCGGTGATGATCAGGAAGAGAATGGTGCCGATTCCGGAGAACAGCAGCGTGGTGGCCGGCGGGAACCCGGTGAGCACCGGCACCAGGAACGTGGCCCCGAACATCGCCACCACATGCTGCGCCCCGAGGCCCACGGTGCGGGCCCAGTCCAGCCGTTCGTCGGGAGCGACGACGAAGTCGCTGTCGGCGCGGGACTCGACGCGAGTCCAGGTCCATCGGCTTCCCGGTGCGGTCATGGGTGCCTATATTGCCCGGCAGGGCAGCGGCCCGCCGCCCGAGTCAGTGGATGTGGCTGCCGCCGTTGATGTCCATCGTGCTGCCGGTCAGGTAGGCGGCGTCCTCGGAGGACAGGAACGTGATGCAGGCGGCGACCTCGTCGGTGGTGGCGGTCCGCCCGACGGGGATGTCGCGGGCCAACTTCGCCTCCTGCTCGTCGGTGGAGCCGACGCGGATGTTGGTGTCGACCGCACCGGGGGTGACGGCGTTGACGGTCACGCCGGTGTCGGCGACCTCACGGGCCAGCGCCTTGGTGAAGCCGAGGATCGCGGCCTTGGCCGACGAGTACGGCACCTTGCCGAAGACGCCGCCGCCACGCTGCGCTGACACCGAGGACATGTTGACGATGCGGCCCCAGCCCTGCTCGATCATCGCGGGCAGGAACGCCTTGGTGACGAGGTAGGTGCCGGTGGCGTTGACGGCCATCACCTTGTTCCACAGATCCAGCGTGGTCTCCAGGAACGGCACCGGCGAGGTGATGCCGGCGATGTTGGCCAGCGCCCCGACGGGTGGCAGGTTGCCGTCGGCGACCTCGGCCGCGACGGCGGCCTGCGCTGCGGTGACGGATTCCTCCGACGTCACGTCGACGGCGCAGCCGAATGCCGGCACCGCGAACTGGTTGCCGATGTCGGCGGCCACCTTGGCCGACTTCTCGCCGTCGAGGTCGAGGATCACCACCGCCCACCCTTCCCGGGCATAGCGCTGCGCGACGGCCATGCCGATGCCGCGCTCGGACGTCGCGCCGGTGATGACGGCGGTGCGCTGGGTGCGGTTGGTCGGTGTTGTCATGTCTCTCCTCAGATCAGGTCGGAAATGTATTGCGCGGCTGCGGCGGTGGCCGCCGGCCGTTCGTCATCGGTGATGTCCCGCGTCTCGAGTTCGAGTGCGAAGTGGCCGGCGTATCCGGTGTCGGCGAGGGCCTTGAGCCCGCCTGGGAAGTCGACGTCGCCGCGGCCGACGGAGACGTTGATGTTGCCGGGCACCGCATCGCGGATGTGCACATGGGAGATGCGGCCTGCGAACCGGTCGACGAAGTCGAGCGGATCCCCGCCGGAGGCCACGATGTGGCTGAAGTCCATCACGATGCCCACCGGGCTGCCGGTCAGCCTGTCGAAGAGTGCCTGCGCGCGCGTCATGTCCGAGCACAGCCGATGGAAGTGCAGCGATTCGGTCCACAGTTCGACGCCGTGCTGCGCCGCGCGGTGGCCTGCGGCGATCAGCTCGGCGGCGACCAGGTCCAGGTCGTCGTCGAGTGAGCGCCGCGGGTTGCGGTCGAGTGCGCCGCACGGCAGCACCAGGGCCCGGGCGCCGGTGCCTGCGGTCAGGCTCAGAAGTGCGTCGAGGTGGGCGCCGCGGCTGCGCCTGCCCGCCTCGTCGAGGGGCACGTTGAGGTCGCCGATGTCGCCGTTGATCGAGCGCACCTGCAGACGGCTGCTGCGCACGGTCGCGGTCACCGAGGCGACCGCCGTGGCGTCCAGCCGGTAGGGCACGTGGTCGCAGACCCCGGGGAGGGCGCCCAGGTCGATGCCCCGGAAGCCGAGCCGGTGGATCCAGGTCAGCGCCATCTCAAGGTCGAGATGCCGAAAGCTGATCGTGGAGCAACCCAGCCGGCGGTCCGGCTTGAAGGCGGCGTGCATGGCGGTTTCCCAGCGTCGAGCGAACGTGATGGCAGCCACACTATGGCGTCGACTGTTAACAGTCAACTACTGACGGCAGACTGGTGTTGACTGTTGACAATGCGATGTGTGCACCCTCACACTGAGTGACGTAGCGCACTGTTGACCGTCGACAGTGACGTGGAGATCACCCGGGAACGGGTATAGGTGCTGGGAAAGGATCTGCTCATGAGCGACGACGCTCTCTCGATGCGGGGGCCGGTGCACGGCACTCGCGACGCCAAACGGGTCGCGATCGGCTCCGGTGTCGGCGCCGTGATCGAGACCTACGACTTCATCGGTTTCGGCACGGCCGCCGCGCTGTACTTCGGCACGGCGTTCTTCCCGAACTCCAGCCCGCTGGCGGGCACCCTGCTGTCGTTCGCGACCCTCGGCGTCGGCTTCGTCGCCCGGCCACTCGGCGGCATCATCGGCGGCCACCTCGGCGACAAGGTCGGCCGCAAGCCGGTCCTGGTCGCGTCGCTGATCCTGATGGGCCTTGCCACCTTCGCGATCGGCCTGCTGCCGACCTACGCCGCCGTCGGTGTGCTCGCACCCATCCTGCTGGTGAGCGTGCGCATCATCCAGGGCCTGGCGTTCGGCGCCGAGTGGGGCGGCGCCATCCTGATGAGCTACGAGCACGCCCCGTGGAGGAAGAAGGGCCGCTACACCGGCATCGTGCAGGCCGGCTTCCCGGTCGGTCTGCTCATCGCGAACCTGGTGTTCTTCGTCAGCATTCACCTCGGCGGTGACTGGGCGTGGCGGGTGCCCTTCCTCGCGAGCATCATCCTCGTCATCGTCGGCCTGATCATCCGGGCCAAGGTGCCGGAGTCCCCGGTATTCGAGGACGTCAAGGCCCACGGCGACATCGTCAAGTCGCCGGTCGTCGAGGTCGTCAAGAAGGACTGGCGAAACATCCTGCGCGGCATCGGCCTTCGCATCGCCGAGACCGCAGGCTACGCCGTGTCCATCACCTACATGCTGTCCTACCTCAAGGGCGCAGAGCTGGCGACGCGCTCCCAGACCATCGGCGCGTTGTGCATCGCGGCGGCGATCGGCATCTTCGCCACCTTCGCCTGGGCCAAGCTCACCGACAGGATCGGACGGCGTCCGCTCTACCTCTGGGTGTGCGCACTGGGCATCCCGTTCGGAGTGCTGATGTTCGTCACCGTCAACACCGGCGTGTTCATCCTCATCATCGCGACGTTCGTCATCGCCTACGGCGTGTTCCAGAACGCGCTCGCAGGCGCCCAGGGCGGATGGTTCCCGGAACTGTTCAATGCGAACACCCGCTCCTCGGGTGCGTCACTGGCGTACCAGATCTCGGCGATCGCCTCGGGCTTCACGCCCTTCATCACCACGCTGCTTTTCGAGGCCTACGGGTGGTGGGGCCCGGCGCTGCTGTTCAGCGGCTACATGGCGATCGGCCTCGTCGCTGCGATCCTCACCCGGGAGACGTGGGGTCCCCGTGAACGGATGCTGGCCGACAAGGCCGCGGCCGAGACCGCCGACCCGCATGTGGTGGCCGCCTGATGCGCAACGACGAAGTGCGCGACGCCGCCTACCGGATGCGCCACCACGTGCTGGACATGGGTGAGGCACAGGGCCAGGGCTACGTCGGGCAGGCGCTCGGTGCCGCCGACATGCTCGCCTGTGTGTACGCCGATCAGCTGTCCTACCGCCCCGACGACCCGAGATGGGAAGGCCGCGACAGGTTTCTGCTGTCCACCGGGCACTACGCCATCGGCCTGTATGCCGCACTCGCCGAGGCCGGGATCATCGACGCCGCCGAGCTCGACTCCTACGGGTGCGACGACTCCCGGCTACCGATGTCCGGGATGGCCAGCTACACCCCGGGAATGGAGATCTCCGGCGGATCGCTCGGACACGGCCTCACCGTGGCCGTCGGGATGGCGCTCGGGCTGCGGCACCAGGGCTCGCCGGCGCGGGTGTTCAACTTCCTGTCCGACGGCGAACTCGACGAGGGCTCGACGTGGGAGGCGGCCATGGGCGCCGCGCACCACCAGCTGGGCAATCTCATCGCAATGGTCGACATCAACGCACTGCAGGCCGATGGACCCACCGCGGGCGTGCTGCGCACCGAGCCCGTCGCCGACAAGTGGGCGGCCTGCGGCTGGTTCGCCCAGCGGGTCGACGGCAACGACGTCGACGCGCTGCTGGCCGCGTTCGACGAGATCGCCGCGCGGGCAACCCCCGTCGGCACCCCGGCTGTCCTGCTCTGTGACACCCGGGTGGGCAGCGGCGTCCCGCTGCTGGAGAACCGGGAGAAGGCGCACTTCATGCGCATCGACGCCGACGAGTGGCAGGTCTGCCGTGAGCAGCTCACCGCCGGCCATCAGGAGAAGGCTGGAGTAGACGCATGACATCGGTCGCCCCCCTGCGGACGTCGGCGATGATCGCCTCGTTCGCCGATCCCGGACAACGTACGACGCCTGCGCCGTTCGGCCATGCGCTGGTCGAGGCGGCGAGGGCCGACGAGCGCATCGTCGGACTGACCGCCGACCTCGGCAAGTACACCGACATGCACATCTTCGCCAAGGCCTTCCCCGACCGGTACTTCCAGATGGGGATGGCCGAGCAACTCCTGTTCGGCGCCGCCGCGGGGATGGCCGAGACGGGCCTGATCCCGTTCGCGTCCACGTATTCGGTGTTCGCGGCGCGGCGGGCCTACGACTTCATCTGCCTCGACATCGCCGAACCCGGGCTCAACGTCAACATCATCGGCGGGCTTCCCGGTCTGACAACGGGTTACGGCCCGTCGCACCAGGCCACCGAGGACATGGCGATCTTCCGTGGCGTGCCGGGGCTGACCATCGTGGACCCCTGCGACTCGGTCGACATCGCCCAGGCGGTGCCCCAGTTGGCCGAGCACGACGGCCCGACCTACCTGCGCCTGCTGCGCGGTCAGGTGCCGACGGTGCTCGACGAGTACGACTACACCTTCGAACTCGGCCGGGCCAAGGTGGTGCGCCCTGGCGCCGACGTCGTGTTCGTGTCCAGCGGGCTGATGACCATGCGGGCGCTGCTCGCCGCCGAGGAACTCGCCGGCCACAACGTCGACGTGGCGGTGGTGCACACGCCGACCATCAAGCCGTTCGACGCCGAAACCGTGCTGCGCGAGATCGATTCGGACCGGCTGGCGGTGACGCTGGAGAACCACACGGTGATCGGTGGGCTGTTCGAGACGGTGGCGGCCGAGGCGGTGCGCCGCGGCGTGCACCGCACTGTCATGCCGATCGCGCTGCCCGACGAATTCCTCGCCGCCGGGGCGCTGCCGACGCTGCACGACCGCTACGGCCTGTCCACCCGCCGCATCGTCGCCTCGGTGCTCGACCGGCTGTAGGATCACTGTCGACAACCAAATGTCGACAATTGTGTCGACCGGAAGGGAGCTCCCGTGTCGGTGGACGCCCCGTCGTTTCTGCGGCTGGAGAAGACCAGCCTGCGTCAGCAGGCACTGACGGCGTTGCGCCGTGCGATCACCACCGGCCAGCTGACGCCCGGCACCCACCTGGTGGAGACCGAACTCTCCGAGGCGCTGCAGATCAGCCGCGGCACCCTGCGCGAGGCGATGCGGCAGCTGCAGCAGGAGGGGCTGATCTCCGCGGGCGCCAGGGGCCGGCTGTCGGTGCGTCACCTCGACACCAAGGAGATCCGCGACATCTTCGCCGTCCGGGCGGCGCTGGAGTCGCTGGCGGCACGGTGCCTCGCCGAACTGCCGGACCGCACCACTGCGGTCGCCGAACTGCGCAAGGCCGTCGACGACATGGACCGTTGGGCCGCATCGAATCTCGAGGACCGCATCGAGGCCGATCTTCGGTTCCACCGCACGATGTGTCACCTCGCGGGTAACGAGACGCTGCTGCACCAGTGGCAGTCGTTGGAGGGCAGCATCCGCATGTCGATCATGTTCGCCGGTGTGGACCGGGCGCTGAAGAACATGGACACCAAGCGGCACTTCGAGATCGTCGACGCCATCGAGTCAGGCGACGGGCAGCGCGCGGCCGCCACGGTGCGCGACCACATGGACGGCGCGGCAACGGTTCTCGTCGACGGTGCGGTCTAGCTCCTGCGGATGAGCGTGCGCACCCCGTAGACCGTCGCCCCCAGCCCGACCACCGCCACACCGGTGATGACCGAGGGCAACGGCAGCGCGAACGCCAGCACGATGCACCCGGCCAGGCCCAGGATCGGGATCACGCGGTGCCCGAGTGTCAGCGCCGCGGCGTTGGCGATCGCGTAGTACACCAGCACCGCGAAGGACGAGAAGCCGATCGCGCCGCGCAGGTCCACCACCCCGGCCAGCACCGCCACCACCGTGCCGACCGCGACCTCGGCACGATGCGGACCGCCGAACGTCGGATGCACCGCGGCCAGGGCGTGCGGTAGATGCCGGTCGCGCGCCATCGCCAGCGTGGTCCGCGACACCCCCAGGATCAGCGCCAGTAGCGAGCCCAGCGCGGCGAGCGCCGCGCCCACCCGCACGACGGGCTCCAGCCACGGCGCACCCGCGTCGCGCACCGCCTCGGCCAGCGGCGCACTCGCAGCGGCCAGCGCCGCCGGACCGACACCGGTGAGCACCGCCGCGGCGACCGCCGCGTAGACGGCCAGCGCGATGCCGAGTGCGATGGGGATCGCGCGCGGGATGGTGCGGGCCGGATCGCGCACCTCCTCGCCGAGCGTGGCGATCCGCGCATATCCGGCGAACGCGAAGAACAGCAGCCCCGCCGCCTGCAGGACGCCACCGACGGTGACGTCGACCCCGGGCGCCCGCGGCGCACCGTCGGCTCCGCTGAGCACCGCGACGACCACCGCGGCAAGCACCGCCAGCACGACGGCGACGATGATGCGGGTGAGCAGCGCCGATTTCTGGACGCCGGCGTAGTTCACCACGGTGAGCATCACGACCGCGGCCACCGCGACCGCGTGCGCGGCGCCGGGCCACACGTAATAGCCGACGGTCAGCGCCATCGCCGCGCACGACGCGGTCTTTCCGACCACGAAACTCCAGCCGGCGAGATGGCCCCAGAACGGGCCGAGCCGCTCACGGCCGTAGACGTAGGTGCCCCCGGATTGCGGATGGCGGGCCGCCAGCCGCGCCGACGACGTCGCATTGCAATAGGCGACGACGGCGGCGATCGCGAGGCCGATCAGCAGTCCGGCCCCTGCCGCCGCGGCAGCGGGCCCGAGCGCCGCGAAGATGCCCGCCCCCACCATCGAACCGAGGCCGATGACGACGGCATCACCCGTGCCGAGCCGACGTCGCAGCGCCGCGTCGTCCGGTGCGCTCACGGCAGCGATCGTAGGTCAGGCCGTACGGTCAGGCACCTCGCGCCCGGGAACCAGTGACTCGTGCTCCGGCGTCCGGATCGCGGCGACGAGGACGGCGAGCAGCGCGGTCAACCCGATCAGGACCAGCGTGATCGTCCACGACCGGCGCGCCAGCAGCGCCGAGTCGCACTGGTCGACGAAGTCCTGCCCCGCGGCGCCGGCCTGCGTCAGGTCGGCAGTGAACCCGTTTCCGCACTCGACCTGCCAGCCCCACTGGTCGTAGCCGTCGAGCAGGACCGGAAACCGCAGCGCAAACAGTCCGATCGCCAGCAGGACGGCGCCGGCGATACCGATGTACCAGGCCCGATGAGTCAACTGTCTCCCCTTCTCATGCAGTGGACGGTCGCCCGGGGGGACCGGACGACTCCCACGACAGGAAGGGATCGAACACGTCGCGCATCGGCCCCCCGACCGGGCCTGTGCCGTCCACTATGTTAACCACCATTCTTACTGCGCCGTCCAGTTCCGTAAGAAAGACGCCCTGAACTCGGCGGCTATGTGTGGTGGGCGTCGGATATCGTGTTCGCCATGGCGCGCACCCCGTCCCGCCGTGTCGACGGTGTCCGGCGTCGGCCGAAGGACCGGAAAGCCCAGATCGCCCGCGCCTCGGCCGAGGCCTTCAGCGAGCTGGGATACCACGGCGTGAGCATGGAGGCGATCGCCTCGCGGGTCGGCATCTCGGCGGCCGCGCTGTACCGGCATTATTCGAGCAAATACGAGTTGTTTCGCGACGCGGTGTTCAACCTCGGCCAGCAGCTGGTCGACAGCGTGATGTCGGTGGACCCGGCCGGCGACGACGACCCGACTCAGACGCTGCGCGCGCTGGCGGTCGCCCTCTCCGAGACCGCCCTCGCGAGCCGGGAATCCGGCGGGCTGTACCGCTGGGAGGCCCGCTACCTCCGCGGCGACGACCAGGCGACCCTCAACACCCAGCTGCGCGAGGTGCACCGGCGGATCCAGGAGCCGCTGACCGCGATCCGGCCCGCCCTCACCTCCCGGCAGAAGTGGACGCTCTCGACCGCTGTACTCAGCGTGATCGGCAGCATCGTCGACCACGGCGCGAAGCTGCCCGGTATCCAGGTCCGGATGCTGATGTCCGACATCGTCGTGGCGCTGGCCGGGGTGGAGTTGCCCGACGTGGCCGACGACGTCGATGACTCACCGGCCGCCGTGGCGCCTCCGGCCTCGAAATACGAGGCGCTGCTGAGTGAGTCGATGCGGCTGTTCAACGAGAAGGGTTACCGCGACACCAGCGTGGAGGACATCGCCTCGGCCGTCGGCATGCCCGCGTCGGGCATCTACCGCTACTTCTCCGGCAAGAGCGACATCCTGGCGGCCGGCTTCCGGCGGTCGGCCGACCGGCTGTCGGCCGAGGTGTCGACGGTGCTGGGCACCGTGCCGGACCGGGAGGTGGCGCTCGCCCGGCTCGTCGACGCCTATGTCGAGCGGTCGTTCGCCCACCCGGAACTGGACTACGTGTACTACACCGAACGGCTCAACATGGCGCCCGCCGATCAGGAGATCCTGCGCAACCTGCAGCGCTCCACCATCGACGGCTGGGTCGGCATCGTGGTCGCGTTGCGGCCCGAATGGACAACGGGGCAGGCCCGTTTCGCGGTCTACGCCGCGATGGCCCTGATGGTCGACCTGGGCCGGCTGATGGGTTACCGCGACTCCGAGCAGTCCCGGGCGACGGTGGCGACGCTGATGGACCTGACGCTGCTCGGTCGCTACCGGCTGCGAACGGTGCTGCCGGCCAAGTAGGCGGCGTAGCCGAGCAGGCCCGCGAGGCCCAGCCTGCGGGTGCGGCGTGCGGCGAGCGCGAGGCCGATCGCAGTCTCCAGACCGCCGTTGGTGTAGACGTGGCGGCGGGTGTTGTTCGGGAACGACGCCACGGTGATCGGCTCGAACATCTTCGGACTGGCGAAGTGCGCCAGCCCGGTACCGGCCAGGGCCAGGCCGGCCAGCCTGGCGGCACGCGAATCCGGCTTGTTCGCAGTTCCTCTGGGCACAGACGATTCCTCTCAGAAGATGGACGGCTCAGGCGATCTGGTAGTCGGTGAGCGGGAACTCCGAGGCTTCCCTGATCGCCTCGCGAGTGGACATCGGCCGCAGCAGCGAGGGCTCGCCGCTGGGATTGAAGTAGTAGGACCGCGCGGAGGCGCAGTTGCCGATGGTCCACAGCGACCCGGCCAGCATCTCGGTCATCCGCTCGAGGTAGTGGTCGTTGGCTGCCTCGGTGACCTCGAACGTGGTGGCCCCGCGCCGCCGGACCTCGCCGAAGAGCCGCTCCATCAGCCGCATCTGGTACTCCATCGTGTTGAAGAAGTTCAGGCCGAGGAAGGCATACGGGCTGGCGAGGCTGAGGTAGTTCGGGAAGTAGGGCATCGACACGCCCTGGTAGGCCTGGAACCGTGTCTCGCGCCACCACTTCCCGAGGTTGCGGCCGTCACGGCCGATCACCTCGATGGCCGGGAAGTTGGCCTCCCACAGGTCGAATCCCGTCGCGAGCACCAGGGTGTCGACGGCGGTGCGGGTGCCGTCGGCGTTGACGATGCCGTCGGCCTCGACCCGCTCGATGCCGTCGCTCTGCAGGTGCACGTGCGGTTTGGTGAACGTGCGCAGGTAGCGGTTGGAGAACGTCGGCCGTTTGCATCCGATGTCGTAGTCCGGTGTGAGTCTGCGGCGCAGTTCCTTGTCCCGAATCCAGAAGAACTGGTTCATTTTGCACAGGTCCATCGCGGAGATGTTGAGCCTGCGGAACAGCGGCACCCGGTAGTTCACGACGCCGATGGTGATCATCGCCTCGTAGATGTTGTCGGTCACCGCGCGGATGATCCGCTGCGACAGCGGGAACCTGGCGAACAGCCGTTTGGCCCGTTCGGGGAAGTGCAGGTCGATCTTCGGTGCCACCCAGATCGGGGTGCGCTGGTAGACGGTCAGGTCGGCGGCCTTCTCGGCCAGTTCGGGAATGAGCTGCACCGCGGTGGCGCCGGTGCCGATGATCGCGACCCGCTCGCCGGTGGCGTCGTAGTCGTCGTCCCAGTCGGCGGTGTGCACGATGCGACCCTCGAAGTCGCTGATACCCGGGATGTCGGGCAGCTTCGGCTGTGACAGGAATCCCGTGGCGGTCACCAGGTAGCGGGCGGCCATGGTGTCCCCGCCGGCGATCGTCACGCGCCAGACCTTGGCGTCCTCGTCCCAGCGGGCGCCCTCGACGGTCGTGCTGAACCGGATGTGTCGGCGCACGTCGTACTTGTCGGCGACGTCGTCGGCGTACTGCTTGATCTCCCGCCCCGTGGAGAACAGCCTCGACCAGTTCGGGTTCGGCTCGAAGTAGTAGCTGTACGTGGTGGTGGGGACGTCGACGGCCAGGCCGGGGTAGTGGTTGACGTACCACGTGCCGCCCAGGTCGTCCTCCCGGTCGAGGATGACGAAATCGTGGATGCCCATCCGCTTGAGCTGGATGGCGGCGCCGATTCCACCGAAGCCGGCCCCCACGATGACCGCGTCGAAGTGCTCCGAAGTCATGGGTGAACGGTACCCCAGGTATCGGGTAGGTGGCCGTGAGGTACCGGGGCCGCCGGACCGGACTAGCCCTTCAGCGACCCGGCGCGCGGCGGGTCGACGGTGGCGATGCAGGTCACCACGCGGTCGCCCTGGGTCCAGGTCTCCTCGGTCGGGTAGAGCACGTACACGCCGACGGAGGGGTCCTCGATCGCCGTGGGCGCGTAGGCGGCCAGCGCGGGGCCGCAGCTGTCGGAGAACTCCTCGAGGGAGGACTGTCCCGGGAAGTCGCCGTCGGGCATGGTCAGCATCGCGAACACCTCACCCTCGTGCGACTCTGCGCAGTCGACGGTGCGCACGGTGAGCACCCGGGTGCCGTCGGGCATGTCGGCCAGGCAGTCGCCGATCTCGACGTTGTTCGCCGTCACGGTGCCACGGCCGACGAGGAAATAGGCGACGACGATGGCCGCGGCGATGAGCAGCAGCAGCACCAGTCCCACCACACCCAGGATGAGCCACATTCGGTTCTTCCGTTTCGGAGGCGCAGGCGGCAGGGGATAGCCCGCGGGAGTGGAGTACGGCTGCGGCGGTGGCGGCGGATAGGGCTGGCCCTGCTGCGGATAGAGCTGACCCGGCGGCGGGCCGTACGGGCCCTGTCCGTAGGGGCCCTGTCCGTACGGCGGTGGCGGCGGCCCCGGCGGTGAGGTCATCCGGCGACGATATCGTCAGTCCCGAGCCGATGCCCAGGTCACCGCAGTAGGCGAAGTGCCGCGTCCACCGCGAGCGCGGGCACGTCGAGCTTCTTCGAACCCAGGTCGTGGCGGGCGCCGGTGATCTCGACGACTTCGGTGTCCGCGCCGACGAGCGCCGCGGCGGGTCGCAGTTCGTCGATAGTGCCGAACGGGTCGGCCGTTCCGTGGGTGAACACCGTCGGCACGGTGATCCGCGGCAGGTGCTCGGTGCGTGCGCGGTCCGGCCTGCCGGGCGGGTGCAGGGGATAGGAGAACAGCGTGAGGACGGCGACCGCGAGCCCGTCGGCCACCGCCATCGACGTCATGCGGCCGCCGTAGGAGTGCCCGCCCGCCAGGACGGGGCCGTCGGTCAGCGCGCGGACCGTCTCGACGGCCTCCGCGACGCCCGCCTGGTCGGTGGCCGCGGACCCCGACGGCGGGCCCTTCGGCCTGCGCCGCCGGTAGGGCAGGTTGTAGCGGACGGCCAGCCACCCCCGGGCGGCCCACTCGTCACAGATCCGGGTGAGCAACGGCGCGTCCCGGCTGCCGCCGGCGCCGTGGGTGAGCACCACCGCGCCGGCCGGCTCGACGTCGGGGTGGTGCGCCACCCCGGCGATGTCATCGAGCGTCATCGGGCTCGTGCAGCCGGAAGAGCGCCGAAACCGGTCCGTGGCCGTGGCCCAACGGGTATGCCGCGCGGAGACATTCGGTGACCCAGCGCTTTCCGAAGGCCACCGCGTCCGGGACCGCGTGACCGTGCGCGAGTGCAGCCGCGGTCGCCGCCGCCAGGGTGTCGCCTGCGCCGTGGTCGTGTCCGGTGTCGATCCGGGTGGTGTCGAATTCGTAGAAGTCGGCACCGTCGTAGAGCAGATCGGGGCTGTGTGCCGACGATCTCAGGTGCCCGCCCTTGACCAGCGCCCACCGCGGTCCCAGCGCGTGCAGCGCGCGGGCGGCCTCGCGCTGGCTCTCCTCGTCGCCCACGTCGACACCGACGAGCAGGCGTACCTCGTCCAGGTTCGGCGTGACCACCGTCGCCAGCGGGAACAGCTGGGTGCGCAGCGCGTCGAGAGCGCTGGGATGCAGCAGCGGGTCACCGTGCATCGACGCGCACACCGGGTCGACCACCAGGGGCACCGCGCCGTCCGGTGTCACCCCCCGCCAGGCGTCCGCGACCGTCTCGATGATGGCCGACGACGCCAGCATGCCGGTCTTCGCGGCCTGCACGCCGATGTCGGACGCCACCGCGTCGATCTGACCGGCCACCACGTCCAGCGGGATCTCGTGAAAGCCCTTGACGCCCAATGAATTCTGCACCGTCACGGCGGTGACGGCGACCAGCCCGTGCACGCCGAGCAGGGCGAACGTGCGCAGGTCGGCCTGGATGCCCGCGCCGCCGCCGGAGTCCGACCCGGCGATGGTCATCACCCTCAGCGGTGTCTCGCCGGGCGGGGTGAGCGGCAGGAACGTCATGGCACGGAGTTTTCCAGAGGCAGGTACACCCTGTTGCCGCGGTCGGCGAACTCCCGGGACTTGTCGGCCATGCCCTGCTCGTGGGCGTCGCGGATGGCCTCCGACAGGTCGGCGCTGATGCGCATCGAGCAGAACTTCGGGCCGCACATCGAACAGAAGTGTGCGGTCTTGGCGGGCTCGGCGGGCAGCGTCTCGTCGTGGAACTCCCGTGCGGTGTCCGGATCGAGGGACAGCGCGAACTGGTCGTGCCACCGGAACTCGAAGCGTGCCCGGCTCAACGCATCGTCACGGGCCTGCGCACCGGGGTGCCCCTTGGCCAGGTCGGCGGCGTGGGCGGCGATCTTGTAGGCGATCACGCCGTCCTTGACGTCCTTGCGGTCGGGCAGCCCGAGGTGTTCCTTGGGGGTGACGTAGCACAGCATCGCGGTGCCGACCTGCGCGATCATCGCCGCCCCGATCGCCGAGGTGATGTGGTCGTAGGCCGGGGCGATGTCGGTGGTGAGCGGCCCCAGTGTGTAGAACGGCGCCTCGTCGCACAGTTCCTCCTCGAGGCGCACGTTCTCCACGATCTTGTGCATCGGGACATGTCCCGGGCCTTCGACCATCACCTGCACGCCATGGCCTTTCGCGATCTTCGTCAGTTCGCCGAGGGTGCGGAGTTCGGCGAACTGGGCCGCGTCGTTGGCGTCGGCGATCGAGCCCGGCCGCAGTCCGTCGCCCAGTGAGAAGGTGACGTCGTAGCGCGCGAGAATCTCGCAGAGTTCGTCGAAGTGGGTGTACAGGAACGACTCCCGGTGGTGCGCCAGGCACCACGCCGCCATGATGGACCCGCCGCGGCTGACGATGCCGGTCACCCGCCCGACGGTCAGCGGAACGTGCCGCAGCAGCACGCCCGCGTGCACCGTCATGTAGTCGACGCCCTGTTCGCACTGCTCGATCACAGTGTCGCGGTAGCACTCCCAGGTCAACGCGGTCGGATCCCCGTTCACCTTCTCCAGCGCCTGGTAGATGGGCACCGTGCCGACCGGGACCGGCGAATTGCGCAGGATCCACTCGCGGGTGAGGTGAATGTCGCGGCCCGTCGAGAGGTCCATGATGGTGTCGGCGCCCCAGCGGGTGGCCCACACCATCTTGTCCACCTCCTCGGCGATCGACGACGTGACAGCGGAGTTGCCGATGTTGGCATTCACCTTCACCGCGAACGCTTTTCCGATGATCATCGGCTCCGACTCGGGGTGCCGGTGGTTCGCCGGGATCACCGCGCGCCCGCGGGCCACCTCGTCGCGCACCAGGTCTGCGGGCATCCCTTCGCGCGTGGCGACGAACGCCATCTCGGCGGTGATCTCACCGGCGCGCGCGCGTTGCAGCTGGGTGCCGCGGTCGGCGACCACGCCGGGTCGCGCAGGCAGGCCCGCCTGCAGGTCGATCGTGGCGGCAGGGTCGGTGTACGGGCCGGAGGTGTCGTACAGGTCGAGGTGTCCTTCACCCTCAGCGGTCAGATGCACCCGCCGGAACGGCACCCGCGAATCCGGTACGCCGGGGATCTCGCGGTAGACCTTGCTGCTGCCCGTGATCGGGCCGGTGGTGATCGCAGCGTCGGCAACGACAGAACGGTCGGTCATGACATGTCTCCCTACGCCGGCATTACCCGGTCAGGTTCGTACGGTCGACAGCCCCAGCTGTCCTCTCAGCACGCTCGGTGCGCGCTCCCGTGTTGATGGCGTCCCCAACGTAGCGCAAGGCCCCAGCGTGGGGAAGGGGGCACGTCGTGCCGCCGATCCGGCGCCCGGCGGGCGTTTGCCGAGCGGAGAGTCGCCGTGAGCTGAGAGGATTCCGGGGTGGGGGGACGAGTGGTCGGTCGGGAGGCGGAGCTCGGCGTCGTCCGCACCTTCCTGACCGAGGCCGCCGACGGGCCGTCGCTGCTGGCCCTCATCGGTGAACCGGGCATCGGGAAGACGACGCTCTGGCAGGCCTGCGTCGTCCGCGCCACCGAGGTCGGGTTCCGCGTGCTGAGCACCCGCGCGCACTCGACGGGATCCGCAGCGACGTTTGCGGCGCTGGCCGATCTGCTCCGCGTGCTGGACGATTCGGTGTTCGACGAGCTGCCGCGCCCACAGAGACTCGCGATCGACCGGGTGCTCGCGCCGTCTGCCGAGGGTGATCCGGTCACCGGTCAGCGTGCAGTGGTCGCGGCGGTCCGCTCGGCGCTCGACCGGCTCGCGCAGATGTCGCCCGTGCTCGTGGCCATCGACGACTTGCAGTGGCTCGACCCGCCGTCCCGGCTGGTCATCTCGTCGGTGGCGCGGCGGTGCACCGGGCGGATCGGCTTCGTGGCCACCGGGCGCGCCGACGTGAGAGGCGAGCGCGCGATGGCCGAACTCGAGCTGCACGACCCCGCTCGGATGCACCGGCTCGACGTCCGGCCGCTCAGCCTCGGGGCGTTGCGTGAGGCGCTCGCCGGCCGGCTCACCCGCCCGCTGGCGCGCGGCGAGATGGTGCGCATCCATCGGGAGTCCGGCGGCAATCCCTTCTACGCAATGGAACTCGCCCGTGGCACCGGTGGTCCGGCGGGTGAGCTGCCCGCCACACTCGCCGACCTCGTCAGGTCCCGCATCGCCGGATTCGCCGACTCGACGAAGTGGGTGCTGCTGGCAGCGTCCTGTCTGCCCGCACCCACCATGGCGGCGCTGGCGTCGGTGACCGGGTCGGAGCTGCACGAGGTGGTTGCGCTGCTGGAGGACGCCGAGCGCGCCGGGGTCATCGAGATCTCGGGCCAGCACCTGCGTTTCACCCATCCACTGCTGGCCCGTGGTGCGTACGCCGAGGCCGCTCCGGTCATGCGCCGGATGATGCACCGTCGGCTCGCCGACGCGCTCGACGACGCCGAGCTCGGCGCCCGGCACCTCGCACTTTCCGTGGAGGTTGCCGACGAGCGCGTCCTGCACGGGCTGGACACCGCCGCCGAGTCCGCGCGCCTGCGGGGTGCACCGGCCACCGCGGCGGAACTCCTCGAGCTGGCCCGCGGGCGCGGCGGCGACACCCCCGAACGCACCATCGCGGCGGCCGCGAACCACTTCGAGGCGGGCAGCGCAGCGCGGGCACGAACGCTGCTGCAGCACACCGTCGATCGGCTGACGCCCGGGCCGCTGCGTGCCGAGGCGTTACACCTGCTCGGGCTGGTCCGGTTGTACGACAACAGTTCCGCCGACGCCGCCGCACTGTTGCGCGACGCCGTCGAGCAACCCGGCGCAGTCCCGGACCGCCAGGTGCCGATGCTGGTGATGCTGGCCTTCGTCGAGTACAACGCCGGAGTGGCCGACGCTGCACTGCGCCGGGCGGAGCAGGCGGTGGAACTGGCCGAGCAGCTGCCGCGCGAGGATCTTCTCGTCCAGGCCACGACGATGCGGGCGATGATGCGGTTCCTGGCCGGCGACGGCCTCGACGAGGAGGCGATGAGTCGCGCCCTGCAGGTCGACGATCCCGCCGATGTGCCACTGGCGGTGCGGCCACGGACGCTGCACGCGCTGCTGAAACTGTGGTCGCACCAGGTGGACGAGGCAGCGGCGATGCTGACCGCGATCGCACGGCGGTGCACCGATCGCGGTGAGGAGAGCGAACTCATCCTGATCGGCTTCAACCTCGTGCTGGCGCACGCCTGGCGGGGGGACATGGAGGCAGCCGAGCGGGCGGCCAAGGCGACGATGGAGCGTGCGCTCGCGCTCGGCGGGGACCTGCCCATGTTCATCGCGCTGACGGTGCGGACGGTGGTGGACGCCTACCTGGGACGGGTCGAGGTCTGCCGCCGCAACGGTGCGGAGGCGTTGGCGGTCGGCCGACGATGCGACTCCGGGCGGCTGAGTACCTGGGCGGTCACCGCGCTGGGATCACTGGAGTTGTCTCTGGGCAATCATGAAGCGGCGCTTAGGCATCTGGATCCGCTGGTGGCGCAGTGGCGGGTGCTGCCCGCGGCGACGGAGATCGTCACCGCGCCGTTCCTCCCCGATGCCGTGGAGGCCATGATCGCCGTCGGCCGGTACGACGAGGCCGACCGCATCATCGGCGTGCTCGAGCGCAACGGCGACCGGCTCGGCCGGCCGTGGACGCGTGCGGTCGCCGGCCGGTGTCGCAGCATGCTGATCGCCGCACGCGGCGACATCGAGGCGGCCGCCGTCGTGGCAGACCGCGCGCTGCGCGAGCACGAGCGCGCGGCGATGCCCTTCGAACTCGCCCGTACACAGTTGCTCGCCGGCCACCTGCGGCACCGGCTGCGCGACCGCGCCGCAGCCGGTGATCTCCTGCAGAGCGCGCTGCGCACCTTCGAGCGGATGGGTCTGCGGTTCTGGGCCGAACGGGCACGGTGGGAGGTGGCTCAGCTCGCTCCCCGGCAGCGTCCGGGTCTGACCGCGCCGGAGCTGCGCGCGGCCGAACTCGCCGCCGCGGGCCGCACCAACAAGGAGATCGCCGCCGAGCTCTTCGTCAGTACGAAGACCATCGAGCTGCATCTGTCCCGGGTGTACCGCAAGCTGGGCATCCGGTCCAGAGCGGGACTCTGGCGGGCATTGCACGACGCGGCGGATTAGCCGCTGAGCTCCACCAGCACCGGAGCGTGGTCGCTGGCGCCCTTGCCTTTTCGCTCCTCGCGGACTATCTCGGCATGGCTCACCCGTTCGGCGAACGCCGGGGAGCCGAGGACGAAGTCGATGCGCATGCCGCGCCGCTTCTGGAACGCCAACCGGGTGTAGTCCCAGTAGGTGTAGACGCCGGGGCCCGGCGTGAACGGCCGCACCACGTCGGTGAACCCGGTGTCGACGATCGCGTCGAATGCCGCCCGCTCCGGCGGGGTGACGTGTGTGCTGTCGCGATACGCCTCGACACTCCACACGTCGTCGTCGGTGGGCGCGATGTTCCAGTCGCCGACCAGCGCGATCTGCGCGCGGGGATCCTCGGTGAGCCAGGAGTTCGACGTCTTGCGCAGTGCTGCAAGCCATTCCAGCTTGTAGCGGTAGTGCGGTGAATCGACGAAGCGGCCATTCGGGATGTAGAGGCTCCACACCCGGACACCGCCGCACGTCGCGCCGAGCGCACGCGCCTCCGCTGCAGCCGCTATGTCGGGTTTGTCACTCCACGTCGGCTGGTCGTCGAACCCGACGGCCACGTCCTCGATGCCGACCCGCGACGCGATCGCCACCCCGTTCCACTGGCTGAAGCCGCAGTGCACCACCTCGTAGCCGAGGGCGGCGAACGGCATCGTCGGGAACTGCTCGTCGTTGCACTTGGTCTCCTGCATCGCCAGCACGTCGACGTCGGCGCGCGACAACCAGTCGGTCACGCGGTCCACGCGCGCGCGGATGGAGTTGACGTTCCAGGTGGCCAGCCGCATGGGTGACAGCCTACGAGCGCTCCACCGTCACAGCGCGCGTGCGTCGACGTAGCGCTGCCGGTGCTGGGTGACGAAGCCCATCGACTCGTAGAGCGCAGCGGCGCCGGCGTTGTCGGCGACGACCTGGACGTAGGCGCGCGTCGCACCGCGGGCTGCTCCCCAGTCGAGCAGCGCCTCGCACAGCGTCCGGGCGTGGCCGCGGCGGCGTCGGTGCTCAGCCACTCGCACCGCCGACATGCCGACCCAGCGGGTGCCGTCCGGCGCAGTGGTGACGGCGGCGCGCCCGACGGCGGCGTCGTCGAGACGCCCGAACGTCAGCTCACCCTCGATCACCGCGGTCAACACATCCACCGGCACGTCGCGCTGATAGGTGTGCAGCCACCGGTCATCAGGGCGCACGGCCAGGTTCACCGCCGCGCGGTGCCCGCCGGCCGGGAGCGCGCGCGTCATCACGAGCGACTCGATGTGGGTGGGCGCCGCCGCAGGCAGCCGCACCAACCGGTCGGGCACCGAGAGCCAGGGCGTCAAGCCGCGGCCGGCGTACCACTCGACGATGCCGGGCAGTGCACGCAGATCAGCGCCGGACCGCAACGGCACTGCGGAGTTGCCGCGGTGGGTGTGGCCGCCCGCCTCGCGCAGCAACCACCCGTCGAGCCACACCTGACGCCGCCCCGGCCACGCCGCGGCGGCGGCGTGTTCGAGATTGCGGATGTCGGCGGTGCGCACGGGTGCGTCGGCGAGCGCCTTGACCGCCACCACGTCGGCGGCGGCGACGCTCACCTCGTCACCCCGTTTGGTGCGCACCCGCAGCGTCGAACCGACCGCGACCAGGTGGCCGACCACGTCGGTCAGCGGCGGCGACGAGCCCGGCGGCAGCCGGTGGCGCAGGCTGACGCGGGTGCCGACGGGCGGGAGTTCCGGCACGGACGGCTCAGTGGCCGAACGGGTCGGGGTCCTTGCCGGGCAGCCAGCTCAGGCCCTCGACACCCCAACCGTTGGACTTGACGGCGCGTTTGGCCGCACGCGCGTGCCGACCGACGAGCCGGTCGAGGTAGAGGAACCCGTCGAGGTGTCCGGTCTCGTGCTGCAGCATCCGGGCGAACAGGTCGGTGCCCTCGAGGGTGATCGGGTTTCCGTCGGCGTCGAGTCCGGTGACGCGGGCCCAGTCCGCCCGGCCGGTGGGGAACTGCTCGCCGGGCACCGAGAGGCAGCCCTCTTCGTCGTCGTCGGGGTCGGGCATGGTCTCGGGAACCTCGGAGGTCTCGAGCACGGGGTTGACGACTACCCCGCGGCGACGGGTGGTGCGGCCGCGCGAGTCGGCGCAGTCGTAGACGAACACCCGCTTGGAGACGCCGATCTGGTTGGCGGCCAGGCCGACTCCGTACGCCGCGTCCATCGTGTCGTAGAGGTCGGTGATCAGATCCGCCAGGTCCGCGGGCAACGAACCGTCGGCGCCGACGGGCACGGGAGTGGTCGCGGTGCGCAGGACGGGGTCTCCTACTATGCGGATGGGTACGACGGCCATGCGGGAGAGCTTAAGTCGGCGGCCTATGTCCGCACGACGCACCAGCCGACTCGCCCGCATTGATGACGTCGCAACCCTGCAACCCGTGATTGAATGAGCGCGAACTACAGGGATGTCATTCTTTTCAGGTCGGAAAGGTCCGAGGAGCAATATGGACGGCGCTATGGCGCGTACTGAGCCTTCCGGCGATGACTCTGATCTCCCCGAAGGACTCTCCCGGCGTGAGCACGACATCCTGGCCTTCGAGCGTCAGTGGTGGAAGTACGCCGGCAGCAAGGAAGACGCCATCCGGGAGCTGTTCTCCATGTCGGCGACCCGCTACTACCAGGTGCTCAACGCGCTGGTCGACCGGCCCGAAGCGCTCGCGGCGGACCCGATGCTGGTCAAGCGCCTGCGCCGGCTGCGCGCCAGCAGGCAGAAGGCCCGCGCGGCGCGCAGACTCGGCTTCGAAGTCACCTGAGCGGTCGGTCGGCTGAACCCAACTCGTTAGAGTGGGCGCGATGAACCAGCGAGAGAGTTCCGGGCTGCCGCTGCGGGCCATGGTCATGGTGCTGCTGTTCCTCGGTGTGGTCTTCCTGCTGGTCGGTTTCCAGGCGATGGGCTCGAGCGACGACTCCGGCGACGACGACGCGCCCGTGGCGTCCGCCGTCTCCACCACCTCCGCCGCCCCGGCGTCGTCTCAAGCGCCTGCCGCACGCCCCGAGGTCCGGGTATACAACATCTCCGACGTGGCAGGCGCCGCCGAAGGCGTGGCCACTCGCCTTCGCGATGCCGACTGGAATGTCGCCGACACCGACAACCTCACCCTGGAGGGCGTCACCGCCACCACGGTGTACTTCGGCGAGGCACCCGGCGAACGCGAGGCCGCCGACGAAGTCGGGAAGCTCCTCGAGGCCCCGGTCGAGCCGCGCTCGCCCGCCCTCGCCGACCAACCACCAGGCGTGATCGTGGCGGTCACCGGTTAGGCTCGTGGCCATGCGCAAGTCCGCCACCGTCGCCGCCCTGTTCGCCGTTCCCGCTCTTGCTTTGAGCGCCTGCAGCAATCCCGAGCAGGCGTCCACCACTCCCGGCACCACGCCGTCGGTGTGGACCGGCTCGCCGTCTCCGTCCGCCGCGCCGGGCGAAGGGCAGGGCGAAGGCGAGGGCGGCGGTGAAGGTGGTGGTGAAGGCGGCGGCGGCGAGAAACTGGCCGCCGAATTGCGGACGCCGGACGGCACCACGGTGGCCACCGCTGACATCGACTTCACCGGCGGCTACGCGACGGTCACGGTGCGGACCACCGCACCCGGACAGCTGACGCCCGGCTTCCACGGCATGCACATCCACTCGGTCGGTAAGTGCGAGTCCGACTCGGTGGCCCCCACCGGTGGCGCGCCGGGCAATTTCAACTCCGCGGGCGGGCACCTCCAGATGCCCGGCCAGACCACGCACCCGACGGGTGGCGACCTCAGCTCGCTGCAGGTCCGCAAGGACGGCTCGGCGATGCTCGTCACCACCACCGACGCGTTCACCGCCGAAGAGCTATTGGCCGATCAGAAGACGGCGATCATCATCCACGAGAAGGCCGACAACTTCGCGAACATCCCGCCGGAGAAGTATCAGCAGGTCAGTGGCACGCCGGGTCCCGACGAGCAGACGCTGGCGACCGGTGACGCCGGCGGCCGGGTGGCCTGCGGTGTCATCGCTCCCGCGCAGTAGCCGTATCGACTTCGCCGGGTCCTACCGCCCGACGCTCGGCGTCGAATGGGAGTTCGCGCTCGTCGACGCCGTCACCCGCGACCTGAGCAACGAGGCCGCCGCCGTGATCGCCGAGATCGGCGAGAACCCCAAGGTGCACAAGGAGCTCCTGCGCAACACCGTCGAAATCGTCACGGGTGTCTGCAATTCCGTGCCTGAGGCGATGGACGACCTGCGCGGCAGCCTGGTCACGGCGCAGCAGGTGGTGCGCGACCGCGGGATGAACCTGTTCAGTGCGGGCACCCATCCGTTCGCGAAGTGGTCGGCGGCCCAGCTCACCGATGCGCCGCGGTATGCCGAGCTGATCAAGCGCACGCAGTGGTGGGGCCGTCAGATGGTGATCTGGGGAGTGCACGTCCACGTCGGGGTGTCGTCGGCGCACAAGGTGATGCCGATCATCTCGTCACTGCTCAACCAGTTCCCGCATCTGCTGGCGCTGTCCGCGTCGTCGCCGTTCTGGGACGGTGAGGACACCGGCTACGCGAGCAACCGGGCGATGATGTTCCAGCAGCTGCCGACGGCGGGCCTGCCGTTCCAGTTCCGGCAGTGGTCGGAGTTCGAGGGCTTCGTCCACGACCAGAAGAAGACCGGCATCATCGACCACATCAACGAGGTCCGCTGGGACATCCGGCCCTCACCGCATCTGGGCACCGTCGAGGTGCGGGTGTGCGACGGGGTGTCGAACCTGCGGGAACTGGGCGCGCTGGTGGCGCTCACCCACTGTCTGATCGTCGACCTCGACCGCAGGCTCGATGCGGGCGAGGAACTCCCGATGATGCCGCCGTGGCACGTGCAGGAGAACAAGTGGCGCGCCGCGCGATATGGCCTGGACGCCATCATCATCCTCGACGCCGACAGCAACGAGCGACTGGTCACCGAGGACCTCGACAATCTGGTGGACCGGCTGCAGCCGGTGGCGAAGTCCCTCGGCTGCGTCGACGAGCTGGCCGCGGTGGTCGACATGCACCGGCTGGGCGCGTCCTATCAGCGGCAGCGGCGGGTGGCCGAGGAGACCGACGGTGACCTGCGCGCAGTGG
Source organism: Mycobacterium sp. NPDC050041 (assembly GCF_049541695.1). NCBI lineage: Bacteria > Bacillati > Actinomycetota > Actinomycetes > Mycobacteriales > Mycobacteriaceae > Mycobacterium > Mycobacterium sp. NPDC050041. The sequence continues at coordinate 218,399 of NZ_JBMVDG010000001.1, read as the reverse complement.
TGGACGCCATCGTCGGCGAGCTCGAACTATAGGTTGGATCCATGAGCGTCACGCCGATGTTCCCGCTCGAAGTGGCGATGCTGCCCGGCGAGGAGCTGCCGCTGCGGATCTTCGAGCCCCGCTACGCCGCCCTGGTCCGCGACTGCCTGGCCGCCGACGACCCGGTGTTCGGGGTGGTGCTGATCGAGGCCGGGCGTGAGGTGGGCGGCGGGGACCGGCGTAGCCGGGTGGGAGTGCTGGCCCGGATCGCCGAGTGCGCCGCGACCGGCGAGGGCCGGTACCGGATGAATTGCCCTCTGGGCGAGCGGATCCGGGTCACCGAGTGGCTCGACGACGATCCGTACCCGCGGGCCGACGTCGAACCGTGGCCCGACGAGCCCGACGCCGGCGTCGACGAGAGCCGGCTCGCCGATGTGGAGAACCGCATCATCGCGCTGTTCGAGCGGATCGCGGCCGCCCGCGACATCGAGATCCGCGACCGCGACGGCCTGCTCGCGCGCGCCGAGCCCGACCTGCCGAAGCGCCTGTACGCGTTGGCCAACCGACTGCCGATGGGCCCTGCCGACCGGTATGCGGTGCTGGCGGCGCCCGGACCGGCATCACGGCTGGACGCGTTGAGCGAAGCCGTCGACACGGTGACCGCGCGGGTCGAGTTCCAGCTCTCGGAGTGACGCATCGGCCGGACGTGACCGGGACCGAGTCGCGTTCGGGTCAGGACGACCTGTCTGCGTCCCTATGGACGAGATTGCACAGAGGGCTGTGATCGGTTGAAGTACGACCGTCTGTGCAATCTCGCGTGCAGGGGCGGAACAGAGGGCTAGGCGGTCGCTGCCATGGGCCCCGTCGTCGCCGCGGAACTGAGCTTCGCGTCGACGAACACGGTGTTGGGGAAGGCGTCCTCGGCGTCGTCGGGAGTGCACCGGTCATAGCGATTCATCAGCCGACGGGCGTCGATCGTCGTGACGTCCCAGCCCTGCGCGGTCAGCCATTCCGCGACGTCGGTGCGGTCCTCGACGAACGCCTCGACGGCGATGCGGCTGCTCGGCACGGCCATCTCGGCGATCTGTGCGAACAACCGGTCCTGGCCCTCTGCGGTGAGGTGGGGCAGCAGGCTCTCGGCCGACCATGCTGCCGGTTGGGTGGAGTCGAAACCGGCGTTACGCAAGGCTTTCGGCCAGTCCTGGCGCAGGTCGACCGGCACCGGGACGTACCGCGCATGGGGCTCGGCGCCGTGGGCGCGCAACACCTCCAGCTTGAACTCGAGCACCTGCGGCTGGTCGATCTCGAAGACCACGCTGCCGCTCACCCACGGCATCCGCCAGGCACGGGAGTCCAGGCCCGCGCCGAGGATCACCGACTGTTCGACACCGTGTGCACCCGCGGCGATGAAGAACTCGTCGAACCACTTGGTACGCGACGCCGCATATCCCGACAGCGCGCGGATCCGCTCGGCCATCGCATCCGTCGGCAGCTCCCAGCCGCGGGCGACGGCGGCGTCGATGAAGACCTGCGCGAACGGATCCTCGAACAGCGGGCAGCCGGCCGAGGACTCACCGGCCCGGGCCATCGCCACGCCCAGCGCGGTGGGACCGACGCCCTCGGTGATGCTCCAGGTGTCAGAGTCCGTCCGTGCCATGCGGACGGTGTTCCCCTTCGGCCGCGAACTCATGCATCTCGTCCCTGGTCAACAAGTCGTCGCGGATGTTCTGTTCGCGGTAGGCCAACTGCCCGACGCGGTTCGCGACCACCGGCGCGGTGATGATGGTGAACAGCCCGGTCAGGATCACCATGCCGACATCGACGTTGCCCCGCAACCGGATCGCCGCACCCGCGAGCACCAGCAGCAGGCCGAGCACCTGGGGCTTGGTCGCCGCGTGCATGCGGGACAGTGTGTCGGGGAACCGGACGACGCCGATCGCCGCGGTCAGCGCCAGCGTCGACCCGCCGAGCACCAGGACCGCGGCGGCCACGTCGGGGATGTCGGGACTGTTCACCGGGTCCTCCGCTTCTCGATGTCGGGCACCCGGAACCGCGCCACGCTCACCGAACCGACGAAGCTGATGAGCGCCAGCGCGGTGAGGCTGTAGGTGACGGTGGTGTCGAGGCTGAACGCCGCCCACGTGCCGATCGCGCACATCGTGACGGCCACCAGGGTGTCGAGCGCGACCAGCCGGTCCAGCGTGCTCGGGCCGGCCAGCAGCCGGAACATCACGATGGTCGCCGCGGCGCTGAGCATCACCGCGGCGATGATCCACACGTATGTCATGCGCGATCCTCCTCCTCCACTGCCTCCGCCGGATGGGCCGTGGGCCGCCAGTCGGCGTCGCGTTCGAACGCCGCGATCAGCAACCGCTGGAACTGGTCGACCTGGCGGTAGAACCGGGCCAGCGCGCGGTCGGACCCGACGTCGATCACGTGTACGTAGATCATCCGCCGGGACTGGTCGATCTCGAGCACGATGTTGCCCGGTGTCAGGTTCATGATGTTGACCGCCAGCGCCAGCACGAGGTCGGACTTGAGCGCGAGGTGCGCGCGCAGCACGGCGGTCAGCGGCGGCGGGCCCGGCTTGATCGCGAGCCACGCCACCTGCACCGAGGACAGCACCAGGTAGTAGGCGACGGTCGCGATGAGGCGGAGCACCGACAGCAGGTGGATCCGCCCCTCGACCGGCACCGGGGGCAGCGGCAGCAGCACCGTGACCACCAGCGCGACGGCCAGCCCGCTGACGACGTTCGCCGCAGAGAAGGTGCCCCACAGGAAGATCCACACCAGCACCAGCCAGCACAGCACCCACGCGCGCAGCGCGATCCGCCGCATCGGCCACCTGCTCCGCATGCTGTCGCCGGTCACGGCCGCTCCCCGACGACGGCGGTGATGTACTGCTCGCGGTCGAGCACCTGTTCGGCTGCGCGCACGCTGTAGGCGAAGATCGGCCCGGCCGCCACCGTCAGCGTCAGGCCGACCGCGATCAGCGCGCCCGTCGGCACCAGCATGCCGATCGGCATCCGGCCGACATGCGCCCGATCGGCGTATTCGATGTCCTCGTCCTCGACGAGCAGCGCTGCCGGGACGGCCGCCGAGAGATGGCCCTCCGGAGCGTCGACACGGGACCGCCAGAACGCCTTGGTCCACACCCGGGCCACCACGTACAACGTCAGCAGGCTGGTCAGCACGCCGCCGCCGACCAGCAGCCAGGCCAGCACGGAGCCGTTGGCGGCGCCGGCCTCCATCAGCGCGACCTTGCCGATGAAGCCCGAGAACGGCGGTATGCCACCGAGATTCAGCGCGGGTACCACCCAGACGAAGGCCAATAGCGGGCTGGCGGCCGCGAGTCCGCCGAGTCGCTGCATGGTCGACGCGCCTGCCTGCCGTTCGATCAGCCCGACCACCAGGAACAGTGTGGTCTGCACCAGGATGTGGTGCGCGACGTAGTAGATGGCGCCGGACATGCCGAGTTCGTTCGACAGCGCGATGCCGAACACCATGTAGCCGATGTGGCTGACCAGGGTGAAGGACAGCAGCCGCTTGATGTCGCTCTGCGCGATCGCACCGAGGATGCCGATCACCATCGTCAGGAATGCGGCGACCAACAGCACCGCGTCCAGGCCGCCGCCGGGGAAGAGCAACGAGTGTGCCCGGATGATGGCGTACACGCCGACCTTGGTGAGCAGTCCGGCGAACACGGCGGTGACGGGCGCAGGCGCGGTGGGGTAGGAGTCGGGCAGCCAGGTCGACAGCGGGAACACCGCGGCCTTGATGCCGAACGCGACGAGCAGCACCGCGAAGAGTGCGGTGCGGGTGCCCGGCGCGACTTCGTCCAGACGCACACCCAATTCGGCCATGTTGAGTGTGCCGGTGGCGGCGTAGACCAGTGCGATGCCGATCAGGAAGATCAGCGACGAGACCATCGACACCATCACGTAGGCGATGCCCGCGCGGACCCGCTCGGCACTGGACCCGATGGTGAGCAGCACGAAGCTGGCGGACAGCAGCACCTCGAAGCCGACGAAGAGGTTGAACAGGTCACCGGCCAGGAACGCGGTGCACACGCCCGCCGACAGCACCAGGTAGGTCGGCAGGAAGATCGACACCGGTTGGCGGTCGTCGCCGTCGCGGATGCCCTGCCCGATCGCGTAGCAGACCACCGCCAGCAGCACGATCGACGACACCACCAGCATCAGCGCCGAGAGCCGGTCCACCACGAGCGTGATGCCGAGCGGCCCCATGCCCGGCACGCTCTGACCCCAGCCCCCGACCTGCAGGGCCAGCGTGCCGTCGCGGTCCGTCAGGTACAGCAGTACGGCGCACACCGCCACCACCGCGATCAGCGCGACCAACGTGATGGCGCGCTGCAGCCGGGGAGTGCGGCCGGCGAACAGCGTCAGCGCCGCGGCCAGCGTCGGGATCAGCACCGGCAGGGGTGTCAGCACGGTCGAGAGGCTCATCGCGAGCCCTCCTGGCCGGGCAGCGCATCGAGTTCGTCGGGCAGGTCGGTGTCCTTCGCGGTGTCCGCTTCGGGTGGCCGGTCCTCGTCGACGGGGGTGGCGTCCATGGCGGACAGCCGGGACACCCGGGCGTCCTCGGGGTCGTTGCCGACCTCTTCGGCGGTGGTCAGCCGGAATGACCGGTAGGTGAGCGCCAGCACGAACGCCGCGATGCCCATGCTGATCACGATCGCGGTCAGGATCATGCCCTGGGCAAGGGGATCCGCCGTGGTGGTCTCGCCGTTGCTGGTGCGCCCGCGCACCGGCGGATTGCCCGACGGTCCGCCCACCATCAGGATCAGCAGGTTCACCGCGTTGCCGATCAGCAACAGTCCCAACAACATCCGGGTCAGACTGCGTTCCAGTAGCAGGTAGACACCGGCACTGGTGAGGGCCCCGACGAGGATGAGCGGGATCAGGTAGGTGGTCATCGGGTCACCATCTCTGTGTCGACTCGCGCGCCGAGGCTGCGCAGCACGTCGAGCACCAGGCCGACGACGATGAGATACACCCCGAGGTCGAAGAGCAGCGCGGTGACGAACTTGACGGTGCCGAGCACCGGGACGTCGAACTCGACGACGGCCGACGACAGCACCGGTGCGCCGAGCAGCAGCGAGCCCACCGCGGTGCCCGCGGACAGCCCGAGCCCGACGCCGAGGATCTTGCCTGCGTCCAGCGGCAGTGTCTCGCCGAGTTCGTAGCGGCCGCCTGCCAGATAGCGCAGCACCAGGGCCAGGCCCGCGGTCAGGCCGCCCGCGAAGCCGCCGCCGGGGGTGTTGTGGCCGGCGAAGAAGAAGTACGCCGACAGCACCATGATGAGCGGGAAGATCACCCTGGTCGCCACCTCGAGCACCAGCGAGCGGTGCCGCGGGTCGCGCAGTTCACTGCCGCGCAGCCACGTGACCTCGCCGGCGGCAGGCGAATTGGCGTAGGTGCCGACGGGGCCGATGTCGGGCTGGCCGGCGTCCGACACGCGGGGCGCGGCGCCGAATCGCCGGTGCCGGAACACCAGCGATGCCACGCCGGTCGCGGCGACGAGCAGCACCGAGACCTCGCCCATGGTGTCCCACGCACGGATGTCGACCAGCAGCACGTTGACCGTGTTGGCGCCGTGTCCCCGGTAGTACGCCGCGTCGGGAAGCAGTTCGGCGATGCCGGCGCCGCTGCGGGCAGCCATCGCGAAGACGGCGAGCGAGGTGACCGTGGCGCCGACGGCCAGTGACAGCACCGCCCGCGGCAACCGGAAGCGGCCGATGTCGGCCTGATCGGCCTCGGCGGGCAGTGAACGCAGCACGAGCACGAAGATCACCAGGACCAGCGTCTCGACCAGGAACTGGGTGAGGGCCAGGTCGGGTGCGCCGTGGAAGGCGAAGATCGCGCCGCAGCCGTACCCGGTCACCCCGATCAGCAGCACCGCGGCGAGCCGGTTGCGCATCACCACCGCGCCCAGCGCCGCGGCGATCATCAGCAGGCCCACCACCACCTGCACCGGCGAGTCCCACAGCCGGAACTCCGGCCGGTCGCGCGCTCCGAACGCCAGTACCGCCGCGGGCAGCGCCACCAGCGTCGACAGGATCACCGCCTGCGTGGCGGGTATCGATCCGCGCTGCGTCACCGCGGTCAACCGCACCGAGAACACGTCGAGCCCGCGGATGAAGGAGTCGTACACGTGGTCGGCGTTGCCCAGCGGCAGATACGGCGTGCGGGCCCGGCGCAGCCGGTCGCGGCCGAAGAACGCCGTGGTGCCCGCGGCGATGACGAGGACCGACAGCAGCAGGGGCAGGTTCAGCCCGTGCCAGAGCGCGAGCTCGTAGTGCTGACCGCCCGGCACCGTGGCGGCGTAGTCGTCGAGCACCGTGTCCAGCGGTGCGGGCCAGAGTCCGAACAGCAACCCCGCGGACGCCAGGATCGCGGGTGGGATCAGGAAAGTCGTGGGCAGCCGGTGCATCTCGGCGACGCGGATGCTGGGCTGGGACAGGCCTTTGCGCGCGAACGCGCCCCACAGGAACCGCAGGCTGTAGATGGTGGTGAAGACCGAGCCGAACGCGATGCCCGCGAGCACCACTGGCGCCGCGACGCCGAGTGATGCGCTGTGCGAGACGGTTTCGAAGTCGGCCTCCTTCGCGACGAAGCCGAGGAACGGTGGCAGCGCGGCCATGCTCGCCGTGGCGCCGAGGGCGATGACCAACAGCGGCCGGCTGGCCTGTCCGAGCCAGGCGAGCCGGCGGATGTCACGGGTGCCGGTCGCGTGGTCGATGGCGCCGACCACCATGAACAGCGCAGCTTTGAACATCGCGTGCGCGACGAGCATCGCCAAACCTGCCAGCATCATGTCGCGCCCGCCCGCGCCGACCATCACGGTGATCAGGCCGAGCTGGCTGACAGTGCCGAAGGCGAGGATCAACTTGAGGTCATACTCGCGCACCGCCCGCCAGCCGGCGAGCAGCATGGTGACCAGGCCGAGTGTCACCACCATCGGCCGCCAGACCGGTGAGTCGGCGAAGCCGGGCGTCATCCGCGCCACCAGGTACACGCCGGCCTTCACCATCGCCGCCGCATGCAGGTAGGCGCTGACCGGGGTGGGCGCGGCCATGGCTCCCGGCAGCCAGAAGTGCAGCGGGATGATCGCCGACTTCGACAGCGCGCCAACGAGAACGAGTGCCACGCCGACGGCGGCCGCCACGCCGGTCGGTGGCGCCGCGACGAGTTCGGAGAGCCGGTAGGTGCCTGCCAGGTTGCCGAGCACGACGATGCCCGCGAGCATCGCCAGCCCGCCCAGGGTGGTCACCAGGAGTGCCTGGGTGGCCGCGCGCCTGCTGGTGGCCCGTTCGGCGTAGTGCCCCACCAGCAGGAAGGACAGCACGGTGGTGATCTCCCAGAACACGTAGAGCACCAGCATGTTGTCGCTCGTCACGAGGCCGAACATCGCCCCTGCGAAGGCCACCATCTCGGCAGCGAAGCTCGGCAGTCGATTCTCGGTGTGGCCGTCGTGATGGTGGAAGTAGGGGGCGCAGTAGAGCAACACCAGTGCGCCGATACCGAGCACCAGCACGCTCATGATCGCCGCGAGGGTGTCGAACCGCAGGGTGATGTTCATCGACAGCTCGGGCAGCCAGACCAGGTCGACGGTCTTGGCGTCGCCGGGGGATGGCCAGTTCGTCGCCACCCAGATCAGTGATGTCAGGGGGACCAGCGCCAGTGGGTAGAACGCGAGCCTGCCGAACCTCGCCACCAGGACGGGTGCGATCGCGGTCGCTGCCGCGTGAGCGATCAGAATGGCAAGCAAGGCACTCCGTGGTCTCGTCGGGTCGGCGATGAGCCGACTGGCGAAGATCAGATCGTGGGGTGTCAGCCGCTGGATGCACGCATGGCGCGAAACGCATCGGTGGTGGGAACAGCCCGTCCGCGTCCATTCTACGGATGCCCGCTGAGCTGCCCGCACCCCTACGGAACGGCGCGCTCCGCGTTCCGCTCGGCGACCGCGGCGATCCGGCCGAGCAATCTGCGGACGACGACGCCGTGGCCGCCGGTGCCGATGACGATCGCCCGGTACACCGTCCCCGCGGCGCCGGGGAACGCCGCGAAGGTCTGCGCGGCCACGCGGGTGCGGCCGGGGCCGTCGTCGGTGAGTTCGAACACGAGCCGGTACACCGCGAACGGGTGGCGACCGTGCAGGACGAACCGGTTGGGCGGCGTGGCCGATTCGAGGTGGAAGCCGGGCGGGACGCTCGACGGGTCGCGGCGGTCGCGGCACATCACGGACAGCAGGGCCGTCCAGCAGGTGGCACGGTAGGCAGCGACCGATATGGCATGCTCATCGATATAGGGCAATCGTTCCATATAGAAGGAACATACTAGATCGTGGCACCTCCGCGGAAGCATGAGACCGACGTCATACTCGACGCGACGCGCGCGCTGATCCTCACCGAGGGACCGCGTGCGGCCAGCGTGGCTGCGATCGCCAAGGCCAGCGGCGCCCCGGCCGGCACGCTGTATCACCGCTTCGGCAACCGCAACGGTGTGGTGACGGCCGCCTGGCTGCGGGCGCTCGAGCGGTTCCAGGCCCGGGTGCTGGCGGCGGCGGTCGGCGATCCTGTGGACGAGGCGGTGGCGCTGGCCGTCGCCACCGTCGACTTCGCCCGGGAACTACCCGATGACGCCCGCCTGCTTCTCGCGTTGCGTCCAGGCGATCTGGTCGACGGGGAGCCCGACCCCGCGCTGCAGCAGACGCTGGCGACGATGAACGCCCCGCTGATCGACCGGTTGCACGACGTCACCCGGCGGCTGTTCGGCGAATCCGGCGAGGATTACGACCGCCGGCTGGACGTCGTCACGCGTGCCGTCGTCGACCTGCCCTACGCCGTCATCCGGCGGCACGCGCGCGACGACAGACTGCCACCGTGGCTGGCCGACGACCTGGCGGTGGCGGTGCGGGCGCTGTTAGCGGCGCATCGTCCCGCAGGGCGATCCTGACCTGGCCGACAGGGTGTGGCTGACCACTCCGATGCCCCAGCCCATGATCGGCCAGACCGGCCAGAAGTACCATCCGCCGCCGGTCAGCCCGACGGCGAGCCAGATGCCGAGCATCAGCAGCGAACCCGCGATGTAGGCGGCGAGGTGAACGGCGGCGCCGCGCCGAGCGGCCCTCGCGTGCGCGTCGCGCCGCCGCGGATCGTTGCGGCGGAGATTCGCGACGGGCAGGTCGGCGGTCAGGGCGCGGAGCTCGTCGCGGGTCCCTGCGGCGAACGCCGACTGCACGCGTTGCTCGTAGTCCGTCATGTCGAGGTAGCCCTGCGCGAGGGCGAGGCCGAGATCGCTCGCCGTCTTCTCGCGTTCGCGGTCGCCAGCGCGGGTGGAGGTGGTGTCCGGGGCGGTCATGACTGCGCTCCCCTCAAACTTGTCAGCGGCTAGTTCGGATGTGTACGAGTCTGCTCCCGGTAACTAGGCACTGTCAAGATGTGGGCGGGTCAGCCGATGCTCAGCGGCCCTCGGAGAACGCGCGCAGCGATTCCACCTGCACCGGGTCGAGCGACGGCCGCACGGCCGCACGGGCGGCGGCCACATCGGCGGCGGTGACGTCGGCGGCGTCGATCGAGCGTCGCATCGCGGTCAGCGCGGCCTCGCGCAGCAGCGCCACGCAGTCCGCCGCGCTGTAGCCGTCGAGGTCGTCGGCGAGTGCATCGAGGTCGACGTCCTCGGCCAGCGGGATCGACTTGCCCGAGGTGCGCAGGATCTCGCGCCGGGCCTCCGCGTCGGGCGGTTCCACGAACACCAGCCGCTCCAGCCGGCCGGGCCGCAGCAGCGCCGGGTCGATGAGGTCGGGCCGGTTGGTCGCGCCGAGCACGACGACGTCACGCATCGGTTCGATGCCGTCGAGTTCGGTCAGCAGCGCGGCGACCACCCGGTCGGTGACACCGGAGTCGAAGCTCTGCCCGCGCCGAGGCGCCAGCGCGTCGATCTCGTCGAGGAACACCAGCGACGGCGCGGAATCGCGGGCCCGCCGGAAGAGTTCACGCACCGCCTTCTCCGAGGCGCCCACCCACTTGTCCATCAGCTCGGCGCCTTTGACGGCGTGCACCGACAGCTGGCCCGAGCTCGCCAGCGCCCGCACCACGAACGTCTTGCCGCACCCGGGCGGACCGTAGAGCAGCACACCGCGCGGCGGCTCCACCCCGAGCCGGGCGAACGTGTCCGGGTGCTGCAGCGGCCACAGCACCGCCTCGGTGAGCGCCTGCTTGGTCGCCACCATGTCGCCGACGTCCTCGAGTGTCACCGATCCGACGGACACCTCTTGGGTGGCCGAACGCGACAGCGGGCGGATCACGCTGAGTGCTCCGGTGAGGTCCTCCTGCTCGAGCGCGGGTGCGGTGCCTTCCGTGCTGGCCCGTGCCGCCGCGCGCAGCGCCGCCTCGCGGACCAGGGCACACAGATCCGCGACAACGAATCCCGGTGTCCTGCCCGCGATCTCGTCGAGCTGCAGTTCGCCGGCGGGCACGTCGCGCAGCAGCACCTCCAGCAGTGCCTTGCGGGTCGCCCCGTCGGGGAGGCTGAGGCCGAGCTCGCGGTCGCAGAGGTCGGGCCCCCGTAGCCGGGCGTCCACGCCGTCGGGCATCGCCGTCGTCGCGACGAACGCAACCCCCGATGTGGCCACGGCCGAACGCAATTCGGTCAAGATCAGGGTGGCGACCGGTTCGGCGGTCGAGGGCAGCAGCGCGTCGATGTCGGTGATCAGCAGCACCCCACCGCCGTCACGGACCGTCTCCACGGCGGCGGCGACGCTGCGCAACCTGTCGTCGGCATGCAGCGCGCCGACCTCGGGGCCGTCGAGTTCCACCAGCCTGCGGTCGGCACACACCACCCGCACCATCGTCGCCTTGCCGACACCCGCCGGACCCGACACCAGCACACCGAGATTCGCTGCCGCGCCCAGAGTCTGGAGTAGTTCAGGCTCGTCGAGGGACAGCTTGAGCCATTCGGTGAGCCGGCTCACCTGGCTGTGCACACCCTTGAGATCGTCCGCGCTGACCGACGGCCGTTGCGTCGGGGTGGTGACGGTGACCTGACCGACGGTGCTGTCCACGCCTGTTTCTGCGCCGTCGGACACCGATGCGGTGCCGTCACCCCAGCTGACCACCGAATTGGGCTGCACGCTGACGGGGCCGGCCGGATCGACACCGGTGACGGTGAGCAGTTCCGAGGTCCAGGTGATGCCCACCGACGAGGCCAGCGCCGAGGTGGCCGCCGAGGTGGAGGTGCCCGGCCCCAGGTCGCGCGGCAGCAGGGACACCGTGTCGCCCACCGTCATCACCTTGCCGAGCAGTGCCTGTCGCAGGGTGGCCGACGAGATCGACTGGGTGGCCAGTCTGGAGCCGGACACCGTCACCGAACGCGCGCCGTACACCGTCACCGGTGCCACGATCACCGTGCTGGTCTCCCGCAGGCCTGCGTTGGACAGTGTGACGTCGTCGAGCAGGGCGGTACCGGTGGGTGTGCCGGGCGGGGCCACTCCGACCACCGCGGCGGTGGTCCTGGACCCCGTGAGGGCGACGGCGTCCCACTCCCGAAGGCCAAGGGCGGCAATGGCTTCGGGATGCAACCGGACCACGCCGCGACGATTGTCCAGTGCCGAGGTGTTCAGCCGGGCGGTGAGTCGCAGGTGGGTGAGCGCGTAGTCGTCCTCGGCGAATTCGGTCCCGGTCATGTCACCGGTCCGGAGGTCTGCGCAGTCCGAGGCGCGCCACCGAGCGCCGTTGCGGCTGGGCCCGGCGGGTGGCCCGCCGGGTGGCCCGGCGGGTGGCCCGGCGTTGCCTCGGTTTGTCGTCCCACGCCTCGGGGTGGGCGGCCACCCATCGGCTGCTGCGGATCGCGAACGGGATGTGGATGACGTAGGCCAGGATGATCGCCATCAGCACGAGGTAGCCGTACAGGATCGACGCGGCGACCCCGAGCGCCAGCAGCACCAGCAGCGGCACCACCATGCTCGGCGGTATGGCGAACGTGTGCACCTTGCGCATCGGGATGCTGCTGACCGCGAGCAGCGACACCCCGATCATCCAGATGACGACGGCGGGTTCCGACGTCCACCACCCTTCGCCGAACTGCATCTTGGCCGCCAGCGGGCCGATCGCGCCGATGGCCGCGGCAGGCGCGGGCATGCCCACGAAGAATTCCTTCATGTAGCCCGGTTGGTCCTGGGCGAGCATCGCGTTGAACCGGGCCAGCCGCAGCACGATGCAGACCGCGTACAGCAGCACCACGATCCAGCCGATCCGCGAGTGCGACAGCAGCGTGCCGTAGACGATGAACGCCGGGGCCACACCGAAGTTCACCGCGTCGGCCAGCGAGTCGATCTCCTCCCCCATCTTCGAGGTGGCGTTGAGCAGCCGCGCCGTCCGGCCGTCGAGGGCGTCGAGGATGGCGGCCACAGCCAGGAACGCCATCGCCTCGGTCGGCCGGTCGTCGAGGGCGAACTTCACCGCTGACAGCCCCAGGCAGATCGCGGCGACCGTCATCGCGCTGGGGAGCATGCGCAGGCTCACGACCGACCGCTTCACCCGGGGCTTGATCACGGCAGCTCCGCGAGGATCGTCTCCCCGCCGACGGCCCGCTGGCCCGGCAGCACCAGCACCTCGGAGCCCTCCGGCAGGTAGGTGTCGAGGCGGGAGCCGTAGCGGATCAACCCGTAGGTGTCACCGATCGAGACCTTGTCGCCGACCTTGGCGTCGCAGACGATGCGCCGCGCAACCAGGCCGGCGATCTGCACGGCGATCACCTCGGCGCCCGACGCCGTCCGGATGACCAGGCTGTTGCGCTCGTTGTCCTCGCTGGCCGCCTCGAGTTCGGCCGAGACGAACAACCCCGGCCGGTGCACCACCGAGATGACCTCGCCGCTGATGGGGACGCGCTGCACGTGGGCGTCGAAGATCGACAGGAAGATGCTGACCCGCGGCAGGGGACGTGCGGGCAGCCCCAGTTCGGCGGGCGGCTCGACGTCCTCGACCAGGCAGATCAGCCCGTCGGCGGGGGCGACGATCGCGCCGGGACGCGTCGGCGGCACCCGCGGAGGATGCCGGAAGAAGGCGGCGTTGGCACCGGCGGTGAGCAGGCCCGCGCCACGCAGCCAGCGGTTCCGGCGACCGGCGGCCGCCAGCGCGAGACCCGCGCCGATGAACGGCAGGCCTGCCGGATGCACCGGCGGAACGGTTGTCCGGACCAGGGCCATCAACCGCTCGGGGCCGGATTTGAGCTCTTCGGTTCTTGGGCGTCTGGCCATCGGGGTGGATTCTACGTGCGGAGGGTGTCGATGAACCGGCCAGCTGTCTCTAGCTCAGATCCCATACAGCGACCGTCGACCCGGCGGGGAGTTCGGTGATGTCCTCGCCGATCTCCAGCAGGCAGTTGGCCGAGGCGAGCCACCGCAGGTGATGGGAGGCGGGCGGGCCGTAGCTGGTCACGGTGCCCGCGTCGGCGTCGAGCACACCGCGGCGGAACTGGCGTTTGCCGCGCGGGGACGTGAGGTCCTCGGTGAGCACCGCCGCGCGCCGGGGTCGCTGCGGTTGCGCGGCGCCCATCGCCGCCCGCAGCGGGGACCGGAGGAACACCTCGAACGAGACCAATGCGCTGACCGGGTTGCCCGGCAGGGTGACGATCGGTGTGCCGCCGACATGTCCGGCGCCCTGCGGCATGCCCGGCTGCATCGCGACCTTGACGAACCCGACCGTCGCGGCGAGCGCGTCCTTGACCACCTCGTACGCGCCTGCGCTCACCCCGCCGGTGGTGATGATCAGATCGGCCTGCCCGGCGTAGGAGGTCAGGGTGTCGTGGAAGGCGGTGACGTCGTCTCCGGTCATCGGGGCCGCCACCACCTCGCCGCCTGCGTCGCGCACGGCCGCCGCGAGCATCACCGCGTTGGACTCGTAGATCTGGCCGGGCAGCAGCGCCGTGCCGGGTGCGACCAGCTCGGTGCCGGTGGACATGACCAGCACCCGGGGCCGCGGCACCACCGTGAGCTCGCCGAGACCCAGTGCGGCGGCCAGGCCGAGCGCGGCCGGGGTGACCGGCTGGCCCGCCGTGAGCACGGTGGTGCCCGCGGTGACGTCCTCGCCTGCGCGGCGGACGTGCTGGCCCGGCCGGGGCGCGATCCGGATCTCCACGGTGTCGGGGGTGGCGGTGAAGTCGCCGTCCGTGGCCTCGACCGGGACGACCGCGGTGGCACCCGAGGGCAGCGGCGCGCCCGTCATGATGCGGTGCACGGTGCCCGGCGCCAAGGTCAACGGATCGGTCCGCCCGGCCGGGATGTCGGCCGCCACGGGCAGCCGCACCGGGTGCTCGGCGCTCGCCCCGGCGACGTCGTCGGCGAGCACCGCGTAGCCGTCCATGGCCGAGTTGTCGAAGCCGGGCAGCGACAGCGGTGCGACGACGTCTGCGGCCAGCACCAGCCCCAGCGCTTCGGTCAGCGGGACGGTGACGGACGGCCGGGCGGCGATCAGGCCGGCGACCACACTCTGGTGTTCGGAGACGGAGCGCATCGACTGCTATACCGGGAACGTGACGCCGGTGAGCTCTTCGGACACCGTCCAGAGCCGCCGCGCGACGTCCTCGTCGTGCGACTTTCTGTTGGACTCCACCAGCTTCGGGTGCCCGCGCTGCTCGCCGATGCCGTCCGGGCCGTAGTACTGGCCGCCGCGCACCTGCGGGTCGGTGGCCGCCCGCAGCGTGGGCAGTGCGCCACCGGCGGCGTCCTGGGCGATCTGGCGCCAGACGAGCTCGACCGGTTGGCGGATCAGGCCGGGCAGGTTGCGGGTCAGCTCGGTGTTGGAGCTGCCGGGGTGGGCGGCGACGGCGATGGTCGGCGCGCCCTTCTTCGACAGCCGCCGGTTGAGTTCGTAGGTGAACAGCAGATTGGCCAGCTTGGCCTGGCCGTAGGCACGCAGCCGGTTGTAGCCGCGCTCGGACTGCAGGTCGTCGAAGTTGATCGAGCCGAAGCGATGGCCGTTGCTGCTGATCGTCACCACCCGCGATCCCTCGACGGGCAGCATGTTGTCGATCACCTGCCCGGTCAGTGCGAAGTGCCCGAGGTGGTTGGTGCCGAACTGCAGCTCGAAGCCGTCCGACGTGGTGGCCTTCGGTGTCGTCATCACGCCTGCGTTGTTGATCAGCAGGTCGATGCGGGAGTACTCGGCACGTAGGTCGTCGGAGGCCCGCCGGATGCTGTCGAGCGAGGTCAGGTCCAGCTGCTGCAGCGTGACGTCGGCGTGCGGTGTCGCCGAGGTGATCCGGTCGACGGCCGCCTTGCCCTTGTCGAGGTTGCGCACGGCCAGCACGACGTGTGCGCCGCGGGCGGCCAGCACGGCGGCGGCCTCGTAACCGATCCCGGTGTTCGAGCCGGTGATGACGGCGACGCGCCCGGTCTGGTCCGGCACGTCGCCCGCGCCCCACTTGGTGTCAGCACTCATGATCGAAACCCTACCCACGGCGATCGGTCATGCTCGAAGGATGAACGGTGCGCCCCGCCCGACCGTGATGCTCGCCGATCCGGCCAACCCGCCCAGCCGCAAGGCGCCGCTGGTGTGGGCGATCGGCGCCGCGGTGCCGTGGCTGACGCTGCTGGTGGCCGCCCTGGTGTGGTCCGCCGTCGATTCGCGGGCCTCCTGGTTGCCGTGGCTGGCTGCGGCGGCGGCGGTGCTCGGGGCGGTCGTCTTCGTCGGCATCGCGCCGGTGTGGCGGTACCGGGTGCACCGCTGGGAGATCGATGCGCAGGCGGTGTACACCCGGACGGGCTGGCTGAATCAGGAGCGCCGGATCGCGCCGATCTCGCGGGTGCAGACCGTCGACACCCAGCGCGGTCCGCTCGACCGGTTGTTCGGCCTGGCGAACGTGACGGTGACGACGGCGTCCTCGGCGGGCGCGGTGCGCATCGTCGCCCTGGACTCCGAGGTGGCCGACCGCGTCGTCGCCCAGCTGACCGACATCGCCGCGCTCGGCGGGCAGGACGCCACGTGAGCGCGCCCGCGCAGGTGTGGCAGCGGCTGAGCCCGCGGATGCTGCTGGTGCATCCCGTGCACGAGGTGGTGCGCCAGGTGCCGGTGCTGATCGGCTCGGTGGTGCTGGGTTCGGCGACCGGAAACCCGCTGTGGGCGGTCGCCGCGCTTGTGGCCACGGTCGGGTACGGCGTCGCGCGGTGGTTCACCACCACCTACCGGATCGACGCCGACGAGGTGCAGCTGCGCGCCGGGGTGCTGCAGCGCAGTGTTTTGTCGGTGCCCCGCAACAGGATTCGTTCGGTGTCGACGGACGCCCGGCTGCTGCACCGGGTGTTCGGACTGACGGTGCTGCGGCTGAGCACCGGGCAGGAGGCGCGTGGTGACGCCGCGTTCGCCCTGGACGCGGTCGAGGCGGACGAGGTGCCACGGCTGCGGGCGGTGCTGCTGGCCGACTCGCTGGCCGGCGCCGCCGCGGCGAGCCAGGAGAACCCTGCGCCGCCCGGGCGGGTGCTCGCACGGTGGCAGCCCTCGTGGCTGCGGTACAGCCCGCTCAGCTTCACCGGGCTGGCGATGATCGCCGCCGCGTTCGGTCTGGTGTACCAGGTGGGAATCGGTTCGAGGGTGCAGGATTCGGACGTCGTGCAGTCCGGCCTGGACACCGCCGAGCGCTTCGGGGTGGCGGCGAGCGTGGCCGTGGCCGTGCTGGCGGTGGTTGTCGCGTCGGTGGTGCTGTCGGTGCTGCGGTCGTTGACGACGTACGGGAACCTCCTGCTACGGCGCGACGGGGACGTGCTGCACCTGGTGCACGGTCTGATGCGGGTGCGTGAGCAGACCTACGACATGCGCAGGCTGCGGGGTGGCACGCTGCGGGAACCGCTGCTGGTGCGGATGTTCGGGGGCGCCCGGCTGGACGCGGTGATGACCGGCGTCGACGGTGCGGGCGAGTCGTCGCTGCTGCTGCCGCCCTGCCCGGCGGCCACCGCGCGGTCGGTGCTGACGGACCTGATCGACCAGCCAGACGCCGTCACCGGCGCGCTGCGTGCGCACGGCGCGGCGGCCACCCGGCGGCGCTGGACGCGTGCGCTGCTCGGCCCCGCTGTACTGGCGATCGGCCTGGCGGCGATGAGTGTCGTTGTCGCCGTACCGATCTGGGTGTGGGTTGGGTGGGCGGTGCTCACCGCATGCTGTGCCCTGCTCGCGGCGGACCGGTCGCGGTCGCTGGGGCACCGCGTCGGCGAGGGCTGGCTGGTCGCCCGCTCGGGCAGCCTCGAGCGGCGACGGGACTGTGTCGCCGGCGCAGGCGTCGTCGGCTGGACGGTGCGGCAGTCCTTGTTCCAGCGGCGCGCCGGGGTGGCCACGCTGGTCGCGGCGACCGCCGCCGGGGTGAAGGCCTACCGGGTGGTCGACGTGCCTGAGGGCGCGGCGTGGTCGGTCGCGGCCGCGGTGTCGCCGTGGCTCGCGGGCACCGGATGGGCGCGGACCGAACCAGGGCCCGAGTTGCGCTGACGCATTCGCCGTTTACTGTCTTGCAGCATGGCCGTCGGTGGAGTGCTGTTCGACATCGATGGCGTTCTGGTGACCTCGTGGCAGCCGATCGCCGGCGCCGCCGACACGTTGAGGGCACTGGCCGACAACCAGATCGCGCGCTCGTACCTGACGAACACCACCACCAGAACCCGCAGGCAGATCGCCGAACTGCTGTCCGGCGCGGGCATGGACGTCACCGCCGACGAGGTGATCACCGCCGCGGTGCTCACCGCCGAGTACGTCCGGGAGCGGTACCCCGGCGCGCAGTGCTTCCTGGTGAACAGCGGCCGGATCGGTGAGGACATGCCGGGCGTCGACCTGGTGTACGCCGACGAGTTCGACGGCGGCGGCACACCCGACCGGCCCGATGTGGTGTTGCTGGGCGGCGCGGGCCGCGAATACAACCACCTGACCCTCAGCTGGGTCTACGACTGGATGGCTCAGGGCGTTCCGGTGGTGGCGATGCACCGCAGCACGTCGTGGAACACCACCGAGGGTCTGCGCATCGACACCGGCATGTATCTGCTCGGCATGGAGGAGACGTCGGGTCGTAAGGCGACCGCGGTCGGCAAGCCCGCACCCGAGGGTTTCCTGGCCGCGGCGCGCAGGCTCGGCGTCGACCCCGACGAGATGTACATGGTGGGGGACGACCTCAACAACGACGTGCTGGCGGCCCAGGTTGTCGGCATGACGGGGGTGCTGGTGCGCACCGGCAAGTTCCGGCAGGACACCCTGGACCGTTGGGCCGCAGATGAATTCGCGATGCAGCCGAACCACGTGATCGACTCGGTCGCCGACCTGCCGCCGCTGCTGGGGCTGTAATGCTCACGCCCGCAGCGTGCGTACCGCCTCGATGCGCTCCTTGAGCTGATCGGTGGTGGCGGCGGCCACCGGTGGTCCCCCGCAGAGCCTGCGTAGTTCGTTGTGGATCCAGCCGTGGGGCTTGCCGGTGCGGTGATGGGCGATCGACACCAGCGCGTTGAGTTCCCGGCGCAGTTCCCGGATCTGGCCGTGGGTGGCGCGCGTCAGGGTCGGCTCGGCGGCGGCGGCGCCCGAGGCGGTCCGCTTGGTCAGTTGTTCTTCCTGCCTGCGGCTCAACAGGTCCCGCATCTGTGTCGCATCGAGCAGGCCCGGGATGCCGAGGTAGTCGGCCTCCTCCTCGCTGCCCGCGGGTGTCGCGGTGCCGAATGACGAGCCGTCGAAGATCACCTGGTCGAGTTCGGCGTCGGCGCCGAGCATCTCGTAGCCGTTGTCCAGATCACCGGACTCGTCCTTGGTCTTGTTCGCGTCCTCGAGCAGGGCGTCGTCGAGGCCCTCTTCCTCGCGGTGCGGCTTGCCGAGGACGTGGTTGCGCTGCGCCTCCATCTCGCTGGCGAGCAGCAGCAGGTTGGGCACCGACGGCAGGAAGACGCTGGCCGTCTCGCCGGGTTTGCGCGACCGCACGAAGCGCCCGATCACCTGCGCGAAGAACAGCGGGGTCGACGCGCTCGTCGCGTACACGCCGACGGCGAGGCGGGGGACGTCGACACCCTCCGACACCATGCGCACCGCGACCAGCCAGCGGCTGGTACCTGCCGAGAACTGGCTGATGCGGTCCGAGGAGCCCGGATCGTCCGACAACACGATCGTCGGCGCTTCGCCGGTGAGCCGGGTCAGCAGCTCGGCGTAGGCCCGCGCGGCGGTCTGGTCGGAGGCGATGATCATGCCGCCGGCGTCCGGCACGTGCCTGCGCTTCTGCTCCAGCCGCCGGTCGGCCGCGGCGATCACGGCGGGCATCCATTCGCCCGCCGGGTTGAGCGCGGTGCGCCAGGCGCGGGCGGTCTGCTCGGCGCTCAGCGGTTCGCCGAGCCGGGCGGAGTGCTCCTCGCCGGCGCTGTCACGCCAGCGCGACTCGCCGGAGTAGGCCAGGAACACCACCGGCCGCACGACGCCGTCGGCCAACGCGTCGGAGTACCCGTAGGTGTGGTCGGCCTGTGAGCGCGCGAACCCGTCGGGGCCGTGCTCGTATCGGACGAACGGGATCGGGGAGTCGTCGCTGCGGAACGGCGTGCCGGTGAGCGCGAGTCTGCGCGTCGCGTCGTCGAAGGCCTCGCGGATCGCCTCGCCCCAGCTCTTCGCGTCGCCGCCGTGGTGGATCTCGTCGAAGACCACCAGGGTGCGGTAGTTCTCCGTGCGGACGCGGTGCCGGCTCGGGTGGCTGGCCACCTGCGCGTAGGTGACCACCACGCCGTGGAACTCCGACGAATGCTGCGCCGCGGAGTTGCTGAACCGCGGGTCCAGCGAGATGCCGACGCGTGCGGCGGCCGCCGCCCACTGCACCTTGAGGTGTTCGGTGGGCACCACGACGGTGATCCGGTCGACGGTGCCGTCGGCCAGCAGTTCCCCGGCGATCCGCAGGGCAAACGCCGTCTTACCTGCACCGGGGGTGGCCACCGCCAGGAAATCGCGTGGCTTGGCGCCGAGATACTTCACCAATGCCCGACGCTGCCAGCCACGCAAGGCCTGGGTGTCGGGCGCTGCGTATGCCCGCACCCAAGGTCTCCTCACCGATCGAGGGGCAGTCTATTACAACGGATTCCGGCGGCGCACATTCGCAGGGCGCGCCGGGTGGCCGGGCGTGTCCGCTGGGCGGGCGCGGCGCTGGGCGGTCCGCGCCCCGGAGCGGCCGGTCGCGGCGATCACTCCGCCTGCGGGGTGCCGGGCCGTTCCGCGGAGCAAACGACCATGCCCGCCGTCATCAGCACCGTTCGTGGATCTGGGCCAACTTCGCCTCGCCCCGCGATGGGCGGTGGCCCGGATCGTGGCGGCGGCACCCGCCGACGGTGATCCGGATGTAGTCGCCGGCGCCGTCCATGGTGAGTTCCACCGGCCGGTCCAGCCGGGTCAGGGCCGCGGCGATCGGCTCGCCGAACCGCAGCAGGGTGTCGTCGTCGGCGGGGACGATCGTGACCTCGAATGACGTCACCCGTTCGGTTGTCGCGCGGCCGGGCCCGTCTTCCCCGTGCACCGAATGGGTGTCGACGAGCTGGACCACCTCGGTCCATACCTGCTGGGTGACGGCATCCGGGACCACACCCGTCGAGACGTAGGTGTTCGGGCTTCGATGCGATTCGGCCGGTGGGTTGCGCAGCGTCCAGTCGGCGCCGGCAAGTGCGGGATGCTTCCGCTGCAGCTCGACCGCTGCCGTGGTGTCGACTGGTTGGCGCAGGTAGATGTCGACGCCGAAGTCGAGCCCCGGGACGTTGGACCCGGGCTGCATCGACACCTCCTCGACAGCCGCGGCCGCCATCCCGTCGAAGAACAGCGCCACCGGCGAATCGGTGTCTTCGGGCGGCTTGCCTTCGCTGCTGAGCGGGCGGAGCGTCAGGTCACCCTTGACGGCGGTCATGTTCAGCTGGGCGTAGTGGACGTCGAATTCCACACCTTCGGATTCGGCGACGAAGGTCCGGGCGACGCGCTGGGCCTGATCCACGGTGGCGTCCTGGGCGAGCTCGACGGTGAGGTCGAAGTTCTCGCCGTGGGTGAAGGTCTTCCGGTAGTCGTTGCCGACTGCGGCCACCCCTGGCAACGGGCGGATCGCGTCTGCGATCCGCTGCGCCGCCGAACTCTCGTCGGACGTCACGCAGCCGGCGAGCACGAGAGTCAGGCCGGCCGCTACTGCTCGACGAAGAAGTTGTCGTTGGCGATGAACCACTCGCGCCGTTCCTCGTCGGTCAGCTCTCCCAGTTGGGCCAGCCCCTCGAAGTAGTGCTCGCGCGGCGCACCCGGGGCGAACAGCATGAGGATCGACGCCGGTTCGTCGGCCTCGTTGCGGAAGCCGTGGATGCCGCCGGGCGGCACGTAGAGGAAGTCGTTGCGCGTCCCGTCCAGCCAGTCGGTGCCGTCGTAGAGCTTGATGCTGCCGGACAGGACGAAGAACGCCTCGGACATGGCCCGGTGGTAGTGCGGTCCCGGTCCGCCGCCCTTGGGTGCGATCTCGACGCGGTACAGCCCGTAATCGCCGCCGGTGGCCTGCTGGTTGGCGAGGTAGTGGTACTGGACGAGGCCGAAGGAGTCGTAGTCCGGCGGCTCGTCACCCCGTTTGAGCCACGCACTGACCTCAGGCTCGTCCTCGGTGTATCGGGGCGGGGGATAGGGCGGAACGACCAGAGACACGCCAACAGTCTGCTATCCGTCAGACCGGGAACGCCACCCCGGTCAGCTCTTCGGACACCGTCCACAGCCGGCGCTGCACGTCGGTGTCGTGTGAGCGCGCGTTGGACGCCACCACCTTCGGGTGGCCGCGCATCTCGAAGAGTCCGTCCGGACCGTAGTACTGGCCACCGAGCACGCCGGGGTCGGTGGCGGCGCGCAGCGTCGGCAG
Organism: Mycobacterium sp. NPDC050041; assembly: GCF_049541695.1. NCBI lineage: Bacteria > Bacillati > Actinomycetota > Actinomycetes > Mycobacteriales > Mycobacteriaceae > Mycobacterium > Mycobacterium sp. NPDC050041. The sequence continues at coordinate 196,542 of NZ_JBMVDG010000001.1, read as the reverse complement.
CGCGCCCATGGCGGCCGGCTGACTGATCAGGGAGAAGGCGGGTGCCAAGAAGCCGGGGAGGTGCCGGCCCAGTTCGGTGTCCGACCCGCCGGGATGCGCGGCAGCGGCGACGGTGTCCTGGCCGGCGGCGGTGAGTCGGCGCTGCAGCTCGGAGGTGAACAGCAGGTTGGCGAGTTTGGACTGGCCGTACGCCGCGACGCGGTTGTAGCTGCGCTCCCACTGCAGGTCGTCGAAGTGGATCGCGGCGCGAATGCGATGGCCGATGCTGCTGACCGTGACGATGCGTGAACCCGCCACCGGGAGAAGTCGATCGAGCAGCAATCCCGTCAGCGCGAAGTGCCCGAGGTGGTTGGTCCCGAATTGGAGTTCGAAACCGTCCGTCGTGGTCGATTTGGGCGTCCACATCACCCCGGCGTTGTTGATCAGCAGGTCGATGCCGTCGTGCCGGGCCTTGAGTCCGTCGGCCGCGGCCCGGATGGAGTCCAACGAGGTGAGGTCGAGCTCCTGCACCGACACGTCGGCTCCGCGGTTGCGGACGGCGATCAGGTCGGCGGCGGCCTTGCCCTTGTCGAGGTTGCGCACGGCCAGCACGACGCGTGCACCGCGGGCGGCGAGGGCAGCCGCGGTCTCGTAGCCGAGGCCGGTGTTCGCGCCGGTGATGACGGCGGTGCGACCGGTCTGGTCGGGAATGTCGGCAGTGGTCCAGCGGGACATGGGTCCTCCTCGTTAGAATGAATCGGAACGTGCGCTCCGGTTCCTTCCAACTATACGGAACGAGCGCTCCGTTTTGTCAACCGGAAGGGACATCCGTGGTGACCGAGACGTCGCGGCCGTTGCGTGCGGACGCCGCGCGCAACCGTGCGCGGGTTCTCGCCGTCGCCTACGAGACGTTCGCGGCCGAGGGCGTAGCGGTGCCGATCGACGAGATCGCCCGCCGCGCCGGCGTCGGCCCCGGCACCGTCTACCGGCACTTCCCCACCAAGGAGGCGCTGTTCCAGGCGGTCATCGAGGACCGGGTGCACAGCATCGTGGCCGCCGCCGAGGCGCTGCTCGCCGACGATCCGGGCTCGGCGCTCTTCGAGTTCCTGCGCGAAATGGTGCGAACGGCCGCCGTGGATCACGGGATGGCCGACGCGCTGGCGAGTTACGGGGTCGACATCGACCAGGCCGCACCGGGCGCGGAAGCCGCGTTCGTCCAGGTGCTCACCGACCTGCTGGCCGCCGGTCAGCGCGCGGGCACCGTTCGGGCCGACGTCGGTCCGGCCGAAGTGAAGGCACTGCTGATGGTGTGCAAGTCCACGCAGGACCACGGAGCCGGTATTGCCGACCGGGTGGTGGCGGTCATCGTCGACGGCCTCCGCGCGGGCTGAACTACCTTGCACTCGCCCTGGTCGAGTGCTAGAAATGCAGTTGGCACTCGCGACCAGTGAGTGCTAGGTCGGGACGGTGAGACAAGGGTCCGCGCATGCGGAGCACACCTGAGTCGTCCGTCGCGGGCACTGGGCCCGACCACAAAGACGTGCACAATCCCTGTTCGGAGGAATCACTTCGCAATGGCCAAGACAATTGCGTATGACGAAGAGGCCCGTCGCGGCCTCGAGCGGGGCCTCAATGCCCTCGCCGACGCGGTAAAGGTGACGCTGGGCCCCAAGGGCCGCAACGTCGTCCTGGAGAAGAAGTGGGGCGCCCCCACGATCACCAACGATGGTGTGTCCATCGCCAAGGAGATCGAGCTGGAGGACCCCTACGAGAAGATCGGCGCTGAGCTGGTCAAAGAGGTCGCCAAGAAGACCGACGACGTCGCGGGCGACGGCACCACCACGGCCACCGTGCTGGCCCAGGCGCTCGTGCGCGAGGGTCTGCGCAACGTTGCCGCCGGCGCCAACCCGCTGGGTCTGAAGCGTGGCATCGAGAAGGCCGTCGAGAAGGTCACCGAGACGCTGCTGAAGTCGGCCAAGGAGGTCGAGACCAAGGAGCAGATCGCTGCGACCGCGGGCATCTCGGCCGGCGACCAGTCGATCGGCGACCTGATCGCCGAGGCCATGGACAAGGTCGGCAACGAGGGTGTCATCACCGTCGAGGAGTCGAACACCTTCGGCCTGCAGCTCGAGCTCACCGAGGGCATGCGCTTCGACAAGGGCTACATCTCGGGCTACTTCGTGACCGACGCCGAGCGTCAGGAAGCCGTCCTGGAGGATCCCTACATCCTGCTGGTCAGCTCCAAGGTGTCGACCGTCAAGGATCTGCTCCCGTTGCTGGAGAAGGTCATTCAGGCCGGCAAGCCGCTGCTGATCATCGCCGAGGACGTCGAGGGCGAAGCCCTGTCGACCCTGGTGGTCAACAAGATCCGTGGCACCTTCAAGTCCGTCGCCGTCAAGGCTCCGGGCTTCGGTGATCGCCGCAAGGCGATGCTGCAGGACATCGCGATCCTCACCGGCGGCCAGGTCGTCAGCGAAGAGGTCGGTCTGTCGCTCGAGACCGCCGACATCACGCTGCTGGGCCAGGCCCGCAAGGTCGTCGTCACCAAGGACGAGACCACGGTCATCGAGGGTGCAGGCGATGCCGACGCGATCCAGGGCCGGGTGGCTCAGATCCGTGCCGAGATCGAGAACAGCGACTCCGATTACGACCGCGAGAAGCTGCAGGAGCGCCTGGCCAAGCTGGCCGGCGGTGTTGCGGTGATCAAGGCCGGAGCTGCCACCGAGGTGGAGCTCAAGGAGCGCAAGCACCGCATCGAGGACGCCGTCCGCAACGCGAAGGCCGCCGTCGAGGAGGGCATCGTCGCCGGTGGTGGCGTGGCTCTGCTGCAGTCGGCTCCGTCGCTCGATGAGCTGTCGCTCACCGGTGACGAGGCAACCGGTGCGAACATCGTTCGCGTCGCGCTGTCGGCCCCGCTGAAGCAGATCGCCTTCAACGGTGGACTCGAGCCCGGCGTCGTCGCCGAGAAGGTCACCAACTCGCCTGCCGGCACCGGCCTGAACGCCGCCACCGGTGAGTACGAGGACCTGCTCAAGGCCGGCGTCGCCGACCCGGTGAAGGTCACCCGCTCGGCGCTGCAGAACGCAGCGTCCATCGCGGCGCTGTTCCTCACCACCGAGGCCGTCGTCGCTGACAAGCCGGAGAAGTCGGCCGCACCCGCGGGCGACCCGACCGGTGGCATGGGCGGCATGGACTTCTGAGTCCTGCTCAACCAGAACACGGGAAGGCCCGGCCTGCTTGCAGGCCGGGCTTTTTCGTGTCCGCAGGACCCGATCGGCCTGCTGTGGCGCAAGCGGAATCGTTCGCCGGACTCGACCGATCGGTCCTTGCGCCGGGCTGTCTGCCCGCGTGCGCTGCGTGTGATGTGACAGCCCGAGGTGTGCGATCAAGATCGTCAGTCACCCTGTGGGACTGCGTCAGCCGCGCGCGGGACGCGTCGTCCGCGCCACACCCGAACGTAGGCCTACCAATTCGTCAATAAATTGCGTAGCGTCGTCCCGTGTTGTTGCTGTCGTGGCCGCGCGCAAACGCGCGTCCGGTTCTGCCCAGGTCTCATTCCCTCAGTGCGCCCGCTGTGGCTGCGCGGCTGAGGAACCGATGACCAGTTCGCTCGGGGCGGCCCTCACCGAGACTTTGACGCACAGTCCCAACGATCTGGTGGTCCTCGATGGCGGCGACTGGGTGCGGCATCCCTGGCCGGAGGTGTTCGTCCGGGCGGAGAACGTCGCAGAGCGGCTGCTCGACGACGGAGTGGGTGCGGTCGGCCTGGTCGGCGAGCCCACCGTCGAGTTCATCGCGTCGATCGTCGGCGCCTTCGTGGCCGGCGCCGCGGTGTCGATCCTGCCGGGACCCGTGCGGGGCGCCGACCCCGGGCAGTGGGCGCTGTCGACGGTGGACCGCTTCAAACACATTGGTGTGCAGCGCATCCTCAGCAACGGCGGTTATGCAGAGAAGCTGTCCTCGATAGTCGAGCCGCCACTGCTCGACGACGTCGCCGCGGTCGCGCACACCCGCCGTTCCAGCACCCTCACCGCTCCGGCGACAACGGTCGACGTCGCGATCCTGCAGGGCACGGCGGGCTCCACCGGATCTCCCCGCACCGTGCGACTGTCGCCGGATGCGGTACTGGCGAATCTGCAGGGGCTCAACGCGCGCATCGGGATCGACGACGCGGACGTCGGCTGTTCGTGGCTGCCGCTGTACCACGACATGGGATTGAGCTTCCTGATGTCCGGTGCGCTGGCGGGCAGGGAATTGTGGCAGGCGCCGACCGCGGCGTTCCAGGCGTCACCGTTCCGGTGGCTGCACTGGCTCAGCGAGGGTGGCGCGAGCATCACCGCCGCACCGAACATGGCGTACGGCATGATCGGCAAGTACTCCCGGCGCGTCACCGGGATTGATCTGAGCCGCTTGCGGTTCGCTCTCAACGGCGGTGAGCCGGTCGACTTCGAGCTCACCCAGCGCTTCGCGACGGAGATGGCCCGGTTCGGCTTCGACGCAGGCGCCCTGGCCCCGTCCTACGGGCTGGCCGAGGCGACGTGTGCGGTCACCGTGCCGGTGCCGGGACGCGGCCTGCTCGTCGACGAGACCGTGGTGCAGACCGACACCGGGGCCACGCCGCGCAGGCACACCGTGCTGGGCGAGCCGATCGAGGGCATGGAGGTGCGGATCGAACCGCGCGACGACGTCAGCGCCGACGGCTCCTACCGTGAGGTGGGGGAGGTCCTCATCCGGGGCACGTCGATGATGTCCGGATACGTCGGAGAGGCGGTTCACGGTCCCGGCGACTGGTTCCGCACAGGCGATCTCGGCTACTTCGTGGACGGTGGACTAGTCGTATGCGGCCGGGCCAAGGAACTGATCACCGTCGCGGGCCGGAACATCTTCCCGGCCGAGGTCGAAGGAGTTGCGGCACAGGTGAACGGTGTGCGCGAGGGCGCCGTGGTCGCGGTCGGTGTCGGGGAACGGTCGATCCGGCCAGGCCTGGCAATCGTCGCGGAGTTCCGCGGACCCAATGAGGATGACGCGCGGACCCAGCTCATCCAACAGGTGGCATCCGAATGCGGCGTGGTGCCGACGGATGTGACCTTCGTCCGGCCGGGCACGCTGCCGCGCACCTCCTCGGGCAAGTTGAAGAGGCTGGAAGTCAAGCGCAGCATCATCGGCGCCGGGGACTGACGTCGCGATCAGGACAACGGCACGCAGTCGTCACCGCATCCGGTTGCTGTCGGGGCCGAGTTGGTTGCCGCTTTGCGGTGCAGGACTGCACCGCTCGGCGTGACGGTCAGTGTGTCGCCGGCGAGGTCGGCTCGGCCGTCGACGATCAGTGTGTAGCCGCTGGATTCACGCGGCGGGTAGGCCAGCGTGACATCGGGGTGCCGCGTCGCGTTGTCGCCGGTGCGGCGGCCGACGCCGGTGACGGTGAGCACGCCGCCGGCCAATGACGGCTCAACCGCGACGGTATGGGCCCGGTGGTCGTCGCCGACGGTGACCAGGTACGCATACGAGTAGTCGGCCAGCGCACCGGACAGTTCGGCGATGTTCACCTTGACACTCATGCCCCGACAATACGGCCGCCGGTTCGGATCGCCACTGCCTCAGAAGGGTGGGGGTTTGTTGCGTTCGGCGACGTGGTCGTCGTTGAGTTTGCGTTCGGCGGCGATGCGTTGGGCGCGGTTCTGGGCGCGGGTGCGTCGGCGGGTGGGCATCTTGAGGCCGCGGAACATGTTGTCGGGTGGCGACGTATCGGGTGGCGGGGGCAGGTTGCCGGTGGGGCGGCAGAGGGTGGGGAAGATCAGCGCACTGCCGGGGCGGGTGGTGTAGGTGTGGCCGGTGGGTGCGGTCCACACGATGGTGCCGTCGGGGTATTGCACGTCGGTCCACCCGGATGGCCCGCACCAGAAGGTTTTCAGGAGGTGGTGGAATCTGCACAGGCACTTGAGGTTCGAGGCGTGGGTGGGTCCGGCGGGGTAGGGGATGGTGTGGTCGATGTCGGCGCGGTCGGCGGGTTTGTCGCAGCCGGGGAAGCGGCAGGTCAGGTCGCGGCACCGGATGTAGTCGGCGAGGGCACGTGAGGGGGTGTAGCGGGGTTCGGGTGCAGCGTCGCCGGGGTGGCGCACGGTGCGGCGGCGGGCTGTGCCGGTGGTCTCGGCCAGCAGCGCGGTGGGCAGTATCCCGGCGCCCAGCACGAACGCCATCGGCCGCCGGCGCGGTGACGTGCGGGTGGGTGCCGCGGCGGGCTGGGATGCCGGTGCAGCTTCTGCGGGAGCTACCGGCTCGGCGGAGATGGCGTCACTGGCTGGTTTTTCGTCCGCCTCAGTGTCCGCCGCCGCCTCGTCTGGGCCCGCCTCAGCGTCCGCGTCGGCGTCGGCCGCCTCGCCCTCGCTCTCGTTGGTGATGACGTAGACGATGGTGTTGCGGGTGGGGGTGGGGGTGTCGCTGGTGGCGGGGCAGTCGGTCTCGCTGCAGGCGCAGGCCAGGATTGTTGCGCCGGCACCGAGGGCGCCCAGGGCGTCGGCGCGGCGTTCGCTCAGGGTGCGGGGGTCGTCGTCGCAGACGGCGCGGGCCATCTCGTCGAGGCGGTGTGCCAGGCCGGCGGCATCCCCGGCGTACAGCCGCGCCCAGACCGACGCCATACCGGGCTCTTCGCCGTCGGTGCTGGTGACGACGTCGCGGCGACGCATGGCGGTACGGACGCGGCGCACGGCGCCGGCGTCGTGCATCTCCACGACGGCATCGATGGCGGCTTCGGTCTTCTTGGCCGATTGCGGTCCGAAGCGGCGGGCCTGGGCGGCCAGCTCGGTGTCGACCTTGGCCATAACGTCGGGGTCGGTGATCAGGTTGGTGCGTGACACCAACGTCCGAACGAGGAGTTCGGTGATCTGGCCGTCGGCGAAGAGGGCGGCGACCTGGGGGAGGCGGTCGCGCAGGGCGACGGCACGGTGGGTCTGGAACAGGGCCAGGCCGCTGCTGATGTTCTGCGCGGCGCCGATCTCGGCGCCCACGGCCGCGTCGGGGTCGACCCACCAGATGTTGCGGTCCTCGGCGGTGTCACAGCCGGTGCGGCGGGTGAACAGTTCGGCCATGGCGGCGTGTTTGCGCGCGCAGGCGGCGGCTTCGATGCGCGCCCAGCCAGTGATCGCCTCGCACACCTCGGCATCGGCGGACTCGGGCAGCTCGTCCATCTCCGGCGGCAACGCTTCGAACATACATTCGATTCTAGCCGCCGCCACTGACACGCAATCGAAACTGCGTCCGCGCACCGGGGATGGTCTCGGACACCGCTGACGTTGTCGACTGTCATGACCACGATGCGTGCGATCGGTTCCTTCGCCGGCGGCCCCGTCGACGACCCCCGGACCCTGCAGGACGTCACCGTCGACGTCCCCGAACTGCGTCCGCGCGACGTCCTGGTCCGTGTGCTCGCGGTGTCGGTGAACCCGGCCGACGTCAAGCAGCGCGCCGTGGTCCCGGAGTCGGCCACGCCCACCATTCTCGGCTACGACGCGGCAGGGATCGTCGAACCCGTTGGGCCGCAAGTGGAAACACTCGCCATCGGCGACGAGGTCTGGTACGCCGGCGACCTCACCCGACCCGGGACCAATGCCGAGTTCCAGGCCGTCGACGAACGGATCGTCTCCCGCAAGCCGACCACCCTGTCCTTCGCCGACGCGGCCGCCCTGCCACTGACCACCATCACCGCATGGGAGTCACTGTTCGACCGCTTCGGCCTGACGAAGGAATCCACCGGTGACCTGCTGGTGCTCGGCGCCGCGGGTGGCGTCGGTTCCATCATGATCCAGCTCGCCAAGGCGCTGACCGGCGTGCGGGTGATCGGCACCGCCAGCCGTGACGAATCGCGGGAGTGGGCGACGAGCATGGGTGCCGACGCTGTCGTCAACCACCGCAATCTGCGTGAAGAGACGCTCGCCGTCGCCCCCGATGGCGTCGAATTCCTGTTCTCGCCGCACTCGGCAGGCAACATCGACATCTACGCCGACATCGTGAAACCCTTCGGGCACATCACCGCGATCGACGAGCCGCCCGGCCTGGATCTCCTTGCGCTGAAGAAGAAGAGCATCGCCTGGCACTGGGAGTTGATGTTCACCCGTGCGATGTTCGAGACGCCGGACATGATCGAGCAACAGCGACTGCTCGCTGCCACCGCCGACCTCGTCGACCGTGGCGTCCTGCGCACCACCGTCACCAGGACCATCGACGACTTCTCGTCGACCGGATTTAAGGAAGCCCACCGCGATGTCGGATCGGGCCGGGTCACCGGCAAGATCGTCATCACCCGCTGAGAGTTAGGTTGAACCCCATGCCACTGCCGCAGCCGTCACCGACCACCACCGCCGTCGTCACCGGTGCATCGTCGGGCATCGGGGCCGATCTGGCCCGCGAGCTCGTCGCGCGCGGACACGGCGTCACGCTGGTCGCCCGCCGCGAGGACCGGCTCCGCGAACTGGCCGCGGAGCTCGGCGACCGCGTGCGGGTCGAGGTGATCGCCTGCGACGTCGCCGATCCCGACGCGCGCGCCGCACTCTTCGACGAGACTCAGCGGCGCGGCCTGGCCGTGGACGTCCTGGTCAACAACGCGGGCATCGGCACCATCGGCCCGGTCGCGGAATCGAGCGTCGCCGACGAGATCGCCCAGGTCCGAGTCAACGTCGAGGCCGTCATCGATCTCACCACCCGTGCGGTGCAGCAGATGGTGCCGCGCGGCCGGGGCGCCATCCTCAACGTCGGCTCGACGGCCGGCTTCCAGCCGTTCCCGGGACAAGCCGGCTACGCCGGGACGAAGGCCTTCGTGAAGACCTACACCGACGGCCTGCGCGGCGAGCTGGCAGGCACGGGCGTCACCGTCGCGGCCCTGCATCCCGGCCCGGTGCGCACTGGCTTCCTGCAGGCCGCCGGTGTCGATGAGCGCGAATTCGCCAACGCGTTCCCGAAGTTCATGTGGATGCCGTCACGGGCCGTCGCAAAGAAGGGCATCGAGGCGCTCGAAGGCGGCGGCGGCAGCGTGATTCCCGGCCTGCCGAGCCAGATCAGCACCCGGCTGTTTCAGCTCCTGCCACACCGCGTGCTGCTGCCCCTCGTCGCCAAACAGCATCCCGGGCTGAAGAACTCACGCCGCTGACAGCGGCCAGGGTCGCATCCAACCCTCGACCGGCAGCGCAAGGCCGTTGCACAGCGTGCACACCGTGCGGTACCAGCCGACGGCGACGAGCAGCTCCATCCGCTGCTCGTCGTCGAGCTCGCCGCCGAGCGCGTCCCAGGTGTCCGACGACCACGACCCGGTGTGTTCCAGCTCGTCGATCGCGTCGATCAAGATGCATTCGGCCGCAGTCCAGTTCGCGGGCGCGCCGGTGACCAACGCGTCGCACTCGTCATCGCTCACGCCGGCGAGTGGTCCCCAGAACGCGGCCTGGCCGCCCCACTCATAGGCGCATCCGACAAGGGCGCAGATGCGCAGGATCGCGATGGTGCGCACCCGGGCGGGCAGGCGGGCGTCGACGTACAGCGACTCGCCCACCTTGCGCAGCCGGTGCGCCAGCTTCGGGTGCCGCTGCAGGCACCGCACCAGCAGCAGTGGTTCGTACGTGCGATCCGGGTGGCCCCAGCTGTGTATCTCGGCGGCGTCGTCGTCACTCCAGGGCGGCGCCAGCGGCTGGACACGACTCATACGATGGGCGCCGGCCGTCGACCCCGGACCAGACGCCCGGGCCTGGCGTCGGTGGGCACTCCGTGCTCGGCGATCACCTCGCCGGACACCACGGTGGCGACGTACCCGTCGGCGCGCTGATCCAGCCGCCGCCCACCCGCAGGCAGGTCGTGGGCCACCACCGGCTTGTGCAGCCGCAGTGCGCCGGAATCAATGACGTTCAGGTCGGCTTTGTAGCCGACCGCGATGCGGCCGCGGTCGGCGAGGCCGGCCACCCGCGCGGGCGCGGACGTCAGTTCCCGCACCGCCTCGGCGGCCGACAGCCGGCCCGCCGCGCGGTCACGCACCCAGTGCGTCAGCATGTACGTCGGAAAGCTTGCGTCGCATATCATCCCGTAGTGTGCGCCGCCGTCGCCGAGGCCGAGCACCACGTCGTCGCGGCGGATCAGTTCGGCCACCGTGTCCAGGGAGCCGCCCCGGAAGTTGGCCAGGGTGACCAACAGCATGGCGTGCCCGTCGTCGTCGAGCACCCGGTCGTAGGCCTCCTCGAGCGGGCTGACGCCACGGGCCCGCGCCCGGGCGGCGATGCTGTCCGACCGGTCGGGCTCGTAGTTCGGCGGGTCGCCCAGCGGGAACATCCACTCGAACGCCTGCGCGGCGAACATCAGCGGATGCCCGTCGCTCGCGGCGGTGTCGTTCGAAATGCGTTCGCGCACTTCGGGTTTGCGCATCTCGGCGACGCGTTCGGCCAGCGGCAGCCCGGCCAGCTCGCGGTAGCTCGGGTACAGCACGAACGGGTGGCCGGACAAGTCGAGGCCGAGCACCAGACCGATCGGCCGCGGGAACACCTGTGCGCTGATGTCACCGCCGTTCGCATTCGCCTTCTCCACCATGGTGAGCGCGTCGACGAAGAACGGGTCGCCGGCGTTGCCGATGGCCAGGGTGAAGGTGACGGGCAAGCCGACGTCCTCGGCCACGTCGAACACCGTCCGCAGCGCCGGCTCGTAGTCACCGGCCACCAGGTCGGGCACGAACTGGATCAGTCCGCCTCCGCCGTCGTGGACGCCGCGGGCGATCGCGTCGAACTCCGCGTACGCAGCTCCGAAACTCGGTATGGGCTGGCCACTTTCACTCTTGTGCAGGGTCAGCTGGGACGACGCGAAGCCCAGCGCGCCGACCTGAACGGCCTCGGCGGCGAGTTTGCGCATCATCGCCAGGTCCTCGGAGGTCGCGGGTTCGCGCTCCACACCGCGCCGTCCCATCACGTAGACGCGCAGCGGGGAGTGCGGCAGGAAGGCGGCGACATCGATGTCCCGGTGCCGCGCGTCCAGGGCGTCGAGGAACTCCGGGAAGGTCTCCCAGGTCCACGGCAGACCGTCGACCATCACCACACCCGGGATGTCCTCGACGCCGGCCATCACGTCCACCAGCACGTCGTGGTCCTCCGCGCGGCACGGCGCGAACCCGACTCCGCAGTTGCCCATCACCGCCGTGGTCACCCCGTGTGCCGAGGACGGCGTCATCCGATCCGACCAGATGGCCTGCCCGTCGTAGTGGGTGTGCAGGTCGACGAATCCGGGTGTGACGAGCAGGCCGGTGGCGTCGATCTCCCTGGCGCCGGGCCCGTCGACTGCCCCCACAGCGGCGATGACGCCGTCGGACACCGCGACGTCTGCCGTGAACGGTTCACCGCCGAGGCCGTCGACGACGGTGCCGTTGCGAATGACGAGGTCATATGTCATGGCTCGAATGTACGGTGACCGTGTGATCGATCACTTCGGAATCAACTGTGCGGACTTCGAGCGGTCAAAGGAGTTCTACGACAAAGTGCTCCACGTGCTGGGCTACAGCAGGCAGATGGATTTCGGGGTGGCGATCGGCTACGGCCCCGAGGGGCATCCGGCGTTCTGGATCGCCGACATGAACTCCGGTGAGGCGGCAGGCCCGAACCGCGAGACCCACGTCGCGTTCGCGGCGAAGGATCCCGAGAGCGTGCAGGCGTTCTTTCACACCGCGCTGGCGCTGGGCGCCGAACCGCTGCACGAGCCGCGGCTGTGGCCGGAGTACCACGGAAACTACTACGGCGCCTTCGTCCGCGATCCGGACGGCAACAACGTCGAAGCCGTCTTCCACGGTGGCGGACCCGCTGGTTAGTGCGACGGGACCGGCACCGCGCCGCGTCCCTTCGACAGCAGCGCCATCAACGCGATCCAGCAGATCATCGCCGCCGCCGCGAGCCACTTCGCCAGCTCGAAGCTGACCGACAGCAACTCGCCGCTCCAGCCGACGGCTCTGGTCAGGACCGACTGTTCGGCGTTGTTGTCGGCGACGTCGGGCAGCACCGCGCCGACGACGAGGAGCACCAGCCACAGCAGCAGCTGCGCCGTGATCTGCGCGGTCGTCAGACGCCCGTGCCGACGAGCCTGCCGCAAGGCCGACCAGGTGGACGCCGACAGCATCATCACCAGCACGGGAACGACCGTGACCGTCGACACCAACGCGATCAGGCCCAGCGTCCCGCCGAACATCGCGCGACCCACCCAGACCCACAGGATCATCGCGAGGTTCATCGGGATCATCGCGGCCACAACGACTCTGCTCAGCGTTGCCATCGGCTGATCGTAGGCACACCGGCGGTGCGTTCCGAGCGGCAATCACCGTCCGCCCGCGGGTACGTTTGAACCATGTCTGACGACGATGCGACCGTGGTCCGCGAACTGCTGCGCGACTCGTTCACCCGGCTCATCGAGCATGTCGACGCGATCGCCGACGACCTGACCGACGAGGTGGCGCTGTACCGGCCGACCCCGACGGCCAACACCATCGCGTGGCTGCTGTGGCACAGCGCCCGCGTGCAGGACGCGCAGTTGTGCGACATCGCCGGCGTCGAGCAGGTGTGGACCCGTGACGGCTGGGTGGACCGGTTCGGCCTCGACCTCCCGCGTGACGACACCGGGTACGGCCACGACGCCGACGACGTCGCCAAGGTGAGCGCATCGGCCGAGCTGCTGGCCGGCTACTACCACGCGGTGCACAAGGTGACGCTCGAGTACATCGCGTCGGTGACCCCGGACGATCTGGCCCGGATCGTCGACGAGCGGTGGGACCCGCCGGTCACCGCGAGTGCGCGCCTGGTCAGCATCGTCGACGACTGCGCCCAGCACCTGGGGCAGGCGGCGTACGTGCAGGGCATCGCCGGCTGAGGTGTCGATGACGAGGGCGGCCGCATGGTGGCCGCCGGTCGCGGTCGCGGCGATGGTGCTGCTGGGTGTCGCCGTGGGCACCGGGACGACGGGTCTGGACACCTGGTTCCGTGATCGCGCGTTCCCGGGGTGGTGGCGGGTGGTGGTGGACCAGCGGGTGCTGGTCGCCGTGCTGGCCGCGACGTTGGCGGTCGCGCTGTGGCGCGGGCGGTGGCGGCTCGCGATCGCCGTGGCCGTCGCGCCGCCGCTGGGCATCGCGGTGGTGTGGAGCATCAAGCCGTTGTTCGGCCGGATGAGCGGCGGCGCCCTGGCCTATCCGAGCGGCCATGTGACGACGCTGGTGGTGGTGGCGGGCCTGGTCGTGCTGGCTGCCGGCGGCCGGCTCTGGGTGCTGGCGCTCGCCGCGCTGAGCGTGGTGGTCGGCATGCTGGCCGTCGGATCGACCTTCCACTACTTCACCGACACGGTCGGGGCGCTGCTGCTCGGCTCGGCGATCGTGACCCTGGCCGCCATCGCGGTCCGGCCGTCGACTTGACAGGTGTCAACCCCACTGCGATCTGCGTCACAGCAGGCGGTTAGCATGGGGACATGACTGCTACGCCCGACGTCGACGCGGCCCAGACCGGCACCATCCGCAATCCCGCGACCGGCGCTGTAGCCGGGACCGTGCGTTGGACGGACCCCGCGGACGTGCCACGCATCGCGACCGGGCTGCGCGCCGCGCAGCGTGACTGGGAGGCCCGCGGCGCCAAGGGGCGCGCGAAGGTCCTCGCCCGCTACGCCGTGTGGCTCGGTGAGCACCGCGACGAGATCGAAGAGCTGCTGATCAAGGAGACCGGCAAGTCCGCGGTCGACGCGGCGCAGGAGGTGCCGCTGCTGATCATGATCGCCTCCTACTACATCAAGACCATGGAGAAGGCGCTGGCGCCGGAGAGCCGGCCCGCGTCGCTGCCGTTCCTGTCGATCAAGAAGATCACGGTGCACTACCGGCCGCGCCCGGTCGTCGGCATCATCGCGCCGTGGAACTACCCCGTCGCCAACCTGCTGATGGACGGCATCGCCGCGCTGGCCGCCGGCTGTGCGGTGCTGCTCAAGCCGTCGGAGCGGACGCCACTGACCGCCGAGCTGCTGCAGCGCGGCTGGCTGGACTCCGGCGCCCCCGAGGTGATGGCGATCGTGCAGGGCGCCCGCGAGGCCGTCGAGGCCGTCGTCGACAACTCGGACTACATCCAGTTCACCGGGTCCAGCGCGACCGGCGCGAAGGTGATGGAGCGCGCCGCCCGCCGGCTCACCCCGGTCAGCCTGGAGCTGGGCGGCAAGGATCCGATGATCGTGCTCGAGGACGCCGACGTCGACCTCGCCGCGCACGCCGCCGTCTGGGGTGCGATGTTCAACGCGGGCCAGACGTGTGTGTCGGTGGAACGGGTGTACGTCCTCGACGCGATCTATCAGCAGTTTGTCGACGCCGTCGTGCGCGCCGTCGAGGACCTCAAGGTGGGCGCGGGCGACGGGTACGACGTCGGCGCCCAGATCGACCAGAGCCAGGTCGCCGTCACCGAGCGCCATGTCGAGGACGCCAAGACCAAGGGCGCCCGCGCGCTGACCGGCGGCGAGCGGCCGGCCGGAGGGGAGGGCAGCTTCTACCCGCCGACCGTGCTCGTCGACGTCGACCACTCGATGATGTGCATGACCGAGGAGACGTTCGGCCCGACCCTGCCGATCATGAAGGTGTCCAGCGTCGAGGAGGCGGTGCGCCTCGCCAACGACAGCCCCTACGGGTTGAGCGCGTCGGTGTTCTCCAAGGATGTCGAACGCGGTAAAGCCGTTGCGCTGCAACTCGATTGCGGGGCGGTCAACGTCAACGACGTGATCTCCAACCTGATGTGCACCACGGCGCCGATGGGCGGGTGGAAGACCTCCGGCATCGGTGCCCGCTTCGGCGGCGCGGACGGGCTGCGCAAGTTCTGCCGCCAGGAGGCGGTGGTGGCGCCGCGCACCAGCGTCGGCGCAGGCGGCAACTACTACAACCAGTCCCAGAAGGCGCTCAAGCGGATGAACACGCTGATGACGAAGATGGCGCTCATCCGCCCGCGCCGCGAATCCCGCTAGCCGCAACGGCGTAGTCCACCGCCGGTTCACTTCGGCGTCACCTCCGCGTACCGCGGAGCCGTTACGTTCGGCGCCGTGACCCTGGTGACCGACGGATACACCGTCCGCGACGATGACGACGACGACCCGGTGCTGCTCGTGCAGCCCGGCGGACGGCCCGTCGACACGTGGCGGGAGAACTACCCGTACGACGAGCGGATGAGCCGCGAGGAGTACGAGCAGCAGAAGCGGCTGCTGCAGATCGAACTGCTCAAGCTGCAGAAGTGGAGCCAGGCCAACGGTCTCCGGCACGTCATCGTGTTCGAGGGTCGCGACGCGGCGGGCAAGGGCGGCACCATCAAGCGCTTCATGGAGCACCTCAATCCCCGCGGCGCGCGGGTGGTGGCGCTGGAGAAGCCGACCGAGCGCGAACAGACGCAGTGGTACTTCCAGCGCTACGTACCCCATCTGCCCGCCGCAGGGGAGATGGTGATGTTCGACCGGTCCTGGTACAACCGCGCAGGCGTCGAACGCGTGATGGGTTACTGCTCGGCCGAGCAGCACGCCGAGTTCATCAGGCAGGCACCGCTTTTCGAGCAGATGCTGGTGAACGACGGCATCAGCCTGACCAAACTGTGGTTCTCGGTCACCCAGAGCGAACAGCTCACCCGCTTCACGATCCGGCAGGTCGACCCGGTGCGGCAGTGGAAGCTGTCGCCGACGGACCTGGCGTCGCTGGACAAGTGGGACGACTACACGCAAGCCAAAGAGGACATGTTCGGGCTCACCGACACCGAGGTCGCCCCGTGGATCGTGGTCAAGAGCAACGACAAGAAGCGCGCCCGGATCAACGCCATGCGGCACGTGCTCGGTAAGTTCGACTACGACAACAAGGACCACGAGGTGGTCGGCCGTGCGGACCCGCTGATCGTGGGACGGGCGCTGACAGACTGAATCCCTCGCGGTCCCTCACCGACGTGGGAAGGCCCGAGGCGTGCGATTCGTCATGACGGTGCTGCTGTGGCTCGTCACGACGGCAGCCCTCGCGGTGGCGGTCCCGACCGCGTGGGCCCAGACGACCGTGGTCAGCGAGGACGGCTACGCCGGATTCGCCGCCTCGGCCGCCGAGGATCCCTCGCTGCAGCAGGCGGTCGCCGCCGCGTTGACCACCCAGATCCTCGACCTGGCCGGCGACAACGGATATGGGGATCTCAACGCCGCCCTGGTCCGCAAGGTCGCCACGTCCTACACCGGCAACGCCGGCTTCCCCGGCCAGTTCGCGCAGGCCAACCGCATCGCGCACCGCTACGTGTTCACCGACTCGGCGCAGCCCGGCGGTCAGCAGAACCAGTGGCTGATCGACGTAGCGCCGATGCTCTCGGATTCGTCGTTTCGTGCGACGCTGGGCGACCTCAACCTCGGCGTGCCCGAGACGCTCGAGGTGCCGATCACCGTCCCGTCGGCGGAGCTGCGGCCGGGCAAGCTGCGGCCGCTGGCCACGTGGACGCCGTGGGCCGCCGTCGGCTCGGCGGTGCTGGCCGGGGTGTTCGCGCTGCTGACCCTGGCCGCCGCCCGGTCGCGCGGCAAAGCCGTTGCCGCACTGGGCGTATCGGCGCTGCTGGTGGGTGCCGCGGGCTGGGCCGCACTGGAGGTCGCCCGCGGACGTGTCGACGGCGCGCTCGGCAACACCACCGGTGACATCCGGCTGATCGCCGACGCGATGGTCGGCCACGCCGAGGACAGCCTGCACCATTGGTTCAACCTGACCCTGGCCGCGGGCGGCGCGCTGGTGGCGGCCGGTGTGGTGGTGGCGATGCTCGGCGGGCTGCGCGGTCGCGAACGGCGTTCAGGGTTCGATCACGTGTGACGGATCCGGCCTGCGCTCCGGCGGCGCCTGGCTGTAGTCACCCCATGGTCCGTCACGGCGCTCGACCGCGGCCCGCACACCCTGATCGGAAGCGGTGCCGATGAAGTCGAGGGCGTCGGGGGTGTTGCGCATCAGCCCGTCGAGGATGCCGCCGAGCGTCTGGGTGGACGCCAGCCCCATGTTCTCGTACGCCTGGTTGACGATGAGTTTCTGAGCCTGCAACTGCGACAGCGGGATGGCGGCGAGCCGCCCGGCGATCTCGGCGACGCGGGCCTCGAGCCGCTCGAACGGCACCGCCTCGTTGATCAACTCCACGTCCGCGGCCTCCCGTCCGGTGAGCGGCTCACCGGTCAGCGAATGCCACTTCACCTTCGCCAGGCTCAGCCGGTAGAGCCACATGCCGGTGAGGTACGCGCCCCACATCCGGCTGTAGGGAGTGCCGATGACAGCGTCCTCACTGGCGATGACGAGGTCGGCGCACAGGGCGTAGTCACTCGCGCCGCCCACACACCAGCCGTGCACCTGGGCGATCACCGGCTTGGACGCCCGCCAGATGGCCATGAACTTCTGCGTCGGGCCGGTCTCGCGAGAGCTGACCATCGCGAAGTCCTTGCCCGGATCCCATCGGCCGTCGGTGTTCATCGCCTCGCCCCACTGACCGAAGCCGCCGCCGAAGTCGTAGCCGCCGGAGAATGCCCGGCCCGCGCCGCGCAACACGATCACCTTGACCGCCGGGTCGCGTTCGGCCAGGCCGATCGCGGTCTCGATCTCGTCGGGCATCGGCGGCACGATCGTGTTGAGCTGGTCGGGCCGGTTCAGGGTGATCGTGGCGATCGGCGCGGCGACGGTGTAGAGCAGGGTCTCGAAGTCGGGCATGGCTGCAGTGTGGCAGGGGAGCGCGCCTGACTCACCGCCAGTCGCGGAACGCGTCGAGCAGCCGGTCCCGGAACACCGGATCGATGGCGTCGTCACCGATTCGGCCGAGGGTGTCGACGGTGGCGCGGAACTGCTGCAGGTAGTGCTCGCAGCCGTCGCATTCGACCAGGTGCACGTCGAAGCGGGCCCGGGTGTCGGGGTCCAGCGAGCCGTCGAGGTAGGCGGTCACCAGTTCGACGAGTTCGTTGCAGTCCATGTCTCCGGTCATCGCTGGTCCTCACCGTCTTTGTCGAGCGCGTCGTCGCGCACATAGTGTTCGAGCGCCTGCCGGACTGCCGCGCGGCCGCGGTGCAGCAGCACCCGCTGGTTGCCCGTCGTGATGCCGAGCAGTTCGCTCACCTCGGCCGAGTCGAGGTCGAGCAGGTCGCGCATGGTGACCACCTGCCGCTGCCGCTCCGGCAGCTTGTCCAGTTCGCGGCGCGCCACCGCCACCAGTTCGTCGCCCAGCACCGACCCCTCCGGGGTGTCGGGAAAAGGCGCGGGTGCGGCATCGGTGCGCCAGTGTCCCGGCCATGCGTCACCGGCGTCGCGGAACCGTGCGGGGTCCACGGTGCCGTCGGTGAACGCCATGATCTGCAGGTCGCCGTCGCGCCGCTCGCGGACCGCCCTGGACTTGGCGATGTTGATCAGCACCGTGAACAGCCAGGTGCGCACCGACGATCGTCCCTCGAATCCCGCAATGCCCTTCAGCAGGGCGATCCACGTCTCCTGCACCACGTCTTCGGCCTGCTCATGGGTGTGGACGTACCCGCGCGCCACCCGCAGCATGGCCGGCGTGTGCAGATCCACCAGTCGCGCGAAGGCGGCCTCGTCGCCGCCCCGTAGGGAGGCGACGAGGGCCGCTTCATCGCCGGTGGCGGTGGTCATCTCGTCGCGAGAGTAGCTCTGCGACGGCCGTTCTCGGCCGACTTCAGCGCATCGGCCAGCGTCCACACCGAGACGGCGATCAGGACGACGTCCTTGACGAGGAACCCACCGCTGAGCGTGAGCATCGGGAAGCCGCCCTCCTCCGCCGCGAACGCGTCGGGCAGGGTGAACAGGAAGCTCAGGGTGGCGAGGAACAGGCCGATGGCGATCACACTGCCGAGGGCCGAAGCGCGGGGCCACAGCGGCTTGACCGCCAGCAGCACCGCGGCCGTCACCTCAACGACGCCGAGCAGCGCCGAGAACGTCGTGACCGAGAAGATGTCGTACACCCAGCTCATCAGCGGGCTGCTGGCGACCAGCGGTTCGATGCCCTTGGCCTCGTAGGTGGTGAACTTCATCAGGCCGAGCCAGCCGATGACGAGGACGAGGCTGTAGCGGATCAGCACCGCCCCCGCCCGCTCGTGGTCGTGGATGGTGATCATGTGCGGCTCCTGACGTCGGATCGGTGATACGACTGAGTGCCGCGCGACCCGCCATCCGTTACACCGCTACGCGTTCAACTTCCGGTGCAAAAACTCGTAGATCAACGCCGACCGGAACGCGGCCTGAGAATTGTCGGCCGCTCCGCCGTGGCCGCCCTCGATGTTCTCGTAGTACTGCACCGGCTGGCCGGCCGCCTCGAGCGCCGCGGTCATCTTGCGGGCATGTCCGGGGTGCACCCGGTCGTCGCGTGTCGACGTGGTGATCAGCACCGGCGGATAGCGCCGATCGGCCGAGATGTTCTGATAGGGAGAGTATTCCGAGATGAACGCCCAATCGTCGGGGTTGTCCGGGTCGCCGTACTCGGCCATCCAGGACGCGCCCGCCAGCAGCAGGTGGAACCGCTTCATGTCCAGCAGGGGCACGCTGCACACCAGGGCGCCGAACAGCTCAGGATACTTCGTCAGCATCACGCCCATCAGCAGGCCGCCGTTGCTGCCGCCCTGGGCGCCCAATTGTTCGACCGTGGTCACGCCGCGGTCTACCAGATCCGCGGCCACCGCCGCGAAGTCCTCGTACACGAGGTGGCGTCCCTCGCGCATCGCCTGTGTGTGCCAGCCCGGGCCGTACTCCCCGCCACCGCGGATGTTCGCCAGCACATAGGTGCCGCCGCGTGACAGCCACAACCGGCCGAGCACCCCGTCGTACCCCGGCGTACGGGACACCTCGAAGCCGCCGTAACCGCCCAGCAGCACCGGTCCCGGCGCCTGGCTGTGCCGGTGCCCGACGACGAAGTAGGGCACCCGGGTGCCGTCGTCCGAGGTGGCGAAGTGCTGGCTGACCTCGAGGTCGGCGGCGTCGAAGAACGACGGCGCCCGCTTGATCTCGGTCGGCTCACTGCCCGCGGTGCCGTGCAGCAGCCGTGACGGCGTGTCGAAACCGCTGGAGTCCAGGAAGATCTCGTCACCGTCGCGGTCGGCGGCCACCACCACGGTGTTGGTGTTCTCCGGAATCCCGGGCACCGGTTCGGCAGACCAGCTGCCCGGCGTCACCACCTGCACCCGGCTCGCCACGTCGGCCAGCGTCACGAGCAGCAACCGGTCGCGGGTCCACGTGTAGTGGTGCAGGCAGGTGTGCTCGTCCGGTTCGAACACCACCTGCAGTTGCGCTGTGCCGGAGAGGAATCGCTCGTAGTCGGCGGCCAGCAGGGAGCCGGCGCGGTACTCGGCGCCACCGGTGCTCCAGTCGGTCCGCAACTCGATGAGCAGCCATTCGCGGTGCGCCGAGACGGTGGCGTCGGTCGGGGCGTCGAGCCGGATGAGCTCGTCGCCGCGCAGTTCATGGACTTCGTCGTTGTAGAAGTCGACCGCTCGCCGCAGCATGGTTCGCTCGAATCCCGTTGTGCGAGAGGTGTATGCGGCCACGACGACATCACTCGGCTCGCCGCTGAACAACGTCTCGGCGTCGGCAAGGGGCTGACCGCGGCGCCACCGCTTGACCAGCCTCGGATAGCCCGAGTCGGTCAGTGAGCCGTTGCCGAAGTCGGTGCCGACCAGCACGGTGTCCTCGTCGACCCAGTCGATCTGGGTCTTCGCCTCCGGCAGTTCGAATCCGCCGTCGACGAATGTCCGTGTCCGCATGTCGAACTCGCGGACGATCGCGGCATCCGATCCGCCCCGGGAGAGGCTGACCAGGGCCAGCGTGTGCTCGGGCTCGATGACGTCGGCGCCCGCCCACACCCAGTTCTCGTCGTCGGCGCGCGCCAGCTCGTCGACGTCGATGACGACGTCCCAGTCGGGGTTCTCGCCGCGGTAGCTGTCCAGGGTGGTGCGCCGCCACAGCCCGCGCGGGTTGGCCGCGTCGCGCCAGAAGTTGTACAGGTACTCGCCGCGGCGCCGCACGTAGGGGATGCGGGCGTCGGTGTCGAGCACCTCCAGCGCCTCGGCGCGCATCTGCTCGAAGCGCTCCCCGGCCAGGCCGGCGAGCGTGGGCTCGTTGTGCGCGCGCACCCAGCCCAGCGCGTCGTCCCCGGTGACGTCTTCGAGCCACAGATGCGGATCGGCTGCGGTGGTCGCGTGGTGCGAGCGCTGTTCAGAAGCCATGGAATTCATTGTGGCGGCGAGCGTACTGTGACCTCAGTTACACCGCTGATCGAGGGAGGCACCCATGACCACCTATGCCCGCCCAGGCTCCGGCGACGCGCTGATGTCGTTCGAGTCGCGGTACGCCAACTTCATCGGCGGTGAGTGGGTGGCGCCGGCCGGCGGGGAGTACTTCGAGAACCCGACGCCGGTCACCGGGCAGGCGTTCTGCGAGATCCCGCGCTCGACCGAGGCCGACATCGATAAGGCCCTCGACGCCGCGCACGCCGCCGCACCGGCCTGGGGCAAGACCTCGCCCGCCGAGCGCGCGGTGATCCTGAACAAGATCGCCGACCGCATCGAGGCGAATCTGGAGTCGCTGGCGCTGGCCGAGTCGTGGGACAACGGCAAGCCGATTCGCGAGACGCTCAACGCCGACATCCCGCTGGCCGTCGACCACTTCCGGTACTTCGCGGGGGCGATCCGCGCTCAGGAGGGGTCGCTGTCCCAGATCGACGACGACACCGTCGCCTACCACTTCCACGAACCACTCGGCGTCGTCGGCCAGATCATCCCCTGGAATTTCCCGATCCTGATGGCCACCTGGAAGCTGGCGCCCGCCCTGGCCGCGGGCAACGCCGTCGTGCTCAAGCCCGCCGAGCAGACACCGGCGTCGATCCTCTACCTGATGTCACTGATCGGCGACCTGCTGCCCGCCGGGGTGCTCAACGTGGTCAACGGCTTCGGCTTCGAGGCGGGCAAGCCGCTGGCGTCGTCGAACCGGATCGCCAAGATCGCGTTCACCGGCGAGACCACCACCGGACGGCTGATCATGCAGTACGCGTCGCAGAACCTCATCCCGGTGACGCTCGAGCTCGGCGGGAAGAGCCCGAACATCTTCTTCTCCGACGTGATGGCCGCCGCCGACGACTACCAGGACAAGGCGCTCGAGGGCTTCACGATGTTCGCGCTCAACCAGGGCGAGGTGTGCACCTGCCCGTCGCGCAGCCTGGTGCAGGCCGACATCTACGACGAGTTCCTCGAGCTGGCCGCGATCCGGACCAAGGCCGTGCGCCAGGGCGACCCACTGGACACCGAGACGATGATCGGCAGCCAGGCCTCCAACGACCAGCTGGAGAAGATCCTGTCCTACATCGAGATCGGCCGCTCCGAAGGCGCCCGGGTGGTCACCGGCGGCGAGCGCGCCGACCTCGGTGGCGACCTCAACGGCGGCTACTACGTGCAGCCGACGATCTTCGCCGGTGACAACGCCATGCGGATCTTCCAGGAGGAGATCTTCGGGCCCGTCGTCGCGGTCACGTCGTTCGACGGCTACGACGACGCCATCCGCATCGCCAACGACACCCTCTACGGCCTGGGCGCCGGCGTGTGGAGCCGCGACGGCAACACCGCCTACCGCGCCGGGCGCGACATCAAGGCCGGCCGGGTGTGGACGAACTGCTATCACGTCTATCCCGCGCACGCGGCGTTCGGCGGTTACAAGCAGTCCGGCATCGGCCGGGAGAACCACAAGATGATGCTCGACCACTACCAGCAGACGAAGAACCTGCTGGTGTCCTACAGCGACAAGGCCCAGGGGTTCTTCTGACGAGCGCTCGCGCGAGGAAACGAGGACCATGACGAGCGTTCGCCCGCACAGGGCGCTGATCACCCGCGCCGCCGCCGACCTGCTCGAGACGCTGCAGGCCCGCTACGGCGCGCTGATGTTCCACCAGTCCGGCGGCTGCTGCGACGGCTCGTCGCCGATGTGTTACCCCGACGGCGACTTCATCGTCGGCGACCGCGACGTCCTGCTCGCCGTGCTCGACGTCGGCGAGGCGGGCGTCCCGGTGTGGATCTCGGGGCCGCAGTTCGAGACGTGGAAGCACACCCAGCTGGTGATCGACGTGGTGCCGGGCCGCGGTGGCGGCTTCAGCCTCGAGGCGCCGGAGGGCAAGCGGTTCCTCAGCCGGGGTCGGGCCTACACCGACGAGGAGAACGCGGCGCTCGCCGCGGATCCGCCGATCACCGGCGCCCGGTACGAGGCCGGCGAGCGCCCGCAGGCGGACGGCACCCACGTCGTTTCCGAGACCGGCCGTGTCGAATCGGATGCATGTCCGTTACCTGGGCGCGCCGCGCAGGTTCAGCGCTGACACGGTTTTCGGCGCTTATCGTTTCCCATCGTGATCCCCCTTCCCAGGGCCTGGCTGCTGACCGGCGCGATGCTGGTCGGCGCCGCGGTGGGCCTGCTCGCCGGGGTGACGACGATCCTGCTCGTCGACGCCAGCGTCCGGCCGGACCTGGTGATCGGCCTGGTCGTCGGCGTGCCCGGAACCATCGGCATGCTCGCCATCCTGTTGTCGGCGCAACGCTGGGTGACCACGATGGGGGCGTTCATCGTCGCCATCGCGCCCGGGTGGTTCGGAGTCCTGACATTGACCCAGGTGGTGAGCGGTGCCTGAGAAGACAGAAGAGCGGACCAGCGACAACACCTCGCCGTACCTGCCGACCTTCGACACCGGCGGGTTCGAGGCACTGCGTGACCCGGTCAAGCCAGCCGCCGAACCCGAACCGGTGCTCGCGCCGACGCCCGACTACGCGCCGCCCGTCGCGTTCGAGGACGTGCCGTCCGAGCCGATGCCCGAAGCCGTGGTCGCCGCTCAGCCCCTCGTCGTGCCGGGCTCCTACCAGTTCGTCAAGCGGTGGATGTTCGCCCTCGTCGTGGCGGGGGTGTGGGTGCTCGCGGCCGGGGTCGGCGTCGGCCTGTACCAGTGGTGGTACATCGATCCCGACCTGACCAAGCGGTGGCCGGTCTTCGCGGTGCTGGTGTACCTGGTGGCGTGCACCGTGGCGGGGCTGCTGGCGGCGATGGTCCAGCACCGGCCGAAGGTGGCGGCGATGGCCATCGGGCTGATGTCGGCGCCGCTCGCGTCGACGGCCGCTGCGGCCGTGCTCTACGGCGGCTACGTGTTCGGCTGGATCGCCCGGTAGCGCACGCCGTCGGCCCACTAGGCTGGTAGGCGTGACCCACTATGACGTCGTCGTCCTCGGAGCCGGTCCCGGCGGGTACGTCGCGGCCATCCGCGCCGCCCAACTGGGGCTGAACACCGCCGTTGTCGAACCCAAGTACTGGGGCGGGGTGTGCCTCAACGTCGGCTGCATCCCGTCGAAAGCGTTGCTGCGCAACGCCGAGCTGTCCCACATCTTCACCAAGGAGGCCAAGACCTTCGGCATCAGCGGGGAGGCGACGTTCGACTACGGCGTCGCCTACGACCGCAGCCGCAAGGTCGCCGACGGCCGCGTCACCGGTGTGCACTTCCTGATGAAGAAGAACAAGATCACCGAGATCCAGGGCTACGGGAAGTTCAAGGACGACCACACGCTGTCGGTCGACCTGAACGACGGTGGCACCGAGGAAGTGACGTTCGACAACATCATCATCGCCACCGGCGCGCACACCAAGCTGGTGCCCGGCACGAAGCTGTCGGAGAACGTCGTCACCTACGAAGAGCAGATCATGGACCGTGAGCTGCCGAAGTCGATCGTCATCGCCGGCGCGGGCGCGATCGGCATGGAGTTCGCCTACGTGATGAAGAACTACGGCACCGAGGTCACCATCGTCGAGTTCCTGCCGCGGGCGCTGCCCAACGAGGACGCCGAGGTCTCCAAGGAGATCGAGAAGCAGTTCAAGAAGCTCGGCGTCAAGATCCTCACCGGCACCAAGGTCGAGTCGATCGACGACGACGGCAAAGAGGTCACCGTCACCGTCAGCAAGGACGGCAAGTCGCAGGAGATCAAGGCCGAGAAGGTGCTGCAGGCCATCGGGTTCGTCCCGAACGTCGAGGGCTACGACCTCGACAAGGCCGGGGTGGAACTCACCGAGCGCGGCGGCATCGGCATCGACGACTACATGCGCACCAACAAGCCGCACGTCTACGCGATCGGCGACGTGACGGGCAAGCTGCAGCTGGCGCACGTCGCCGAGGCGATGGGCGTGGTGGCGGCCGAGACCATCGCCGGCGCGGAGACGCTGCCGCTGGGCGACTACCGGATGATGCCGCGCGCGACGTTCTGTCAGCCCCAGGTGGCCAGCTTCGGGCTCACCGAGGAGCAGGCCCGCGACGAGGGCTACGACGTCGTCGTGGCGAAGTTCCCGTTCACCGCCAACGCCAAGGCACACGGGATGGGTGACCCGAGCGGCTTCGTCAAGCTGATCGCGGACGCGAAGTACGGCGAGCTGATCGGCGGGCACCTCATCGGCCACGACGTCTCCGAACTGCTGCCCGAGCTCACGCTGGCGCAGAAGTGGGACCTGACGGCCACCGAGCTCGCCCGCAACGTGCACACCCACCCGACGATGTCGGAGGCGTTGCAGGAGTGCTTCCACGGCCTCACCGGCCACATGATCAACTTTTGAGAAACGAGCTCGTCGCCGGTATCGGCGGGTTGGTGATCGGCCACGTCCTGTGGCTGATCGGCATCTCGCTGGCCACCAGCACCTCCGACATCAGCTTCTGGGTGCTGCTGGTGGCGGCGGTGTCGCTGCTGCTCGGTGTCGCGGCGGGGGTGCTGGGATGGCGCCACTATCAACGCAAGTCGCACGTGTGGGCGGCATTCCTGTGGTGCCTGCCCGCGGCGCCGGTGCTGTTCTCGATCATCGTGCTCGGCGTGACCTACCTGTAGTGGTCAGTCCGGGAAGTCGAGTGGCACCTGCAACGTGCTGATGGTCGCCGCCAGGCCGTCGTATTGCGCTGCGAGCATGCAGAATTCGATCAGCTGCTGTTTGGTCAGGTGCTTGGCCAGCGCCTTCCACGTCTCCGGTGAGACGCCGCGGGTGACGACGAACTCGTCGGTGGCGGTGATCAGCACCCGCTGCCGGTCGGTGAGGCCGTCGGCGTCCGGGCCGTCGAAGATCCGGGCCTGCGTCGCGGCGTCCACACCGCGGCTGCGGGCCAGCCTGCGGTGCTGCTGCAACTCGTACTCGCAGTCGCGGAGGTGGCCGACGCGCAGGATCACCGTCTCGGCGTCACGGCGGGTGAGCTTGCCGAGCGGGCCGAGCAGCACACCGCTGTAGGGCAGCCAGGCCAGGAACAGCAGGCGGTGCTGGCCGAGCACGTTGAAGAGGCTGAACCGCGGGGCGCGGATCGAGCGGGCGCCCGCCTTGGCGATGGCCCAGTTGAGCGGACCCAGTTCGCGGAAACCGCCGGGCTCGATGCGCGCAGGCTCTACGGAACTCACCTCATCGAGTCTGGCACAGGTTGTGACCGCGGGGACCCGGGCTCTGGTGACGAATCACGACTGCTTCACCAGATACGGCGTCACCGTCGAGCGGTGCTCGTCGAGATCCAGCGCACGGCCGAGCGCCGGGAAGGCCCGCTGCGGGCAGTTGTCCCGCTCGCACACCCGGCACCCCGCGCCGATCGGCGTGGCGACCGAGGCGTCGCCGGACAGATCGAGCCCCTCGGAGTAGACGAGCCGGTGGGCATGCCGCAGTTCGCAACCCAGACCGATCGCGAAGGTCTTGCCGGGCTGCCCGTAGCGCGCCGCGCGCCGTTCCACCGTGCGGGCCACCCACATGTAGTCGCGCCCGTCGGGCATCTGCGCGATCTGCACCAGGATCTTGCCCGGATTGGCGAACGTCTCGTAGACGTTCCACAGCGGGCAGGTGCCACCGCTCGAGGAGAAGTGAAAACCTGTGGCGGACTGCCGTTTCGACATGTTGCCCGCGCGGTCGACACGCACGAACGACAGCGGGACGCCGCGCATCGACGGCCGCTGCAGTGTCGACAGCCGGTGTGCGATGGTCTCGTAGCTGACCGCGTAGAAGGCAGAGAGCCGTTCGACGTCGTAGCGGAAGTTCTCCGCCACATGGTGAAACTGCTGATACGGCAACACCGTCGCCGCCGCGAAGTAGTTGGCGAGCCCGAGGCGGGCCAGCGTGCGGGACTCGTCGCTGGTGAAGGTGCCCTCCTCGACGAGCTTGTCGATGAGGTCGCCGAATTCCAGGTAGCCGAGTTCGGCGGCGAGTTTGAACACCACCTGGCCCGACGAGAGGTGCCCGCCGATCTCGAGGGTCTTCGTCGCGGTGTCGAACCGGTGCATGACGTTCTCACCGAGGTCGTTGCGCCGCACGATCCGCACCCCGTGCACGGCGGTCAGGCGGTCGGACAGTTCGCGGGCCAGTTCGGCGCGGTGCATGCGCAGCCGGATGGTGAGGTCCTCGGCGGCGGTGTCGAGTTCGTCCAGATAGTTCTGCCGGTCGTAGAAGTAGTCGCGCACCTCTTCATGGGGCATGGTGATCGAGCCGGACCCGCTGCCTCCCATGCCGGCATTGCCGAACCGCTCCTCCGTCACCGCGGCGAGCTGTGCGGTGGTCAGCCGGTAGCGCCGGTGTAGGTTGACCATGGCGCGCGCGAGGGTCGGGTGTGCGGCGACGACATCGGCTATCTCGGCGACGTCGACCTCGACGCCGAGGTCGCGGTCCATCGTCAGCTCGCGCAGTTCGGCGACGAGCCGGGTGTCGTCCTGCGAGGCGAAGAAGGTGGCGTCGACGCCGAAGACCTCGGTGATCCGCAGCAGCACGGCCACGGTCAGCGGCCGGACGTCGTGCTCGATCTGGTTCAGGTAGCTCGGCGAGATGTCGAGCTTCTGCGCCAGCGCCGCCTGGCTGTACCCCCGCTCGCTGCGCAGCTGCCGCACGCGCGAGCCGACGAAGGTCTTGGCCATGCTGACCAGCGTAACAACGTGTGAAGGACCGCTTCGCAGCGTTCGCAGGACGGCCGCTGTGGGAGGATCGGGTCGCCTGGCATGATCCGGCCGGGTAACGACCTGGGAGGGTGAACGTGAGCGGCACGCAGGCAGCGGCAGGCGCCGGCCTGGCAAAGACGATGATGCCGGTGCCCGACCCTCACCCCGACGTGTTCGACACCGGGTGGCCGCTGCGCGTCGCCGACGTCGACCGCGCCGGCCGGCTGAAATTCGAC
This sequence comes from Mycobacterium sp. NPDC050041, assembly GCF_049541695.1. Lineage (NCBI taxonomy): Bacteria > Bacillati > Actinomycetota > Actinomycetes > Mycobacteriales > Mycobacteriaceae > Mycobacterium > Mycobacterium sp. NPDC050041. The sequence continues at coordinate 168,394 of NZ_JBMVDG010000001.1, read as the reverse complement.
GCCGCGACCCGTCACATCCAGGACATCGGCTCCGATCATTTGCGCGAACTGGGCTTCGAGGAGACCCACCCGCTCTGGATCGTGCGTCGCACCATGATCGACCTGATCCGTCCCATCGAGTTCCAGGACATGATGCGGTTGCGCCGCTGGTGCTCGGGCACGTCGAACCGGTGGTGCGAGATGCGGGTGCGCATCGACGGGCGCAAGGGCGGGTTGATGGAGTCCGAGGCGTTCTGGATCAACATCAATCGCGAGACGCAGGGCCCGGCGCGCATCTCGGACGACTTCATCGCCGGGTTGCAGCGCACCACCGATGTGAACCGGCTGCGCTGGAAGGCCTACCTGAGCGCGGGCGCCCGTGAGGACGCCGCCGAGATCCGCGAATGCCCGGTGCGTGTCTCGGACATCGACATCTTCGACCACATGAACAACTCGGTGTACTGGTCGGTGGTCGAGGACTACCTGTTCAGTCACCCCGAGCTGCTGGAGAAGCCGCTGCGGGCCACCATCGAGCACGATCTCCCGGTGGCCCTCGGCGACAAACTGGAGATCATCTCCCACGTCCACCCGCCCGGTTCGACCGACAAGTTCGGTGCGGAGCTGACGGATCGGACTGTTACAACGCTCACATCCGCGGTCGGCGACGAGACGAAAGCGATCGCTTCGCTCTTCACGCTGTAGTCACGCCCGTTTAACAGTACGGGCGTACTGACCAGCGAAAACAGGTTACCGATCAGTAGGATCTGAACCGGTACAGCTGCGAACCGCCTTCGCAATCTTCACAGGATATCCGCGAGTGTTGGCGAAACTTGGCAAGCAAAACGGGTGGACCTGCACTTATATCTTGAGGCATCCTCGTAGGAGCACAGCCGCGAAGTCGTTCGAGTGTTAGCAAGCCGGGAAAGTCGGCCACACCGCAGCGATTCAAGACTTACGAAGGAGCAGTCGATGTCGACCGTTGGCACCCCGAAATCACCCGAGCAGATCAAGCAGGACTGGGACACCAACCCCCGGTGGAAGGGCATCACCCGCGAGTACAGCGCCGAGGACGTCGTCGCGCTGCAGGGCAGCGTCGTCGAGGAGAACACCCTCGCCCGTCGCGGCGCCGAGGTGCTGTGGAGCCAGCTGCACGACCTCGAGTACGTCAACGCGCTCGGCGCCCTGACCGGCAACATGGCCGTCCAGCAGGTTCGTGCCGGGCTGAAGGCCATCTACCTCTCGGGGTGGCAGGTCGCCGGTGACGCCAACCTGTCCGGCCACACCTACCCCGACCAGAGCCTCTACCCGGCCAACTCGGTGCCGCAGGTGGTCCGCCGGATCAACAACGCACTGATGCGCGCCGACCAGATCGCCAAGGTCGAGGGCGACACCTCGATCGAGAACTGGCTGGCCCCGATCGTCGCCGACGGCGAGGCCGGCTTCGGTGGCGCGCTGAACGTCTACGAGCTGCAGAAGGCCATGATCGCCGCCGGTGTCGCCGGTTCGCACTGGGAGGACCAGCTGGCGTCGGAGAAGAAGTGCGGCCACCTCGGTGGCAAGGTGCTGATCCCCACCCAGCAGCACATCCGCACCCTGACCTCTGCGCGCCTGGCCGCCGACGTGGCCGACGTGCCGACCCTGGTCATCGCCCGCACCGACGCGGAGGCGGCCACGCTGATCACCTCCGACGTCGACGAGCGCGATCAGCCGTTCATCACCGGTGAACGGACGAAGGAAGGCTTCTACCGGGTCAAGAACGGCCTGGAGCCCTGCATCGCCCGCGCCAAGGCCTACGCGCCGTACTCCGACCTGATCTGGATGGAGACCGGCACGCCGGACCTCGAGCTGGCCCGCAAGTTCGCCGAGGGCGTCAAGTCGGAGTTCCCCGACCAGATGCTGTCCTACAACTGCTCGCCGTCGTTCAACTGGAAGAAGCACCTGGACGACTCGACCATCGCGAAGTTCCAGAAGGAGCTCGGTGCGATGGGCTTCAAGTTCCAGTTCATCACCCTCGCCGGCTTCCACGCCCTGAACTACTCGATGTTCGATCTGGCCTACGGCTACGCCCGCAACCAGATGAGCGCCTACGTCGAGCTGCAGGAGCGCGAGTTCGCCGCCGAGGAGCGCGGCTACACCGCGACGAAGCACCAGCGCGAGGTCGGCGCCGGCTACTTCGACCGGATCGCCACCACCGTGGACCCGACCAGCTCGACCACGGCGCTGACCGGCTCGACCGAAGAGGGCCAGTTCCACTAGGAGTCAGTTGATAGCGTCAGGCCCCGTCCGTGTTCTCGGGCGGGGCCTGATGCTGTGAGGAGTGGCAGTGAGCATTGAGCGGGTAGGCGTCGTCGGCGCCGGACAGATGGGTGCGGGCATTGCCGAGGTGTCGTTGCGCGCGGGTGTGGACGTCCGCATCTACGAGCCCACCGAGGCGCTTGCCGAGGCGGGTCGCGGGCGCATCGTCTCGTCGCTGGAGCGCGGTGTCAGCAGGGGCAAGCTGACCGAAACCGAACGCGACGAGGCGCTCGCGCGGTTGAGCGTCGCCACCGACATCGCCGACCTGGCCGACCGCCAGCTGGTGGTCGAGGCCATCGTCGAGGATGCGGCCGTCAAGGCGAAGGTCTTCGCGCAGCTCGACGAGGCCATCACCGATCCCGATGCCGTGCTGGCGTCGAACACGTCGAGCATCCCGATCATGAAGATCGCCGCGGCCACCAAGAACCCCAGCCGTGTGCTGGGTCTGCACTTCTTCAACCCGGTGCCGGTGCTGCCGCTGGTCGAACTGGTGCCGACGCTCGTCACGACCGACGAGGCGCTGGCGCGCGTCGAGCAGTTCGCGGGTGAGACGCTCGGCAAGAAGGTGGTGCGCTGCACCGACCGGTCGGGCTTCGTCGTCAACGCGCTGCTGGTGCCCTACCTGCTGTCGGCGATCCGGATGGCCGAGGCCGGCGTCGCCACCGTCGAGGACATCGACACCGCCGTCGTCGCCGGGCTGTCGCACCCGATGGGCCCGCTGAAGCTGTCGGACCTCGTCGGCCTGGACACGCTGAAGCTCATCGCGGACTCGATGTTCGAGGAGTTCAAGGAGCCGCTCTACGGGCCGCCGCCGCTGCTGCAGCGGATGGTCGAGGCCGGCCAGCTGGGCAAGAAGTCGGGCCGGGGCTTCTACACGTATTGATTCCTGGCGCCGACACTACGGTTGTTGACGGTTTTCGCGCGAAATGCGTCAACAACCGTAGTTTCGGCGTAATTCGAGGGAACCGAAGCGGCCGTTCGCGCGCCTAACAGGTGTGCGAGGAGTCGTGCTGGCGTCAGAAGCGATCGCTGCCGGGCAATTGACCCGCAACGACCTGCGCCGCCGATACCTGAAGCTGCACCGCGACGTCTACGCGCCGAGGGACTTGGAACTGACGGCGCTCGACCGCGCCGTCGCCGCATGGCTTTGGTCACGTCGCGCTGCGGTGGTGGCGGGGTGTTCGGCCGCCGCCGTGCTCGGCTCGAAGTGGTTGCCCGCCGATGAACCGGCAGAACTCGCCCGCGTCAGATACCCCTCACCGGCAGGCATCGTCGTGCACAGCGGGATCATCGCCGACGACGAAGTCCGCCGCGTGGACGGAATGGCGTGCACCACGGCCGCCCGCACTGCATACGACCTCGGCCGCCGGCTCACCTTCGAGCGCGCGGTGATTCGCATCGACGCCCTGCTCAATGCGACCGGCGTCCCCGTCGCGACGGTGGGTGCTGTCGCATCGCGCTACCCGGGAGCCCGCGGGATCCGACACCTCCGCCGAGCGCTCGACCTGGTCGACGCGGGCGCCGAGTCACCGCAGGAGACCCGGTTGCGCATTCTGCTCGTGCAGTCCGGGATGCCGCGGCCGGTGACGCAGATTCCCGTCGCCGATCAGCGTGGTCGGGTTCGGCGCCGGATCGACATGGGCTGGCCCGAGTGGATGGTGGGTGTCGAGTACGACGGTGAGCAACACTTCACCAGCCCCGACGACTACGCCGATGACATCGAGCGGTTGGAGTTCCTGGCACACCGCGGCTGGACGATCGTGCGGGTCAGTGGACGGCAATTGCGGTGGGAGAGGCCAGCAGTCGTGCAACGCGTCGACCGGGCACTAGCCGCCGCCGGGATGCCGCGCCGACACTACGGTTCTTGCCGTAAATCAGCCGAAATCCGTCAACAACCGTAGTCTCGGGGAACTAGACCTCGGTGAGGCGGCGCTTCTCCGCCTCGACATCGAAATCGGCAGGCGGCCAAGACAAGTCGAGGCCGTCCAGCGCTTCGATGAGCAGTTCGGTGACCGCGAGGCGGCTGTACCACTTGTGGTCGGAGGGCACGATGTGCCACGGCGCGTAGTCGGTCGACGTGCGGTCGAGCATCGCCTGATAGGCCTCCACGTACTTCGGCCAGAGCTTGCGCTCGTCGATGTCGGCGGGGTTGTACTTCCAATACTTGTCCGGCCGTGCGAGACGCTTCTCCAGTCTCTTCTTCTGCTCGTCGAGTGAGACGAACATCGCGACCTTCACCAGAGTCACTCCGCCGTCGACGAGTTCGCGCTCGAAGGCGTTGATCTCGTCGTAGCGCGTGCCCCACACGTTCGGCGGGACGAGATCGTGCACCCGCACGATCAGCACGTCCTCGTAGTGCGACCGGTCGAACACGCCGATGTGCCCCGCGGGCGGCAGGGCCCTGCGGATGCGCCACAGGTAGTGGTGGGCGAGCTCCTCCTCGGAGGGCTTGCCGAAACTGGTGTACCGCACCCCCTGCGGATTGGCAGCGCCGACAACGTGTTTGACGATCCCGCCCTTGCCTGCGGTGTCCATGCCCTGAAGCACCAACAGAACCGAGCGGGTGTCGCTCCCGCCTTTGCTGCCGGCGTAGAACCGCTCCTGCAGGTCGGCCAGCTGCTCGTTGCGTTCCCACTGGAGGGATTTCGCGTCGCTCTTCGACCCGTCGAAACCGGGCGTCGCGTCGGTGTCGATGTCGGCGACCTTGGAGCCGGGGCGGAAGGCCAGCATGTCGCCCGGCTCGTGAGTCCACTCGTCGGGAAGCTCCGGTTCGGCGGTCATCGATTGATGGGCAGGATCGGCGACGGGTGTGCCTGCCTGCGGAACACCTCGAGCGAGCCGCCGACCTCGACGATTCCGCAGAGCGCGTTCCAGGACAGCATGGTGAGGTAGTCGATCAGTTCGTCGGACGTCATCCGCGGATGCGACATCCACGAGTGGGTGGCCAGCTGGACGCCGCCGACGGTGTGGAACGCCCACGGCTCGACGCCGCTGGTGTCCATCCCCACCTCGGCCATCCGCCGGCGCAACATCACCGCCAACATGCGGGCGATGATCTGCTCGCTGTTCGCGACCGCCTGGTTTTTGCTGGCCGAGTTGTTGGCCATCACGAACCGATAGGGCTCTGGCTCGTTGGCGACCGTCTCGACGTACACGCGGATGATCTCCCGGGTGAGGTCGAAGCCGTCCATGTTCGACGTCAGCGCGGCCGCCATGTTCGGGATCAGTGTGGTCTGCGCGAAGCGCATCATCACCGCGGTGGTCAGGTCGTTCTTGTCGACGAAATAGCGGTACAGCACCGTCTTGGACACTCCGATCTCCGCGGCGATCTCGTCCATGCTGACATTGCTTCCACGTCGGCGGATCGCCTCGAGGGTGCCGTCCACGAGTTCATTGCGCCGGTCGACCTTGTGCTGATGCCAGCGCCGTTTGCGTCCATCGGTCTTGACCGCCACCGGCGGGGTCTGCTGTGCCACTATCCCCGTAGTCCATTCCGTAGTCCCTCTCGATACTACGACCCGCCGTCGGGGATCGGCGCGGTCAGGACGGGTACAGAGCGGCATGGCCCATGATGGATTGGTGGCACACAGAGCAGACGTCGAACCGGCACCGGTGGCACAGAAGGCGAGTTTCGCCGAGGCGCTCGCCGGCGCGGACTCCGCGGCCGACGCCGAGCGGCGCCGCGCACTGCGCCGGATGAAGGCCGTTGCGCTCGGATTCCTGCTCGGGGCCACCGTCGTGTTCCTGGTGTGCACGTGGGCGCAGTCCCAGGGTGCGCCGGGGTGGGTGGGTTATGTGCGGGCCGCCGCGGAGGCCGGCATGGTCGGCGCGCTGGCCGACTGGTTCGCCGTCACGGCCCTGTTCAAGCACCCGCTGGGCATCCCGATCCCGCACACCGCGATCATCAAGCGCAAGAAGGACCAGCTCGGCGAGGGTCTTGGCATGTTCGTCCGGGAGAACTTCCTGTCGCCGGAGAACGTCGAGACCAAGCTGCGCTCCGCCGACGTGGCCAGCCGCACCGGCAAGTGGCTCGCCGAGCCCGTCAACGCCGCCCGTGTCGCTGGCGAAACCTCCACGGTGCTGCGGGTGCTGGTGGAGATGTTGCGCGACGAGGACGTCCAACAGGTGCTGGACAAGATGATCGTCAAGCGTGTCGCCGAGCCGCAGTGGGGGCCGCCGGTCGGCCGGGTGCTCAACGAGCTGCTCGTCGCGGGGCGGCAGGAGGCGCTGATCCAGCTGCTGGCCGACCGTGCGTTCCAGTGGTCGCTCAACGCCGGCGAGATCATCGAGCGTGTCATCGAGCGCGACTCCCCGCAGTGGTCACCGCGCTGGGTCGACCATCTGGTGGGCGACCGGATCCACCGTGAGTTGATGGACTTCACCGACAAGGTCCGCCGCAATCCCGACCACGAGCTGCGGCGGTCGGCGACCAAGTTCCTGTTCGAGTTCGCCAACGACCTGCAGCACGACGAGGCGACGATCCAGCGCGCGGAGAACGTCAAAGAGCAGATCATGGCCCGCGACGAGGTGACCAGGGCGGCCGAGACGGCGTGGACGGCGGCCAAGCGGATCATCCTCGAGTCGGTGGACGACCCGTCCTCGACGTTGCGGAGCCGCATCGCGGATTCGGTGATCCGCATCGGCGAGTCGCTGCGTGACGACGTCGATCTGCGTCGCAAGGTCGACAACTGGATCGTGCGGGGCGCTCAGCACCTGGTCGCCGAATACGGGGCGGAGATCACCACGATCATCACCGACACCATCGAGCGATGGGACGCCGAGGAGGCCAGCGACCGGATCGAATTGCACGTCGGCCGCGACCTGCAATTCATCCGCATCAACGGCACCGTGGTGGGCTCGCTGGCGGGCCTCGCCATCTACTCGATAGCCCAGCTACTCTTCTGACCTGCGCTAGCTAGTGCTTGCAAAAGTTAGCACTCCGTCGTACGGTTGATTCCGACACCAATCGGATACCCGACGCACGGAGGGGGCTGGGACCATGCAGCAGGATGAGAATCTTGCCGCGGTCGTGACCACCGCCGCGCAGGACATCGGCAGCTTCATCCGGAGCCAGCGCGAAGCGGCCCAGGTATCGGTGCGGCAACTGGCCGAAAAGGCCGGCGTCAGCAATCCCTACCTCAGTCAGATCGAGCGGGGGTTGCGCAAACCGTCCGCCGACGTGCTCAACCAGATCGCGAAGGCGTTGCGGGTGTCAGCCGAAGTGCTCTACGTACGGGCCGGAATCCTCGAGCCGAGCGAGACCAGTGAAGTCCGCGACGCCATCGTCAACGACGCGGCGATCAACGAGCGGCAGAAGCGGGTCCTGCTCGACATCTACTCGTCGTTCTGCGAGCAGAACGAGGCCGCCGAACTCCCGGCGGAAGGGGAGCCGACGACTGACTGAGAACAGATCCGCCCGCGAGAACCGCACATCTGAATGAAGACAGATCCTGAAAGGAAATACGACATGGCCGAGAAGAACCAGCAGCAGAACCTCGACATCGAAGACCTGAAAGCGCCGCTGCTCGCGGCCGTGGGCGCCGCCGACCTGGCGCTCGCCACCGTCAACGAGATCGTGGCCAGCCTGCGTGACCGTGCCGGCGAGGCCCGCACCGACGCGAACAGCCGCCTCGAGGAGCGCCGCGCCCGGCTGAACAAGCTGCAGGAAGAGATCCCCGCACAGGTGGGCGAGCTGCGCGAGCGGCTGACCACCGAAGAGCTGCGCAAGGCGGCCGAGGGGTACGCCGACGCAGCGCAGACCACCTACGTGAAGCTGGTCGAGCGTGGCGAGGCCGCACTCGAGCGGCTGCGCAGCCAGCCGGCCCTCGAGGACGCCGCCAACCGCGTCGAGGGAATCACCGACCAGGCCGTCGAGCTGACCCAGGAGGCGCTCGGCAACGTGGCAACGCAGACCCGCGCCGTCGGTGAGCGCGCCGCCAAGCTGGTGGGCGTCGAGCTGCCGAAGCGGGCCGAGGGCGCCTCAGAGCCGGTGAAGAAGGCCGCCGTCAAGGCGCCGGCCCCCACCCCGGCCAAGAAGACCGCTCCGGCGCCTGCCGCCAAGAAGGCCCCGGCCAAGAAGGCCCCGGCCAAGAAGGCCCCGGCCAAGAAGGTCACACAGAAGTAATTCGACGCACGGATGGCGCCCGCTTAGGGTGGTGAGGTGATACTTGCCGACCTAGCGGGCGTCATCTCTTTCGCCCTGGTCCTCGTCGTCCTGGTGGTGGGCGTCTACTCGTTCGTGCACGCGGCGATCCAGCGGACCGACGCCTACCCGGCCGCGGGCAAGCTCACCAAGCCGGTCTGGCTGGCCATCCTGGGCGTGAGCGTGCTGCTGCTGCTCCTGCTGCAGGACGTGTTCGGCGCCGCGATCTGCGCCTGCGCCGCCGGCGTCTATCTCGTCGACGTGCGGCCCAAGATCCTGGAGATCCAAGGGAAGTCGCGCTGACCCGTGCGACCCGTCGTCACCGCCGCGCTGGCGGCCCTCAGCATCACCGTCTCCGCTGCGTTCACCGTGCTGCCCACGGCCGCGGCCGACCCGGTTCCGGGTCCGCGGTATGTCGACCACGTCGAGTGGGCCAAGTGGGGTGACCTGTCCAGCCTGCGGGTGTACCCGACGCCGTCCGCCCGGCAGGCCGCGTCCGCGCCGGCGGACGAGGCGTGGGCCGAGGTGCTCGCGCTCTCCCCGGATGCCGAGATCCCCGGTCTGCGTGAACAATTCCTGTGCCACTGGCAGTTCGCCGAGATGGTCGAACCCGGCAAGGTGAGCTGGAATCTCGAGCCGTGGCGACCGGAGGTGACCGGCGAGGAGATGATGGCCGCCGGCTGCAACCCGGGCGGCTCGCTGGAGCCGTTCTGATGGCCTGGACCCGCGACGCGGTGGCCGAACTCGTCGACCACACCCTGCTCAAGCCCCAGGCGACCGAGGCCGACGTCGTCGCGCTGATGCGCGAGGCCGACGCACTCGGTGTGTACGCCGCATGCGTGTCGCCGACGATGGTGGCCGCCGCGAAGTCGGCCCAGGCGCCGGGGCCGGTGATCGCCGCGGTGGTCGGATTCCCCTCGGGCAAGCACTTCTCCGCCGTCAAGGCACACGAGGCGGTGCTGGCGACCGCCGCGGGGGCCGTCGAGATCGACATGGTGATCGACGTCGGCGCCGCCGTCGCGGGCGACTTCGACGCGGTGCGCGACGACATCGCCGCCGTGCGTGCGGCCGTCGGCGAAGGCGTCATCCTCAAGGTGATCCTCGAGTCTGCGGCGCTGCTGGAGCTCGCCGGTGAGCACGCGCTCGTGGAGGCGTGCCGGGCCGCCGAGGCCGCCGATGCCGACTTCGTGAAGACGTCCACCGGGTTCCACCCCAGCGGCGGCGCCTCGGTGGCCGCCGTGGAGTTGATGGCCGCGACGGTCGGGCCGCGGCTCGAGGTCAAGGCCAGCGGCGGCATCCGCACCGCGGCGGACGCGGTGGCGATGCTCGACGCCGGTGCGACGCGGCTGGGCCTGTCTGGGACGCGCGCCGTGCTCGACGCGCTCGACTGACCCGCTTCAGCGCCGCCGGGTCAGAGCTCGGAGAAGCAGGGGTCTTCCTGGCCCTTGGGCATCTGGGCGTTCTCCGTCGCGAACACCGCCGTCACTCCGGTGTCGGTGACCTCGACGCTGCGGGCGGTGATGTTCATCGGGTAGTTCTTCGTCAGCTCGCCGGTGAACGCGTCGAGCGCGGGTTGCACCGTCTCGCGCGGCAGCGTGAAGCCCAGTCCGGTCAGGTTCGTCACCTGCAGCCCGATCCCGCCGTCGACGATCGCCGGTTTGGCCGTGATGGTGCCGAGCGCGCCCTCCAGCTCGATCGTGCCGCCCTGCGGGTTGGTGGTGACGCCGGTCAGGAAGCTCCCGAACAGTGGAATGGCATCCTGCACAGTCTGTTTGATGCCGTCTGCGGCCCAGGTGATGTTCGCCGTGAGTGATCCGACCGAGCCACCGGAGTTGGCGGTGTCCTCGAGACGGACGTCGCGGATGTCGATGGCCACCTTCATGCCCTTGGCCTCGCGGATCTGGTTGCCCGCCGTCTCGATGTTGATGTTGGTGTAGTGACCCGTCATGTGCTGCAGCAGGAACGGCGGCAGCGGGTCGAACGACGCCTTCGCCTCGTCCTGCACGATGCACGACACCACCCGGGAGACGACGTCGTCGGCCCGGTTGCGGGCGTACAGCTCGCCGCCGAGCAGGCCGGCGGCCACCAGCGCGATCACGATGACCACCACCAGCACGATCGACAGCGGATCGCGGAACAGGCCCTTGACCTTGCTGCCGAACGACGAGCCCTCGTCGTCGCCGGAGGGCGGCGGACCCGACGGCGCGCCCTGCGGCGGGAAGCTCTGACCGCCGGGCGGCGGCGGCAGATTCGGCGGCGGTTGGTGTGGTGGCGGGACGGGCGGCTGGTTGGCAGGGCGGGCCCAGTCATCGGTCACCCGAGCGATTCTGCCTTACCGAAGTGAGCCGAGCCCGAGCGGTTGTGCAACACCGCGATGCTGTCGCGGGCTTTCTGCGCGATCTCCGGATCGATGTCGGCCAGCAGCAGCTGCGGATCGGGACCCGCGCTGACCAGCTCTTCGCCGGTGGGGGAGGCGACCAGGCTGGCGCCGACCCCGGTGGGTCCGGAGGCGGCCACCTCGTCGCCCGGGTATGCCTGGCCGACGGCCGCGATGTATCCGGTGGTGTCGAGCGCGCGGGCCCGCGCCAGCAGCGTCCACTGGTCGACCTTGCCCGGTCCGGATCCCCACGAGGCGTGCACGGTGATCAGCTGGGCGCCCCGGCGGGCCAGCTCGACGTACAGCTCAGGGAAGCGGATGTCGTAGCAGGTGGTCAGGCCGACGTCGAGGCCGCCGACAGTGATCAGCACCGGCTCGGAACCCGGTGCGACGGTGCGTGATTCGCGGAAGCCGAACGCGTCGTAGAGGTGGATCTTGTCGTAGTGCGCGTCCACGCCGGGACCCGCGCCGATCAGTGTGTTGGTGACCCGGCCGTCGCCACTCGGGGTGAACATGCCCGCGACCACCACGATCCCCGATCGGTCGGCGACGGCGCGGACACCGTCCGCCCAAGGGCCGTCGAGCGGTTCGGCGACGGGCGCCAGCGGCACGCCGAAGCGGCACATCGTCGCCTCCGGGAACAGCACCAGCTCCGCGCCGGCGTCGGCGGCGCGGCGGGTGTGGTCCTCGACCGTCTCCAGATTGGCGGCCGGGTCGGTGCCTGCGGCGATCTGTGCCAGGGCGATCCGCATGCACTCAGCCTAACGGCGCGACGGTTTCCCACGGGACCGTGAGCACCCCGTCGCGGATCCGGCGCCGCGGCGGCTCGACCGGAACGCCCTCCTCACGCAGCAGGCCGAGCATCGCGCGCCAGCGCACCCGCGGCCCGAAGACGCCGTGGCCCGCGACGCTGGCCCAGGCGCGGTCGGCGGCCGTCAGCAGTCCGTGGATCGGCTGCCCCGGCACGTTGTGGTGGATCAGCACCTTGGGCAGCCGTTCGGCGAGGTCGGAGGGCCGCTCGATCGCGAACGGGTCGCAGGCCAGCGTCAGGCTGACCGGCGCCTCGGCGTCGAGCAGCACCCAGGCACACCGCCTGCCCAACTCGTCGCAGGTCCCGTCGAGGATCAGCCCGCCCGGCGCGAGCCTGCGCTGCATCGTCGACCACGCCTCGGCGACGGCCTCGACGGGATACTGCCGCAGCACGTTGAAGGCGCGGACCAGGACGGGGCGCAGGCCGGCCAGCTCGAAGCCGCCGAGCGCGAAGTCCACCCCTGCCGTCGCGGACGAGCGGGCCGCGTCGACCCGTTCGGGATGGATCTCCAGGCCCACCACCCGCACGTCCGGCCGGATCAACCGCAATCGCGAGGCGAGTTCGAGCGTGGTGACCGGCAGGGCGCCGTAGCCGAGGTCGATTACCAGCGGGTCGGTGGCGGAACCGACGGCGGTGCGCACCCGAGCCGAGTGCACCAGCCACCTATCGCTGCGGCGGAGCCGGTTGTAACCGGTGGTGCCGCGGGTCAGCTGGCCGAGGGGCGCACCCACGGGCCGAGTCTATGGCCCGGGTCAGGCGTTCTCGGCGATCCACGCCGTGGTGAAGCGCTGCTCGGCGATCAGCACGTCGACGAGCTGGCCGCCGATCAGGTTCTCCAACTTGCCGCCGACCAGCGGGACGCGCACCTCGACGGTGGCCTTGCAGGTCAGCCTCGACGCCTCGCCCGCCCGTTCCGGCGCCAGCGTCATCGCACCGTCCAGGGTGACCGGGGCGCCGAGGATCACCCCGTTGACGAATCCGGTCGCCCGGCCGTCCGTCACCGGGTCCCAGTGCTCCTCGCGCTGGATCGCCAGGTCGCCGCGGTGGAACTGGGTGACGATCCCGGGCAGCCGGTCGGCGCGCAACACCTGCGTGGTCTTCACGGTGACGCTGCCGTCGGGCCCGGCGGTCAGCGCGTCCAGCGAATAGTCGTCGGCGCCGGAATCGGTCAGCCGCGACAGCCAGTACCCCTCGTCGCGCAGCGCCCGGTGGACCTCTTCGACGGTGCCCTCGTATTCGGTGGCCAAGTCGAATGAACGCGGCATAGCCAGCCAGGCTACCGTGACAGCCCGTGGGGCAGCAGTCCGAGGAACGCGACGTGCCGCTGGCGCCGTTGACCACACTGCGGATCGGCCCGGTGGCCCGCAGGCTGGTCACCGCCACCAGCACCGAAGAGCTCGTGGCGGCACTGCGCAGCGCCGACAACGCCGACGCGCTGGTGCTGGCGGGCGGGTCGAACGTGGTCCTCGCCGACGACATGACCGACCTGACCGTCGTGCGGGTGGCCAACACCGAGATCACCGTGCTCGACGACGTGGTGCGGGCCGAGGCGGGCGCCTCGTGGGACGACGTGGTGGTCACCGCGCTGGCGTACGGGCTGGGCGGACTCGAGTGCCTGTCGGGCATCCCCGGCTCGGCCGGTGCGACACCGGTGCAGAACGTCGGCGCCTACGGGGCCGAGGTCGCCGACACCATCGCCCGCGTCCGGCTGTTCGACCGGCGCAGCGGCGAGGAACAGTGGGTGGGTCCCGAGGCGATGGGATTCGGCTACCGCACAAGCATTTTGAAGAACTCGACCGCGGCCGTCGTGCTCGAGGTGGAATTCGCCCTCGATGCGGGCGGGCGCAGCGCGCCGCTGCGCTACGGCGAACTGGCGACGGCGCTGGGGGAGGAACCGGGCGCCAGGACCGACCCGCTGCGCGTCCGCGAGGCCGTGCTGGCGCTCCGGGGCCGCAAAGGCATGGTGCTTGACGACGGCACCGACCACGACACCTGGAGCGTCGGGTCGTTCTTCACCAATCCGGTGGTGAGCGCCGCCGACTTCGACCGCCTGCGCGCCGCCGTCGACGGCCCGGTGCCGCACTATCCCGCCGGCGAGGGCGTGAAGCTGGCGGCCGGCTGGCTGGTGGAGCGCGCCGGGTTCGGCAAGGGCTACCCCGGCCCCGGCGCCCCGGTGCGGCTGTCGACCAAGCACGCGCTGGCTGTGACCAATCGGGGCGATGCCACCACCGCGGACCTGTTGTCGCTGGCCAGGACGGTGCGCGATGGGGTATCCGCCGCCTTCGGGATCGAACTCACACCCGAGCCGACTCTGATCGGGTGCACTCTCTAGGTACGCTGGATCGACGTGAGCCCCCTGATGAATCGGCGTAAGGCCCTGACCGCCCTGGCGGTCGGTGTCGTCGCGCCCGCTGCCCTGGCGGCCTGCGGCAGCGAGGCGGGCACACCGGAGGCGGCCGAGGACAAGCCCGCCGCTCCTGAGCTGAAGTTCGAGCCTGCGGCCGCGGCCACCGACGTGTCGCCGACCACCCCGGTCAGCCTCGAGGTGAGGGGCGGGTTCATCCAGCGCGTGGTGCTGGCGAACGTCGAGGGCAAGCCCGTGGCGGGCGTCCTCAACCGGGAGCGCACCGCATTCAGTACCACCGAACCGCTGGGCTACGGCGCGTCGTACACGTGGGGCGGGTCGGTGGTCGGCGAGGACGGCAAGGCCGTGCCGGTCAAGGGCACGTTCAGCACGATCGACCCGGCCACCCAGGTCAGCGGACAGTTCCAGCTGGCCGACGGGCAGACCGTCGGCATCGCGGCGCCCGTCATCCTGCAGTTCGACGCGGCGATCGACGACAAGGACAAGCCAACGGTCGAGCGGTCGCTGTCGGTCACCACCAATCCGCCCACCGAGGGCAGCTGGGCATGGCTGCCCGACGAGGTCGGCGGCTCCCGAGCGCACTGGCGCACCCGCGAGTACTTCGCCCCCGGCACCACGGTGCGGGTCGACGCCCGGCTCTACGGCGTGCCGTTCGGACAGGACGCCTACGGAGCGGCGGACTCGTCGCTGGACTTCACCATCGGCCGCCGCCAGGTGGTCAAGGCCGAAGCGTCGTCGCACCAGATCGAGGTCACCACCGACGCCGGGGTGATCATGACCCTGCCGTGCAGCTACGGCGAGGGCGATCTGGACCGCAACGTCACCCGCAGCGGCGTCCACGTGGTCACCGAGAAGTACGAAGACTTCTACATGACCAATCCGGCCGCCGGCTACGCCAACATCCGGGAGCGGTTCGCCGTCCGGATCTCCAACAACGGCGAGTTCATCCACGCCAACCCGGCGAGTTCGGGCGCGCAGGGCAACAGCAACGTCACCAACGGCTGCATCAACCTGTCCACCGAGGACGCACAGCAGTACTTCAACACCGCGATGTACGGCGACCCGGTCGAGGTGACCGGCACCCGGATCCAGCTGTCCTACGCCGACGGCGACATCTGGGACTGGGCCGTGCCGTGGGAGGAGTGGAAGTCGATGTCGGCGCTGTCGGACGCCGCGCCGCCGTCGGGCATCCCCAGCACCGCACCGGCCGTGCCGTCGGGCGCGCCGCAGCCGGTGAACGACCGCCCGGGCGGCTAGCTCCTCCGGTTGAAGCGGGACCCGGCCGCGCCGCTGACCTGATCGCGCGGCCGCACCACGATCAGATCCAGGTCGACGTGTGAGGGCCGGCCGGCGACGAAGCCGATGACCTCGGCGATGTCCTCGGCGACCAGCGGTGTGACGCCCTCGTAGACCTTGGCGGCGCGCTCCTCGTCGCCCTCGAACCGGTTCAGCGAGAACTCGGTCTGCACCATGCCCGGGGCGACTTCGGTGAGCCGCACGGGTTTTCCGAGCAGCTCGCTGCGCAGCGTGCGGTGCAGGACGCCCTGGGCGTGCTTGGCGGAGGTGTAGCCGCCGCCGTTGTCGTAGATCTCCACGGCGGCGATCGAGGTGACCGTGACGATCAGCCCGTCGCCGGACTCGATGAGCTTGGGCAGCAGCGCCCGCGTGACGAGCAGCGTGCCCAGGACGTTCGACTCCCACATCCACCGCCAGTTGTCGACGTCGGCTTCGGCCACGGGCTCCAGACCCCTGGCCCCGCCGGCGTTGTTGACCAGCACGTCGACCCGGTCCAGGCGCTCGGCCAGCGCCGCCACCGCGTCGGCGTCTGTGACGTCCACCACAGCTGCGGTGCCACCGATCTCATCGGCGACGGCCCGCACCAGCTCTTCGCGGCGGGCCGCGCAGACTACATGAAAGCCTTGTGCGGCAAGGGTTCTCGCGGTCGCTGCACCGATGCCTGCGCTGGCCCCGGTGACCACTGCGACGCGCCGGTCGGAAGTGGGAGTCGTCATCTGAACAACTCTAGCCAGCGTGTTAGATTCACTTCATGTCCAGCACGTGTCAGGTCGGCGCCGCACAGCACTGTTGTTGCTGTCGTCGCTCACGCCGCCGCGCCTGACAGAGCCGAGGACATTTCGTCCCGTTGAGTCGCAGGTGTGGCCAGGAACCCACCAGCCGACCGACAGAGGACATCCCGTGCGTACTGCCACCCCCGCCCCCACCGCGATTTCTCCCATCGCGAGCTCGCCGATCTCGCGGCGCGCCCACGTGCGCACCGCGCCGGCCGTCAAGCGGGCGCCGCTGGCCCGCCACCACATCGTCGCCCCGTCGCTGCGGGTCGCCGACACCGCCGCCGCACAGGTGTTCAGCGCCGCGCGGACCCGCGGCCCCATCGCCCGCGACGCGATCGCCAGGGTCACCGGCCTGAGCATCGCGACGGTCAACCGCCAGGTCACCGCCCTGCTGGACGCCGGTGTGCTGCGGGAGCGCGCCGACCTCGCCGCCTCGGGGGCGATCGGCAGGCCGCGGGTGCCGGTCGAGGTCAACCACGAGCCGTTCCTGACGCTCGGCGTGCACATCGGCGCCCGCACCACCAGCATCGTGGCGACCGACCTGTTCGGCCGCACCCTCGACGTCGTCGAGACGCCGACCCCGCGCAGCGCCCAGGCCGCCGCCTTGGTGACGCTGGCCGACAGCGCCCGCCGGTATCTGAGCCGCTGGCACCGGCGCCGTCCGCTGTGGATCGGCGTCGCCGCGGGCGGCATCGTCGACAGCGGCACCGGACACCTCGACCACCCGCGGCTGGGCTGGTCGGACGCTCCCGTCGGCCCGGTGCTCGCCGAATCGCTCGGCCTCCCGGTGTCGGTGGCCTCGCACGTCGATGCGATGGCCGGCGCCGAACTGCTGCTCGGCGTCCGACGCGCGGCGACGCCCCCCGCCGCTTCGGCGCTGACCCACTCGACGAGCCTGTACGTCTACGCCCGCGAGACCGTCGGCTACGCCCTGTCGATCGACGGCCGGGTGCACTCGCCGGGTAGCGGGCCGGGCACCATCGCCGCGCTGCCCGCACAGTCGCAATTGCTGGGCGGCAC
Organism: Mycobacterium sp. NPDC050041; assembly: GCF_049541695.1. Classification (NCBI taxonomy): domain Bacteria; kingdom Bacillati; phylum Actinomycetota; class Actinomycetes; order Mycobacteriales; family Mycobacteriaceae; genus Mycobacterium; species Mycobacterium sp. NPDC050041. The sequence continues at coordinate 151,333 of NZ_JBMVDG010000001.1, read as the reverse complement.
AGGGCAATTGGAGTCCACCGTCAGCGACGAGGCGGTGCTCGCGGCCGCCCGGCGCCAGGGCGTCGTTCCCGCCGACGGCCCGTCGTCGACCCTGGGGAACGTGCTGCGCGCGGCACGGCAGGGCAACGCGGCGGCCAGGGAGCTGCTCACCGAGCGCGCCCGTGTGCTCGGCGAGTCGATCGCCCTGCTGCGCGACCTGCTCAACCCCGACGACCTCGTCGTCGGCGGGCAGGCATTCACCGAGTACCCGGAGGCCATGGCGACCGTCGAGGCCGCGTTCGCCGAGCGGTCGGTGCTGGCGCCGCGCGACATCCGGCTGACGGCGTTCGGCAACCGGGTGCAGGAGGCCGGCGCGGGCATCGTGTCGCTCGGCGGACTGTACGCAGACCCGATCGCGGCGATGCGCCGCGCGCAGGCCCGCCGCCCCGAAGCCACCGCGTAGCCGAGGTGTAGACATGACGGTGTGCGCCTAGCAGCGGATCAGCCGGACGTCTCAGCGCGCCGCGTCGCGGTGCTGTCGGTGCACACCTCGCCGCTGGCGCAGCCCGGCACGGGCGACGCGGGCGGCATGAACGTCTACGTACTGCAGACCGCGCTGCACATGGCGCGCCGCGGCGTCGAGGTCGAGATCTTCACCCGCGCCACGTCGTCGGCCGACCCGCCGGTGGTGCGGGTGGCGCCAGGAGTGCTGGTGCGCAACGTCGTCGCCGGGCCGTTCGAGGGTCTCGACAAGTACGACCTGCCGACCCAGCTGTGCGCGTTCACCGCGGGGGTGCTGCGCGCCGAGGCCACCCACGAACCGGGCTACTACGACATCGTGCACTCGCACTACTGGCTGTCGGGTCAGGTCGGCTGGCTGGCCCGCGACCGCTGGGCGGTGCCGCTGGTGCACACCGCGCACACCCTGGCCGCGGTGAAGAACGCCGCACTCGCCGAGGGCGATGCGCCGGAACCGCCGCTGCGCGCGGTCGGTGAGCAGCAGGTGGTCGACGAGGCCGACCGGCTGATCGTCAACACCGAAAACGAAGCGCGCGAACTCGTCTCGCTGCACCACGCCGATCCGTCGCGCATCGACGTCGTGCACCCCGGGGTCGACCTCGACGTGTTCACCCCGGGCGACAAACGTGAGGCCAGGGCCCGGTTGGGCCTGGCCGCCGACGAGGACGTGCTGGCCTTCGTCGGCCGGATCCAGCCGCTCAAGGCGCCCGACGTGCTGCTGCGGGCTGCCGCCAAGCTCCCCGGCGTCCGGGTGGTGATCGCGGGCGGACCCTCCGGCAGCGGAATGGCCGCACCCGACGGGCTGGTTCGGCTGGCCGACGATCTGGGTATCGCAGACCGCGTGACGTTCCTGCCCCCGCAGTCCCGCGAAGACCTCGTGACGGTCTATCGCGCCGCCGACCTCGTCGCGGTGCCCAGCTACTCGGAATCCTTCGGCCTGGTCGCCGTCGAGGCCCAGGCCTGTGGCACGCCGGTGGTGGCCGCGGCCGTCGGCGGCCTGCCCGTCGCCGTGCGTGACGGCGTCACCGGGGCCCTGGTGGACGGCCACGACACCGACGATTGGGCGCACGCGATGAACGCCCTGCTCGAACGCGGACCGGACACCATGCGCGATGCGGCCGTCGCACACGCCGCGTCGTTCTCCTGGGCACACACGGTCGACGCACTGCTGGCCGGATACGGGCACGCCATCTCGGACTACCGCGCCCGCCACCCGCGCCAGGAGGCGACCGCCCGCCGCGGCGGCAGACGATTCTCGATGCGCCGCGGGGTCAGGGCATGACCGAACGCGTCCGGAAGATCATCGTCGACACGCTCGTCGAGCACGGGCTGGACTACACCCTGCACGAGGGCGCGCACGGCGGGTTGCCCGGCATCGTGGTCGCGCTGCCCGGCGAGCGCCGGTTGACCACCAACACGATCCTCACCGTCGGCGAGCACTCGGTGCGCGTCGAGGCGTTCGTCTGCCGCAAGCCCGACGAGAACCACGAGGGCGTCTACCGCTTCCTGCTCAAGCGCAACCGCCGCCTCTACGGGGTGGCCTACACGCTGGACAACATCGGCGACATCTATCTCGTCGGCCGGATCGCGCTGCCCGCCGTGACCGCCGAGGAACTCGACAGTGTGCTCGGCCAGGTGCTCGAGGCCGTCGACAACGACTTCAACACGCTGCTCGAACTCGGCTTCAAATCGTCGATCCAGCGGGAGTGGGAGTGGCGGGTCAAGCGGGGCGAATCGCTGAAGAACCTGCGCGCGTTCGAGCACCTCATCGACGATGCGAGCGACCAGGACGGTGCCGCACAGGCGTGAGAGGATGCCAGCCATGGCTGATTCCGGAGAATCCACGCTGATCCTGCTCCGCCACGGCGAGAGCGAATGGAACGCGAAGAATCTGTTCACCGGCTGGGTCGACGTCGACCTCACCGACAAGGGCCGCGCGGAAGCGGCGCGGGCCGGCGAGCTGATGGCCGAACTGGACCGGCTGCCCGACGTCGTCTACACCTCACTGCTGCGGCGGGCGATCACCACGGCCAACCTGGCGCTGGACAAGGCCGACCGGCACTGGATCCCGGTGCACCGCGACTGGCGGCTCAACGAACGTCACTACGGCGCGCTCCAGGGCCTGAACAAGGCCGAGACCAAGGAGAAGTACGGCGACGAGCAGTTCATGACGTGGCGGCGGAGCTACGACACCCCGCCGCCGCCGATCGAGGCCGGCAGCGAGTTCAGCCAGGACACAGACCCGCGCTACGCGGACATCGACGGCGGCCCGCTCACCGAGTGTCTGGCCGACGTGGTGGCCCGGTTCGTCCCGTACTTCGAACAGACGATCGTCCCCGATCTGCGGGCAGGCCGGACCGTGCTGATCGCCGCGCACGGCAACTCGTTGCGCGCGCTGGTGAAGTACCTGGACAAGATGTCCGACGACGACGTCGTGGGGCTGAACATCCCCACCGGCATCCCGCTGCGCTACGACCTGGACTCCGACCTCAAGCCGCTGGTGGTGGGGGGAACCTACCTGGATCCCGAGGCGGCCGAGGCCGGCGCGGCAGCCGTCGCCTCGCAGGGCGCAAAGTAGCCGTCGACGACCGCCGCCCGGGAAAACAGTCGGTGAACGGGGCCCGAACACCTGCTCCTGGCTCTGTGACATGTCTCGTTTTGGCCGCACGCTGCTGGGATGACGTTCACCGGATGCGTACGCTTTTCGCGTGAGCGTGGTTTCCGCGCTGCTGCTGACCGCAGTGGTGGCGTTACTCGCCCTGGCCCTCGGGGCCGGGGTAGGTGTCGTGCTGACGCCCCGGATCGTCGAGGCGAGGCAGCGCCGGGCCGTCGAACAGGCCGGTATCACCGTCTCCCAAATGCTCGCGCACATCGTGTCGGCGTCGCCGACGGGAATCGTCGTGGTCGACACCTTCCGTGACGTCGTCTACTCCAACGAGCGGGCCATCGAGCTGGGCCTGGTCCGGGAGCGTCTGCTCGACGACCGGGCATGGGCCGCCGCCGAGCACACCCTGTCGACCGGCGAGGACGTCGACGTCGACCTGACGCCGCGCAAGCTGCAGCACCCCGGCCGGTCGGGCCTGTCGGTGCGCGGCCACGTGCGGCTGCTGACCCAGGTCGATCGCCGGTTCGCCGTCATCTACGTCGCCGACCAGTCCGAACACGCCCGTATGGAAGCCACCCGCCGGGACTTCGTGGCCAACGTGAGCCATGAGCTGAAGACACCGGTCGGCGCGATGGGCGTGCTGGCCGAGGCACTTCTCGCCTCGGCGGACGACCCCGACACCGTGCGGCACTTCTCCGAGAAGATGGTGGCCGAGGCGCACCGGCTGGCCGACATGGTCGGCGAGCTGATCGAGCTGTCCCGGCTCCAGGGCGGCGAACGGCTGCCCGACCTGGAGGTCGTGGAGGTGGACAGCGTGGTCTCCGAGGCGCTGTCGCGGCACAAGGTGGCCGCCGACAACGCCGACATCGCGATCACCACCGACGCGCCCACCGGCTTCCGCGTGCACGGCGATCAGGCGCTGCTGGTCACGGCGCTGGCGAATCTGATCTCCAATGCGATCGCCTACTCACCACACGGGTCGTCGGTGACGATCAGCAGGCGCCGGCGGGGCAACAACATCGAGATCGCGGTGACCGACCGCGGCATCGGCATTGCCAAGGCCGACCAGGAGCGGGTCTTCGAGCGCTTCTTCCGGGTCGACCAGGCGCGCTCGCGCGCGACCGGCGGCACCGGCCTCGGGCTCGCGATCGTCAAACACGTGGCCGCGAACCACAACGGATCGATCCGGCTGTGGAGTCAGCCGGGCACGGGGTCGACCTTCACGTTGTCGATCCCCGCCTACTTCGGTGTCGACGGCGACACCGCTCACCAGATGGATGAACGAGAGGACCCCGCCGGACCATGACCAGTGTGTTGATCGTGGAAGACGAAGAGTCGCTGGCCGATCCGCTGGCCTTCCTGTTGCGCAAGGAGGGCTTCGAGACGACGGTGGTGGTGGACGGCCCCTCGGCACTCGCCGAGTTCGACCGGTCGGGGGCCGACATCGTGCTGCTCGATCTGATGTTGCCCGGCATGAGTGGCACCGATGTGTGCAAGCAACTGCGGTCACGGTCGAGTGTGCCGGTGATCATGGTGACGGCGCGGGACAGCGAGATCGACAAGGTGGTCGGCCTCGAACTCGGCGCCGACGACTACGTCACCAAGCCGTATTCGGCCCGCGAGCTGATCGCGCGCATCCGCGCGGTGCTGCGCCGCGGCACCGACGCCGACGACTCGGGCATCGCCGACGGCGTGCTGGAAGCCGGCCCGGTGCGGATGGATGTCGAGCGGCACGTCGTCAGTGTGAATGGCGAGCCGATCACGTTGCCGCTCAAGGAGTTCGACCTGCTCGAGTATCTGATGCGCAACAGTGGCCGGGTGCTCACCCGCGGTCAGCTCATCGACCGGGTGTGGGGTGCGGACTACGTCGGTGACACCAAGACGCTCGACGTCCACGTCAAGCGGCTCAGGTCGAAGATCGAGGCCGACCCCGCCAATCCCGTGCACCTGGTGACCGTCCGCGGTCTGGGATACAAGCTCGAGGGCTGACTCCGGAAGCCACGGCACTGGCTCCCTGGCAAAAACCTGTCGCCTTCGTGCGATTTCAGCAACGTTCGCACAGTTAGCTAAGCTCTGTTAGGCTCCGCATCGGAGTCACCCCTAGAGCGAAGGCCTCAATGTGTCGTGCCGCCTGTGTGCATCTGATCGGCTGATCAGCGTCCTGGACCTCGGCGCCACGCCGCCGTGTGAGAAGTTCCTGTCGGCTGCCGGCCTCGAACTGCCGGAAACGACGTTTCCGCTGCACCTCCGCGTGTGCGCGGACTGCATGCTGCTGCAGATCCCGGCGCTGATCACCCCTGAGGACACCTTCACCGAGTACGCCTACTTCTCGTCGTTCTCCGACAGCTGGGTCGATCACGCGCGGCAGTTCGTCGGCGGGGCCGTCGAGCGGCTGAGCCTGACGGAGAAGTCATTTGTCGTCGAAGTCGCCAGCAACGACGGCTACCTCCTCCGACACGTTGTCGACGCGGGGGTGCGGTGCCTCGGCATCGAACCGTCGGTGAACGTGGGCGCCGCGGCCGTGGAGCGCGGCGTGCCGACCGTGACGGCGTTCCTCGACGAGGCGACGGCCCGCGACGTGCGAGCCGAGCACGGCGCCGCCGATCTCGTGGTCGCCAACAACGTCTACGCACACATTCCGGATCTGCTGGGGTTCACCCGAGCGCTGCGTCTGCTGATGGCCGACGACGGCTGGCTGTCGATCGAGGTGCACCACGCACGCAACCTCGTCGAGCTCGCGCAGTTCGACACGATCTATCACGAGCACTTCCAGTACTACACGGTGGCTTCGGCCGCGCGTGCGCTCGCGACGGCGGGGCTGGCCGTCGTCGATGTGGAGCTCATCCCCACCCACGGCGGGTCGATCCGGGTGTGGGCGCGGCCCGAGGCGGTCGCGGGCACACCGACCGCACGGGTGGCCGAGGCGCTGGCCGCCGAGGAGGAGGCCGGTCTGCACGACGTCGCCGGCTACGTCACGCTGCGTCCCCGCGTCGAACACGTCCGCCACGAACTGCTGCGCTACCTGCTCGACTGCCGCGAAGCGGATAAGCGGGTGGTCGGCTACGGCGCGCCCGGCAAGGGAAACACCCTGCTCAACTACTGCGGCATCCGGTCGGACCTCATCGAGTACACCGTCGACCGCAACCCGTACAAGCACGGCAAATACACCCCCGGCACCCGCATCCCGATCCATTCGGTGGACCGGCTCGAGAAGGACCGGCCCGACGTCATCGTCGTCCTGCCGTGGAATCTGGCCACCGAGATCACCGAGCAGCTGGCCTACACCGCTGAATGGGGCGCCGAGCTGGCCATCCCGCTTCCGAGCCTGGAAATCGTCCGGCCCGGCACAACCACCACCACGAGGGGTTCCGAATGAAGGTAGTGCTGTTCTGCGGCGGATATGGCATGCGGATGCGCAACGGCGCCGAGGACGTGATACCCAAGCCCATGCAGATGATCGGCCCGAGGCCGTTGATCTGGCACGTGATGCGCTACTACGCACACTTCGGGCACAAGGAGTTCATCCTCTGCCTCGGCTACGGCGCGAGCCACATCAAGGACTTCTTCCTGAACTACCAGGAGGCGATGTCGAACGACTTCGTCATCCGGGACGGCCAGGTCGACCTGCTGGACTCCGACATCGCCGACTGGACGATCACCTTCGTCGACACCGGGCCGGAGTCGCCGATCGGCGAGCGGCTGCGCCGGGTCCGGCACTTCGTCGAGGACGACGAGTACTTCCTGGCCAACTACGCCGACGTGCTCACCGACGCGCCGATGGACCAGATCGTGGACGAGGTGAAGGCGTCCGGGGCGGCCGCCTCGATGCTGATCGTGCCGCCGCAGTCGTCCTTCCACTGTGTCGACATCGCCGACGACGGCAACATCAGCGGCATCACTGCGGTGTCGCAGCTGCCGATCTGGGAGAACGGCGGCTTCTTCGTCCTCAAGACCGCCGACGTGCTGGAATTGCTCACCGAGAACTGCGACCTCGTCGAGGACGTCTGCGGCAAGCTGGCAGGCCAGGGAAAGCTGTACGGTCACAAGCACTTCGGATTCTGGAAGCCGGCCGACACCTTCAAGGAGCGCGCCGAACTCGACGCCGGATACCAGCGCGGCGACCGGCCCTGGATGCTGTGGGAGCACTCGAAGGCAGCTCCGCAACTCGCGCCGGCGACGTGATCGATCTGCACGCAGGAGAGCTGCGCGAGATCGCCGTCCTCGGGGCGCACTGCGACGACATCGCCATCGGCATGGGCGGCACACTGCTGGCACTCTCGCAGGCCAATCCCGGCCTGCGGGTGCACGCGCTGGTGCTCAGCGGTGCGGGCACCGAACGGGAGGCCGAGGAGCGCGCCGCGCTCGACGCATTCTGCCCGGGCGCCGCGGTGTCGGTGACGATCCTCGATGTGCCCGACGGCCGTGCGCCTGCGCACTGGGAGCGGGTCAAGGACGCGCTGAAAGGATTTCGCGCGACATGCGAGCCCGACGTGGTGTTCGCCACGCACCGCGGCGACGCCCACCAGGACCACCGGACGCTGGCCGAACTGGTGCCGACCGAGTTCCGCGACCACGTGATCCTGGGCTACGAGATCCTCAAGTGGGAGACTGACACCCCGGCCGTGACGGTGTTCCATCCCCTCGACACCGCGACGGCCGAGGAGAAGGTCCGGCTGCTGCACAAGCACTATCCGTCCCAGACCGCCAGGGACTGGTTCGACGAGCTGTCGTTCCTCGGCCTGTCGCGGCTGCGCGGCGTGCAGTGCCGCAGCAGCCACGCCGAGGCATTCGTGGTCGACAAGGTGGTCGTCCGATTCGGGAAAGGCAACGCCGCATGACACAACGGGTTCTGGTCACCGGCCACCAGGGGTATCTCGGCACCGTGATGGTGCCGGTGCTGCAGGCCGCAGGCCACGACGTGGTGGGCCTGGACAACGGGTACTTCCGCGACTGCGTGCTCGGCGACGCGCCGGTGGACCCGCCCGGCCTCAGCAGTGACCTGCGCGACGTGACCGTCGAGGAGCTGCGCGGATTCGACGCCGTGGTGCACCTCGCCGCGCTGTCCAACGATCCGCTGGGGGCGCTGGAGCCGCAGATCACCTACGACATCAACCACTGGGCGTCGGTCCGGCTGGCGCGGCTGGCCAAGGAAGCCGGCGTGAAGCGGTTCCTCTACGCGTCGACCTGCTCGGTGTACGGCGCCGCGGGCGACGGCCTGGTGGGCGAGGACGCACCGCTGCGGCCGCTGACGCCGTATGCGATCAGCAAGGTCCGCGTCGAGGACGACGTGGCGGCGATGGCCGACGACGACTTCACCCCGGTATTCCTGCGCAATGCAACGGCATTCGGGTTCTCGCCGCGACTGCGTGCGGACATCGTGCTGAACAACCTGGTCGGGCACGCCGTGCTGAGCGGTGTGGTGCGGGTGATGTCGGACGGCACACCGTGGCGCCCGCTGGTGCACGCCCGCGACATCGCACAGGCGTTCGCGGTCTGCCTGTCGGCACCCGCGAACACCATCTCGTGCCGGGCGTTCAACGTCGGCGGCGAGGCGAACAACGTCACCGTGGCACAGATCGCCGACGAGGTGGTCGACGTCGTACCCGGTTCGACGGTCGCGATCACCGGTGAGAGCGGCGCCGATCCGCGCTCCTACCGGGTCGACTTCAGCCGCGCCCGCAGTGAACTCGGATTCGAGGCGGTGTGGTCGATCGCCGACGGCGCCGCGGAGCTGTACGCCGCCTACGTGGCACACGGCCTGCAGCGCGACGACTTCGAACGCAAATTCACCCGGTTGGCGCGACTGCAGGAGCTGCGCGGCAGCGGTGCGATCGACGAGACGATGCGACGTGTCAGCGCAATTGCGTGAGCAGCGCGGCCCAGCTGCCCGCGGCGGCGTCGCGGTCGGAGATGCGCGTCACCGGCAGCGGCCACTCGATCGCCAGCTCGGGATCGGCGTGGTGGACCGCGACGTCCTCGGTGGGGTCGTGCGGGCGGTCGATGCGGTAGCAGACGTCGGCGATCTCGGTGAGCGCCTGGAATCCGTGCAGGATGCCGGGCGGCACGTACAGGTGCCGGAAGTCGTTGTCGTCGAGCAGGAACGACTGATGTCTGCCGAAGGTCGGCGACGACGGCCGGGCGTCGACGAGCACGTCGTGCACCGCGCCGTGCGCGCAGCGGACGAGCTTCGCCTCGCCGCGGCCGCGCCGTCCGTGCAGGCCGCGGAGCACACCCCGGGTCGACCGGGACTGCGAGTCCTGCCGGAATGTGGCGGCGGCGCCGGGCGCGCCGAGGTGATCGTCGAAGATGTCCGCGTCGAAGGTGCGGGTGAACAACCCGCGATCGTCACGGTGCGGCTGCGGGACGAGCACCACCACCCCGGCCAGCTCGGCCTGCTCGATGCGCACGAGGACATGCTGCCATGAGTTGTCGGGGATGCGGGGAGCCGGCGCTGCACCGGGTGCTGGACCTGGGCGCCGTGCCGGCTGCCGATCATTTCCCGCCTGCGTCGTCACCGGTGCGGCCGCAGGAGGCGGCCCACCCGCTGGCGATGGCGTTGTGCCCCGACTGCGGGCTGGCCCAGCTGTCCGAGGACGACACGGTGACCGACGAACCGCGCGGTATCGAACCGCAGGCGCTGCGCGATCAGGCCGCCGACGCGGTCGCCCGGGTCGCCGGACAGGGCTGGCTGACCGGCAGCACGGTCCGCGAGTTCGGCAGTCCGCACGGCGGCAGCTGGCTGCCACTGCTCGCCGACCGGGGCTTCGCGACCACAGAGGGTCCCGCCGACGTGGTGCTCGACTGCTTCGGCATCATGCACGAGCCCGACCAGAAGGCTGCGTTCGCGCAGCGGGCCGCCGCCACCCGACCCGGTGGTGTGCTGCTGCTGCAATACCATTCGCTGTCCGCGATCGTGTCGCACGGTCAGTGGAATGCTTTGCGCCACGGGCACTTCGCGTACTACTCGATGCCCGCGCTGGCACGGCTGCTCGCCGGTGCGGGCATGCGGGCCGAGACGGTGTGGCATTTCGACCTCTACGGCGGAACGGTTCTCGTGGCCGCCGTGCACGGAGACGCGCCACCGGGCGCGGACGCTGTGGCGCTGCTCGAAGCGGATGCGGCGATGACCGACCCGCGGCACGTCGGCGCACTGCAGGTGGCCGCGGACACTCACGCGTCGCAACTGCACGGCTGGCTGGAGTCGGAACGGGCCGAGTGCCGGCGGGTGTTCGCCTACGGCGCTGCGTCGCGGGCGGTGGCGTTGTTCGCCCGTGCCGGTGTCGACCGGTCGCTGATCGGCGGCGTGGCCGACGCGTCGCCGGCCAAACAGGACCGCCGGATGCCGGGCACCGACGTGCCGATCATCTCGCCCGACGACCTTGAGGCCGCTGGACCCGACACCGTCCTGCTCACCGTGCCCGACCTGCTGCCCGAGGTGTCGGCGCGGATGCCCGGGCTGGCGGGCAGGTGGGTGACCGACGAGAGGTTCGCCGTGCCGCAACAACCTTCGTTCGAGCGTTCGCGGGCGCTGCAGGAGCGGTTGCACGACCTGGTGCCCGGAGGTGCGCACACCTACGCCCGCGGGTCCGATCAGTACCCGGAGTTCATGACGCCGGTGTTGACGCGCGGATCCGGCGCACGGGTGTGGGACGTCGACGGCAACTCCTACGTGGAGTACGGCATGGGGTTGCGCTCGGTGACCCTCGGCCACGGCTACCGGCCGGTGGTGGAGGCGGTGAGTCGGGCGATCGCCGACGGCGTCAACTTCAGCAGGCCGACCGTGATGGAGGTCGCCGCAGCCGAGGACTTCCTGTCGTTGGTGCCGGGCGCCGACATGGTGAAGTTCGCCAAGAACGGTTCCGACGTCACCACCGCGGCGGTGCGACTGGCCCGGGCGGTCACCGGGCGGGCGAAGGTGGCCGCGTGTGAGCAGCCGTTCTTCTCGACCGACGACTGGTTCATCGGGACGACCGCGATGAACAGCGGCATCCCGGACGCGCATGTCGCGACGACGATCCGGTTCAGCTACAACGACCTGGACTCTGTGGCGGCGGCGCTGGCCGGTGAGGACGTCGCATGCGTGATCCTGGAGGCGGCCACGGCGACCGCCGAACCGGCGTCCGGATTCCTTGAGGGCGTGCGGGAGTTGTGCGACCGGCACGGCACGCTGCTGGTGTTCGACGAGATGATCACCGGCTTCCGCTGGGCGGCCGGCGGTGCGCAGGCCGTCTACGGCGTGCGGCCGGACCTGTCGTGCTGGGGCAAGGCGATGGCCAACGGGTTTCCGCTGTCCGCGCTGGCCGGTCGGCGGGAGTACATGGAACGGGGCGGCTTGCGCACCGACGAGGACCGGGTGTTCCTGCTGTCCACCACGCACGGCGCCGAAACCGCCTCGCTCGCAGCGTTTTCGGCGGTGGTGCAGGCATACCGTGGCGGCGACCCGGTGGGCCGGATGGAGCGCGCGGGCCGGATGCTGGCCGAGGGCGTGACTACGGCGGTGGCCGAGCACGGCCTGGAACGCCACGTCCGGGTGATCGGCCGGCCGTCATGCCTGGTGTTCGTCACCGGTGACGCCGAGGGTGTCCCGTCCCAGGCGTACCGGACGCTGTTCCTGCAGGAGTTGTTGCGCCGCGGGGTGCTCGGCCAGTCGTTCGTCACCTCAGCCGCGCACACCGATGCCGACATCGAGCACACGATCGCCGCTGTGCGCGGCGCCCTGCCCGTCTACCGCCGCGCGGTCGACGCCGGGTCCGTCGACGGGCTGCTGGAGGGCCGTCCCGTCGCCCCGGCCATCCGCCGCACGGCCGCACCACGATTCATCGACGCGCGGGTGTCCTGACCGAGAGCTGCGCGATGGGAATTCGTGATGCGGTGCGGGCGCTGGGCATCGAGGTGTGGGCGGGGTTGCACACCGGTGAGGTCGAGGTGCGTGGCGATGACATCGGGGGGATCGGTGTGCACATCGGTGCGCGGGTGAGCGCACTGGCCGGACCCCACGAGGTGCTCGTGTCCCGGACGCTGCGCGACCTCGTGATCGGGTCCGGGCTCGAATTCGAGGACCGCGGCGCGCATGAGCTCAAGGGCGTACCGGGCCCTTGGCAGCTGTTCGCCGTGACGTCGTAGCGGCGCCTAGAAGGGCGGCGGCTTGTTGCGTTCCGCTACGTACTCCTCGTTGAGGCGTCGCTCCGCATCGATGCGGGCCGCCCGGTCCTGGGCCCGGGTGCGGGCCCGCCGCGGCATCATCACACCCGTCGTGGCAACCGTCTCTCGGCGAACGGTCACCGTGGCGGTAGGCCGGCACAAAGCCGGGAACTGCAACCGGCTTCCGGGCTCGGTGGTATACATCAGCCCGTCGGGACTCGTCCACACCACCGTGCCGTCGGGCAGTTGCCGGTCCCGCCAGCCGTCGGGACCACCCCAGAAAGTTTTCAAAAGGTGGTGATTTCGGCATAGGCACTTCAGGTTGGAAGCCTGCGTCGGGCCGGCCGGATAACTGATCGTGTGGTCGATGTCGCAGTCCCACGCCGGCACGTCGCAGCTCGGGTAACGGCATGTCATGTCGCGACACCGGACGAATTCGTCGAGCTTGGCCGATGGCCGGTACCCAGCCTCCGGCGGACTGTCGCCCGGGTGGACGATCCTGCGGACCAACGCCCGCGGCACCAGCGTCGCCAGCACCGGTGCCGGCAGGAGTGCGCCGCCGATCAGGACACCGGGCGTGGCATCGGCCGGCCCCGAGGGTGCCGGCTGCCAGAACGCCTCGGCGATCGTCTGCTCCCGTAGCGGCTTACCGGCGGTCGGACGCTCGGGCTCGGCGCCGTCCAGCTGGGCGACACCGGATTCGTCCAGACTGTCCTCGTCGGCCACCACGTGGATCACCGCGTTGCTCGGTGTCACTCCCGCTGCGGCACAGTCTGGTTCACCGCAACCACAGGCGAGCCGGTCGGCTCCGGCGGCGAGTGCACCCAGCGCATCGGCGCGGCGCTGGTCGAGATCGCGGCCGTCGGCGTCACACACCGCACGTGCCATCGCGTCGAGCCGCTTGTCCATCGCCACTGCGTCATGGGCGTACATCCGCGCCCACAGCGACCCCACGCCGCTGCCATCAGGAATGTGAATGTCAGCCTGGCGGTTGCGGGCGTGGATCTCGATGCGGCGCAACGCATAAGGGTCGTATCGGTCGACCCAGTAGTCGATCGCGCCCTCCAGCTTGGCTGCAGACAGCGACCCCCAGCCGCTGATGTGCGCCGCCAGTTCGGCGTCGACCTTCGCCATCGCCTCTTCCTGCTTGATCAGCGCAGTGCGGAACACGATCGCATTGACGAGGCGGTAGGACACCGCGCCGGCGGCGAACACGTCGGCCACTCGCGGCAACCGGTCAGCCAGCGCCCTGGCGACCATCAGCTGATGGGACGCGGCCCCCAGCGTCACACCCATGGCGGCAGCCACCTCGGCGCTGACCGCAGCCCAGTTGTCGAGGCACCACTGCTCCCTCTCGGCGGCGCCCGAAGCGGCGAGACGCGCTTGCAGCACCGAAGCGACCGCGACCAATCGCCGCGCCGCGGCGGCGTTCTCCACCCGCGCCCACGCCGCCACGGCCGCGCCGCCGCGGACGTCATGGTCAGGCAATTCCAACGCTTCGAACATATGAGCGAATCTACGGCTCGTCACCGACGAAAATTTGGCCCTGACGACCGCCGGCATTCGGCTGTGGATGAAGTCGCGACTGTGGACAACCGCTTGACAGCCACCAACAACTAGCCGGTGATGCCGCCCATGATCTCGAACACCTCGAACGAGTTGACCCCGGCGAGTACCGACGGGTCGCGGTGGCCGATCTCGAGGACCTCGGCCTGGTCCCGTGCGCGCAGCACACCCATGCCCCACACGCCCTCTGGGTCGGCGACCGGGCCGTAGACCACCACCCGGCCGTCGGCCAGCAAGGTGCGCCAGTAGTCCTGATGCCCGGCCATCGCCTGCTGCTCATCGGCCGTCATCGTGTGTGCGAAATCCGCCCGCGGCGGGATCAGCCGGAACAGGAAAAGCGTGTCAGCCATTAACGTGTGACTCCGATGCGCGAGTGGCGGGGTGGACGGCGATCAGCCCTAAACCATTGCGACGCTTGCACATCGCCGCCAGCTCGGCGTAGGCCTTCTCGCCGAGCAGCTCGGTGAGCTCGGGGCCGTAGGACTCCCACACCTGGCGCGATCCCACGTGCGCGGCCGGGTCGCCCGTGCAGTACCAGTGCAGGTCGGCGCCGCCCTCGCCCCAGCCGCGGCGGTCGTACTCGGTGATCGTCGTCTTGAGCACCTCGGTGCCGTCGGGCCGGGTCACCCAATCCTGGCTGCGCCGGATCGGCAACTGCCAGCACACATCCGGCTTCATCGTGAGCGGTTCGACACCCATCTTGAGTGCCTTGCTGTGCAGTGCGCAGCCGATGCCGCCCTCGAAGCCGGGCCGGTTGAGGAAGATGCACGCGCCCTTGTACTTGCGGGTGCGCAGATTGGGTTTGTCGTCGTACTCGTCCATTTCGAGGTAGCCCTTCTTGCCCAGGCCCTTCTCGCGGAACTGCCAGTCGTCGGCGGTGAGGTGCTTGACCGCGTCGTCGAGCCGGGCGCGGTCGTCGTCGTCGGACAGAAAGGCCCCGTGCGAGCAGCAGCCGTCGTCCGGCCTGCCCTCGACGGTGCCCTGACATGCCGGGGTGCCGAAGACACAGGTCCACCGCGACAACAGCCATGTCATGTCTGCCGCGATCATCTGTTCGGGGTCGTCCGGGTGATAGAACTCGACCCACTCGCGGGCGAAGTCCAGCTCGACCTCACCGGGATGTGAACTGTCCACGACGACACGCTACTCCCGGCACCGCTCATCCGGCACCAGGAATGCGAGCGCGTCGCCGCGGTATGAAGATCACATCGAGCATGCGTCGCAACACCTTCCGATCCCGGGTGGAGCACTCCCGTGACAGGTGGCCGGACGCACTTCGCGGGCATTGCCGGAGTCCTCCCGGATGTTCGCCCGGCACCCACTAGGTTGGGGGAGTGCGACTGGGCGTACTCGACGTGGGCAGCAACACGGTGCATCTGTTGGTGGTGGATGCCCGCCGTGGCGGCCACCCGACGCCGATGAGCTCGACGAAGGCGTCGCTGCGGCTGGCCGAGGCCATCGACTCGTCGGGCAAACTCACCCGCAAGGGCGCCGACAAACTCGTCGACACGATCGACGAGTTCGCCAAGATCGCCGCGAGCTCCGGGTGCGCCGAACTGATGGCGTTCGCCACCTCGGCCGTGCGCGACGCCACCAACTCCGAGGACCTGCTCGCCCGGGTGCTGGCCGAGACCGGCGTCGCACTGCAGGTGCTCAGCGGCGTCGACGAATCGCGGCTCACCTTCCTGGCCGTCCGCCGCTGGTACGGCTGGAGCGCCGGGCGGATCATCAACATCGACATCGGCGGGGGTTCGCTGGAACTCTCCAACGGGGTCGACGAGGAGCCCGAAGTGGCGCTGTCGCTGCCGCTGGGCGCCGGTCGGCTCACCCGCGAATGGCTCGAGGACGACCCGCCCGGCCGGCGCCGGGTGGGGATGCTGCGCGACTGGCTGGCCACCGAGCTGGCCGACTCGAGCGCCGAACTGCTCAAGGCAGGCAGCCCCGACCTCGCCGTGGCCACCTCGAAGACGTTCCGCTCGCTGGCGCGGCTCACCGGCGCGGCGCCGTCGGGAGCCGGACCCCGGGTGAAACGGACACTCACCGCCACCGGGTTGCGGCAGCTCATAGCTTTCATCTCTAGGATGACGACGGCCGACCGTGCCGAACTGGAAGGGGTGAGTGCCGAGCGGGCGCCACAGATCGTGGCCGGAGCGCTGGTAGCCGAGGCGAGCATGCGCGCACTTTCGATCGAGTCGGTGGACATCTGTCCATGGGCATTGCGGGAAGGCCTGATTCTGCGGAAACTCGACAGTGAGGCCGACGGCACCGCCCTGGTGGAAACGTCCGTGCGCGATGCGCGACGAGAGGTTCTCAGGCCCAAAGGCAGCACACGATGACAGGACCAGAAGACAACGCCAGCGGCACCCGGCCCATTTCGGTCGCCGAGTTGCTGGCGAAGAACGGAACGATCGGCGCCCCGCCCGTCGGCGGCAGGCGCAGGCGTCGGCGCGGCAACAGCGACTCGGTGACGGTCGCGGAGCTGACCGGTGAGATACCGATCATCTCCGACCGCGACGTCGCGCACGACACCGCGCACGACGCAGCCGACGACGTTGCCGCCGCCGACGTTCACCACGACGACCACACCTCCGCCGCGACCGACGGCGACAGCGACGTCACCGGGCGGCTTCCGGCCAACGGCACCGCAGAGCCGGCGCCCGAGGTGGAAGCCGAGCCCGAGACGCCCGCCGACGAGGCCGACGATGCCGAGGCCGACTACGCGGCCCATCTGGACAGCAGGAACGCCGACCCCGATCCGGTCGACTTCCAGCCACCGCGCAAACCGCACTACGCGCACGCGCTGCGCCACCACCCGTCTCCGGCCGCCGCGGGCGCCGAGGACATGAGCCCGGACCCGGCGGTGCTCGACCTGGACGCCACCTACGGCGAGGCGTACGGCGACGACGCTCACGACTCACCGCTGGACCTCGCCGATCCGGCCGAGGCCGACTACGCCGGATACGACGGCGCCGCGGACACCGACGACGACGAGCCGTCCTACATGCGCGGCTCGCAGAACCCGCTGTTCGGCGGTCAGTCCGTCGCCGACGACATTGCCCGCGGCCGCGGTACCAGCGACGTCGAGGATCTCGACCTAGAGCTGCACGGCCCGGTCCGCGAAGAGCCGGACACGCCGATGGCAGCGTTCGTGCGCGGTGCCTGGATCGTCGGGCAGTGCATCCTCGCGGTCGTCTTCGGCGCCGGCCTCTTCGTCGCCTTCGACCAGCTGTGGAAGTGGAACAACATCGTCGCGCTGGTGCTGTCCGTGTTGGTCATCCTCGGCCTCGTCGTCGGTGTGCGGGTGGTGCGCAAGACCGAGGACATCGGCAGCACGCTGATCGCGGTCGCGGTCGGGGCGTTGGTCACGCTGGGGCCCCTGGCGCTGCTGCAGTCCGGCTAGCCCGCCCGTGCGCCCCGCCATCAAGGTCGGTCTGTCGACGGCCTCGGTCTATCCGCTGAGGACCGAGGCGGCGTTCGAGTACGCGGCCCGCCTCGGCTACGACGGTGTCGAGCTGATGGTGTGGGCGGAGGCGGTCAGCCAGGACATCGACGCGGTCGGCGAGCTGTCCGAGCGTTACGGCATCCCGGTGCTGTCCGTGCACGCGCCGTGCCTGCTCATCTCCCAGCGGGTGTGGGGCGCAGACCCGGTCGCCAAACTCGAACGCAGTGTGCGGGCCGCCGAGCAGCTCGGCGCCCAGACCGTCGTCGTGCATCCGCCGTTCCGGTGGCAGCGTCGCTACGCGCAGGGATTCGCCCAGCAGGTCGCCGACCTGGAGGCAGGCAGCGACGTCCTCGTCGCGGTGGAGAACATGTTCCCGTTCCGGGCCGATAGGTTCTTCGGCGCGGGCCCGACCTCGATCGAGCGGATGCGCAAGCGCGGCGGCAAGCCCGGACCGGGCATCTCGGCGTTCGCGCCCTCGTACGACCCGCTCGACGGCAACCACGCGCACTACACGCTCGACCTCAGCCACACCGCGACGGCGGGCACCGACGCCGTCGACATGGCGCAGCGGATGGGTGACGGACTGGTGCACCTGCATCTGTGCGACGGCAGCGGGGCGTCCGTCGACGAGCACCTGGTGCCCGGCCGCGGCACCCAGCCCACCGTCGAGGTGTGCGAGACGCTGGCCAACGGCGACTTCAGCGGACACGTGATCCTGGAGGTCACCACGTCCGGGGCGCGCAACGCCGCCGAACGCGAGGCGCTGCTGCGGGAGTCGCTGCAATTCGCCAGGACCCACCTGCTGCGCTGACCCGCGCCCACACCCCGGACAATGTCACCCGTGCCCGGATCCACGTCGTTCATCGATGCCATGACCCTGACCACCGTCGACCAGGACGATCGCACCGGCGTGTACGACGGCGAGCTGAACGAGCACTGGACGATCGGTCCCAAGGTGCACGGCGGCGCGATGCTCGCGCTGTGCGCCAAGGCGGCGCGGATCGCGTGCGGGTCCGGCGGGCAGGTGGGCGGCCTCCAGCCGATCGCCGTCGCCGCCAACTACCTGTGGGCACCCGACCCCGGGCCGATGCGAGTGCACACCTCGGTACGCAAGCGTGGCCGCCGGGTCAGCCTCGTCGACGTCGAGCTCACCCAGGGGGACCGCACCGCGGTCACCGTCGCGGTGACCCTGGCCGATGCCGAGCATCACGTGCCCCCGCTGCTCAGCTTCAACCCGGTGATACCGCTGATGACCCCGGAACCGCCGCCCGGGCTGGAGCCGATCGGCCCTGGCCATCCGATGGCCGACATCGTGCACCTGGCGCACGGCTGCGACATCCGGCCCGCCCTGCACACCCTCGGGCCGCGGCCGGACGGCGGGCCGCCGGTGTTCGAGTACTGGGTGCGGCCGAAGGACAGTGCGCCCGACGTGCTGTTCGCCCTGCTGTGCGGCGACGTGTCGGCCCCGGTGACGTTCGCCGTCGACCGCAGCGGTTGGGCGCCCACGGTGCAGCTGACGGCCTATCTGCGGGGCCTGCCGGCCGACGGCTGGCTGCGGGTCATGTGCACGGCCGTGCAGATCGGCCAGGACTGGTTCGACGAGGACCACATCGTCGTCGACCGGGAGGGCCGCATCATCGTGCAGACCCGCCAGCTGGCCATGGTGCCGCCTCCCGCCTGAGATCGTCCGGCATGGAATGCTGTGGCCCATGTCGAGGATCGCGATCATCGGTGGCGGGAGCATGGGCGAGGCGCTGCTGTCCGGGCTGCTGCGGGCGGGCCGTCACGTCAAGGACCTGGTGGTCGCCGAGAAGTATTCGGACAGGGCGAAATTCCTCGCCGACAAATACTCGGTGTTCGTGACCTCTGTCGCAGACGCCGCGGAGAACGCGAATTACGTGATCGTCGCGGTCAAGCCCGCCGACGTCGAGAACGTCATCGACGACATCGCCCAGGCCGCCGCCCACGCCGAGACCGACACCGCCGAGCAGGTCTTCGTCACCGTGGCGGCCGGCGTCACGACGGGCTTCTACGAGAACCGGCTGCCAGCGGGTGCGCCGGTGGTGCGCGCGATGCCCAACGCACCCGTCGTCGTCGGCGGCGGTGTCAGTGCGCTGGCGCCGGGCCGGTTCGCCACCCCGGCGCATCTGAAAGAGGTGTCGGCGATCTTCGACGCGGTCGGCGGCGTGCTCACCGTCCCGGAGAGCCAGCTCGACGCGGTGACCGCGGTCTCGGGTTCCGGTCCGGCGTACTTCTTCCTGATGGTCGAGGCCCTCGTCGATGCAGGGGTCGCGGCCGGCCTCAGCCGCTCGGTGGCCACCGATCTGGTGGTGCAGACGATGGCGGGATCGGCGGCGATGCTGCTCGAGCGGCTCGACGAGGCCCAGCCGGTCGGTGAGGCGGCAATGGGCACCACCATGGACACCACTGCCGCGCAGCTGCGTGCCACGGTTACCTCGCCCGCGGGCACCACCGCCGCTGGGCTGCGGGAACTCGAACGCGGTGGTTTGCGGGCGGCCGTGGCCAACGCGGTCGAGGCCGCGAAAACACGCTCTGAGCAGCTAGGAATTACATCTTCGTAGTTCGACGAATTGAAATTGATTAGCCCACACCCGTCGCAGTAACCCCACCCGCCACGCTATTCTCCTCGTGTATGCACGGGTCGGTGCCAGCGGTGGGGAAGCCGCTGGAACTGCCCGGCCTGATGGATTGGGTTGCGATGACGTCTATGAACGGGCCATCGGCACGGGATTCGGCTGGCGGGAAGCGGGACGGCGGAGGTTCCGACGGCCAACCGCCACGGGCCCAATTCCTCACCGTCGCCGAGGTGGCGAGCCTGATGAGGGTGAGCAAGATGACGGTGTATCGGTTGGTGCACAACGGCGAACTGCCCGCAGTGCGCGTGGGCCGCTCGTTCCGGGTGCATGCCAAGGCCGTTCACGACATGCTCGAGAGCTCGTACTTCGACGCGGGCTGATCGGCTCTTCGCGCAAGCGCTCATCGCTGGCTGATCGGCTCTTCGCGCGCGATGTGCCGGCTTCAGACCGGGCGTTTTCCCTTCGCAAGGGCCGCCCGGGTAAAGTGTGCCGGTCGAGTCAACGCGGCTCGAGAAGACTTTAGGTAGCGGAGTACATGGGTTCAGTCATCAAGAAGCGCCGTAAGCGTATGTCGAAGAAGAAGCACCGCAAGCTGCTTCGTCGCACTCGGGTACAGCGCAGAAAACTCGGCAAGTAGCTTTCAGCTTCCGCCTATAGGCTGGCCGGATGGAGAGTTCTGGCGACTCCGCCTCGGGCGATGCGGTGCACTACCCGAAGGTGGTCCTGGTCACCGGAGCGTGCCGGTTCCTCGGCGGTTATCTGACCGCCAGGCTGGCGCAGAATCCTCTGATCAACCACGTCATCGCGGTGGATGCGATCGCGCCGAGCAAGGACCTGCTGCGTCGGATGGGCCGCGCCGAGTTCGTGCGCGCCGACATCCGGAACCCGTTCATCGCGAAGGTGATCCGCAACGGCGACGTGGACACCGTGGTGCATGCCGCGGCGGCGTCCTACGCGCCCCGTTCGGGCGGGCGGGCGACGCTGAAGGAACTCAACGTGATGGGCGCGATCCAGTTGTTCGCCGCCTGCCAGAAGGCGCCGTCGGTGCGCCGCGTGGTGCTGAAGTCCACGTCGGAGGTCTACGGGTCGACGTCGCGAGATCCGGTGATGTTCACCGAGGACAGCAGCGCCCGCCGGCCGCCCGGCGAAGGCTTCGCCCGCGACAGCATGGACATCGAGGGCTATGCGCGTGGCCTGGCCCGTCGCAGGTCCGACATCGCGGTCACCATCCTGCGGCTGGCGAACATGATCGGACCCGCGATGGACACCGCGCTGTCGCGCTACCTCAGTGCGCCGGTGGTGCCGACGGTCGTGGGTCACGATCCGAGGCTGCAGCTGCTGCACGAGCAGGATGCGCTGGGGGTGCTCGAGCGGGCCACCATGGCCGGCAGGGCGGGCACGTTCAACGTGGGCGCCGACGGGATCATCATGATGAGTCAGGCACTCCGCCGGGCCGGCCGGGTCCCGCTGCCGGTGCCGCGGTCGGCGCTTTGGGCAGTGGATTCGCTGCGCCGCGCGACTCGGTACACTGAGCTCGATCGTGAGCAGCTCGACTACCTGAGTTACGGCCGGGTGATGGACACCGGACGGATGCGCAAGGACCTCGGTTATAGCCCAAAGTGGTCGACCGTGGAAGCTTTTGACGATTACGTCCGCGGTCGAGGTTTGACGCCGATCATCGACCCGCGGTGGGTACGCTCAATGGAGAGTCGCGCCGTGTCTGCGGCACAGCGCTGGGGACGATAGACACTCAAGAAATCGGGTGGGAAGAGGTACCGACGTGGCCGGCGAGCCGAAAGCGAAAGTCATTCCGTTGCATGGTAGTTCGGGCCGCGCGGCGGCCTCGCGACGGGCCGCGCAACGCACCGAGAGTGCTCGCCGACATCCCTCTCTGATGGCCGATCCCGGTGGTCGGGCGTCGGCCGAGCAGATCGCCGCGGTGGTCCGCGAGATCGACCAGCGGCGCGGTGGTCCGACCGGCTCCGGCCCGGTCGAGGAGACCCCCACCGAACTCGCGAAGCGGATCGCCGCGGCCGCGGAGTTCGTCCGCAAGCGGATGTCGGGCGACTACGTCGTCGACGAGTTCGGGTTCGACAAACACCTCAACGACGCAATCTTTCTGCCTTTGCTGCGAGGGCTCTTCAAGTCCTGGTTCCGGGTCGAGGTCAGCGGTATCGAGAACCTGCCGGAGACCGGCGCGGCGCTCGTGGTCGCCAATCACGCCGGCGTGCTGCCGTTCGACGGCCTGATGACGTCGGTGGCGGTGCACGACAAGCACCCGACACACCGGGACCTGCGGCTGCTGGCCGCCGACATGGTGTTCGACCTGCCGATGGTCGGTCAGGCCGCCCGCAAGGCCGGCCACACCATGGCCTGCACGTCCGACGCGCACCGGCTGCTGGCCGCGGGTGAGCTCACGGCGGTGTTCCCGGAGGGCTACAAGGGCCTCGGCAAACACTTCAAGGACCGGTACAAGCTGCAGCGCTTCGGCCGCGGCGGATTCGTCTCGGCGGCGCTGCGGACCAAAGCCCCGATCGTGCCCTGCTCGATCGTCGGGTCCGAGGAGATCTATCCGATGATCGCCGACGTCAAGCTGCTCGCCCGGTTGCTCGGGCTGCCGTACTTCCCGATCACGCCGCTGTTCCCGCTCGCCGGACCGCTCGGCCTGGTGCCGCTGCCGTCGAAGTGGCACATCGAGTTCGGCGAACCGATCGAGACCGCCGACTACGACGAGTCGGCCGCCGACGACCCGATGGTCACCTTCGAGCTGACCGACCAGGTGCGCGAGACCATTCAGCAGACGCTCTACCAGCTGCTGGCGGGTCGCAGGAACATGTTCCTGGGCTGAGTCGGCTCACCCGGCCTATCCGCCGCTGGATCTTTGCCCAGCAACCATTTTGGCGATGGCTTCGTCGCGCCGCGCCTTGATGGTCGCGGACACCTCGTCGGCCTCGCCCTCGTGGGAGGCCTCGCCGATCACGGTCACCACGCTGGTGAGCACCGGCTCGCCGCGCTCGTCGCTCACCTCGCCGCGAACCTCGGTGACGACGGTGCCGTGCGCCTCGATCACCGAGTCGAGGTAGGAGTCGAAGAACAGCTTGTCGCCGTCGACGATCGGGCGGTGATAGGTGATCTTCTGATCACGGTGCAGCACGCGCTCCATGTTGATCGGCACGTCGAACTGGTTGAAGATCTCCGCCTGCACCTTGCGGCCGGCCACGGCGAGGAACGTCAGCGACGCGATGAGGCCGTCGTAGCCGCTCTCCTTGGCCGCGTCCTCGCTGTGGTGGGCCGGGTGCTCGTCCTTGACCGCGCGCGCGAATTCACGGATCTTCTCCCGGCTGACCTCGAAATAGTCCGGGTACCGGTAGTGCGTGCCGATGATGTCTTCAGCGATGGCCATGACTGCGCTTGCTCCCCACTAGACCGTCCTGCGGTGGCCTGTTCAGCGCGCGAGCCTATCAGCGCAGATGCCAGCGACTGTCCTGGCGGCGGGACACCACGGCGGCCAGCGCCCCGCCCAGCGCGCCGAGTGCGACGGCCGAGGGCACGCCCACCTTGGCGGCCTTGCGCGCGGTGCGGAAGTCGCGGATCTCCCAGCCGCGTTCCCGCGCGACGCTGCGCAGGGCGGCGTCCGGATTGATCGCGACGGCCGTGCCCACCAGCGACAACATCGGCACGTCGTTGAAGCTGTCCGAGTACGCGGTGCACCGCCGCAGGTTCAGGCCCTCCCGGATGGCCAGCGACCGCACCGCGTGCGCCTTGCCGCTGCCGTGCAGGATGTCGCCGACGAGGCGGCCGGTGAAGACCCCGTCGACCGATTCGGCGACGGTGCCCAGCGCGCCGGTCAGGCCGAGCTTCCTGGCGATGGTGGCGGCCAGCTCGTAGGGCGTCGCGGTGACCAGCCACACCTGCTGTCCGGCGTCGAGGTGCATCTGGGTCAGCGCCCTGGTGCCCGGCCAGATCTTGTCGGCGATGATCTCGTCGTAGATCTCCTCGCCGACGGCCGTCAGCTCCGCGGTCGAACGGCCCTCGATGAACGACAGCGCCTTGGTCCGCCCGGCGGCGACGTCCTCACTGTTCTCCCGGCCGGTGAGCTGGAACTTGGCCTGCGCGTAGACGAAGCCCAGGACGTCGCCGTAGGTGAAGTACTTGCGGGCGGCCAGCCCGCGCGCGAAGTGCACCAGCGACGAGCCGTGCACGAGGGTGTTGTCGACGTCGAAGAATGCCGCGGCGGTCAGGTCCGGCGGCGGGGCGGGCGCCGCGGGTGCGGATTCCGCCTCGAGATGGGTGACGGCGGCCTCCGCGCTGGCGTCACCGGCGATCTGCTGGCGTGCGGCCTCCGCGGATTCGGACACGGATTCACCCTAGGTCACCGGCACCGCATACTTGCGGGGTGCACCGGCGGGCAGGAGCGAAGCGACCGGGGGATATGCACCGGCGCGAGGTGAGGTTGCTGACCCGTGAGGGCTGCCCGTTGTGCGCGCAGGCGGCGGGCCGGCTCGACGCGCTGGCCGGCGAGCTGGGATTCGTGTTGTCGGTGGTGGACGTCGACGCCGCCGCGGCCGCGGGCGACGCCGCCCTGCGTGCCGAGTTCGGCGACCGGCTGCCGGTGGTGCTGCTCGACGGCGTCGAGCACAGTTACGGCGAGGTCGACGAGGAACGGCTGGCCGACGACCTGCAGGAGTGTTGACCCCGTCACGAATTTGGTGACCTAACCATCTAGCGATTAACGTGGATATGTGGTGATGAGGCCATGAGTGTGCTGCTCTTCGGGGTTTCGCACCGCAGCGCGCCGGTGTCGGTGCTCGAGCAATTGAGCACCGATGAATCGGACCAGGCGAAGATCGTCGACCAGGTGCTCCAGTCGTCGCTCGTGACTGAGGCGATGGTGCTGTCCACCTGCAATCGCGTCGAGGTCTACGCCGTGGTCGAGGCGTTCCACGGTGGCCTGTCGGTGATCGGGCAGGTGTTGTCCGAGCACTGCGGCATGTCGCTCAACGATCTGACCAAGTACGCCTACGTGCGCTACGCCGAGGCCGCCGTCGAGCACCTGTTCGCGGTGGCCAGCGGCCTGGACTCGGCCGTGATCGGCGAACAGCAGGTGCTCGGCCAGGTCCGGCGCGCCTACGCCGCGGCCGAAGCCAATCAGACCGTCGGCCGCACCCTCCACGAACTGTCGCAGCGCGCGCTGGCCGTCGGTAAGCGGGTGCACTCCGAGACCGGGATCGACGCCGCCGGTGCGTCGGTGGTGTCGGTGGCGCTGGGGATGGCTCAGAAGAAGCTCGGGACGCTGGCCGGCCGCACCGCGGTCGTCGTCGGCGCCGGTTCGATGGGCGCCCTGTCGGCCAAGCACCTGATCCGCGCCGGCGTGGGGCACGTTCACGTGGTCAACCGGTCGCTGCCGAGGGCCCGCCGGCTGGCGGAGGTGCTGACCAAACACGGCTTCGCGGCCGACGCGGTGGCCCTCGACGACATCGCGACCGTGCTCGCCGACGCCGACGTGGTCATCACCTCGACCGGCGCAGTACGCCCGGTGGTGTCGCTGGCCGATGCACACCGCGGGCTGACCGGCCGGCCGGAGCAGCGCCCGCTGGTGATCTGCGACCTCGGCATGCCGCGCGACGTCGACCCGGCGATCGCCGGCCTGCCCGGTGTCTACGTCATCGACATGGACCGCATCCAGCGCGAGCCGTCCGCACGCGCCGCGGCCTCCGACGCCGACGCAGCGCGCTCGATCGTCGCCGCGGAGGTGTCGGCCTACCTGACCGGCCAGCGAATGGCCGAGGTCACTCCGACCGTCACGGCGCTGCGGCAGCGTGCCGCTGACGTGGTCGAGGCCGAACTGCTGCGGCTGGACAACCGGCTGCCCGGCCTGGAGGCCGCGCACCGCGACGAGGTCGCCAAGACCGTGCGGCGCGTGGTCGACAAGCTGCTGCATGCGCCGACGGTGCGGGTCAAGCAGCTGGCCAGCGCGCCGGGTGGCGACAGCTACGCCGAGGCGCTGCGGGAGTTGTTCGAGCTCGACCCGCAGGCGGTCGACGCCGTCGCGGCAGGCGAACTGCCGCTGGTGGCCGGGGGCGACGCGATGAGCGCCACGGCACTCGACTTCGACAAGTCCGAGTAGCGCTTGACGCCCTCAACGGACTCCGGGCCCATCCGGATCGGCACCCGAGGCAGCCTCCTGGCGACCACCCAAGCCGCCACCATCCGCGACGCCCTGGTGCAGCGCGGGCATCGCGCCGAGCTGGTCATCATCTCCACCGAGGGCGACCGGTCGTCCGCACCGATCGCGGAGATCGGCGTCGGCG
The DNA here is from genome assembly GCF_049541695.1 of Mycobacterium sp. NPDC050041. NCBI lineage: Bacteria > Bacillati > Actinomycetota > Actinomycetes > Mycobacteriales > Mycobacteriaceae > Mycobacterium > Mycobacterium sp. NPDC050041. The sequence continues at coordinate 125,173 of NZ_JBMVDG010000001.1, read as the reverse complement.
TGTTCACCGCCGCACTGCGCGACGCGATCGCCGACGGTCGCGTCGACATGGCCGTGCACTCGTACAAGGATTTGCCGACAGCGCAGGACGAGCGGTTCGTCATCGCGGCGACACCGAGGCGCGAGGACCCGAGGGATGCCCTGGTGGCCCGTGACGGGATGGTGCTCGGCGAGTTGCCCACCGGCTCGGTGATCGGCACGTCGAGCCCGCGGCGGGCGGCGCAGCTTAGAGCACTGGGTCTCGGTTTGGAAATCCGCCCCCTAAGAGGCAACCTAGATACCAGGTTGAACAGGGTTACAGGCGGTGATCTCGACGGCGTCGTCGTCGCCCGGGCGGGATTGGCTCGCATCGGACGATTGGGCGATGTCACCGAGACCCTCGAGCCGGTGCAGATGTTGCCGGCGCCGGCTCAGGGGGCGCTCGCGGTGGAATGCCGCGCAGCGGATTCCGGGCTGGCCGCGCTGTTGGCAGAGCTTGACGACGCCGACACGCGTGCTGCGGTCACCGCCGAACGGACCCTGCTCGCCGAACTGGAGGCGGGCTGTTCCGCACCGGTGGGCGCGATCGCGGAAGTGGTCGAGTCGATCGATGAGGAGGGCCACATCTTCGAAGAGCTGTCGCTGCGCGGTTGTGTGGCGACGCTGGACGGATCCGACGTGATCCGTGCGTCCGGCATCGGAACTCCGGGTCGGGCCAGGGACCTGGGCGTCTCCGTGGCCTCGGAGCTGTTCGAACTGGGCGCGCGCGAGCTCATGGCGGATCTCAACTGAAGCTGTAGAGCGGAGTGAGCGACAGATGACTCGGCAATTGGGCGTACGAGGCCGTAAGACGAAGCCCGGCCGCATCACGTTCGTGGGCTCGGGCCCGGGTGACCCCGGCCTGTTGACCTCGCGGGCGCAGACCGTGCTCGCCAACGCCGCGCTGGTCTTCACCGACCCGGACGTGCCCGGTGCGGTGCTGGCGCTGGTCGGCTCCGCATTGCCGCCGCCGGCGGGACCGGCCCCGGCCGAGGCACCCAAGCCCGCCGACGCGGATGCCGCGGTGGACGCGGAAGCGTCTGCGGCGCAGGCGATCCCGGGTGGTCCCGAGGTGCGTCCCGCACTCGGTGACCCGGCCGAGGTGGCCAAGACGCTGATCACCGAGGCGCGTCACGGCGCCGACGTGGTCCGGCTGGTCGCGGGTGATCCGCTGTCGGTGGACTCCGTCATCACCGAGATCAACACCCTGGCCAAGAGTCACCTGGATTTCGAGGTCGTTCCGGGCCTGCCGGACACCACCGCCGTGCCCAGCTATGCCGGACTGCCGCTCGGCTCCACCCACACCGTCGCCGACGTGCGTGGGGACGTGGACTGGGCCGCGCTGGCCGCCGCGCCGGGACCGCTGATCCTGCACGCCACCGCGTCGCACCTGCCGGATGCCGCCCGCACGCTGATCGAGTACGGCCTGGCCGACGCGACGCCCGCCGTCGTCACCGCCAACGGCACCACCTGCCAGCAGCGCTCGGTGGAGTCGACGCTGGGCGGCCTCATGGACAAGGCGGTGCTGACCGCACCTGACACCAGCGGCGCGCTGTCCCCGCTGACCGGGCCCCTGGTGGTGACCATCGGCAAGACCGTCGCGCACCGCGCCCGGCTGAACTGGTGGGAGAGCCGCGCGCTGTACGGCTGGACCGTGCTGGTGCCGCGGACCAAGGACCAGGCCGGCGAGATGAGCGACAAGCTGGTCGGCCACGGCGCCCTGCCGATCGAGGTGCCCACCATCGCGGTCGAGCCGCCGCGCAGTCCCGCGCAGATGGAACGCGCGGTCAAGGGTCTGGTGGATGGCCGCTTCCAGTGGGTCGTCTTCACCTCCACCAACGCGGTGCGTGCGGTGTGGGAGAAGTTCAACGAGTTCGGCCTCGACGCCCGGGCGTTCTCCGGGGTGAAGATCGCCTGTGTCGGACAGGCCACCGCGGACAAGGTGCGCGCATTCGGCATCAACCCGGAGCTGGTGCCGACCGGCGAGCAGTCCTCGCTCGGCCTGCTCGACGACTTCCCGCCCTACGACGAGATCTTCGACCCGGTGAACCGGGTGCTGCTGCCGCGCGCGGACATCGCGACCGAGACGCTGGCCGAGGGCCTGCGTGAGCGCGGCTGGGAGATCGAGGACGTCACCGCATACCGGACCGTGCGCGCCGCGCCGCCGCCGGCATCGACCCGCGAGATGATCAAGACCGGCGGCTTCGACGCGGTGTGCTTCACGTCGAGCTCGACGGTGCGCAACCTGGTGGGCATCGCGGGCAAGCCGCACGCCCGGACCATCGTCGCGTGTATCGGGCCCAAGACCGCCGAGACCGCAGCGGAATTCGGCCTGCGCGTGGACGTACAGCCCGAGATCGCCGCGGTGGGACCCCTGGTCGACGCGCTCGCCGAGCATGCGGCGCGGTTGCGTGCCGAGGGCGCGCTGCCCCCGCCGCGTAAGAAGAGCCGCCGGCGGTAGCGGTGGCCTTCCCCCGGCACCGGCCGAGGAGGTTGCGCTCGACGCCTGCCATGCGTCGGCTGGTGGCGCAGACGTCTCTGGAGCCGCGGCATCTGGTGTTGCCGATGTTCGTCGCCGACGGCATCGACGAGCCCCGCCCGATCTCGTCCATGCCGGGCGTCGTCCAGCACACCCGGGAGTCGCTGCGGCGCGCGGCGGCCGACGCCGTGTCCGCCGGGGTGGGCGGCCTGATGCTGTTCGGCGTGCCCCGCGACGAGGACAAGGACCCGCTGGGATCTGCCGGATCGGCGCCCGATGGTGTCCTCAACGTCGCACTGCGGGACCTGGCCGCCGACCTCGGCGAGCAGACCGTGCTGATGGCGGACACCTGCCTGGACGAGTTCACCGACCACGGGCACTGCGGCATGGTCGACGACCGCGGCCGGGTGGACAACGACCTCACCAATGACCGGTACGTCGAACTTGCTGTGGCACAGGCGGATGCAGGCGCTCACGTCGTCGGCCCGAGCGGCATGATGGACGGTCAGGTGGCCGCCATCCGCGACGGGCTCGACGCGGCCGGGCACACCGACACGGCGATCCTGGCCTACGCCGCCAAGTTCGCATCCGGTTTCTACGGCCCGTTCCGCGAGGCGGTGGCGTCGAGCCTGCAGGGCGACCGGCGCACGTATCAGCAGGAGCCGGGCAACGCCCGGGAGGCGCTGCACGAGGTGCGACTCGACATCGACGAGGGCGCCGACATCGTGATGGTCAAGCCGGCGATGAGCTATCTCGACGTGGTGCGTGCCGCCGCCGACATCTCGCCGGTTCCGGTGGCGGCTTACCAGGTGTCGGGTGAGTACGCGATGATCTGCGCCGCCGCGGCCAACGGCTGGATCGACGAGCGCACCGTCGCGCTCGAGACACTCACGAGCATCCGGCGCGCCGGCGCCGATCTCGTCCTCACCTACTGGGCGGCCGACGTGGCCGGCTGGCTGGCGTGACGGAGACGACCGAGCGGCCACCGGACGTCGACACCGGATTCTGGCTGTGGATCGTCGCGCTGCCGCTGATGGTGGTCGGTTACGTGGTGGACGTCGTGGTGACGCCGGTGGGTCCGGCGGCGCTGCGGTACGCCGCCGCGGGCCTGGTGGCGGTGGTGCTGTCCGCGGTGGTGGTGACGTTCCTGATCCTGATGCGCTCCGGCTACCGCTGGGCGCGCACGCTGCTGACCGGTGGCGGTATGGCCTCGGTGGTGTACGCCGCGGCGAACCTGTTCACCACCGAACGGGAAACGCCTGCGGCGCTGCTGTACGCGGCCGCGACCATCGTCGGGTCGGTGCTGATCGGGGGCGGGGTCTTCCTGTTGCACCGCAAGGACGCCCACGGCTGGTTCACCCGGTGAACCGTTAGGCTGGCCCGGATGTCGGCACCGCAGCAGCCACTGAGCAGACCACGCGTCGTCGACGTGGCGTTCTGGCTGCTCGTCGTCGGCGCGGTCGTCCTGATCGGCGGGGGGATGCTCGCGGCCACGGTGAGCTTCGACGCGGCCCGCGACGCGATCGACGCGGCCGTCTCCGACGAGCAGGTCCGCCAGTACCTTCTGCTCTACCGCGGGATGGGGATCGGGTCGGTGCTCAGTGGCGTCGGAATGGCCTTTCTGGCCGGCCGGACCCGCGGCGGCGATCCCCGGTTCCGGCGCGCCACCATCGGTCTCGGGCTGGCGATCACGCTGATCCTCGCGGTACTGGCCTTCGTGTTCGGCATCTCGCAACCCATCACGCTGGCGGGGGTCCTGCCGATCGTCGCCGGGGTGGTCCTGTTGACCCGCCCGGCTTCGTCGGCCTGGTTCACCGCGAAGGACCGGATATGAGCGACGACGCCGCGCCGGTACAGGTGCTGTTCCGCGAGCCCGGCGCGAGCTGGTGGTGGCTGCTGGCCGGGCCGGTGGCCGGGGTGGCGATGGCGCTGATCCAGCTGTCGGCGGGCTACGGTCTGCAACCCCTGGTGCCGGGGATGTTCCTCGTCCTGGTGACGGGTTTCCTCGCGATCCAGGTGAAGGCCGCTCGAATCCACACGTCGGTCGAGTTGACGCCGTTGACGCTGCGGCAGGGCGCCGAGACCATTCAGATCGTCGACATCGTGCGGATCTTCCCGCCCGCGGAGGGCCGGGAGATCCTGCCCTGGCAGTCCTCGCGCGCCCTCGGCGAACTCACGGGGGTGCCGCGGGGCCGCACCGGCATCGGCCTCAAGCTCTCCGGTGGCCGCCACGCGCAGGCGTGGGCGCGACGGCACGCCGCCCTGCGGGCGGCGCTGACCGGGCTGGTCGGCGAGCACGCGGCGTGAGGGCACGGTTGCGGGCGACGGTCGAGCTCGTGCTGGCCGGCATCGCCGCCGTCGGGTGTGTGCTGAGCTGGCTGTCGGCCCGGTCGACGGTGGTGGTCGCGCCCATCGTCGCGGGGGAGCCGGCGACCACCCAGCCGGTGTACTCGGCGCCGGCGCTGGTGCTCGCGCTGCTGCTGGCGACCGTTGCCGGTGTGCTCACGGTGCTCGGCGTCGCGCGGCTGCGCCGCAACTGACCGTCACGCCTCCCCCCGAACATGTCGCGGTGAAGCCCGTCACACCCATCTTGGTACAAAGTGCAGAATCTGTAACACTGTTCCCCATGACCGAACTGGCCGAGAACGACACCCCCGCAGACGCCCTGCCGCTGGGGCCGCAGTCGCTGGTGTGGCGGTATTTCGGCGACAACCGGATGTATCTGATCGGGCCACGGCCCGCCGTCCTGCAGAACATGCTCGCCGAGCTCGGCCAGGGCGTGCTGGACCACTCGGTGTTCTTCGACGACACCGCCGCGCGGGTGAAGCGGTCACTGCCGCCGATCTTCATGACGGTGTACGGCTCCGAGGATGCCAACGAGGGCTTCAACGTGCGCGACTTCCACCACGACATCAAGGGCGAGATGCCCGACGGCAGCAGGTACCACGCGCTGGATCCGGAGACCTACTTCTGGGCGCACGCCACGTTCGTCGAGCAGGTGCTGTACTTCGCCGACACGTTCGTCAAAAAGCTCTCGCTGGCCGAGAAGGAACAGATCTACGCCGAGTCGAAGACCTGGTACCGCCGCTACGGCGTCAGTGACCGGCCGATGCCCGCCGACTACGCCGAGTTCGAGCGCTACTGGCAGCGGATGCTCGACCAGACGGTGGTCGCGCACAAAACGGCCAAGTACGGCGTCGGCTACGTCACCAAGGGGTTCCCCTGCCCCAAGGGCGTGCACCCGGCCGCGTGGCGGGTGCTGTCGGTGGCGTTCGACCCCCTCGCGGCCTTCCTGACCACGGGCGGTCTGCCGCCGCAGGCGCGCCGGCTGCTCGATCTGCCGTGGACCGACCGCCAGGAACGCCGCTACCAGCGCTTCGCCGCACTGTGGCGGTCGCGGCCCGTCAACTGGGTCTGGGACCGGCTGCCGATGACGGTGCGCTACAACTCGTACGCACAGCAGGGCTACGCACGTGCTCGCGCCGGGGTCTGACCCGGCCACCGAGGCCATCCTCGACGCCGCAGTCGCCGAGTTCGAGCGGCACGGCTTCCGCCGGGTCGCGCTGGACGACGTGGCGCGCCGGGCCGGGGTCAGCCGCACCACCATCTACCGGCGCTTCGCAAATCGCGACGAACTGGTGGCCGCCGTCGTCGAGCGGGAGAACGTCGTCCTGTTCGCCGACATCGCCACCGAACTCGCCAGGTCGGGACCGCAGGCGAACTACTACGTCGAGGCGTTCGTGCTGTCGATCCAGCGGTTCCGCACGCACCGGGTGCTGCAGCGGATGATGGACGACGAGCCCGGCTTCGTGATGGCGCTGGCGCATCAGCACTGGGCCGCCGCGATCGAGCGGATGGCCGCGGCGCTGCGGGTGATCTTCCCCGCGGGGTTTGCCGACCGGATCGGCCCGCAGGCCGTCAACGAGCTGGCCGACACGATCCTGCGTTACGCCGCGATGGTGCTGCTGTTGCCGAGCGCCGCGCCGCTGGACACCGACGACGACCTCCGCGCGTTCGCCACCCGGCACTTCCTGCCGAGCTTGCCCGCCGCGCTGCGCGCCGTCCCCGCCTGACCAGCTTCCTGTTTCCTGGGTCACAGTTTCGGGCAGTCTGCTGCCATGGCTACCGAACAGCAGGAACAGCAGGAACAGAGTGACTCGTCCGACAGCGACCGGAACGACAGCGACCGGAACGACAGCGACCGGAACGACAGCGACCAGAACGACAGCGACCGGAACGACAGCGACCAGAACGACGGCGACCAGAACGTCGAGAAGAACGACGCCGGCCAGTTGACCGAAAAACCCGAGGTCACTGACGAGCACAAGGAAAAGGCCAAGGAGATGCGGAAGGCCTACGAGGAGGATCTGGAGACGACCACGCTGCCGGGCAGCGACGGCACCGTCTCCGGGACCGCGGTCTCCGACTGGGTCGACGAAAAGGACAAGGGCAACATCGAGACCTCCGCCGAGGAGGGCAAGGTCGAGTACCGGAACTCCGACGAGTTCAAGAAGCTCCAGGAGGGCTGACGTCCTAGAGTGGGCGCCGTGACGGACCTGGATCGCATCGCCCCCGAGTTCGTCGCCATGGCCCACGCGATCGTGTGGGCGTCGGTGGCCACGGTCGGTCCAGACGGCCGACCCCGCACGCGCATCCTGCACCCGATCTGGGAGTGGGACGGTACCGATCTGGTCGGATGGATCGCGACGTCGCCGACCCCGCTGAAGGAATCTCACCTCGCGGCGCACCCCGATGTCGCGGTGAGCTACTGGACCACCACCCACGACACCTGCAGCGCCGACTGCGCAGTCGAGTGGGTCCTCGACGACGACCGCCGCACCAGGGTCTGGCAGCTGTTCGAGAACGGACCTGAACCGGTCGGTTACGACCCGGCGATCATCGAGCCGTGGCGCGACGGCCCCACCTCCGCGGCGTTCGCGGCCTGGCGGCTGACCCCGTACCGGTTGCGGGTGATGCCCGGCACCGTGATGACACAGGGCGAGCGACACCGGCTGCTCACCTGGTCGGCGAACGCCTGATCCTGCTCAGGCGTCGGCACACCGGGAGAGTCCTCACGGCCGGTCCAGGTAGACAGTGGCGCCGTCGGACCGTTCGCAGGTCAGCATGTGCTGGTCCGCCAACCGGTCCTGCCAGTCGCCGGTCGCGGTGCAGTCCCAGTCCTCGAACTCCCTGAAGTAGCCGGCCGACCGGCCACCCGGCGCCGCGTCCCACTTCGCGATCACCCGGAGCGCCTCGGGGCAGTCGATGTTCGTGGTACCCCGCATGACATGGATGTCCCGGCCCGGCCCCGGGTGGGACATCGGCGCGGGGCCGCAGTCCTGCAGGGCCGCGGTGACCGTCTGCGGGGGCGCAGGCGTCGGGTCGCCCTCGATGACGTTGGCGCCGCAGCCGCTGAGGGCCGCGGCGGACAGCAGAACGGCCGCACACCGTTGCGGATGTCGCATGCCGACGATCAAACTCATCTCCATGGCCTACCTCAAGCCGCCGTGGTTCGTCGCGAAGGCATGGGGCAGACGACGCCGACCACCCTGTGTTCGCCCTCACGCCCCGACGCTGACCACTACACCCTGTAGTTGACGCGCCCGGGGCGACTGGGACACTGGTGGACATGCATGCGTCGGCCGGGACCGAGATTTCGGCGAAACTCTTTGCCGAGGCGTCGGCGGTCATCCCCGGCGGGGTCAACTCCCCGGTCCGGGCGTTCAACGCCGTCGGCGGCACCCCGCGGTTCATCACCTCGGCCAACGGCTACTGGCTGACCGACGCCGACGGCAACCGCTACGTCGACCTGGTGTGTTCGTGGGGGCCGATGATCCTCGGCCACGCCCACCCCGCCGTCGTCGACGCCGTGCAGCGGGTGGTGGCCGACGGCCTGTCCTTCGGCGCCCCGACACCGTCGGAGACCCAGCTCGCCGCCGAGATCGTGGACCGCGTCGAACCCGTCGAACGGCTGCGGATGGTGAACTCCGGCACCGAGGCCACGATGAGCGCGATCCGGTTGGCCCGCGGTTTCACCGGCCGCCCCAAGATCGTCAAGTTCTCCGGCTGCTACCACGGCCACAGCGATGCGCTGCTGGCCGACGCGGGTTCGGGGGTGGCCACGCTCGGCCTGCCGTCGTCACCGGGTGTCACCGGAGCGGCCGCCGCCGACACCATCGTGCTGCCGTACAACAACGTCGCCGCCGTCGAGGAGGTGTTCGCCCGCTTCGGTGAGGAGATCGCCTGCGTCATCACCGAAGCCAGTCCCGGCAACATGGGCGCGGTGCCGCCGCTGCCCGGGTACAACGCGGCGCTGCGCCGCCTCACCGCCGAGCACGGCGCGCTGCTGGTGATGGACGAGGTGATGACGGGCTTCCGGGTCAGCCGCTCGGGGTGGTACGGCATCGATCCCGTCGACGCCGACCTGTTCACGTTCGGCAAGGTGATGAGCGGCGGGCTGCCCGCGGCGGCGTTCGGTGGCCGCGCCGAGGTGATGGAGCGGCTGGCGCCCCTTGGCCCGGTCTACCAGGCGGGCACGCTGTCGGGTAACCCGGTGGCGATGGCCGCCGGGCTGGCCACGCTGCGTGCCGCCGACGACGGGGTCTACGCGGCACTGGACGCCAACGCGGACCGGCTGGCCGGCCTGCTCACCGGGGCGCTGTCGGATGCCGGTGTGGCACACCGGATTCAGCGAGGCGGGAACATGCTGTCGGTGTTCTTCACCGACGAGGAGGTCGGCGACTTCGCCGCCGCGCGCGCCGCCGAGACCTGGCGCTTCCCACCGTTCTTCCACGCTCTGCTCGACGCGGGGATCTACCCGCCGCCGAGCGCGTTCGAGGCGTGGTTCGTCTCCGCCGTCCTCGACGACGAGGCCTTCGACCGCATCGCCGCCGCCCTGCCCGGCGCCGCCCGCGCCGCAGCCGAAGCGACGCAGCCCGCATGACCGAGAAAACGACCGAGGCCGGCGAGGCCGAGCAGAAGACCATCGTGCACGTGATGCGGCACGGCGAGGTGCACAACCCCGAGGGCGTTCTGTACGGCCGCCTGCCCGACTACCACCTGTCCGAGCGCGGCCGCGCGCAGGCGCAGCGGGTGGCGGACTGGCTGGCCGAGCGCGACATCGTGTACGTGGTGGCGTCCCCGCTCGAACGCGCCCAGGAGACCGCCGGGCCGATCGCCGCGGCGCACGGGCTGTCCATCGACACCGACGATGAGCTGATCGAATCGCTCAACGTCTTCCAGGGTGAGCGAGTGTCACCGGGCGACGGCGCCCTGCGCGATCCCCGCAACTGGTGGCACCTGCGCAATCCGCGCGAGCCGTCCTGGGGCGAGCCGTACACCGAGATCGCCGCACGGATGACCGGTGCGCTGCGCCGCGCCCGCGACAAGGGCAGGGGTCACGAGGCGGTGTGCGTCAGCCACCAGCTCCCCGTCGAGACGCTCCGGCGCGCCATCACCGGAAAACCGTTGCACCACTTCCCGACCCGCCGGTTGTGCAACCTCGCGTCCCTGACGTCCTTCTACTTCCACGGTGACGAGTACGTCGGCTGGGGTTACGCGGAGCTGGCCGGGCAGTGACACGGCTGGTGGTCCTGCTGGTGAGCGCGGTGATCGTGCTCGCCGGCTGTTCCACCGGCGACGACGCCGTCGCCCAGGGCGGCACCTTCGAATTCGTCGCGCCGGGCGGCAAGACCGACATCGCCTACGACCCGCCGGACAGTCGCGGCCGTCCGGGGCCGCTGTCGGGTCCCGACCTGCTCGACCCGGACCGCACCATCTCCCTCGACGACTTCGCGGGCGACGTGGTGGTGATCAACGTGTGGGGTCAGTGGTGCGGCCCGTGCCGCACCGAGATCGGCCAGCTGCAGCAGGTCTACGACGCCACCCGGGCGCGCGGTGTCGCGTTCCTCGGCATCGACGTGCGCGACAACAACCGGCAGGCCGCGGTCGACTTCGTCACCGACCGCAGGATCACGTTCCCGTCGATCTACGACCCGCCGATGCGCACCATGATCGCCTTCGGCGGGCGGTATCCGACGACGGTGATCCCGTCGACCGTGGTGCTGGACCGCAAGCACCGGGTGGCCGCGGTGTTCCTGCGCGAACTGTTGGCCGAGGACCTGATGCCGGTGGTCGAGCGGCTGGCCGCGGAGAGCCCGGCGCCGTCGGGAGCCCAGCCGTGAGCGGCTTCGCCGAACTCGCCGCGGCAGGACCGGTCCTGCTGGCGCTGGGGGCGTGCGTGCTGGCCGGCCTGGTGTCGTTCGCGTCGCCCTGCGTGGTGCCGCTGGTGCCCGGCTACCTGTCCTATCTGGCGGCCGTCGTCGGGGTCGACGAGCCCGCCGGTGAGGCGGGCGCACAGGTGGCGGTGCGCACGGCGCGGCTGCGGGTGGCCGGCGCTGCGACGCTGTTCGTCGCCGGGTTCACCGTCGTGTTCCTGCTCGGGACGGTGGCGGTGCTCGGCATGACCACCACACTCATCACCAATCAGCTTCTGCTGCAACGCCTCGGCGGGGTGGTGACGATCCTGATGGGGCTGGTGTTCATCGGCCTGGTGCCCGCGTTGCAACGTCAGGTGCGCTTCACCCCTCGCCAGCTGTCGACCGTCGCCGGTGCGCCGCTGCTGGGCGCGGTGTTCGCACTCGGCTGGACCCCGTGTCTGGGGCCGACGCTGACCGGTGTGATCACCGTGGCCTCGGCGACCGACGGCGCCAACGTGGCGCGTGGCGTGGTGCTCGTGCTGGCCTACTGCCTCGGATTGGGAATCCCGTTCGTGCTGTTGGCCTTCGGCTCGGCGCGGGCGGTCTCCGGCCTGGGCTGGTTGCGCAGGCACACCCGCGCCATCCAGGTGTTCGGCGGCATCCTGCTGGTGATCGTCGGCGCTGCGCTGGTGACCGGCCTGTGGAGCGACTTCGTCTCCTGGGTGCGCGACGCCTTCGTCAGCGACGTCAGGCTGCCGATATGAGGCCCCTGCTCGCGCTGATCCGCAACACCTGGCGGACGCTGACGTCGATGGGCACCGCGCTGGTGCTGCTCTTCCTGTTGGCCCTGGCCGCGATTCCCGGCGCGCTCCTGCCGCAGCGCAGCCTCAACGAGTCGAAGGTCGCCGAGTACATCGCCGACCGCCCCACGCTGGGCCCGCTGCTGGACCGGCTGCAGGCGTTCGACGTCTTCTCGAGCTTCTGGTTCACCGCGATCTACGCCCTGCTCTTCATCTCCCTCGTCGGCTGCCTGACACCGCGGCTGTTCGAGCACATCCGCAGCCTGCGCGCGGTGCCGGTGCCCGCCCCACGCAACCTGGGCCGGCTGCCCAAACACCACACCGGCGAGGTCGCGGGCGATCCGCAAGCGGTGGCCGCGGCCGTGTCGGGCCGGTTGCGCGGTTGGCGGCAGGTCACCCGCACCGAGGGCGCGTCGACCGAGATATCGGCCGAGAAGGGCTATCTGCGCGAGTTCGGCAACATCGTCTTCCACTTCTCGCTACTCGGCCTGCTGGTGGCGATCGCCGCGGGCAAGCTGTTCGGCTACGAGGGCAACGTGATCGTGATCGCCGACGGCGGCCCCGGATTCTGCTCGGCCTCACCCGCGGCGTTCGACTCGTTCCGGGCGGGAAACACCGTCGACGGTACATCGCTGCATCCGATCTGCTTGCGCGTCAACGAGTTCGACGCCGAGTACCTGCCCACCGGGCAGGCCACCTCGTTCGCCGCGGACATCGAGTACCAGGCCGGGCAGGACCTCGCCGACGACGTCTGGCAGCCCTACCGGCTGCGGGTCAACCACCCGCTGCGCGTCGGCGGCGACCGGGTGTACCTCCAGGGCCACGGCTACGCGCCGACGTTCACCGTCACGTTCCCCGACGGGCAGAGCCGAACCCAGACCGTGCAGTGGCGGCCCGACAACCAGATCACCTTCCTGTCCTCGGGGGTGATGCGCTTCGACCCGCCCGCGGGCACCTATCCGGACCCCGACCGGCGCCGCGAGCAGCAGATCGCGATCCAGGGCTTGTTCGCCCCGACCCAGCAGCTCGACGGCACGCTGCTGTCGTCGAGCTTCCCCGCGCTCAACGATCCTGGCGTGGCGATCGACGTGTACCGCGGCGACACCGGTCTGGACACCGGCCGGCCGCAGAACCTGTTCACCCTCGACGAGCGGCTCATCGGTCAGGGCCGGCTGAGCAGGGTGGCGCGCGTCAACCTGAGCGAAGGCGCCGAGACCCGCCTCGACGACGGCACCGTCGTCCGCTTCGACGGTGCAGTGCCCTTCGTCAACGTGCAGGTGTCGCACGACCCGGCGCAGGTGTGGGTGCTGGTGTTCGCCATGACGATGATGGCCGGGTTGCTGGTGTCGTTGGTCGTCCGCCGCAGGCGGATCTGGGTTCGGATCGAACCCGCTGTGCCGGGTACGGTGAGCGTCGAGCTGGGTGGGCTGGCCCGCACCGACAACTCCGGCTGGGGCGAGGAGTTCGAGCGGTTGGTGTCGCGGCTGCTGGCCGCCCACGCGAGTGACGAGGTGCGTGCCGATGCGGCCACGCGCTCAGGAGAGAAGGTCACATGAACGGGCAGGTCGACATCGGACTGGCGCGCTACTCCGATTGGGCGTTCACGTCGTCGGTGGTGGTGCTGGTGGTCGGGCTGTTGCTGCTCGCCGTCGAACTCGCGTACAGCCGCAGCCGCAAGGTCGAGCAACGCGAACTGGTGGGAGCCGCCCCGGCGGCGACATCCAACCGGCGAGCCGCAGTCGGCGCCGACAGCGCCACGCCCGGCGTCGTCGCCGATGTGCCCAAGCGCCCGGTCGACGAACGCATCGGCGCGGCAGGCCTGTCGCTGACCTATGTCGGCATCGCGCTGCTGCTGGCGTGCATCGTGCTGCGCGGGCTGTCCACCTCGCGGGTGCCGTGGGGCAACATGTACGAGTTCATCAACCTCACCTGCCTGTGCGGTCTGGTGGCCGCCGCGGTGGTGCTGCGCAAGCCGCAGTACCGCGCGCTGTGGGTGTTCGTGCTCGTGCCCGTGCTGATCCTGCTCACGGTGTCCGGTCGCTGGCTGTACTCGCACGCCGCACCGGTGATGCCCGCCCTGCAGTCCTACTGGCTGCCGATCCACGTCTCGGTCGTGAGCCTGGGCTCCGGGGTGTTCCTGGTCGCCGGTGTGGCCAGCATCCTGTTCCTGGTCAAGATGTCGCGGCTGGGCACGCCCACCGCCGACGGTCCGTGGGCGCGCATCGTCAACCGGCTGCCGGACGCGCAGACCCTCGACCGGATCGCCTACCGCACCACGATCTTCGCGTTCCCGGTGTTCGGGTTCGGGGTGATCTTCGGGGCGATCTGGGCCGAGGAGGCGTGGGGCAGGTACTGGGGCTGGGACCCCAAGGAGACCGTGTCGTTCATCGCCTGGGTGATCTACGCCGCCTACCTGCATGCCCGTTCGACCGCGGGCTGGCGCGACCGCAAGGCCGCCTGGATCAACGTCGCCGGCTTCGTGGCGATGGTGTTCAACCTCTTCTTCATCAACCTCGTCACCGTCGGACTGCACTCCTACGCCGGGGTGGGCTGAGAGTGGCTGACCAATCGTCCGGTTTTCGTGCACAGCGGCGGTTCAGCGATCCGGCGGCCGGGGGTGCGTACACCGAGGCCCCGCCGCCGGAGTGGACCGCGCCGACACCGCCGAACGGCCTGCCCGTCGCCGAGATCCAGGCGGCCGCGACGGAGGCCCCGCCGGCCCCTGCGCCTGTGCTCCCGCCACCCGTCGCCGCGCCGCCGCAGCCCGCTCATCCACCGACCCCGCCCGTCGCACCCGTTGTGGTTCCGCCGCCCCTGCCGCCGGTGCCCGCCGCAGCGCCCCTTCCGCCGCTGCCCCCCGACGCACCGCAGCCGCACCTGGACCTCTCGGCCGTCGCGCTGCTGGGCCGGCCCGAGCGGGCGCCGTCGCACGGCTGGCGCAAATGGCTCTACCTGGCGTCGTTCAAGCTGATCAACGTGGGGGAGAGCCCCAAGGCCACTCGCCGCGACAGCCTGCACGCCCAGGTCCGGCAGCCGCTGCACGGGTGCTACCGCATCGCGCTGCTGTCGCTCAAGGGCGGCGTCGGCAAGACCACCATCACCGCCACCCTCGGCGCGACGTTCGCGTCCATCCGCGGAGACCGCGTGGTGGCGGTCGACGCCAACCCCGACCGCGGCACGCTGAGCGAGAAGGTGCCGCTCGAGACCCCGGCCACCGTCCGGCATCTGCTGCGCGACGCCGAGGGCATCGAGCGGTACAGCGACGTGCGCGCCTACACGTCGCAGGGTCCGAGCCGGCTGGAGGTGCTGGCGTCGGAGAGCGACCCGGCCGTCTCGGAGGCGTTCAGCTCCGACGACTACTCCCGCACGCTCGAGGTGCTCGAGCGGTTCTACAGCCTGGTGCTCACCGACTGCGGCACCGGCCTGATGCATTCGGCGATGTCGGCGGTGTTGTCCAAGGCCGACGTGCTGGTCGTCATCAGTTCGGGTTCGGTCGACGGTGCCCGCAGCGCGTCGGCGACGCTGGACTGGCTCGACGCCCACGGCCATGAGGACCTGGTGAAGAACTCGATCGCCGTCGTCAACGCGGTGCGGCCGCGCTCGGGCAAGGTGGACATGCAGAAGGTGGTCGACCACTTCGGGCGGCGCTGCCGCGCGGTGCGGGTGGTGCCGTTCGACCCGCATCTGGAAGAGGGCGCCGAGATCGATCTGGATCGGCTCAAGCCCGCGACGCGTGAGGCACTGATCGATCTGGCGGCGGTGGTGGCCGACGGTTTCCCCGGCGCAGCGCGCACCGGCAACCCGGCCTGACCGCTACGGACGGGGGTTGTCGCCGTCCCGCAGCCGCCGCAGGAAATCCGGGTCGTCGTCCGGCCCGATCACACGTGGCCGGGGCCGGCTCGCGCTCGCTCGGGTGAGCCGCCAACCGACGTAGACCAGGCCTGCCAGGACGAGCAACAGGATGAGATACGCCACCAAAACCTCCTGCTACCGAATATACGCGTCGTCGGTAGGCTCGTGACCGTGTCAGAAGACCGGCCCACAGCACGCCTCATGGTCGACGTGGCGCTCTACACGGTGGCGCGCCTGGTCCTGGTGGCGGTGCTCGCCGCGGCCATTTTCCTCACCGGCAGACTGCTGGGAATCGAGCAGTTCCCCATCGTCGTGGCGATCCTCTTCGCGATCGTGATCGCACTGCCCCTGGGCATCTGGGTGTTGTCGCCGCTGCGCCGCCGTGCCACCGCGAGCATCGCCATCGTCGACGAACGCCGTCGCCGCGACCGCGAGCAGTTGCAGGCCCGGCTGCGGGGAGATGACCACACAGCCGATCCGTCGTGACGTCCCGCGAGGCGTTCGGGGCCGAATTCCTCGGTGCCGAAGGCTTTCTCAACTCGCCGACCTACGGTCTGCCGCCGCGGTTCCTCGCCGAGGCACTCGATTCCTGTCTCCGGCAGTGGCAGGCCGGGACGATGGAGCCGGTCACCTTCGACGACCCGGTGACCGCCGGGCGGGCCGGATACGCGGCGCTGGTCGGAGTGCCCGTCGAATCGGTGGCGCTGGCCGGGTCGGCGTCCGCGGCGCTGGGCCTGGTGGCCGCCGCGATCCCCGACGGCGCCGCTGTCGCCACGCTGGCCGGTGAGTTCACCAGCACCACATTCCCGTTCGCCGCGCAGGCAGGCCGCGGCGTCACCGTCACCGAACTGTCACAACCTGAGCTGCTGGCCCGCGCCGCCGAATTCGACGTGGTGACCGTCAGCCTCGTGCAGTCCGCCGACGGCGCCGTGCTCGACGCCGACGCACTGCGGTCGGCGGTCGCAGGCGCCCCGACGCTCACCGTCGTCGACGTCACCCAGGCCGCCGGCTGGAAGCGTCTCGATCTCGGCTGGGCCGACGTCACGGTCGCCTCGGTGTACAAGTGGCTGTTGGCGCCGCGCGGGACGGCGTGGATGTCGTTGAGCCACAGGATCGCCGGGGTCATGACCCCGCACGCCGCGAACTGGTACGCCGGCACGCAGCCGTGGCAGTCGATCTACGGTCTGCCGCTGCGGCTCGCCGACGACGCCCGGCGCTTCGACACCTCGCCCGCATGGTTCGGGGTCCTCGGGTCGGGGCTGACGCTGCCGTGGCTGGCATCGCTGGACCCGGTCGCTGTGGAGGCGCACACCGTCGGTCTGGCCTCCCGGCTGCGCACCGAACTCGCTCTGCCGGTGTCGGACTCGGCGATCGTGTCCATCCCGGTGGCCGGCCCGGTGACATCGGCCACCGACCGGTTGCGGCAGGCGGGCATCCGGGCATCCGTCCGGGCCGGCGCGGTGCGGGTCGGCTTCCATCTGTACAACACCGACGACGACCTCGATCGGCTGCTCGACGCGCTGAGTGTTTGACCTTTCCGGCTAGCGGTAATGCGCCTGCCGACGTGCTCTGCGACGCTGGCGTCATGAGGAGTTCGAGGGGGGTGTGCGGTGCGCTGCCTGATCGTCGACGACAGCGCTGATTTCCGCGGCGCCGTCCGCTCGATGCTCGAGCGCGGCGGTATCACCGTCGTGGCGTCGGCAGGCGACGGCGCCGAGGCGCTGCGGCTGTGCCGCGAGTTGCGGCCCGACCTCGCGCTGGTCGACGTGGACCTCGGTGGTGAGAGTGGGTTCGACGTCGCGGAGCAGTTGCGCGGTGCCGAGGTCGAACACCGCCCCGTCGTGATCCTCATCTCCACATTCGCCGAGCAGGACCTCGCGGAACTCATCGCCGTCAGCCCGGCGGCCGGGTTCGTCTCGAAGATGGCGCTGTCGGCCGACGCGATCCGCGACGTATTGGCCGGGGCAGGCCTCAGCGGGCCTCCAGGTAGGTGATCACCGCACGGACGCGGCGGTGATCCTCGGGCGTCTCCTGCAGGTTCAGCTTCGTCAGGATGGCGCGGACGTGCTTCTCGACGGTGCCCTCGGTCACCCACAGCCGGCCCGCGATGCCGGAGTTGGAGCGGCCCTCGGCCATCAACACCAGCACCTCGCGTTCCCGCGCGCTCAGGGCGGCCAGCGGGTCGTCGCGCCTGCGCGCCGAGACGAGTTCCTGCACCAGCGCCGGGTCCACCACCGATGCACCCCTGGCGACCCGCTGCAGGGTGTCGACGAAGTCGTCGACATCGGTGATCCGGGTCTTCAACAGGTAGCCGATCGCGTGGCCACCGGCGAGCAGTTCGGTGGCGTGCTCCACCTCGACGTGTGCCGACAGCACCAGGATGCCGATGCCGGGCGACTCCTCGCGGATCACCCGCGCGGCGTCGAGACCCTCGGTGGTGTGGGTGGGTGGCATCCGGATGTCGACGACGACCAGGGCCGGTCGCGACTCCCGCACCATCGACAGCAGTTCACCGGCGTCCCCGGCGCGGCCCACGACGTCGAAACCCGACCGGTCGAGCAGGCTGGCCAGTCCCTCCCGCAGCAGCACGTCGTCGTCGGCCACCACCACACGAAGCGGGTCCATCCAGTCCTCTCCTGGGTGCGCGGCGCCGCACCCGATGCATCATCTTGCCTCGCACACCGGTTTCTGGCCGCCATCGACCGGGCACCCGTAGGAACGCCGATCGACAACGACGCCCGACGAAGGAGTATCAGCATGGCAGTTTGCGACACCTGCGGAAACGACTACGACAAGGCGTTCCAGGTCAGCTGGCCGGACGGCCGGACCGCGACCTTCGACAGCATCGAGTGCGCGGCTGTGCAGGTGGCGCCCGAGTGCAAACACTGCGGGTGCCGCATCCTCGGCCACGGTGTCGAGGCGGACGAGGGCATCTTCTGTTGCGCCCACTGTGCGCGGAAGTCGAGCAACGCCGACATCAACGACCGGTACCCGGTGCCCGCGGGCGGCTGACCCGGCTACGGCGCGAAGGCCAGCGCGGCGGCCACCGTCACCGCCAACACCAGCATGGTCAGCCCGGTGTCGCGCAGCACCGGGATCAGATCTCTGCCGTGCTGCCCGCCGCGCACCGGTCGCGCGGCGCGCAGTGCGAGTGGCGCCGCGAGCAGTCCGGCAGCGCACCACGGCGTCGCGGCGATCAGGGCCAGCGGGATCAGCAGCGCGACCGCGACGAGCGCCTGATACAGCACGCGGGTGCGCGCGTCGCCCAATCGCACCGCGAGCGTGATCTTGCCGGACTTGGAGTCGGTCGGGATGTCGCGCAGGTTGTTGGCGACCAGCACTGCCGACGACAGCGAGCCCATCGCCACCGCCAGCGCGACGCCGACCCAGTCGATGCGCAGTGCCTGGGTGTACTGCGTGCCCAGCACCGCCACCAGGCCGAAGAACACGAAAACCGCGACCTCGCCGAGGCCGAGGTAACCGTACGGCTTGCGGCCGCCCGTGTAGAGCCATGCCCCGGCGATGCACACCGCGCCGACGGCGATCAGCCACCAGGCACTCACCACCGCGAGCGCCAGTCCGGCGGCGGCGCCGACGGCAAGGCTGATCACGGCGGCAGTCAGCACCGCTCTGGGGGACGCTAGCTTCGCGCCGACCAGTCGCAGTGGCCCGGCCCGCACGTCGTCGGTGCCGCGGATGCCGTCGGAGTAGTCGTTGGCGTAGTTTACGCCGATGATCAGCGCCACCGCGACCAGGAGCGCCAGCAGCGCTTTCCACCACACCGCGGAGTCCAGCCAGGCGGCCGCGCCGGTGCCTGCGATCACCGGCGAGATCGCGTTGGGCAGGGTGCGCGGCCGGGCGCCCTCGATCCACTGCGCGATGCTGGCCACGCCCGTCAGTGTTTCACGCGACCCGCGACGGGCTATGGAGCGGTGGTGAGCATCAGCGGCACCGCAGCGACAGTCATCGGCAACACCGTCTCGGCGGTGGCCGGCGGGTACGGCGGCCTGTTCGACGCCGACGCCCCGGTCCATCAGGCGCAGCTGAGCTTCGACGACGACGCGAAACTGCCCGGCGGCACCGAACTGCTGCGGCCGGGCCGGCGGGTCGACGCGCTGGTGCGCGTCGCGCCACAGAGCGACGACGAGGCGATCCGCACCGTCTGCATCAAGCTGCCGGACGTCTACGGTCCCGGCCGCGATCAGGACTTCCTGCTCGCGTCGTCGATGGACGGGGTGCCGTTCCACCACGCCACGCTGCCCGCGGCCCGCGCCGGTGACCGGTTGTACTCGTCGCTGTGGCTCTACCTCGCGGGCCTGTCGCCGGTGCTGTTCGGTGCCCGGATGGACGGGGACTCGCCGGGACAGCTGACGTTCCTGATGTGCGGGGTGCTCAGCCGGTTCCGTCGCGTCGGCACGCTGACCGTCAACACAGGCGCGACCGCGGACGACGCGGACGCCGGATTCGCCGCCCGCAACAGTGGCGGCGGCATCCGCCCGCTTCCGCCGGTCCTCGCCTACCGGGGTTGACGCACAATGGGCCCATGCTCGGAGTGATCGGTGGCAGCGGCTTCTATTCGTTCTTCGGTTCCGATGCGCGCAGCATCAGCCTCGACACCCCCTACGGCGAACCCTCCGCCCCGATCACAGTCGGCACGGTCGGCGACCACGAGGTGGCGTTCCTGCCGCGGCACGGCGCCAACCACGAGTTCTCCCCGCACACCGTGCCGTACCGGGCCAACATGTGGGCGCTGCGGGCACTCGGCGTGCGGCGCGTCTTCGGTCCCTGTGCGGTCGGCAGCCTGACACCCGAACTGGGCCCCGGCGCGATGGTGGTGCCCGACCAGCTCGTCGACCGCACCAGCGGCCGTGCGGACACCTATTTCGACTCTGGCGGCATCCATGTCGAGTTCGCCGACCCGTACTGTCCGGAGCTGCGCGCGGCGGCCAAGGACCTGCCAGGGGTGGTCGACGGCGGCACGATGGTGGTGGTGCAGGGCCCACGGTTCTCCACCAGAGCCGAGAGCCGGTGGTTCGCCGGTCAGGGCTTCACGCTGGTGAACATGACCGGTTACCCCGAGGCGGTGCTGGCCCGTGAACTCGAGATGTGTTACGCCGCAATCGCTCTGGTGACAGACCTGGATGCAGGCATCGAGACCGGTGCCGGCGTCAAGGCCGTCGACGTGTTCGCGGAGTTCGAACGGAACCTGGTGCCGTTCAAGAAGCTCGTCCACGAGGCGATCGACCAGGTCACCGTGGAGCGCACCTGCACCCACTGCCTGCCGCACGAGGGCGTCACCCTTCCGATCGAACTGCCGTGAAGGTGCTGCTGACCGGCGCCGCCGGCTTCATCGGCACCCGGGTGGCCGCCGCGCTGAGCGCCGCGGGCCACGAGGTGGTCGCCGTCGACGTGATGCTTCCGGCGGCCCACGGCTCGGGAGCCCGACCGCCCGCCGACTGCCGGGTGCTCGACATACGCGACTCCGCAGCGCTGGCGCCGCTGTTGCGCGGGGTGGACGTGGTGTGCCATCAGGCCGCCGTGGTCGGCGCCGGGGTGAACGCCGCCGACGCCCCCTCCTACGGCAGCCACAACGACTACGGCACCGCGGTGCTGCTGGCCGAGATGTTCGCCGCGGACTGCCGGCGGCTGGTGTTGGCCTCGTCGATGGTGGTCTACGGGCAGGGCCGCTACGACTGCCCCGAACACGGCCCGGTCGAGCCGGTGCCGCGCAGCCGCGCCGACCTCGACGCCGGGGTGTTCGAGCACCGCTGCCCGCTTGGCGGCGAGGAGTTGCAGTGGCGCCTGGTCGGTGAGGACGCGCCGCTGCGGCCACGCAGCCTTTATGCCGCCAGCAAGACCGCGCAGGAGCATTACGCACTGGCCTGGTCGGAGTCGACCGGCGGGGCGGTGGTGGCGCTGCGCTACCACAACGTCTACGGCCCGCACATGCCGCGCGACACACCGTATTCGGGGGTGGCCGCCATCTTCCGGTCCGGCCTCGAAGCGGGGGATGTGCCACGCGTTTTCGAAGACGGCGGTCAGATGCGCGACTTCATCCACGTCGACGACATCGCGGCCGCCAACCTGGCCGCCGTCGAGGGCGACGGGGCGGGGTTCGCGGCGTTCAACGTCTGCTCGGGAAAGCCGATCGCGATCCGCGAGGTGGCCGCGGAACTGTGCGAGGCGCGCGGTGCGCCGCCGCCGGTGGTCACCGGGCAGTACCGCAGCGGCGACGTCCGCCACATCGTCGCCGACCCGGCCCGGGCGGCCGAGGTGCTGGGCTTCCGGGCCGCGGTCGATCCGCGGGACGGCCTGCGCGAGTTCGCGTTCGCCCCGCTACGGGACTGAGATGCGCTGGCTGCTGGTCGTCACGCTGGTGGTGTCAGGGGTCTCGGCGCTCGCCTGGTCTCAGCAACGCCGGCTGATCTACTTCCCGACACCGGGTCCGGTGCCGTCGGCCGCGGTGGTGGTGCCCGACGGTCGCGATGTCGAGTTGGCCACTGACGACGGAAAGACGCTCGGCGCCTGGTACTTTCCCGGCCGGGTCGCAGGGCCCGCGGTGCTGGTGTGCAACGGAAACGGCGGTGACCGGTCCGGTCGCGCCGCCCTGGCGATCGCGCTGCACCGGATGGGTGTCGCGGTGCTGCTGTTCGACTACCGCGGCTACGGCGGCAACCCGGGACGGCCGACGGAGGCCGGCCTGGCCGCCGACGCCCGGGCCGCGCTCGACTGGCTGGCGGCCCGGCCGGAGGTCGACGGGTCGCGCATCGCCTACTACGGCGAATCCCTCGGCGCCGCAGTGGCACTCGGCCTCGCCGTCGACAGGCCACCGGCGGCGCTGATCCTGCGGTCGCCGTTCACGTCGCTGGCCGAGGCCGGCGCGGTGCACTACCCGTGGCTCCCGGTGCGGCGGTTGCTGATCGACGCCTACCCGTCGATCGACCGGATCGGCTCGCTGCGGGCGCCGCTGCTGGTGATCGCCGGTGACCGCGACGACGTCGTGCCCGAAGCGATGAGCCGGCGGCTGTTCGACGCCGCGCCGGAACCCAAGCGCTGGCTCACCGTGCCCGGTGCGGGCCACAACGACCCGCCACTGCTCGACGGCGCGGTGATGACGGCCACGATCGAGCAGTTCCTGACTTCCACGCCGGTGCTCGGGCGCTAGGCGGGTTCGGCGTCGTCGTCGCGTTCGGTGAGATAGCGCTGTGGATGGTGGTAGCGGTTGATGCGGGTTTGGCCGGTGTCGAGTGCTGCGGGTGGGATCCATTCAGTGCGGCCGGCCTTGCGGCGGGTGGTCCATTGGGTTTGTTCGATGAGGTTGTTGTCGGGTGGGCAGGCCAGCGTCATGTCGGTGGTGTTCGTCAGTCCGCCGCGTTTCCAGTCCTGTTCGGCGTGGTGGACCTGGCAGTCGAAGGCGTTGCGGGTGCATCCAGGGCGGGTGCAGCCCTTGTCGCGGGCGAACAGCGCCAACCGTTGCGCGGTGGTGGCGCAGCGCCTGGCGCGACCGAGGTGCAGCACCTCTTCGGTGTGGTCGTCGAACACCGCCAGATAGTGCCGGGACTGGCCGGCCAGCCGAATCAGGTCCCTGATCGGCAGTCTGGTGCCGCCGGCGGTGTCGGCATATCCGGCCCCGGCTTCGAGGTCTTTGACGGTGGTGGTGGCCACGATGGTGGCCGGTAACCCGTTGATCTGACCCCCGGCTGCCGCGGCGTGCCGCAACGCGGACTTGAGCGCATCGTGGTGGCGTTGTTCCCGGGTGCGGGGATCGGGGTTACCGGTGATGTCTTGTTCGATGACCTCGCCCGCGCCCGGGTCTTCGGGCAGGTTCTGCCCCGGGGCGCCGTCTCGGACCAGCACGACGTCGAGCATGGCGGCGGTTTCAGGGTCGAGTTCGCCGCGGACCGGAGTCATCCCGTCGCTGCGTTGCCTGCCCATCGTGAAACCGCGTTTGGCCTGTTGCTTGTCGTGGTCGGGTTCGGCGCCGTCGGGATCGATGACCTCGACCAGGTGATCGGCGAGCTTCTCGAGGTCCTGCGGGCACATGCTCTTGGCCCATCTCGCGAGGTCGCGGTCGGCCTCGGCACGGGCAGCGTCGTCCACCCATCCGGGCAACTTGCGGAAGAACTTCCCGATCACCTCGACATGGGCCGGGTCGATCGCCCCGGCGGCCAACGCCGCAGCGGTGTGCGCCCACAGAGGAGCCTTCGGTTCGCCGGTGAACGACCACCGCGGGCCGAGCGACCCGGCGGCGTCGAGGCGTCTCTTCGCATCGGCGGTGTCGAGGTGCAACCGCTGGGCGAGCACGTCTTTCAGGCTGGTGCTGCCATGCGCGTCGGGCTCGAAGCGTTCCCGTAGATGAGCCAGGACGGTGTGATCGACGGCCACGTCGTGTCGATGGGCGTACTGCCGACGCTCGTACACCGCCAGCAACTCCGTGGCGCTCAGCGCGTCGAGAGGCAGGGCGGCCAGGTTGGCACGCGCGGCATCCCACGCCTCGAACGCCGCCGACACCTGCTCCCTGTCCATACTTCGAACAGTAGTGCGAGGGTCTGACACATTTGGCCGTGATGTGACTTCAGAAACTGATGTGGCACAAGTGATTCGAGGCTCACACGGTCTGCGGCCGCGGAAAAGCGAACGTGCTTCCAGTGCGAGAATCCGGCCCGTAATTCGCCACCACCGCACGTTCGGCGCGACCGGGGGTCGATACTGGCCGGTGTGAAACTCGCGATCTGTGAACAGTTCGGCATCGACTTCCCGTTGTTCGCGTTCAGTCACTGCCGCGACGTCGTCGCCGCGGTCACCAACGCCGGCGGCTTCGGGGTGCTCGGCGCCACCGCGTACACCCCCGAACAACTCGACCGGGAACTCAGCTGGATCGACGACCACGTCGGCGGACGGCCCTACGGCGCCGACATCATCGTGCCCGCCAAGTTCGAGGGCAAGGGCGAGAACCTGTCGGCCGGCCAGCTGGCCGACCGGATTCCGGCCGAGACAAAAGATTTCGTCGCCCGGCTGCTCGCAGAGCACGACATCGAACCGGAGGAGCGACCGCGACTGGGCGGCTCGTCACTGTCCGGCGACACCGGCCACGACCTCCTCGACGTCGCGATGAGCCACCCGATCAAACTGGTCGCCAACGCGCTCGGGGTGCCGCCGGACTACATGATCCAGGCGGCAGGGGAGCGCGGCATCCCGGTCGCGGCGCTGGTCGGGGCCCGCGAGCACGCGGTCAAGCAGGTGAACGCGGGCGTCGATCTGATCGTCGCTCAGGGCACCGAGGCGGGCGGACACTGCGGCGAGGTGTCGACGCTGGTGCTGGTGCCCGAGGTGCTCGAAGCCGTCGAGGCGACGGGCAAGCGGGTGCCGGTGCTCGCCGCGGGCGGCATCGTGACGGGCAGGCAGATGGCCGCCGCGGTCGCGATGGGCGCCGACGGGGCGTGGACCGGTTCGGTGTGGCTGACCACCGAGGAGGCCGAGACCGCGCCGCACACGCAGCAGAAGATGCTGGCCGCCTCGTCGCGCGACACCGTCCGTTCGGCGGGCCGCACCGGAAAGCCGTCGCGCCAGTTGGTCTCCGACTGGACCGACGCGTGGCTGCCGCACGACGGCGGCGCCCGGCCGCTGCCGTTGCCGCTGCAGTCGATGCTCGTCGAGCCGGTGCTGCGACGCATCGACGGGCTTGCCTCGCAGGGACATTCGGGCGCTCAGGCGTTGTCGACGTATTTCGTGGGGCAGGGCGTCGGCCTGATGAACAAGGTCAAGCCGGCCCGCGAAGTGGTGCGCGAGTTCATCGAGGACTACCTGGCGGCGGCCGAACGGCTCGGCGGCACCCTGCCGGACTGATCTACTCGGCGAGCGGGAGCCGCACCTCGAACCGGGCGCCGGTGTCCAGGTTGCGTGCCGACAGCGTGCCGCGGTGCGCCTGCACGAGGCCCGCGGCGATGGCCAGGCCGAGACCCGAGCCGCTGGGCAGCGACGAGTCGGCCCGCGGCACCCGGTCGTTGGAGCCGCGGTAGGCGACGTCGAACACCCGGGGCAGGTCGGCCTCGTCGATGCCGACGCCGGTGTCGTCGACGCGGGCCCATGCGCCGTTCTCGTCGGCACCCAGCGCAAGGTGCACGCGGCCGCCCGCGGGGGTGTGCGCGATCGCATTGGCCACCAGGTTCGACAGCACACGCACCAGTGCGCGGTCACTGCCCAGCACCCGCACCGGCTGTTCGGGCAGCTCGGCCTGCAGTTGGACGCCCGCGCGTTCGGCGGCGATCCGGTGCGCCGCCAGCACGTCGTCGATCACCTCGTCGAGCGCCACCCGGTCGAGGGCGGGCTGCACGGCGCCTGCGTTGATCTTCGACATCTCGAACAGGTCGTCGACCATCTCGGAGAGCCGGATCGACTCCTGCTCGATCACCTTCGCGTGCGCCCGGATCTCGTCCTCGTCGACGAGGCCGTCGCCGATGGCCTCCGCCACCGCGCGGATGCCGGCCAGGGGGGTGCGCAGGTCGTGGCTGACGAAGGCGACCAGCCGGCGCCGGGAATGCTCGGCGGCCCGCTCGGACTCGCGGATCTCCTGTTCCCACACGGTGCGGCGAGCCTGATAGCGGGCCAGCATCACGGCGGCCGGAATGGTCACGATCGACACGATCACCAGCACCACGGTCGTGCGTTCATACGACGGTGAGTCCATCAGGCCGCTGGCGCCCATGATGCCGGTGAACGTGGCCACCGTCGGCAGCAGGACGAGTGCCACCATGCTGGCGGCCAGCGACCACGACCGCGCCAGCCGGATGACCAGGGCGCCGACCAGGACGATCGGCAGCGAACAGGCGAGCGCCCATCCGGCGATCTCCCAGAGGTCAGGCGCCGGCATCGGCGCTCTGTTCACCGCTGCTCCACAGATAGCCGCGGCCCCACACGGTCTGCACACGGTGCTGGTCGCCGAGCTTGGAGCGGAGCCGCTTGACGTGCACGGTGACGGTGGACAGATCGCCGAAGTCCCAGTGCCACACCTGCTTCAGCAACTCCTCGCGGGTGAACACCGTGTCGGTGTGGGTGATGAAGAACAGCAGCAGGTCGAACTCGCGGTTGGTCAGACTCACCGGGATCCCGTTGACGCTGACCGACCGGGACGCTGCCGAGACCGTGAGGTCGCCCACCGTCAGGTCGACGGGAGACGCGCCCATCGGCGCAGGGGCGCGACGCAGCACCGAGCGCACGCGCAGCGCGAGTTCCCGCGGGCTGAACGGTTTGGTCAGGTAATCGTCGGCGCCCGCCTCGAGGCCGGCGATGCGGTCGTCCTCTTCGCCGAGGGCGGTCAGCAGGATCACCGGCACCGCGTGGTCGCCGCGCTGACGCAGCGTGCGGCACAACGTGAGACCGTCCGGGCCGGGCATCATCACGTCGAGCACCGCGACGTCGATGCGCTGTGTGCCGAGGAGCCGGAGCGCCTCGTTTCCGTCGTGGGCGATCGAGACGTCGAGGCCGTCCCGCTCCAGGTACCGGCGCACGACGTCGCGCACGACGTTGTCGTCGTCGGCGATCAGTACGCGCGTCATCTCTCCGAGGTTAGCCGTTCATGGCCGCTACCTGCGCTGATGTCATCGATTCGTCACCGATGCGCCGTTTGCCGAGCGCGGGCTCTGGCTACTGTCGATGGCATGCCCGACTGTCCGGTGACCGTGGTGCTGCCGTGCCTGAACGAAGCGGCGTCGCTGCCCGGCGTGCTCTCGGCGCTGCCGTCCGGATACCGGGCTCTCGTCGTCGACAACAACTGCACCGACGGGACCGCCGACATCGCGCGCAGCCACGGGGCCGACGTGGTCGCCGAAGCCCGCGCCGGATACGGCGCCGCGGTACACGCCGGGGTGGTGGCCGCGGGCACCCCGGTGGTCGCGGTGCTGGACGCCGACGGCTCGCTGGACCCACGGGAACTGCCTGCTCTGGTCGCCGCGCTGGACCGTGGGGCCGACATGGTGATCGGCCGCCGGCGTCCGGTTCGCGGGCTGCGCTGGCCGTGGCACGCTCGCCTCGGCACGGCCGCGGTGTGCTGGCGGTTGCGTCAGCGGCACGGGCTGGCCGTCCACGACATCGCACCCATGCGGGTCGCGCGGCGCGACGCCCTGCTGGGGCTGGGTGTCGTCGATCGGCGATCCGGGTATCCGGTGGAACTACTGGTCCGAGCTGCCGCTGCGGGCTGGCGAGTGACCGAGTGCGACGTGTCCTACGGA
This sequence comes from Mycobacterium sp. NPDC050041, assembly GCF_049541695.1. Lineage (NCBI taxonomy): Bacteria > Bacillati > Actinomycetota > Actinomycetes > Mycobacteriales > Mycobacteriaceae > Mycobacterium > Mycobacterium sp. NPDC050041. Next base: position 97,600 of record NZ_JBMVDG010000001.1, on the reverse strand, counting down.
CCGCGCACCGGTGGCAAGTCCAAGGTCAGCGGCTCACTGCGCGGCAGTGTGGTCGCCGGGCTCGACTTCTGGAAGAGGATCTCGTGATCCCGGTGACGCTCCTGGTGATGGCCAAGGCCCCGGTGCCGGGCCTGGCCAAGACGCGGCTGGCGCGCACCGTGGGCAACGACGTCGCCGCGGTCATCGCGGCTGCGGCGCTGCTCGACACGTTCGACGCGGTGTGCGCGGCCGACGTGCGGTCCCGGGTGGTCGCGCTGACCGGAGACCTTGGCAAGGCCGCCTGCAGCGACGAGATCCGGGCCCGGCTGGCGGACTTCACGGTCATCGAGCAGCGCGGTGACACGTTCGCCGACCGGCTCGCCAACGCCCACGCCGATGCGGCCGCCGCCACCGACGGCGCCCCCGTGCTGCAGATCGGCATGGACACCCCGCAGGTCACCGGCGAACTGCTGACGCGCTGCGCGCGACGGCTGCTCGACGCCGAGGCGGTGCTGGGGATGGCCGTCGACGGCGGCTGGTGGGTGCTCGGCGTGCGGTCCGCCGCGGCGGCCGACTGCCTGCGTCAGGTGCCGATGTCGCAATCCGATACCGGCACGCTCACCCGGCAGGCGCTGGAGCACAAGGGACTGGAGGTCACCATGGTCGACGAACTCGCCGACGTCGACACGGCGGCGGACGTCGACGCGGTCCGGCGACGATGTCCGTCCGGCTCGAGATTCCCGTTCGCGACCGCGGCGGCGGGACTGTAGCCGATGCTGGGAAACCTCTACGACCGCGCCCTGGACGGCGAAAGATGCTGGCTTCGCAGCGATGACGGTGACGTGCGCACCCTGCCGGTGCGCAGCTGGCTCGGCGGCAGGCATGCCGACCAGGCGTTCGACGAGGCGATCGTCGACCTCTGTGAGGGACCGACCATCGACTTGGGTTGCGGCCCTGGGCGTCTGGTGGTCGATCTGATCAAGCGCGGCATTCCTGCCCTGGGTGTGGACCAGTCGGCGACTGCGGTGGAGCTGGCCCGCCGCAACGGCGCTCCCGCGCTGCGCCGCGACGTCTTCGGCGAATTGCCCGGTACGGGTCGTTGGCAGACGGCGCTGCTGGCCGACGGCAACGTCGGCCTCGGCGGCGATCCGCGACGGGTGCTGCGCCGGGCGGCCGAACTGCTGCGCCCCGACGGCCGGTGCGTGGTCGAGTTCGATGCCTTGGCAACGGGTGTGCGTGCCCGCATGGTGCGACTCGAGTCGTCCGAGACGATCGGGCCGTGGTTCCGGTGGGCGTCGGTGGGCATCGACTGTGCGGCGGCGCTGGCCGACGAGGTGGGCCTGGCGCTGACGTCGATCCATCCGGTCGGCCGCCGGGTCGTCGCTATTCTGGGGTCGCCGTAGGGGTTCGGCGTGCCGTCGCCAGCCGGACGGCGTAGACGACGGCGCTCGCGGTGAACATCGCGGCGGTCAGCAGCAGCCAGCGGCCGAGGAACGGTTCCTGGGTCTGTCCGGTGGCGGCCGTGTACGCGGGACCGCCCTGAGAGATGATGCCGGGCAGGAACATCAGCAGGGTCAGCCCGGCGCCGAGTGCGGGGATCCGCAGGTGGTTCAGCACCGGAACGGGCACCGGGATGCGCCGCGTCAGCGTCAGCAGGCGGTCGGCGAGCGCGTACAGCGGGAACAGCACCAGGTCGTGCAGGATCACCGCGGCGGCGAACCACACCGCGATGGACTGCCACCACACGTTCGGATTCCACAGCGCACGCCAGCCGATCGTCGCGATCACCGCACCGAGGAGCGCGAATCCGGCGATCAGTGTGAGCAGGTGTAGCGGGTGTGATCCGTACACCGCACGGAACCGGGCGACCATCTCAGCGCCCCACGAAGTCGATGCCGGACACCCACTTGGTGTTGTGCACGCCCGGCAGCGCCGGGACGATGATCCGCGCCGGGTAGCCGTGGTCGAGTGAGAGTTCGGCGTCGTTGACCCGCAGCGCGAGCAGCGCGTCCGGATGCGTGACCTGATTTGCCTGCAGCGCAGCGCGATTGAAGGCGCCCCGGCGTTCCACCGAGAACACCCTCGCCGAGGCGGGAGCGGGGACGCCCGCCCGCTCCGCCAGGTCGCGCAGTCGCACGCCGGTCCAGGTCTCGGTGCTCGACCAGCCCTCGACACAGGCGATGGGCAGCCGCGCGGTGTGCTGGGGCATCGCCCGCAGCGTCTCGAGGTCCAGCACCACCGGTGTGAGCCCGCCGCGCAGCGTGAGCCGCCAACCCGCGCCGGTGTTGTCGGCCGTGATGCGCGCGGCGGCCGCCGTGCGGTTGACCTGGAAGTCGTTGGGCCCGTCGCCGCGGGTGCGGCCGCGGGGCAGCAACAGCGCCGCCTGCCGGGTGACGCCGCCGAGGGTCTGACCGGCCGTCAGCACGGCGACCAGCAGCGCTCCGCCGCCGACGAGGGCGAGCGCACCGCGGCGGCTGATCGTCGCGGGGTCCGGGTCGACGGACACCAGCCCGCCGGGTTCGTAGGCCTCCGGCCGGGTGTCGGAGCGGCCGGTGCGCAACACGTCGCGCATCGACATCGACCGCACGCCGGCCCACATCCGGGGCAGCTTGATCGCGACGTGGACGACGAAGCCGGCGATGAACACCCAGGCGCCGAAGTAGTGGGCGGTGTAGAAGCTGAACCCGAAGATGTAGTCGTACTGGATGTTCAGCACGCCGGTGACGATCTCGAACAAGATGCCGCCGACCAGCATCAGCAGCGAAACCCGTTCCAGCAGTTGGGCGATCGACCGGGCGGGCGGCCAGGCGAACAGCTTCGGAATCACCGACCACAGCTTGGCCAGCACCACCGGCACGATGATCAGGCCGAGCCCGACGTGCAGACCCTGGTTGAGGCGGTACAGCCACGACGGGTCGGTGGGCCAGTCGAAGGTGGGCAGTTTCAGCCATCCGACGTCCGCGGGTGCGGCCTGGCCGAACTGCGGCCCGTACGCGATGTAGGACAGCAGGCCGGTCAGCGTGATGATCGGCAGCGCGATCAGCAGCACCGCGCCCAGGGTCGACGTCAGCCACAGCCCCCGCAACGGACTGCGCCAGCGCGGCGGCAACGGGGCACCCAACGGCCGCTTCGCCATCGGGTCATTGTCGCCCACTCAGCGGATTCCGGCCCCGTCACGCGCAGTGTGTCACCGATCCGTCAGCCGGTCAGCGGTTGGTGGGAGCGGAGATCAGCCGGCTGCCGACGGCCTTCACCGTGTCCGGCAGCACCCGGCTGACCGTACCCATGATCTTCGACGACACCCCGCCGCCGACGACCTTCTGGTCGCCCCGCATCAGCGCCTCGAAGCCCTGGCGGGCGACCTGCGCGGGATCGTCCTTGCTCATCTTCCCGACCGGGGCGCCGTCGAGGTTGGCGCGATGGAAGAAGTTGGTGTCGGTGGGGCCGGGCATCAGCGAGGTGATCGTGATCGAGCTGTCGCGGAACTCGTCGCGCAGCGCCTCGGCGAAGGACTGGACGAACGACTTCGACGCGTTGTACACGTTCTGGTAGGAACCCGGCATCATCGATGCCACGGACGAGGTGAACAGCACCCTGCCCTCGTCGCGATTCGCCATGTCCCGCAACACCAGTTTGGCAAGGTGAACGGTGGACCGGACGTTGAGGTCGATTATGCTCAGGTCGTCGGCGAGCTCGGTCTCGATGAACTTGCCGCCGCGCCCGATACCGGCGTTGAGCGCTGCGGCCGACAGCACGCGGCCACCTTCGATCGTGCTGTGATAAACGTGCTCGACGCCGTCGGCGGTGCGCAGGTCCGCCTGCACGGCCTGTACGGCGGTGCCGAATTCGGCGAGCCGGTCCGGTACGTCGTTGATGCCGTCGTCCTCGGCGGTGACGACCAGGTCGTAGCCGTGCTGTGCGAACTGCTTGGCCAGTTCGAATCCGATTCCGCTGGAGGCGCCGGTGATGAGAGCGGTTTTGGCTTCAGACATGTCGATCGGCTACCCGGCCGCGATGCCGCCAAACTGCCTCGGGTGAATCACCAATTCGTGAATATCAGATGGTTCAGCACCAACGCGCCGAGCACGTTCAGCGCGAGCCAGTACCGCTGCACGCGTGGTGGCAGCAGCGCCCCGGCCGCGGTCAGCCAGATCGTGAACGGCAGCCAGATGCGCTCGGTCTCGGCCTTGCTGAGCATGCTCAGATCCGCGCAGACGATGGACAGCAGCGCGCCGATGAGGACGATGTGCAGCCCGCAGCGACGGCGGATCGCGGAGATGTCGAAGACCCGGCCGATGCCGGCGACGCTGCCGAGGCCGATCGCGCACACCACCGACGCGAAGTTGGCCCAGCCCCAGTACTGGAACGGCCGCTCGACGGCGATGCCCTGCCAGTACCGCTCCTGGACGAGGTGGTAGCCGTCGAACCACCAGAAGCCGGCCAGGGCGAACGCACCGACCACGGCGAGTGCGGCGAGCACGGCAGGCGCGAACGCGCGCAGGGCGCAACGCCAGTCGGCCGCGCAGATCAGCACCGCGACGGCGAGCAGCGCGATCAACCCCAGGCCGTAGTTGAGGAAGATGCCCCAACCCAACAGCGCGCCCGCGGCGGTGGCGGCCACTTCCGGCCACCGCACGGCGCGACGGACGGCCAGCGCCAGCAGCGCGAGTCCCCAGGCGGCCACCCCGGCGAAGTAGCCGTCGGCGGACACCGCGATCCAGATCGCCGTCGGGGCGACGGCCACGAACGGCGCCGCCAGTCGCGCGGTGTGCTCGTCGGTGAGTGCGCGGACGGCAACGATGATCGCCGCCGCGGCACTCGAGCCGACCAGCAGGCACCACATCCCGGCCCAGCCGCCGCCGCCGAGGCCGATGCGGTCCAGCCACACGAAGGTCAGCAGCGCGCCCGGCGGATGCCCGGACACGTGGGTGATCCACGAGTCGGGCTGGAAGTCCAGGATCCGCCCGGCGAACGTGCGCACCATCTCCGGTGCGTCGGTGACGTTCGGCACCTCGAGCAGGTATTCGTGGCGCGCGGTGAGCCGGCCGGCGAAGCCGCGCTGCCAGCCGTCGACCATGGCCAGTGCGAACGCCCACGCCGCGGACGTCGCCCAGACGCCGAGTGTCAGGGCCCGCCAGGGCAGGCGCTGCGCGAGCGCCGGGCCCCACAGCACTGCGGCCAACGCGATGAGGATCGCCGGCGCGGTGCCCCACCCGGTGTGTGCCTCCCACCAGCCGAAGACCGGTGACGTGGCGGCAAAGCTGCGGAATCGTTCGGGCGTGGCGTTGAGCAGCGGGGTGACCACGTCGAGGTGCAGGTGCGGGACGACGAACGCGGCCACCAGCAGCAGCACGCCGATGGTGACCGAGATCGCCTCTCTGCGATACGCCCGCACGACCGCCAGCCTATGGGCTACCGCAGGGCGGCGGCCTGACCATTCGGTGACACCGGACGCGCAACGGCGCTGGCTTCAGGGCTTCCGAAGTCGGTCAGTAGAGCATCTTTCGCAGGTTGTCCTCGCTGTAATACGCGTCCAGCTCGTCCTGACTCAGGGTCGGCTTGAACGTCCTGGCGAGCTGCGCCACCGACGGCACGACGTCGGGGGTCCAGCTCTCCGGTTTCCACGCGTCCGACCGCATGAAAGCCTTGGAGCAGTGGAAGAACACCTCCTCGACGTCGATCTCGAGCGCGAGGATCGGCCGCTTGCCCTTGACGGCCAGCGCGTCGAAGTAGTCGGCGTCCGAGAGCACCCGGGCACTGCCGTTGACCCGAAGCGTGTCGCCGCGACCGGGGATGACGAACACCGAGCCGACCCGCGGCCGCTCCAGCACGTTGAGGTAGCCGTCGACGCGCTTGTTGCCCGGCCGTTCGGGGATCGCGATCGTCGACTCGTCGATGATGTGCACGAAGCCTGCCGGATCGCCCTTCGGCGACACGTCGACCCGGCCGTCGGCGTCGTAGGTGGCCACGAACCCGAGTCGTGCAGCGCTGAGCCAGTTCTGGTGCACCTCGGACAGCCGGGGGCTCACCTTGTTCGCGACGAACGAGTTGGGGTGGCCGACGATCGCGCGCAGCTCGTCGACGGTGGTCACTTCTCGGCGCATGGGTCCATCATGCCCGAGCGTGCCAACCGATTTAGCCGTCCGTCAGGCGAACCGGGCGGCCAGCGCACGCCGGTCCACCTTGCCGATGCCCCGGCGCGGCAGGTCGTCGACGACGTGCACGTCACGCGGCGCGGCCGTGGCGTCGAGTGTCTGCGCGACGTGCGCGCGCAGGTCGGCGACCGACGGCGCAGCCGCACCGGGAGTGAGGACGAGCGCGGCCGCCACACGCTGACCGAGCCGGTCGTCGGGGACGCCGAACACCGCGCTGTCCGCGACGGCGGCATGGGTCGCCAGGGCGGCCTCCACCAGTTGCGGCAGAACCGTGAGACCGCCTGTGCTGATCGCGTCGTCGACGCGGCCGAGCACACGGAGCCGGCCCGAGTCGTCGACCGCGCCGACGTCGTCGGTGCGGAACCAGCCGGGTTCGGCGAACGGGTCGGGCCGGACGGGGTTGCGGTAGCCCTTGGCCACCGTGGCACCGCCCAGCACGATGCGTGAGTCGTCGAGTCGCACCTGCACTCCCTCGAGCGGCAGGCCGTCGTACACACAACCGCCCGCGGTTTCACTCATGCCGTACGTCCGCACCAACGAAACACCCGCCGCCACAGCGCGTTCGGCAAGGGCGGCGGGCAACGGTCCGCCGCCGACCAGGACGGCGTCCAGCTCGGCCAGCGCCGCCGCGGCGACGGGCGAGCGCAGCGCCTTGTCCACCTGCACGGCCACCAGCGAGGCATAGCGCCTGCCGGAACCCATCGCCCGCACCGCGGCGGGCAGGTCGGCCGGGTCGACGTCCGCAGGCACCGCGACCGGATCGGAGCCCGCGACGATGCTGCGCACCAGCACCTGCACGCCCGCCACGTGATAGGCCGGCAGCGCGAGCAGCCAGCGGCCGGGGCCGCCCAGCCGGGCGTGCGTCGACTCGGCACTGGCCACCAGCGCCGCGGCGGTCAGCATCGCCCCCTTGGGCGTCCCCGTGGTGCCTGACGTCGCCACCACCACGGCGACGTCGTCGTCGATCGCCTCGCCGGCACGCAAAGCCGTTGTCAGCAAGGCGGTCTGGCGATCGTCGTGAGCGGGCACCGGCAGCAGGGCGGGGCCGCGGCCGGCCAGCACGTCCGCCACGTCGGGCAGCACCGAGGCGGCCGCACCGCCCTGACCGACGGCCAGGGCGCGCAGGACGGCTATTCGTCCTCCCCGGCGTCGCGCGCATCGTCGAGTGGCCAACCCTGCTCGGCCAGCCGGGACCGGACCCGTTCGATGTCCTCGGGCACGGGCAGTTCGTCGGTGAACTGCGTGATGAGCACGCCGATGTCGAACTGGTCGAACTCGCCGCGATCGATCAGATCCTGGGTGAGGGTGCGGACCTCGTCGTCGGACAGCCGCCGGCGCAGCAGCGCCAGCAGGGGCACCCGGTCAGCCCCGGGGACGCCCTCGGGGTAACCCGCGGTGATCCACGCGGCGATCTTCGCCAGGAACTTGGTCACAGTGTCACTTCGGCTGTCACTTCCGACGACGTTCGGTTGCTTCGATGGTAGTGCCGGACCCGCAGATCGGGCGTCCGGACCCAAGCTGTGGGCTTGCTGTGCGTCCAACCGGGGGACGCTGAATGAACATCGGATGAACAGCTCACGGGATCAGGTAAAGCCGCTGCTCATTGGTCCGGTTTCGGGCGCGAGTCGTTAGCAGATTCCGCTGAGAGTCCCTCAGAATCAACACCATGAGCTCCGAGCTGATCATCCTGGTGCTGCTGATTGCAACGGCACTGGCTTTCGACTTCACCAACGGGTTCCACGACACCGGGAACGCGATGGCGACCTCGATCGCGACCCGGGCTCTCAAGCCGAAGACGGCGGTGCTGCTGGCCGGGGTGCTCAACCTCGTCGGCGCCTTCCTGTCGGTCGAGGTGGCCCTCACGGTCACCACCTCGGTGCTGAAGATCCAGGACAGCAAGACCGGCACACTGCTGCCGAACATCGACGCATCGATGGGCCTGACCATCATCTTCGCCGGCCTCATCGGCGGCATCCTGTGGAACCTGCTGACCTGGCTGTTCGGCATCCCGTCGAGTTCCTCGCACGCACTCTTCGGCGGCCTCATCGGCGCCGGCCTGGCCGCCGTGGGACTCGCGGGCATCAACTGGGCCGGTGTCACGCAGAAGGTGCTGATCCCCGCTGTCGCCGCCCCGGTGATCGCCGGCCTGGTCGCCGGCTGCGGAACGTGGCTGGTCTACCGGATCACCCGGAGGGTCTTCGCGAAGCGCCGCGAGGACGGCTTCCGCTGGGGCCAGATCGCCACCGCGTCGCTGGTGGCCCTGTCGCACGGCACCAACGACGCGCAGAAGACCATGGGCGTCATCGCGCTCGCCCTCATCACCACCGGCCACCTCACCGGCGACGTGAAGGAGAACGGCCTGCCGTTCTGGATCATCGCGTCCTGCGCGATCGCCATCGGCCTCGGCACCTACCTCGGCGGCTGGCGTGTCATCCGCACGCTGGGCAAGGGCCTCGTGGAGATCGAGTCGCCGCAGGGCTTCGCCGCCGAGGCGTCGTCGGCCGCGATCATCCTCAGCTCCAGCGCCGCGGGCATGGCACTGTCCACCACCCACGTCGCCACCGGCTCGATCCTGGGCAGCGGCGTCGGCAAGCCGGGCGCCCAGGTGCGCTGGGCCGTCGCGGGACGGATGGCGCTGGCCTGGCTGGTCACCCTGCCGGCCGCCGGACTCGTTGGCGCCCTGTCCTTCTGGATCTCCCACACGGTCGCCGGCTTCACCACGCAGCTGGTGGGCGACGGCCTGATCTTCCTGATCCTGGTCGGGCTGTCCGCCTACATGTGGTGGCGTGCCCAGCAGCAGAAGGTCGACCACAACAACGTCAACGCCGACTGGGACGACAGCACGAACTCGGTGGTGCCCGCGGAACTGCGCGAGGCGACCGAGTCCACCAAGCCCGCCGCGACGGTCTGACGGCGAGAACAGGAATCCCGATGGTGTATCTGGAGAGCATCTTCAAGGTGCTGGTGATCGGCCTGGTCCTGGGCGCTGGCCTGCCCGCGATCTTCGCCTACGGCCTGGTGGCCTATTCGGCCGGCGCGGGCAACGTCGACGCCGACGGCACCACTCGCGCGCCCAATCCGGCGCTGAGATTCCTCGGCCTGGCGCTGTTCACCGTCGTCGCCGCGGTGATCGTCATCGCACTGCTGTGGATCACCCGGACCACGATCGAACACCACTTCGGATTCAATCCCGTCCCGTTCATCCCGGCTAAGTGAGGCGACAAGCGATGACAGAGAACCAGGGCGTTCTGGACAACGTGCTCGCCTGGCTGCACGACGGCTACCCGCAGGGCGTGCCACAGAAGGACTACTTCCCGCTGCTCGCGCTGCTCAAGCGCTCGCTGTCGGAGGACGAGGTGGTCAAGGCCGCCCAGTCGGTGCTCCGGTCGACCGAGTCGGACTCCGTGACCGAGGCCCAGATTCGCACCGCGGTGCAGGCCGTCATCGACAAGGAGCCCAATCCGGAGGAGATCCACCAGGTGGCTTCCCGGCTGGCCTCGGTGGGCTGGCCACTGGCGGCACCCGCACGCTGACCCGATCGGCTGTCAGTTCCTGGTGTCGCGGCGCAGCGGATGGTCCTCGGGAACCTGCACGAAGATCAGGGTGACGCCGTCGGGGTCGGCGACGTGCATCTCGTGCAGTCCCCATGGCTCCTGGCGGGCCTCGCGGGCGATCGGGACGCCGCGGCCGGTCAGTTCGCCCTGTGTCGCGTAGACGTCGCGAACCTGCAGCCAGATGGTCCCGCAGGCGTCCGGACCGCCGTGTGAGGCCAGCTCGATGAGTGACTGGCCGGCGTAGAACACGGTGCCTGCGCCGTAGTCACGGGCGATCGCCAAGCCGACCTCGTCGCGGTAGAACGTCAAGGACCGCTGATAGTCCGCCGGCCGCAGCAGCATCCGGCTGGCGAGGATCTCCATGCGTTGTGTCTACCACCCGGTGCCGGGGATGCTCAGCAACGCTTGATACTGCAGGTATGGCGGGTTAGGTTGCGAGCAGCGCCAACGCATAGGGAGGCGGCGTGGTGGCTTCAGCGATCCGACGGTGGTGGACGCAACCCGATCACTTCCATTGGATGACCGCGTTCCTGGCGGCACGTCGGGTGCACGTCGGGATGCGGTACGCCATGGCGGCGACACTGGGCGGTCTGGCCGTGCTGATCATCGCCACGATCGGCAGTCCGTCCGGGCCCCAGGGCACCGCGAGCCGCCTGGTCGCGGTGGCCGTGGCGATTCTTGCGGCGTTGCTTGCGGTCGGCTCACTGGTGGTGACCTGGCCGAGTCCGCGGCTTTCGGTCGCGTTCGCACTGTTGTCGTCTGCGGGCATCAGCGCACTGTGCCTGGCCCAGAGCGCGCCGCTGGCCGGGCTGCTGGCGAGCACCGGCTTCGCGGTCCTCGGCGGCTACATCGGCTTCTTCCACACACCGCGTCTGATGGCGGTGAACCTCGCGGTCGCCGTGGGCACCACGCTCGTCCTCGCGACGCGTCTCGTCGCCGACGGTGATCCCGCCATGGCGGTGACGGCGTTCGGCTTTCTGCTGATCGTGAACCTCGCCCTTCCGCTCGCCGCCCAGAGCCTGGTGCATCTGCTGGGCATCGACTCCCTCAACGCGGACATCGACCCGTTGACGGGGTTGCTGAACCGGCCCGCCTTCTACCGCGACGCAGCGACGTTCATCGCGACCCGCGACCGGGCCGACGACCGCCACTTCGTCCTGCTATACGTGAGTCTCGATGCGCTGGACGAGCTGGCTGACACCCGGGGGGCCGCCGCCGCGAGCCGGGCGCGGGTCGACGTCGCTCAGGTGTTGCGCGACACGACCCGCCATGACGCGGTCACCGGTCACCTGCCCGACGCCGACTTCCTCATCGCCGACTGCTTCGCCGCCCCCGACGCGACGCCACTGGTCGACCGGGTCCGTCACGCCATCGCGACGACGCCCGCGAAGAACGCCGCAAGCATCGGGGTGGTGAGTGCCCCGCTGCGAGGACTGGCCGAGTACCCGCCACAGAGCCTGCTCGACGAACTCATCGCCGAGGCCGCGACGGCCATGACTCTCGCCCGCCGCAACGGCGGTGACCAGGCCCGTCACGTGGTGTATCCGGACATCGCAGCTCAGGACTGATCCACTCCCGCCGGCGGTTCAGGAGTTCGGCTGCACCTGCTGGCGCTTCATGATCGCGTCGACGGCCGCGGGGGAGAAGCTGTTGACGGCGTGGGCGGTGACGGCCATGCGCGGCGCGATCCGGGTGGGCCGGGTGCGCGCGGCGGTGACCATCCAGTCCGCGGCCTCGGACGCACTCAGCGCGGGCAGCCCGTCGTAGGCGCGTGTCGGCGCGATCATCGGTGTCTTCACCAGCGGGTAGTACAGCGTGGTCGAGTGCACGCCGTCCTTGCCCCATTCGGTCTCGACGACCCGGCTCACCGCGCTCAGCGCCGCCTTGGAGGCGTTGTAGACGGCGAACAGCGGCGAGGATTCGCTCAGCACGCCCCACGTCGAGACGTTGATGATGTGGCCGTCGCCCCGCTCGATCATCCCGGGCGCGAGGCCGCGGATGAGCCGCAAGGGTGAGTAGTAGTTGAGCGTCATCGTGCGCTCGACATCGTGCCAGCGATCCAGCGACTCGGCCAGCGGCCGGCGAATCGACTTGCCCGCGTTGTTGATCAGGATGTCGATGCCGCCGAGCTCGCGCTCCACCTCGGCGACCAGCTCGTCGACGGCGTCCAGATCCGACAGGTCGCACGCCCGCGCACGGGCATCCCCGCCTGCGGCCACGATCCGCTCAGCGACGGCGTCGAGCAGGTCCTGGCGGCGGGCCACCACGACGACGGTGGCACCGCGCCGGGCGAGCTTCTCCGCCGCGGCCTCACCGATGCCGGACGACGCGCCGGTCAGCAGGATCCGCTTGCCCCTGAGGTCGACTTCGGGGCCCCGCTGCATCAGCTGGTCGGTCAGCGGCGGCCGCATGCTGGCCAGCAGCAGGCTCTCGGACAGTCGGCGCAGCGAGCTTCTGATCACTGTCGAAGTCTAGGCGGCGCGCCGAAATCGCCCTCAGAAGTAGCGGGGGAACCCGCTCCAGTCGGGGTCGCGCTTCTCCAGGAACGCATCGCGGCCCTCGACCGCCTCGTCGGTCATGTACGCCAATCGCGTTGCCTCACCGGCGAACACCTGCTGGCCGACGAGTCCGTCGTCGATGAGGTTGAACGAGAACTTGAGCATCCGCACCGCCTGCGGCGACTTGCCGTTGATCTCCGCGGCCCAGTGCAGCGCCTCGGACTCGAGTTCGGCGTGGTCGACCACGGCGTTCACGGCGCCCATCGCGTGCATCTGCTCGGCGTCGTAGGCGCGGCCGAGGAAGAAGATCTCGCGCGCGAACTTCTGACCCGTCTGACGGGCCAGGTAGGCGCTGCCGAAGCCGCCGTCGAAGCTGCCCACGTCGGCGTCGGTCTGCTTGAAGCGGGCGTGCTGACGGCTGGCCAGCGTCAGGTCGCAGGTCACGTGCAGGCTGTGCCCGCCGCCTGCGGCCCAGCCGTTGACCAGGCAGATCACGACCTTCGGCATGAAGCGGATGAGCCGTTGCACCTCGAGGATGTGCAGCCGCCCGGCCCTGGCCGCATCGACGGTGTCGGCCGTCTCGCCTGCGGCGTACTGGTAGCCGGTGCGGCCGCGGATGCGCTGGTCGCCGCCCGAGCAGAACGCCCAGCCGCCGTCCTTCTGGCTGGGGCCGTTGCCGGTCAGCAGGATCACGCCGACGTCGGGCGACATCCGGGCGTGGTCGAGCACGCGGTACAGCTCGTCGACGGTGTGCGGCCGGAACGCGTTGCGCACTTCGGGCCGGTCGAACGCCACCCGCACGGTGGGCTGCGGCCTGCCGTCGACGACGTGGCGGTGGTAGGTGATGTCGGACAGCTCGAACCCGGGCACGGGCTGCCAGGCCGACGGGTCGAAGGGGTTGTCGCTCACAGCGTCAGACGCTACGTCACCGGATCGAAGCGGAACACCGGGCAGCGGCCGGTCAGCGCCTCGAACTCGTCGGGGTGCGGGCCGGTGACCAGGCCGGCGTTCTTCATGAAACCGACCCCGGTGGGCACCAGCACCGGGAACTGCCGGAGCAGCGGCCGGGCCTCCTCGGCGGGCAGCTCCACCATCCGCACGGGTTCACGGGTCCTGCCGCGCAGCAGCACCGCGTCGGGATTCGCCTGGGCATTGCGCACCCAGTCCGAGCCGGGAAGGCCGCCCACGACGTAGCGACGGCCTTCCACCTCGAAGGGCGTGATGGGCGTCGACCGGGGTCGGCCGGACTTGCGGCCCGTCACCGTGAGCACCACCGGACCGTCCTTGAGCAGGCCGGTCTTGTTCACCGCGATCATCACCTTGTTGACGTACTTCAGCCACCACGGCGGCCGGATTCGCTCGCTGTCGGACATGGTCGCGACGCTACGCGCAGACCGGCAGGCCGTGCTCGGCCAGCGCGCGGCGCAGGCCGTCGGGCCGTTGCGCGGTGGGTAGCGGCTCGACGAGGACGAACTCGCAGCCCAGGGCGCGGGCTCCGCCGTCGGCCTCCTCGCTGTCGCCCACCATGACGGTGTGGGCGGCGTCGACGCCCAGCCGGGTGAGCGCCTCGGCGAAGATCGCGGCGTCGGGTTTGATGGCCCCCACTTCGAACGACAGGACGAACTCGTCGACGCCGGCGCCGATGGCCGCGAACGCAGGCCGGATGTCGAACGGGATGTTGGAGACCACCGCCGTCTTGACCCCACGGGCGTGCATGGCGGCGAGCACGTCGACGGTGTCGGGGTACGGCGTCCAGCACGCGGGGTCGATCAGCCGGGCGTACAGCGCGTCGGCATGGTGGTCGGCGAGTCCCGACGCGCGCAGCACGTGCAGGTTGGCCTCGCGGTGCAGCGCCGGCTCCAGGTCTCGCTGCGTCCAAGCGCGGTGCGCGTCCGGCGTCAGCGGAACCGCCAGTTCGACCGGCTGCGTCAGCCGTCGCATGATCTCGGACTGCGCGTGGCGGTCGACGTGGCGGCCGTCGATCACCATGCCGGCGAACCAGCTCTCGTCCTCCTCGAGCCGGAACAGCGTGCCGGAGAAGTCGAACAGAACGGCGTCCACATGCACCATGGTCGCCATCGTGCCAGGTGTGAAAAATGCCGCTACGGGCTAATTAACAGCAGTGCCGGAGCTCGAGCAGATCGCGGTGGTCATACCCGCCCACGACGAGGCGACGAATTTGCCGAAGAGCCTGCGCGCCCTGGCGACCGCGACGCTGTGCTCACCGGTGCCCGTGCTGACCGTCGTGGTGCTCGACGCCTGCGGCGACGACAGTGCCGCATTGGCCGGGCGGTTCGGCCCGGACGTGCACTTCGTGGAGGTCGACGCGGGCAACGTCGGCGCCGCGCGTGCCGCGGGTTTCGATTACGCGCGCTCGACCTGCATCGGCGCCGACCCGGCCCGCACGTGGTACGCCACCTCGGATGCGGACAGCCTGGTCCCCGCCGACTGGCTGCTGCGGATGACATCGACGTACGCAGACATGGTGCTCGGCGTGGTCCGGGTGCCGGACTGGCGGAACTTCCCGGCCGAGGTGGCGCGGCGGTACCTGCGCGCCTACCAGGCGAAAGTGTCGCGAAACGGCAACGGGCACAACCATGTTCACGGTGCGAACATGGGCTTCAATGCGGCTGCCTACTGGAACGTCGGCGGCTTCCGCGCACTGCCGACCGGTGAGGACGTCGAACTCGTCGAACGGTTCGAGGCGGCCGGCAGGCACATTCGCCGCGACGCGGCGCTGAGCGTGATCACCTCCGCGCGCCGCGATGCCCGCGCGCCCAGCGGATTCGCGTCGCATCTGCGGACCCTGTCGAAATCACGGCGCAGGACCGGCGAGCCGGCGTGATCCCGGCGCAACTGGCGCGGTGGCTGGCGGCGGGTGAGCTGAACCTGCCGTTACCGGGCCACGGCGACACGGCACAGCGCTGGCGCAGGCTCGCCGAGCTCACCGAACTGGACGTGGTGGCCGGGCGACTGGCCGAAGCGCACTGCGACGCCGCGGCGATTCTCGCCGATCTCGGCGGTCCTCAGGTACGGGCGGGTGAGCTGTGGGGTGTGTGGGCGGCCGAATCCCGTGACGCGGTGCTGCGCGCCCAGCCCGCCGGGGAGGGGATCGCACTGCACGGCACCAAGGTGTGGTGTTCGGGAGCCGGCCTGTGCACGCACGCGCTGGTGACGGCGCGCGTGGGCGACGACGGTACCCGGGGTTTGTTCGCCGTGGACCTGCGTCATCAGAGGGTGCGGCCGTTGCCGAGCAGTTGGCGCAACGCCGGCATGGCCGAATCCGACACGCGTTCCGTGCAATTCAGCGGCGCTCCGGCAACCCCGGTCGGGTCCCCGGGTGAGTACCTCAGCCGGCCGGGATTCTGGCACGGCGCGATCGGGGTCGCCGCGTGCTGGCTCGGAGGTGCCAGAGCGGTTGCCGCTCCGCTGTATTCGGCCGCCGCCCGCGAGGAACCACACACGCTGGCTCACCTCGGCGCGGTGGACGCCGCGCTCACCGCGGCCGCTGCGACACTCGCGCAGGCCGCGGCCGAGGTCGACGCCGACCCCGACGACCGGAACAGCACCGCCGAACTGTGCGCCCGGCGCTGCCGAGCGGTCGTGGAGACCGCGGTCGACGAGGTCCTCACCCGGACGGGCCGGGCGCTGGGGCCCGGACCGCTCAGTCAGGACGCCGCCCACGCCCGCCACGTCGCCGACCTGACCGTCTACGTCCGGCAGAGTCACGCCGAACGCGACCTCGAAGCGCTGGGGCGCCTGGCCGGTGAGCGGCGGTGAGCAATGCCGGCCGTTTCGCGGCGCGGCCGATCGCCGGAGGAGGCACCGCGGCGGATGTCTGGCGCGCAGCTGATCTCACCTTCCCCGAACTGGAGTGGGAGCACTGCCCGGCCCTGGTGGTGGTGGCCCCGCATCCGGACGACGAGACGCTCGGCTTCGGTGGCGCCATCGCCGCGGCGGCCGAGCGCGGGATACCCGTGCGGGTGGTGTCGGTGAGCGACGGCGACGCCGCGCACCCGGAGGCGACGGCGGCGCAGCGCGGGGCACTGGCGCAGACCCGGCGCGACGAAGTGTGCTGCGCCGCGGCAGCACTCGGCATCGGTGCGCCGACGCGACTTGGCCTGCCTGACGGTGACGTCGCCGGTCACCAGGCCGGTCTCACCGACGCACTCGCCGAGGCGCTGAGCGCCGAACCGGCCGGCGCCTGGTGCGCGGCGACGTGGCGCGGCGACGGCCACCCCGATCACGAGGCCGTCGGCTGGGCTGCGGCCGAGGCGACCGCCCGAACCGGTGCGGTGCTGCTGGAGTATCCGTTGTGGATGTGGCACTGGGCCGAACCGGGCGATGACACGGTGCCGTGGCACACGGCCCACCGATCGTCACTGACCGACTCCTCGGTGAAGCGTAAAATCGATGCGGCACAGTGTTTCCGCAGTCAATTCGAGCCGGCTGGGCTGGAAGCGGTGCTGCCGCCGTACGTGCTCGCTCGATTGCTGACGGTGGGGGAGGTGGTGTTCCGGTGACGTCGCGACTGCCTGACGACTACTTCGAGCGGATATACGCCAAAGCCGCCGATCCCTGGCAGCTGCAGGGTAGGTGGTACGAGCGCCGGAAGTACGCGATCACGATGGCGCTGCTGCCCTACCCGCGGTACCGGCACGCCTATGAACCGGGGTGTTCGGTCGGTGTGCTCACCGAACTGCTCACCGCCCGGTGCGACCATGTGACGGCGACCGACATCGCCACCGGCGCCCTCGACGCCACCCACCGGCGGTTGCTCGCCGCTCAGCGCAGGCGTCAGGTGACGCTGCTGCGGCAGTCGATAGACGGCCCGTGGCCGCAGGCGCGATTCGACCTCGTGGTGCTCTCGGAGGTCTGCTACTACCTGCAACCGGCCACCCTGCGGGCGGTGCTCGACCGGCAGGTGCCGCGGCTCTCGCACGGCGCGACGGTGCTCGCCGCGCACTGGCGGCATCGTGTCGAGGACTACCCGATGAGCGGCGACCACGCCAACGACGTGATCGCCGCCACCGCGGGCCTGCACCACATCGGCGGCTACCGCGACACCGACGTCGTCATCGACGTGTTCGACACCGCATCGGCGGATTCGGTGGCCGCCCGAACCGCGGTGCCGGGTGCCTAGCCCGATCGCGCCCGAGCCGCCTTGTCGGTCAACACGTCCCGCTCGCGCTCGTTGTCGGTCAGCGCCGCGGCGCAGTCGAACTCGGTGGCGGCTTCGTCGTGGCGGCCCAACCGCGCCAGTAACTCTCCGCGCACGCTGGGCAGCAGATAGGAACCGTCGAGGCCGGTGATGTCGTCGACGATGGCGAGTGCTTCGGCGGGGCCGGAGGCCATCGCGACGGCCACCGCACGGTTGAGTTCGACCACCGGGGAGCGGGCCACCTGGATCAGCCCGTCGTACAGCGTGACGACGCGCGCCCAGTCGGTGTCCTCGGCAGTCGGCGCGACGGCATGACATTCGGCCAGCGCCGCCTGCAATGCATAGGGACCCCAGCCGGTTCCCCTGCGCTGCACCGCTTCTGCCGCCTTCGCGAGCGCCGCCACGCCGCGCTGGATCTGCGCACGGTCCCACTTCGCCCGGTTCTGGTCCTCGAGCAGGATCGCCCGGCCGTCGGCGTCGGTGCGCGCCGCGAAGCGCGAGGACTGGAATTCCATGAGCGCGACGAGTCCGTGCACCTCGGGTTCTGCTGGACGGTGGGCAGGAGCGCCGCGACCCGGGGATGTATCCGTCAGGGCGGCCAGCACCCGGCCCAGTCGCAGTGCCTCGCTGCACAGTTCGTCGCGGATCCAGCGCTGCCCGAACGACGCGGAGTAGCCCTCGTTGTAGATCAGATAGATCACTGCGAGCACCGCCGAGACGCGCTGCGGGTACTCGTCGCGCGGTGGCACCTCGAACGGCACCTCTGCGGCCGCCAGCGTCTTCTTGGCGCGTGTGATGCGCGCCGCGATCGTCGCTTTTGACGTGAGGAAGGCGCGGGCGATCTCCTCGGTGGTCAAGCCGCCGATCACGCGCAACGTCAACACGATCTGGCTCTCCCGTGAAAGCACGGGGTGCGCGGAGATGAACATCAGCCGCAGCACGTCGTCGTCGATGCGGTCCGGATCCCACGCGGGTTCGTCGAGGTGGTTCTCCAGCTCACGGGCCAGTACGGCGTACTTGGCGTCCAGTGACTCCTGCCGTCGCCAGTGGTCGATGGCCTTGCGTTTGGCGACGGTGGTGAGCCAGGCGCCGGCGTTGCGCGGTACCCCGGCGTCGGGCCACTGGATGAGCGCCTCTATCAGCGCTTCCTGGGCCAGGTCTTCGGCCATTCCGACGTCGCCGACCACGCGGGTCAGCGTCGCGACGATCTTGGCCGCTTCCATCCTCCAGACGGCGTCGACGGTCTCGCGGAGGTCGGTGTCCGGCACTCCGCCACGCTAGCGCGGTCGGTCAGGAGTCGGCGGGGTCCTCGGCGTCGGCATGGAAGAAGAACATGCTGGCGACGAAGCTGGTCAGCGACAAAAGACCGGCGCCGAACGACAGGCCGATGCGGTCGAGGCCGAAGGCGCCGATGCTCATCGCGAACCCGACGATCGCGATCATGCTGAGGAAGAGCGCCCAGGTGCTGAGGGCCTCGGAAGTGGTGGAGGTGGGGGACGCGGCTGCGGCGGTGGTCGGGTCGGTCATCGCGGTGAGTGTCCTGTCTCGATGGTGTGTCGGCCACTCTTTACCCGCCCCGGGTATCGGTAAAACGCCGAAACGCAGCGGTTACCCGACGGCGCGGCCGGAGTCCGCCCAGAACTGGGCGCGCACCGCCTTCTTGTCCGGCTTGCCCAGCGCCGTCACCGGTACCGAGTCGACGACGATGACCTGCTTGGGCGACTGCACCGAGCCTTTGCGCTCCTTGACGGCGGCCTGGATCTCCGCGGTCATCGTCGCGACGGCGTCCCCGTCGGACGCGGCGTCGGGCCGCAACACCACCACGGCGGTCACCGCCTCGCCCCACTTTTCGTCGGGTGTCCCGATCACGCACACCTGGGCCACCGACGGGTGTTCGGCGACGACGTCCTCGACCTCGCGGGGGAACACGTTGAAGCCGCCGGTGACGATCATGTCCTTGGTGCGGTCGACGATGTACCAGAACCCGTCTCCGTCCTCGCGGGCCAGGTCGCCGGTGTGCATCCAGCCGTCGCGGAAGGTCTCCGCGGTGGCCTCGGGCAGCTTCCAGTAGCCGCCGGACAGCAGCGGCCCGGACACGCAGATCTCACCGACCTCGCCCTGCGGCACGGGCTGTCCGTCCTCGCCGAGCAGTGCCGTGCGGCAGAACACCGTCGGCCTGCCGCAGGACGTCAGCCGCTTCTCGTCGTGATCGCCCTTCGCGAGGTAGGTGATCACCATCGGCGCCTCGGACTGGCCGTAGTACTGGGCGAAGATCGGCCCGAACCGGCGGATCGCCTCCTTGAGCCGAACCGGGTTCATCGCAGAGGCGCCGTAATAGACGGTCTCCAGCGACGACAGGTCTCGGGTGTGCGAATCCGGATGGTCCATCAGCGCGTAGATCATCGACGGCACCAGCATGGTTGCGGTGATCTTCTGCTCTTCGATCACCCGCAGCACCTCGGCCGGGTCGAACTTCGTCAGCACGATGAGTTCGCCGCCCTTGACCACCGTCGGTACGAAGAAGGCCGCCCCGGCGTGCGACAGCGGGGTGCACATCAGGAACCGCGGACGCTCCGGCCATTCCCACTCGGCGAGCTGGATGGTCGTCATCGTCGTGATCGACTGCACCGTGCCCATCACGCCCTTGGGCTTTCCGGTGGTGCCGCCGGTGTAGGTCAGTCCGCCGATGTGGTCGGGCGGCAGGTCGGCGGCCACCAGCGGCTTCGGCTCGTACTTGGCCGCCTCGGCGCTGAGGTCCACCGCGACGTCCGCCAGCGCTTCGGGAACCGGACCGATGGTGAGGATCTGCTGCAGCGTCGGCACTTTTTCCAGCAGTCCCAGCGCGCGCTCGGTGAACATCGGGTTGGGGTCGATGATCAGCGCGGTGACCTCTGCATCGGACAGCACGTAGGCGTGATCCTCCAGCGACCCGAGGGGGTGTAGTGCCGTGCGGCGATAGCCCTGAGTTTGCCCCGCCCCGATGATCATCAGCACCTCGGGCCGATTCAGCGACAGCAGCCCGACGGCGGCGCCGGTGCCCGCGCCCAGCGCCTCGAACGCCTGGATGTACTGGCTGATGCGCTCGGCGAGTTGGCCGCCGGTCATCGTGGTGTCGCCGAGGAACAGCACTGGGCGGTCCCGATTGCGCTTGAGCGCGCCCACCGTGAGGTGCCCGGAGTGGATCGGATGGCGCAGCCGGTCGGCCGACGAGAGTTCGCGGGAGGAATCAGCAACCGAGGTCATGGCACTCAGACTAGAACGTGTTCCAGAAATGCAGAAGGCGATCCCCGTTGTTGCCGGCGGCCGCGTGTGGAGTGCTGCGCCGTCGCGGATGGAGTACTCGACTACTCGCGTAATCAAGTGAGCAAATTCGTAACGTTCTGTTCGCTTCCGCAAGATCAGTCAAGCGGCGCACAATTCCCGACGTAGAGGCACTGACGAGGGTCATGCCCGTGAGATGAGGTCGAAATGTCAACGTTTCAAGCAAAGCGCGTAGCTCTCGCTCCGCTGGCCGCAGCGCTACTCGCCGCGGGCGGGGCGATCGCGCTGGCGCCCACGGCGGCGGCGCAACCAGACGCCTGTATCCCGGGTTTCGTGTGGCGCGAGGCGTTCGCAGGCGACCACGTCTGCGTCACGCCGGGCGTGCGGTCGCGCACCGCCGCGGAGAACGGCGCGGCCGCAGGGAACGCGGTGCCCGGGAGTCCGACGTGCAAGTCGGGCTTCGTCTGGCGCGAGGCCAGCCCGGGGGACAAGGTGTGCGTGATCCCGTCGGTCCGCGAAGAAGCGGCCACCGACAACGCCGCCGCCGCTTCGCGGGTGGCCAAGGCCGCCCCGGCCGAGCCCAAGCCAGAGGAGAAGCCGGCGCCAAAGCCCGAAGCGCCGAAGCAGGGACCGACGGTGAACTGGTCGCCGCGGGTGGGTGGGCTGACCGCGCACATCACCGACCGCAGCGGCGTCGCCTCGCAGTGCACCTACGACTCCGACGGCTACTCGCGCAGTTTCCCGCTGCCCGCCAACGGTTCCTTCGACCTCGCGATCGTCCCCGCCATCCCGAAGTTCGCGAACTGGAACGTCTCCATCAAGTGCGACAACGGCACGGTCACCAACACGCAGACCTTCTTCTGATCGTCCGGTTCCCGGTGGTCATCGGCCACCGGGAATCATGGACGGCGTGAGTGACGCGTTACGGGCGCAGCTCGGGCGGATCGCCGAGGGCGCGACGCCGGCCGCGCGCGATGCCGGCACGGCGCTGGCCGACGGCCCGATGCCCGACCGGCTGCGGGCCGCGATCCGCGCCCTTGCGGTGCATCGCGGCCCGGCCAGCAGCACCTGTCCCTCCGACGCGGCCCGCGCCGTCGGCGGCGATCACTGGCGTGACCTGATGGACGACGCCCGCGCCGCGGCCCGCGAGATGGCCCGGGCGGGCGACGTCGAGATCACCCAGCGCGGTGAGGTTCTGGACCCCGATGCCGACTGGCGCGGACCCATCAGGATCCGCGCCAGATAGCCGGCGGAGTCGCTCAGCGGCTCGCGAACTTGTCGGCGTCGGCCCGCGCCTGCGCCGCGATCTTCTCGGCCAGGTCGGCCTTCCACTGGATCTCCTTCTGCACCCAGGGATTGTCCGCGGGGAACTCGTCGGTCTCCGACACCCGGCGCACCTCGAGCTTCACGCCCTTGCCCAGCGGCACCTTCCGTGCCCACTGCTTGGCTTCCTCCTTGGACGACACGTCGAGGATCCAGAAGCCGTTGAACAATTCCTTGGCCTCGGTGTAGGGGCCGTCGGTGACCACAGGCGGATCGGCGTTGAAGTCGACGACGAAGCCTTCCTCCGGTCCGGTCAGCCCCTCGCCGGCCAGCAGCACGCCGGCCTTGATGAGCTCCTCGTTGAACCGGCCCATCGACGCGATGATCTCGTCGAAGTCGATCTCCAGCTCCGCCATCGCGGCCTCGGCCTCGGGGGTGGACCGCATGATCAGCATGTAACGCGCCATTTCTTCGTCTCCTTCTTCGGTGTGGAAGGGGCCCGCTCCATCGTGCCCTCGCACATACGTCGAGCGGCACCCCCCGAAAATCGACACGGCGGCGAAGATTTTTTCAGCAAATTCTTGGTGACGGTTCGGCGTGAAGGTCACCGCAGGTCAACGCGTCGCAGCTACCATCACCCGGTGCCCGCAGCTGACCTGGTCATCACCGGAAATGTCCTCACCGTCAATCCCGCGCAGCCCACGGCCGAGGCGCTGGCCGTAACGGGAGGTCGCATCGCCGCCGTCGGCGCCCGCGCCGAGATCGACGGGTGGATCGGCCCGGACACCGAGGTCGTCGACATCGGGTCGGGTTGCGTGATGCCCGGCCTGGTCGAGGCGCACGGTCATCCGCTGATGGAAGCGGTCGTGCTGTCCGACCGGATGGTCGACATCCGGCCGGTCACCGTCACCGATGCCGACCAGATCGTCGCCATGGTGCGCGCGGAGGTCGACAAGCGCGGCGAGTCGGGCGCCTACCTGGTGGGCTGGGACGCCCTGCTGCAGCCCGGCCTGCCCGAGCCTTCGTTGGCGTGGCTGAACGGCATCGCGCCGGACACGCCGCTGGTGATCATCCACAACTCGGGGCACAAGGCGTTCTTCAACTCGGTCGCCGGTCGCAACGCCGGGATCGACCGCGACACCCCGGACCCGAAGGGCGCCAAGTTCGGCCGCGACGAGGCAGGCGAACTCGACGGCACCGCCGAGGAGACCGGCGCGGTGTTCCCGCTGATGGCGGGAGCCACCACGGTCGCCGACTTCCCGCAGATGCTGCTCGCCGAATGTGCCCGGCTGAACAAAGCCGGCCTGACCACGTGTTCGGAGATGGCGTTCGACCCGGTGTTCCGGCCGCTGGTGGACCAGATGCGCGACCACCTGACCGTCCGGTTGCGCACCTACGAGATCTCCAATCCCGAAATGAGCACCGCGGCCAGCCCGGGTGAGGGCGACGACGTCGTCCGTCAGGTGGGCATCAAGATCTGGGTCGACGGGTCGCCGTGGATCGGCAACATCGACCTGTCCTTCCCCTACCTCGACACCGACGCGACCCGCACGATCGGCGTGGTCCCGGGTTCGTGCGGCCACGCCAACTACAGCCGCGAGCAGCTCACCGAGATCGTCGAGGCCTACTTCCCTCTCGGCTGGCCGATGGCGTGCCACGTCCAGGGCGACGCCGGCGTCGACACCATCCTCGACGTGTACGAGGCGCTGCTGGCCAAGCATCCGCGCGAGGACCACCGGCTGCGGCTCGAGCACGTCGGCGCGATCCGCGACGAGCAGTTGCAGCGCGCCCACGATCTCGGCGTCACCTGCAGCATCTTCGTCGACCAGATCCACTACTGGGGCGACGTCATCGTCGACGGGCTGTTCGGGCCCGAACACGGGAACCGCTGGATGCCTTGTGGTTCGGCGGTGAAGACGGGCATGCGGATCTCGCTGCACAACGATCCGCCCGTCACGCCGGAGGAGCCGCTGCGCAACATCAGCGTCGCGGTCACCCGCACCGCGCCGAGTGGCCGGGTGCTGGGTCCGGAGGAGTGCTTGACCGTCGACCAGGCCATCCGCGCGCAGACCATCGACGCCGCGTGGCAGTTGTTCTCCGACGATGTGATCGGCTCGCTGGAGGTGGGCAAGTACGCCGACATGGTGGTGCTCTCCGCCGACCCGCGTTCGGTTCCGCCGGAGGAGATCGCCGACTTGGATATCCGCACAACGTATCTGGCGGGCCGTCCGGTTCACACGGGATGACGTCACCGGCTCCCGACGCGCAGCGCGACGAGTCGCCGGCGACGGTGTCCGGCCTGGCGGCCACGATGACCGTCGTCGCGATGGGGCTGGGCTACAGCATCACCGCGGCCGACCCGACGATCCTGTCGGCCAACATCTCCGAGGTCCGGGCCGGCCTGGACATGTTGCCCAGCACGGCCAGTTTCGTGGCCAGCCTCGCCACCCTCGCGCTGGCGGCAGCGGTGCTCGGCGCCGGTGCGCTCGGCGACCTCTACGGCATGAAGCGGATGTTCACCGGCGGACTGCTCGGGGCGATCGGCTTCGGCATCCTCGCCGCGGCGGCGCCGACCGGTGCGGTGCTGATGGTCGCCCGCGCGGGATCCGGTGTCGCGTTCGCCTTCCTGCTCGGCCTGTCGCTCGCCACCATCAACGCGGTGTTCCCGCCGCAACGGCGCGCCGCGGCGATCGGGCTGTACCTCGGCGCCGGATTCGCCCTCACCACACCGATGCCCGCTATCGGCAGCCTGCTGGCCGAGCACCTGGGGTGGCGGACGGGTTTCCTGGTCGCACCCGTCGCGGCCGTCGTCGCCCTGGTGATCCACCTGAGGTACGTGCCCGAGACGCCGCGGGCGCCCGGCCGCCTCGACATACCGGGTCTGGCGCTCGTCGCGGCCGCACTACTGGCGCTCGTCTACGGGATCTCGCGGCTGCAGCGCGGACTGAACACCGACGCGGTCATCGCCATCGTGGTCGGTGTCGTTGCGGGCGCGGCCTTTTGGCTCCGTGAGCGGTCCACCCCGGATCCGGCGCTCGATCTGCGCATCTTCCGGTCCGGGCGGTTCAACGCCGCGGTCACCGCGGGCGCCGCGTTCAACTTCATCACGGGCGGCTCCACGATTCTGGTCGCCTACTACCTGGTGACGGTGCGCGGTGAGTCGCCGGCTCTGCTCGGGCTGCTGCTGGTGCCCGCCACACTGATGCAGGCGCTCGCCGCGACGGGTTCGGGCCGGGCCGCGACGCGCTTCGGCGAGCGCACGGTGCTGGTGGCCGGGCTGCTGTTGCTGCTCGGCGGTCTGCTGGTGCTGTCGGCGGTCGGTGAGAAGACGTCGATGTGGCTGCTGTTCGTCGCGGTTCTGCTCAACGCCGTCGGTGGTGCGGTGGTGCAGACACCGCAGTCCACCATCATGATGTCGGCGGCGCCCGTCGACCTCGGCGGATCGGTGTCGGCGGTGAAATCCGCTGTCGGACAAGCCGGGTACTCCCTCGGTCCGGCGGTGTTCGCGCTCGTCGGCACCACCCTGTTCCTCCGTGACGGCATGGAGCGGCTGGCCGGTTCGGGTATCACGGAGCCGCAGGCCCGCGAGGCGCTGCAGATCGCGCACGGCACGTCGGTGTCCTCGGTCGGCGGTGGCAACGTGCTCGACCCGCAACGCGCGAGGGAGGTCGTCGAGGGCGCGACCGATGCCATGATCGACGCCATCCACACCCTGAGCCTGATGATGACTGCCGTCCCGGTGGCCGCGATCGTGCTGGCCCTCGTGCTGCTGCGCCCCCGCCCGCTGGACCACACCCGCCCCCGATGACAGGAGCTCCGATGCACTCGCTCGAGCACGCGCGGCACGCCGCACCTGACCCGCTCGCCACCATCCGCACGCCGAGGTTCTGGCTGCAACCGATCGTCGTCGTCCTGGTCGTGTTCTCGGCGCTGGCGGCGCTCTATCTCGGCGGGATCCTCAACCCGACCTCGAACCTGCACCACTTCCCGGTGGCCGTCGTCAACCAGGACCAGGGGCCCGACGGCAAGCAGATCGCCGACGGCCTGGTGTCCGGCCTCGATTCCCACGACTTCGACGTACGGGTGCTCTCCGCCGAAGAAGCCGACCGGCAGCTGGACTCCGCGCAGGTCTACGGGGTGGTGCAGATACCGGCCGACTTCTCGGCGGGCCTGCAGGCACTCGCGACCGGCGCCGCCCGGCCGGGGGAGGTGGTCCGGCCGGTGATCACCGTGTCGACCAATCCGCGGGCCGGCGAACTCGGCGGCAGTATCGCCGGAGTCGCGCTCAGCAAGGCCGTGCAGGAGGCCGACACCACGATCGGCAAGAAGGTCACCGCCGAGGTCACCCAGGCCGGCGGTGGCACCGCCCTGCCCGCCGGTGTGGCGCTGACGCTGTCCAGCCCGATCGACATCCAGGTCAACGACCACGATCCGCTGCCCAGTGGCACCGGCAACGGGTTGTCGGCGTTCTACTACGCGTTGCTGCTGCTGCTCGCCGGGTTCACCGGCAGCATCATCGTCAGCTCGCTGGTCGACTCGATGCTGGGCTACATCCCCGCGGAACTGGGACCGGTGTACCGGTTCGCCGAGAAGGTGAACATCTCGCGGTTCCGGACCCTGGTGATCAAGTGGGCGTTCATGGTGATCCTCGCGGTGCTCACCTCGGCCGCCTACATCGGCATCGCTGCGGCACTGGGGATGCCGATCCCGAATGTCCTGACGCTGTGGCTCTACGGGGTGTTCACGATCGCGGCGGTCGGGATCACCGCGACCTCCCTGGTGTCGGTTCTGGGCTCGATGGGTCTGATCGTCAACCTGTTCATCTTCGTGATGCTGGGCCTGCCCTCGAACGGCGCGACGATCCCGCTGGAGGCGGCGCCCAAGGTGTTCGGCTGGCTGGCCACGTTCGAGCCGATGCACCAGGTGTTCCTCGGCGCGCGGGCACTGCTCTATCTGGACGGGCGCGCCGACGCCGGGCTCACCCACTCGCTGGTGATGACGAGCGTCGGTCTGGTGATCGGTCTGCTGATCGGGGCCGTGGTCACCCGCTACTACGACCGCAAGGGCCTGCGTCGCATCCACGACCCGGCGATCACCGCGCCCGAACCGGCCAAAGAGGATTGACAACCGCCGTTGTCATGGCACGCTTTGCGCATGCCTGAGCTGCCGCCTCCGCGCTTCCTCGACGACCGGCCCGCGCACTGGGCCGAGGTGAAACCCGACGAGGAGGCCTTCGTCTACCTCGACCGGTCCTGGACATGGGAACAGTGGAACGACCGGATCCGCCGGCTCGCCGGGGCGCTCGGCGGGTTCGGCGTCGGCCGCGGTGACGTCGTGGCGTTCCTCGACAAGAACCACCCGGCCGGTGTCGAACTGACGCTGGCCGCCGCGTCCCTCGGCGCCGCCAACGCGATCATCAACTTCCGGCTGGCCGGCGACGAACTGGACTTCGTCCTCAACGACTGCGGCGCCAAGGTGCTCGTCGTCGGCGCCGAACTGCGGCCGGCGATCGAGAAGATCCGCGACCGCCTCTCGCTGGAGCACATCGTCGAGGTCACGCCCGACGGCGCCGACGGCGACGAGTACGAGGCCCTGCTGGCCGCCGCCACCCCGACCGGACGCGCGGACGCCGTCGAGCCCGACGACGTCTGCCTGGTGATGTACTCCTCGGGCACCACCGGCCGGCCCAAGGGTGTGATGCTGTCGCAGGCGAACGTCGTCGCGCACACGGTGAACGCGCACGACGGCTGGGGTTTCGACGAGGGCGACAAGAACATGGTGTCGATGCCGCTCTTCCACGTCGGCGGTTCGTCGTACGTGCAGTTCGGCATTCACGACGGCGTACCCAGCGTGATGACCCGCGAGGTGGACGGCGCATCGCTGGCCGGCGCGATCCTCAAGGGCGCCAACCGGACCTTCCTGGTGCCCGCCGTGCTGGCCAAGGTGCTCGAGTCCGGCGAGGATGCCGTCAAGCTGTTCGGCGCGTTGAAGACGTACTGCTACGGCGCCTCGCCGATGCCGCTGCCGCTTCTGAGGGCCGCGCTCGAGGCCTGGCCCGGCACCGACTTCATCCAGGTCTACGGGCTGACCGAGGTGTGCGGGGTGATCAGTCACCTGCTGCCCGAGGAACACCGCGACACCGAACACCCGGAGCGGCTGGTCAGTGCCGGCACGCTGATCCCGAACGCCGAACTGCGGGTGGTGAACCCGGACACCATGACCGACGTTCCCGAAGGCGAGCAGGGTGAGCTGTGGTTCCGCACGCCGCAGCTGATGAAGGGTTACCACAACCGCCCCGACGCCACCGCTGACGCGATCACCCCCGACGGTTTCTTCCGCACCGGCGACATCGGGCGCATCGACGCCGACGGCTACATCTTCGTCGAGGACCGGCTCAAGGACATGATCATCTCCGGTGGCGAGAACATCTACTCCATCGAGGTGGAGCGGGTGCTGGCCGAGCACCCGGCGGTGGTGGAGGTGGCCGTCATCGGCGTTCCCAGCGACAAGTGGGGAGAGGCCGTCAAAGCCGTTGTCTCACTGGAGGGATCAGCGACCGAGGAGGAGCTGATCGCGTGGTGCCGCGAGCGGCTGGCCCGCTACAAGTGCCCGAGCAGTGTCGACATCACCGAGGAGTTGCCGCGCAACCCGACCGGCAAGATCATGAAGAAGGATCTGCGCAAGCCGTTCTGGGAGGGCCGCGACCGCACGACCGTCTGACCATCGGCTAGGGCGTACGCGGCACCCGGCCGAGCTCACGCAACCAGCCCTTGCGCGCCGCGGGATACCAGCGCAGGGAGGCGGGCACGTACGGCCACGCCGCGCGGACGGCGGCCCGTACGGCCCGGTAGCGGCGTTCGTCCCCTCCGCTCCAGCGGATCCCGAATCTCTCGCGGACCGCGGCGGGCAGCCCGCCGAAGATGACCAGCCGCATCGGCGGAGCGAGCGCGGTCCGCACCGGCATGCTCGGCAGCAGCGCGTCGGTCAACGGCCGAAGGCGCGGATGCGTCGGGTAGAGGGGCGACGCGCTCATGTCGGGGATCGAACGCCGGTTGATGAAGTCGATGAGGTAGTCCGACGCGGGGTTCGGCTCCAGGACGTCGCGGCAGTAGCGGTCGACCTCACGCTCGAACGCCATCCGGTCAGGGGGGACGACGCTGCCGCTCATGCCGTAGCGGCGGTACCACTCGCATCCCTCGGCATAGAGTCGCCGGCTCTCCTCGGACGTCAGCCGGTGCCGGTCCCAATGCGAGGCGAGGCGGTCCACCATCCGCTGGAACGTGGCGTGCGCCCACCAGAACGTCTCCGGCTGAAGGGCGTGATAGCGATCGCCACCGGGCAAGGCGCCCTTGATGTCCCGATGGAAGTCGCGCACCCGTATGCCGGTCGCCTCCGCGGTCGGCCCCTCGTACACGGTGCCCAGGATGCCGGGCAGCGACCGGAACACCCGGTCGACGGGGTCGTCGAAGAAGTCGGAGTGGTCGATCAGTCCCTGTCCGATCGCGGGGTGCATGGTCTGCAGCAGTCCCGCGGTGCCGCCCTCGAAGGCGATGCGCATGTCGCCCGCCCACCGCCACAGCAGCGAGGTGGGGCCGAGCTCGCGCGCGGCGGCCGCGGCGTCACGCGGCGAGTTCGCCGACACCGTGCGGCTGCTCTCCGAAGTACTTGGCCAGCAGCCGGTCACTGCTGCGGGCACCCCAGCGCTCCAGGTACGCGCGGCCGCGGCCGGTGCGCGCAAGAATCTGGTAGCGGACGACGTTCTTGGCGATCACCGGCGCGACGGCCCACGGCAGCGCGCGGGGCAGTTCGAGATCGCGCATGCCCTCGGTGCGCAGGAAGTAGCTCAGCATGCTCAGCAGCCGGGCCCGGTGATAGCGGCCGCGCATCCCGGCGAGATTCGGATAATGCAGGAGTCGCTGCGCGTCGACGATCGCGTTGGCCAGCGGCGGGCCCGCCTCGCTCACATCCGACTGCGTGATGAGCAGGTGGTAGTTCAGCCGGTGCTGCGCAGCCTCGTTGTCGCACAACCAGTCCTCGTCGACACCCACCAGCCAGCCCACGTACTTCCACAGGTGCATGATGGCCCGCGACTCGGCACCGCTGACCCGGACGCCGAGCAGCCGCACCCCCAGCAGCAGCGCCCCGTTGAACAACCCCAGGGTCGCGGCTTGATCGGTCTGATTGATCGGCAGGCCCCAGTGGGCGACGTCCCAGCGGCCGTTCGTCTCGAACTGGTGATTGACGAGCGCGTGCATCGCGCGGACGTGCACGGTGAGCTTGAAGCCTTCCCCGCATCGGCGCATCGCGTCGGGCTGCGACACCGCCACCGCCCACTTCTGCGTCTCGGCGAGGCGGCGCACGGTTTTCCGGCCCGTCAGCCCGCCCGTCTCGACGAGCAGGTCGGTGGGACCGCCGAAGCGGTAGCCGCCGATCAGGGACAACTGCAGCATGACGTCCGCGGCGTTGGTCCCCAACCGGCGGTACGCCGCGGCCCCTTCGTTGACGAGATCGAAGTCCACCCACGACGGGACGCGTTCGACGGTGGCGAAGAACTCGCGCAGCGGTCCTGGGCAGTCCACGACGGTGTCCACACCACGGTCGAGGGCCTGGCGGAACTGTCCCATGGTGACCCGGTCGGGATTGTCGGAATCCGTGATGTGCATCGCCGCAACCAGTTTCGCACCCACCTCGTCGCGATGCATGAGCCGTTGCCCGATCCGGTCGATCAGCTGCTGATCGGGACGCACCGT
The DNA here is from genome assembly GCF_049541695.1 of Mycobacterium sp. NPDC050041. Lineage (NCBI taxonomy): Bacteria > Bacillati > Actinomycetota > Actinomycetes > Mycobacteriales > Mycobacteriaceae > Mycobacterium > Mycobacterium sp. NPDC050041. The sequence continues at coordinate 66,979 of NZ_JBMVDG010000001.1, read as the reverse complement.
CTTGGTCAGGACCCGGAGCGGCCGGCCCAGGCGGCGGTTGCGCCCGGGTGCCTCCATGAACCGCCGGGGGTGTGCGACGGACACGTCGTGTGCGAGCATGGTCCCATGCTGACACGAGCGATCATTCGCATTCAATTCGCATTCTGATGCCGCAGAAGTCGACTCCGGGTCCCCGGCGCATGCCGCGGCAGGACCGCTCCCGCGCCATGGTCGATCGCATCCTCGACGCCGGGCAGGACATGCTGATCGCCCACGGGTACGACGGCGCGTCCACCAACCGCATCGCCGCGGCCGCCGGGATCAGTCCCGGGTCGCTGTACCAGTACTTTCCGAACAAGGACGCCATCGCCGCGGCGGTCATCGACCGCTACAGCGACCAGCTGTCCGCCCGGGTGGCCGCCAGGGTCTCCGAGCGGTTGGACCAGCCCGCGCCGCACTACGTTCGGGAATCCATCGCCGCACTACTAGACGCCCTGGACGTGCACCCCGACTTCCTGCGGGCGGTGATGGAACAGACACCCCGGCTGGGCTCGGGGAGCAAATTGCTCGCGTTCGAGCAGCGGATCGGCGAGCTCACCGTCGCGTACCTGACGATCAACAGGGGTGTCGTCCGGCCCGACACCACGTTCGAGACCGCGGCGTGGATGCTGGTGCGGATGGTCGAGCACCTGTGCGTGCGGTACATCCTCGATCAGCCGGCGATCGACCGGGACACGTTCATCGACGAGATCACCGTGATGGCCCTGAACTACCTGCGCCCGTGGCCCACGCCGCCGGAGGACTGCTTCCCGTAGAGGTCGCACGCGAACGCGAGTGAAATCCGAGCCCGCGATTTCACCCCGCTCAGCGAAGTTAACGTGGATACTGATCCGCGACGCGCATCCGGGATGACCCGAGCCCAGCGCCGGTACCCGCCGATCCGTGTGGCAGGCGGCCGACGGTGTGCATTGCTGTTCTTTCCTGTGTGACGCACGACGCCAGACGTCTGATCGTCAGCCGCTGCTCATCGCTGACTGTGCAGGGTGATACGAGCCGTCGACCATGCTCGGGATATTTGCGTTTCCCGGCCACTTCGGCATTGACCGGTCATTCTCCAGTCGAGTGCCGGCACGGTCGGTCGGCTCTGACGTCGGCTGCGCGGCTCATTATGTGAATGAATATTCGGCAAAGGCTTGACGGGGTGAGATCGCTGGTCTTAGCGTGGCGAGGCGGTGGCCGACGGTGCCGCCGCGAGGTCGAACGCCGGCGCACCCGGCCGGGGTCTCCTATCGGGGGAGGGACGTTGACACTGGCGCGCGGCGATCAGGCCGACGGCCTCGACGTGATCGAGGACTGGGCCGGCGGGTACGTCAGACGCCACCCGCTCGCGTCGCTGCACACGGTCGGCGAGCAGTTCGTCCTCGGCGTGCGCACCATCCAGAGCCTCGTCGTCGACGTGTTCACCGGCCGGTTCCGCTGGCAGGAGTTCATCCGCCAGGGCGCCTTCATGGCCGGGACCGCGGTGCTGCCAACGGTTCTCGTCGCACTGCCGATCGGCGTAACACTGTCCATCCAGTTCGCCCTGCTGGCCGGACAGGTCGGTGCGACGTCGCTGGCGGGCGCGGCCAGCGGCCTCGCCGTGATCCGGCAGGCCGCGTCACTGGTGGCCGCCGTGCTGATGGCCGCGGCCGTCGGCTCGGCCATCACCGCCGACCTCGGCTCCCGCAAGATGCGCGAGGAGACCGACGCGATGGAGGTGATGGGTGTCTCGGTGATCCGCCGCCTGGTGGCGCCGCGGTTCGCGGCCGCGGTCATGATCGGGGTCGCGCTCACCGGCGTCGTCTGTTTCGTCGGCTTCCTTGCCAGTTACCTGTTCAACGTCTACTTCCAGAACGGCGCACCGGGCAGCTTCGTGGCCACGTTCGCGTCGTTCGCGACAACCGGCGACATGATCCTCGCGCTCATCAAGGCGGTGCTGTTCGGCGCGATCGTCGCGATCGTGTCCTGTCAGAAGGGGCTCTCGACGGTGGGCGGACCCACGGGCGTCGCGAACTCTGTGAACGCCGCCGTCGTCGAATCGATCCTGGTGCTGATGATCGTCAACGTCGCCATCAGCCAGCTCTACGCGATGCTCGTCCCCAGGACCGGGCTGTGACCGCTTCGACGTACACCCCGTTGCTGGGGTCGCTGATCCGATGGTCCCGCCGGGCCGCCACACCGGTGCAGCGGCTCGGGCACATGCTGGTCTTCTTCGTCCGCGCGCTGCTGGCGATACCGCACGCGCTGCGGCTGTACCGCAAGGAGTTCGTCCGGCTGCTCTCCGACATCGCCTGGGGCAACGGCTCACTCGTCGTCGGCGGGGGAACCGCGGGCGTGGCCGTCGTGCTCGGCATCACCGTCGGCGCGCTCGTCGGCATCGAGGGGTACAACTTCCTCAACCTGCTCGGCCTCGGACCCGCAACGGGCATCATCTCCTCACTGGTCAACACCCGCGAACTGGCCCCCATCGCCGCCGCGCTGGCCTTCGCGACGCAGGGCGGGTGCCGGTTCACCGCCCAGCTGGGATCGATGCGCATCGCCGAGGAGATCGACGCGCTGGACTCGCTGGCCATCCGCCCGATCCCGTACCTGGTGACCACCCGTCTACTGGCGTCGGTGGTGGCGGTCATCCCGCTCTACGTGCTGTGCCTGGCGGTCAGCTACCTCACCACGCAGGCGGTGGTGGAGGTGATCAGCGGCGGATCGACCGGCTCGTATCTGCACTACTTCTCACTGATGCTGGCCGGCCGTGACGTCGCCTACTCGCTGCTGAAGACGATCATCTTCGTCTGGATCGCCTCGACCGTGCAGTGCTACTACGGCTATTACGCGAGCGGCGGCCCCGAAGGCGTGGGAGTTGCTGCGGGACATGGCATGCGGGCCAGCATCACCGTCGTGATCATGGTCAACATGCTGCTCACCATGGCGCTGTGGAGCGTCGACTCCGGCGCCAGGTTCGGTGGCTGAGGTGGCCAACTCCTACGAACTCGACGGCCGCGGCCCCTCGGACCGGCAACTGCTCGGCAGCGGTGTCGCCGTGCTGCTCGTCGCCGTACTGGTGACCGGCGCCCTGCTGGTCAAGTCGACCGGCCGGCTCGAGGACTACGTCCGGGTGGTGGCCGATCTCGTCAACGTCGGCGACGGGCTGCCGCAGCGATCCGACGTCAAGTACCACGGTGTGCTCGTCGGCTCGGTCGACGGCGTCGTCCCTGCCGCGGACGGCAGGCCGAATCACGTGCAGATCGCCCTCAATGCCGGCTACGCGCAGGCGATTCCAGCCACCGTCACCGCACGCGTGGTGCCGAGCAACGTGTTCGCCGTGTCGTCGGTGCAGCTCGTCGACCGCGGGCCGGCGGCCCCGATCCGCGAGGGTGCCCGCATCCCCGAGGACGTCGAGCTGCCGACGGTGCTGTTCCAGACCACCATCAGCAAGCTGCGTGACATCCTCGCCGCGACGGGCCGGGGCCGCGAGGACAAGACCGTCGGACTGCTGGCCGCCGTCGGCGCGGCCACCGACAACCGCCGGGTCGAACTCCTCACCGGCGGTGCCCAACTGAGCCGGCTCATCGACGAGCTCGACGCGATCGTCACCACCGACGTCGACAGCCCGTCGACGGTCTCGGCGCTGATCGATGCCACCCGCGGCCTGCAGGACACCGCGCCGGACCTGTTCGATGCGTTGCACCAGGCGGTGCGTCCGATGCAGGTGCTCGTCGAGCAGCGCGCCCAGCTCACCGATCTCATCGACGGCGGCACCCACACCATGGGCACCACCCACACCGCGCTGACCAATCACACCGACCGGCTGGTGCGCATCACCTCCGAGCTCACCCCGGTGATCGGCAACCTGGCGCAGACCTCACACCACTGGGTCCCGGCGTTCGTGAAGCTCGACGGCCTGTCGAAGAAGTTCTTCGACGAGGTGTGGATGCCACACCTGGACACCGGCAACATGCGGGTCAACCTGTCGTTCACACCGAGCTACACCTACAGCCGTCCGGACTGCCCGCAGTACGGCGAGCTCAAGGGCCCGAGCTGCTACACCGCGCCGCTCGTGCCGACCCGGCCCGAACTGCCCGACACCCTGTTGCCGCAGAACTACCAGCCGCCGAAGGACCTGGCACCCCCGCCCGGCACCGTCGTCGGCCCGTCCGGCAACCTGGTCGCGGTCGGGCCGCCGCTGATCAACCCCAATCCCAGCCTGGCCGACCCGAATCCGCCGCTACCGGCCTGGATGCCGCCGGCGCCGCCGGTGCCGGGCACCGCCAACCCGGCGCTGTTGCCGCCCCCGCCACCCGGCCCACCGACGCCGGCCGCGCCGGTCGCGCCCCGCGCGCCGATCTGGCCCGAACCAGCGGGTCCGCCGCCGCTACTCCCGGCGGAGGCCGCGCCGGCGTCCTTCGGCGGCAACGTCGGTCCCGTCGGCAGCCCGCAGGAACGGGAGCAGCTGAGCCTGGTGACCGGCAGGCCCGCCACGCCCGCCACCCAACTGCTGCTCGGGCCGATCGCCCGCGGGACCACGGTCTCGCCGGCAACACGCCAGGAGGGGAGCACCGGATGAAGTACCGCGGCGCACTGGTGGGCCTGTCGCTCTTCATGGTCGTGGCCGTCACGTTGACGTGGCTGGTGTACGTCACGTTGCGGCGCGACGTCGCGGGCACGACGGCGCCGTACGCGGCGATGTTCTCCGACGTGTACGGCCTGCGGGTGGGCGACGACGTCCGGATGGCCGGGGTGCGGGTCGGGCGCGTCGAGAACATCGAACTCCAGGGCGACAGGGCCAAGGTGTCCTTCGCCGTGCAGACCGACCAGCAGGTGCTCGGCACCACGGTGGCCTCGGTGACGTACCAGAACATCGTCGGCCAGCGCTATCTCGGCCTGACGCTGGGCAGCCTCGGCGAGCCCGGACCGCTGCCGGCCGGCAGCGTGATCCCGGTCGAGCGCACCGACCCGTCCTTCGACGTTGGCACGCTGCTCAACGGCTACGAGCCGCTGTTCAGCGTGCTCAACCCCCGCGACGCGGACAACCTCACCAAGGGTGTCCTGCAGTCGCTGCAGGGCGACGAGTCCGCGATCACCACCCTGGTCGACCAGACCTCACAGCTCACCGATGCCTTCGCCGGCCGGGATCAGGTGCTCGGTAACGTCATCGACAGTCTGAACCGGGTGTTCGGAACCCTCGCGGCGCAGAACACCAACCTCGACCAGGTGCTGGCCCAGACTCAACGGGCGATCACCACCTTCGAGGACCGCAGGCCCGAACTCGTGGACTCCGTGGGGTCCATCTCCCGTGTCACGCAGCAACTCTCGACCGTCACCGACGAGGTGTACCCGGCGCTCAACGAACTGGTCATGCGCGAGCCTGGCTTCGCGCAGCACATGGTCGGCATCGAACCACAGCTCGCGTTCACCGGAGCGAACCTGCCGCTGCTGCTCAAGGGATTCGGCCGGATCACCAACGAGGGCGCCTTCGCGAACGCCTATGCGTGCGACCTGAACGCCACCGCCTTCTTCCCCGGACTCAACGACGTGGTGCCGATCATCGTCAACGCGGCCACCCCGGGTAACCGGGCATGGCACACCCCGAGGTGCAGGAACATGGCCGATGGCTGAGACACGGAGAAGACGCGCGCTCGAGGACTACAGCAAGCCGTGGCTGGGAGCCATCGCGATCGCGGTGATCGCGGTTCTGGTCGGAGCCATGCTGCTGGTCAAACTGTCGGGCGCCGGGTACCACACTTACACCGCACAGTTCCTGCAGGCCGCCGCGCTGCAGAAGGGCAACCCGATCACCATCGCCGGTATCCAGGTGGGCGAGGTGACCGGCATGGAACTGGTGGGCGACCGCGTCGAGGCCCGCCTGCGGGTGCGCGACAACGTGACGCTGGGGGAGGACACCCGGGCGATCATCAAGATCACCACGATCCTCGGATCCCGTTATCTGGCACTGCAACCCGCCGGAGCGGGTGAGGTGCCCGACCGCACCATCGACCTGGCGCACACCGAGGTGCCGTACGACCTGCAGGAGGCGCTGGCCGACGTCACCACCACCTACGAACAGGTCGACTCCGACCAGTTCGCCGAATCGCTCGGCGTGCTCGGCGCCCAGCTGCACACCCTGCCGCCGGTGGTCCCGCAGGCCGTGCAGAACATCCACACCCTGTCCTCGATCGTCGCCGACCGCCGGGATCAACTCGGGTCCTTGCTGGAGACCACCGAAACCGTCAGCAGCACCCTGGAGCGGCAGCACGCGAACATCGCCAACATGGTCCGTCAGGGTCAGGAGCTGATCGGCGAGTTCGTGCTGCGGCGCGCCAGCTTTCACGCCATGATGCAGGCGATCACCAACCTCGTCGAGACCCTCAGCGGCATCGTCATCGACGACCGGCCCGAGCTGGAGAACCTGCTCCGCAACGTGCGGGCGCTCTCCGACATGCTCGGCCAGCACGACGACCTGCTGCGTAGCACACTGCAGGCGGGCCCGGTCGCGCTGAGAGGACTGGCCAACGCCACCGGAACCGGCAACGCGGTGGACCTCAACGCCGCCAACGGCCTCGTCGTCGACTCGTGGATGTGCGCCATCAGCGGCCGGGCCAAGCAGTTCGGCATGATCGAGTACTTCAAGGACTGCAAATGAGCCGCAGGACGAAACTGCTCAGCGTCGGCGTCACCGGCCTGGTGCTGGCGCTGATCGTCGCCGCGGTCGGCTTCACCTACCTGAAGGACCGCAGCGACGCGATCAGCGTGACCGCCCAGTTCGACAGCGCGGCAGGGCTGTACGTCAACAACTCCATCGCCGTACTCGGGATGCCCGTGGGCAAGGTCACCGAGATCACCCCGAAGGGCGGATACGTCGAGGTGCAGTTCACGGTCGACGGTGACGTGAAGGTGCCCGCGGATGCGATGGCCGTCACCGTGTCCAACTCGATCCTCACCGACCGCCAGATCGAGCTCACCCCGCCCTACCGCGACGGCCCGACGCTGCAGGACCACGACACCATCGGCCTGAACCGGACCAAGACGCCCGTCGAATTCGCGCGGGTTCTCGACGTCCTCGACAAGCTGTCCACCTCGCTACGCGGCGACGGCCGGGGCGGCGGCCCGGTCGCCGACGTGGTCGATGCCAGCGCCGCGATCGCCGACGGCAACGGGCAGGACATGAAGACCGCACTCGACGAGTTGTCGAAGGCGTTGCGGCTCAGCGCCGACGGCGGCGAGCAGACCCGAGATCAGCTCACCACCATCGTGCGCAACGTCAGTTCGCTGCTCGACGCCGCCGCGCGCAACGACGCCACACTGCGCGACTTCGGCAGCACGATCGGGCAGCTCAGCCAGATCCTCGCCGACGAGAACCTCGGCACCGGCACCACCGGCCGTCAGCTCAACGAGGTGCTGAAGCAGACGGGCGAGGTGCTCGACACCCACCGGGACGAGATCAAGCAGATCGTGCGCAACGGCAACACGACGGTGACCACCGCCGTCGAACACCAGCGAGACCTCGCCGAGTTCCTCGACGTGGCGCCGATGACGCTGGACAACCTCTACAACACCGTCGACCAGGTCAACGGCTCGGTCCGCGTCCGGGTGATGACCGACCGCGTGCTGTTCGGGAGCGCGGCGATCAAAGAGGTGTGCAACATGATGGGGTTGCGCCAACTCGGTTGCAGCACAGGGACGCTGCAGGACTTCGGCCCCGACTTCGGGCTGACCTATGTGCTCGACGGTCTGGCCGCGATGGGGCAGAAGTGACCACCGGCCGCCGCAGACTCATGGCACCGCTGGCGCTGGCGCTGTGCCTGAGCACCTCGGCGTGCGCGACCGAGGGCCTGGCCAGCCTGCCGCTGCCCGCGCCCGGCGTGACCTCGGGCGGCTGGACGCTGACCGCGGTGTTCACCAACGCGCTCAACCTGCCGGCCAACGCGAAGGTCAAGCTGGCCGGCGCCGACGTGGGTCAGCTCGAGTCGATGGTCGCGCGCAACTACACCGCGGTGGCCACGATGCGCATCATGGACGGCGTGCGGTTGCCTGTCGGCAGCACCGCCGAACTGCGCTCCGCCACACCGTTGGGCGACGTGTTCGTCGCGGTGAAACCGCCCGGCCCGGCCGACGCCGACGCGCCGCTGCTGAAGGACGGCGACACCATCGGCCTGGACGCCACCACGGCGGCCGCCACGGTCGAGTCGGTGCTGAGTTCGGCCGCGATACTGGTCAACGGCGGCGCCGTCCGGAACTTCACCAACATCATCAACGGCCTCGGCAAGGCCACCGGAGACCAGGGTCAGGCGTTCGGCGATCTCATCCACCGGACCAACGGGGTTCTCGCCAAGCTGAACTCACGCTCCGATCAGCTCTCCAACGCGATGACCGACCTGTCGGCGCTTGCCGACCAACTCGACGCGAAGAATCAGACGATCACCGATGTCATGGCGGCGGCGGGTCCGGCGACCGAGACCCTCGCCGCGCACACCACGCAGGTGGCCGACCTGGTCGCCCAGGTCGGTGACACCACCGAGCAGCTCAGGAAGTTCCCCTCGATCGCAGGCACCGACACCAGCGGGCGCAGCGTCATCGGCGACGCCAACACCATCGCCGGGGCGTGGAACGACGTGGTGCTGACGCCGGATGCCACCCTGCACTCGCTGAACCGGCTGATGCCACCGTTGGTGAAATCGACCTCGAGCAACGCGATCTCGACCCGCGTCAGCATCGACCGGCTGGTGCTGGGTTCCATCCCGGACATCGGCTTCAAGGGTGACGTCGGCCTGCACGGCCCGAAGCGGTACAACTGGCATCAGCTCGTCGGGACGTTCCAGTACACGCTGTGGCGGCTGCAGGAGCGCATCGTGGGCAAGGGCCCGGGGGTGCCGCAGGTGCCGGTGATGCCCAGCCCGACCGAACCCGGCGTGGTCGTGACGGTGCCGCCACCGCCGCCGCCCGCCGGACCGGAGCCACCGCGATGATCGGCTCTGTCGCCGACCTCGTCGTGCGGGTGGTCCGCGCCGGCCACCGCCGCCGCGCCTGGCTGTCCGCGGCGGCGCTCACGCTCACGCTGGTGGTGGCCACCGGTTATCTGCTGATCGGTGCGTTGCGGATCGACCCGCTCGCGTCGACGTACCGGCTCACCATCGAACTCCCGGAGTCCGGCGGTCTGCTGCCCGATCAGGACGTCACCCTGCGCGGCGTGCCGATCGGCCGGGTGGAGCGGCTCGACATCACGCCGGCGGGCGTCAACGCCGTCGTCGCCGTGACGTCGACGGTGGACATCCCCTCGTCGAGCGATGTCCGGGTATCGGGACTCTCGCCTGCGGGGGAGCAGTACATCGACTTCGCCGCGGCCGGCGACAGCGGCCCGTACCTGCGTGACGGCGGCGTCATCGCCCAGGGCAGGGCCACCGTCCCGGTGCCGCTCGCCCAGCTGCTCGCCGACGCCGACGGCATGCTCGCGCAGGTGGAACCCGGCAAGCTGGAGCTGATCCGCCGCGAGCTGAGTCTCAGTGACGAGGGTCCGCGCAAGCTCACCGACATCATCGACGGCGGTACGTTCCTGCTGTCGACGCTGGACTCGGTGCTGCCCGAGACCACCAGCATGCTGCGCAGCAGCCGGGTGGTGCTGACGCTGGCCGCCGACAAGAACGCCGGAATCGCCGTAGCCAACCAGAATCTCGCCAGCACGCTTGCCGGGGTGGACCGGATGCGGGAAGGCTACCGGCGGCTCACCGAGCAGGCGCCTGAAGCGTTGCACAGCGTCGACAACCTGTTCGCCGACAACTCCGACACCATGGTCCAGCTGCTGGGCAACCTGACCACCACGTCGCAGCTGTTGTATCTGCGGGTGCCCGCGCTCAACGCACTGTTCCCCGCGCACCGCGGATCGGTGCTCGACGCACTCGGGAGCGTCATGCACGACAACGGCATCTGGGCCACCGGCGATGCCTATCCCCGCTACGCCTGCGACTACGGCACGCCGCGCCGGCCCCCCTCGGCCGCCGACTATCCCGAGCCGTTCATGTACACCTACTGCCGCGACGACCATCCCGGCGTGCTCGTCCGCGGCGCCAAGAACGCGCCGCGCCCGGCGGGCGACGACACCGCGGGCCCGCCGCCGGGTGCCGACCTCGGCAGGACCACCGACCCGACACCCAAGGGCCGGTTCACGATTCCCACCCCGTACGGCGGTCCCGTGCTGCCCATCGAGCCGCCCCGATAGCCCGACGAAGAAGGAGGTCGACGTGACCGTGTCGTCCGACAGTGAAGCCGACGAGGACATTGAAACCTCCGCCGAGGAGGAGGACAAGGAGGAGGAGGCCGCCGACGTCCCGCCCGAACGGCGTTGGCGCAGGCGACTACTCGTCGGCACGGTTGCGGCGATCGTCGTCGCGTCGCTCGCCGGCTGCGGATACCTCGGCTGGACCGTGTGGCAGGACCGGGCGGCCACCCGGGCGGGCGAGCAGGCCCGCGAGGCCGCCGTGGCGTACGCGCAGGTGCTCACCAGCATCGACGCGAACAAGGTGGACGAGAACTTCGACCAGGTCCTCGACGGCGCCACCGGCGAGTTCAAGGACATGTACTCGCAGTCGAGCATGCAGCTGCGCCAGCTCCTCATCGACAACAAGGCGACGGCACACGGCGTCGTCCTGGAATCGGCTGTGCAGTCGCAGTCGAAGGACCGGGTGGTGGTGCTGCTCTTCGTCGACCAGTCGGTGACGAACACCAGCATGCCCGATCCGCGGATCGACCGGAGCCGCATCAAGATGACGATGGAGCATATCGACGGGCACTGGCGCACAAGCAAAGTCGAACTCCCCTGACGGCCGTGAGAATCGGCGCACTCCTCGCGGCAGCCGTCGCGGTGACGACGGCGCTCGTGACGGCGCCGGGCGCAGCGGCATCGGCCGCCACGTTCTGCGGCGAGCTCGGCGGCGCCTGGGATGGCCGGTACTGCCGGACGTCGGTGCTGTCGGAACGCAAAGCAACCCGCGACATCAAGGTGGCCATCCCGGAGGAAATGGTCGCCGATCCCGTCGCGGGCCCGGTTCTCCGCGACTACCTGACGACCCTGGTCGACAACTGGCGGCGCGCCGGCCAGCACATGGTCGCCGACAGCTTCGGCGAGGGCAACTACCAGATCCTGCGGAGCGGCGGCACGGTGTCGGTGGTGTTCCGCGAGACCTATCACGCCGACGGTCCCGACTTCAACAACGCCTACCGCACCTTCACCTTCGACACAGGCGGCCGCCGCCTGCAGCTGGCGGACATCATGCGGCCGGGCGTCGACCCGCTCACCGCGATTCCGCCACTGGCGCAACCGTTCGTCGAACAGGCACTCGCGGTCGCCCCACCGCCGCACCAACCCGCCACGTACCCGTTCGTTCCCGACCGCTGGACACCCGACAAGGTCTACTCGGGGGCATACAAGGCGTGGGCGCTCAGCGGCGGTGAACTGATCCTGTACATGCCCGATTACCCGGTCGCCCACGACACTCCGCTGAACTTCTCGCCCGGCCTGCCGCAGTGGGCGATGGACGGCGGCACGGTGCAGGCCCACATCCCGCTCACCGCACTGGCGCCGATCCTGCGCCCCGGATTCGGCGGGGCCTGAGCAGGCGCGGTGGCCCTGAGGGCACTATGGGGACGTGCCTGACCTGGCTGACGTCCTCGACCGCCTGCACGTCGTCGCGCTGCCGATGCGGGTGCGGTTCCGCGGCGTCACGGTGCGGGAGGTGGCGCTGATCGACGGCCCGGCGGGCTGGGGCGAGTTCGGCGCCTTCCCGGAATACGCTCCGCCGGAAGCCGCGGCCTGGCTCTCAGCGGCGCTCGAGGCCGCCTGGGGTGAGCGGCCGGTGCTGCGGCGATCGTCCATCCCGATCAATGCGACGGTGCCCGCGGTCGATGCGGCGCAGGTGCCCGAGGTGCTCGCCCGGTTCCCCGGTGCGCGCACCGCGAAGGTGAAAGTGGCTGAGCCGGGTCAGATCCTGGCCGACGACGTCGCCCGGGTGAATGCGGTGCGGGCGTCGGTGCCGACGGTGCGCGTCGACGCCAACGGCGGGTGGACCGTGGACGAAGCCGTCGCCGCCGCGGCCGCGCTCACCGCCGACGGGCCGCTGGAGTACCTCGAACAGCCCTGTGCCACAGTGCCCGAACTCGCCGAACTGCGGCGACGGATCGACGTCCTCGTCGCCGCCGACGAGAGCATCCGCAAGGCCGACGACCCGCTGCGGGTGGTGCGCGCCGACGCCGCGGACATCGCCGTGGTCAAGGTGGCCCCGCTGGGCGGCGTGCGCCGACTGCTCGACATCGCCGGGCAAGTCGGGATTCCGGTGGTCGTGTCCAGCGCCCTGGACTCGGCGGTCGGGATATCCCGGGGTCTGCTCGCGGCGGCGGCGCTGCCGACACTCACGCACGCCTGCGGGCTGGGCACCGGCGGGCTGTTCGTCGACGACGTGGCCGAATCGCTGTTGCCGGTCGACGGGCAGCTGCCTGCCCGTCCCGTCGACCCCGACCCTGCCCGGTTGACGGCGCTGGCCGCGACGCCCGAGCGGCGGGACTGGTGGATCCGCCGGATCACCGAGTGCCTCCCGCTCACCCGGTGACACCAGCTGATGTTAACGTCTGTTCGACGAGTCTCCACCGGATCAGTACCGGTGAAGTGTGATTCTCGCGGCACTAAACTGATGCCTGTTCTGCCGATGACGTCCGGCGGATAGGGTGGCGTCATGCCTCCCGCCGCAGGGGTCCGCGCGGATCGCCGCAAGCGACCCAAAGACCGGAAGCAGCAGATCGCCGGTGTGTCGGCAGAGGCCTTCAGTGAGCTCGGCTACCACGGGGTCAGCATGGAGGACATCGCCGGACGCGTCGGCGTCACCGCGGCCTCGCTCTACCGGCACTACTCCCGCAAGTACGACCTGTTCCGCGCCGCGGTCCTGGGTCTCGGTGAGCAACTGGACGAGTGCACCGCGTTCATCGACTCCGACACCACGGGACCGGCGGAGCGCACCTGGGACCGCGCCGTGGACGCCCTGGTCGACGCCACACTGAAGAACCGGACCAGCGGTGGCCTCTACCGCTGGGAGGGCCGCTACCTCGAACCCGACGACCAGCTGACGCTCAACGGCCAGATCAAACTCGTGAACCGCCGCCTGCAGCAACCACTTTCGTTGCTGCGGCCGGACCTGGACTCACGGCAGCGGTGGATACTGTCCTCCGCGGTGCTCAGCGTCATCGGCAGCATCACCGACCACCGCGCGCGACTGCCGAACGAACGCGTGCGCGCTACGCTGGCCGCGATCACCCGCGCGGTGCGCGACGCGGAGTTGCCCTCCGAGGTCCCGGACCCGGCGACACCGCCGGCCAGGACGGTGGGCGCCGCCGCAGGGGAATACGAGCAGATCCTGCACGCGGCGATGCTGCTGTTCAACGACCGCGGCTACCGCGACACCGGGATGGACGACATCGCCGAGGCGACGGGGCTGGCGACGTCGGCGATCTACCGGTTCTTCACCGGCAAGAGCGCGATCCTGGCCGCGGCCTACCGCCGCGCGGCTGATCGGGTCTCCGGCGACGTGTCCGCGATCCTCGCCGGGGCGGCCGACTGCCATGAGGCTGTCCACGGCCTGGTGGACGCGTACGTACGCCGGTCGTTCGCGAGTCCCGGGGTGGCCCACGTCTATTACGCCGAACGGGTGAACGTGCCTGCGCCCGACCGGGTGGCGCTGCACAACATGCAGCGCGCCACCGTGGAGGCCTGGGTCCGCCAGGTGACCGCCGCGCGGCCGGACCTCGCCGAGGGGGAGGCGCGATTCGCAGTGCACGCGGCGTTCGCTCTGGTGGTGGATCTCGGCCGTCTCGTGCAGTATGTCGAGTCCGAGTCGTCACAGGCGGTGGTGCGGGAACTCGTGCTCACCACGCTGCTCGGAGCTGCCGGCCGTCGTCGGTAATCATCCCGGAACGTCGGTTCACATGTAAGATTCAGAACATGGTCGGGTGGATTCAACATGCGTTGTGCCGGTGTCATTCTCGAATACCTCGCCGCCCGGGCTGGTGTGGTAGAGGGTCGGAATTGTGATGCACATGTCGGTGACGACCATCGGCATCGGCCAGCTGCGCAGCGATACCCGCGGCTACCTCGAGCGCGCCGAGTCCGGCGAGGTCTTCGAGGTGCTCAGACGCGGCAGGCCCGTCGCCCGGCTGTGCGGCGTCGACCGCCCGCAAGTGCACGGCATCGAGGTGTCGCTGGCTGACCTGCGCGCCTGCGCCGGCCGCATTCTCGGCCGGGTGGCGGCGGGCGAGACCGTCGAGGTCGAACTCGACGGCCGCGCCGTCGCCGCCCTGCAACCGTGCGCCGTGCCGGTTCGCGTCAAGCCGAGCAGGATCAGGTCCGCCTATCGGCACACCGCCGTGTCCTGAAGTGTGGGATGCATGGCGTAGACGCCACGCCCCGGGTACCTGACACTGAGGAGCATGCGGCGGTCGGTGGTGCTCCTCGGGTTTCCCGGAGTGCAGGCGCTCGACCTGGTGGGACCGTTCGAGGTGTTCACCGGCGCGACGCTGGCCCTGGCCGCCGACGGCCGGGACGAGGACGGCTACGAAGTCGTCGTCGCCTCGGTGGACGGCGAGGCGGTGACGACGGGTACCGGCCTTGCCTTCGTCGCGCAGCCGCTGCCCGATGCCCGCCGGCCGGTCGACACCGTCGTACTGCCGGGCGGGTGGGGCGTCGAGGCGTTGAAGCGTGACAGCGCCGCCGTCGCCTGGGTTCGCGCTTCCGCCGAACACGCGCGCCGCGTCGTCAGCGTCTGCACGGGCGCGTTCATCGCCGCGGAGGCCGGACTGCTCGACGGCTGCCCGGCCACCACACATTGGGCGTTCGCGGCGCAGCTGGCACGCGAATACCCCTCCGTCGCAGTCGATCCGGAGCCGATCTTCGTGCGCAGCTCCGAGCAGGTGTGGACCGCCGCCGGGGTGACGGCGGGTATCGACCTGGCGCTGTCGCTGGTCGAGGACGACTACGGTACCGAGATCGCGCAGACGGTGGCCCGCTGGCTGGTGCTCTACCTACGCAGGCCCGGCGGGCAGACGCAGTTCGCCGCGCCGGTGTGGTTGCCGCGGGCCAGGCGCACGCCCATCCGCGAGGTGCAGGACTCGATCGACGCCGAACCCGGTGCCGCACACAGCATCGCGGACCTGGCACGCCGGGCGGCCATGAGTCCCCGGCATTTCACCCGGGTCTTCACCGACGAGGTCGGCGTGCCGCCCAGCGCGTACGTCGAGCGGATCCGGACCGACGCGGCCCGCCGCCAACTCGAGGAGACCGACGACACCGTCACCGCCATCGCCGCCCGATGCGGCTTCGGCACCGCGGAGACCATGCGCCGCAACTTCGTCCGGCGCCTCGGGGTTTCGCCCGACCACTACCGCAGAACATTCGCCTGAGCAGAAGGAATCACCATGCCGCAGATCGCCATCGTCCTCTATCCGGGTTTCACCGCACTGGACTTCATCGGCCCCTATGAGGTGTTGCGCAGCCTGCCCGACGCCGAGGTGCGCTTCGTCTGGCACCAGCCCGGGCCGATCACCGCCGACAGCGGGGTGCTCGTGGTGGGCGCCACCCACTCGTTCGACGAGACACCGTCGCCGGACATCCTGCTGGTGCCGGGCGGCATGACGTCGGTGGAGCACGCCAGGGACGAGAAGCTGCTCGACTGGATCCGCCGCGCCCACACGACGACGGCCTGGACCACCTCGGTGTGCTCGGGTTCGCTGATCCTGGCCGCAGCCGGTGTGCTGGAAGGCCTTCGGGCGACCTCACACTGGGCGATCGTGCCGATGCTCAAGACCTTCGGCGTCATCCCGGTCACCGACGAGCGCGTCGTCCGCGAGGGCAAGGTGGTCACCGCGGCCGGCGTTTCCGCGGGCATCGATTTGGCGATGTGGCTGGCCGGAGAGATCGCCGGTGAGGCGCACGCCAAGGTCACCCAGCTGATCATCGAGTACGACCCCCAGCCGCCGTTCGACAGCGGTCACATGTCCAAGGCGTCGGCGTCGACCAAGGCCGCCGCGGCGGCGGCGCTGGCCAAGGACACCGTGTTCACCCACCGCCAGCTCGGCCAGTCGACGATGCTGCTGTGGGACCGCGCCCTGGCCGCCGTCCGGTCCCGCCGCTCCACGGCGACTTCGGCGCGCTGACCGCCGCTGGGCGAACGAGACCGCGCCGACATCACCGCCGTGCGCGCACCCGCGCCGGGATCGGGCCGTCGGCGACGGTGGTGAACGGCACCGCGAGCGGGAAGTCGTCGCCGCCGGAGGTGATCTCGACGTCGCGCAGCACCGTCGCGACCGAGAGGACGAGCTCGAGCATCGCGAAGTGGTCGCCGATGCAGGTCCGCGTCCCGCCACCGAACGGGATGTACTGCCAGCGGTCGAGCTTCCCGAAGTTCTGCGCGCTGAACCGGTCCGGGTCGAACCGCAGCGGGTCCTCCCACAGCGCCGGGTCGCGCTGCATGCCGTAGATGCCGACCAGCACCATGCTGCCCGCCTCGACCCGGCAGCCGGCGACCTCGATGTCGCGCATGGCGGTTCGGCCGGCCACCGACACCGGCGGGCACAGCCGCAGCGCCTCGTGCACCACCTGCGTGGTGTAGGGCAGCCGGCTGACGTCGTCGGCGGTCAGGGTGCGGTCACCGAGTGCGGCGGCCTCGGCGGCCACCCGGTCGGCGATGTCGCGGTGGTGGCCCAGCGCCCACAACGCATAGGCGATTGTGGTGGCCGTGGTGTCGTGGCCGGCGACGATGAACGCGATCAGGTCGTTGCAGATGTCGTCGTCGGACAGTGTCTGCCCGGTCTCCGGGTCGGTCGCGCCGATCAGCGCGTGCACCAGGGGCGCGTCGATGCCGGGGTCGGCGCGGCACGACGCGAGGATGTCCTCGGCGAGGCGGTGCATCGAGGTGTAGGCGGCCACCGCGCGCCGCCGGGACGGAAGCGGCAGCCAGCGTGGCGGATTGACCGGCCGCATCCCGCGGTCGGCGATGTGCGACAGCGCGATGTTGAGGGGTTCGGCCAACGCGTACGAACGTTCGTCGAGGTCGATGCCGAGCACCGAACGGCCCAGCGCCCGCATGGTGAGCCGGCGGCTGTCGGCGTCGAGGTCGACGTCAACGCCGTCCCCACCCGTTTCGGCCAGCCAGCCGTCGGCGACCATCGCCGCGGCCTGGGCCATGTGGTCGCCGAAGCGGCGCACGTACTGCTTGGTGAACAACGGCTGCAGCGTGCGCTTGCGGGGCAGCCACGGCGCGTTCGGCAGATCGGCGAGGTTGTCGCCCATCAGCATCCGCATCTCGTGGTGCACGGCGGTCCGGTCGCATGCATCGTCCTTGCGGCTCAACACGTCCCGTGCACCGGCGGGCGACATCACCCACACGATCGGCGGCGCGAACCACTTCGGGCCCAGCGTCACCCGGGTGACCTGACCGCCCGCCTCACGGAACGTCACCTGACAGGTGTGGGTCTTGCGCACCTCGTCGAGGCGCTGCTTCAGCGGCAGTGGATTCGCCGGCACCAGTGGCAGCGCGGTGACGTCGTTCTCATTGGTGGTGACCATTTCCCCTCCGGCCCTTGGCGCAACGCCTCGAAGCGTAGTTCGATGTGACCGTTCCTCGCCTACGATGCCCCGGTGGGTATCCCCGAAGTCGACCCGACGGCAGGTTCGCCGATGCTGCGTATCGGCGCGCGGCTGACCAGTCCCAAGCCCGTGCGCTGGGCGCTCAAGCACGTCGCGCACCGCATCGACCGGCCGCTGCTTCGGCTGTCCAAGGGCCGGCTGTCCTCGGCGATGGTGACGCCGGAGGTGCTGCTGATCCACACCGGCGCCAGGACGGGCAAGCGGCGGACCACGCCGCTGACCTACTTCACCGACGGCGGCCGGGTCATCGTCATCGCGTCGAACTACGGCGGCTCCCGCCACCCGGCCTGGTACTTCAACGTCACGGCCAATCCGCGGGTGACGCTGTCGGCCGGCGGCCACACCGGCGACTACATCGCCGAGGAGGTCACCGGCGACGAGCGCGCCCGGCTGTGGCGGCTGGCATGCGAGTTCATCCCCAGCTACGCCGGCTACGAGCAGCTCGCAGGCGACCGGACCATCCCGGTGATCGCCTTCACCCCCGCCCCCTAGCGATTTGTGGAGTCTCAGCCGCGCACACCGCGGCTGATGTTCCACAGATCGCCAGGCGGTAGCGTCGTCGGCGTGAATCTGGCTTACGACGATCGTGGCAAAGGGCAGCCGGTGCTGTTCATCGCCGGTCACGGCGGCGCCGGACGGACCTGGCATCTGCACCAGGTGCCGGCATTCGCCCGGGCCGGCTACCGGACCATCACCTTCGACAACCGCGGCATCGGCGCGACCGCGAACGCCGACGGCTTCGGCACCGA
This sequence comes from Mycobacterium sp. NPDC050041, assembly GCF_049541695.1. Taxonomy (NCBI): domain Bacteria; kingdom Bacillati; phylum Actinomycetota; class Actinomycetes; order Mycobacteriales; family Mycobacteriaceae; genus Mycobacterium; species Mycobacterium sp. NPDC050041. The sequence goes on along the minus strand of NZ_JBMVDG010000001.1, from coordinate 48,541 downwards.
GCAGATGGTCGCCGACACGGCTGCCCTGATCGAGAAGCTCGACCTCGCGCCGGTGCGCCTGGTCGGTGTGTCGATGGGCTCCTACATCGCCCAGGAGCTGATGCTGGCCCGCCCCGAGCTGGTGGACAGCGCGGTGCTGATGGCCACCCGTGGCCGTCACGACAAGGCCCGCGAGCTGTTCCGCCGCGCCGAGCTGGAACTGGAGACCTCGGGCGTCACGCTGCCCGCCGCCTACGACGCCAAGATCCGGCTGCTCGAGAACTTCTCGCCGAAGACGCTGAACAACGACCGCGTGGTGCAGGACTGGTTCGAGATGTTCACCATGTGGCCGACCCAGTCGACGCCCGGGACGCGCAGCCAGTTCAACGCCTCGCCGACGACCAACCGGTTGCCGGCGTACGGCGCGATCCGCCACCGCACGCTGGTGATCGGCTTCGCCGACGACGTCCTGCTGCCCGCCCACCTCAGCCGCGAGGTCGCCGACGCACTGCCCAACGGCCGCTACCTGGAGATTCCGGACACCGGCCACCTCGGGTTCCTCGAGCACCCCGACGCCGTCAACAAAGCGGCGCTCGATTTCTTCGCCGATAAGCTGTAGCGATGAACCCCTCGACGACGCAGGCCCGTGTCGTCGTCGACGAACTGATTCGCGGCGGCGTCCGTGACGTCGTGCTGTGCCCGGGGTCGCGCAACGCGCCGCTGGCCTTCGCGCTGCACGACGCCGACCGCGCGGGACGGTTGCGTCTGCACGTGCGGATCGACGAGCGCACGGCCGGCTTCCTGGCGATCGGCCTTGCCGTCGCCGAGCGCGCGCCGGTGTGCGTGGCGATGACGTCGGGCACCGCGGTCGCCAACCTCGGCCCCGCCGTCGTCGAGGCCAACTACGCCCGGGTGCCACTGATCGTGCTGAGCGCCAACCGGCCCTACGAGCTGCTGGGCACCGGCGCCAACCAGACCTTCGAGCAGCTGGGCTACTTCGGCACCCAGGTGCGGGAGATGATCAGCCTCGGCCTCGCCGAGGACAACCCGGAACGGATGAGCTCGCTCAACGCCCAGTGGCGGTCGGCGACGTGCCGCGTGCTGGTGGCGGCGACCGGCGCACGCAGTGCCAACGCCGGTCCGGTGCAGTTCGACATCCCGCTGCGCGAGCCGCTGGTGCCCGACGCTCACGACGGCGGGCCGGTGCCGCAGGGGCGCCCGGACGGCAGGCCGTGGACGCACACGCCGCGGGTGTCGTTCGATCAGCCGGTCGACATCGACCTCACCCCCGACACCGTGGTCATCGCCGGCCACGGCGCAGGTGTGCAGGAGAATCTCGCGGGCCTGCCGACCGTCGCCGAGCCCACCGCGCCGCCCGCGGCCAATCCGCTGCACCCGCTGGCCCTTCGGCTGCTGCGGCCCAAGCAGGTCATCATGCTCGGACGGCCGACGCTGCACCGGCCGGTGTCGGCGCTGCTGGCCGACCCGTCGGTGCCGGTGTACGCGCTGACCACCGGTCCGCGTTGGCCCGACGTCTCCGGCAACTCCCAGGCCACCGGCACCCGGGCGGTCATCTCCGGCGCGCCGGACTCGGCCTGGCTGCGGCGGTGCGCCGACGCGCACCGGCATGCGGTCGACGCGGTCCGCGACCAGCTCGCGGCCCACCCGCTGACCACCGGCCTGCACGTGGCCGCCGCGGTGACCGACGCGCTACGGGCGGGCGACCAGCTGGTGCTCGGCGCGTCGAACCCGGTGCGCGACGCCGCCCTGGTCGGGCTGACCCCGCGCGGCGTGACGGTGCGGTCCAACCGCGGCGTGGCGGGCATCGACGGTACGGTGTCGACCGCCATCGGCGCCGCACTGGCCCACGAGCAGACCGGCAGCGGCGACGAGGTGCCGCGGACCATCGCGCTGCTCGGCGACCTGACGTTCGTGCACGACAGTTCCGGCCTGCTGATCGGTCCAACGGAGCCCACGCCGCGGGACCTGACGATCGTGGTGTCCAACGACAACGGCGGCGGCATCTTCGAACTCCTCGAGCAGGGCGACCCGCGGTTCTCCGACGTGTCGGCGCGCGTCTTCGGCACCCCGCACGACGTCGACGTCGGCGCGCTGTGCCGGGCCTATCACGTGGACAGCCGCCAGATCGAGGTCGACGACCTGGCCGACGTGCTCGACGAACCGCACGAGGGCATGCGGGTGCTGGAGGTGAAGGCCGACCGGTCGTCGTTGCGGGCACTGCACGCGTCGATCAGGGCCGCCCTGTGACGCTGCCAGCGGCGCTGCACCGGCTCGTCGATCGGCTGAAGGTGTTGTGGCGCATCGCGATTCCACATCTCTACGGCGACGGCACCGAGACCCGCGCCGAGCGGGTGATCCGTCGGGTCCGCATCGGCGTGGTGATCGCCGCCTGCCTGGTCACCCTGCAGTCTTCGCTGATGGTGCTCGGCGCGTGGCGCAACGACCGGCAGATCGAGCGGAACATGGGTGTCGCCGAGGCGAACGTCCTCAGCGCAGGCCCGCGCCGGTCGACGATCGAGTTCGTCACACCGGACCGGGTGACCTACCGGCCCGAACTCGGTGTGCTGTACCCGTCGGAGCTGGAGGCGGGCATGCGGATCTACGTCGAGTACGACGTGAACAACCCGGACCTGGTGCGGGTGCAGGACCGCAACGCGTCGCTGGCGATCATCCCCGCCGGCTCGATCGCGGTCGTCGGCTGGCTGGTGGCCGGGGCGGCGCTGATGGGGCTGGCATACCTGCAGAAGCGGCTGCACGTGGAGCCGGCCGACGAGGCCCGCCCCGACGTGGCGGATCAGCCCATCGTCGGCTGACCGCGGCGCCGCGAGCGGACGATCGCACCGGCGATCAGCGCGACGACCACGGCGATCCCGTTGACGGCCACCAGCGCGACCAGCAGCAGCCCGGTGATGTCGCCGCGGTCGCGGTACCGGTAGACCACCTCCTGGAACGGGAAGTCGGCCGACGCCTGGACGAACACGTAGTCGCCGTCGATCGCGGACGGGTCGTCGATGGTGTTCTTCCACCGGGTTAGAAACGCCGCCTCGCCGGCGTACTCGGCGAGCACAGGCGGCATCGCCTCGATCCGCCCGGCGAAGGTGAGCGACGGATCATTGCCTGCCACCGGGATCTGCGACGGGTTCATCCGGTGATCGGCCAGCACGGTCAGGTCGACGGTCTGCGGCGTCGTCGCCGACTGCGACAGCCGCATCGGGTAGACCACCTCGTCGGAGCGGAACGACAGCCGCAGCGGCTGCAGGCCACCGGTCAGCGACTCGCCCGCGGCGCCGGGGACCAGCTGCACCGCCACGATCTCCCAGCCGTCCCGCACGTAGGGCGCGAGGTTGCGATCCAGCCCCGGTGGGTGCGGAAAGCCCCTGCCCGCAAGCCAATCGGCGAGCGCGGCCGGATCGCCGGCGGTCAGCCGCGTCACGTCGAACGGACCGATGCGCTGCCGGGCCAGCACGTTGACACCGGTCGGGGCCGGCGTGGTGTCGGGTGCTTCGCTCGCGAAGCCCTCCATCCAGTCGAAGGTGGGCCACCACGAGTCGCGGTATTCGATGCGCGGCGCGGTGAGCCGGTCGATCTCGTCGAACACCTCCGGCTCACCGAGGGTGACCCGCGCCGCCGACGGCACCGGCATCACCCAGGCCGCGGACGCCGAACTGCCCCGCACGTCGAAGGACATCAACACGTCCTCGCTTGTGCCGTCCCAGGCGACCAGCGCCCGCTCCTCGGTGACGGCGGGACCCTCCTGCGCGGGGATGTAGGCGCCGCAGCCGCACGCCTGCGCCGGCGCGACCACGCCGGCGGACAGTGCGAGCACGCAGGTCGCGAGCACCACGGCGGCTGACCGCATCATGCGCGTCATCGTATTGCCCGCATGCCGTTTGGCTGCTCCCTTCGCGGGTATCGCGACCCGTCGACGGCATCGGAAGGGAACGGGCGATGAGTGCTCTGGACACCGCGAAGAAACAGGCGGCCGAGGTGGCCGGGAAGCTGGCCGACCAGCTGCCGCAACGCACGGCCACCCAGTCGGTGACGATCAGCGTGCCGCTCGAGCGCGTCCGGCAGTTCTGGCGGAACCCCGACGAGCTCTCGGTGGTGCTCGGCGACGTCGGCGAGGTCGAGGTCACCGGCCCCGACCGCTACCGGTGGCGGCTGCAGGCCGGTCCGGTGAAGACGACGTGGGAGTCGCGGCTGCAGGAGGACATCGCCGGCGTCCGGTTCGCAGGCATCGACGACGAGCGCAACGAGATCGTCGTCACCTATCGCGAGGCACCCCGGGACCTGGGCACCGAGGTGACGGTGCACACCAAGAGCCCCGCGCCCGGCCTGCTGACCGGTGCGCTCGCGTTCAAGGTGCTCTACCGGGTGCGGGCGCTGCTGCAGACCGGCGAGGTGCCGACCATCCGATCCAATCCGAGCGCGCGCGACTCCGCGCGCTGACGAAAGGCCATTCATGCGCGCGCTGTGTTGGCAAGGTGTCAACGACCTGTCGGTCGAGACCGTGGACGACCCGGAACTGCTCAACCCCCACGACGTGATCCTCGCGGTGAAGCTGTCCACCACCTGCGGGTCGGACCTGCACTTCGTCGACGGCTACCTGCCCGGCATGCGCGAAGGCGACGTGTTCGGCCACGAATTCATGGGCGAGGTCGTCGAGACCGGTCGCGAGGTCAGCCAGATCAGGGTCGGCGACCGGGTGGTGGTGCCGTCGTTCATCGCCTGCGACCGGTGCTGGTACTGCGAGCACGAGCTGTACTCCTGCTGCGACACCACCAATCCGAACGCCGAACTGCAGCAGCCGCTGCTGGGCTATCCGTCCGGCGGGATCTACGGCTACACCCACGAATTCGGCGGCTACGCCGGATCGCACGCCCAGTTCATCCGGGTGCCGTTCGGCGACACCAACTGTTTCCCGATACCGGGCGACATCACCGACGAGCAGGCGCTGTTCCTCTCCGACGCGGTCCCGACCGGATTCATGGGCGCCGACTTCTGCGACATCTCCGGCGGCGACACCGTCGCGGTGTGGGGTGCGGGCGGCGTCGGGCTGATGGCGGCCCGCAGCGCGCTGCTGCTGGGTGCCGACCGGGCGATCGTGATCGACCGCATTCCCGAGCGACTGGCGCTGGCGCGCGACGGCTTCGGACTGGAGACCGTCGACTACACCGCGGTCGACAGCGTGCAGGAGATGCTGCGCGAGATGACCGGTGGGCGTGGACCCGACGCGTGCATCGATGCCGTCGGCATGGAGGGCCACAGCACCGGCGTGCAGCAGGTCTACGACCGCGCCAAGCAGCTGCTGCGGATGGAGACCGACCGGGCGAGCGCGCTGCGGCAGGCCATCCTGGCCTGCCGCAAGGGTGGCGTGGTCTCGGTGCTCGGCGTCTACGGCCTCACCGACAAGTTCCCGATGGGTGTGGTGACCAACAAGGGCCTGACGCTGAAATCGGCTCAGCAGCACGGGCAGCGCTACATGAAGCGGTTGTTCGACTACGTCGAGCAGGGCGACCTCGACCCGGCCAAGCTGATCACCCACGACCTGCCGCTCGAGGAGGGCGTGCGGGCCTACGACATGTTCAAGAACAAGCAGGACAACTGCATCCGGGTCGCGTTGCGGCCCTGACCGTCACACCGAGGACAGCAGCTTCGCCAGCCAGTTGTCGTCGTAGATGTCGAGCTTCTCGTCGTTGACGAGGTCGTACACGGTCGGTGTGCCTGCGTCGAGCGGGTTGATCTCCCACAGGAATTCGGTGTTCAGTGCCGTCATCTCCGCGGTGTCGACGCCTTCGGTGCCCGCGGAGATCTCCTCGGCCTTCGCGTCGCCGACACCACTGTCGGTCGCGAGCTTCGCCAGGTCGGTGTTCGACGGCGCCTTCGGTGAATCCTGTTGCGCCCACAGCTGTTCGACGAAGTTCTGGAAGTCGGGCGCCGACGTGCCCGGGCCTGCGGCCAGGAACATCGCGTTGCTCACCCGGGCGGAGTGGTCGTTGCCGTCCTGGTCGAAGAACGTCAGCGGGCGGTAGGTCACCGCGAGCTGTCCCAGGTCGATGTAGCGCTCGAAGTCGGCGCCGAAGTCGGTCTGCAGGTCCGCGCAGTGTGGGCACTGCGGCTCGGTGAACACCTCGATGCGCGCGGGCGCCTCGGGGAAGCCGATCACGATGCCGTACCCGTCCTCGGTGACGGCGGTGCCCGGCTCGACCGGATCACGCTGGGCGGCGCCGTCGATGCCGCGACTGCATGCGGCGGTGAAGAGCAGCAGCACCATCAGCCCGAGCGCCACCGATTTCCTGCTCGCGGTCATGAAGGCGACGGTACCGCGCGCTCGCCGCCACGCGATCCCGGGTTTTCGTGTCGCGTATGCCTGCACGCAACCTCCGGGAAAGCGCACGCTGAGACGATCACGGCGTGCGAGTTGCCATCGTCGCCGAGTCCTTCCTGCCCAACGTCAACGGAGTCACCAACTCCGTGCTCCGGGTGGTCGAGCACCTCCGCCGCACCGGTCACGAGGTGCTGATCATCGCCCCCGACACCCCCCGCGGCGAACCACCCGCCGACCGGGTGCACGACGGCGTCCGCGTCCACCGGGTGCCGTCGCGGATGTTCCCGAAGATCAACTCGCTGCCGCTGGGGATGCCGCGGCCGCGGATGGTCCAGGTGCTGCGCGGCTTCGATCCCGACGTGGTGCACCTGGCGTCGCCGGCGCTTCTCGGGTGGGGCGGCGTGCACGCGGCCCGCTATCTCGGGGTGCCGACGGTCGCGGTGTTCCAGACCGACGTGGCCGGCTTCGCCGAGAGCTACGGCGTCGGCGTGCTGTCGCGCGCGTCGTGGGCGTGGACCCGCAGGCTGCACAGCAAGGCCGACCGCACGCTGGCGCCGTCGACCTCGGCGATGGAGAACCTGGCCGCCCACCGCATCCCGCGGGTGCACCGCTGGGCCCGCGGCGTCGACATCACCGGCTTCGCGCCGTCGGCCCGCGACAACGGCCTGCGGCAGCAGTGGTCACCGGACGGCAGGCCGATCGTCGGCTTCGTGGGCCGGCTGGCGCCGGAGAAGCACGTCGAACGCCTGGCCGTGCTGGCGGGCCGCGACGATCTGCAACTGGTGGTCGTCGGCGACGGCGTCGACCGCGCGAAACTGCAGGCCGTGTTGCCGTCGGCGGTGTTCACCGGGGCGCTGTACGGCGGGGAACTGGCCACCGCCTACGCGAGCATGGACGTGTTCGTCCATCCCGGCGAGCACGAGACGTTCTGCCAGGCGGTGCAGGAGGCGATGGCCTCGGGTGTGCCGGTCATCGCGCCCGATGCCGGCGGTCCGCGCGACCTGGTCGCGCCCTACCGCACCGGCCTGCTGCTGCCCGTCGCCGAGTTCGAGGCCAAGCTCGCCGACTCGGTGGACCACCTGATCGCCGAGCGGCATCGCTATTCGGTGGCCGCCCGCCGCAGCGTGCTGGACCGCACCTGGCCCGCCATCTGCGACGAGCTGATCGGGCACTACGAAGCGGTGCAGGGCCTGCGCCGCCTCAAGGCCGCCTAGTACGCGAGCCTCAGCCGCCTGCCTCGACGGAGACGGGCTGCCACTGCTCCCACGTCGCGAGGCGGCTCTCGTAGTCGGCGCGGGCCAGCTGCAGCGGGAGCTCACCGAAGAACACCCGCAGCGGCGGCTTCTCCGCGTCGACGATCTTGAGCACCGCGGCGGCCGACGCCTTCGGGTCGCCGTACTTCGCCGTGCGCTTGCTTCGGGCGGCGTCGGCTTGGGCGTGCGCCTGCTCGTAGGCGGGCAGCGGGGTCGCGCGCTTGGCCGACGAACCGGCCCAATCGGTGTCGAAGCCGCCCGGTTCGATGAGGGTCACGTGGATGCCGAATGACTCGACCTCCTGCGCGAGCGCCTGGGAGAACCCCTCCAGTGCCCACTTCGACGCGTGGTAGATGCCGACGTTCTGGAACGCCGTGATGCCGCCGATCGACGACACCTGGAGGATGTGGCCGCTGCGTTGGGCCCGCAGATAGGGGAGCGCCGCCTGGGTGATCCACAGTGCGCCGAAGACGTTCGTCTCGATCTGGTCGCGCGCTTCCTGCTCGGAGAGCTCCTCGACGAAGCCGAACTGGCCGTAGCCCGCGTTGTTGACCACGATGTCGAGCCGCCCGAAGTGGTCGTGGGCCTGCTTGACCGCGGCGAAGTCGGCGTTGCGGTCGGTGACGTCGAGGCGGATCGGCAGCAGGGCGTCGCCGTACTTGTCGACCAGGTCGTCGAGCGTCGAGGTGTCGCGGGCGGTGGCGGCCACCCGGTCGCCGCGGTCGAGGGCGGCGATCGTCCACTCGCGCCCGAACCCGCGCGACGTCCCGGTGATGAACCAGACTTTTGCACTCATGTCGCCGTATAAGCACCGCTGGGGCGCCACCATTCCCGGCGGCTGCGGATTCACAGGTAGCGTCGGCATCGTGAGCCGGGCGTCGTTGGAGAAGAATCCGCACGAGGTGGCGTCGATGTTCGACGGCGTCGCCCGCCGCTACGACCTGACCAACACCGTGCTCTCGCTGGGGCAGGACCGGTTCTGGAGAAGGGCGACCCGCGCGGCGCTGCAGATCGGTGCCGGCGACAAGGTGCTCGACCTCGCCGCGGGCACGGCCGTCTCGACCGTCGAGCTGGCGGCGTCCGGCGCGTGGTGTGTGGCGGCGGACTTCTCGGTGGGCATGCTGGCCGCGGGCGCGCGCCGCGACGTCCCCAAGGTGGCCGGTGACGCCACCCGGCTGCCGTTCGACGACGGCGTGTTCGACGCGGTCACCATCAGCTTCGGGCTGCGCAACGTCGTCGACCATGCGGCGGGGCTCCGCGAGATGGCGCGGGTGACGCGGCCCGGTGGGCGACTGGTGGTGTGCGAGTTCTCCACTCCGACGTTCGGGCCGTTCTCGACGCTGTACAAGGAGTACCTGATGCAGGCGCTGCCGAGGATGGCTCGCGCGGTGTCGTCGAACCCGGACGCCTACGTCTACCTGGCCGAGTCGATCCGGGCCTGGCCGGAGCAGCCGGATCTGGCCCGGCGGATCGAGGACAACGGGTGGTCGCAGGTGCGGTGGCGCAACCTCAGCGGCGGCATCGTCGCCCTGCACGCCGCCGTGAAACCTGGTACTTAGCCCGGCTTCTCAACCGAGCGGGCCGCCGGTGCCCTGCGGCAGGATCGGCGCGTCGGGGTGGCCCTGGCGCGGCGGAGTGGTGTCGCGCTCGCTGATCGGTTCACACTTGCCGACGTAGGTGACATCGCCGCACGGACCCATCGGTTTCGCGGTGACCGGGGCGCTGAGGCCGAGCGCCATCACGGCTGATGCTGCGGCCACCCAGAGCAGCCGGGCCGGCCTGTGCGATGCGATCATTCGCGGATCTCCTCGCTGTCACAGTGAACAACCCGCGTGGACTCCAGAGTAGTCCCGTCGCGGGCCCGGCGGGATAGCATTCACGCGTCCACCCGGGCGACGAGGAGATCGGCGAATGCAGACGTTCTGGCGGTACGTCAAGATCCAGCTCGTGGTGTTCGTTTTCGGCATCGTCGGACCGATCTTCTTGATTCTCTTCTTCACCACACGGCCCGATCCGACGATGAAGTGGGCCTACTGGGCCGGCCTGATCATCGTGTTCGTCGAGGTGCTGATCGCCCTGGGGTTGACCAAGCAGAGCCTGACCGAGCAGAAGGCGAAGTTGTCGACCGCAGAACTCATCGAGCAGGCCAGCGCGCGACGGAGGAAGAATCCGCGCGCTGTCGACGAGGAGCTCAGCCCGTCGGAGTGACCGTCACTCGCAGAAGAAGCAGCGGGCGGTCACGGCGGGCAGCGCCGTGTGGCAGACGGGGCAGACCTCGACGCGCCGTTCCTCGGGCGTACGGGTCCTCCTCGGCGGCGCATCGTCGATCGATGACGGAGGCTTCGGCAGCTCGTGGTCGACAACGGCCACGCGGTCGACCGTAACCGGCCGAGCTGAATGGCAGACGACGGCCGGGCGACGAAAAGGTAGCCGTCGCAAACATTTTCGGCGGTTATTCAGCTGAACGGCTTGCGCGCGTCCAGCTTTCGCGAGGCCAGCCCGCCGGCCCGCCACATCCGCGCGATCCGGTCCTCGTCATCGTCGGTCACCAGATTGCCCATCACCCGTACCGCGATCCGCATCAGCGTCGTCGACCGCATCGCCACCGGGCCGGTCAGCGGCAGGAAGCGCGGCAGAGTCAGCAGCAGCGCCAGCCGCCGCGCCACCGAGAACCCGCGCGCGTAGTGCTCCTGAAGCACCGCGGGCCACACCGTCGACAGGTCCGCCGCGCCGAGCAGTTCGGCGGCCAGTCGGCCGGTCTCCAGGCCGTAGTCGATGCCCTCGCCGTTGAGCGGGTTGACGCAGGCGGCGGCGTCGCCGATCAGCATCCAGTTGGGTCCCGCGACTCCCGAGACGGCCCCGCCCATCGGCAGCAGCGCCGACAGCGGCGCGCGCGGTTCGCCGTCGAAGCCCCACTCCTCGCGGCGAAGCGAGGTGTAGTACGACATCAGCGGCCGCAACGCTGCGTCCGAGGGCCGCTTTGCGGTGGCCAGCGCGCCGACGCCGATGTTCACCTCGCCGTTGCCGAGCGGGAAGATCCACCCGTAGCCCGGCAGCACCTTGCCCTCCGGTGACCGCAGTTCCAGGTGCGAGGTGATCCATGGCTCGTGGCTGCGCGGGCTTGCGAGATAGCCCCGCACTGCGACGCCGTAGACCGTCTCCTGATGCCACTTTCGGCCCAGCACGCGGCCGAGGGTGGAGCGGGCGCCGTCGGCGACGATGAGCGTGCCCACGCCGACCTCGTCGCCGTTGTCGAGCACCACCGCCTCGACGGCACCCGACGAGTCATGCCGCACCGCAACCGCTTTGACGCCGAGCAGCATCTTCGCACCATCGTCTGCGGCGACCGACCTGATGCGGTCGTCGAGCTCGGTGCGCGCCACGGCGCTGCCGGTGGGCGGGAACGACGGTCCCGGCCATGGCACCTCGACGTCGGCGCCGAAGCCGGCCATCCGCAGCCCGCGGTGCCGGATCCGGCCGTCCAGCCACGGCCCGAGCCCCAGCCGCTCCAGCTCGGCGACCGCCCGCGGGGTGAGGCCGTCGCCGCAGGCCTTGTCGCGGGGGAACTGCGCGGAATCGATCACCAGCACGTCGCGACCGTCGCGGGCGGCCCACGCCGCAGCCGCGGACCCCGCGGGTCCGGCGCCCACCACAACCACGTCTGCCCTGGTTCTCATCGTCCCCAGTATGTTGGAGAGGTGAGGACACCGGCGACCGTGGTGGCAGGCGTGGATTTCGGCGACGCGACGTTCGCGTCCGACGTCCGCGACGGCGTGGCCCGCATCGAGGAGCTGATGTCCTCTGAGCTGGGCAGAGCCGACGAGTTGATGGCCGAGGCCGTGCAGCATCTCTTCCAGGCCGGGGGCAAGCGGTTCCGCCCGCTGTTCACGGTGCTCTCCGCGCAGCTGGGGCCCGAACCCGACGGCTGGCAGGTCTCGGTGGCCGGCGCCGTCATCGAGCTGGTGCACCTGGCGACGCTGTACCACGACGACGTGATGGACGAGGCGCAGATGCGCCGCGGTGCCCCGTCGGCCAACGCCCGGTGGGGCAACAACATCGCGATCCTGGCGGGCGACTACCTGTTCGCGACGGCGTCGCGGCTGGTCTCGCGGCTCGGCCCGGACGCCGTCCGGGTGATCGCGGACACCTTCGCCCAGCTGGTCACGGGTCAGATGCGGGAGACGCGCGGCGCCGCCGAGGGCGTCGACGAGATCGAGCACTACCTCAAGGTGGTCTACGAGAAGACGGCCTGCCTGATCGCCGCGTCCGGTCGCTTCGGTGCGACGTTCTCCGGCGCCGACGAGGAGCAGATCGAGCGGCTCAGCCGCCTCGGCGGCATCGTGGGCACGGCGTTCCAGATCTCCGACGACATCATCGACATCGACAGCGACCCCGACGAGTCGGGCAAGGTGCCGGGCACCGACCTGCGTGAAGGCGTGCACACCCTGCCGGTGCTCTACGCCCTGCGGGAAACCGGCGCCGACGCCGACCGGCTGCGGGAACTGCTCGCCGCCCCGATCGACAACGACGACGACCTGGCCGAGGCGCTGCGGCTGCTGCGGCGCTCACCAGGGATGACGGCGGCGAAGGAGACCGTGGCGCGCTACGCCGCGCAGGCGCGCGACGAGCTCGATCAGCTGCCCGACGGGCCCGGACGGTATGCGATGGCGTCGCTGGTCGACTACACCGTGAACCGGCACGGCTGAGTTCACGGAACCCGGACGGCGGTCCGGAGCGTTCAACCGGCGAAGACCTCTTCAGATCCACGACAGGAGGAAGCCCCGCGATGAGTTGGCACCCGCACGCCAACAGGTTCAAGACGTTCCTGTTGCTGGTGTCCATGTCCGCGCTGATCGTGTTCGTCGGCGCGCTGTTCGGCCGGTCGATCATGTTCCTGGCAGTGCTGTTCGCCGTCGGTATGAACATCTACGTCTACTTCAACAGCGACAAGCTGGCGCTGCGGGCGATGCACGCCCAGCCGGTCAACGAGATGCAGGCGCCGGCGATGTACCGCATCGTGCGCGAGCTCGCGACCGCCGCCCGGCAGCCGATGCCGCGGCTCTACATCTCCGACACCGCCAACCCGAACGCGTTCGCGACGGGGCGCAACCCGCGCAATGCCGCGGTGTGCTGCACCACCGGGATCCTGCAGATCCTCAACGAGCGTGAGCTGCGCGCGGTGCTCGGCCACGAACTGTCGCACGTCTACAACCGCGACATTCTGATCTCGTGTGTGGCGGGGGCGATGGCGTCGGTGATCACCGCGCTGGCCAACATCGCGATGTTCGCGTCGATGTTCGGCGGTAACCGTGAGGGCGGAGCAAATCCCTTTGCCCTGCTGCTGGTTTCGCTGCTGGGGCCGATCGCGGCGACGGTGGTTCGGCTCGCGGTGTCCCGGTCACGGGAGTATCAGGCCGACCAGTCCGGCGCCGAGCTGACCGGTGACCCGCTGGCGCTGGCGTCGGCGCTGCGCAAGATCGCCGGCGGCGTGGAGGCGGCCCCGCTGCCGCCCCAGCCGCAACTGGCCGACCAGGCCCACCTGATGATCGCCAGCCCGTTCCGGGCCGGGGAGAAGATGGGCAAGCTGTTCTCGACGCACCCGCCGATCGAGGAGCGGATCCGCCGCCTCGAGGACATGGCAGGCCGCGGCCCCGGCCGGTACTGACGGCCATCGGTGCCCGCGGTCGGCGCAACCGCGTTAGGGTGAGCGCGTGCTGACCAGAATGCTGATCGGCGCGGCCAGTGCCGTGGGGGCGGTCGTCGTCGGAATGCCGGGGGTCGCGGCAGCCCAACCACCTGCGCCGCCGCCGCCACCGCCGCTGCCGAACGTCAACGCCTGGGCACCGGCCAAGCTGCCGGACTACGCCGTGACGGACGGCTCCTGGTACGCCTTCGCCACGCCTGAGGGCATCACCTGTGTGTTGCAGCGCAACGGTGGCTACGGCTGCAGTGGTGCACTGCCGGGTGCGCCCGGCGGCGCCAACCTGGTCAGCGGCGGGCCCGGGGCGCCGGGATTCTCCAGCACCTCGGCGCCGCTGTACGCGGGGACGGAAGCTCCCAAGCCGCTGCCACCGAACAGCCGGCTCAGCTTCCAGACGGTCAGCTGCGGCACCGACGGCACCATCACGTCGTGCGTCGACACCCGCACCCAGAACGGCTTCGTCATCAGCCCCACGGCCAGCTGGGTCGTCAGCAGCAACCCGCTGATCGACCGACCCGAGGGCACCAGCCCCTACTTCAACTGAGGTCAGAACCCCTGGCCGTGCACCTCGTGGCCGGGCTTCTCGGCGGCCAGTCCGCGATAGGCCTGCTCGACGGACGAGCCGTGGTTGATCACGCCGTCCACCTCACGGGCGATCGGCATGTTGAGGCCGTACTCGTCGGCGAACTCCATGATCACCTTCGAGGCCTTCACGCCCTCGGCGACCTGGTTCATCGACGCGATGATCTCGTCGATCGACTTGCCTGAGCCGAGTTGCTCGCCGACGTGCCGGTTGCGGCTGCGCTGGCTGGTGCAGGTGACGATGAGGTCACCCATGCCTGCCAGCCCCGCGAAGGTGTCGCGGTGCCCGCCGAGGGCCTCGCCCATCTTCGACATCTCGCGCACCGCGCGGGCGATCACCATCGCGCGGGTGTTCTCGCCGATGCCCAGCGAATAGCCCATGCCCACGGCGATCGCGTAGACGTTCTTCAGCGCGCCCGCCATCTCCACTCCCACCACGTCGTCGGTGGTGTAGGTGCGAAAACGTTTGGTACGGAACAATTCCGCGAGACGTGCCGCCAGGTGCTGGTCGGGCATGGCGAGCACCGCGGCGGCCGCGTAACCGTCGGCGACCTCACGGGCGATGTTCGGCCCGGCCAGGATTCCGGCCGGGTGGCCGGGCAGGACCTCGCCGACGATCTGGCTCATCCGCATGTTGGTGCCCTGCTCGAGGCCCTTGACCAGCGACACCACCGGAACCCACGGCCGTAGCTCGCCTGCCAGTTCCTCCAGCACGCCGCGGAATCCGTGCGACGGCACCCCCATCACGACGACGTCGGCCTGATTGGCGGCCTCGGCGAAATCGGTGGTGGCGCGCAGCGTCTCGGTCAGGGCGACGTCGTCGCCGAGATACTTGGTGTTGCGGTGATTCTCGTTGATGTCCTTGGCCGTCGACTCCGACCGCACCCACTGCAGTGTCGGTCCGCGCCTGGCGCAGATGGACGCGACGGTGGTGCCCCATGAGCCTCCGCCGAGGACGACGACATTGGGTTCGCGCTGAGCCGGTGCCATCCGATCAGGGTAGGGCCGGGCAACCGAATGGGAGGGCGATTCGGGGCTGAAAGCACCGCCGCCGGGACCGCCGCCTGCACCGCAGCGGCGGCTTTGGGTGTACGGTCGAACGAGTTGGGCAACCAGCCAGTCCGGGAAGGGTCGGCC
Source organism: Mycobacterium sp. NPDC050041 (assembly GCF_049541695.1). Taxonomy (NCBI): domain Bacteria; kingdom Bacillati; phylum Actinomycetota; class Actinomycetes; order Mycobacteriales; family Mycobacteriaceae; genus Mycobacterium; species Mycobacterium sp. NPDC050041. The sequence continues at coordinate 33,540 of NZ_JBMVDG010000001.1, read as the reverse complement.
GTCTCACCGCCGATCGCCCGAGCAATCGCTCACGCCGGACACACCGGTGGCAACCGCAAAGCCGGGATCACCTTGACCGTTTCGTCCTTTCTCCGACCATCGACTTTCGACAATGCAGCGCAGTCGTTCCCGCGCCCCAGCGTCGGAATTCTCAGTACATACCCGCCGACCAGATGTGGCTTGGCCACCTTCAGCGCGGCCCTTGCCGACGGCTTGACGTCACACGGCTCCGACATCAACGTCGTGCGGATCGCCGGCGACTCGCCCACCTCGGCCGCTTGCGTCATCGGCGAGGTCGTCAACGGCTCGGCGTCCTCGGTGCGCGCCGGGGCCGGACTGCTGAACCAGAGTGACGTGGCTGTCATCCAGCACGAGTACGGCCTCTACGGCGGCGCCGACGGCGACGAAGTCGTCGACATCGTCGGCGAACTGCGGATCCCGTCGATCGTGGTGGCGCACACGGTGCTCAAAAAGCCTACGCCGCACCAACGTTGGGTTCTTGAGCGGCTCGCGACGCTGTCCGATCGAGTGGTCGTGATGTCAGATGCCGCCAAGGTCCGGTTGTGTCAGGGCTTCGACGTGGACAGTCGTAAGGTCACCACGATTCCGCACGGCGCCCGGATCCCCACGCAGGTGCCGACCAAGCGTTCCGGTAGACCCACGTTGCTGACCTGGGGCCTGATCGGGCCCGGCAAGGGCATCGAGCGGGTGATCGAGGCCATGCGGTCGCTGCACGGCCTCACGGGCCAACCGCGGTACCTGGTCGCCGGCGGAACCCACCCCAAGGTGCTGGCCAACGACGGCGAGGCGTATCGCGACGCTCGCCGTGAGCAGGCCAGGCGCCACGGTCTGGCGGGTTCGGTGTCGTTCGACGACGACTACCGGACCGCGGCGTCGCTGACCTCTCTGGTGCAGTCGTCCGCGGCGGTGGTGCTTCCCTACGACTCCACTGACCAGGTGACCTCCGGGGTCCTGGTCGACGCCATCGCACACGGCCGTCCGGTCGTGGCCACCGCCTTCCCGCACGCCGTCGAACTCCTGGGCACCGGGGCCGGAATCATCGTCGACCATGGCGACCCGGACGCGATGACGTCAGCACTGCGGCGGGTGCTGACCGAACCGAGGCTGGCGGGATCCATGGCCGCCGAGGCGCGCAGGCTGGCGCCGACGATGTCGTGGTCCATCGTCGCGGATGCGTATCTCGTTCTGGCGCAACGCGTACTCCACGAACGGATGGCAGCTGCATGAACACACCCGTCCCGCTCTTCGACCATCTGCGACGGATGACGGACAGTCGCGGCACCTTCGAGCACGCCTGCCTCGACGCGCCCCGGCGCGAACACGGCTACTGCACCGATGACATGGCGCGGGTCATCGTCGTGGTCGTCCGGCAACCCGAGGTGGACCGCACGCTGAACGGTCTTGCCGGGCTCGCGCTGCGCTTCCTCGGCGACGCGCAGACCCTGACCGGGCCCTGCCGCAACCGGATGGACAGCAGCGGCCATTGGACCGACGAGCCGGGCCTCGACGACCCGTGGGGCCGCTGCGTCTGGGCCACGGGAACGGCGGCGGCACACAGTCCGGTCGCATGGGCGAAGCAGACCGCCCTCATGCAGTTCGAGCGTGCCGTTCAGGCGCGGTCGACTTCACCTCGGGCGATGGCGTTCGCAGCCCTGGGGGCGGCCGAACTGCTCAGCGCCCAACCCGATCACGCGGGGGCACGCAGACTGCTCAACGACTACCGCGACTCCCTTCCTGCCCCGACCGGCGACCCCGCTTGGCCGTGGCCGGAGGCGCGGCTGGCCTACGCCAACGCCGTTCTCGCCGAGGCGATGATCGCGACCGGCGCCGCGCTCGACGACTCCGAGCTTCGCCGGCGCGGACTCGATCTGCTGGCCTGGTTGGTCGACTACGAAACCGTGGACGGTCATTTCTCACCCACGCCGGTGGGTGGCCGGGACAACAGCGATGCGCGGCCCGGCTTCGACCAGCAGCCCATCGAGGTGGCCACACTCGCCGACGCGTGCGCACGCGCCGCTGCCGTCGATCCCGACCCGGCATGGCCCGACGGCGTGCGCCGGGCGGCGGCCTGGTTCGAGGGCGACAACGATTCGGCGCAGGTGATGTGGGACCCCGAGACCGGTGGCGGATATGACGGCCTGCACGCCGACGGGGTGAACCTCAACAGAGGCGCCGAGTCGACACTGGCGGTGCTCTCGACGTTCCAACACGCTCGCCGGCTCGCGACCGTGCCCCGATGACCTCGGTGGCGAGTCCGCTCGCCACTCGGAGTCCGGTGCGACTCACGCCGGACAGGTCGCGGGTGATCACCCAGTTGTTCGTGCCGGGCCAGGAGGGATTCGAACACCAGGAATCCCGGGCGGGAGTGGTGCTGCGCCGCATCCTCGCGCTGGACGAGGACACCGTCCGGTCGACTCTCGACGATGTGCTGGGCCGCTTCCAGGGGCGGCACCGCGACGTGCTCGGGACGTTCCGCAGGCACGCCCGGGAACTCGCTGACCGCCTCGATCGCGACGTGGAACTCACCCCGGAGCGGACGCTGCTCGTCGGCGCGGCGTTCACCAGTGAGTACGCCATCGAAGGGGCGGCGCTGTGCAATCCCAGCATGGTCGCGCACCCCGACCAGACCGATGTGCCCGCAGGCAGCCTGCGGTTCGTGATGAGTGTCCGCGGCATCGGTGAGGGGCACCGTTCCTCGATCGGGTTCCGCACCGGGACCGTCGACGCCGCGGGCGGGGTTCTGCTCGACGCCCCGCCCGCCTATGCCTCCGTCGGCTCGACCGACGCCACCCTGCTCGAGGCCGCCGTGTTCCGCAGCGAGTTGACCCGGCTCGACGCGGCCGGTGAGGCCGCCGACTACGTCCTCGATCCGCTCGGCGACAGCTTCACCCGTGCCGATCTGAGCGAGCGTCTGGATCGGCTGAACACGCACCGGAGCACCCGCGGGCGCGCACACAAGACGATCACGGCGATCCGGGCGGTCGGCGAACGCACCTACGGCATCCGGTTCCCCGACGAGGTGCCTCTCAGTGAGCGGGTGCTCGTCCCGGCGATGGGCGCCGAGGCGGCCGGTATGGAGGACGCGCGGTTCCTGCGCTTCGTCGACGACGACGGCGCCGTCACCTACTACGCCTCCTACACGGCATACAGCGGTTCGTTGATCAGCCAACAGTTGCTCGCGACAACGGATTTCCGCACCTTCACCTCCACGCCGATGGTCGGTGCCGCCGCGGCCAACAAGGGCCTTGGCCTGTTTCCCCGCCGGATCGCGGGCCGCTACGCGGCGATGTCGCGCTCGGACCGGGAGACCAACTCCGTCGGCTTCTCCCACCATCGGTGCGTGTGGACCGACGCGTCCCCGTGCCAGCAGCCCGAAGAGCCCTGGGAAGTACTGCAACTCGGCAATTGCGGCCCGCCGATCGAGACGTCCGAGGGGTGGCTGGTGCTCACCCATGGCGTCGGTCCGATGCGCACGTACCGTATCGGGGCGCTGCTCCTCGATCTGGACGATCCGACCCGGATCGTCGGCCGACTCCGCCGACCGTTGCTGAGCCCGGGCGCTGACGAGCAGGACGGCTACGTGCCGAACGTCGTGTACTCGTGTGGCGCGCTCCTGCACGTCGAGACGCTGGTCATCCCGTACGGGATCGGCGATTCGGCCATCGGCTTCGCCGCCGTGTCCCTTCCCGCGCTCCTCGACGCCTTGCGAGAGTCGGCGCCGCCGCCCGGATAATCGACGGCGTGATGGTGCGAACTCTGCTCGTGGGCCTGGCGTCGACGGCGCTGCTGGCGGGGTGCCAGGAAGCGCCACAGCCTGAGCAGGAGACCACTGGGCCGATCCTGGCGTTCCGGGCGGCCAACGAGATCGGGCTGGCGCAGGGGGGCACGCTCGTCGCGACCGAACCCGGCGAGTTCGCCGCCACCGGCGAGCCGATCCTCACCGAGGACGGCCGGTTCGTGTTCGCCCGCAGCGAGGGCCGGCTGGCCGTGCTCGACACCGAGAGCAGGTATCCGCGGACCATCGAGGTGCCGGTCGGTCCGTGGCTGGGCACCGGTGGCGGCAGCACCGTCGTGTGGGTCGAGGAGCCGGACCGGCTGATGCAACTCGACCTCGCTGTGGCGGACCCGGCCCCGACACTGCGCCGGACACTCGACCTTCCGGCGACGCCCGTCCCGTCCGGTCCGCCGCTGCTGATCGCGTCGCGCGGGGACACCGCGGTGGTGGCGCGGGCCGAGGCGCAGCCGCTGCCGTCAAACGGTCCGCACATCCTGTATTCGGTCCGTGCCGACGAGCCGCCGAAGCCACTGGGGAACACGAACGCGAACACCCCGGTCGAGCGGGCGGTGATCAGTCCGGACGGCGACAGCCTCGCCTACGCGGTGTTCCGCGAGTCCGGCGCCGACTGCGGGTCGGCGTCGCTGACCATCGTGTCGCTGGATGGTGCGGCGCCGCGCACCGTCAATGTGGGTTCACGCGACCCCAAGGTGGGCGACCGGGTGCTGTACCTGTGGTGGACGGGCGTCACGCCGGAACTCAGCTTCGACGAGTGGAATTGCGCCGACCCATGGATCCGGAAGGCACCGACGGTGTCGGAGGTGCGCGGGCTGAGCCTCTACCCGACGCTCCAGGGCGCCGCGCTGCAGACCATCGACGTGGGGCCGGGCATGACCGCGAGGCTGGAGCCGTCGGCGTTCGAGGCCCGGGAGCCGGTCGGCCTGCTCATCCTCGACGACAAGGGCGAGAAGACACCGGTGCACACCGACGTGAGCGCCGTCGCACCGGTCAGCTGAGCAGTTCGAGCAGTGTCTGCGCGGCGCTTCGGCACTGCTCGGCATCGACGTCCAGGTGGGTGACGGCGCGCACCGTACGCGGCCCGAACGCGTTGAGCAGCACACCGCGATCGCGGGCCCGGCTGACGAATGCGGCGGCGTCGAGCGCCATCTCGGCGGGCAGACGGAACACGACGATGTTGGTCTGCACCGTCGCGAGGTCGATCGGGATGACGCCGGCCAGGGTCTCGGCGATGATGCGGGCGTTCGCGTGGTCGTCGGCGAGTCGGTCGAGATGATGGTCGAGGCCGTGCAGCGCGGCGGCGGCGAAGATGCCGTTCTGCCGCATCGCGCCGCCCATCCGCCTGCGGTGGCGGTCGGCCCGGGCGATGAGGTCGGCGCTGCCCGCGAGCAGTGACCCGCCGGGTGCGCCGAGGCCTTTCGAGAACGCGACGGACACCAGGTCGAAGGGCGCCGCCAGCTCATCGGGCGTGCTGCGGGTGGCGACGGCGGCGTTCCACAGCCGGGCGCCGTCGAGGAAGGTGGCCAGGCCTCGTTCGCGGGCCAGGGCGCACAGTTCGACCACGACAGGCTGCGGGAACACCACGCCGCCTGCGCGGTTGTGGGTGTTCTCGATCTGCAGCAGCGTGGTGATCGGAAAAACCGGAAGGCCAGAGGGCTTGATCGCGGCCAGCATCTCGTCGGCGATGAAGGTGCCGCGGCTGCCGATCTCGACGATCTGCACGCCCGCGTTGAGTGCGGCGCCGCCGGCCTCGTGCCACGCGGCGTGCGATTCGGCGGCGGCGATCACCTCGTCGCCGGGGCGCGTGAGCACCCGCAGCGCGACCTGGTTGGCCATCGTGCCGGTCGGCAGCCACAGCGCCGCCTCCTTGCCGAGCAGCTCGGCCAGCCTGGCCTGCAACCGGTTGGTGGTCGGGTCCTCGCCGTACTGGTCGTCGCCGACCTCGGCGTCGGCCATCGCGGCCCGCATCGCCGCGGTGGGCCGGGTGACGGTGTCGGAGCGCAGGTCGATGGGCACGACGACGACGGTAGCCAACGGCCCGCGATCGGAGGTCAGACGGACAGGTACGCCCGCACCGCGTGTTCGAGCACCCGGATCGCGGTCTGCATGGTGTCGATCGAGATGCTCTCGTCGTAGACGGCCCACCCGTCATCACCGGGGCCGAACGTGACCGCGGGAATCCCGGCGTGCCGGAAGCGGATGGTGTCGTTGAACGCCGGCTTGGTGTAGTGCCGCACCCCTTCGCAGGTCACCGAGAGGTACGCGCTGTCGATGGCGACGACGAGGGCGTCGTCGTCGGGCAGCGGGATCGTGCCCGCGACGAACGTCGGCCCGTCGACGAAGCTCACCTCGACGTCGATACCCGCCGGGGCCGACGCGGTGAGCCGCCGCTGGAACGCGGTCAGCAGATCCCCCGCCGCGACGCCGGGCCCGATGTTGACCGCGGCGACGCGGGCCGTCGCGGACAGCGGGGTGAACTGCGCCATGCCCGCCTCACCCGCGGTCAGGCCGACCACCGACACCGGCCACTCTTCGACGGGGTTGATGCGCAGATCGGCCAGCGCCTCGGCGAGGAACTGGGCGGGGTTCACACCGGTGTCGGGGCGCCAGATGTGGCTGGACCGGCCGCGGGCGGCGATGTCGAGGAGTGCATGGCCGGTCTGCGCCGTCGCCAGCGCGATGCCGCTGCGCTCGCCGTCGGTCCACGCGGTGGGCTCGACGGTGATCGAGGCATCGGGCCGCAGACCGTAGGTGTCCACCAGGTAGCTCGACCCTTCGACGCCGTTGCGTTCCTCGTCGACGGTGAGGGCGACGAGCAATGTTCCGCCCAGTGGCGGTTCGGCCACCACCCGCCGGGCGGCAGTCAGCAGCGCAGCGAGATTGGCGCGGGTGTCCGAGGTGCCCCGCGCGTAGATGCGGCCGTCGAGTTCTACTGCGTCGTAGGGATTGTCGGAGCAGATCGACCACCGGCTCGGCGGTCCGGACGGATAGGTGTCGAGGTGGTCGTTGAGCATCAGTGTCGGCCCGGGCCCGAAAACCTTGGTGGCGAGCACGTTCTGGCGCGTCGGATGGCGGCCGACCAGCGTCACGTCGAATCCCCACTCGTCGAGCAGCGCGGCCACCGGGTGGGCGATGCGGCTCTCCTCGGGCGGTCTCGCCGGGCCGTCGAGGCTGTTCTCGCACCACGGCTGACCGGCGGCCACGAGGGTGCGTACCAGTGCGACCAGTTCTGCCCGCTCGGTGGGAGCGGCGGTGACGGTCACAGCGCCTCGGCTTCGCTGTCGATGAGACCGCGCAGTCCGTCGGCATCGAGGCCCTGGGCGAGGCCGAGGGTGACGAGCAGCCGGGCCCGGTGCGGTGTCAGGCCGGGTGCCAGAACGGCGCCCGCCGCGGCGAGGGTCGCCACGCCGCCCGGATATCCATACCTCGGTGCCACCCGGGCATCGGGCGCACGGGTGGTGATGACGACGACGGTGCCGTCCTCGATGAGCCGTTGCGCCGCTGCGGCCTGCCGTGGCGGCAGGTTGCCCGCGCCGTTGGCCGCCACGACGACGGCGGGGTGCCGCGAACCGGCGAAGGTGAGCAGGGCGCCGTCGTCGTCGAGTGCGGCGACGACGATCGGCACGGGCCGGATCGCGACCGTGGGTGCGCCGTGCGCCGCGCCCCGGGGCAGGGTCCGGAACCAGGCGACCTCGCCGCCCCCGACGATGCCGAGCGCGCCGCGGCCGGGCGCGTCGAACGCGTCACGAGCCAGTCCGGACACCTTGAGGACTTCGCGGGCTGCCCATACCCGGCCGCCGAACACGACCACCGGGTCGATGTCTGCCCCCGAGGAGGCGACGGTCACCGCGTCGGTGAGATTCGCCGTCCCGTCGGTGTCGGGTCGGGCGCCGGTGATCATCGAACCGGTCACCACGACGGGCACCGGCCAGCTTTCCCGGTAGGCCAGCCACGCCGAGACCTCCTCGATGGAGTCGGTCCCGGTGGTCACCACGACGCCGCCGACCCCCTGTGCGACGAGCTCGGACAGCCGAGTGGCCAGCCGCTCGAGCACCGCGAAGTCGACCTCGGATCCACCGACCAGGGCGATGTCCTCAGCGCCGCCGAATCCGTCCACCCGTTCGGCGAGTGCGCCCGCATCGGCGAACGGGACTGCACCGTTTGCTGTTTCGCGCATCGAGATGGTGCCTCCCAGCCCGAGGAGGCGGATGTCGCTCACTTGGTGGACCCGTCGAGCGGGCCGGCGACGACGATGGTCGCGTAGTCGGGCACCTGGGCGTCCTGCGGGATGCGGCCGATGCTCTGGGCCCAGCGCGCACGGTCGGCGAGATCGGCCGGCAGCTCGGGACCGAGGCGGGTGTCGAACTGGAATTCCTGTGCGACACCGCCGATCAGCTCGTCGTCGAGACCGGTGGCCTTCGCCACGGCCGACAGCGCCTTGGGGTCCCGGTCGGTCAGCGGGGCGTCGGCCTGCCGGACGGCGCCGAGGAATGCGCTGAGGTCGTCCTGGCGCTGCGCGAGGGTGTCGGCGGTCGTCAGGTAGAGGCTGTGCTGGTTGTACTTCTCGCGCCCCTGGAGTTCTATGCCGTCGTCTCCGAGCGTGGAGACCGCCTTCGCGAGCGGCGGCTGGAACACCGCGACGGCGTCGACGTCGTGGTTGGTGATGGCGGTGACGACCTCCGACGGCCCGGTCTGTACGAGTTCGGCGTCGACACCCGCCTCGTCGAGGAACCTGGTGGCGAAGTAGTGGGCGCTGCTGCCGAGCGGGACGGCGATCTTCCGGCCCGACAGATCGGCGATCGAGTTGATGCCCGCCGATCGGCGTGCGACGAAACGTCCTCCGTCCCAACGTGCTCCGTCCGCGATCACCCGCACATCCGGGTTCTTCAGCGCGGCGGCCGACGTGGGCACGTCGCCGCCGGTGGCTACGTCTACAGCACCGCCGGAGAGGGCTTCGAGCGCCGCGGCGCCGGTGGGGAACGGGACCACCTCGACGTCGACGCCGGACTGCTCGAAGTAGCCGGCGTCCTGCGCGGCGGGCACCTGCGACCAGCACGGGTCCACCACCCATCCGACGGTCAGTGGCTGCGCGGAATCACCGCTGTCGCTGCTGCATCCAGTGACGGTGGCTGCGGCGATCGCGAGTGCGGCCAGTGCGGCGGTGATTCTTCGATTCATGACGGGTCTCCCGGAGATGCGGACAGCGTGGGGCGGAGCAGGTCGTGCAGGCGACGGCGCAGCGGTGCGTAGTCGGCGAATTCGGCGATGCGCCCCGCGGTTCGAGGCAGGGGCAGCGGATTGTCGAGCCGCTCGGCGATCGACCCGTCGGCGCCCATCACGACGATCGAGGACGCGATGCGGATCGCTTCGTCGACGTCGTGGGTGACGAAGACGATGGTGGTGCCGGTGCGCTGCCACAGGTCGATGACGAGGTCCTGCATCTGTTCTCTGGTGAGGGCGTCGAGTGCGCCGAACGGTTCGTCCATGAGCAGCACCTGTGGACTGTTGGCGAGCGCGCGGGCGATCCCGACCCGTTGGCGCATGCCGCCGGACAGTTCGTGCGGCGACCTGCGTGCGACGTCGGGAGCGAGACCGACCGCCTCCAGTAGCTCGGCAATGCGCTTGCGTCGTTGTCCACGTGGGACTTTGGCAGCACGCAGGGCGAACGAGATGTTGCCGCCGACGGAGGCCCACGGGAAGAGCACGTCGCGCTGGAAGACGACGCCACGTTCACGGCCCGGTCCGGTCACCAGGGCGCCGTTGAACGACACGTGGCCGCCGGTCGGTGTGACGAAGCCGGCGATGCAGTTGAGCAGAGTGGACTTGCCGCAGCCTGACGGTCCCAGCACCGCGAGGAACGTTCCGGCGTCGATCGTGAGGTCGAGGTGGTCGAGCACGCTCGAGGCGCCGGCGTAGCGGACTGTCAGGCCGTCGATGCCGATCCCGGCGGCCGTCATGATTGCTCCGTCGCCCATCGGACCAGCCCCCGGGTGCCGCGGTGGAAGAGCTGGTCGGCCAGTGCGCCGACGATGCCCAGGGCCAGCAGGCAGGCGAACAACCGGTCCGGCTGGCTGAACAGCCTGGCCTGGTCGAGCCGGAAGCCGAGGCCTTCGGTCACGCCGGCCTGCTCGGAGGCGACGATCAGGATCAGCGACATCGCGATGCCCTGTCGCAGGCCGGTGAGGATGAACGGCAACGCCGCGGGCAGCACCACCGAAGTGAAGACCTGTTGTCGAGGCGCACCCAGGCAGGCGGCCACCCGCAGGTAGTCCTGCCGGGTGGACGCGATGCCGGCGTGGGTGTTCACCCACACGGGGAAGAAGACGCCGAGGCTGGTGAGGAAGAGTTTGGACTCCTCACCGATCCCGAACCAGAGGATGGCCAGCGGCACCAGGGCGATCGCGGGGATGGGTCGTACCACCTGGATGGCCGGCTCCAGCAGGACGCGGGCGACGCGGCTGCGGCCGGTGAGCGTGCCGACGACGATCGCCAGGGCCGAGCCGACCAGGAAGCCGCTCAGTGCTCGGCGGAAGCTGGCGGCGGCATCGTCGACGAGGGTGCCCTGCCGGTACATGTCGGCGGCGGCGTCGACGACCTCGGCGGGCGATGGGAGAAGCGAGGGTGAGAACACCTCGAGCCGGACCGACAGCGCCCACAGTGCGACCACGCCGCCCAGGCTCAGCGTCGACAGCAGCACGTAGCCGTAGCGCCGTGAGGACGCCGTGGTGTCCGGCCGGGTCGGTGAGGTGTGCTGCCGGGACTTCAGGGTGGTCATGCGGTACCCCGACGCTGGGTCCCGGATGGTCGGAGGGCTGCCGCCATCACGTTCCTTCTGTGCCGCTGAGCTGGTCGGACGAACCGTAACGGCGGATTCAGGAGTCGAGACGGGAGCGGTGCGAGGTAGCCCGCCCCGCTGGGGTCAATGCGCCAGCAGGCGACCCCGTTCACCTGCGGCGACAGGCGATGGCCGCGTCAATGCGCCACCCGGGCGGGCGGACGGCGACTTGCGATCAGGCTGATCCGAGTGTCGGGCGTCAGCGATAGTTGACGAACTGCAGCGCGACGTCGAGGTCGGCGCCCTTGAGCAGCGCCTGAACGGCCTGCAGGTCGTCGCGCTTCTTCGAGCTCACCCGGATCTCGTCGCCCTGGATCTGCGCCTTGACGCCCTTGGGGCCCTCGTCGCGGATGAGCTTGGTGATCTTCTTGGCCTGCTCGCTGGTGATGCCCTCTTTGATCGAGCCGGACACCTTGTACGTCTTGCCGCTGGCCTGCGGCTCGCCCGCGTCGAAGGCCTTCATCGAGATGTCGCGGCGGATGAGCTTCTCCTTGAAGACGTCGACGGCGGCCTTCACGCGCTCCTCGGTGGAGCTGACGATCTCGACGGCCTCCTCGCCCTTCCACGCGATGGTGGTGTCGGTGCCGCGGAAGTCGAAGCGGGTGGACAGCTCCTTGGCGGCCTGGTTGAGCGCGTTGTCGGCCTCCTGACGGTCGACCTTGCTGACGATATCGAAGCTGGAATCCGCCATGGACTCGCTCCCTCCCTGAAGTGTTCGGCCCGTTTTCGTTCTTGGCCCATCCTCGTTGTACCCTGCTACTCGCACCAAATTCCAGGGTGCGACCATCCCGGCAGGTTGCCCGAGCGGCCAATGGGAGCGGACTGTAAATCCGTCGGCTTACGCCTACGCAGGTTCGAATCCTGCACCTGCCACGCTGTGCAAGCCCCCTCTCGAGGGGGCTTGTTGCGTTTCCGGCCCGCGAGTGGCCACTTATGACGCGCTTCGGGCCGCCAGGCGTGCGCCAAGTGGCCACTCGATCCCCGGACGTGTAACCAGTCTGTTACGCTTTTTCTGTGGACGCGATCGCAGGGGCCGTCGCGGACCCCGTTCGCCGCGACATCCTCGAGTCCCTGCGTGACCGGCCGATGCCGGCCGGCGAGCTGAGCGCGATGTTTCCGATCAGCCGCCCGGCGGTGAGTCGTCACCTGCGAATACTGCGGGACTGCGGCCTGGTGACGGCTGAAGTCGTTGGCAGGCAGCGGATCTACGCTCTCAACCCGGACGCCGTGACGCCCCTGATGACGTGGCTGGCCGGCCTCGTGGCTCCGCTCAGGTGGGAAGCGCACCTCGACGCGCTCGACACGGAGGTCCACCGCACACGCCGCGAGCGGCGCGGAGACTCGACGACAGAGGAGGCCACCGCATGAAACCGCCCTCACCGACGGCCCGGCTCTTCGCCACCGCCGCCGGGTACGACCTCACCTTCACCCGGACGTTTCGCGCATCCGCCGACGACGTGTGGGCGAGCGTGACCGAACCCGAGCGCAGTGCCAGATGGTTCGGTACCTGGAGAGGCGACGGCGCGCCGGGTTCGACCATCGAAGTCCAGTTGGGCTTCGAAGAAGGCGCGCCGTGGTGTGACATGCGGATCGAGGCGTGCGATCCGCCGCGCCATCTCGCCCTCACGATGATCGATGAATCGGGCTCGTGGCACCTCGCGTTGTTCCTCGAAGAGTCGGGCGGAACCACCGAACTGCGGTTGATCCAGCGTCTGGAGAACCTGCGCGGGATCGAGGACGTCGGACCTGGCTGGGAGTACTACCTCGACAACCTGGTGGCAGCCAGGGAGCAGTCGCCACTGCCGGACTTCGATGCCTATTACCCGTCGATGAAACCGTACTTCGAAGCGCTCGAGCCAGCCCAATGACGTGGCGCTATCCGCGCTTCGTCAGGGTGAACGTCCCAGGCCTGTTGGGTCCCTGCGGCACGCCCTCGCAGTTCACCGGTGCGGTGGTACTCGTGCCTCCGGTCAGTGTCGTGTTGTCCCAGGTGTAGGTCGTGGTGCCGGGAAGCCGGCGTTCGTCGGGGCAGATGACGGCGTCCGGCCTGTTGATCGTCATCGACCATTGGTTGCCGGTGAGCCGGGCGTTGCCGCTGTACGGCACGAGTATCTCGACGGCCGCGGTGACGTCGGCGCATCCGGGCCCGCACGCAGTGGCCGTCCACGTGCCGGTGAGGACCTGCCCCGACGCCCGGGTGTACCGCAGGTCGTAGACGCCCTGGAACGGCTCACCGCCCGCCGCAGTCGGGTTCGGCGGAAACGGGACAACGTGTGTGGGCCCGCCGGCCCAGCCGGTGCCCGCCGATCCGACAGCCACGCCGGCGGCGATGATGAGGGCTGCAGGCAGCCCGCGAGTGATGGTCATGATGCTTCTCCCTTGAAGTCGTTCTCCTGGCACGGGTGGGCCCGCTGCCGCATGTCACTGCGTCGATGCCGCGACGGACGCATACACCTCCTCGTAGCCGGTGACCATGCGCTCCACGTCGAAGAATTCCTGGACGTGAGCGCGACACGCGTCCGGATCGATGTCGCCGACAGCCTCGAGGGCGGCGCCGAGAGACGACGGTTTTTCGCAGACGTATCCGGTCTTGCCGTCGACGACGACCTCGTCGACCGACCCGGCCCGCAGGGCGACGACGGGTGTGCCGGTCACCATCGCCTCGATCATCACCAGCCCGAACGGCTCCTCCCATCGGATGGGGAACAACAGGCACCGGGCCGCCGCGATGAGTTCACGCTTCGCCGGTCCGCCGACAGGCCCGATCACCTTGTCGCGATCGGTCAGTCGGGGCACCACCTGCTGCGCGAAATAGGCGCCGTCGCTCGGTTCGACACACCCGCCGGCGAGGACCAGCGGGACACCGGCGGAGTGAGCGGCATCCAACGCGAGATGGGTTCCCTTCTCCGGGCAGAATCGACCGAGGAACAGCGCGAAGTCATCCTTGGTCGCGCGGAAGGGCCAGTCGGTGATACGAAGGCCGTGGTGAACGGCCCCCACCCAGTTGAGCTCCGGCGATGAGCGTCGTTGACGATGGCTGACGGCCACCAGCCCGAGGTCTCGATCGAGTGCCGAGTAGTAGCGGCGCATGTCGGCGTCGATCGTGGCGTGCACGGTGGACACCGTCGTGATGCCGAGGCTGTCGTAGCTCGACGCGTTGAGGGCGCCCGACATGGTGTGGTCGTGAACGATGTCCACGCCGTCCCGGTGCGCCAGCCGCGTGATCGCCCGGCGTACCTCGATGGCATGGACGATCTCGGGACGGACCTGACCCAGTCGCTCGGGAACGGCTTCGGGTGAGATCGCGACGAAGTGCGCGCCGGTCCTGGAATGCCCTGCGCCCAGGACGAACACGGTGTGCCCGCGCGCGACGAGGCCATCGGCCAGGTCCGCGATGACGGCCTCGGTTCCGCCGTAATCCTTCGGCGGAACCTCGAAATACGGCGGCGCGACGAGAACCACTCTGAGGTGCTCGGACGTCACATCGTCAGCTCTTCGGCAAGAGGATCGGACCCGGCGATGGCACCGTTCATCGAGTCGAGCAGTGTCCTCCACGGTTCCGTCGGGAACAAGGATTCGACGGCGTGCCGGTTTCGCTTCAGGGCGGCAGTGAGGTCGGCATCGTGGCCGGCGAATGCGGCCAGTACATCGACGAATGTCACTGCCGCTGCGCCCATGCCGGTTCCGTCGGTCTCGAACGTCGTACATTCGACACCCGCGGCACCGTAGATCTCGTCGAAGGCGTTGTATCGCGTCGACACGGCGGGAATCTCTGCGGCAGCTGCCAGTCCCGCACCCAGGCCGATCGTCTCGAAATCGCTGACGCTGGGCGTGAAGACAACGCCGCCGTGGGTCGCTCGCGCCAGCCGCAGGAGGTCCACTTCGTTCAACCGCCAGTTCCCGTAGGCTTCCCGCACCGTTTCGAGAGGGACGCCGCCGAGGAATCGGACGTCCTCCTGCGTGGCGAGTTCGTCGCGGAGGGCGACGAGTTCGTCGCCGTAGTCCGGATCTTCGGCGAGGTCTCCGAAGACGAGCAGGTAGGGCGGTGGAAGTGAACGGCGGAGACATTCACCCACGACTTCCGCGTGGAAGCGCAGCGACTGATCCACGCCCTTAACCCGGTAGATCCGTACCGGGCTCACCAGTATCGGCCGTTCCAGGCTCAACCCGAGCTGTCGCGCGAACTCGTGATGGCGTTCGTCGATTCCCGGTGGGATCGCCGGCAGCAGGTTGGCGATGACCCTCGGCCGCGCTGCGGTGCCGTAGCTTTCGGCCTCTCGCGCGAGCCCCTGGGATACCACGATCCAGTCGACGTGTGCCGCCTCGGCGGGCAGCGGCGTCACGCCGTTGGGAACGGACGGATAGAACCGTCGATCAATGGCGATGTCCCAGCGTCCATTTGAGCCGCACAGGTCGTGGTCCCAGATCACGAGCCCGCCCCGGCGCGCGCGGTAGTGGCGGTCTGCGGCCATGTACAGCGCGGACGTCACGCTGACCGCATGCGGGAGAGTGAGATTCACCGCGAAGACCCAATCCGGATCGTGGCGCTCCAGCCATGTCGTGAAGTGGTCGAAGTACACCTGCCGCAGGGTCTCGATCCGGTCGACGAGCGACTGCCGCTCGGCTTCTTCCAACCGATCGAAGGCGGCGACGCGTCGACGGATGTCCTCGAGCTCTGCCGACAGCTCGGCTCGGTCCAGCCCCGCGATCGAGTCGTTGATCGTCGGCCTGAGCCACGGCGGGTATGGGTGGGATTCCGGTCCGTTCGGGAAGAACCGCGTCTTGTCCGACCGCCACGAGTACCCGAGATCGGCGACGACTGTGTCGTCGAAGACGCCCATCGACCGTCCGAGGTGGAACACGTTGCGGAACACGGTCAACAGTCCCGAGACCGGGAGGCCGTCGCCGCAGATCAGGCCGATCTTCACGTCACCAGCGGGCGGTAGTCGCCTGCCGAGAAGTACTCCTCACACTCTCCGATGCGGCGCACATCCCAGGTGGCGCAGTGCAGCGATCCGCCGAACTCGAAGACGTTCCGGAAGGGAATGGTGAAGACCTCGAAGCCCAACCTGGACAACAGCTCCTGCAGCGGGCGCTCCCGTTCCTCACAGATGACCTTGGTCGGCGAGATGCTCAGGACGTTCATGGACAGCCACTTCGACGACTGGCAGTAGTCAGGCATCTCGGAGTTGCTCGATGTGGGTCGCGGAGCGGAAACGAACTCCCAATCATCGGTCAGGAAGAGCTTCTCCTCGCCGGCACGCAGCGGCCGGTCGGGGTTGGTGAGTATCAGCCCGGGGCGTAGGGGAACGAATGTGCAATCGATGTGCGACGGAAAGAAGTCGAGCGGAAAGTGCACGGGGTGCACGCGGAAGCCCTTGGGCTCGAGATGCCTTTTCAGCCAGGTGATGCCTGCCCGATTGGACGTCATCGACTCCTGGACGACGAGGTCTCGGCCGAACCTGCTGATGTCGGCCGCGTCGAAGACCACCTCGTCCTGCGACACGCAGAACTCGAAGGCGTGCATCTCGGCATGCCGCTTCTCGTCGGACCAGTCCCAGAAGCCCTCGCGATACATGCTGTCGGCCATGGATGGCTTCGGGGCGCTCGTCCAGACGACGCGCGGGTCGGCCTTCCAGTATTCGTAGACGAGGTCGCGGTAGGCGGTGAACTCGAAGTACCGCGACCGACGTGACATCGGTGCTTCGATGATCTCGCTTCCGATCGTGATCATCACGTCGCGCGGGCACACGGCGCAATACTGGTTCGCGACCGAGAAGTGCGGAGTGGCGACACTTCTGCTGAAGTCGTGTGGTGTGGGTCGGCGAACCTTGACTCCGTGCGACTCGAGGAGGGCCTGAAGCCCGGCCAACTCCTCATTCGCACGCTCGATGGCGCCGGGTGGCTTCGGTCCCTCGGGAAAAGGCGTGCCGCGGGGCGCATTACGGATCTGCGGACGACTGCCGGGCTCGGTGGGCTCGAAACACGCGCCGTCCGCGGAGCCGACGACGACCTCCTCGAGTGGATCCCACTCGTTCCACGAGTTCACCACCGTCGACAAGGTACTCATGGCGAACAGCCTTCCGGACCGATGATTCCGCCTTCCGGAAATCCCGCCCTGGTGCCGTCGGAGAGGATTTGATCTTCATCGTTCGTGCCCGTGCATTGCCGGTCCAAGATGTAGCACACAAAGAAGCGGAGGAGGGCCACATTGACGGCAGCGCAAAAGGCCGGTGTGAGCGGCTACTCGCCGGACCGGAAGCGGTCCTGCATCGTGTAGGTGTAGTCGCCGATCCGCAGGTACGGCGTCATGACATACGCCAGCCCGATCGCCGCGATACTCAGGATCGACACCGCCGCCACCACGTTGGGCCACAGCGGCGCCGCCATGCCGAGGGCGAACAGCGGGATGGCCACCGCCCAGCCGCCCCAGTAGACGCGGCGGCCGAGTTCCGGCTTGTAGGTCAGCGCACGGCCGGCGATGAAGGCGACGACCATGGCCAGGAACGCGCCGATGATCAGTGCGGTCGAGATCTCGTCGGACATCACCCCAGCTTAGGTGTGGCTGCCGCGCGTCAGATCGCGCGCAGCCGTCGGACCCGGTCGGCGATCGCACGACGCGAGGCGTCCGCGTCGGGAACGATCATCTCGAACCCGTGCGGGCAGCCGGGGTGGACGTGCAGTTCGGTGGGCACGCCGGCGGCGGCGAGCCGGTACGCGTAGTCGACGATCTCCGCCCGGAAGATGTCCAGGTCGCCGGTGTCCAGGTAGGCGGGCGGCAACCCGGCCAGGTTCTGCTCGCGGGCGGGTGCCGCATAGACGGGCACGTCGGCCCCGCCGGCGCGGTCGCCGAGCAGAGCGCCCCAGCCGGTGCGGTTGTCGTCGTAACTCCACACCATGCCTTCGGTGGGGATCTGCGGGTCGGGTGTGGTGTTGCGGTCGTCGAGCATCGGATAGATCAGCAGCTGCAGCGCGAGCGCGGGTCCACCGCGATCGCGGGCCAAGAGTGCCACGCCCGCGGAGAGCCCGCCGCCGCCGCTGTCACCCATCGCCGCCAGCCGCCCGGGGTCCACCCCGAGTTCGCCTGCGTGTTCTGCCAACCACTGCAGCGCGGCGTAGCAGTCCTCCACCGGAGTGGGGTGTGGGTGCTCGGGTGCGGCGCGGTAGTCCACCACTAGCAAGGGCACTCCGGACTCGGCGACGTAGCGCCGCACGATCGCGTCGTAGCCGCGGCCGGTCTGCTCGAGGGTCATGAGCATCCCACCGCCGTGCAGATACAGTGCGGCACTGCCGTTCTCGGGCGCGTCGACCGGCCGGTACCAGGACAGTGGCAGGTCGGCGCCGTCTGCGGTGGTGAGCACGTGGTGGTCGACTTCGATGCCATCGACGGCTGGGATCATGTCAGCGATCAGGTCGAAGGTCGCCGTGGTGTTGCGCCGACGGGTGGCGACGTCGCCCACCGGAGGAGGTGTCGGGTCGGGTGGCTGCGGCGCAGCGAGCAGCGCGGCGAGGATCTCCGGATCGAATGGCAGCGGCACGCCTTCGAGCGTATCCGGTGTTCGCGTAACGGCATCGTGGCGGCGGGGCGCTGTACAGTCGGCCGTCACCGTCAGGACAACACGGTCGCCGACACTGCACCGTGTCCCAACTCAGCCGCCGGGCGTTGCTGCGGGGATCGGTCGCGCTCGGGGTGTTGCCGCTCGCGGGCTGCGCCGTCGCGCGCAGCACCAACCTGGTGCCCGCCGACCCGTTCACCCTCGGAGTGGCGTCCGGCGATCCGGCACCCGACGGTGCGTTGATCTGGACGCGTCTGGCTCCGGACCCGTTGGCGGAGAGCGGGTTCGGCGGCATGCCTGCGCGACCGGTGGACGTCGAGTGGGAGGTCGCGACCGACGAGCGGTTCGCGCGCGTCGAGCAACGCGGTACCGCCACGGCGACGCCGGAGACCGCACACAGCGTGCACGTCGAGCTGCAGGGATTGCGGCCGGGCGCACAGTACTTCTACCGGTTCCGCACCGCGGGCTATCTCTCGCCGACCGGCAGGACACTCACCGCGCCGGCGCCCGACGCCCTCGCGACAGCGCTGACCATGTGCGTGGCGTCGTGCTCGCACTATGAGCAGGGCTGGTTCACCGCATACCGGCGGCTGGCCGAGGAACAACCCGATCTTGTTGTGCACCTTGGTGATTACCAGTACGAGTACGAGGCGAGACCCGGTGGGGTGCGCAGCCACGTCGGTCCGGAGACCGTCACGCTGGCCGACTACCGGCGGCGGTACGCGCAGTACAAGACCGACCCCGACCTGCAGGCCGCCCACGCCGTCGCGCCGTGGCTGGCCGTCTACGACGATCACGAACTGGACAACAACTGGGCCGACGAGACGCCGGAGGCCCCGCAGCCCGACTTCCTCGCCCGGCGGGCGGCGGCGATGCAGGCGTACTACGAGAACATGCCGCTGCGACGGTCCGCGCAACCGCGCGGAGTCGACATGCAGCTGTACCGGCGGATCGGCTGGGGTGGATTGGCCACCTTCCACCTGCTCGACACCCGGCAGTACCGCACCGATCAGCCGTGCCGCGACGAGTACCGCACCGACTGTGCCGAGCGGTTCAACCCGTTCGCGACGCTCACGGGTGATGAGCAGGAACGCTGGCTGCTCGACGGTCTCCAGCGGTCGCGGGCCCGCTGGGACGTGTTGGGGCAGCAGGTCTTCTTCTCACAGGTGGAGCTGACGCCGGGGCCCGCGCGCGGCGTGAACCCCGACGCGTGGGACGGCTACGCGGTCAATCGCGACCGCATCGTCGCGGGACTGAAGGGTCCGGCGGTGCGCAACGCGGTGGTGCTGACCGGGGACGTGCACAGTCACTGGGCGGCCGAGGTGCACGAGCGCCCGGGCGACGTGTCGTCACCGGTGGTGGCGACCGAACTGGTGACGACGTCGATCAGTTCGGGCGGCGACGGATCGGACACCAGGGCCGATGTTGACGCAGTGCTGCCGGAGAACCCGCACGTCCGGTACTTCAGCAATCGGCGCGGCTATGTCCGCGCCCGAGTGACGGCCGACGAGATGCGGGCGGACTTCCGGGTGCTGCCGTATGTGTCGCGTCCTGGCGCACCGGTGCGGACCGGCGCGTCGTTCGTGACGCCGGACCGGGCGGCGGCGCTGAATCGGCTGTGACGGGGTGCCGTCAGCCGGCCGTCAACACATGTTGACGGCCGCGGACGATTGATGTGCTTACGGCGCCGGAACGCTGGCGCACGGCAGCCCGGGAATGCAGCCCGACGCGCCCTGCGGTCCTGCTGTACCGACGGGTCCGCCGGGGATGCCGCCGGTCGCGCCCTGCGGTCCGGCCGCGCCCGCGGGTCCGCCCGGGATCGCGCCGGACGCGCCCTGCGGTCCCGCGGTACCCGCGGGACCACCTGGGATCGCACCGGTGGCGCCCTGCGGTCCCGCCGCGCCGGCCGGTCCGCCGGGGACGGTGCCCGCGGCACCCTGCGGCCCCGCCACGCCCGCGGGTCCGCCGGGGACGGTGCCTGCGGCGCCCTGCGGCCCCGCGACTCCGGCCGGAGCCGGTGCCACCGCGCACCCCGTGCCCGCTGGGTCGTAACACCCGGGCGGGCCGCCGGCAGGAAACATCGAGGTCGCGGAGGCGACCGGAGCGATGGCGATCGCGGCGCCCGCCACGATCACCGGGAGACTGATTTTCAGCTGCGTCAACATGGCGGCGCTGTACCACGCCTGACCGGGTTCAAACCCGCAGAGCGCAACTTCTACGGCCGTTCGAAGTGCTGGTAGTCCTTGTGGCGCTGCCAGTACCCACCCCAGGCCCAGCCGAGGTCGGTGAACGCGCGTACCGCGGGGTCGCCGCCGTGCAGCACGCCGGGGTCGGTGCGGCCGCGGTCCGTGTAGGCCCCGGCGTTCGCCGGTTCGAACGCGCCGTCGCGGCGGACGTAGGGGTTGAACAGCGGGTTGATGTCGACCGCGCGGCCGTAGGCGTGCGGTGACCAGCGTCCGGTGCCGGGGATGTCACGGCAGTTGAACGCCGAGGAATTGTTGTCGGCCATCGACAGCTGATCGTCGGCGCCGGGGTAGCGGAAGGCGGATTGCATCCGGGCGATCGGGTAGCGCAGTTGCTCGAGCTGTTCGAAGACCGCGATGACATCGGACACGACGTCCTGATGGACCACCAGCTCGCCGCTGTGCGTCCGGTCATCGAGGCCGACGAACTCGAGCTCGACCCGCCGCAACACCTCCGGCCCGACGGGACACCCCGGCCGCCACGTCGCGCCGAGTTCCTCGGCGGTGACCGGATGCACGGTGGCCGCCACGGCCGGCGGCGCGACGACCATGGCCACCGCCAGGCTCACCGCCGCGGCCAGTGCGGCACGACGGGTGCGACGGTGATCGGCGATCGGACCTGCCCTCCTGATCGGTGGCGTCGAGGCTACCCGCGCACCTCGGGGTAAGGCGTTGCAGGGAACGCGGCGATGGACGAAAATTGACGATCAGTTTCGCCTCTACGACGCGCAGGCTCGACATTCGAGGGGGGGATCAGTAGGCATGGCACCGTTGAGAACCGGCGACGGACTGCCCGACGTCGTCGTCACCGCGATCGCTTCCACGACGGCACTCGCCGCCGACGCGGAGGAGACCTGGAAACTGCTGCAGCAGGGCGGCAGCGGCATCCGCACACTCGACAGCTGGTTCGTCGACGAGCTCGATTCGCCGGTCCGTATCGGCGGGCAACTCGTCGAGGACTTCGACGAGCACCTCAATCGCGTCGAACTGCGCCGGCTGTCCTACATGCAGAAGATGTCGACGGTGCTGGGCCGCCGGTTGTGGCAGGCCGCCGGATCACCCGAGGTCGATACGCGGCGGCTACTGGTCTCGGTCGGGCTGGCGCTCGGCTCGACCGAGGAGATACTCAAGGCCTACGAGGAGTGGCAGCTCAAGGGCATGCGGGGGGTGTCGCCACTGGCCGTTCAGATGTTCATGCCCAACGCCCCGGCGGCGGCCGTCGGACTCGACCACAAGGCGAAGGCCGGGATCATCTCGCCGCTGATGGCCGACGCGTCGGGCGCAGGCGCCATCGCCCAGGCCTGGCGGCACATCATCCTCGGCGAAGCCGACGTGGCGATCTGTGGTGGAGTGGAGACGAGGATCGAAGCCGTCCCCGTCGCGGCGTTCGCTTCGGCGGGCATGCTGTCGACCGACAACGACGACCCGGCCGGGGCGTGCCGGCCGTTCGCGAGGAACCGCAACGGCACGGTGCTCGCCGAGGGCGGCGCGCTGATGCTGATCGAGACCGAGCAGCACGCCAGGGCCCGGGGTGTCACACCGCTGGCCCGATTGATGGGCGTTGCGATGACGGCGGACAGCTTCGATGCCATCCAGCACGACCCGACCGGCGAGGTCGCCGGTGACGCGATGGCCCGTGCCGTCGACCTCGCGGGCCTGGCGCCGTCGGACATCGACCACGTCAACGCCCATGCCTGCGGGACGATCGACGGTGACCTCGCGGAGGCCTGTGCCATCCGTCACGCGCTGGGTGGCCATGCCCCTGCGGTCTACGCGCCCAAGGCCGCGCTCGGCCACTCGCTGGGCGCGGCGGGCGCCGTCGAGGCGGTGCTGACCGTGCAGGCGCTGCGCGACGGGGTCATCCCGCCGACCCGCAACCACGAGCAGGTCGACGACGAGATCGGTCTCGACGTCGTCACCGGCGCACCGCGCGAAGGCGACTACCGCTACGCCGTCAGCAACTCGTTCGGATTCGGCGGCTTCAACACCGCACTGGTGTTCGGCGCGATCTGAGCCGCCGATTCGGGTAACCCCGATGACATGGTGATCACATGACCGATGAGAAGAGCAGTCCTGTCGTCGTCGTCACCGGCGCAAACGGATTCGTCGGCGCGCGCACCTGCGCGGCCCTCGCGGAACGCGGCGCGACCGTGCGTGCGGTGGTCCGCCGGGCGGGCGCCGCGCCCGCGATCGACGGGGTCGAGGAACGGGTCGGGGACTTCGGCGACCCGGACTTCGCAGCCGAGGTGGTCGCCGGCGCGGATGCCGTCGTCACCACCGTGCACCCGATGGGCACCGACCGCGACACCCAGCACCGTGTCGGTGTCGAGGGGACGCCGGTGATCGCCCGCGCGGCGCGGGACGCGGGTGTCGGCCGCCTCGTGCACATGTCGACCGCAGGCGTCTACGACCGGTCGCCGGGCGTCGGCGACGTCGACGAGTCCGCGGCACTGGTCGGTGACGACATGGGTGACTACCCGGTCACCAAGCGTGACACCGATGCCGCGCTGGCCGAGGTCGACGGCATCACCCGCGTGCTGGTGCGGCCACCGGCCATCCTCGGGCCCGGCGAGAGTTCCATCTGGAACACGCTGCGCCCGAACGACATCGCGAAGGACGAGTCCGCACGTCGCACCGTCGCGGACAAGACCTTCGCGTGGGTGCACGTCGACGACCTCGCCGACCTGCTGGCCGACCTCGCCACCGGCCGCATCGCCGCCGCCGACGACCCCGAACGCGGGCCGGTGGACGGCGGGTGCGCGGCGGTCAACGTCGCCGGCGGGCCGGCCACCCAGCGCGACTACTTCGGAACGGTCACCGAGGCACTGGGCATCGAACCGGCGTGGCAGGACGACCCCGCGTGGACCGGCCAGATCGTCGCCGACCGGGCCCGCCGCTGGGGGTGGACCCCGCGGGTCACGCTCGCGCAAGCCCTCGACGAACTGCGGCGCGGACTGAAGGCCACACCGCCGACTACTTGACGAGCGTGAACTGCCCGACGTAGCTGACGTTGCGGTTGAAGAAGTCCGAGCATCCGATCAGGTACTTCATGTAGCGGTCGTAGACCTCCTCGGAGGTCACCGCGATCGCCTCGTCCCGGTTGGCCTCCAGCGCCTTGGCCCAGGTGTCGAGGGTGCGCACGTAGTCGGGCGTCAGGTCGTCGCGCTTCTCCACGGAAAAGCCTGCGGCGCCCGAGTATTCGACGACGTCCTCGTCGCACGGCACCGACCCGCCGGGGAAGATCTCCTTGGCGATGAACTTCATGAACCGCAGGTCGCTCATGGTGATCGGGATGCCCATCTCCGGCCACCGCTTGAGCGGGTGCCCCATGATCGTCTGCAGCACCATCCGGCCGTCGGCGGGCATGCTGCGGTAGCACAGGTCGAAGAAGGCCTTGTAGCGCTCCTTCGGGAACGCCTCGAACGCCTCGATGCTGACGATGCGATCGACGGGGGCGTCGAACTCCTCCCAGCCGCGCAGCAGCACCCGCCGCGACCGGTCGGTGTCGATCTCGTCGAGGATCTGCTGGCTGAGCGCGCGCTGGTTGTGGCTCAGCGTCAGCCCGATGACGTTGACGTCGTACTTCTCCACGGCGCGCTTCATCATGGCGCCCCAGCCGCTGCCCACGTCGAGCAGCGTCATGCCGGGTTCCAGGCCGAGCTTGCCCAACGCGAGGTCGATCTTGGCCAGCTGTGCTTCCTCGAGCGTCATGTCCTCACGCTCGAAGTAGGCCGAACTGTACGTCCGTGTGGGGTCCTGCCACAGCCCGAAGAATTCGTTCGAGATGTCGTAGTGCGCCTGGACGTCCTCGTACGCGACCTTCATGTTCGAGCCCCCCGACCCGCTGTCCGTCACTCCGCAGTCCTCCGTTCCCAAGATCATGACCTGTGTATAGCCCAACTTGCCTAGATCTGCTAAGCGGGCGCCTTCTCCAGGGTGAACTGAGCGACGTCGGTGTAGCCCTCGCGGAACAGGTCGGCACAGCCGTCGAGGTACTTGAGGAACCGCTCGTAGATCTCTTCGTTGGTGATGGCGATGGCCTCGTCCTTCTTGGACTCGAGGTTGCGCGCCCAGGTGTCGAGGGTCTTCACGTAGTGCGGCTGAAGGTGCTGCTCGCGGGTGACCGTGTAGCCGGCCTTGACCGCGTGCTGCTTGACCATCGACGCCAGCGGCAGACGGCCGCCGGGATAGATGTAGTCCATGATGAACTTGATGAACCGCACGCGGGACATCGTCAGCGGCAGGCCCTTGGCCTTGATCTCCTCATCCTCCGGGATGATGATCGTGTGCAGCATCTGCACGCCGTCCTCGGGCAGCCAGTCGTAGGTCTTCTTGAAGTAGTCGTCGTACTTGTTGAAGCCGAAGTGCTCGAACGCGCCGATCGACACGATCCGGTCCACCGAGCCGCTGAAGTCCTCCCACGGCTGCAGGCGGACTTCCATGTTGCGCTTGCTGGTGGAGTTCGCGAACCAGTGGTTCTCGATGTGCTCCTTCTGGTTCTCCGAGAGCGTCAGACCGATGACGTTGACGTCGTACTTCTCGACCGCGCGCATGATCGTCGCGCCCCAGCCGCAGCCGATGTCGAGCAGCGTCATGCCGGGCTGAAGGCCCAGCTTGCCCAGTGACAGGTCGATCTTGGCCATCTGGGCCTGCTCGAGGTTGTAGTCGTCCTTCTCGAAGTAGGCGCAGCTGTAGACCTGATTCGGGTCCTGCCAGAGCTTGAAGAACTCGTTCGAGATGTCGTAGTGGAACTGCACTTCCTTCTTGTCCGAACCGCGGGTCTGCGACGCGGACTTGGCGAGCCACTTCGATTCGGCCTTGGGCGATGCGCTGGTGGTGTCTGCCACGGGGGCGTCCTCTCGGTACTGGTGATCGGTACTCATGGTCGCGATGTCCTCTGCTTCCACACTTGGGTGCGACGATACGCCAGCGGGGAGCGCTCGGTTACGCCCGTCACCAGCGCGGCAGCGCACCCTACGGGGTTGACGCACGGAACAATTGGGCCTCGGAACACAATTCGCGCGGCGACGGGACCGCAGTCCGGCAAGGCCGTCGGGCGTGTCATGGCAGTCGCCCAGCACGGGGTGTGCGCGGGCGGTTTCCCTTGATATCGACGCTCCGGCTCAACTCACTGGCAAACGTGCGGTAGGTTCGGTCGACACACCGATTGGACGCTGGGGAGTTGACCGGTGGAAGCGAGACCATTCGGGCACTACCAGCTGCAGAAGCTGATCGGCCGGGGCGGGATGGGCGAGGTCTATCAGGCCTTCGACACCAGGACCGATCGCATCGTCGCGGTCAAGGTCCTGCCGCCGCATCTGGCCGAGGACGTCACCTTCCAGCAGCGCTTCCGCCGCGAGTCGCAGGCCGCGGCCGGGGTGAACGACCCGCACGTCGTGCCGATCCACGGATTCGGCGAGATCGACGGCCGGCTCTACCTGGACATGCGGCTGATCGACGGCCGCAACCTGGGCACGATGCTCAGCGAGAGGGACAAGCCGCTGGACCCGACGTTCGTGGTGACGGTCGTCGAGCAGGTGGCCTGTGCGCTCGACGCCGCGCACGGCTCGGACCTCATTCACCGCGACGTGAAGCCGTCGAACATCTTGATCACCGATCGTGACTTCGTGTATCTGATCGACTTCGGGCTGGCACGGTCGGCGGGCGAGTCGGGCATGACGACCGCGGGCAGCACGCTGGGCACGCTGGCGTACATGGCGCCGGAGCGGTTCGAGGGCGGCAAGATCGACTGGCGCGTCGACGTGTACGCCCTGGCGTGCGTGCTCTACGAGTGCCTGACGGGCTCGCGGCCCTATCCCGCGGACAGTCTGGAGCAGCAGATCGCCGGGCACATGGTGTCGCCGGTGCCCAGACCGTCGGCGATCGACCCGCGGCTGGCGGCGTTCGACGAGGTGATCGCCAAGGGGATGGCGAAGAAGCCCGCCAAGCGGTTCCAGTCAGCGGGTGAGCTTGCCGCTGCGGCACGCACGGCGCTGAGCGTGCCGGTGCGCACCACGCGGTCGGGCAGGCATGCGGCACGGCGGCCTGTGACAGCGCGACGGACGATCGTGCCGCGGCGCAGCGTGTCCAAGCGTGTGTTGGCGGTGACGAGTGCGCTGGTGCTGGTGGCGGCCGCAGGCACGTTCGGGGTGTGGCAGTGGCGGGGGTCGTCGAACGAGGCACGGCCGGCCAGCGTCGCCGAGCCGACGGTGCCGCCGGGACCGCAGCTGGGCGCCGTGCCGGAGATCGCCGCGACGGTGCCCGACGACATCCGGTCGACGGGCCGGCTGGTGATCGGCGTCAACACCCCGTACGCGCCGATGGAGTTCAAGAACGCGGACGGGCAGATCGTCGGCTTCGACGTCGACCTGATGAACGCGGTCGCCCGGGTGCTCGGCCTGGTGCCGGACTACCGGGACACCGCCTTCGAGAGCATCCTCCCGTCGGTGCAGGGCGGCAGCTTCAACGTCGGCATGTCGGCGCTCACCGACACGACGGACCGTGAGCGGATGGTCGACTTCGTGACGTACCTGCAGGCAGGCACGCTGTGGGCGCAGCGGCCGCAGTCGTTCCTCGATCCGAGTTCGGCGTGTGGGCTGCGGGTCGCGGTGGCGTTCGGGACGCTGCAGGAGACCAAGGAGATCCCGAACAAGAGCGGCGAGTGCGTGGCGGCGGGGCTGCCGGCGATCGAGAAGGTCGTCTACACCAGCCAGGACGAGGTGACGGCGGCGCTGGTGAAGGGCGAGGTCGACGCGATGTCGGCCGACTCACCGGTGACGGGCTTCGCGATCAAGCTCAGCCGGGGTGACCTGGAGGCGGCCGGTGACGTGTTCGACTCGGCGCCCTACGGCTGGCCGGTCGCGAAGGACTCGGAACTCGGCGAGTCGCTGCGGGCGGCGCTCGAGCACCTGATCGGCACCGGCGAATACCGGGCCATCGCGACGATCTGGGGCGTCGAGCGGGGGATGATCACCGAGCCGGTGGTCAACGGCGCGAGCGGCTGACCCCGGTCGGCCGGAAAACCTTTTGCGTCAGCGCTTCTTGTTGTCGAACAGCGCTTCGGCCGAGGATGCTGCGCGTGCCGCCTTGTCCTGCTTGACCGCGCGTTTCTCCTTGAGCGACTTTCCTGACTTCTTGGTCATGGACTGTCGGGGTGACTTGTCAGACATTGTCGGCCCTTTGATTGGGGGCCTGAGTGGTCCCGATGGTTCGACGGTACCCCCAGGAGCGGGCCGATGGGGCCGCGGACACCACGTCGGTTTCAGCGGTGGACACCGCACCCGCGCGCGTCAACAAAGGTTGACGCGCTCACCGTCGCAGCGGCGCCGCCGCCTCGAACGCCGCCGCCCTACCGGAGGACTGCCACTCGAGCCAGCGCTCCCAGCGCCGCAGATTCCACCGCTGCCACCGCCGATCCAGCGCGGGTGAGACGCGACGCGCGATCTCGAGGACGGCGATGAGCGGAAAACGCAGCAGTAGCAGCAGGATGCCAGGCAGTGCCGACGGCAGCCGGTAGCGCGACCGGTTCCACGGCAACATGTACAGCCCGAGGTAGCCGGCCTGCACGCGGTAGTGGTACTGCGCGCGAATCCTCTGCAGCCCAGAATGACTCGGCTTCGGGGCGAATGCCGGGACGAAGGACTCGACGAGTTCGGCTCCGTTGTCGGCGCTGTCGTAGCTGCGGGCGGCGTCGGCCATGAACAGGATCCGCCAGGCGTCGGCGACGGTCTCGGGGAACCAGCCGTCGCAGCGCACGCCGACCAGATGCCCGCAGTACCGGTTGAAGTGCAGCACGGCCCGCATCTCGCGGGGGCTGGTCAGGTGGCCGAGCAGGAACAGCCCGAACGCGGGCGCGATGCTGCCGCCCAGCAGGGTCAACAGCATCGCCGACTGGCTGATCGGCAGGCCCCAGCGTTCGGCGTCCCACTCCGGGTGCTTGCGGACCCGGTCGCGCACGCTGACATGCATGATGCGCACGTGCAGAGAGATGTTGCGGCCCAACGATCCCGGGGTCAGGATCGCGCCGGGCCGGCAGACCTCGATCCACCACCGCGACGTCTCCAGATAGCGGTGCAGCGCGCGGTCACCGGCGTAGCCGCCCGACAGCGACAGCGGCACTGCCAACCAGGCCTCCGTGTAGGTGTCGTTGGTGCCGGCGTTGCCGAGCGCGCCGAGTGCGTAGGCCCAGCGGCGCCACACCGCCGCGCCTTCCTCGACGAGTTCCGGGTCGACCCAGTCCGGGAGCTGCTCGAACTCGTCGAACAGTGCGCGCATCGATGCGGGCGCCTCGGGCACTCGGTCGATGCCGACGCGCTGGGCCCGCTCGACGAGGTCGCGGGCCTTCCTGGCGCCGAGTTCGCCGTGATAGGTCTCGGCGACGAAGCGTTCGGCGACGGGGTCGCCCTCGTTCAGGCCGGCGATGAACCCGTCCGCCGTCGCATCGGAGGGCAGCAGGTCGAAGCCGGTGAGCCGCCGCACGCGGTTCCGCAGCCGGAGCCGTCCGCCGTCGGTGGGCGGGTAGCGGAACGCGCTCGGTGCGGTCACGATGTGCGGCGGCCCTGACCTTCGAACGGGTTCCACGACTCGCTGTTCCGTGTCACCTGAAGGTAGTAGGCGAAGTTTGCGGTGGTCATGGCGATGGCGGGCACGACGAAGTTGATCGCCCGGTCCACGAACTCGGGCAGCTCGACCCCGTAGGCGAGCACGCCCAGCGCCACCCCGATGCCCAGCAGCGTCAGTCCCTTGCGCCACATGCCCTTGACGAAGAAGTAGATCGGACCGAACAGGAACGCCAGGAAGTTGGTGCCGATGCGCATCTTGGCGCCGAACGGCAACGCGCGGTACGCCTCGCGCCCCTGCGGTGTGGACGTCGGCCCGTAGGCGTGGAAGAACTCGAAGCGTGGTTGCCAGGCGCGCGGCAGGTCGGCGAAGTTGGGCGGGGTGGCCATGGCTGGCCAGTCTAGGGCCGCGCCTCGGGTGCCCTGCGCAGCTTTTACTGCTGCGGGGGGATGAGCACCGTGTAGAGGTCGGTGATGACGCCGTCGTTGACCAGGGCGGCGTCGAAGCCGGCCATCGCGACGTTGCCGTCGGCAGTGACCAGTTGCCATGCGAGGTGGCCGAAGCCGGGGAGCGCGTGCACCGGGCCTGCGGCGACGAACTGGAGGTCGCCGAGATTACTCTGCAGCGCAACGCATTTGGCTTCGAGCGCTTCGCGGCCCGTGCTGACACCGTCCTCGTCGGTCCAGCGGACGTCGGCGGCGTAGGTGCGATCGATCGCCGCCTGCCGGGTCGTCGCGTCGCGTTCGTTGAAGACCTCGATCAGGTTGGCGACCATCAGCTCGTCGACGGATGAGGGCATGGGTATCTCCTTCGAGGGTCGGGCAGGGTGAGCTCAGAGGTCGCCGATGTGGTCGGGCACATCGACGGCGTGCTGCTGCAAGATGTCCAGCGCCACCAGCGCGAGCGTCGACTCGTGGGTCGCGGCCAGCACCACGGGCGCGGCGCAGCCGTCCTGGTGGGCCAGCATCCAGTTGCGTGCGGTGACGCACCAGCGGTCGCCGGGACTGAGGCCGGGGAACCGGAATTCCGGCCTCGGCGTCGACAGGTCGTTGCCGATGGACATCTGGTGGTCGAGGAACTCGCGGCTCATCACCGCGCAGATGGTGTGCACGCCGACGTCCTCGGGCCCGGTGCTGCAGCAGCCGTCCCGGAAGAACCCGGTCATCGGATCGGTGCTGCATTCCTGCAGCGGGCCGCCGAGCACGTTGCGATCGGTCACGTCAGCGGGCCGGCGTCAGCCGGATGACGGCGATGCCGAGGCGTTGCGCGGCTTCGGTGAAGTCCTGCAGCGACGGGACCGCGTCGCCGGGGAACTTCAGGCCCATGGTGCGCTGCGCCTTCTTGGCGCCGTAGGACTCGGCGGCGCGGTGCACCAGGTCGGCCACGGCGGCGGTGTCGCTGATCAGCTGGCCCTGCATGGCCGTCGTCTTGCCGGCGTAGGAGACGTCGGCGGGTGCGCCGTCGCGGAAGTTGTGCTTCCAGCCGGCCTCGAGGATCACGTAGAGGTCGCCGTCGATGTGATGGGCGCTGACGGGGACGGAGAAGCGCCTGCCGGTCTTGCGGCCGTTGAACCCGACGAGCATGAACTCCTTGAGCGCGGCGCCGAGCGGGGAGCGCAGCGCCAGCCGGAGCCCGCGGTTGACGACGTTGAGGACGGCTTGTGGCGGGTGGGCGACGTCGATCGCTTCGGGCATGGATTCACGGTACGACCGATCCGCGCCGGGGGCGATTGTTCGGACGACTCAGCTCGACCGCACCGGGTGCGGGTACTCCTTCTCGCGGTCCTGGAAGGCCAGGATCGCGGGATTCTGCACGACGCCGTCGCGGATCTCGATGGCGCGGCGGATCGTCGCGCTTTCGGCCCAGGCGTCGGGTCCGGCGAGCACCGTGTCCAGGTGCGGCAGCAGGGCCTCGCTGATCTCCCAGGTCGCCGAGTTCCACAGGTAGGACGGGCTGTGGTCGACGGCGTAGTAGAGCAGCCGGTCGCCGACCTCGATGATCGGATCGGCGAAGGATGTGGGCTGCGCCCAGGAGAACCCCATGCCCGCGTCGCAGGAGACGTCGATGAGGAGGCTGCCGGGCGAGAACGACGGCAGGTCGTCCTCGGTGACGAAGATCAGTGGCTTCTCGGGGTTCTGCAGCACGCAGTTGACGACGATGTCGTTGTCGGCGAGGAACCGGGCGACAGGGATCTCGCCGCCCTCGGGGGTGTCGGCCCATATGTGGTCGGGATCGTCCTCGTGTTGACCCATCTGGACGATCTGGGTGCCGGGGATGGGCGAGGCTACGGCGGCGACGTCGCGGGTGGTGAGGACGCGCACGCCGTCGATGCCGTGGGCGTTGAGCGCGGTGACCGCGCCGCGTGCGGTGGCGCCGAAGCCGATGACCGTCGCTTGCAGCCGCCTGCCGTAGGTGCCGGTGACACCGGCGAGCGCCATCGCGTGCAGCACCGAGCAGTAGCCGGCGAGTTCGTTGTTCTTGTGGAAGACATGCAGTCCGAAGCCGCCGTCTGCCTGCCAGTGGTTCATCGCCTCGAAGGCGATCAGCGTCTGCTTGCGGTCGATGGCGATCTGGGTGAGCGCGGCGTCC
This sequence comes from Mycobacterium sp. NPDC050041, assembly GCF_049541695.1. Classification (NCBI taxonomy): domain Bacteria; kingdom Bacillati; phylum Actinomycetota; class Actinomycetes; order Mycobacteriales; family Mycobacteriaceae; genus Mycobacterium; species Mycobacterium sp. NPDC050041. Next base: position 1,944 of record NZ_JBMVDG010000001.1, on the reverse strand, counting down.
TGCACGCAGTGTGGCCAGCCGAGGACGATGGCGCCGTCGCCGAACTCCGCGAGGTCCTCGGCCTGCACCTTGGGCAGCAGGATGACGTCGCTGCCGGCGATGATCTCCTCGCGGCTCTTGACGCCGGCCACCAGTTCGGTGAGTTCCGCTTCGGTGGCGCCGAAGTCCTCGCCGTAGCCACGCTCGAGCAGGATGCGGGCCCTGAGTTCGGGTTCGATCCGGCTCAGGTGTGCCGGGTGAAGGGGCAACCGACGCTCGTCCGGCTTGCGGGAATGGGCCAGGACGCCGAGTGAAAGTTGTTGTTGGCCCATGCCGTTACCCTACCCCCGACGGTAAACAGGCGTACCGTCGTGGTATCGGGCAGCTCGATCTCGAGCGAATCCGCCCGGCTACGAGAGAAGTCCGATGACTTCGCCCACCGTGTGTCGTGCGTCCTGATTCGCCGACGACACGATTCTGAGACTCCGCGCGTATCGGCTGTTGCGTTGTGCGCGTGTGTGATCGATCCATTCTCGCCCGGACGGCCCGTGCGCCGTCGGCTGATCCGGAGGTGTACCCCATGACCGTGAAAGTGACGCTGCCAGACGGCGCTACCGACAAATACATGCGCTTCGGCGACGCGTACGTCAAGCATCACGACGGCACGCTGGACATCTGCCGCACGGGGGCGAAACCGATGTCGTATGCCGCAGGGGACTGGGCCGACGTGGAGGGCGACGAGCGGACGAGGAAGGTGCGCCGGTTCTGGCGCTCCTAGCTCAGGTCCTAGCTCAATCCTTGGTGTCGACTGCCGACGTCTTGGTGCGTCCGGCCAGCGCACGCTGCGCGCACTCCGCGCGGGCGTTGCGGACGACCTCTTCGGCGGTCCGGCACGCCGAGGTGTCGGCGTGGCCGTACTCGATCGGCAGTGACGCGGCGTGCCGCAGCACCATCACGGCCAGCGCTCGGGTGGTCCTCGATGGGACGACCAACAGGTTCGCCCGGCCCTGCTTGCCGGTGATGGAGATGACCCGCTGCTGACGGATCCGCGCACCGGGCAGCGGCACCTTCCCGCCGAAGGGCATCGGATTCAGGTCCGGAGCGCCCTGCAGCGACGACCAGTTGACGTCGAGGTCCACGATGTCGCCCAGCCGGGTGCTCACGGCCTCGATGAGGTCGGGCAGTTCACGGGCGATCGACGCGGTGTAAGGCCACCAGGCGCCGTCGAGGTAGTTGCCGAGCTCCGAGGCGAGAGTGAGCCGGATGGGGTTGTTGGACCCCCGCCGGTCAGTCGCGCTCACAACAACGAGTTCAGTTGGCGGACAATGCTTTCGTGTGCGTACACCATGGCCGGTGTCCTCGCTTCCAGATCGATCCGGCGCGCGAGAATTACGGGCGTCGAGATGCGAATCGGTTCGGACGGCGTCACAAACCGTTCACATTCAACGGTACACGGCGGAGTAGTCGCGCGTAACCGGCACGCGGCCGAATTGCCGGGCGCGCACGAATTTCCTTGATTCGCAGAAAAAGACGATGGCCGCGTCGGGGCGGTGGGCGTGCTACCCTTGTGTTGGGTGTGTTCTGCATCCGTTCAATGAGAGAATGTGAAAAGCGTATGGCACAGGGAACTGTGAAATGGTTCAACGGCGACAAGGGCTTCGGTTTCATCGCCCCGGACGGTGGCGCGGCTGACGTGTTCGTCCACTACTCGGAGATCAGCGGAAGCGGATTCCGGTCGCTCGAAGAGAACCAGCGTGTCCAGTTCGAGATCGAACAGGGCGCCAAGGGACCTCAGGCTGTCGGAGTGACGGCGGTCTAAACGAGCTTCAAGTACGTCGTGGGGGGGGGGGGGGGGGGGGGGGGCGCCCCGCCCGCGGGGGGGGGGGGGGGGGGGGGGGGTTTTTTTTTCAACGGACGTGGGGGGGGTGGGGTTGGGGGTGTTTTGGGGCGGGGTGGTTGCTCAGG